>NC_015713.1:0-1248168 GCF_000237205.1 Simkania negevensis Z | reverse complement strand
TTCCCCTTCACTATGTTCAAGACTTGGAGCTTTGCAAATGGATGGTTAACCAAGATGAAACGCTACTTTGGCATGAAACTCCTTATAAAAGTATCCCCTTGCATTCTCTTTTTGATCATGAGGCACCTATTGAGACGATCAAATGGATGATCGAAAAAGACCCAAAACTCCTTGAAGCAAAAAATCTTGTAGGTCGAAACTTTTCTGAACTGGCAGAAGATTTTGAAGAAACAGAGATTCTAGAGTATTTAACCTGAACTCTGGGTTTCTTTCACTCATTCTCAGGGATTTTTCTCTTTCTTCTCAGCCTTTTTGCCTCGAAAAGGACCGTTTGGCCCTTCCCATCGGCAAAAATACCGAGAATTTAAGAGAACTTTCTCTCCTGAGACTAAGCAAAATAAACCCGGAGTTCAGGTTATTTAAATCAGCGCAGGAGCTGAGCGGCTCCGCCAGTAGTATTTCCCATAGTCATAGGTGAGTTGCTCTCCTTTGGGAATAAATTCATTCGTGAAGAGGATGATCCTGGTAATTCCCCCTACAATGACCCATCGAGAGTTCATATTGGGCTCATCGCTGTGATTAATGAAACGGGTAAAATTGCTCTTTCGTTTTGCATCGATGATAAAAGGACAATTTTTAGGGCCAGTCATGTAACCAAAGACATAATCGTTGAATCGGGTTTTTTTAGCTTGTCTTCTTGTCACAACCCCTGTGTACTCCCCTACGTATGTTAATGCCGGTAAGTCTCTATTGGCAAATACACCATAACCGATTTCAGAACTGACGTACCGGATGTAAATGTGGTCGTAACGTGGAGTTAAAATGGCTTTTTTGTGCAATGCTAATGTCCACCGATTTATTTTGCGTGCGGTAGACTTTTTGAGTTGTTTTTGACTTTTTGTTGCAACCCATCTCAGGTAATCTGGATGTTCAAACTCGAGGTATTCGATATACTCTATACCGAGCTTTTGCTCAAACTCCTTAAGTGAGATCGTATGCCTCATTTGATCGCTATTGCGGTAAATTGTGATTGGGGCAACTTCTCTATGGGCTCTTAGAAGAGGCAGAAACTCTTGTCTTCCTAAGAAGTGTGCAAGATCCAATGGGGTCATTCCCCAATTGTTCTCACTTTCGGGTGAAAGGCCATAGGAGATCAGGTCTTCTAGGTATTCTAACCTATTTTCTAGAATCGCAACATGAAGCAGTGTATTTCCATCTTGGTCTTTTGCATGGATCTTTCTATGCCCTTGCTTGAATTCTGAAAGTCTTTTATCAAAGACTGCACTGCGACGTAAGAGGAGCCGGTTTAAAAATGGCCGAGAAAACTCCACCAGGCACTTCCAATCGTAAAGTAAATGATGATGTTTATCAAACTAATAAACAGGCCGAATTTCCACCACTCTGTAATTTTGACATAGCCCGAACCGAAAAAGATTGGCGCAGGTCCGCAACCATAATGAGTGAGTCCTCCATAAAGGTTGCTGAAAAAACCAAGAGCTAAGGCCGCAATCATAGGAGGCGTACCCATAGCTACACAAAGGAGGAGGAAGGGTGAATACATCGAGCCAATATGTGCGACCACACTCGCGAAAAAGTAATGCGAGTAAAAATAGACCAGTGCCAAAATCACAAAGGCTGTGAACCAATAGAGGCCTTGAACATGTGTTTGGACATAGTTACTGAACCATGTTGTGAGGCCAAGCTGATTAAGAAAGCCGGCCATCATGATGAGTGTCGCAAACCACATGAGAGTGTTCCAAGCCCCTTTTTCTTTGATAACATCATCCCACGTTAAAACAGAGGTGAGTAAAAGAATAGAAAGGCCAATTAGCGCAGCAATCACAGCTCCCATTTTGATGTAGGGCCCAAGAACCCACAAAGTGAGCAGCAAGATAAAAGAGAAGATCATGATCCACTCTTGAATTCGAATGCGTCCCATTTCTTTGAGTTTCGTATTAGCGAATGAGCGAGCGTCAGGGGTTTCTTTAACTTCAGGTGGATAAAATTTATAGAGAAAAAGAGGGACAATCCCCAAGCAGATTAAACCAGGAACAGAAGCGGCTAAAGCCCAGGTGCCCCAAGTGATGTTGACCCCAACCGTTTTGGCAATGTCGGCAACAAGAGGGTTTCCTGCCATGGATGTGAGGAACATACCCCCAATGATCACCGAACCTTGAAATGAGGTTTTAATGAGAAAAGCTCCTAGACGCCTAGGGTGACTGTAAGGTTCACTTCCAAATGCTTTAGATAAGGAGTTGACGATGGGGTAAATAATTCCTCCAACCCGCGCTGTGATGCTAGGAATGGCAGGTGCTAAAACCAAATCAGTTAGAATCATTCCGTAAGCCATTCCAAGAGTACTTTTTCCAAGTAATTTGATGATAAAATAAGCAATCCTTTCCCCTAAACCTGTTTTGATAAATCCACGCGAAATGAAGAATGCGATCACGATGAGCCAAACAATTGGGTGCACAAACCCGCTAAAGGCTTCTTCAAATGTCAACGTTTTCGTTGCAGCGGTCAGAGTAAGACCTAAAAAGGCAACCGTTCCAATGGGGAGCGGTCGCAAAATAACGCCTATCACCGTAAACATGAAGATCGCAAACATGTGGATGGCTTGGACTGTCACCCCTTCTGGTGGTGTGAGGTTCCAAATGAGCAGTCCAATGAGGACGCTAATAACAAATGAGATGATTTTTTTATTAAAGACTCTAGACATACATGGTCCTTGACTTGGTCACACCTTTTGAAAATAAATGAATTAAATTCTAGAGAGCGGAATTTTTAAAAGCAAAAGAAATCGCGTATCACCTATTATCTCGACTTTATACATTTTTTAGGCGGCATCTTCCACACACTTCTTAGTGCCTATTCGCCAAAAAATGTACAAAACTGAGATGATGAGTCACATGACAAAAACCATAACTATTCCAGAGCAAAATACCCCTCACTTCACAATGAAGCGAATCATTGTGACGATTGACCGTGATTTAACGCTTCTTAAAAAGACCCTTTCGAAAAGCGACATTGACCGTTTTTTGACTTTGCATCAATTAGCACAAGAGTTCCCTAAAAAAGCCCTTAAAGAGGTCGAGTTCCTCCTTAAAGACTACCCTCACCACCCTGAAATCTTAAACCTTCTAACTTACCTTTGGATTGCAAAACGCAAAATGCGTCGGGCTCATGAACTCATCGAAGAAAATTACATCCAAAATCCCGACTATCTCCTCGGGAAAATCAATTATGCCGATTACTGCATTCGGAAGGGCCAGCTCGATAAAGTTCTCGAAATTTTTGGTCCGAAATTAGATTTACGCCAAATCGATCCCTCCCGGACGATTTTCCACCTGTCCGAATACCGAGGATTTATGGTTACAATGGCTTTTTACCACCTTGCTTTGAAGAAAAAGGAAGCAGCGGAAGGGTTTTTCTATTTAGCCTATTCGGTTGATTCTTCTCACCCAAGCGTTCAACTTCTCAAGAGAAAGTTATATAAAAAGCCCTTCTACAAGAAAATACTCTCTTTCAATAGGAGTAAGCGAGCTTAACTGAACTAAAAATGCCAAGAGCGCATACGGAAACAAGGAGGCTCAATGAAAGTAACAGGTGGTCAATCCCATTATGAGCTATCCGAGCAAAATCTCCTATGTCGTCCCTCAGAGCTGAGCTAAATGCATAAACAAGCTCACCAAGTATCCAAACCACAGCCCCACTCCCCAATATATAGCCTGCGCATTTTGAGATATGTTTTTGAATGAGTACTGCAGCTGCAAGTAAAGAGCAAGAATAGATCATATCCACGAGTGGACCAGCTAGACTAATTAAAGACGATTGGAAACCCTCATTATAGGTCAATGCTTTGTTGTAAGCCCCGAATTGATCTGTAAAAATGACAATATGATTTTCATTGGGAATAAGCATTTGCTGGGTAAGAGCATGCCCCATTTCATGAACAAAGAAATGGGTAAAGGCAAGTGTAGCAACGCGAAAGGGGTAGCTATGGAGCGTGTTTCTTATTGCTGTTACCAAAAAGTGGCTGTTTTCCGAACTCATAGACCGATCAGAAGTCTCAAAACTCACTGATGTATTGAGGACATTGTATTTACCCTCATAACCAAGTAAGAGTGAACCGATAATAGACATAAACACTCGAGTTTAAATGAAACATTTTAAATAGAGATTTATTAAAATCCAATACAAAAAATTTTTTATATAATAAAAAATTGCTTCAGATTGACAGATGAATGCAAAGTGTTTACAATTATGGTGGTCAATATATGAGGTAACTAATGAATAAAAACAAAATAAAAAAAATATTCAACAAAGTCTCCCTCACAGCTCTTTTTGCATTCTCTCTCCCCTTTGTCGTTCATGGGTCGTCTTTCGACGTGTCCAAGAAAATGCACGACCATAGATATAGCCGTGGTGAAACAGGTCATATCGAAGTCGACCACATTATGGAGAAGGTGGTGTTGCAACCAAGCTTTCCACTTCTCAGCCTTTTTTATGATCGTGTTGGGACATCTCTCTCTGGACAAGCCCTTGAAATTTCAGACCGAATTGACGCAATTAAAAACTTAATGCGCTAAAAAGACGACTTAACTATCCTTCCGCAAAGACTTAAATACCTGAAAAAGGAAGACCATGTTAAAGTCCATTCGTGTCTTACTACTCGCATTAGTAATAGGGGGAGTAAGCCTCTATGCTGATACCCCTAGAAAGACTCCAGAAGTTTTAAGCTTAAGTGCTGCAATAGTAGATCATTTCTTTTTGATTAGTGAAGAGCAGCTTCGTACAATTACTATTGAAAAAGGAACTTGGGCACCAATTGATCATGAGACTTTAACTGAAATTCTTGAGCGTAATCCCAACATTTCTCGGATGGTCACAGGTGGAAGCGGGGTCAATGTGATCAAAGGTCTTGCCCATTTTAACCACCGTTGCGCAGTTGTTGGAAAGATCGGTTCTGATGATAAAGGTGAGTTTTTCCTTAGAAATATGCGTCGGGCGGGGGTTGATTCTTACCTAGAGCAAGGAAAGCTTCCCACAGGCCAAGCCATTTGCTTTATTACGCCTGATGCCGAAAGAACTTTTCGCAGTTATTTAGGGGCTTCGCATAGCCTCACCAATATGCAGCTGAAAGATGAATATTTTGAAGGGGTCAAACTCTTTCATGTCGAAGGGTATCAAGTTGTCGATCCTGACCTAGTCCTCCGCTCCCTTAAAAAAGCGAAAGAAAAGGGGGTGATGATTTCTCTAGACCTAGCCAATGTTGAAATCGTCCGCCGCAATAAAGAGTTCCTGTTTCAAATCCTCCCAGAGTATATTGACATCCTATTTTGTAATGAATTAGAAGCTAAAGAGCTCACAGGACTTCCTCCCAAAGAGGCCTGCTCGAATTTAGCCTCACTTTGTCAAGTTGTTGTCGTGACCATGAGTGAACGTGGCTGCTGGACCCAAAGCGGAAAATCTCTCTTCTACTCCCCTGCCTTTGCCGTCAATGCACTCGACTCAACTGGAGCGGGAGATCTCTTCGCAAGTGGTTTTTTGCATGGCTACTTGACGAATGAACCTCTCCAAAAGTGTGCTTGGCTAGGTTGCCTTACAGCTTCTTACGTTGTGAAAATGCTTGGCGCTGAAATTCCCGATCAAATCTGGGATGAAATCCATCAGCGGATTGAGGATGAAGATCCATTTAAGACTTCTCTAATGCATGACAAAGGTGCTCAAGAGTTAGAAGAAGGTCTTGAGTATCTAAAGGCCGGTTAAGCCAAATTTCTGCTTGCTTCACGGCTTGACGTGTGAACATTTCATTTCCATAGACGATTTGGCATCCTTTGTTTTTGGCTAAAATTAAAAGCGGCGTCTCTTTTGGATACATGATCGCGTCAAAAACAACAGCGTTTTTCAAAAGGGCCTTTTCAGAAATCAAGCTTAAGCCTTTCGTGGTCATTCCAACAGGTGTTGTATTCATCAAGATGTCATAAGAAGGTTTTGTCCATCTTTCTAACGCAACTCCTTCGCATCCGAGTTGCCTTGCCAACTTCTTGGCTTTTTCTTCGGTGCGATTCACAATGAGGACCTCTCCGCCCCGTTCAATTGTTTCATAGGCAAGTGCCCTTGCAGCTCCTCCAGCGCCGAGGATGACAACTTTCTTTCCAGCCACCTGTCGTTTTTCTTCGATAGCATCAAGCGCTCCACTTGCATCTGTATTGAACCCTTCCCATCGTCCCTCATTCAAATTTAGGGTGTTGATCGCGCCGATTTTTTTTGCCTGTGGATTAATATGATCTAAATGCTCTCCCACCTTTTCCTTAAGAGGCATAGTGACACTAAAGCCGTGGAACGGGAGTGTTTTCAAAAGCTGAAAAAAGGGGCCTACTTCTTCTGACCGGACCAAGATCTTGACATAGACAGCATTTTCTTTGAGCTTTTTAAATAGGGTATTGTGAGCGAAGTGGCCGATGCTTTGCTCAACGGGATCTCCAATCAGAGCATACACTTTCGTTTGTTGATTAAGCGTTGAAAAGCGGTAAATTTTTTCAAGAGTGTCAACAGGGACTTGTCCAGGAGCTGTTTTTTCTTCGCTTGAAAGAGACGTGTAGGTTAGTAAACTATCCACAATAGGCGCTAAAATGCGCGTGATATCTCCATGAGGACCCATGCTCATCCCAGCAAGAGAAATCCCCTCTCTTCGTTTTTGCAAAATGAAACTGAGCATGCGCAAACTATCGAGAGAAGAATTCGCAAAAGTGGCGATTTTATAGATAGAAGCACGCATTTGAGTCATTTGCGTAAGGACATTTTCAAGATTGTCTGGAGTTTTGTCAAAATCGTGGTAGGAACAAATGATTGCAACATCTGGAAAACTCTGATGCACCTTTTTGGCAAAGCTAGGATCTACATCGAATTCTAAATCGACGTAGTCAGGTTTCAGAGTCAAAAGCTCTAAGAGCTTTGCTTCCCGCTCTTGTTCACTTCCTTGAAACTCCCCTCCTTGAGCCTTCTTGCGTAAGGTAAAAATCACCGGAAGTTTACAGAGGCTTTTCAGTTTACTCACATGCTCTAGATCTTTGAGAAGGTCAAGACGCAGTTCAATAGCTTCTCCTTTATTGTTGGCCTCTTCAATCGCCTTTTTGGCTGCATCAAAGGAACCTTGAATCGCAATCACTAGCATGAAGACCTCATGAGTTTGATGAACATATTGGTCATGGTTTGCCCCTCATCTAGAATTTCTGGTCCTAGAAAATCTTGGATTTCTTTGAAGGTCTCTTCAAATTTATCGCCGTCATGTTTGAGGATTGTGGACTTCATCGTCTCAAAAGACTCAGTCATGTTTTCAAGGGTCTTTTCAAATGCGGGATTTTGAAATTGAATGTCCCGATAGAGTTCAGCCGATTGGTTTGCGATCCTTCCAGCAATGTAAAGCTGCATCCGGTAAACCGGGCTGGCGTACTGAAAGAGCTCTTCGGGGTTGATCCCCTCTTCTTTCATGGTTTTTGAAAAGAGAAGAGATGTGAAGTGGACCAAACACTGCACAACAGCCATCATCCGGTCATGTTTTTCTGGTGTGGTTTGAATAACTGTTGCCTTTTCTTTCCGAAGCAAATCCACAATCCAATCCAGCCACTCATCTGGACGCACAGGGCAAAGAACAACTGTTTGCCCCTCTAGCGTCTGAACGCTTGGCCCAAACATCGGATGCATACCTATGACAGACGCAGAAGATTTTAGCATCGCTTCACAAGGCTTTTCTTTGATCGAAGTGAAATCGAGCAAAAGTTGGTCCTTACGAATGAGAGGAAGCAATGACTCGATTACCTCAATTGTGCTTGCAATCGGAACAGTAAAAACCAAGACATCAGACTCCTTTGCGATTTTTTCATTCGAAGTCATATCTGAAAGAAGAACTTTTTTTGCATAGCGTTTAAAAATGGGTTCGAACAAACGGCCCATTTTTCCCTTTCCCCCAATGATTCCAATTGTATTGATGTTCATTTAATCCATCTTATACTCAAACTACTTCAAAATTTGGTTTTGGGCAACGCGAAAGCTTTCGGAATTCGTCGATCTTAAGTGTCCCAATATTTAGGAATATGAGGTCACTTAAGATCGGCAAATTACGGTGCTTTGGCGCAGCCGAAAATCCAAATTTTGAAGTAGTTTGAGTATATACAAAGAGGAAAAAAGTCAGTAGTTTTTTAAGTGTTTCTTGAGAGTCTGAGCGATTTTAATATCTGTTTTATCGTTTATCTTCATGCCAAGGCGAAGCAAAGCAATAAATCCAAGCGGAAAAGCGGTGTAACAGCCATAGCGACGCATGGTGGGAATTTTGTAGTAGCTTCCAATCGCAATGAATAGCGCTGTCATAAGCCCTCCAACAAAAAGGGCAAGATTCACTGTTGCATCGTGCTGCTTATTTTCTAAGAGTTCTTGAGCTTTGGTGTTGATTTGCTTAAGAGTGCCAAGAGGTTTTGCTGGAGAAGGCCTTGTGGCTGCGGCGTCGAATTCAGCGTTAAAAGTGTTGTGCTCTTTTATTTGCGATGTGTAGCTTCTGTAGGCTGTGAAAGATTGCCCGCAAAAGAATGTGAGAATGAAAAAAGCCACAGTTGCAATAACTGCGAGACCGGTGTGGTCTTCATCTTCATCTTTAGGCTTTCCCCCATTGTAGATGGTCACGGGAGAATAAGAGGGCATCCAGTGCCACCAGGGGCCATACCAGCTATAATCCCAGCCGCAGGAGCGGGGGCAATGATGATCGTCTTTTTTTTTGTCATCTCCCAAGACGTGGTCGACAAGGGCTTTGAGATTGTCCATGTGTTCTGTCACCCATGGAGCATAGCTGATTGAGGGTGTAGTGGTGAAAAGGCTTCTGGCTGTGGCTGAGGTGAAACTCATAATGGGAACCTCTCATTTTCCAAAAATCGAGACTAATGATACTGGTTTTTAAAGGTTTAGTTCAATCGATTTTAACTACTTGTTTATCAAGAAATTAGAAATGATAGTTGACAATCCCGTTTTTGAATGCTATAATTATGGATATAAGTAACAAAACTTGTGAAATCATGAAGAACCAAGAAGAGAATCGTCAGATCCTCCCTCTTCGCCGGCAAGCCTCTCAGGCATTGCTTTCAGGTTCTTTTTACTATTTCTATTTTGGCGCATAGCGCCATTCAACCCCTATACCCCAACCCAGATTTTTTCTATTTAAGCCTCGAAAAGAGGAACCAAAAGTCAGAGTTTACACTCTAAACAATTACATAATGATATGAAATGAGGTGACCCATGAGTCCCATGCCATTCGCCTACTTTAAAGGCAAAGTGGTCCCGCTGAAAGATGCCACCCTATCCATTGCAAGCCACAGCCTGCAATACGGTTCAACGTGCTACGCAGGATTGCGTGGTCATGTTCGTGAGGGTGTTGTGCGCATTTTTCGCTTAAAGGACCATCATGCAAGACTCATGCGATCCATGCAGATCATGGGTTGGGATTTTGAAATTTCTTATGAAGATTTCAAATGTGCTCTCCAAGATTTGATTCATCAGAATCAGCCGACTGGTGATTTCTACATTCGTCCATTCGTTTTTTCTGATACGGAGATGCTCCAGCTCAACTACCGCAAGCTTGAGTTTCACTTAGGAATTTACATGGTCCCTTTCGGTCCATTGTTTGATCCTGAGCGTGGACTGAAGATGAAAATCTCCCCTTGGAAAAAGATTGCAGATGATGCAATCCCTACAAAGGCGAAAGCAGGCGGCTGTTACCTTAATTCTGCGTTGGCAACAACTGATGCTATTCAATCGGGCTACGATGAAGCCTTAATGACCAATCGAGAGGGGCACATTGTCGAAGCAAGTGCGGCCAATCTCCTTCTCAGGTACCGGGATAAGATTATTGTCCCCCCTCTTGAAGGTGTTTTGGATGGTATCACTCTTCGGAGTGTTTTGGAATTGCTCGAAGAGGAAGGAATTGAAGTTCAGGTGCAATCGATTGACCGGAGTATGGTTCTTTCGTGTGATGAATTGCTTCTCACAGGAACTGCAGCTCAGATCACCCATGTGGAGTCTGTGGAAGGACGTCTCATTTCAGAAAAACGAGGACCTCTGTGCAAACATCTGCAAAAGCGGATGGAGCGGATCCTCAATCGGCAAGACCCGAAATCGGAAGAGTGGGTCACCGATTTTCAAATAGGAGCAAGAAATGTTAATCACATTGAAGAAAAATGCCTCGTCTGATGAGGTGATGAAACTAAGAATGCTACTCGATCAGGCTGGCATGCGTCACTGCGTGACACGGGATCGAGGCAGTACTGTGGTGGGAATTGAAAACAATCTATCCGAGGAACTGATGAAGGAATTGAAGGCAATGCCTTCAATTGAAAAACTGACAGAAACGACAGCTCCCTACAAAATGGCAAGCTTGGCGTTCAAGTCAGAGCCTACGATTATTCAGGTCGGGGATGTGCTTATTGGGGGAAGCCATGTGGCATTGATTGCAGGACCGTGCGCCATTGAAAGTGAAGAGCAACTCATCGAAGTGGCTGAAAAGCTGAAAGCAAGCGGCGTAAAAATTTTGCGCGCATCGGCGTTCAAACCTCGCACGTCTCCTTACAGCTGGCAAGGATTGGGGCTTGAGGGGCTTAAGATGCATAAACGGGCGCAAGCAAAGCATGGACTGCTGATTGAATCAGAAGTGATGGATCCTCGTGATGTGGCGATTGCTGCAGAGCATGTCGATATTTTGCGGATTGGAGCACGCAACATGCAAAACTTCGATTTACTGAAAGAAGTGGGTAAGACAGATAAGCCTGTGATTTTGAAGCGGGGCATGTCAGCGACAATCGAAGAGTGGCTCATGAGCGCTGAGTACATTATGGCCCATGGCAACACCCAAGTGATTTTGTGTGAACGTGGCATTCGGACGTTTGAGCAAGCCACTCGAAATACTCTCGACTTAAGTAGTGTTGCGATTTTACGTACACTGACTCATTTGCCCGTGATCGTAGATCCGAGTCATGCTGCAGGACGTGGAGACATCATCCCTGCTCTGTCAAAAGCTGCTGTGGCTGTGGGAGCAGATGGTCTTTTGATAGAAGTTCATCCAAGGCCTAAACAGTCGGCATGTGATGCAAGACAAGCCCTTTCTCCTGAAGAGTTCGAAAATCTTTCGGAAGAGGTCAAAGTTATTGCCAAAGTAACCGGAAGACAGGTATAGCGGAGGATGAAGATGGAACTTTTAGAATTACGCACTATGCTTGATAGTTTAAACGAAGAGATCATCTCTTTACTTGCAAAACGGCGTGCATTGACTCAACAAGTTGCCGCTTTAAAGAAGAGAGAAAAACTTCCCGTTTTTGATGGGAATAGAGAAAGGCTTCAAATACAAAAAGTGCGTGAGATTGCAGAAAGATATGCAATCGATCCAGATGTGGTAGAGAAGCTTTTTGATATTTATGTTGCCTATTGCAGGCAAGAAATGGCTAAAGAAATGACTTAGGAAGTTGAATGAAGCTTGTCACTCTGGGACCGAAAGGAACCTTTTCGCATCAAGCGTCAAAAAAGGCGCATAAAAATGCCGAAATTGTTTTTGCAGATAGTATCGATGCGGTTTTCTTTCGGCTCGGAGAAAAAGAGATTCAGGAAGCTGTTGTCCCAATTCAAAATAACCGATCGGGATTTGTGGAAGAAACAGTGGTCAACCTCATGAAGTACGACTTTTCCATAAGGGGCTGTCTCACTGAAAAAATCACTCACTTCTTAGCGGGAAAAGGAAAGCCTGAGGAGGCGAAATCTCTTCTAGCTCATCCCCATGCTTTTGCGCAGTGTAAAGAGACCTTAGATGCGCTTGGAGTCCATTGCAAAGTGGTCGAAACTCTCAGCAATGGCCACTCGGCAATGCAACTGAAGTTGGATCAAAAAGGAGAAACGATTGCAATTGTCTCCCCTCTTGCTGCGGAAATCTACAAACTTCCTGTATTGAAAGAGCACATTGAAGATGATCCTGAAAATGCAACGACCTTTCTCATCATTGGAAAAGAAGTGAAGAAAGCTACAGGAAATGATTGTAGTGCTTTTCTCATTTTTAGTGATCCGCTTAAAGCTGTAGAAAACCAAATTCGCGCTTTAGCAAAAGAAAAAAAATGCGAAGTGTTAAAACTTGAAAATCTCCTTTTACAAGAAGGACATACTCCCTTATATTTTATGGAGATGACAGGGCATATCTTTGAAGAAAAAGTCCAAGAAGTTATCGCTAATTTGAAACAGAAATTTTTGCTCAAACATCTCGGCTCCTATGAAAGACCAAATCACACTTAAAACCAAATCCAAAGAGTTTAAAACGACTATCTCTATTGGTTATGATCTGCTAAAAAATCCTCTCTTTCTCCAGCTCTGTCAAGAGCAGCACTCTCCTTTTGCGATTGTCACAGATGATCACGTAGGCAAACTCTATGGTCAATCTCTTGTAGACTTTTTAACCGCAGCGGGACTCGATGTGACGTTGCACACATTTAAAGCAGGAGAACAAAGCAAAAGCCGCTCCGTTAAAGAGCATCTCGAAGATGAGCTCTTTCATGCAGGGCATGGGCGTGGCAGCACTTTAATTGCCTTGGGTGGCGGGGTGACAACAGACTTAGTTGGCTACATTGCTGCCACATTTTGTCGCGGAGTTCCTTACATTTCTATCCCAACATCGTTACTGGGAATGGTCGATGCCAGCATTGGTGGAAAGACCGGTATTAACGTTTCATTTGGGAAAAATCTTATTGGGGCGACTTATCACCCCCTTGCCATTTTCATGGATCTCTCTTTTTTAACTACTCTTTCCGATGACGGAATACGCGAAGGGACGGCAGAAATTTTGAAGCATGGGCTGATTGAACACAGTTATCTTTTCGAAATGCTCGATGAAGATCTCGAAAAGTGGACTGAACGGGACATGCCTTTCTTTAAAAAGCTCGTCTATGAAAGCTGCCAAGTCAAGCGAAAGGTTGTGGAAGCTGATCCCTATGAAAAAGGGATGCGCCGGATGCTCAATTTTGGTCATACGATTGGGCATGCAATTGAAGTTTTAGAAGAGTACAAGATGCCTCATGGTGAAGCAGTTGCTTTGGGGATGGTTGTCGAAAGCATGATTTCTTTTAAGCTTGGGAAAATTAGTGAGTCAGAATTCGATGAAATCTATAACCTCATTAAAGTGATGGGTTATCGCCTATCGATTTCAGAAAAAGTGACAGAAAGACAGATGCTCCACATGATGCGTTTTGATAAGAAGGCAAAAAAACGGACACCACGCTTTGTGATTTTAGATGGAATTGGAAAGGTTGAATCTTTTAAAGATACTTACTGCACAGTGATTGATGAAGATCTCCTAGATGAGACATTGGGTTGGATGGTTGCTGAATTTTATAAGGGAGACGCATGAAACACTACCGCATTAAGAAGAGTTCTCTCAAAGGGACACTTGAGATACCGACATCTAAGTCTCACACTTTGCGCGCTATTTTGTTTGGAATGATGGGGAAAGGGAAAACGATCGTGCGCAAGTATCTCCAATCCCCTGACGCCGTTGCGATGATTGAGGCAATCAAAAACTTTGGCGCAACTGTTGATATGTTTTCCGATCGGCTCGAGATCGGAGGTGTTGCAGGCAAATTGCAACCTGCAGATGACGTTGTATATTCGGGTAATTCAGGTCAAGTTCTCAGATTTATTGGAGCTTTGGCAGGTCTTCTTCCCACCTATACCGTTTTGACCGGAGATCGTTCTATTCGGCATAACCGCCCGGTAAAGCCCTTGCTTGAAGGACTCCAATCTCTTGGAGTGTTTGCCGAAAGTATGCGACTCGATGGATTTGCTCCGATTCTCATCAAGGGACCTTATAACGGGGGGCGAGCCACTTTAGAGGGGCAAGACTCTCAGCCAGTTTCAGGGCTACTCATTGCCAGCTGCTTTGCAGAAGGGCCAACTGAAATTGAAGTGAGGAATCCCGGAGAAAAACCGTGGATTGATCTCACCCTGCATTGGTTTGACACTCTCAAGCTTCCTTACCAAAATAACGATTACACTTTGTATCACATCCCTGGGGGTGGTGGATATGATAGCTTTGATTACACAGTTCCTGGTGATTTTAGCTCACTTGCCTTCCCTGTTGTTGCAGCGCTCATTACTGATTCTGACATTACCATTGAAAATGTTGATATGGACGATGTCCAGGGGGATAAAAAGATCATTGAAGTGCTGATTGAGATGGGCGCAAAAATTGAGATCAACAAAGAGAAAAGAACATTGCACGTCAAAAAAGGAAGCAAGCTTAAGGGGATGACGCTCGATATCAACGACTACATTGATGCCATTACAATTCTCGCTGTTGTAGGGTGCTATGCTGAAGGAACCACAGAAATCAAAAACGCTGCTATTGCTCGCACTAAAGAGTGTGACCGCATTCGTGCAATTGCAACCGAGCTGAAAAAGATGGGAGCTGATATAGAAGAAAAAGAGGATGGACTTGTGGTGCGGACCTCTGTATTGCAAGGAGCCATAGTTGAAACTTACCACGATCATCGCATGGTGATGTCTCTGAGTGTTGCTGCACTGGGAGCCAAAGGAGAAACACAGGTGATGGGTGTTGAATGTGTGAGCAAGACCTACCCAACTTTCGCCGATCACTTTCAACTTCTCGGGGCTAATTTACAGGAACAAGCATGAATATCTTACTTTTTGGGATTAAAGGATGTGGCAAAACGACATTTGGCAAGCAGATTGCGAAAAAGTTAGGTCGTGCCTTCATCGATACCGATCATCTCATCGAAGACCTTTACCGCATGCACCGTGGGCACCGGGTGCCTTGCCGTGAGATTTTTCTTGAAGTGGGACCTGCTGGTTTTCGTGCTCTTGAGTATGAAGTGATTCAATCTCTTCAAGATGTTCAAAATTCGGTCATTGCTGTTGGGGGTGGCGCCATGATCATGATAGAAAATGTCGAAGCCCTGAGTAAGAGCAGTCACATGTTCTATCTCGTTTTCGAAAAAGAGCCTCTCAAGAAACGGGTCCTTTCTATGCAAGACCTTCCAGTCTTTCTCGACCCAAACAATCCAGAGAGCTCCTTTGATCGCATGTATGATGAGCGAGATGAATACTATCGGAAACTTGGTGCAACTGAAATCAATGTGACCGGCATGAAAGATGCTGATGTTGTAAGTGCCATCTGCGAAATATTTGATGAAGCTGTAAGAAAAAAGGGCTCTCGTGGGAAGTAATACATTTGGACAACTTTTTCGCATCACAACGTGGGGAGAATCTCATGGTAAAGGGATTGGCGTTGTCATTGATGGATGTCCTGCAAATCTTCCCTTAAATGATGAAGACATCAACCGCGAGCTAGAAAAAAGACAGCCAGGAAAAACTCCCTATACTTCTCCTCGAGGAGAAAAAGATGAAGCCGTGATTTATTCTGGGGTTTTTGAAGGAAAAACAACGGGCGCTCCCCTTTCGATCATCATCCACAACAAAGATGCAGACTCGTCAAAATATGAACCGATTAAAGACCTCATGCGCCCAGGTCATGCAAACTTCACTTATCTGGAAAAGTACGGCATTTTTGATTACCGCGGTGGAGGACGCTCTTCTGCAAGAGAAACAGCTTGCCGCGTTGCGGCCGGAGCCGTTGCGAAGAAAATTCTCGCCCATTTCGATATCAAATTAACGGCATTCATTTGTGAAATTGACGGGATTGCGATGAAAGAGCCTGATTTCTCAAGTCTCGAGGCCTTACGTGACAAGACCTATGCAAGCCCCATCTTCTGCCCTGATGAGACAGCTGCTGCTGCCATGATGAAAGCCATTTTAGAAGCGAAAGAAGCTAAGGATTCGCTAGGTGGAATTATTGAATGCGCTGCGATCAATCTTCCCGTTGGGCTCGGCGATCCAGTCTATGAAAAACTCGAAGCAAACTTAGCCAAAGGAATGCTTTCCATTCCTGCGACGAAAGGGTTTGAAATTGGCTCTGGCTTTGCTGCAGCCCGCATGAAAGGATCGGAGCATAATGATGCTTTTATCACAGATGATGCGGGAAATATTAAAACAGAAACCAATTATGCTGGGGGAACCCTTGGCGGGATTTCAACAGGGATGCCTCTTCTGTTTCGAGTTGCTTTTAAGCCGACCTCAAGCATTGAAAAAAAGCAAAAGACGGTAGATACCGAGGGAAGGAAAAAAGAATTTGAATTGCCGAAAGGATCGCGTCACGATCCTTGTGTCACAATCCGCGCCGTTCCAATCGTTGAAGCGATGGCTGCGCTCATTCTCACCGATGCAATCCTCATCAACCGGGCTGCGAAGCTTTAATTTGATTCCAGTGCATCGACCATAGCACGGTTCCTGCATAAACACCTGGGAGCCAAAATACCCATCCGATGATTGTTGCAGTTAAGATGATGCTGAGCAGTCCTGCCATGAATCCCCCAACAAGAATCGGACCTCGCCGCTCTTTGATCTGTTTGATACGCACATTTCCTTTAACACCTTGAACAGAAAGTGAAAGGTCGCACCCATCAATGACTGCAATATGGGCCATCCCGATTTGGGCAATAAAGATTGTCAAAGGTCCAAAGAAGAAGAGGCAGATAATTGCAGCTAAAGGCCAAAAAAGGCGCCATCCAAGTGTTCGAAAAATGACCTGAATGCTGGAGAATGTGGCTTGACCCATTCCCTCAGCCTTCACTTCTTTTTTATTTTCGTGAAGAATTCTAGCTGCCATTCGTTCAAACGCGACATTGAGGATGATGGGAAAGAGTGAAACCCAGAGAGCTAAAATAGAAATCGATGCATAGCCAAACGACTTTAGAACACCCCAAGAATAGGAAAGCCAGCCTGTCCCAGCTGACGTGGGCCAACTAAAGTAAGCGACAAGAAAGAAAACGCCCATGAGAATAATCAGAGCTAAAAGAGCTGCAAACAGAGGTCCAATCCAAAGATAAGGGCGTGCTAAAAAATAACCAAACCCTATCAAAGAACAATTCGTTCCGTTGATTTGATCTTTCATTAAAAAAACACCTGTTTTAGGGCATCACCTACTTGGTGAATGGCCTGTTGCCCTTCATCGATGACACCACCCATTTGAAAGAACCCATGCAACATTCCAGCATAACATGTCAAGGTTGTTGGGACACCTGCTCGCTTTAGCTTTTCTGCGTAAAGTTCCCCTTCATCTTTCAATGGATCAAATTCAGCTGTGATAATGAGCGCAGGAGGAAGTCCTTCAAACTTCGGTTGAAAAAGAGGCGAAACGCGAGGATCACTCGGCTGAATTTGGAGAGGAAGGTAACGGGAGCGGTACCACTCGAGAGCTTCTTTTTCAAGAAGGTAGCCCTTCCCATATTTGTTGATCGACGGATGAGATAAAGTGAGATCTAATTGGGGATAAATCAAAACTTGGAAATCTAACTCAAATCCCCTTTCATCTCTCAAGCGGTGCGTTAATGCAGCTGCAATATTTGCGCCAGCGTTTTCTCCTCCAATCGCAAGGCGGCCATCTGCTTGCACTTCTTGCGCATGTTTTGCAAGAAAATCAAGAGCCGCATACCCATCTTCAATAGCCGCTGGAAACTTGTGTTCAGGGGCAAGTGAGTAATTGATCGAAGCGACAATGCATTCACTTGCAAGGGTAAGCTGTCGACAGACGATGTCATGTGCTTCAATGTCTCCTTTGACAAAGCAACCAGGATGAAAATAGAGAAGAATCGGCAGCTTTTCTTTATCTTTGGGATAGTACATGCGTAAGATAAGTTGCCTCTCGCCACTTTCAATCATGTGGTTTAAGATACGCGGTACAGGAGGGGGTTCTCCTGCCAACGGTTTGATAAGATGTGGCCCACGGCGCAGCTCTGCTAAGCTTTGCCGCTGCACTGGAGGGTTTTTTGCCTCCTTTGTGATTTTGACCATCTCTTCAAATGTTGGATGAACCGACATCTCATTTCTCAAAGTTGTAAATAGATTAAAGTATGAGTGAAACGGTCGTTTCTTGCAACGTGAGAAAACACTTATGGAACTCGAGTATGTGAAGAGGATGTAAAGGAGTTTTTTATTTTCTTTTAATCCAGAGTCTTTTAGGATCTTAGATCAAATTTGTTACAATACGTTGAAAAAAAACAGGAAAGGTATCGTTATGATGAAAAGATTCTTCCAAATTTGTCTCGTACTCCTAAGTGTCACGACGTTTTGCGTGGCTGATGTCACTCCTTATTCTCCCGTTCAAGAACATTTCATTCTTCCGCAGGGAACTCAACTTCTTGCTGCAAAAGGAATCGATGGCTCTTTAATTGAACTCCAAGATGGAGCTCAGTTTGAAATTGTTGATGCTGATCGTGAAGAAGTCATGGAATGGAAGACCAACTCTCCACTCACCATTTCTGCAAACCCCTACTGGTTTTCAAGTTCTGACTTTTTTATCACCAATCGCCACACTGGAACTTATGTGGGTGCTAACTACACTGCAGGTCCGGTTATGGATCATCACTTCACCAACCGCATTTTTCACATCGATCCCTACGAAGGTGAAATCATTTTGATCGATGGACGTGGGAACCAAACATGCTGGAAACTCGACCCACATGACATCAAGCATGTTCAATGTTGGGAAAAAGGAGAGACTGTCATTATCGGAGCTTACGACAATTGGTACTCTCGCTTTGTTTCTAGTAGCAAATTCATTATTGTCAGCTACGAAAACTTAGACTTTGTAAAATTTGTGAGAGCAAATAACGTTCCCCTATAAGCAAAATCTTTTGGGCTCTAACTTTAACCCTAACTTGTTAGAGCCCTTTTTAAAATTCATGAGGTGAAATATGACTAAGATTCAAGCAAATCTATTCCCTGCAAACTACGCGATGGATGCGTTTGGTTCAAAGGATCTTTCAAATACGCAAAAAGGACTGACTTTAGCGTTAACAATTACAGCAACCTATTTAAGTTACTCTTATCTTCCTCCAAGCATGAATAAATGGGCCGGAGGAATCACCATTCTCACAGGGACAACTTTCTTTCTTTTTGGAAGTTTTTCGAAATTTTTAGAGTACGTTTCGGGATTATTTAATAGCCCTTCAAAGTCAGGTTCTGCAAAAATGTGGGGCGGAGATGATAAACCTCCTACTAATCAACTTCATATGGGATCCAAGGCATCTGGTGCAAGACCTGTTAAAAAAGGGTCGGGACATCCACAACCCCAAGTCGGTTCAACTCCCCCAAGTCATTCTCCTTCTCCTGGAGTGACAGTAACGACTGATCAAGGAAGTGCGACACTCCATGTTGGATCTAAAACCTCTGGTGAAAGGCCAAAGAAAAAAGACAATACGTAATCCGTTGAGAGGTGAGATATGTCCACAATTCAAAATGCAAAGGTGTGCTCTTTCCCAAGGAATTACATGGTGCCTGCTTATGGATCTGAGACCCAAATGACCACGAGGTCGCTGACATTAATTGCGACCTTGGCTGGAACTTATTTTAGTTTTAAGTATCTGCCGCCTGGACTGGATAAATGGGCAGGAGGTATCATTCTTGTGACAGGTGCTGCTATCTTTATCTTCGGAAGTCTTTCAAAGGTTTTAGAATTTATGGGAGAGTTTTTTCGTCACATGCCTCCCCCTAAACCTGAGTCGTATCCTTATCCAAATTGGGATAGGCGCACTAGTCCTTACTACATTCCTCTTCCAAAAACTGGGGGTTATAGACCTCCTTCCTATGATTTTCCAAGAAGTTATCCACCAACTAATCCTTATGAGACACCGTATAAACCTCCTTCTAATCCACATCGTGTTCCAGTTGTGATGAGTGATGGAAAGACTGCAACTTTAAGCACGTCGACCTATAGCTCTGGCCCGAGGCCGCATCGAAAGAGTGCTAGTGAGGAAAAACGTCCGCCTTCTCATCTTCCAACCGATGTTTCTAAATCATGTGATCTATCAAGATCATGGCATTTTGGAGGAAGCTCAAACCCTTATGGTTCCGGCTCGAGTCGTAGTGAGATTCCTGTCAGTTTACCTGATGGGAGTGGAGGTAGTCTTCATGTTGGGTCTAAATCAAGTGGCCATCGCCCTGCAAAGAAGACAAAGTAGTAGTCACCTGAACTCTGGGTTTCTTTCACTCATTTTCAGGGATTCTCCTTTTTCTTCTTAGCCTATTTGCCTTGAAAAGGACCGTTTAGTCCTTCCCATCGACAAGAACACCGAGAATTTATGAGAACTCATTCTTTAGGCTAAGCAAAATAAACCCTGCGTTCAGGTTAGTAAGATTGATGGGAAAACCCTGCTCTTGCTATCATCAAAAATGAGGGACATGAAAAAGTGTCCCTCACAGATTGAGTGAGAGTACATGGACAAAACACCTTCTGATTCTTCTTTTTCAGCTCAAACTTTTCGTTATTGGGAAGTCTTTCTTTCTTGGCTTTTCAAGTATCCCTCTCGGTGCTATGAGCTCAACCACCATCGGGAATGTCAAGTTTATGAAAATTCCAGTGAGGCTCTTCATCAACTTGGGCAATCGTATCGTAAACGCTTCGCATCAAAAGGAATTATTTGCCAGGTGACAAACAAGGCAAAAGATTTTGAAGAAACCTGCCGTATTCTCCGCCTGATTCACGATGAAATCTTAAATCCCGAGCTGTGTGATTACGCCACAGCAGAAGTACTCGCTAAGGTTTTGGCGTACCGGGAACTCAATGAGGGTGATAAAATTCCCATTCCTACTTTGGGACCTGATCAAACTATTCATATGTCGACTTTTGTAGTGGATAAAGTCTTTGATCTTTGGAGTAAGATCCGCGCTTTTGGACTTGTAAGCGCTGACTATCATCTAGGGGCCCCTCTTTTGCTTTTTCGAGGAACCGATTTTTCCTTTGCTAGCGAGGGTGGTCGTGCTTCGATCATCAGTGATCTCGATCCGAAAGGACCTGGCCGTAGCCTCTTTGAAAATGCTGAAAAAAATCTCCACAGCTGGCTAAAAACTGTGACAACAGAGAGAGGAAAGGCGCGCGCGATTGGGCATAGCCTTGGAGGTGTCATTGTAGCATACACCTTGCTCCATGAACATGCCTTCCTTAGCAACGCATCTCATGAAATCTCCTATGCGTTTAATTTTCCAGGTGTGGCTACAGAACTTGCTCTAAAGTGGGAGGCTCTATCGCCTGATGAAAAACCGAACTACCGAGGGTTTGTTTGCCGAGGCGATGTGGTGTCTAAATTTGGGCAACTCTTTGGCAATGTAACTGAGGTTTCATTAAGGAAACCCCTCTCTCCGGTACGTGCACATGAACTCCTTCTTTTTGCAGAACCGATGTGTTACCTCTACCAGGTTGACTTAGAGCAAGAAAATCGATCTTCTTCTCGCCAGTTTTATTCTAAGCTGCAGCAACAAACTGCTTCAATGATTTATGAATTTGGGTTAAAATTTCTCTTTCCGAACCAAGTAGGAGAATGAAATGTACTACGACATCCCCCCTCAAGTTGAAGAGATTTCAATTGAGACACCCCTGTCAACGAACTTCGAAAACTATGAAGTGTGTTATGATGAAGCAAGGCCTGTAGCTAAAAAAGAGTATCACGTCGTGCTCTACATTAAGCCCAATTGCCCCTACTGTATCAAAGTGATGCAACACCTTGAAACGCTTGGAGAAAATATTCCTGTCAAAGATGTGACAGATCGAAAATCTCATGCCTATCACGAATTCACTCGTCAAGGCAACAAAGTCCAAGTTCCCTGTTTGTTTATCAATGGTAAGCCTCACTATGAATCGGCCTTCATTATGAAATGGCTCACAAATCACCAGGGGAAATATTAGCCTTCTTCAAAAATCCACTGGAGGATTATAGAATCCATCCAGTGGAAACCCCCTTCTTGACCCGGCATTCCAAGATAACCCAAATGTCCTCCTTGATCAGTCACGACTATGTCGACATTGTGTGGAACAGGAACATCTTCCATTACATTGCAGTCTACGATTGGGTCATCTTTTGCAAATAGGATGTGGGAACTGACCTGGATATCAGGAATCAGTCGCCCAGAACTTGTTGCATAATAATAGTCTTGCGCAGATTCATACCCCGATTCTGGAGCGATGTAAAATTCATCAAAATCCAGCAATGACATCCCGGTTGGAATTTCAATGGGTGGCATATCCTCAAAGTAATTGTGTCGAAACAGCACATCTGAGCGCAAATAGCGCATAAAATAACGTTCATAAACCTTGTTTTTGCTCAGCAGACGGACACTTGCATACATGTCGATTGGTGGGTTGATTGCGATCACCTTATTGATAATCTGCTGAGCTTCTTCTCCCCATTCCCCAGCCATTTTCAGAACGATGTTGCCCCCAAGAGAAAACCCCATCAGGGTGAGAGGCGAATCAGGAGTTTCGTGTTTAATCTTCTTGAGCGCATGCCAAATATCATTGCTGCAATCAACGTGGTACATCTTCTTAGCATGCCCTCTTCCAGTCCCGCACCCTCTCAAGTTGATCCGGATTGTCCGTATGTTACGCTTATCGAGTTTGTTAGCTAGCCTCACGATGTAAGGTGAACGGTGTGAACCACAAAGGCCATGGACCATCACGACTGTAGGATCTGTAACTTTCCAACTTGTTGGGGTGCTCACTTCATATGTGATCCGATCTCCATCTGAGAGGTGGACAAAACGTGTAGTCGATTCAGGATTTCGAGCAAAGGTTAGAAATGAGGCTGCAATTGTCTGTGTGTGGCATCCCGCAAAAAATGGAAACGGTTTAAAAATAGGTTGACCAGACCCAGACATGAAAAACTCCCCTTCTTCAATTTTTTGGCCGCAAGAATTCCCGTTTGTGAAAAACTTATCTTTCACAATATGAAAATGTTATACTCAAACTACTTCAAAAGTTGTTTGAGTATAAATGCTATGTGGTGGGTTCCTTCTTTCTCTTTTGCCAACTTGCCTTTCGCACATGATTGGCATCCCCTAATGCCATTATAACTTGGCTAAATTAAAAAAAAATAGGTTTTGGAAAATATTTTTTTATCCGATTGATAGAGAATAAAAGAGGATTCTTAACGCTATCTTAATAACCTAAACTCTGGCTTTTTTGTTGCCCTTTTCAAACCAAAAAGGCTGAAAAGAATGGGAAGAACTTATATTCAAACTGCTTCAAAAGTTGTTTGAGTATAGGTTAATATAGTGGGAAAGCGTAGAAGAAGACGAGGCATTCAGTACCGGGATTTCTAAAGCCTAAGCTGGCATTAGAGATGTGGTAAAACATCGCCCCAAACCGGGATTTATTGCTCAACCGGTAGGAGAGCTCTGCAGAAGAGCGGTATTCTAAAGGAAAGCCCAATTCCATTCCTCCCCCCTTAATATAGAATCCAGGGGCGAAACTGGGTGTAAAGACTAGAAAGTTAGTGAGGAAGAAATCAAAAGCCACGCCGCCATAGAAATAAGTCGAGCCTTTTGTTGTCGCCATGACCCCAAGTAGAGGACGAATGAAGATGAACCGGTTTTTATAGATAGCGAGATCTGAGCGGTATTCAAGCTGAAAAGTCACTGCTTTAGTATTCCGTACAATGTTGAAGACTCCAACGCCGAGGGAGAGCAGGCGCGGATCAGAGATCGATGGGGGGTTTTCTTTGTCCTCAGCAAAAAGAAGGCAAGGAAGAAGAAAAAGAAGACCCAGAAGCTTTTTCATCTAAGAGCCTCGACGATAGCACGCCCAAACTGGGGGAGATCGACAGGCGTTCTTGAACTGATAAGATGACCATCGATCACGACGGGTTCGTCTATCCAAATTGCTCCAGCATTTTCCAAGTCATCTTTAATCGCAGAGGTACCGGTTGCTTTTTTTCCTTGAAGGATCTTAGCAGAGATCGGAACCCATCCACCATGACAGATAAAGGCTATGGGTTTCTTTACTTGGTCCATTTCTCGGACGCAGGTTAAGACTTCTGGAATACGACGGAAACGGTCAGGTGCAAATCCTCCAGGAATGAGAATGGCATCAAAATCTTTAGCTTTGAGAGTTTTGTAACAAATTTGGCTTTTGTAGCTATAGCCGTTTTTTCCCTTGTATGTTGTGTTGTCAGCAGGTCCAACAAGGGTGATTTGATGTCCTTCTTCTTGCAAACGAAAGACAGGATACAATAGCTCCATTTCTTCGAAGAGATTGTCGATGAGAGCAGCGATTTTTTTCATTTAACCCCTTTCAATTGAGTTGAGATTGGAAAGAGCAGGTCTTAAGTAATCGATTAAAGCGTGATGAAAAGGCTTAGCATCACAGGTGTTTCCTGCTGTAAAAAGATCGACAAAGCAAGCCTTACATTCTGGATGGGAGTGCAATGTCGCATGACTTTCTTCTAGAAGAACAAGAATTGTGTAAGCTCCATCATCGAAATAGTGTTCAGTATAAGATATGGCGTGAGCTCCAGATGCTTTGATTGCTGAAAAAAATGCAGAGCGTAGACTTTGTGTATCATAAAGCGCTGGAAGTTCGCACTCATGGTAGCTTGCGAGTGAGTGCCTTCCTTTAAACTTCACTAAAGTTTCTTCATTTGCATGAAGAGCAAAAGTGGCAAACAGGAAAATAAATAGGAATTTTTTCATAGAGTTAACCCTCTTCTTTAATAGGAATTGGTTTTTTCTTTTTGGTCCCTTTTTTGAACCTCAATTTCATTAGGCCATCTTTATAAGTTGCCTCAGGATCAGTATCTTTTTCTGCTGCAGACGGCACGGGAAGGCGGTAACAAAAGCTGCGTGAGGCTTTACGGTAATATTTTCTTTCTTTGGTCTCTTCTTGCCTTTTTCCCTCTATTACGATGTATCCATGATCTTGATAAACTTCGATTTCACTAGAGGATAGCCCAGGAAGCGAGGCTTCAATATAGATCGCGTCCCCTTCTTCATAGACGCTTAGTCCAGAAGGGTCAGTTGCTACAAAGTCCCACTCTCCTTCATCGTCCCAGCTAAATGGAGCCCAAAAATGTTTTGATAAATCGTGTCTTCTATGCATGAAATGCCTCCCTAGCAAGAACTTGTAAGAGATGATTTTAATTGACATTAGAACTTCTTGTCAAAATCGAAAATATGTTATGATCGGTGCCATGCAATTGAAAGCCAAAAAATCAGCATCCCTTCTTGAAGTCTTAGAGGAGCTATTCCCAGATAGCTCTAAAACGACCCTGCGTAGTTGGATCAAAAATGGACGGTTTATTCGTGATGGTCAGCTGCTTCGCTCTCCTCAGATAGTCATTTCGAAAGGAACTGAACTCAGCTTTGAAAGTAAGGTGAAACACAGCTCCTTTGGAATCAAAATTCTCTATGAAGACAAAGACATAGTTGTTGTGCAAAAGCCTGCAGGGCTTTTGAGTGTCGCAACCCATTTTGAAGAGAAAGAGACTGTCCATGCAGCGTTAAAGAGTCGAGGTGTAGCAAAACGTGTTTTACCTGTCCACCGGCTTGATCGCGAAACATCAGGCGTGATGGTTTTTGCCTACACAGAGCGGGCAAAAGAGGGGCTAAAGAAACAGTTTCACCTCCATACAATGGGACGTCAGTATTTAGCTGTTCTAGAAGGATCGATTGAAGAAAAGAAAGGGATGTGGAAAAGCATGCTCAAAGAAGATGCAAATTATTTCGTTTCTTCTCACCCCGAAGGAAAGGAGGCAATCACCCATTATAAGGTGGTACAACGCAAGGGTGATTATACTGCGGTTCAGGTCACATTAGAAACAGGTCGAAAAAATCAGATTCGGGCTCATGCGAGTGAAGCGGGTTTCCCTGTTGTTGGAGACATGAAATATGGAGCGACGAAGAATCCTCTTGGGAGACTCGGACTTCATGCGTCATTGCTCTCTTTTATTCACCCTGTGACAAAGAAAAAGATGGAGTTTAAATCCCTTCCTCCCCCAACATTTAACCGTTATTTTGTGAGAAAAAATGAAGCGTCTATTTCGAGATCGGTGGGATAAAAAAGTTGCAGGAGTATGTGGTGGCTTAGGGCAGTTTTTAAAAATTGACCCAACGATCATTCGCCTTCTCGTCGTGATGATCTGTATTTTCACTGCTGTTTTACCTGTTTTGATTCTCTATATTGTAGCATGGATGCTCATTCCCCTTGGTCCTCCAACTTACATTGAGTTTGAGTGTAAGAAACTTTATAGGTCGGTTCAAGATCGAAAAATTTCTGGAATCTGTGGTGGAATTGCCGAATCACTTGGCATTGACCCAACCATTGTCCGTATTGTCGTGTTATTTGCTCTATTGATTACGGGTGTGGTTCCTGTTTTAGTTGGTTACATTGTTGGAACGTTGATTATTCCCGAAAAACCCGATGACGTTAAGTGAACTCAATCAAATTGTCTCAGCTTGTCGCAAGTGCCCTCGCCTTGTTGAATACCGCGAAACTCTTCCCAAACGTTCTGCATATAAAGATGAAGCTTATCTCCGCGAACCTACCCCTGGCTATGGGGATCCAAAAGCGCGTTTACTGATTTTAGGGCTTGCTCCATCTGCACATGGAGGCAACAGAACTGGAAGAATTTTTACTGGTGATGAATCTGCTCGATTTTTGATGAAAATGCTCTATCAAGTAGGTTTTGCCAATCAGCCTACATCGTTTTCTAGAGATGATGGACTCAAACTCAGCGGGTGCTACATCACAGCTGCTGTTAAATGTGCTCCTCCTGAAAATCGTCCTCTCAAAGAAGAATGTGACAACTGCCTTCCCTATCTCAAACAAGAATTTGCTTTACTTCCTCATTTAAAAGCGGTTTTGGCACTTGGAGAACTAGCTTATAAGGCTATATTTAGCGTTTTAAATAAAGAGAATTTGAAAGAAAATAAACTTCCGTTTAAACATGCAAGTTTGTTAAGTTTTGGCGAGATTGATTTATTTACTTCCTACCATCCCAGCCCGCAAAACACTTATACGGGAAAGTTAACTGAAGAAATGTTTATTTCAGTGTTGAATCAAATAAAACGTCGCATTGATCTTTAATCGAATGCATTTTATACTGTTTGTTAAATTTCAAATTACGGGTAAGGAAAATGCAATCTAAAAAGTTCTCTCTTTCGAAATCCATTTTCATCTCAATCCTCCTTGTAGGAATTGCTTTTGGTGGGTACAAGGTTTATGACATGATGCACGACAAGGCATTAGGTTTTGACATTCATCGCATATTAGGCAAAGGAGAAGGGATTGATTCGTGGATTAAGTTTAATCCTAAAGAAGAGAACTTTTCGGTCAAATTTCCCAATAAACCTGAGCACACCACAAAAGACTTTCCAATTCCAAGAAGCGATGACACCCTCCCCTACCATGAATTTCAGTGCAGTGAAGGAAACAAGGTGATTTCGGTCAGCTATACAGTCCTTCCTCAAGATTGGCTCAAATGGGGTTCTAAAATGGTTCTCAAAGGAGCTATGAAAGTTGTCGTCAGCCAACTGAAAGGGGCTCATCTCGTGGGGCAAAGTATCAATACTTTTAAATCTTTCCCCTCGCTCGACTTTGAGCACTACATCGGAGATCATGAAACAGCAGGCACGCTGATCCTTGTTGGAAATGTTCTCTATAAGGTTGAAATTTCCTATCCGGTCAATGAGCGTGAGCAAGTGCAAAACCAACTTGCGCAGTTTATCGAATCGTTTAACCCTGAGCAGGGATAAGACCATTCACGAATGGTATAATTATTCTTTTTCTTCAGCGCTGGCATTGAGTTTTTGATAAATCCCAATTCCAATGATGTAGAAAGTTGCGGTTAGGAGCACTGTGACGGGATAGAGGAGTTTAGTGACGTCTTGCTTTGCAACTTCAATGGTGAGAACAAGTCCCTCAAGAGAGAGGGCTGAGGAAATGATGATCGCAAACTTTGTGAGAGTTTTGCGTGATTGCTCTGGATTATGAGCTCTTTCTCGTCTTAAAACTTCTTCAAGCATAAGATATTTACCCACATCAACAACTGCCATGGAAAAGACGATTAGGCCAACTTCATCCAGAATCTTGTATACTGTATAAACACCTGAATACATATCGCTGATAATGCTCCAAACAGCTGAAATGAGAATACAAAGAGCGACTAAATAGAGAACAATGCAGCCCGAGATATAGCCGAAGTTTGAGAGGGTAATAATGGTCTTTTCAGTTTCTTTTTTCATTAGTTTTTGACATACGTGAAAGCGCAAGAAAAAAACAAGAAAAAAGTTTTAATTGCTCATTTGCTTGAATAGGGGTCTAAAGATAGACTATTCATGTTCTTCAGGAAAGTGATGGAATTCATGAGCGAGTTCCACTTGATGGAGGTTTTCTTGTAGTTTAGGGTGGATGGCATATGCTTGAATGTTACCCATCCGTCCGGGAAGTTTGGTTTCGTTGAGATTTTCGAAGACGAAGTGATCTTTGACTTTATCATAGACCGGTTTTGAGATGATGATCGGCTTTTGCAGCCTTTTGGTGAGCCACTCCAGACGGGAAGCGACGTTGACGGTGTCACCAATAGCAGTATATTCCATCCGTTTTTCTGACCCGATGTTCCCTAAGACGGCAAGTCCGGTGTGGATTCCAATTCCCATCGACAGTTGGTCGCGCCCTTCTTGTGCCCACTTTTCACAAAGCTTATCGAGGCGTAGTTGCATGTGAATGGCAGATAAGACAGCATGCAGCTCTTGGAGTTTGTCGTCGAGTGGAGCTCCAAATTCGACCATGAGGCCATCCCCGATGAATTTATCGAGCGTTCCCCCATAGTTGAAAATGACCTCGATCATTTCTTTGAAGTATTCATTGAGGAGTTTAAGTACTTCTTCTGGAGGGAGTTTTTCTGCAATGGTTGTAAATTGACGGATGTCGGAAAAGAGGATGGTGACTTTTTTCCTTTCCCCTTCTAGAGAGATGGGCTTATCTAGTTTTAACAGCTCCTCTAAGGCATATTGGGAAACGTAACGGGCAAAGCCCATTTTAAGTCGCTCTCGTTCTTCAAGCCCTTTGGCCATCGTATTAATCGCGATCGAAAGTTCGTTGAACTCATCACGCGTATGCAGAGGCGAGCGGGAATTAAACTCCCCTTTTCCAATCTGTTTTACTGTGTCACAAAGCACTGACAATGAGGATGAAACTAACTTGGATAAGAAGTATGCAAAAACTATCCCGACAAAGATAGAGATTGCAAAGGCGATGAGGCCATAGAGGAGCAGTTTTTCGAGCTCCATGTAAATCTCTTTAGTCCGGACATCAATTCCTAGTAAGCCAATTTCCTTTCCTTGGGCGTCAAAGATGGGTGCATAGCCTGTGATCCAAGTTCCCCATGCATCAGAATAGATGTTTTGGGTGACATAGGATTTTCTTGGATCGGGAGGAAGCTGGATGTTTGCGGGGAAAGGATCGCCATATGCAGAAATGAATCGTCTCCCCTCTTCCGCGTCGATCACAAAGAAGTAGCGATCAGAATCGGGAAATTTGCAGAGGATGTATACATATTGGACGTAAACATCGGACCGTCGATTGAGGTCACGAATTTCAAACAGCTCTCGCTTTAAGTTTTGAAAAACGGGATTGTCTTGGTTTCCATTTGAGGCGATAAAGGTCTGTAATTCACTGGGATTGATCAATTGAACCGTATTTGAAACCAAAGAGAGAATTTTACTCCGAATCTCATCAAAAATCAGGCGGGAAGCCTCCCCATAAATGATGAAAAGAGCTAAGAGAGTACTCATTAACCCTAAGGAAATGAAAGAGTAAAACAATTTTGTGCGGAATTTCATGACCTTCCCCTAATGGAGGCATTGACGTCTCACTGCCTCTTAAGTCACAACTTAATTCTTGAAGGGTTTTTGATCAACGGGCACGTTGAAATAAATGTAGAACAAACTTAGAGTGGGGAATTTAGAGAAAATGAGGTAATCTATGCGTCTTCTCATCTGCATGGCGCTCTTATTTGTGAGTGCAGTCTATGGTGTCGACAAGCCTTTTGAAATGAGCTATCCATATCTTCATACCTTTGATTACTTTGGGCCTGGAAAAATTGAGATTCAACAGGGAAAGGAAAACAAGTTCATTTTCAACGCTCCGAAGTGGCTTCAGGATAAATTTCACTTAAGTTATTCAGATGGAACCCTATCAATCTCTCCAAAGAAGTTTGCAGATTTGTCTGAAATTCCTGAAATACCTCATGTGATATTGATTGTCACAAACTTGCAAAAGCTTATTTTAGAAGGAGATAATTACGTTGATATCGACTTTTTGAAAGCAGATAACTTCATGGTGGATCTCAAAGTTAATGGTTCGACGGTGCTTGAAGGAACAGTAGAATGTGAGAGGTTTGCCATCTCAATAGTCGGAAGTTCTCAGGCAACAATCCGCGGAGGCGCGCGCTATCAGTCGATTATGATTAATGGCCCAGGCTTTTATGATGGAAAAGATTTTGAGACGATTGGCACAAACGTCCGTTTGACCGGACCTTGCGCATGCTTAGTGAATGCACAAGATGAGTTGTCAATTACAATTCAAGGATATGGTCATGTTCATTATTATGGATCACCGAAGATTCATAAAACAGTTAAAGGTGAAGGAGTTGTCTCCCCTCTGACGAAGGAGATCATTCAGCAGTATGAGGCAAAAAAGTGAGTCAAAAATCTGAAACGCGTGCTCGGTTAGAAAAAGAAGCTCATATCGAAAGGCAAAAGATTCACGAAGGGAGAATTATTACCCTTGCTCAAGATCAGATCCAATATGAGAATGGGCAAGAAAAGACCTTTGATATCGTTCTCCATCCAGGTGCTGTTGCTATGATTCCAATCAATGCCGAAGGGAAAATGATTTTGGTTAAGCAATGGCGCCGTGCTGCGCGTCAAATTCTTTTAGAGCTGCCCGCAGGAACTTTGGAGGCAGCAGAAGATCCTCTTGAATGTGCACAAAGGGAGCTTCAGGAGGAAATTGGGTTTGAAGCTCGAAGCATCACTTCTCTAGGAGGTTTTTTCACAGCGCCTGGATTTTGCAATGAGTACATTTACCTTTTCTTAGCGAAAGATTTACATCCCAATCCTCTTGTAGGTGATGATTCAGAAGAGATTGATACTGTGGCTTTGACTCTAGAAGAGGCAATGGAAATGATCGATCAAAACGAGATTGTCGATGCTAAAACCATTGCTGGGATTTACCGCTATAATGGAATAGTTTCATGAAAAAGATTCTCATCATTACTTTTGCAGCGCTTATCTGTTTTGTTGGACTTCTTGTGTTATTTCTCCCTTCGATGCTTTCTAGTCATGCGGGAAAAAACTTCCTCATTCATCGGATTCAGCAAGATGCGCAAGCTACAGTTCAAATCAGTGATGTTTCTTTAAGTTGGACAAGGCCTCAGAAAATAGAAGGGTTTCACTTTGAGAAAAAGGGAGATGTCGTTTTAAGTTTTGAATCTTTGACACTCGACATAACTTTTTGGAATCTCCTCTTTCGCCAAGGAAGTCTTGGGGACACGAAACTTGTCAAACCTGAGTTGATTTTAGCAACAAATCATGTTGCCTCCCCTCCTAAAATTTCAAACGGATCTTCAAAGAAAAAAAAACAAAAAAACCATCGCTCTTTTTGGAAAAATCTCAGTGGGCAAGTGACTCTCGAAGATGGTCTATTTGCTGTTCAAAAAGCGGGCAAGGATTTGATCCGCATCGATGATGTAGACTTCTTACTAGGGATGTCTTCGAAGACTTTTCCTTTAGCGGTGAAAGGTTCTGGGAAAACTATCTCGAAAGAGCGTTTGGGTAGCTTTCAAGTGAAAGGGGCCGTTGAAAGCAAAGTGGAAGTGATCGACCTTGAAAGTGCCGAAGCACTCCAGATCAGTGGAGAGGCCAATTTAAATAACTTCCCTGTAGCGACTCTCGATGCTCTTTCCTCTCTTATGGATCCCGAAATGCGGGGGATTTTTACTGATGCTTTTGGTGACACATTAAATCTCGACCTTCTATTTTCAAAAGCGGGAGAAGGGCAAAACTTTTCAGCGCAGCTTCGCTCACCTCTTATGGAGGGGTCATTATTTGGTAGCTATCAAAAAGGACTGATTCAACTCAGAGATACGCTTAAACTTAATTGGACCTTGAAGCCTCGTCTTTTGCAAGCTCTCGCGGCTAACTCCCCACTTGTTTTAATAGGTGATTGCCACACCGAAATTGAGGTTAGCCAGTTAAGCCTTCTCTTCAAAAATATGAAACTTTATCCACGCATAATGGCCATTGCTGGGCAAATCAAAATGCAGCAAGGAGCCTTTGCTCTTGCAAAAACGCGTGACTCACTTCTTCTTGATTCTTTGGACGTTTCTTTTAACACGACCAACTTAGGAGAGCTTTTTCACTCAGCACTCAACACTTCGTACCGCTTTAGTTCTTTTCCTCCATCAAAGGTGCAGGCGACTTCAAGTTTAAAGGAACTCTTTTCTCAAAAAGATTGGATCACCAAGTTTGCCTTGCTCGATCTAAGTGTGCGCAATATGCCAACGGCTCTTGTGGATCGCCTCACTTCCGAGGAAGAAAATTTGCAAAAATGGATCGGATCTAATTTTGATTTCTCATTAAAACGATTTGACCAAGAAGGAGAGAAACAATTCTTGATTAGCGGAAACTCTCCCCTTTTCAATCTCTCAAGTAGTCAGTTTACTTCAGAAAGTGCCCTCGTCTTAAAAAAGCCCACAAGTTTTACGTATCAAGTAACGCCTTCTGTTTTTACAAAGCTTGCCTATCCCATGATGATCAGTGGTGAGCTGCAAAATTTAACCCTCCCAATTGGTCGCTTCAAAGAGGCAGCCTTAAAGATGCAACTCACAGGTCAAGATGTCCAGTTTTCGAACTTTTTTGGCCTTGGTGCAATGCAGCTTCCTCAACTCGACTTGCAACTCAATGGAAAACTAGATCAGCAGTTAGAGTTTAAAGGGAAAACACGATTTGACTTTGCTGCGCAGACATGGGGACAAACTCTTTTTGGACAAGACGTTGCAGTGAATGCATCAGGCATTCTTCGAATGAAAAAAGAGTTGGAAATTTCTCCTATGCAAGTGACTTTTGATTCGTCTAAGTTCAAATCGACTGTTGAGGGATCCCTTGCTTCTGGAGCTTTTATTCTTAAAAATCCCGTAGACATTTCATTTTTGCTTCAGCTAAATGAGGTCAATTCAATTTTATCCAAACAGGAAAAGATTCCTCTTTTAGCAGAGAGCGCTACTGCAAACTTCCAAATTCAACCTGGCTCCTTTCCGATGAGAAGAGAAGCGGTCAAAGGCTTAGACCTCAAAATTGCTGGGAGTATCCCAACTCTTAAAATGGTGGAGAGAAAAACAAAAGCCTCTTTTTCTCTTGAAAATGTCATTTTGAATTATGACCTCAGCGGGAAAAGAGAAACGAGTCGATTGCAACTTGATGCTAAGGCTCTCTTGGAAAGCGTGTCGGCTGGGAGTCTTAAGTTTCTTGCAGTCGATAACAAAGGGAATTTCAATCCTTTAAAACATCCTTCCCAAACTCAACTGACATTAAACCGACTTTCTACTCAGATTGTCGATGCCTTTTTAAGTATGAATGCAACGCTTCCTCAGATGATTGGAGACTGGATAGACCTCAAATTTGATATCACCAAACAAGGAAAAAACGGCGAGTTCAATACCGAAGTCAAAAGTCCCTATCTCTCGCTAATTGGCTCGTTTCAAGCAGACGATAAATTCCGACTTAAAAATAACCGTAATCCTTTAATAATTGATTGGAACATTTCTGAAGAAGGCGTCCTTGCATTCAAAAGATGGAAAAATCCAACTCTTTCGACAAATCCAGCGCCATTTGTGATTAAAGATCGAGCCAGCCTCAAGTTTAACGTTTCAGCTTTGGAACTCCCTTTAACGTCAAATGGAGAACTATTTCCCAATGTCGATATGAATCTTTATCGCGCCATTTTTAATGCCGATTTACGCGTCGACTCTTTGGCATTAGAGCAGCAAAAAACAAAAGAAGTGACGCAACTGGATCGCTTTGATCTTTCAGTCGTTAAAGAAAACGCTCCTGGCCCTCTTTCTTTTAAAATGCAGGGAAATGTGAGTCCTGAAGGAAGCAGGCAAAGTGGACAAATTCGAGGTGAGGGAAGCTTGGATGACTTTCTCACACCTCAAGGAACTGTTGATTTAGAAGATATCACAGCTTCGATTCATGCGCAGATACAACACCTCCCAACTGTTTTTCTCGATGCCATATCAAACATTAAAGATCCTTCAGGAATTCCCCCTTCTGCTGTCCTTGGGGATATTGTGAATGCCTCATTTGATGCAGGGCTCATCAAAGAAAATGGGAAACTTTCCTTTGATGTTGATGGGACGAATTGTCGCGCAAAAATGAATGGAACAGTTGCAAATGGATATCTCTATCTCAATGAGCCTCTTCAAGCAGCAATGACGATTTCTCCAAAGATGAATGAAATTTTATCTAGAAGCGCGAAAATAGTGGTAGCGTCTCTCAAAAACCCCATTGCTCTTTTCGTCAGCGAAAAAGGGTTTTCTGTTCCTATTAAAGATTTAGCTCTCAGATCGAGTAATCTCTCCTATGGAATGATCGACTTTGGTCAGATCACTTGCCGCAACACCGGAAGTGCTTCCGACATCAGTGGGATCTTCAAAATGGAAGGAAACCAAAACCTTATTTCTCTTTGGTTTGCTCCGATGGAATTTAGTATCAAGAGCGGTCTCATGCATGTTGATCGGACGGAAATTCTCTACAACCGCGCCTACCAAGTTGCCTTATGGGGTGATATCAACTTTGTCCGTCGCTATGTCGATATGATTCTCGGACTAACTGCCCAAAGTTTAAGAGCAGCCTTAGGAATTAGCGGACTCGATTCAAACTATGTGCTTCAAGTTCCAGTGAAAGGGCCGTTTGGGAATGTCCAAGTAGACAAGGGAACAGCAACAAGTAGAATTGCTCTTCTCATTGCCCGTAAACAGGTAGCCCCAAAAGCGGGTGTTTGGGGACAAGTCTTCGGTGCCATTGGCGGCATGGCCGATGATCAATCAGATGTCCCCCCGCCTAAGCCACCATTTCCATGGCAAAACATCTTGAATCTCCAAGAAAAAACCACTTCAGAGAAAGACCTCAAAGACCTTTATAAGAAAAAGGCTAAAGCCTACCAAAAAGAAGTAAAGAAGTACTTAAAACCCAAATGAAAGAAATTTTAAATCCGTACGGATTTAAGCAATTGTGACTTCTTTGCAGCTGTAAACATCTTGAATAGCATGCAAGATTTCTACACCCTCTTTCATCGGTTTTTGGAATGCCTTGCGCCCAGATATGAGACCAAGACCTCCTGCACGCTTATTGACAACAGCAGTCATCACTGCTTGCTGCAAGTCGTTTTCGCCTGAAGCACCACCAGAATTGATCAGGCCAATTCGTCCCATGAAACTATTTGCGACTTGGTAACGAGTCAAATCAATCGGATGATCTGAGCAAAGCTCGGTGTACATCTTTTCAGTCTGCTTTCCAAATTTAAGGGTTTTGAAGCCCCCATTACATTCGGGAAGCTTTTGCTTCACAATATCGGCTTGAATGGTTGAGCCTAAGTGATTGGCTTGACCAGTGAGGTCTGCAGCTGTGTGAAAGTCTTGATTGCTTGTTTTAAAGGCATTGTTACGTAAGTAACACCATAGGATTGTCACTAGTCCCATTTGATGGGCCACTTCAAAGGCATGAGACACTTCGATAATTTGGCGACGGCTTTCTGGCGATCCAAAGTAAATTGTTGCTCCAACCCCACGACAACCCATGTCATAGGCCTGCTTGATTGATCCAAAAACAACCTGATCGTAAGTATTAGGGTAAGATAGGAGTTCGTTATGGTTAAATTTTAGAATAAAGGGAATCTTATGAGCATATTTGCGCGACACACTTCCAAGGACTCCCAGAGTGGTAGCAACAGCGTTGCACCCCCCTTCAATGGCAAGCTTGACGATGTTTTCGGGATCAAAGTATGCGGGATTTGGTGCAAAGGAAGCGCCTGCTGTGTGCTCAATTCCTTGATCTACAGGGAGTATCGAAACATACCCTGTTCCTCCGATGCGTCCATGGTTAATGATTTCTTGCATATTTTGCATGACCCGAATGTGCCTATCTGACTGAGTAAAAATCCGATCCACCCAATCCGGACCTGGGATGTGGAGTTGATCTTTAGAAATGGTTTGACACTTGTGGTTAAGTAAGTGCTGGGCTTGGTCTCCTAAAATTTTCTGAATCTTGCTATAGCTCATGAGATCTTTCCTCTAGTCATAATTTTAAACTCCATTATCACATTTTTTTCTAAAAAATCAATGTCAGTACTCAATAACAGAAAATTTACCCTTGTCTTATGAACAATGTGTTTGATTTTAGGAGAGAAAAATTCAGGGAGAATCTGAATCAAATTATACTCAAACATCTTCAAAAATTGGTTTTGAAGATGTTTGAGTATAGCTGGAAAGAATGAAAAAAAACTGAGAATGAGTAAAAGAAACCCAAAACTTAGGTTAATGGTATAAAGTGCTCTTTGACAAAATATCTATTTCACCTTAAATTCTTAGGCATTAAGAGTGCATTTTTATTATTAGAGGAAAGAAGTTTCGAGCCTTCATGACATCTAGATTTATCATCCGCAAGGTATTTCTTCTTGCTTTATCCTTATTTTTAGTGGCTTCCTTCACCTTTTTTTTGATGCAAGCTGCCCCTGGGGATCCCTTTCTTCAAGAGCAGGCAATCCCTGAAGAAATCATGAAAAGTATGTATAAGCACTATGGACTCGATCAGCCTTGGTATGTCCAATATGTGCGCTATCTCAAAGGGCTCGTCACATGGAACCTTGGACCTTCCTTCAAATACGAGGGACGGACTGTGAATGACATCATTCAGGAAGGATTTCCTGTCTCGTTTATTTTGGGATTAGAAGCTATTTTTATCAGCATTTTTACAGGAATGCTACTCGGAACACTTGCAGCAATTCGACGGGGACGTTGGCAAGACCATCTCTGTATGATCTTGGCGGTGGTTGGGATTTCTGTTCCTAACTTTATTATGGCAACCTTCCTTCAATTCATTTTTTCTATGAAGCTCGATATTCTCCCAGTTGCTCGATGGGGGTCTTTTGCCCACTCGATTCTCCCTGCTCTCTCTTTGGCTGCATTGCCAACAGCCTTTATTGCCCGCTTAACCCGTGCCAACATGGTTGAAGTTTTAGAGCAAGATTATGTCCAGACTGCCCGTTCCAAAGGGCTTTCTGAAATGGGTGTTGTCTTCAAACACGTTTTAAAAAATAGTTTACTACCCGTGATTACCTATATTGGCCCTTTAACGAGTGCCATTATCACGGGCAGCTTTATTGTAGAACGGATCTTTGGAATTCCGGGTTTAGGAGGGTGGTTTGTAACGAGCATCACGAATCGGGATTACACTGTGATCATGGGCGTCACCATCTTTTATAGTGCACTTTTGATGATAAGCGTTTTTATCGTCGATATTCTCTATAAGGTCATTGATCCTAGGATTCAGATCGATCAAAGGAGAATTTCTTGAAAGAAGCAGAAATCATAGCATCTCCTTCTCTTCTCGTAGAAGAACTCCCTTACCAAGAAAGTGTTTCTTACTGGCGTGATGCCTGGCGCCGTCTGTGTCAAAATAAACCTGCTATGGTAGGACTTTGCCTTCTGACTGTTTTGATTCTTGGAGCTATTTTCATTCCCTATTTGAGCTCACATACCTATTACGAAACCCACCTCCATTTAAAAAACAAAGCTCCTTGTAGTGATTTTTGGTTTGGGAGTGATGAACTCGGTCGCGACCTGTTCACTCGGATTTGGTGGGGTGCTCGCATCTCTCTTTTTGTAGGGATCATCGCCGCGATCATCGATATGTTTATTGGGGTGTTTTATGGAGCCATTGCTGGAATGATTGGAGGAAAGACCGAAGATCTCATGATGCGCCTATCGGATGTTCTCTACTCTCTTCCTCACCTTCTCATTGTCATTCTTTTGATGGTTATCATGAAGCCTGGCGTCTTCACGATTATCATTGCTCTAACTTTGACTGGCTGGATCAACATGGCCCGTATCGTTCGAGGGCAAATTCTGCAAATTAAGCAAAATGATTATGTCATGGCTGCCCACATGCTTGGAGCCAAGCGGCGCCGTATTCTCATGCGTCATTTAATTCCAAATTCGATTGGAACGATCATCACGACCATGACCCTGACAATTCCTGCAGCGATTTTTTCTGAAGCTTTTTTGAGCTTTCTTGGACTTGGGGTTCAAGCACCGATTGCAAGTTGGGGGACCATGGCAAGTGATGGCCTTTCAGCCCTCCGTTATTACCCTTGGCGTCTGTTCTTTCCCGCATGCTTTATTAGTGTTACCATGCTTGCCTTTAACATGGTTGGAGATGGAGTGCGTGATGCCTTTGATCCGAGGTTGCGCAAATGAATACGCTTCTCAAGGTTAAAGATCTTCACACGACTCTTTCCTCTCGAAGCCAAAAAATACGTGCGGTTCGCGGGGTTTCATTCGAACTCAAACCTGGTGAAACACTTGGAATTGTTGGCGAGTCTGGCTGTGGAAAATCAATCATGGCAAAATCCATCACGGGTTTACTTCCAAGACTCACGGCAACGATTGACTCGGGAGAGATTCTCTATAAGAATCAAGATCTTCTTCAATTGTCTGAGAAAAAAATGCGCTCTATTCGGGGAAAAGAGATCAGCATGATCTTTCAAGACCCGATGACTTCTCTCAATCCTACTATGAAAATAGGAAGGCAAATTGGTGAGGGATACCGTCTCCACCATCCTAAAGCGACACAAGAAGAAGTCTACACGCGTGTTATTGAACTTCTGAAACAAGTGGGGATACCTCAAGCAGAAGCGCGCTACAATCAATATCCCCACGAATTGAACGGTGGAATGAGGCAAAGGGTCATGATTGCCATTGCCATGATCGCAAAACCACATATTCTCATTGCTGACGAACCGACAACCGCCCTAGATGTGACGATTCAAGCCCAAATCCTCGAACTGCTTAAATCGATTCAGAAAAAAGAAAAGATGAGCATTATCTTGATCACTCATGACTTTAGCATTGTTTCTAACTTTTGTGATCGTGTTCTCGTCATGTATGCTGGAGAAATCATCGAGCAGGCGACAGTCGATCAACTGTTTAAATCGCCTAAGCATCCGTATACACGTCGCCTTTTGCATTCGATTCCAAGGCTTGACACTCCAATGGGAAAGTCTCTTTACTCGATTCATGGGTCTCCACCCGACCTCGCTCTTATTTCACCTGGATGTAGCTTTGCCAAGCGCTGTCCCCACGCTGAGACCCGTTGTCAAACTCAAAAGCCCACTTGTTTTCACATAGAAGAAGGGCACTGCGCAAGCTGTTGGCTCTATGCAGAAGGAGAGAAAGATGTCTGAAACTCCCCTCATTGAAATCCGAAATCTTGTAAAAACTTTTCGTGTGAAAGGACAGCTTTTACGGGCAGTTGATGACGTTTCCCTTAAAATCTTCCCGCAAGAAACTTTAGGTCTTGTTGGAGAATCAGGTTGTGGGAAAACGGCACTTGCCCGCGTTCTCATGCGCCTTTATGAAGCCACAGGAGGAGAAATCCTGTTTGAAGGAAAGAGTTTCGTCAAATACTCTCCTAGACAGATCCGAGAACTGCGGCAGGAAATGCAGTACATTTTTCAAGATCCTTATGCTTCACTCAATCCTCGAATGACAGCTGGAGAAATCATCGCTGAACCGCTCAACATCTACCGAGTGGGAACGCGCGCTCAGCGTGAACAACGAGTAAGAGAACTTCTTGATCTCGTCGGTCTTCGCGCAGAAAGCCTTTCTCGTTTTCCTCATGAATTTAGTGGTGGACAACGTCAAAGAATTGGCATTGCCCGCGCGCTTGCGCTGAATCCTCGTTTTATCGTTTGTGACGAACCTATTGCTGCTCTTGATGTCTCTATTCAAGCGCAAATTATCAACTTGCTAAAGCAGCTTCAAGAAGACATGGGACTGACCTATCTTTTCATTTCGCATGATTTAGCTCTTGTCAAATACCTTTCAACTCGAGTAGCTGTGATGTATCTTGGGAAACTCATGGAACTTGCTCCAAGTACTGAGCTCTACGAAACTCCCCTTCATCCCTATACGCAGGCACTTCTCAGTGCCATCCCGATTCCCGATCCTGAGGTGGAGCGGAAACGTTCTCGCATTTTTCTCACAGGAGATGTACCTAGCCCTATTAACCCTCCTAAAGGGTGCGTTTTTTGCACCCGTTGTCCAAAAGCAAAGCCTATTTGTCACGATAAACCTCCTGAGTGGAAAGAGGTTTCACCTGGCCACAAAGTCGCCTGTCATTTTCTTTAAACTTATACTCGTGATACTTAAATATTAAAATATTTAATATTTTGACTTTAAAGCATTTGCTTAGTATCCTCTTTTCGGAATTATGTTGAAGGAAAGCAATGGAGATTCAAAAATCAATTTTAACTGTTACAGGTTATTTGCAAGCTCCTTTTGAGGTCTTGTGTGCTGAGCTCTTTGAGTCGTATACGCCAGGAAACTACACTCAATTTTTTTTAAAAGTGCTAAATTTAGCACTTGCAATCATTTGGTGTCCTGCTTTTGGGACAACCTATTTGCTTGGTAGAGCCATAGAATGGCTTGTTGCCCTAACAGTTGAAGAAGGGCCGATACGTGAGGAAGCGCCTTCGAGCGCTATCAAAGCCCATGCTGAAAATTTCACTAAGATTCAAGAAACGACAAATGCTCTTTTAAAATCTCGTGCCTCTCACAAAGAGGGTTCTATAGCACTTCCAAAAAAAGAAGTCTTAGAAGTGATGAAAGAGGCTTATCTAAAGCGTTATCAAGTTGAAGAACTTCCACCCGGTGTCAAAGTTCTCAAAGCAGGGAATCATTTTTGTTTTTTTTACGATAAGACTCCTGATGTTATATATAAAACTTCAGATTTCAATCTTTCTCGATCTCAAGCAGAAGAGTATGTGGACCAAGCTGACCGTGCAAGAGCACTTTGTCAAAAATTGAATCTTTTCTTACTTTTTGTTCCTAAGTCATGTGCAGTGATGCTGTCTGATAATGAGTACATCATTGTTCAAGAAAAAGCCAATACAGATGCCCATTTTTACAATCAGCGCGGTATCTTTCGTAGACTTCTCCAATCTCCTGAATCGAAAGAATATGTAAAAGAGGTCCACCGTCAACTTGCCATCTTTATTGCAAAATTCAAGTTTTCGGATGTGAAATACAACAATTATCCTATTACTGATGAGGGATATGTTGCTTTATTTGATTTAGATGAAAAAGGAGCTGTTAAAGGCTTTTTATCAGGATGTGCAGACGCAGAAGATGGCCTTCTCAGTGATCTTCCAGCAGAGATGCAACGAGAAGTTGTTGATGCAGCAAAACCCTATCTAGTACCTTTTGAAATCAAAGAAATTGAAGAGAGCATGGAAGCGAAAAAGGCTTTGTCTGCAAAGCGTTGGAAAAAAGTCCATGACTACTATCAGTACGCGCAAAAGCAAGAAATCAAGACTCCAGAGCAAAAGCTTTCGATTAAAGCAGAGCAGCTGCTCGATCTCTCAGCTGCAGAAAGAAGCTTAGCGTTGGCATTAATCGAAAGGATCAATGAAAACAACGCGGAGCATAAAAATTGGGTTTCACTTCGAACGGCCCGTATGAACTTTATTTGTACTTACTCTGGAAGTATCTATAAAGATCACTCTCTTTTTTTTCGATCGGACATGCCCCAAGCTCTCAAACGTGTCGCAAAGCATTTGAAGAAAATTGGAGCCATTTTTTCTTATAAATTGACCGATCAAGATCTATATTTGAAGGTACAGAGTTGACTTTGCCAATTCGTTACAGTATCCGTATTCTTCTCTTGAATCAAGCGAATGAGCTTTTGCTCATGTGCGCTAATGATCCCAAGACGACTACCGTTGATGGAAAATCTTCTGGAAAATATTGGTTTACCATTGGGGGTGAAATCGAAAAGGGTGAGTCCCTCGAAGAAGCAGCCAAACGGGAGCTCTTTGAAGAAACGGGGCTTAGCCCTGAAGCAGTCACCTTTGGTCCTATTGTTTGGCATGGTGACTTCCATTTAATTCTCTATGGAAAAAAAACTCATCTGAAGCAAAAATTCATTGTAGCACGCACAAAAGAAACGACCGTTACATTGAATCACTTGACAGAGGAAGAAAAGTCGATCATTCAAGAACTCGAGTGGTTTTCTTTAGACAAGATGCGTCAAAGTCAAGATGTCATTTACCCCATTGATTTACCCGATTATCTTCCTGAAATCATCGCAGGAAACTATCCTACTGAATCTCTCGAAATCGATCTTGCTAAAGAACCTGAGCTCTAGATTTCTTTCACTCGTTCTCAGAAAGAATTCTTACGCTGAAGTTGTAGGGACCGTCTTCTTGAAAGGAGAATGAGGCGCAGAAAAGCAAAGCCAGACTGGGCAAGTGGCATTCTTCAAGATTCTTTCTACGACTCCCCCATATCCTTTTGCAGTGCCTCCTTTTGTCATGGTTGTTCCCATGACGAGAAGATCGTAGTGCTCTTTCTCGACAAGATCTGTGATCGCGACATCTACAGCACGTGCATTGATCACCTTGAGATCCATCCGAATGTTAAACTCTCGACCAATAGCCTCAGCCCGTTTTAGAATCGATTCAGCTACAATCGTCCGATGATAAAGAGGGGTTTCTAGTGGCAAAGAGAAAGGAACTTCAATCACATGAAGGGCTGTGACTTTTGCTCCATGAATTTTTGCGATTTCACAAGCCATTTGTACTGTTTCAGTTTCTCGTCCTCCTCGTGTGGGAACTAAGATGTTTTGATACTTGCTTGCTTGGTAATCGGGAATTTTGATTTTTTCGACTTCAACTGTTCCCATGGCGCTTAAATCTTGTTTCTTTCGGTAGAAGAAGTACATGAGTAAGCCAATGGTCAACCATGCGATCCCTAAGTAACGGCCATCAGGTTTAGTGATGACAACGAGAATCCACGTTGCAAAAGTCGCTATCCCACCTAAGATTCCAGTAATGGGAAGGTCAAATTTTTTAAATCGGATATTAAATGGAGCGCGGAAAGGACGTTTGTCTTCAGGTTTGCGAATCCGCAAGATCACAAGAGAGAGATGAGTCATGAAGAAAGCTAACATCGCACCAAAGTTGTAAAGGTCTGCCAAGAATGTCAATCGGCCGCGACTTGCAATGACGATGCAAATGGCTAAAACTGCAAAAATCGCCAGGGATACATAAGGCGATTTATAGCGCGGATGAAGGCGATAGACATACCGTGGAACCTGGTAATGCTCTCCCATATTAAACGAAAGGCGTGAAGCTCCAATAAGCCCAGCATTTGAAGCGACATATAAGATAATTGCAGCAAGCAAGCCAACCCAGCCTCCCAAAAGTTTGCTTCCAAAAGGAAGCACACTTACAATTCCAGCAATCGGATCTTCGAGATAATCTGTACTGAGAACTTGAGGGTTAACAGCTGAGAGAGCCACTAATGAAATCCCTATGTAGACAACAAGAAGCATTCCCATAGCAAGCATCATCGCTTTTGGAACTGTTTTAGCTGGTGATTTAGCTTCTCCACTGAGTTGAGCCATCGACTCGATTCCCGTGTAGGCGACCATCGCCATGGCAGTTCCTTTCCAAAAGCCATCCCATGACGGTGACCAGATGGGATCTTGTACTCCAATACGAAGGTGCTCGAAGAGGTCGGGAATTTTCACGAGCCATATTGCTCCAATGACAATGATAATCAGCTGAGTACAGAGGGTCAGCGTAGTCAAAAACCAACTCATCCGAGCAGACCCTTTCGATCCCCTATAATTGATGATGAAGAGGGAGATGATGATTAAAACTGTGAGTCCAATTTTATATGCGGGTTCCTTCAAAGGACCAAAAAAAAATGAGAGATAAGGGCCAATGGAGTAGGAAGAAATCGCAATGGTTACGATAAAGTCAAGAAGTAGAGCCCAGCCCGCAATAAATGAAATCAAATCATTAAAAGCATACCGAGCATAGGTCGCAGATCCCCCCGTATCTTTTAACATGGATGAAAGTTCTGCATAGGATAAAGCTGTACATGCAAAAACTAGCCCTGCGAGAGCAAGTGAAATCGGAGCTGCTCCTAACGAGAACATCGCAGTGATCCCAAGGGCATAGTAAATCGACGATCCTAGATCCCCATAGCCAACTGCAAAAAGATCACCTACATTGAGGACCCGTTTAAACGAACCCTTATCAATTTGAGTGCGTGATTCTCTAGTTTTTTTACTATCCATCTACATTTTTATCCAGCATAACCCTTTATGACGACCTATGAACGTCCCTAAATTGTCAAATGGGTTTTAAAATCAGATATGCGTATTAGATTAATAAAAATCAAGAAACACTAAGTACTTCTTTTGGAAGTTGGAAGAAAACGTTTTCTTCGGTGTATTCGACTTCTTCTGTTTCAGTCACGCCTAACGAATAGAGATGCTCAATGCATTTTTGCACAACTGATTCAGGAGTTGAAGCGCCTGCAGTCAGTCCAATTGCAGAGACTCCTACTAACCAACTCGGATCGATTTCTTCTGGAGAGTTGATCAAATGACCCGGAATTCCCCGGATCCGAGCAACTTCACATAAACGATTGGAATTGGAACTTGTAGGATCACCAACAACGAGAACGATGTCAACAGTATTGGTGATTTCTCGTAAGGCAAGTTGTCGGTTTGTTGTAGCATAGCAAATCGATGAACTTGGAAGTGTTTCGACATGAGGATATTTTTTTGCGAGAGCTTCTGTGATTTCTTTGACATCATCTAAACTCAAAGTAGTTTGCGTTACGTAGAAGAGTTTTTGGTCCGGCGGAAAATCAAGTTTTTCGACATCGTCGACCGATTCAATCACTGTCGTTTGATCAGGAGCCTCTCCAGCTGTTCCAATCACCTCAACGTGCTTACGGTGGCCGATGAGGAGAATTTGGTATCCTTTTTCAGCAAACCGTTTGGCAGCGGAATGGACTCGGATGACAAGACCACATGAAGCATCGATTTCGATCAGTTTGCGCCGTTTTGCATGTTCTCTTACTGCAGGAGAAATCCCATGAGCAGAATAAATGATTCGCTCTCCTTCGGGCACTTCGTCGAGATCCTCGATAAAAATCGCCCCTTTTTTTTCTAAATCTTCGACCACATGTCGATTGTGAACAATTTGGTGTTTCACGTAAATAGGAGCGCCCCATAGTTCAAGTGCTTTTTCAACAGTTTCAATTGCGCGAACAACACCTGCGCAAAAACCCCTAGGTTTAGATAAGAGTAGCTTCATAAGCAAATTCCTGTATTCAAAGAGTAATTATATTTTCTTCTTCAATAACCTACAAGACTTTGCATAAAAATTACGCTCGAAAAAAAAGATACACTGTAAGAAAATATTTTCTTTAACCTAGTAGGTAAGAGGTTTTTATGAGTAAAACACTAGTATTAGACCCTCAAACTACATGTCAATTTCGCAACGGTGAATATTTGGCATGTCAGCTTGAAGGGAATCCTTTTAATTTAACTGCCTTTGCAGAAAAAACAAAAACTTTTGCTCGGCCACTTTTGTGTGACACAGACCCTAATTTTGCTGCGCAACATGCCGGCGGAGTTTGCCAATTTAGAGCCACCAATGGAACGATCAGTTGTGGTTGCCCTGAACTCGATAACCCAAAGCTGAAAAGTGCCTATAATCGCTCAGTGAAGGATTTTGTTTTAGGTCTTGCTCAAAAGCAAACGACGATAACACTAACTTTTTTTGCTTCTGGAGGCCTTCGAAATGAATGCGATCTCATTTCTGAGATCTTAAATGAGTTAGAAAGACAAAAATGGGGTGGAGAACTCAATATCCAATTTGTTGACCCTGCTTACACTGTTAATAAAACTCATGAAGTGAAAAATGGATCGAGTGAATTACAAATCAATTGGGGTTATGCAGCAGGTGCAAGTGCTGCTATGGTTGTGGGCCTTGGGTGCATTTGGGCCGGGACAAAGCAAAAAGAACAAAAACAACGTACCTATTGTTACATCGTGGGAGTTATGTCCTTGATAATTGCTTTAGGGTTATGTACCCAGGTTGCATCAAGAGAATCCAAAAAACACAATGTTGAAGTCTTAAAAATTCAAGAACCTTATATCAAGGCAATTCAAGGAACAATGAGGACCCTGCAGCAAAATTTACCATTTGGAATCAGGATGAATATAGAATACTTTCCTAATGCTCAGGTCTGCTTGAGAGATGGAAGAAATACGGATGGACTCTTTGGCTATGATATTGGTGGCAGAGATGAAAAAACAGGTAGAGAAAGTATCGAAGACTACCGTGATTTAATGGGATCAATGCTTGAGCCGAGTGGATCTGCGATTCTTGTTGGAAAAGAAGCTCGAACTCCTCATGAAATGGGAACTCCGTTTTTTGAAAGAGCTGTAGGACCTAATGGAAGAATGCGCCGTCTGGACTGGACTCGCATTTAAGCTTGAATAAACTGTTTGAAGATGCCTACACAGGCATCTTCAATGATTTCCCAAATCTTTTCGAACCCTTTGGCACCTAAATAATAGGGATCTGGGATATCCATCCCTTTATAGTTTTGGCTAAACGCTGTTGCGAGATGAATTTTTGCTTGTTCCTCAGGAGTGTGAGCAAGGGACCGCAAGTGGGAAACAATCTCTTCGGTCACTCCAAAAATGGCTTGAAATGAGTCAAAAAAGGCCGGTTCGAACATCTTTGCCTGATGATTAAAGATAATCCCCTTTTCTTTTGCAACACGTTGCATGCGTGCATCTGGTGGACTCCCTAAAAAACTTGAATGGAGGCCGCAGCTATCGATGTAGACTTGATCACTGATCCCTTTTTGGAGGGCTAGATAATTCATGTAGCCCATCAAGGCTGGCGAGCGACAAATGTTCCCTAAGCAAACGAAAAGAAGGGCGATCACGATTCGTCAACATCTGCGGCACAGCGGAACCCATAAGTGCGGTTCACAATGCCTGGGTTATTTCGGTTACGATGAGAGCATCGGAGGTCTTCTTTCAGACTTTTCCAGCATCCTCCTCGGAGGACACGGAAAACACCTTGGAGTGGTCCTTGAGGATTTTCTGGTTCTTGCTGTGACACTTCGTAGTAGTTATAGTCGTACCAGTCTTGGCACCATTCGTAAATGTTACCAGCCATATCATAAAGGCCATACTCATTTGGTGGGTAACTTTTGACGGTAACTGTATCTGAGCTAAAGAAGTTTGCTTGTGTCCGCTCAATGGTTGCACCCGTTGGGTAGATATTCTCTTCGTTCCCACATGAAGCTGCAATTTCCCATTCAGCTTCTGTTGGAAGTCTCTTTCCAATCCATTTGGCATAGGCAATCGCTCCATACCACGTGACACCTATGACCGGATGTTTGGCGTAACCCGATTCAATCACGAGCTTTCCGCTATGTCTTTTGATGCGCGATTCTTTGAGTTGAATGATGTCTTGATTGTTGGCGTCTTTCTCTCCACCCATGACTTCTAAGAAACGGACAAACTGTTCGTTTGTGACGGCATGGATATCCATAGCAAAGCTACTAATTTCGATCTTATGGCGAGGTCTTTCATCGCGTCCCCCTTGGTTAGAGCCACGTTCAAACTTTCCCCCTTTAATGATGACCATTTCACTTAAAAGAGGCTCAATGTCTTTGACTTCATTTTGTTTAGGAACATAACGGGCAACAGTCGATTCGATGTGAAACGCTGCAGCAGGATCAGGATCGTATTCAGGACGGTTGATTTCACCTGGATTAAGAAGAGGTTTTGGTTTTGCTGTTCGCAGAGTGTTAGAAATCTCGTGCAGCATTTGCGATTGTTTTTTAGTAATTTCAGGCTTAGGATCCTCGACTGCGACTTGCGTTGCTTCTTTGATTTTTTCTAGCTGTGCCATGGTTTCAGCATCAGAGCTTCTTTGAACAGGTTCGTGTGTTGGTTCATCATCCCAGTTCAAGACAGCGTCTTCATCCCTTTCAATAGGGTGTTTTTCAAAGCTGCGATGAGGGCGGATGAGCTCTTCTAAAATGGCAGGAAGCGAAGAAGGTCGTTTGCTTGGATCGGGCTTGAGACACTCTCGAATCAGGTAATCCCAATCTAACCTAAAGTCAGGATAGACTTCTGAAGGGAGAGGAAATCGGCCTTCAGGAAAGTTGTGCATAAGTAAGAAATAAGCAAGAACACCAAAAGCATAGATATCAGCTTGAGGGCCAACTGGTTTTTCTCGATAAATTTTTTGCTCAGGCGCAAGAAAGTGGTACGTTTGTAAAAATGACGCGTGCAATTTTGAGAGTTTACTGGAGTCAAAAGGACCTGTCAGATAGGTCTCTTCTCCGGATTTCAATGCACTTGTCTTGGTCAAATCAAGAGAAAGAACATCGGCGAGGGTTTTATAAAGACGGGTCAAGATCGCTCCTTCTCCAACAATGTGAGAAAGGCCAAAATCAGAGAGGTAAACATGCAACCCTCTTTCCCCTTTTCCAATTAAAATATTATTGAGTTTAATCCCTCGGTGCGCAAGAGGTGTTCCACTGAGTTGCTTTTGATGGGCATAGTGCAAAGCAGATGCAACTTGTGACAAAAGCTCGAGAATCTCGTTTTCGTTCAAAGATTGTTTATTGACTCCGAGGTATTGAGTAAGATTTGTCGTTTCTCCAAAGCAATCGACAATGCAATTGGTGACGAGGAAGTAATACCCTTCGGCAAATGAAACATTATGAACTTTTACGATATGAGAATGGTCGAGAGTTGCGAGTGTTCCGACTTCCCTTTCAAATCGTTGAATAAAGTTGCGGTCATTAGCTAACTCTTCTGGCAGGACTTTGAGAACAAACTGTTTCTTCACAAAACGGTGTTCGGCCAAATAGACAGAGCCTAGAGTCCCCTGTCCTATTTGCTTGATGATTGCGTAATCTCCTAGGGTATTTTTATCCATTACCTTACTCTTGCGTCATTAAAGTTTGTCGAAAAGCTTATCTTCTCAAATTTCAGCGTTTAAGTAAACCGGCGTTGCAATGCGTCTGTTGAAGTGATAGGAGCTTCACATTTTCCATGCTTGCAGAGATAAACTGTCGTTTTTCCCTCAAGCGGAATGTTTTCTTCAAACTCCTTGTCAGAATGTCGCTTCCAAAAGACCACGTGATGAGGAATAAATTCAGTGGATAAGACTTCAAGAATTTCTTCTTTCAAGCTCTCTTTTTCATCGAGTGCTACGACAATTGTCAAGGCTTCTTTATCGAGATAATGTTGCAGGGCGATGAGATGGTAACAAGCTCCTTGTGGATAGGTTTCGATATAGCTTGTTGCAACTTTTAAAATGTCTTCAGCTTGAATTCTAAGCTCTCGATTTTGTGTGAGTTGGCTGAGCCGAATCAGGTTTTCAGCATGGATGGCATTTCCGGAAGGTTGTGCACTGTCAAAAAGTTCAGGGCGCCTCAGTAAAATAGAATACTCTGGGCCAGTCTGATAAAAAGCACCTTCATCTGCTTTGAATTCTTTTTCGAGAAAGTCAGCTAGTTCTAATGCCCACTGAAGCCAAACATTTCCAAGATCGGCTTCGGAGAGAGTGATGAGAGCCCGAATCAAGTAGGCATAGTCATCTAATCCTCCTTCATAATCGGTTTGCCCTTCACGAAAACGACGCTTGAGTTTGCCTCCTTTCCATAGGTTTTGACGGATGAAACTTGCTGCAGCAAGGCCACTTTTTAGATAGGCCTCATTTTGAAAGGCTCGCCCAGCTTTGATAAAAACGTCGATGGCCATTGCATTCCAGGTCACCAATATCTTATCGTCTTTAAAAGGGCGCTTTCTCCCTTTTCGAGCGTCAAAAAGGAGGTTTAAACAGGAGTCGAGACGGGTTTGGATCATAAGAGGATCGAGACCTCGCAACTCTGCAAACTCTTGAATGGTCATTGTGCGGTACAAGACATTTTTTCCACCAAAATTTCCACTTGGAGTTACATCAAAGTACTCACAAAATAAATCTAAATCAGCAGGAGGAAGAAGTTTTTGAATTTCTTGAGCATGCCAAGTGTAATACGCCCCTTCTTCTCCATCTGTTTCTGCATCTTCTGCTGAATAAAATCCTCCACCTTGATGTTGCATATCGCGCAAAAGGTAATCTAAAATCTCTTCACAAACTTGCCGATAGAGGGGTTTTTTAGTTAGTTTCCAAGCATCGAGAAAAGCGAGAGCCATCAACGCGTTATCGTAGAGCATCTTTTCAAAATGGGGAATGATCCACTTTTCATCGACACTGTAGCGAGAAAATCCTCCGCCGACCTGGTCGTAGATACCCCCACGATGCATCATACTAAGTGTCAGTTCAGCAAAAAAAAGAGAGCGGGAATCGTGCTCTCTTCTAGCGTGCTCGAGGAAAAAAAGAATTTGATAACCTAAAGGAAATTTTGGAGCTCCTTTTATTCCTCCATAGACGGGATCTACCGCTTCATAAAACTGCTCAACAGCTGCATCGAGGTGCTCCTCATTTGGAAGCTCTTCCCCTCTTGTCTGGACGCTGCGAGCAAAAAGATCGACAAGTTTTTCTGCCTGGTCGAGGAGTAATTCGCGTTCTGCGCTTTTCCAAAGTTGTTTGATGTGTGAAACAAGCTCTTTGATGCCCATCAACTCTTGGCGCGTAGTTGGAGGCATGTAAGTCGTTGCATAAAAAGGTTTCAGCTCGGGTGTGAGGATCAAATTGAGTGGCCAGCCCGACCCTGAAGCCATGAGAGCTTGGGCGAACTCCATGTAGAGGCTGTCAATTTCAGGAAGTTCTTCTCGATCGACTTTGACATTGATGAAAGTTTCATTCATGAGAGTTGCAATCTCAGAGTTAGCGAATGACTCCCGGCTCATGACATGGCACCAATGGCAAGTGGCATAGCCGATCGATAGAAAAATAGGTTTGTCGAGTTTTTTTGCTGCTTCGAAAGCTTCATCTCCCCATGGGTACCAATCCACAGGATTATGCGCATGCTGGAGGAGATAAGGAGATTTTTCTTTAATCAAACGATTTTCAAAAACCATGATTAGAACTCCTTAAAAAAAAATTAAGGGGTAATTTGACCCTCTTTTCATCGCCTTTTGCCCTCCAAAAATCTCTCCTTATCGCATCGACAACGATTTTAATTTTAGGAAAGCAAAATTCACTAAAAATCTGGCCCATATTAACTCCCAAATTTTTTGTTATGTAGAACTAAAAAACGCCGAGGTATTTCGCCAAATAGTAGGCAAGAACGAGGATTCCAACAGAAACTGCTGCCCAAATTAAATTCGGAAGCCATTTCACCCCTCCGCCTAAGCTTCCGCGGACTTCTAGCGTTCCAATTCCATAAGAAAAGTCGTGCTTAGTACTTACTGCTTCAAAAGCTTCAGGATTATCGCGAATCACTTTGTCTCCATCCATCCCTAAAAAGTTTGCATACTGTCTGAGAAAACCCAGCATGTAAACAGGTGATAAGAATTGGTCTTCTCGTCCCTCTTCAATCGCTTCGATGTAGTTGGAGCGGATTGACGTGGCGTTTTCGACCTCTTTTAGAGAGAGATTAAGTTCTTTTCTCTTACTTTTGAACATTTCGCCAATTTGCTTAATGTCTTGAGTCATATAGCTCCCATAGATGATCTAGCTGAAAGACGTTAGACTACAGTATCGAACGAAAATCTACAATTAAAAACCCTCAAAGTGCTATCTTTGAGAAAATAATTTTCTTTGAAGAACTATGAATAAACCTGCTTGTTTTGTTGCCCAAGTCGACCTTTCCCTAGCCTTTAAGCTCGAAGAGGACTTGAAAAATCAAGGCTTTGAAGTGTCGAAGCCGCAGTACACTTTGTTTCAAGCCAAGAAAAAAGGGATCTCCTGTACACTTTATGAGTCGGGAAAACTCACTGTTCAAGGAAAAGATAAGGACGACTTTATCTCCTTCTACCTCGAGCCAGAAATTCTAGGGAGCCTCACCTACTCCTACCCAGATGTTAACCAAGACAAGACACCCCACATCGGCGTCGACGAAGCGGGAAAAGGAGATGTCTTTGGCCCCCTTTGCATTGGCGCAGTTTTTGCCGATGAGGAGGGAATCTCTGAGCTTTCTAAGCTAGGAGTACGTGATAGCAAACGGATGACAGATCCGACCATCCTTAAGCTTGCCGAACAAATCCGAAAGAAGTTTTCCTATGCTCTCGTCAAAATTTTCCCCCAGAAGTACAACGAGCTCTACGATAAATTTCATAATCTCAACAGCCTCTTAGGGTGGGGGCATGCCACAGCTATTGAAGATGTTCTCAAAAAATCCCCCTGCCAAAAAGTCACCATTGATAAGTTTGCCAGTGAGCATGTCGTTGCTTCAGCCCTGCAACGGAAAGGAATCGAAGTGGAACTCACGCAAAGGCATAAAGGAGAAGAAGACATCGTTGTTGCCGCTGCTTCGATCATTGCGCGCGCTGCCTTTGTAGAAGGCATTGAAAAGCTTAGCGAAGAATTTCAACTTCAACTTCCCAAAGGTGCCTCTCCTGCTGTTATCCAAGCTGGACGTCAATTTGTTGCAAAGCATGGCCGAGCCCTTCTCCCTCGCATTGCAAAGATGCACTTTAAAACCCTTGAAGAGATCCAGGCAATTCATTAAAAATAATGGCATGATTACAACACTGCATTTACGCCATTTTGTCCTTATCCAGCAGGCCGTCATTCATTTTGAAAAAGGGCTCAATATTCTGACCGGCGAAACCGGAGCAGGCAAAACCATTTTGATCCAAGCAATTAACCTCCTTATGGGGCAAAAAGCCGATACAGATGTCATTCGATCTGGTGAAGAGACCGCCATTGTCACGGCCACATTTGAAATTGCAAATCTTACTCCCGTCCACACCCTTTTAAACGAAGCCGGCATCGTCTTTGACCCACAAGAAGAGCTCATCATTAAACGGGAAATTTCCCGCACAAGCAAAAATCGGATCTTTATCAATGCGCAGCTTGCTCCTCTTCAGCTCCTTTCCCAACTTGGAACCCACCTATTTGAAGTGGCAGGTCAAAACACTAGCGTAGCTCTTCGCTCATCTGATCAACAACGAGAGACTCTCGACACCTTTGGGAGTATCGACATCACTCCTTTTTCGTACTCTTATGAAAATGAAAAAAAGCTTTTCCGCCATCTCGAGACCCTCAAACTTCAAAAAGTCGATGCAGAGCGTGTTATGCAGCGCATTCAATGGGAACTAGAAGATCTACAGGCCGTTGACTTGTCTGAAGATGAAGAAGCTCTTTTCGAGGCATATAAAAACCAAACGAACTCTCAAGAGCGCATACAAAGCCTCTCCTTGATGATACAGGCTCTTGAAAATTCTGTTCTGCCGACACTCTCTCAATTTAAAAGATATCTCCCTTCTAGCGAACTTCTCGAAACTGCTCTCACAAGCTTGAATGAACTTTCGTTTTCTCTCTCCTCTGAGCTTGAAGATCTCCAATTGGACCCTGAGCAGTTAGAAGCTCTTGAGAAAAAACTTTCCAAGCTGAGCAGTGTAAAAAAGAAATATCGGATAGAAGCGACTGACATTCCCAAACGTCTGGCCACGCTTGAACAGGAGCTTAAGCATTATGAAGAGCTCGATGCCAAAATCGAAACCCTTGAAAAGGCTCATGAAGCAGCAAAACTTGAATGTGATGTCCTCGCTCAAAATTTAACGAAAGCCCGCATCATAGCTCAAAAAACTCTTGAGGAAGCGCTGACCCAAGAAATTCGCCTCCTCAATATGGCTGATGCTACTTTCCAAATCGAAATCGCTCCTAAAGAGATCGGACCCGATGGAGCTGACCAAGTCATTTTTTATCTCAGCGCAAATCGCGGTGAAAAACCAGCCCTTGTGAAAAGTAAAACAAGTGGTGGCGAACTCTCTCGCCTCTTTTTTGCTCTCAAGCTTCTCTTAGCAGCAAAAGAAGCCATCCCGATTCTGATCTTTGATGAAATTGATTCGAACATTGGAGGAGAAACGGCAACCCTTATTGGCGAAAAGCTCCTTGAATTGAGTCAGTCTCGCCAAGTGCTTTGCATCACCCATTTTCCTCAGGTAGCTCGGTTTGCAACTCACCATCTCCTCATTTCAAAAAAGATAGATGGAGAGCGTACGCATACCACTATTGAGTCCTTAGAGGGGTCGCAAAAAAAGGAAGAGCTTTTACGTATGATAGGCGGAAAAGCTACACTGCCTCAATGAGACTATTGTTTGTTAAAGGATTAAATGAAAAAAGCGCATTTTTTAATAGCACTTGTTGGTTTTGCACAGTCATTTTTATTTGCGAATAATTATGAAGAAACTGTTCAAGAAATGAGTCATGCAATCACAGATTTGCCTTCAAAAGGTTATTTATTCGTTGACCTGGGAGTGAGCGCTAAAGATTTAGCTCTCATCCAATCTCTTGAAGTGGGCAAATGGCAAACATATAACCGTTTTGGAAATATTGATAGAATGAAAGCTGAGCTCCCTGAATTTTTTCACCTAATTGGTAATCAAGAGGATAAAGTTGTTGGAAAGGCAACAGAAATTTTATATCAATTAGTTTCAAATATCATTCTTGCTTCGAAGAAGCAAACAGCTTGGGTTTGTATTCGGGCTGCATTGCCTACATCTGAGTTTGATATTCCACGATGGCATATGGATGGTGCTTATTATTCCCCTTACGATTCGCTGCAATATAAATTCGCTGCAGCTCTTAAAGGAAGTCAAACGTTATTTTTCCCCCTAACTGATGATAACAGAAATATTTACTTAGAAAATCATGCAAATAGAGATTTTTTGAGCCAATTCTTTGATTCTCGTTTGGCAGAAGTAGCTGAGAGTTGTCAAGGAGCCTTTTTCTTAGTTGGGAATCAAAAATCGGCAGCTCTTCACTCTGAACCTTGCATTCAAACTCCACGAATCTTTATTTCTGTTCTTCCAGGTGATGATTCTGAAATAGAAGAACTGAATTGTCGCTGGAATTCTCTTTAGAGACTTATACTCAAACTACTTCAAAAATTGATTTTGGGTAACGCGAAAGCTTTCGGAATTAACAGATTGTAAGTTACTTAATATTAGGAGTATAAGTTCGATTCAAATCGGCAAATTACGGCGCTTTGGCGCAGCCGAAAATCCAATTTTTGAAGTAGTTTGAGTATAAAGCTCAGAAGAAGTAAAATACTTTAGATTAATTTTTTGAGGAACTATGACAGAAGCTATTTCAGAAGAAAATTTTAGTGAAGCAATCTATTTCACTCCAGATGAAACGTCAGTGGGAAACACAAAGAGCGTCGGGGTTGCTTTAGAAGTCCTAGAAAATGCGCCCAATCCATCTTACTATAGCCTGCTTAAATATGAAGTTTCTCTTGCTTACACTCAATTTACAGCTTCTGATAAATGGTGGTCTAAAATTGAACCTCTTAATCTATATTTAGGAGCTCTTCCTCTTAAAAATATGGGACATCTTGAATCGATTGCGGAATTAGGTGTGACTGATATTCTTGCTATCGTTGAAGACTTTGAGCTCGAAGACGGTTGGTTCAACTCTCCAGTTAAGGAAGGTGATTGGGAGGCACATGGAATTTCGATAAAACAGATTCCAGCTGTCGATTTTTCCCCTTTAACAAGAGAAGAGATTAAAGAAGGAATTCAGAGTCTCCACACTCTCTTAGAAGATGAAAAAACAGTCTATATTCATTGCAAAGCTGGTCGAGGTCGCAGTGCTACAATCGTTATTGCTTATTTAATGGAGTATCTAGGTTTTACCTTCCAACAAGCATTTGATTACGTACAAGTCTCACGTCCTCAAATTAACTTGAATGCAGGGCAAAGGCAGGCAATCTTCGACTACTTTTCGATCTGCACAGAAGAATTAGACGAGACGAACAAAGATCAAGGTTACATCAGTATACAAGTGCTGACAAACCTTTTGAATTCAATGCTTAACTATGTGATTCACGGTGGATCTTTTTCAGCTGAAGGATCTGTTCCAGACGCGCTTGCCGCTTGGGTTCCTTCTATTGAAATTCAATCGACCTTAGAAAGACGTGACCGCTATTTACGTGAGCACCTAGGCGATCAAGAAAAAGCGATCGAAGCCGCTATTGCGCGCAACCATGGATTTGTGCGTAACTTTAAAAAGTACGCTCTTGGAGCCATTCCTGTTGTTGGAGCTCCCTCTTACTACACGATTAGTCTTTGGTATCAACTTAGAGAAATTGCCCTGATTGCAGCACTTCACGGCCATGACCTTGAAAATCCAGAAGTTCAAAATAAAATGTTAAGCTGTTTAGTGGGGGGAAATTTGCTAAAAGTTCCAGCGCAGTCAGTGGATTTTGTGGCGCGCAAAATTCTCAATGAAGCAGCGAAGCAAACTTTGGGTACAGCTTTCCCAACAGCTCTTCCAGCCCATCTCATCTTCAACTATTTTACTGATAACTCAGCAAAAGTTTCTACTCATGCAAAAGAGGTTTTTGGGGGCGAAAACTCTCTACCGATTTCGGTTGAAGACTACGCATAGCTTTTTGAAACTTCATCTTCTTTTCGACGAAAACCTCTGCCGTCACTTGGATTTTAAAGAGAAGCAATTGTATCAATTGCAATTTGGAAGCCTTTGTGGAAAGTCCCACAAGGAATAACGCCTCGAGCAGGCTTATGGTCTTTGAAAAATTGCATGTAGACAGTGTTGACTTGCTCCCATAACTGAATATCTGAAAGATAAATCGTGATTTTCAGTACTTTTGTTAAATCTGAGCCAGCAGCGTGAAGAATGGCTTGAACGTTACTTAGAGCTGCATAAGTTTGCTCCTCTATTGAGCCAACAACAATGGGCTTACTTGGAACAATTCCTAGCTGAGTTGCTACATATACAACTCCATTATGAATAACGGCCTGAGAATAATGGCCTAATGGTTGAGCAGCCTCATTAGTCTCAACAAATTGGATTTCAGACATCTCAATCTCCTATTTTAGTTGTAATAAGTTACGACTAGGGCGCAATGGGTAGGTTAATCCTCTTCTTCGTCCTCGTCTTCTTCCATAAAAGGATTGAGCTCTTCTTCATCCTCCCCTTCGATCTCGTCTCCCCCCATTTCACTACGGGGATCGAGAAGAAAGGCAAGTGAAGTTGCCCTTGGAAGAGGTAGATAATCGCTTTGTTCTTCTTCTGGTGGTCTACGTGCATGGAGGACGCGCCACATTGCAAAAATAATATAGAGAGCACAGACAATTGAAATAAATAAAAAGAGAGCTGAGGGGCCAAATAGATCCATAAATATTGGTGAAATGAGAGGTCCTATAATACACCCGGTTCCATAGATGATAAGTAGGGCGCAGGTAATCCCTACAATGTTCCTATCTGAGAAGTAGTCACATGTATAGGTGATTGAAAGAGGATAGAGAGTAAAAGAAATCCCCCCGAAGATGATCATTAAAGAAAGGAGGAGATAATAAGGGTAATGTTGGCTATGGAATAGGACAAACGTTAGTATCATCAGAGCAAAAAAGACACCAATGATCACTTTGCGTCTGTTAAAGATATCAGAGAGGTGTCCGATGGGCCATTGCAGTGCAAGGCCGCCAAGAATGGTAAGCCCCATGATTTGCGAGATTTGCATGATACTTAAGTTGATCTCTTTAGCGAAAATCGGCCCTAAACCATAAAACGAACTCATGATCAGGCCAGCAAGAAAACATCCAATAGGCCCTAATGGAGCTTTTTTCAAAATTTGAAAGATATTGGTGATCGACGATTCGAGCATGACTGGGCCACTACTTTTCATCATGCAGACCGGGAGAACTGAGAGTGAGCTGAGGAAGATGGTCATTGCAAAGGGAAAGAAACTTTTCATTGGAGCTACATTGAGAAGGAACTGACCAAAACCTTGGGCTAAATAGAGGGTCAGCATGTAAAGTGATAGAACTTTTCCTCTTGTCTTAATTCCTGTGGATAAAAGAAGCCAGCTCTCAATTACAATAAAAAAGCCTGAGGCACAAAACCCGACAAAAAAGCGGAAAAACGTCCAAGTCAATGCGCCAATAATCAAAGATTGAACAAGAATTACAGCTGAATTAATCGACGCAAACATGGCAAAGGTTCGAATATGCCCGATCCGGTCAATCAGCTTTTCGACATAAATAGACCCAAGCATGACCCCTGCATAATAAGCAGCATTGAGCACCCCGATCACCCAGCTATCGAATCCCTCATAAGCAATTCTCAAACTCGCATAAGTGTTAAAAAAACCATTCCCGAGCATCACAATGACAAGGCTAATTAAGGGAGGTGTGACGGAGCGGATAACTTTTCTCATGCTAGTCTCTTTTTCACAGCAATTTTCGTTTTAGGTTCAAGAGAAATCCAATGGTTCTCTTCTTGCTTTAGAGGTTGATTGATGACCATGTACTTTTCTTTTTCAAATGGGTGTTGTATCACTCCTTTTTTGACAATGACTTGTTCAAACGTGTAATGAATTTCAATGTGACCTGCTTCAAGTCGCTTCACTGCAATATCTGTATTTGTCAGGATGGGGAGAAAATATTCAGACTTTTCACCGAGTAGTCCAGTCACTCCCTCTTCAATCGCAGAGCGAAAGCCTGTTTTGCCGACTTGAGAAACCGATTGTTGCAAAATGACAAATAGGGTGTCGTCAATTCCTGAGAATTTCTGAAGTTCATGGTAGCACTGAATCAAACTTTCTTGTGATAGAGAGTCGCATCGGTCTAAATGGTAAAGAGCATTTTCTCCATCAATGAGTTGAAGGGAAGGCCATTCTCTATTGATCTCATGAGCAAAATCAACTGTCATCCGTTCCAAGCTGGGATCTTCTTGAATTTTTTCATTAAGGGAAGGAAAATTTTCAGGATCGTTTTTGACTTTTTTTTCAGCACCGGCATAGACCCTTTCGAGAAAAGAGAGGGGTTTTTTCATTGACGTTGAAGACTCTTCAAAAGCCCAATCGAGTAAGTTGAGTGTGACTTGAGACACCTCTTGAATAGATAAGAGAAAATCCCATTGGTAACGATTGAGAATGAGAGAGCAAAGATTCAGCTCTTGCTCCTCTGAAATGCGAGAAAGAATCTCTTGTTGGTTTCCGAGTTGGATCAATTGTCTCCGGTTTTCAAGTGGCAAGTCACGTGGTAGATAACGACTTGCAAGATAGGTTTGGAGGATCTCAATATCTTTTTTAGAGGTTTTCGCAAGGCTTTCGAGAAAATGGTAGAGCTCGGGATTACTATCTGAAAGCTCTTCAAAATCTTGATAAGCAAGGACAATTTCTTGGAAGGCTTTACTCAGCTCTTTAAAGCGGGACAAGAGGCAGGATTTTTTCCGGTAGACGGCTGTTCGGGTCAACCTATCGTGAACTCCCTCTGGAGTAAGGCAGTGTTCTCGTTTGAGTGTTGTATTGCACAAGTTGATACTTTGGATCTGCCGATATTGGTTTACTCGCGCCTTCCGCTTCACTTCCCACCACATATGCAAATAGTCGAGGCGCTCGGTTTTGAGGTGGTAAAGCTTGATGCTTTTTTGATCTCTTACAGGATTAGTAATAAAGAGCAGGATCTCATTAGGAGAGTAAATCGCTTTGAATTCGAGAGCATTTTCGTCTTCACTGACCTTTTCAGACTGAATCATCATAAAGATCGCATTGAGGGATTGGCGAGGGTCTGTATGAGTTTGCTCTTTCCGGGCCTCTTCAATATGGTCTTGCAAAGCACGAAAGTAGAAAAGTTTCCGCGCAGCAAGAGCCTGAGCTACAGCATGACGAGATTTTTTATACTTTTTGTAGGGATAGACACCACATGTCACAATCGAGAAAAAAATGTTCCGAATGTATTTTTTTCGAAATTTTTCACGAAAATGATGAGAAACCGCCCCTTGCCACGAAGCTCTGTGGTTGACATTGACAGAATGTACATCAGGTAAGGAAGGGTGTTGCATGCGCTCGTAGTCTCTAGGTTAGACCCATCTATCCTGGTTGTACAAATTTAGAAAATATGTTCCAAGTTTAATCTGCAAGCATGAACGAGAAAGTAGTAAACGTAGGCGCACATCACAATCCCCTTTCCCGTCCAGAGAAGGGTCCGGACCCAGTTCGACATGATGAGATTATTTAGAATTTTATTCGAAAAACGGACGCTGAGTTTTTGGTGCTGTGTTATTTGAAATAAGAACGTTGCAAGCCAGATGAAGATGAGTAAAATCAAGTTAGTGATGGCAAAGGTGGTGAGTTCTCCTCTCGAAACCCCTACTAAAATGATGGCAGAAATCGCTTCAACGAGCATCAAAGGGCTTAGAAAAAAGGCTGTTCGTCGAATATGAGAGCGCTCATACTCGACGAAGCCTTCTTTTATCTTCTTATAGAGAGGATAATGAATAATCTGACTGTACCAAGAAACCCCAACTAAAGCCCATGTCGCCACAAGTTGAACAAGAGTGATAATGATGAGGTTTTCCATAGGTTTTCCTATTTTTTCAATTCAAACGACGAAATAAAGTGTGAAAAGTGATCTTCATGGTAATTCTTTCCATCACATTCCATTGCAAGAAGATATAAATTGTTGTCTGCCATAACAGCACGGCCCTTAAAATAGTTTCCTTTTGCTTCGATGAAGAAGTCGAGAGCTTTATAACCTTGGACTTCGGTCAAATCGGCAAAAATCAGCTTATTTTCAGGATTCTGCGTAATCAATCCATTGAGAAAACTTTCTAAGCTCATATCAGCATGGGCCTGATTGACAAAAGGCGGATACTGCGCCACTAAAAGCATGTAAACGGCTTTTTTTTCGTGAGCCGCAACGTATACATCGTAGCGCAAGTTGTGCCCCTCTTCAGAAAGAGGCATGATTTGTTTGACGTGTTCAGGAGAGCTTGGCAATGAAATACTGCAAGCTCCTGGGATTGAGTGAAACTTTTTCCACCCCTGAACTGTTGTCACTTGAGACTGCCCCGTTTTGACGGCTAAATAGGCCTTAGCACCACTAAACGAGCTTCCAGCGCTACTGCATAGAAGAGCAAGCGAACCGATTGCAGCTAAAGCTCTTCCTTTCACGCTCTTATTCCATAACTTAAACATTTGTCCCCCTCATAAGTAAGATTGAAATCTCTTTATGCCATATGTGTGACAGCCGAGATTCCCCATCCAATCACAAATAATACAATGAACAGCGCGAGCCCACTTAAGAACAAGTTAAGCAATGCCATCCATGCAGAAAATTTTTGAACTTCTCCAAGTGCATGTAAGTAAATGACAAGCATCCAAGTCCCTAAAACAATATTAAGAATAGATGCTCCAATATTCACTCCAATTGACCCAGCTGTCATTTCTTGTTGCTCATACCCAACAATAAAGAGGTTTCCTCCATGGGCAAACATCAAAATAACCCAAATCAGAATCGTCACAATTGACGGAACGCTTGTCCAGCAACTCGCCGCTCTAACCTGTTTAAATGAAGCCTTTCCTTTGATCAGCTTTCCGACCCAAAAGGTGAAAGCCGACGTGATGTTAAATAAGATGTACCCAACAGGAACGCACAAAATAAGTGCGATGAGTAAGATCACAAAAAGGTTCAGATCCCTTCCTAGAGATAAAAACTGGGCGACCTGAAGCATATACTGAAACCCAAAGATTGCGCAAAGCACAATAAACCGATGGTTCACGTCATAATTAATGAGCGCTTGCATCGTTTGACGCGGTTTCACCCAAATACTGAGCCATGGATTGAGCTCGAGTTTAGTTTTCATGATGCTTCCTCCGATGTCCCTTCAATTTTACGTTTGATCGGCCAAGTGGCCACCCTCATTTTTAATTTATATCGAAATAGTTATCAGGGCAAGGAAAAAATAATTACAACAAAATATTAATGAAACTAAATCGTAACAATCTGGAAGATAAAAAAATAGATGAGGCGCCGAAGCGCCTCAAGTTAAGCAACATGTTGAAAGTAAAGCACTAGAGACATTGCCGCAAAGACAGGAATCTTAATGGATTTTACTGCCAACGTCTTATGCAAGATATTGAACAAGCAAAGAACTAAGAGTGAAGGATAGATCACTTGAAGTACAGGTGAAAGCATCTGAACAATCCCAGTAAACTCGAGCGTTGTGGTCAAAGCTGTTAAGATCAAAATCAACCCAAGAGAGTATTCGTACTTCACTTTTTCTTTAAAGATATGTTGTTGAAGGAAATCCGCACACACAACCGTCAATGCGATAGCCGTTGTTAAACAGGTGAGAACAATCGACAGGCAAACTATGAGCCCAGCATGTTTTCCTAAAACGATGTGGCCAAGGCGTCCGACCAACTGATCGATTGGAGTTCCTGCCAAAGCATGGCTGAAGTGAGCTGCGACATAGCCAAATCCGATATAGACAATACTGAGAAGTGCAGCTCCAATCAGACTTGCTTTGAAAACAGAAGTAAAAAGGGAGGTAGCTTTTCCTTTGGCTCCTGCTTGCTGTTTCAATCTTTCATAAACCAAAGAAGAGAAGAAAAAGGCAGCGATCAGATCCATTGTATTGTACCCTTCCTTAAGTCCATAGAGGAACGGATGGGGAACATGGCTTCCTTCCATCACTTCAGGAGTTGAAAAGAAAAGCCCTTTCACAATGATAAAGACAAGAGAAAAGACCAAAACAGGAGAAAGGATGTAACCAATCAAATCGATTGTCCGACTTTTCTTCCAACAAAATAGAAAGATAAGGAAACAACTGATTAAGCTAAAAGTCAGCATGTGCATCCCTGTGAAGTAAACCTTTAAGGTGGCAAAGGTCAGTGTTACCAATCGAGGGATTCCCCCAAAAGGGCCAATGATTCCAAGGAGGATCAAGATCACAATCAATGCAGGGATCTTTCCAATGCGATTGAAGAAGCTTCGATAGTCCCCTTCAAATAAAGTGATCGACATGAGCCCAGTAAAAGGCATCACCACAGCTGTAAGAATGAGTCCAATTAGAGCAAACACAATGCCGCTTTCCACATTTTGACCAATAATCAGTGGGAATGTGATGTTCCCTGCGCCAAAAAACATTGAAAACATAGCCAACCCGGTTGAAAGGGATGTGCTCTTTATCTGACTCATTTTATTTACCTCTTTTGCGTTGATTTAAAATAGAAATTGTTTGTGTAGACTAAGAATTCGACATGCACCCTAAAGGCGCACAATAATGACTAAATTGACTGTAAGAAGATTTGATGAATACATCGATCGTCCACAATTTTTATAGAGTATCCACATAGCATAATCAACTCGAGATTTCCTATCAACCAAAAAATTTTAGGATTTTTAATTAAATTTGTTTCATTAAATTAATTTTATTTGATAAACAAGGGTTAAGCTGAAAAACAAAACAGAAAAAAATGTTTATAAGAAAGTTCGATCATCGTTACTTGAATTTGATAAAGAATTTAGACATCCAAGACGAGTCAGCAAAAGAAACACTGATTGAAACTCTGACTTTTAAGACAATCAAAAAAAAGTTACTGATTCACCTATTTCTGATCCTCATCACTTTCGGATACCATTACTATAAGCTACGGTTAAGCGTAGCTCAGGCTATTGATGAAGCTTTAACTGCCCGTAAACTCAATGCCCTTTTTTCCCTAACTGAGACTGACTTTACAGCGCTAAAGCAAGTTTACTCAAGCAACGAGCTGAGTCATTTGCAAAAGTATCCCATTACCGATTACCATCTTTTGAAGATCCTTTACTTCCAAAGAGGCCCTTTCAAATACAAAAAAATCTGGCAAAGTCTGTTTCAAACAACACAAGCAACTCGCACCCACGATATCGATTCGATTAACCTCTATTATGACCGACTGACTACTAGCCATAGCGTGCCACATGAACAAATCCTGAAACACTTACGCAAGAAAGTCGAAGGACGCTATCCAACAGCTCTCACAACACAAGAAATCCAAAGAGCCTTTAAAGAGCTCATGGATTCTCAAAAAGCCTCATAGCTTGAGTTTCGTTTATATTTGCTCTTAGGGACTTTTCTCATTCTTCTAAGTGCTCCATAACAAAAAATTCCATAGCTATATTCAAACAACTTTTGGTTCTGGACAACGCGAAAGCTTTCGGACTTCGTCGATCTTAAATGGCCTCATATTTAGGAATATGAGGCCATTTAAGATCGGCAAATTACAGTGAGGCAAGAGGAGGTTTTGAAGAAGCAAAGGACGCCAAAAGTTAATAGAGGTGAAGAATTTTAGGGACAAGACAGCAGCCCTTTTATGTAAAACACACCTAGAACTCAGGTTCGTAAAAGGTGTTCAAAAGCTTGCTTTAAATGGGGAAACTGAAAGGTGTACCCAGAGTCTAAGAGTTTTCTAGGTTCAACACGTGCACTTGCGAGCATGAGCTCTTCACCTTTTTGCCCAAAAAGAAGGCGGATCATCAGTCCTGGAAAAGGAGGCCCTGGCCAACGATTGAGGGCTTGCGCTAATTTTTTTGCAAAATGAGCATTCATTACGGGATTAGGGCTGGTGAAGTTGATTCCCCCTCGAATGGAAGGGGTCAGGATGACATGATAAAGAGCACCGACAAGGTCATCTAAGGCAATCCAGCTCACATATTGGTGCCCATGTCCCATCTTTCCACCAATTCCCAATTGAAATGGAAGGAGCATCTTTTTCAAAGCGCCGCCTTTAGAACTCAGGACCATTCCGAATCGGGTTGAAACCACTCTGACTCCAACATCTTCAAGATCACGAGCAGCGCGCTCCCAATACTGGCAGACTTTGGTCAAAAAGAGCCCTTTTCCTACTTCGCTCTCTTCTGTTAACACCTCGTCGTTTCGATCTCCATAATAGCCTACTGCTGAAGCGCAAATAAATGTCTTCGGCGGGTTTTTTAAGCGACATAAGACCTTTACAAGATTCTCTGTTCCTCTATAGCGACTAGTTAAAATCGCCTCTTTTTTCTTTTGAGTCCAGTAGCCTGTCGCTACATTTTCTCCAGCTAAGTGGATAACAGTATCAAATCCCTCAAGCTTTTCATGATCTGATTCAAGTGTAATTTCACGGCCATCTGTTGAACTCGCCTTACGGCATAATCTCCAAACTTCATGTCCGGCAAACTCTAGAAAATCGACAACAGCTGTTCCAACAAATCCTCTTGAGCCACTAACCAAAATTTTAAGAGGTCTTTCATAGGTGTATTTTTCTAAGAGGTCTAAATCGTTTTGCAAAAGCTCATGCTTGTATTTGAGAATCCTTGTTAACCGCTTTTCCAGCTGTTTATTGAGGAAAAAGGTCAGAATTTTAGAAAAATGATGCTTAAAGTTGAATTGGTCGACGATTTCGCAAGCATATTCCCCTTGATCCCGAAGTTTCATTTTATAGACCCATTCATCAAATGGTCCCTCTATTTGTCTAGCTTCAAAGCCCTCATCAGCGTCAAATTGACAGTACTCCAAGGTCGCCTTTTTGGAGATGTATTTCACAATTTTTGCTTCGATGTGAAGCTTTGCCCCAACTTGACTCGGGTTTCCCTCAGATTGAACGATTTGAATGGACTCCCAAGGGGGGATAGTCCTCTTTTCCATCCTTGGACGCAAATGCCATTCCATAACTTTTTTTAAGGGGCGATTGATTAAAGAACGGAAGATGAACCGACCTGAACTCATCTTAAATAGATCCATATAGTCATAAAATCAAAGGATTATGATGCGAAGGAGACTTTTTGAAAAGAAGAAAGGTGAGCCCGATAAGACTCACCTTTTCATTTAAGCTCTTCACTTGAATTTGTACTCAACCGATTTTTGAAGTTGTTTAAGTATCTAAAGATCTTTCTCTCTTATTTCTAGCAACAGCTTCCAACAAGATACTTGCATTTTCCTAAGCAGGTTAGCCCCCAGAGGCCAGAAAGGCCTACCAGAGCATAGACTAGGCGAGCGAGCCAAGTCGAATCACCTCCAAATAACCATGCAACAAAATCGAATTGAAAAAACCCCCAAAGGCCCCAGTTAAGGGCACCAATTAGGACAAGAATAAGAGCTATCAATSTAATGACTTTCATAACCGATCTCCTTTCATTCTTCAGATTTTCATCATACAACAGTTTTTTTGAAGTTGTCAAATTTTCCTCGGAAATCTCTAAGGAAACAGAGGTTTCGGTTTGGAAAAATCAAATTTTAAATTGACTATTAATCGTTTGTAAATAAAATTTTTGTTCATACTTAACACTCAGAGCTCGAACGGAGCTCGGAAAACTTTAGAAATTAGAGGCATGCGCTAGTCAAGACGCACTGCTTTCATTAAAGCAAGGAGTTGAAGGTCAGTATGAAAATGGTCAACAAACTTTTACACATCATGGGGATGGCAGTGATCTGCTTTTTCGCTTCCCAAGCAGTGGCAAGCGAAAGTGTCACTCCCTTTAAACAATTTAACTTCAGCCTATGGTCGGAGTACACTCGCATTGATTTCGACGGAATGACCCAGGCTCAAAAAACCGAAAAGCTTAAATCGCTTTTTAGAGACCAATTAAACTTCGTGAAACGGCATGGAACACGTAAACTGATTGTCAAAATTTTAGATCCGAATCAGTTTGCATTCTTTCATCCAGCAAACTTCGATGCAGAAAGTGAAGACAATTTCTATTTTTGGGCTTGTCAATTATCTAATTATGTAAGAATAGAAGCTTTATTCGATACAGGCACATTCAAGCTTATACCAGAATCGATCTTTGACCGCTTAGCTGGATGCTATAGCATGCTCAGAGACTACTTTGGAAAACAAGACAAGCCATTTGGAAACTTCCAAAACGTCATTGAGAAAATGGAGTGGGTCTCTTGGATCAATGAGATCTACGAAGCAAAAGAGAGAAACCAGCCATTGATTGCTGGAATCACTTTAGATCCAAGAGGCGCTGGCAACTCAATTTCGTATTACCAGAATTTGGTCAACGCTTTTGACCAATTCCGATTCGAGTCAACGCCAGGATGTCATGTTCCTGAATGGATTCCAAAGAATTCTTATTCTGCTCTCAAAATTGGAATGCTTCTTCCTTTAGACCTAAAGGATTTTGCCCTTGCAAATGCTGCATCTTTTCCTCTTCACTCAGAATTAAGATCTCCAAAAGACTCCACGCAGCTTGGTATTTATCTTCCAGAGAACTTTCCCTCAACAGCACCAAATTTTGAGCCTCCAGAATGGAGAGCTGTTGCTTACCGAGATTCATTACTTGATGTGATTTATCTCAATTTTGGTGATTCTCGTTTAGTTCCATATATCTATCAAAACTATGAGATTCTCCCTCATCCCGAAAAAGTTGCCTCTCTAAACAGCCTGAGTACAATTAGCCATTACTTTCAACTTGAAACATTTGGAATTCCGTATGTAAAGGGGCCTGGACATATCAAAGCCTCTTCATCTTCAGTCAACGTTCAAGGGAATTACACTTTCTTTCGTACAGGAAGCACATTGGGTGAAGGGCAATTCATCAATGATCAGCAAATTCAAGTCTTCTTGCCAGGAACGGATGAAAAAGTCGTAAGAACGATCGTAGGAACTCCCAGCAGCAACAAGGAGATGATCCTTTCATCTCCATTCAGTGCAACACATTCTTTTGATAAACTAGAATACTGGACAACAGCTACACCATCTAATTGGGCTACACCAATGATTTCTCAAAAATTAAACTCTAAAATCTATTTTGTGTTCAGTACCAGTTTCGAATCAGAAAAAGATAAGTATTTTGGAAACTGGCATTATCAAAATTTCGTGCAATTCGTAAATAACTTTTTGGCAAGGTACTTCTTCACAGGTCTCAATGGTGAGTATGCCTTTCCAACAAATAACCTTGTTCTTTATGACTTCACAACCATTCCAAATGGGAAACCTTTCCCTGATGTGAACTGGGGACTTGGTAACTAAAACTATTAAGCTCTTTGAAACCTCTCTCCAATGTGGGATTCCTCTCGAGGAATCCCATTTGACTTTTGCCCTCATCTCAATTAAAATAATAAAGCACGAAAAGAACCTGAGTAAGGATCGATGTCTCATATTGATAAAGAAAGCCTAAAAGCCTTAGCAAAGCTTTGCCGCATTGAGTGCGATGAAAAGGCGCTTGAAAAGCTCCTAAAAAATTTAAAATCCATTTTAAACTATATGGACCTTCTCAAAGAAGTTGACACTGAAGATGTTCCCGAATGCAACCACGTCTTAGAAGCCATTCAAAATGTGATGAGAGAAGATAAAACTGAGGAAACTCTTAACAGACAGACTTTCCTAGCGAACAGCCCATCCCATGTTGGCGGGATGATTCGTGTCCCTCCCGTGATAAAATTTTAAATAAGTGATAGTGAAACGATGTACCGAAAAACTGCGCATGCTTTAAGAGAAGGTTTTTTAAAAGGAGAATACACAGCTTCTCAAATCGCCTCTTACTTTCTTCAGCGTATTCAGCTTCTAGACCAAGACCTTAACGCTTTTTTGAATATCATTTCTGACCGCGTCATGCAAAAAGCCGAAGAGCTCGATATCAAAAAAGGAAAAGGAGAACCTATAGGGAAGCTCGCAGGAGTTCCCATTGCGCTAAAAGATAATATTCATATTCGAGGCGAATCCACAACTTGTGCCTCACGTTTTTTATCCAATTATACCGCTCCATTTGATGCAACCGTCACAAAACTTATTGAAGCAGAAGATGGCCTCATTTTAGGGAAAACAAACCTCGATGAATTCGCAATGGGGTCCTCGACAGAAAAATCGGCTTATCAAGTGACTCGCAATCCTTGGAATCTCTCTTGCTCTCCTGGAGGATCTTCTGGTGGTTCTGCAGCAGCAGTTGGTGGCCGCTTATGTCCTCTTGCGCTTGGAAGTGATACAGGTGGATCGATCCGTCAACCTGCATCCTTTACTGGAACTGTTGGTTATAAACCAACTTATGGTCGTGTTTCTCGGTTTGGACTAGTCGCATTTGGCTCTTCTCTCGACCAAATAGGACCATTCGCCAACTCGGTTGAAGACATTGCTATGATTATGGAAGTGATAGGGCGTCCCTGCGAATACGATTCGACAAGCATCGATGCCAACCCAGAAAACTACCTCGATCACCTCTCAACTTCATTGCAAGGAAAGAAAGTCGGAGTTCCATGGAAATTTCTCGAAGATTTCAGTGGGCCAAGTGCAGATCACTTTGCAAAAGGATTACAAACATTTAAAGATCTCGGTGTCGAAATCGTAGAAGTCGAATTGCAAAAGCTTAAATACTCAATTCCTATCTACTACATTCTCTCAACAGCTGAAGCTTCTACTAACCTCGCCCGCTTTGATGGTGTTCGCTACGGAAAACGCTCAGAAAAAGCCGACTCAATCGATGCCATCTATGACCTGTCAAGAGCTGAAGGGTTTGGGGATGAAGTGAAACAACGGATCTTACTAGGAACATTTGTTCTCTCTTCTGGTTACCAAGATGCCTATTATCGAAAAGCTCAACGGGTACGTACACTGCTGATTCGTGAATTTGAACAAGCCTACAAAAAGTGTGACATCGTAGCACTCCCCACAACCCCTACCCCTGCGTTTGAAATCGATAGCATTCCTGATCCACTGCAGATGTACTTACAAGACCTCTACACCATTTGCGCCAACTTAGCAGGTCTTCCCGCAATGAGTATCCCCGTTGGATTGGACTCAAACAAAATGCCTCATAGCATTCAACTACTTGGTCCACAACTTGCCGATGGAAGAGTGATGCACTTTGCCTATCAACTTGAAAAAGCCCTGGCTCTATCGAGCTTTATCCCCCCTCTATTTGACAAGGAGGTTCAATTATGAGCCACATTTCATACGAAGAATGGGAACCAGTCATTGGTCTCGAAATCCACGTCCAACTTAAAACTCGCTCGAAACTCTTTGCTCGTTCTCCCAATCGTTTTGGAGATGAGCCTAACACGAATATCGATGTTATCGATACAGGACAACCAGGAGCTTTACCAGTTCTTAACCAAGAAGCGGTCGAAAAGGCCATTCTCTTTGGCTGCGCAATTGGCGCTGAAGTTGCAACCTTTAGCAAATTTGATCGCAAATCTTACTTTTATCCAGATAGTCCTCGCAACTTCCAAATCACGCAATTTGACAAGCCAATCATCATAGGAGGAAAAGTCTTAGCTGATGTCGAAGGAAAATCAAAAGAGTTTCAGATTCATCATGCTCACTTAGAAGATGACGCCGGAATGCTCAAGCATTTTTCTGAGTTTGCTGGTGTGGATTACAATCGCGCAGGAGTTCCCCTTCTAGAGATTGTTTCTGAGCCCTGCATGTTCTCACCAAAAGATGCCTCAGCATATGCCATGGCCATCAAAGCCATTATGCAATATCTCGATGTTTCTGATTGTAATATGGAAGAAGGGTCACTGCGTATCGACACCAACATTTCTGTTCGTCCGCGTGGAGACAAAACTTTGCGCAATAAGGTCGAAGTGAAGAACATGAACTCTTTCACGAATATGGAGATGGCGATTGAAGCTGAAATCCGTCGTCAAGTGCGTGCTTATACTGCCCATCCCCATGAAAATCCAGCAAATGTGATCAAGAGTGAAACGGTTCGTTTTGACTTAGAGAAAAAAGAAACTGTCGTCATGCGTTCAAAAGAAGAAGCTAAAGACTACCGCTATTTCCCTGAGCCTGACCTCCCTCCAATCGTCTTAAAAAAAGAGTACATCGAAAAAATTCGTCGAGAGATGCCAGAGCTTCCCCACGAACGGTTTGATCGTTATGTCAATAAACTCAAACTTTCCGATTACAATGCATCGATTCTCGTCAATGAGAAAGCCCTTTCAGACTATTTTGAAGAAGCTCTTAAAAGCTGTAATAACGCCAGCGCTCTTTGTAACTGGATAACCGTCGAGTTTGTTGGACGTCTAAAAGATAGTGGCACACCCCTTTATCAATCGCCCATTTTGCCCAAGCATATTGCTGCCCTTGTCAACTTCATTGACCAAAAGAAGATCACAGGCCGCATTGCTAAAGACGTAGCAGACATTATGGTCCAAATCCAAGGTAAAGATCCTGAACTGATCATCCGAGAAAATCCTAATTTCCAAGCGGTCCACGACACGTCAGCCATTGAACCATTTGTCGACCAGGTTTTGAGCGAAAACGCTCAATCCGTCGAAGACTTTAAAGCGGGAAAAGACAAAGCGTTTAACTTCCTTGTTGGACAAGTGATGAAGCTTTCTAAAGGGAAAGCTTCACCTGATGTCGTAAAAGACCTTCTCACAAAGAAAATCCTGCCCTAAATTAGATAAAGCGAACTCTGGGTTTATTTAATAGCGATTACCACAATCTTGTCATATGAGTGTAGATAGGTTTTTTTTCCCCGTCCCCGTTAGAAAGGATCCTCTTTACGGCGCTTTCATAGTCTGGGACTTTTGTTTTTATCTCAAAGCTGCGAATTTGCGCGTTTTCTCCTTGAGATTTATAAGAATAGGTCATCGTAGAATCGACCGATTCTACAAACTCTATTTTGTCTTTGAAAGTGTCATGAAGAGCTTGATTTTCAAACTGACGACTCATGATCACTTTTATGATCTTTTGAGGAGGAACTTCGCGCGCTTTATATTCTTTACAGTCTCCACTCGTCATGCAAGCTGCAAGATCTTCTTTATCAAGTTTGACGATAAAAAGTGCTGTTGCCGATAGCTTAGTTTTAATTGCATCTAAAAACACCGGGTCTTCTTGAAGAACTTTAAAGATGACTCCCGCCTTACAATACTCTAGACTGACATCTCGCTTGTAAACTTGTTTAAGTAGCGTAAAATGCTCTTGAGCTTTGGTATTAATTTTCTCTTCATTTCTTTGAATGGCTTCGTCTAAATCTCCTCCGTTTCCTACACATCCTTCCACTGCAACAGATAAGCCTCCGTGGGCTACCGCAAATAAAGAGGCATAAACACCATTCGCATGTGTGATGCAATTGAGCGAAACATACTTTTCACCTTCTTTTAATGGATCCGATTTGTCAAAAGACTTTGGGACATCTAAATCACCCCCTTCTGGAAGAATGCCGTAATGAAAAATGAGTTTAATTTTGCTTCTGGACTTGCTACATTAGACACCTTTTTCCTCCTTTTGTTGCCTTATGTGATTTCAATTATCTAATTTTTCTCTAATGAAGTCTCCTCAATTGATGTATAATTAGTCAAACTCATCTCCTTCTGACCAATTATATCATAATTAAAAATTTAAACCTGCCGATGTAGGTTATGTAATAATACATAATTTTCATAATTAGATATTTACATTTTTTTATAATTTAACCCGCACTAAGATGTCTATCTTTTTAATTTGGCTACGATTATAATTCTCCCGATAATAGAAAAATTTGTAGGAATTATGGAGTTAGTTTCGTCTTCAAATTTTAGTTTGATCAGCCTGGCAGAGCTAGTGACTTTCACCGCTTTTGAAACACCAAAACAATACCTTCCGATAACTGGTCATCTTATAGGAAGAGTTGTGGGTGTCGCATTACTCTCAGTTGCAGCTGCTCTAGAAATTGTCGCGCATACGATTTTGATTTTTCCAGCTATCCTCTATGCAATTGGAAAATCTGTTTATCAAAGGGAACTGGATTTCACCCTTCCTTGGCAACATCTGCAACGAATCCAAAATGCCGTCTACCCTCTTTTCTTTGGAAGTGCTTTTGCTTTCATCCACCCTTATGCTGGACTGTATACAACCGAGCAAACTGATAAAATTGCAGTATTGGGAATGCTTGGATCAAATCTTTATAATTCGACTGAAACCCCCTGTAGCCCAGTTCACAGTCTTTCGATTATCGAACGGATTGCGACGAAAATCCAAACAGTCGAGAAAGAAGGCAAAAAAATTGAGATCTTCCCCGAAACACACCTCAATGCCGTTCGATGCGCCATAGAGTATGAAAAAGGGTTTCAGCAACTTCAAGCCCAAGAATTTCTTTATAAATTGACAAACCTCAACCTCTACGTCATGGGAGCGATTCATGGAGCAATTGAAGAGTCCTATATGAGCGTGGTGCAGAAAGAGAGTTTAAAACGTCTATCAGGAATTCTCATTCCTTTTCTTGGGACCATCGATTTGATCATGGGACTTGCTTTGCAAACATTTTTCCTAACGACAGGAGTCTGCCATTGGATTTCAGGTCGAGGACCTACCTATACAGAAGTCACAGCAAATCCCCTTTTGCACGTCGAGTTTTTCATCCAAACAACTCTGAAAACAGTGGGTCTTTTGATTGGAAATTGCATTTGGTTTATTCACCCCTTGTCTGGATTTAAAGTCAGTTTGTTGCCTGGAACGGCTTTTTTCAATCTCCAGCTAAGCTCATGGCTTGCAAAACTCGAGTCTTCTCTTAAAAACGGAAAAGAAGGCGCTATTGAAACTATCCCGATCTTGCTTGGAAATGGAGAAGCGTCGGTCCTGTCAATCCCCTCTCACAGCATGCATAAGACCTATCTCACCATTAAAAAAGTCGATGGAAAATTTGATCTCTATTGGACTAACCGACCAAACGTCAAGATTATCGTAGGGCTTTCTCTAGAAGAAACATTGGAGCAAGTGCACCTCATGATCAAAGAGCGGTATCCTTTTATGGATATAGAAAAAATGATGGAATATCCTGTTCGCTCGAAAGAACCAAAATTTGCTGAAATAAAAAGTTTCAACATTCCTGGGCAAGGAAGCCATACAAATTGCGTGGTGTCTAATCTCTTTGGAATGCTTGAAACTCTTGACCAAGTAGAAGGGATCGATGAATCGGTCAGAGCGGTGCGTTACCGCGCCATTCGTGACGCATTAATTCAGGAGTATGGTTTTTATAAGTACGACTTCTACCCGTTTAAACCTTCAGGAATCAGTGGGTTTTTCAATTCGAGTGACAAACCAATCTAAAAAACAGGATTACTTCTGAAAAGCAGCTCATTTTAGACTTTTTTTTGAAATTTTCCTTGTAACCTGAACTCTGGGTTTGAGAGCTCATTCTCGGTATTTTTAGCTCGAGGAGGGGCAAGCCAAAAAGAAAGGGTGAGCTGAAAGAGAAAAATCCCTGAGAATGAGTGAAATAAACCCAGAGTTCAGGTTTGAAAATACCAATAATTCTAAAACACACCTGCTGGTAGCTAAAAAAATGTTAAAGCAAGCCTGTTCTTGACTTTATTAAGTCTAGAAATTAAACTATTTATCTTTATTAACTTATGCACATAATTGGAGGGAAAAAATTATGGCGTCAACACCTTCTGTAGGATACTCTACAACTCATTCAAACCCGATATACGGAAATCTACTATCGACTTCAGATTCAACCGAAGTTGACTTCGCTTATTGTCAGGAAGTTATAAAGCGGTGCACTCCAAGCATTGTTTCAAGTCTTGATGAGAAGGAGATTAGTCTCCTGTTCTCAGAAAATGGAATGACATTCGTTGACGACGGTGAGCATGTTTTTACCCTTTGCTTTAAAGCAGCTGAAAAAGCAGATCGTCTTTTTGTATTATTTTACGGTCAAGGATTTTTCTCTTACTTCCATTTGGAGTGCCGTGACAAAGAAGGAAAGAGTACTATCGTTACACATAAAGTCACGCAGCACTGGGACCACGATGTGGAATTTCAGAAGCCGATCTTCCAACTCGTCAATGAAGAAAAGCGATGGAAAAATAGTTTTGAGGAACGCTTATTAAAGAAAACAAGCGTTCTTAACCAAAACCCTATTAGACATTCTTTTCGTCTTCGAGAATCTGTGATTGAATTTATAAATCTAACTAAAGTCTCGAATACAGAAGAGGTAAAAAGCTTTTTTGAAGGGACTGTTTTTGAAGAGGCATTTTCTCAACTTGATCTTAAGCTTCAAGTCAAAATAGAAGATAATTTTAGAGCGATTTCTGAAGAAGTTAAAGGGGCTGCAAAAGAGCTTTTAACTGAGTTCAATACATTCCAAGAATTAAAAGAGGAGCTTCAAGTTCCTTTTCAAAATTTTGCAAATGCTTGGCAAGGTAGCAACAGTAGAAATCAGTTTCAGTACTTTATGCAGAAAATGGTGATACAATCTGCGTTAAAAGAGTTACCTAATAACGAAGATATTAATCAAGCCGTTAAGAAATTTGAAGAAAGGATCGAGAAAGCTAACATAAGAGAAAAAGAAGAAAGAAAACTTAAAGAACAAGAAGCAGTAAGAAAGGAAGTTGATACCTTCCTGCATGGCTTCGTTCAAAGGTCTTTCGTTGTATATGGTAGACTGGGTAAGTAGAAAAGAGAGCGATGAACCGGTCAATGAGTGGGTCTTTCACTTCTAGTGAAAGACCCATATTAAACAAGGAAAAAATATGTCTATTCAGTTGATGACTTTAAACATCCCGGCGTCATTTTCAATGCAAGCACTTGCAACGCAATCGGGTGTAACAATCGGTTTGACCCTCCTTCAAAAATCAATGAGAAATCCAACACTAAAAAAGCTCCAACTCCCTTTGACATTTCTAACAGTTGGAGCCGTTGGATACTACAGCGGAGCTGCCACAATCGCTAACTTGATCACAACAGCGCTTCTTACTGGATTTGCTTATTATTACCTCAAGGAAAAAACTCCGCAAAATAGAGCTTCAAACCCAACGATTTCTCCAAACCCACCTTCTGTTGTGTCACGCAATTGGTCGGATAAAACTGCGGCCGAACTGACGTCGATTATTGAAAACGTCGATAAACTCTACCAAGATTATGAAAGACAAAATGTGCCCCCAGGAAGCTACTGCGTCAACTTTTTTAAGAATGAAGAGCCATTTACCCTCAGCACTCATGGGACACGGGCAAAAGGAACCCCTCTTTTAGGGAGTCCCGCAACTCACACAGCTCCTTGCGATTTGTGCAAAACTGATTCGAAGAAACTTTCAGCTGATTTTAAGTTGCTCCGCTCCCTTAGCAACAGGCCTCTTATTATTGACTCGACGTCTCCAACGGTGAATTGGTTTCAAATGCCCAAGGAAAAGCAATTAAAGATGCTGATAGAGGCGCAGCAAGTGCAAAAAAAGCTGCAACCACTTATTGAAAAAAATCAGCTGTATTTAGAACTTCATTGCGGTAGCAATGCGGGTCAAACTCAGTGGCACACCCATCTCCGTTTTGAGCTCATTTCTTCTTGGCGCGGACTCGATTGGTGGGACCGAATCGAAATTTCTAATTAAAATTACTCGATAAAAATACCTCGTTTTTAATAAAGACAAAAGAAGAGGTATTTTTATTTATGCTACAAATTTTATTCGTCCTTTTGCTTCTATTGTTTTGTCAAGGCTGTGACATAAAAGGCGCGAATGATCCCTACTCTTATGCACCTTCTAGCTCCCACTTAGTTTGGAACCCTCCAAAGAAAGCGAAAAAGAGATTGCCTTACGATGAACTCAACAAAGATCTCGATGATTACACCGAGTTCTCTAAAGAAAAGCCTCTCACTCTTGCTGAAATCATCGATGTTGCCCTTTATCATAATCCTCAAACAAAAATAAGCTGGGCTAATGCGCGTATTAGCGCTGCTGAATATGGGCAGTCTTTGCAAAATGAATTTATCTTAGCTGAGATCGAAGGGGATTACTCACGTCAAAGGTATGCTGCGTTTGGAAGTAATCAAAGAGGAATCATTTATGAAACTCAATATGGAGCAGAGCTTCAGTTAACCTACTTGATTCTTGACTTTGGACAGACCCGTACTTCTAGCGAAGCGGCGCTTCAATCTCTTTATAATGCCGACTGGTCTCATAACAGCCAAATTCAAGTGACGATCCAAACACTCATGAACGATTACTATCAATATCTCTACCAAAAACAACTCCTATTTGCTGCTGAACAAGACGTTGTCAACGCAAAAACTTCCCTCGACGCGACTCAAGAGAAATTTCAACGTGGGCTTGCCGATGTCTCTGATATGGTTCAAGCAAAAACAAGCTATTTGCAACGCAAACTAAATGTGGTGACGCAAAAGCAAAATCTTCACAATGCCTATACTCAACTACTCAACGACATGGGACTTCCGTCAGACAAACCTATTTTCTTCGAAGATTATCCGGAGACAATTTATACGTTTGAGCTAGAAGATTTAGATGTTCTCGTGCTTAAGGCCAACGAAAATCGTCCTGACTTGATGGCCGCTGAAGCCGCAGTCAAATCAAGTCAGCTCAATTATAAAGCAGCAAGACTTCAGAATTTTCCCACAGTGAGTGGAGAATTTGACATTGGTAGGCAATATTACAATAATGGCGTGAGTGACCATTATGACTTCATAGCTTCTGTTTCGCTCAACTATCCCCTATTCCAAGGGTTCTTCATTGAAAATACCATTAAACAAGCCAAAGCAGAGCTTGAAAACTCTAAAGCCTCTCTTGAACAGGTCCAACTTAGTATCATTCAAGAAGTGTCTAACTATCGAAGCGATGTGGGCTTTGCGCGTGAATCGCTCCAATATGCTGAGGCTTATTTAGAATCTGCTGAAGAAGATTATAAAGTCAACTTAGCCAAATACAAGGTCGGGACAGGAACGATTGTCGATCTTATCAATGCCCAAACTGCTGTCGCAGACGCGAGAGCCAAACTGGCAACAGCTCAAAATAGCTGGTACACCTCAGTTGCCAACTTGGCTTATGCAACAGGCATTCTTGTTCCACCTTCAACACAGGACGGATATGAAAAAGCATTTCATTAGTATTTTTGTCCTTGTCTTAGGAATTTCACTTGTTGGTTGCTCAAAAAAACAAATAAAAAAAGAGCCAAAGCCGGTTCCTGTAAAAGTTGCTCGAGCAACGACACAAAGTGTGCCCTATTTCATTAAAACGGTAGGTCATATGGAATCGATTAACATCGTGAACATCATGGCCCAAGCAAATGGCCGGCTGATGAAAACCTATTTCAATGATGGTGATTTCATTAATGAAGGAGACCTTTTATTTCTCATCGATCAAAGACCCTACTTTGCTTCGTTAAAAAAAGCCGAGGGAGCTCTTGAAGAAAGCATTGCCAACATGATGTATGCTCGAAGAACTGCAGAGAGAAACTCAAAACTCGTTCAAGACGAATATATCTCCCAAGATACCTTTGATAGCTTAGTGACAAATGTTCAAGCTGATGAAGGAATCGTGAAACAAAATGAAGGTGTTCTAGAAGATGCAGAAATTAACTTGAGCTATACGACGATCTACTCCCCCATAACAGCTAGAGCAGGACAGCGCCTTCTTGATGATGGAAATCTCGTTTTGCAAAACGCTGAAACCCCGCTTGTGACTCTCAATCAAATCTCCCCCATTTATGCAACATTCTTTATCAATGAAAAAGACTTGCAAAAGGTCCAACGTTGCCAACGTCAGTCAAATGGAGGGCTGCAAACCATTGTCACAGTCGAAGATCCCCAAGTTCCTAGCTACAAGGGCCCCTTAACCTTCATTGACAATGGGGTCGATCTTTCGACGGGAATGATTATGATGAAAGCGACTTTGCCAAACGAAGACAAAACTCTATGGCCGAACCAATACGTCCAAGTGCAGCTTAATCTCGAAACAATTGATGATGCTGTTTTAGTTCCTTTTGAGGCTGTACAAACCAATTCTAAGGGCAAGTTTGTTTTTATCGTCAAAGGAAATGACACAGTTGAAATGCGCTCAGTTGAAGTGGGACAAAGGCAAGATGATAATAGCATCGTGATTTTAAAAGGATTAAAAGATCGAGAAAGAGTTGTGACTGAAGGGCAAATCAGCCTCTATAATGGAGCGCAGATTAAAATAGTAAAAAATGAAAACGAGGATGGCTAACGGATGAACTTATCAGAAATTTTTATCCGCAGACCTGTCATGACTTGCCTTGTCATGGCTTCTATTCTCTTTTTTGGGATTTTAGGTTATAAAGCGCTGCCCGTAAGTGATTTGCCCGATGTCGAATTTCCCACAATTCAAGTCACAACGAGCTATCCAGGAGCAAGCCCTGAAACCATGGCTGATACTGTCACATCTCCTTTAGAAAGACAGTTCACTTCAATTGATGGAATTTTAACAATCTCTTCTTCCAGTACTAGCGGAAATTCAACAATTGTTCTCCAATTTGTTCTCGACAAAGACATTAATGCAGCAGCAACAGATGTAGAATCAGCGATTAGCCAAGCCACCCCCTACCTTCCTGACGATCTTCCGAGTAATCCAACCTATGAAAAAACCAACCCTACTGAAACACCTGTACTCTATTACGCGATTAAATCTGATACCATGACACTGGGCACTTTATACGAGTATGCCTACTCTCTTATGGGACGTCGCCTTGGAATGGTCGATGGAGTTTCAGAAGTGAATGTGTATGGCTCCCCCTTTGCTGTTCGGGTTCAAGTGGATCCTGATAAGCTTGCAATTCATCAAATTGGAATTGATCAGATAGCAAACGCGATTGCCAACAGCAATCCCCAAAAGCCTGTGGGTAATCTTTATGGGCCAGATATCGAATACACCATCAACGTTGACGGACAGATGCAGCAGGCTGCTGGCTATAATGAACTGATTGTGCGAAACAACAACCATGCCCTTCTAAAAATCAAAGATTTAGGCCGCGCCTTAGATTCCCTACAAAACGATAAATACAGCCTCAATTACTATACTGCAGATAGTGAAACGCCTTGCGTTATCATTGGAATTCTGAAACAAAATAATGCCAACACGATCAAAGTCATTCAAGGCTGCCAAGCAATGATTGAAAAAATGAGAAATGAACTTCCCAGTTCTGCTCAAATTGTCACCCTTTTTGATCAATCGGTTTGGATCATGGAATCTGTGAATGATGTTCAGTTTACATTATTCATCGCCTTCATCCTCGTTGTGATTGTCGTCTTGTTTTATTTAGGGAAATTTATTGATACAATCATTCCGATTTTAGCTCTTCCCATGTCTGTTGTGGGAACCTTTGCAATGATGTATCTTTATGGATTCAATATCGACATCTTTTCCCTCCTTGCCATTACCTTATCAATTGGCTTCCTTGTCGATGACGCGATTGTCGTTTTAGAGAACATTACCCGCCATGTCGAAATGGGAAAAAACACTTGGGAAGCAGCTCTGAATGGATCGAAGCAAATCAGCTTTACTATTTTGTCAATGACCCTTTCTCTGAGTTCCGTTTTCATTCCAATGATCTTTATGGCCGGGATCATGGGACGGATTTTTCGCGAGTTTGCAATTACAATCGTCACTGCTGTTTTAATCTCGGGATTTATCTCGCTTTCTCTTACACCCATGCTGTGTAGTAAGTTTGTCGGAGCTCATACCGTCCATGCAAAGAAGAATTGGATCGAACGGTTCTCTGATAAAATCAATGGAGGATTACAAAATCTCTATAAAAAGGGATTAAACTTTGTTTTTAGACACCGGTTTACGACCCTTTGTATTGGAATTGCTTCTGTTATTTTGACTGTGTTTTTAGGGCTCCGCCTTCCAACAGACTTTCTCCCTGCAGAAGATTTAGGGTTCATTCAAGGCTTTGGAATTGCAAGTGATTCAACTTCTCCTTTCAAAATGATAGAATATCAAAAGCAAGTTTCAGAAATAGTGAGAAAAGATCCAAACGTTGCAGAGGTTGTGTCGGCAGGAGCTATTCCCACTTCGAACCAATCTCTCTTTTTTGTAAAACTTAAGCCCTATAACGAGCGCCAGTCTATGCGCGTCGTGATTCGTGAGCTTTTAGAACAACTCCATGAAATTCCTGGAATCAAGACTTTCATGCGTCCTTTGCCCTTATTAAGCCTGGATGTTGGCACCAGTACAAGCATGGGAAATTACCAATACGTCGTAACGGGTCTCGAACCCGATCAAATGTATGAAGATGCTGAGAATGTCATGGCAGAAATGCGTAAATCGGGAATGTTCACTCAAGTCATCAGTGATATGCACAATAATGCTCCCTATGCAAACATCACCATCGATCGGGACCGCGCCTACGATTTGAATGTCTCTGCAATGGGACTCGAATATGCTTTTGATTATGCCTATGCAGCAGGAAAAATTTCCTTGATCAATAGCATTGCCGACCAATACTACGTCATTGTCGAAACATTGCCGAAAGATTATGGTCATGTTGATGATTTGAATAAACTCTACATCTCAGCCTCTTCCAAAACTCCTATCGCAACTCAAAATCAAATCAATACCCAGAACGAAACCTTTCCGACACAAATCCCCCTCTCAGAAATTGTCAAAGTAGAAGAAGGGGTTGGCCCCTTGAGTGTTGCACATTTAAACACCCTCCCCTCTGCAACAATCATGTTCGACCTAGCACCGGATGTGCCTCTTGGAACTGCTGTCCAAAAACTAAACGCTATCGCTTCAGAGACACTTTCACAAGGAGTGACAGCAAGCGTTCAAGGATCAGCAGATATTTTCAAGCAAACCTTTCAAAGCATGGGATTTCTCTTTATCGTCACCCTGTTTCTCATCTATGTTATTTTAGGAATTCTCTATGAAAACCTCGTCCATCCGCTGACCGTGATGTCAACTCTTCCTCCTGCAGGTCTGGGAGCCATTATCACTCTCCTCATCTTTGGATTGCCCCTTTCACTTTATGCATTTGTCGGTCTGATCATGGTTCTTGGAATTGTCTTGAAAAATGGAATCATGATTGTTGACTTTGCGAATGAAGGAATCAATGAAGGAAAAAACCTTCACGATGCGATCTATGAAGCTTGTCTTGCTCGTTTCCGCCCAATTCTCATGACGACTTTTGCTGCAATGATGGGAGCTGTCCCCATCGCACTTGGAGTGGGAGGTTTAACCGCAATGTCACGTATTCCTCTCGGTCTTGTGATTGTCGGTGGTCTGATCATTTCTCAAGTACTCACTCTGTTTTTTACACCAGTCGTTTTCATTTATCTAGAAACACTACGGGAAAAAGTTCACTCACGCAAACAGCGAAAGAAGACTAAAAATCAAAGCGAGATCGAACCGTCAGCCCCTGGAAATTAAGATTTCCTCCACTAGAGCCTCGGTTAAAGAGATCGAATGCATGGGAAAAATCCCACCACATTTGCTCTTCCCAGCCCCACTCAAGACCAAAATGGAACTTCTCTTGATAAAAGTAAATATCCCAGCGCAAACCAACAGCAAGCTCAAGGACTGGAACCATTTGATAGCGCTCATTTTTAAGACGGAGCAGCAAAGCTGTTGCACTATCTTCTCGGAGTCGCAAGTGAAAACGGCTCCACTCTGCAGCGAGAGCCAAATTGCCAAAAATGCTAAAATTCTTCGTGAAACAAAAGCTATTTTGCAGCCCCCCTCGGATTCCCATTCCCCACTGATCGACATCATACCGAATCCGATCTGAATTGCTCACTGTCCGATTCACATCAGAATACCCCTCACTGCGCACTTGATAGTCTTGATCTGATAAGTATCCTTTCAACCCAAAAAAGGGACGTAACATCAAATACGGGCTGATATAAAAAAGCCTTGCCCATTCGAGATCGAAAATATCGATGTGAAAATCCCATTTCGCATGAGACTTGTTCACCCCTCCAATTAAAAAGCCAGTTCCAAGGAGCTCTTCACCGATGGGTCTATGAAAATCATCCGCAGCATCCGAGTCAAAGTAGGTGTACTGCAAATAGACATCCCATCCATCATGTCCAAGATTGACTCCAAGTCCTGCTTTAAACCCGAGATGTCCTTCGAAATCGGGTTCATAGACTTTTCCGCGAAAGCCACTTTGTCCAGTGACAATATACTGCAATCCATCTTCACGCGCTTTCCAGTAAATCAAACTCGCAGAGACATAAGGCATCGCCACCCCATTTTGGACAAAAGTTTGTCCCTTTGGGGTAATCTCTTGAGCAGGAGGCCTAACAGGCGTTATTTGCTCACTTGCAAACACACTTAGAGAACAAAGAAGAAAAATCGATAAGTGCTTAAACATATAAGCATCATCTCAAAAAAAAGAATTATTTCCTAGGGTGGAATTGATCGAAAGCTTGATACAGATGCTTATTCGATAAATGGGTATACCGATCAGTCGTAGAAATGTCTGCGTGGCCAAGTAGCTCTTGAATCACACGCAAATCTGCACCATGATCGAGCAAATGGGTCGCAAAAGAGTGGCGCAAGGTGTGAGGCGAAATGACTTTGTCAATTTGCGCTCCCTTCCCATAATGTTTGAGACGGACCCATACTTGCGTTCTACCAATGCGCTTCCCCTTTTTTGTGAGAAAAAGAGGCTCATCTTTTAACTTTTTCACATCTCTTCGAAAACTTAAGTAATGGTCAAGGGCTTCAATAGCAACAGCAGCAATTGGCACAATCCGTTCTTTCCCCCCCTTTCCTCTGACGTGAACAGTTTGATCATCGACATCATGCACATTCAAGCTGCAAAGCTCAGAAACCCGCATCCCCGTTGCATAAAGCATTTCTAAAATGGCTCGGTCCCGCGCCCCAATTTCTAAGTCCACATCAGGCTGTTTGAGGAGGGCTGTGATTTCGTTTTCTGTTAGAACTTCTGGAATGAGTTGCCACAGTTTGGGTGATTCAATCAAAGCCGTCGGATCTTGTACAATGAGCCTTTCCCGTTTTAAAAAACGGAAAAAAACTTTGATTGCCACCAAAGAGCGAGAAAGACTACTCGAAGCATACCCTTTTCCCTTCATCTTTTCGATAAACGAAATGATCTCTTCTTGAGTGACACTCTCGAGACTTGTTTTCGGATAACTTGATAAAAAGGTGCGCAAATCGCGCTCATAGGCTTCGATAGTATGGATAGAGAGTCCCTTTTCGGAACCGATAAAATTTAAAAAGTCCTGTAGTTGTGCTTCGTAAGACATACCCCCCTATTTGTAATAGGGGGGAGTATTTTTAGGCTAGTTTCTCTTTGAGATTTTCCTCTAAGCGACGGTGCTCTTTCTCAGCAAGAAGACGACGTTCTTCTTCTTTGAGAAGGGCAATTTTTTCTTGTGCCACTTTGTCGGTTTTCTCTTCATCAACAGGCTCTTTTGACCAGCGGTAGTAACTGTATATACCAGTCCCAGCCCACATTAAGCCAATCACACCTGCTGCAATAAGAGGAACGAGTCCGCCCGAGAAAACAGCAGTCATCACTGATGCCGTCATGAAAAGGCCCATAAGCGACATCATGACCTTGTCGCCAAATTTAGGATCGCCACTTTTGTATGCCTGCCATAAATAGTAACCATCAACTGCAAGCATTCCAATAGAAACGACAACCCAAATCACTGAAAGAGCAATCCCAAGACCGCCACCAGTTACAGCCATTCCAGCAAAAAAGGCAACAGCACCAAGAATACACAAGATAAGAATCGTTGCATTCATTGCAATGTTGAAATTTGCATTCTTATTCACTTGATTTAAGAACGCTTCAGCATCTTGAACAGCTGTTTTGTCATTTGGATCTAGTAAACGCTCTAGCAGTTGCTCAGCTTTTGGTTTTTCAAGCTCGTCTTTTACAAGTTTCACTGTTGCAGGATCAGCCATCCGTCCAAGCTCAGCTTCTTTCAATTTCTTTCCATTGATAAAAGCTGACTTAATGTGCTCTCCAATTTGCGCAATTGTAAACTCGCTGTAATCATGCTTCTTCCCGTACGCTCCGGCAAACCCTTGAATGTAGTCCTTGTCTCCTTGAGAAAGCAATTTCTCATCTGCTGCACTGATGTCGACAGGTGTGACATTCTCGCCATCCCAAATACTTGGATCGCAAGCAACCTTTGTCGCTAGTTCTCGACGATCATCTCGATTTAAAACAAGCTTACCCATAATGTAATCAATACCACCACGGAGTTTTTCGCTTTCTGTTTTAAACTCAGGGTCGTTCATGGCCTCGTTAAGACCTACTTTAAACTGGATCCCTTTGCCAACAGAGATGGCGCAAGGAATCGCTAAAAGCAAGTACATCACGCCACCAAGCGCAGATGCGACATTTCCGGAAACCGCTGCAGCTTGAGCAACAGACTGTGAACCATTTGATGCAGCAACAAGCGAGAGGATGCGAGTAGGAAGCATCGCAGCTCCATAAGTTGTTTCAAAGGCACCTCGTGCCATGGTCACTTTTCCACTCACCTGGCCCCAAAAGTCTCCAATCTTACTAGCTTCTCTATCTTGAACATAGCCGCGACATCCCGCAACATATCCTGTCAAAATACTGGCAGCCGATGTGATTCCAAGAGCAGTATCTCCTGGAGGTGTAGGCTGATTCGTAACAGCCAGCTGAACTCCATGAACCATCCGATATAAACTCGATATGTCGCTTGTTGCATAGATAAATTCATTTGATGGACCGGTTATAAGCCACCAAGGTTCCTTCATCTCTTTTTGAGCAACTCTATCTGTTTTCACTGCTGTTTCCAGCAGCGTTGGACCGTCTGATTTAGGATTATCTCCCTCACCTCGTTTTACAGCAGGTTTAGGCAGAATCCGCTCAGACTCTCCAGTTTGAGATTCATCAATCATTAGTTCGGGCTGATCTTTGAGCCCGGATACAAGTCTCAAATCAGATGATGTAGAGGTTCTGACGTGAAGACTACGGTTTTTCAACACGGAGTCGCTTTGGCCGTCATTCGTACCAACAGAAGGATTTTGAAAATTCTGTGTGAAGAAAAACGGCAGCAGCGACCCACCCAAACTAGCTATAAATGAATAGCCCTTTTGGTATACGCTTGAGGCAAGGCGGCCTGCACCAGCAAACCCCCAGCCTTCGCTCACAGTGGAGCGTTGACTTGGACGCGACGGTATCTGTGACGCCATTTTTCAACTCCATAATAGAAAATTAAAAACTTTTGTTAACGGGTTAATAAAGTTTATTATTTTAAACGGTAAAGTACCGCTCTATTATTGTAGTAAATATTTAATTAATGATCAAGAAATAATTAAGAAAGAATTTCACATAAAGATGTGAGAATATCCCGCAAAACCTCCAGAGGGCGGAGTTCGGCATCAAAACGGACGATTTTTTCCTCTGGATAGTGAGCAAGGACAGGGATCGTCTCCTGCTCGTAGATCTCCATCCGACTACGCAAGACTTTCTCATCAGAATCGTCAAAACGGCGCTCAATGAGAGCTCTCCTTTTAAGTCTTTGAACTAAAACATCTTTCGACTTGGACTCAAGCAAGATAATTTTTTGAACCTCCACATAGCTATCTAAAATCTCTGCCTGATGCTTCGTCCGGGGGATTCCATCGAGCAAAATAAGCTGCTCATCTGGAAAATAGCGGTTCGTCGCAATAAGACCCATAACATAGTGGTGCCAGATCTCGATGGTGATTTCATCTGGAACTAACTTACCCTCACTAGCATAGCTATGATAGACCTTCCCAGCTGGAGACTCTGGAGAAAGCCCCCGAAAAATATCCCCAGATGAGAGATGGTAATGGTTCCCTGCGCTACTCAAGAACTTCCCTTGAGTCCCCTTTCCCGAGCCCGGAGGGCCAAAAATCAGAACAGCACGCAATTTCTCTTTTACTTCGGAAATAACTTTTCTCATAAGTATCTATAAATAAATGGGTTAAATTTTTTCCTAAGATCTAAACCTCTGAACTCACCTTACCAAATCCCAAATAAAGGTCCATCTTTTTTAACACACTAACAAACAATTACATAAATAAAACATAATACATTAATAATATGTTTACTAAATATTAGTAATTTTTTTATCAAAAATGATATAATTAAACTAAATGAGTAATAATGGGGAAGTACTATGGCTACGAGCTCAGCCACATCAACAGCCAATCAAGTGGCCTATTCAAAGCTCCAGACCTGTGTTAGGAAGGGGTATGGGATACAAGTCGATAGCTTTACGCGCGATGGTGTAGCGTATAAAAGATACGTTATTCCTTATGACAAGGATGGTAACCCTATCCGTAGAAGCGAGCTGCAAAGAGCCTTAGACCCTGCAAATGCTGGCCTCCAATCTGTTAATATTCAGAAAATTAATGATTTAGCTCAATCTATTCTAGACCCCCACCGTGACGTTCACGACACATCTGAAGCAAAGAGTCGTCAAAATGCTTTCTTCGACGAAAGAGGGGTTCACTTTGTCAAATCAGACGAAGCAGATGACGAAGATTCGGTAAGCCACCAAAAACAATCACTTACAACAGCTCACCTCTCCACCTATTCTGAAGCTTTTGGAGGGATCAAAGATGGAATGACCGGTGATCAGAAAGCTGTACTTGACCTCGAAGCAAAGTTAGGAAGCAAAACTGTTGAAGGGATGACAAGAGATGAAATAGACGGTGCACTCAATCAGATAGATAAAAAGTTCGTACGCCTCTTCAGACAGCATCTTGCGGCAGCTTCGCCCACTACAACACTCAAACAAGTATACGAACAAGCACTTCAAATATACGTCAATGATGCTGTGAAGACTTTCCAAGTTTCATTAAACCCTGACGTTGAAGCAGATGTTACAAAACTGCTCTATAAAACTGCTCATGAGAAATTCGAGCCAGGAGTAACAGTTAGTAAAGAAACTTGGTTAGAAGAAAATGTAGATAACCTTGGAGATCCGAAGTACGCTACAGCTGTTTTCCAAGCCATTCATGAAGTTGGAACCAAAGAAACAGACCCTGAAAAGCATACACAAACTACAGCAGATCATGCCTACAAAGCGCTTATCAGTAAAGTCAATGATTGCTGGCTAGAAGCTCATAGATTGACTGCAATTGCTCGTGTTGATGTGATCGACGTACCTGTTGATGACTCTCGCGCTGCTCCACTACTTGCAAGCACTCCAAGCCACACAGGAATACATGGTTCAACAGATCCTGAGCCCAGTACCAAAACGGTAGAAGCTAAAACAGCTCTTAAATGCAATTTAGAAGAAGAACAGAAAGAGCAAATCGATGAACTTAATCGTTTAGTTGGATATGCTACACAGATTGAATCCGCAAGCCAAAAAATAGGGAACAGTTTAAGTCTTGTACCTGTCTTGGGAGCTCTTCCTTCAAGTTGGTTGGGAGGATATATCGGAACAGATTACGCATCTCAGGAAGAAGCTACTGAAGCTTGGTCTACTGCTGTGAAAAAAGTAGCTGAAAATTGGACTGTACCAGGTTTTGATACGGAGGAGAAAAACCTCCTCCTATACTCTGCGCCAGTAGAAAATTTCCTTAGAACAAAAATTTCAGAGCTAAGAAAAGAAGTTGCTGAACGAGAAGAAAAAATCAATTTTGCTAAGAAACCTACAGATTTTGTATCTGATTTGCAACAACTTAAAGAGGAAAGAACACGTAAAATAGAAGCTCGTGATAAAGCATATCGTGGCCCTTTTGGTTCAAAATCTACTTTACAAGCAAAAGTCGATGAACTTGATGCAAAAATCACTTTAAAACAAAATGTCTTGGATCAGTGGAAGACTCCAGCTGGAAAAATCGAACTCTTAACTTCTTTATTACATCACGATGTTAGCTCTGTTACACCCCAACTTAAGGATTTTGCAAGTCTTCGAGAAAAATTGGGAAAAACAAATTATCCTCTAGATCTAACTAAAGAAGAAATTGCCGCTCTACAAACTTGGAAAATTGCTATTCCTAGCGGTACGACAATAGATTCAAGTGATCCTACACTTTTACTCTCCTCCTTAGATTCATATTTAAAAGATAAAATCGTTGAACAATTCCTCCCCGAAATAAAGACTAAGATAGAAGACGCTGTAATGGATGGAGATTACAACACCTGGAAAAGTGAGACAAAAAATAGTAATTTCCGTACAGCTATTGAGCTCTTAGAAGACCTAAGTAAGCCAGAAAATGTCCTGGACACATCTTCAATAACTGCAAAGCAACGGCTCTTTGCACTTAAATTAGCTCATGAGTCAATCTCTCCTCCAGAAACAGATCCAACAGTCTGGAAACAAAAAATGTTGGCAAAGCTGAAAGAAGAAGAATTCAAAGCAATTCACCCTGAGCTAGATAGAAGGGCTGCTGAATTGACATCGAAAAACCTCAAGGCTCTGGAAAGCGATCCCGATTATACAAACTGGGACAAAAAAGCCGCACACTATCAAAAGCTTCACCAGTATCTGCGTGGATTATTGCCTGCCCAATCATTAACAAAGGAAGCGCTCTACGCATATTTAAGCTTACCTGAAGTTCCAGACACGATTACAGATCCAGCAAAGAAAATCACATTCCTCATAGAGCAAGCTCGTGCCAACTACGTTTTGTGTAAATTAAATGAAACCGGTATGCCAACCCACGACGTTTCTTGGAAACCCACACCAAAAGATTTTAGGGATGCAAGAGCCTGGCTAAAAGACCCTGTTAGCTCTGAACCAAGTCCTGAGTCAAGAGCAATCATCATTGCAGGAGTATTGACTCAGGAAATGGATAAGAGCAATTTAATTTCCGAACTCGATAAAGTAATCAGGGTAATTGATTTAGAAGAACTACCCGAACTTGATGGGGTGGATGGTTATGATCCTTCAAAAGAAGACCTCCTTAAGGTTGAAGCATTTCTTAACGGTCGCTCAGAAGAACCGCTAACAATAAGTCAGATCAAGACGTATAAAAAAATGAAAAAAAACACTCCTCCTCCTACTGAGAAACCTTTAGAAAAAGCAGCACATTACCAGAAGCAAATTGCTGCAGGGCTCTTTAAACAAGTGACTGAAGGTGTTGATGTACGTGGTTGGAATGGTACTACAGAACACTTTGAAGAAGCATTGAGTTGGTTAGCAAGCACATCGCATACTGAACCAAGTGAAGATGTGAAAAAAGCCCTTGCTTCAATAAAGAATCCAGATGACCGTAACAATACCTTCGAATTAGTCGAAAATAGGTTAAATTACGCCCTTAGACCTTTAACACTTGAATCAGTAGCTAAACCCGACAATACAGATGATTACACTCCGACTAGCGCCGATTACGCAACTGTATTTCAATACATCAACGGTGATTCGAGCACTGATCTAACTGAAAACCAGCTTAGAACTTTTAAACAACTGCAAACAGATGTTCCTCTTACTTTCAATGAGAAAGATCGACACTATCGAATAAATTCTAAAGCAGGTGAACGCATTTTATTGACTGAAGTTGCTGGAGACCCAGCCAATGTCGATACACATGTTCCGACTAGCGCTGATTACACAGCTGTACTGAATTATATCAATGGTGTTTCGGATACTGCTCTAACTGATGACCAGCTCAGAACTTTCAAACAACTGCAAATGGGCGCTCCTCATGCTCCAAAGGATAAAATCAAGTATTATCGCGAAAACCTCACTACTGCCATTCAGGTTATATCTCTCGAAAGTGAAGTAGCTCCTTCCAATACAGATGCTTATAAGCCGACTCAAGAAGATTTCCAAGCTGTGGCAGATTACCTTAGAGACTCTTCAAGAGGCCCGCTAACTGATAACCAGCTCAGAACTTTCAAACAACTGCAAACGGGCGCTCCTCATGCTCCAAAGGATAAAATCAAACATTATCCTAGAATTCTTGATACTTCACTTCTTGAAAATAGTGAAGCTAGATTAGAAGTTCAAAGAAACCATTCTGGAACAAATTGGGCTACTGTCTGGGTTAATGTCAAAGCTGAAAAAGATTTCAATCTAAGTTCTGTTGATCCTCGGACAGTCAAAAAAGGTCACTTTACAAGCGCATTAACGAAACTTAAAACTGGATTGGTACTTACTCCTGAGGAAAAACATGCAGTTAAGACGGTTTACGATATTTTAAATAGTCGTATTAAACCTGGTGATACAGATCTAATTAAAGGATACATATTTGCGGTTTTATTTTTGAATTATGCGACAAGTGTTTCTGTTTAATAACTCTGGGAGTTGCCGCAGCTGCATGAACCTTTGACGTTGGGATTGGTCACTTTAAAGCCCGATCCCATAAGTCCTTCTAGATAATCAATTTCACAGCCGAGTAGACGCGCGAGCATCTTGCTTTTGACATGAATATCCACTCCATGCGAAGTAAAGATCGTATCATCTTCTGTTGGAGTTTCTGAAAAGTCGAGCACGTATTCAAATCCCCCACACCCTCCTGGTTTGTCGGCAAAGCGTAAGGCCCAGCCTTTCTTACCGTCTTGCTCTAAGATTGTTTTAAAGCGCTCTGCTGCCCTTTTTGTCAGGGCAATAGTGGTGGGGTCCACCTCTTCAGCAATAATCTCATTTAAACGGGCAATGAGAGAGTCGATTTTATCATCATCAAAGCCGTGGCCAAGCATACCCACTTCTAGAGTCTCCCATGTCGCTGCTTGGCAGCCAACGCAATGTAGACCTGCATTCGTCAATTCCTGTGAAAGGCGCTGCCCTTTATCGGGATGCTTTGCAAAGATGTCGTCAATTGTCATGTCCCGCGTAATCGGGCCCTTTTCTTTTTCAGTCACTCTATTCCTCTAATACTTGATTTTGACGCAGCCGCTTTTGATTTTGCATTGGCATGCAAGGCGCTCAGTTTCTTGCTCTCCTAAGAAGTCGAGCTCTTCTTGCGTAAATTCAGAAAGGTGTTCCATCCCTTCTTCAACTTCGATCACACACGTGCCACAGACTCCTTCTTCACAAGCAAAAGGTATTCCAGCTTCTTCGCAAGAAGGTTTGATTGGAGCGTTCTCTTCTAGTTCGATCTCTTCTTCTTCGTTAAAGATTAGTTTTGGCATGGAATCCTCATCTGTTTGAAAAGCTAATTTAAACGATCTATGGGGAATAAATCAAGTAAACCGATTGTCCTAAAAACTCTTCACCGCTACTCATCCAGTTTTTGACACCCTTTGCTTCTTCAAAATTTCGCCTTGTCTAAGAGTAATCCATCTTTTCAGAACTTTCCCATCAACAATCTTCTCTATTTTTGATAAAGCAAATTGCGCTCAAAAATTGGCTTACTTTCGATGAAGAATTTTTTGTTATGGAGCACTAGCGAATCAGCCCTTAAGTGAAAGTTCTAACTTGGGCTTCCTGCCTCAGTTGCCTTGAACTTTTCTCCTAGTAAGTCTTCTTTCACGAAATATTATTTGACCACACCATCTAAAACAAGGTTTGAAATTTGGATAGATTCATAGAGAAAACATGAGAGCAAAAAAAAGGTGGACCGAAGTCCACCTTTCGCTTAGAAACCCATTTGCGGGTTCGAACGAACATTCTCATTCGCGTCCTGCAAAAGTTCTTCTGCAGTTGCTTTCAATGTTTCAATCCCCTCGGGAAATCCAACATTGACAAGCAAACGATTCAAGTAAGTTAACTCTGCTTCAAGCATGTCTATTTTGCTTTCTTGTTTCGCAACTAAACGGACAAGTTCGTCCTTATTAATGGTTTTATCCATAGTGAAAGCCTCCTATTAGAGCTATATTAAAATATGTTCTTTCAACTATACTCTTCATTATAGTGTGATTCACACTATATTCTCAAATAAAAACAACTTAAATTAGTTAATATTAAACAAATTAAATTTTAGCTATGTTTTGTATACGCCACTGATTTACAGCAATTTGTGAAATCGACAATTAAAATGTTTATTCAATTATACAAAAAATAAACTATCTACGAAGTTAAAATTGAAATTACTCTGTTTGTAAAAGACAAAATTCGTTTTTGATAAAAACAGCCTCAGAAGTATATATAAAAACGATTTTCTATTATGTTTATTAATAAAAACTACCTAATTTAAATTGAATTTATTTACGAATTTTATTATTATTTTAAGCATATTGAACAAATAAAAAGAACTCATCAATAAGTTCGGTATAAATCATAATTTTTTATTGATGGATTCGAGAATAAAAGGTTTTTTTTAGGAGACAGGATTATGTCAAGCATCCTCTCATATCTGGGGTCTATGATTCCCTGGGGCTGGAGTAGCCACAAAGCAGACCCATCAGATTACGTCAAAATAGATCATACTGAAAATCAAATGGAACAAGGCCAACTTACAGGCCATCTAGAAGGACAAGTAAAAAATGGTGTTGATACTGAGGGTAGAGAAACTCCTTCTCTTTCAGATTCTTTGAATGCCAAAGCCGAAGTGATCAAGTACCCTGCGTTATCTGAATCCGACCGGTCAGAAGTCGAAGCTCGCATGAAAGAAGTTAAATCTCTTTATCCTGAGATACCCAAGTTCGAGGCTAAACCCTTTAAATTCGATGGGCCAGTCAGTCTAGTGAGTTCATCATCAGAATCTGATTCAGAAGAATTTGTGTTAGTTGGCAGTTCTTCGGACTCTACGTTTAAAAAGCCCTCGCTTCCTTCGACTGGCATTCCTCTGCCCTCTAGCGCCAGTAAAAGCTCAACAGGAACTTCAAGAACTGAATTAGAAACTCGCGCTGCAGAAGGAAAATTGGTTCGTTGGTGGGGGGTTTTCAACAGAAGCTTCAATGGACATTCCCTGGTTGGGTATAAAGAGTTTTGGAAGGCAATGGAAGCCTTCCCTTTCAGTCATACAGCGACGATATTTCATCGACAAGACCGTTCTATGGAAGATCATGTTCAGACTCATCGAGCATTCAATAAAGCTCATGGAGACTATCTGAAAGCTCTAGAAAAACCCGTCAAGGTGCTTCAAAGCGAAGTCGATGGACACTCTGTTGAGGACCAGGTGAAATATTTTGACAAAGCAAGTCAAGAAATCACGAATGTCACCTGGGTGAAGGAAAATAAAATCAGACGGGGAAAGGTCGAGCGGGATTTTAAATCAACGGCTCTTCTCAGCATGATCGACTCAATCGCTTCACGTGTCATCAGCTCCCCACCAGAAGTGCTCAAAGTAGTCAGCTACATCGATAACCAACTTCTTCCCTTCGCAAGAATTCGGGAGGAAAGAGAAGATAGTAAAGATGGGGTCTTTGCTCAACCGATTCAACATCACGTGGATGAAAAACGTGAAATCATCACTCTAGATATCCAGGCTCATAGAGAGCTAAACCAGTACAAAATGGAGAAAAATCGCTCAACTCTCTCTTCGCCTATTGCAGTGCAACAATACGCTACTGGGAATGCAATCTATGGGATGATTATGAACCGAGTTTTACCTGAGCTAGACAAAATTGCCCCGAAATCTCGAGAAGAGTTCATTCAAAAGGTCACTGAAAACCTCGCAGCTACGACTCAGCTTCTCAACGACGCTCTAGAAGGGAAAAGAAGCATCGATGCGAACTGGAAAAGAGACCTTAGAGAACTCTCAGAAGGGTATGACTTCTTAATGTGGCAAAATGAATGTTTAGTGCCCGATGAAAGGGCTCTTAGAGGAAGTTTAAGTAGCCACTCCCTGAGCTCGCAAGTTCAAGGGATCGTATTTGAGTACAAATTGATGAAAACAAGCGAGGCAAGCCTTCTATTGGATCCATCAAACAAGATCAAAAGAACTCTCTATCTCGAGAAGGTTAAAAAAGTGAGACAAGCCCTACCTGTACTTCAAGGGATTGTAGATACTATGGGAAACAAATTTGATACGGTTTTAAAGCTCAATGAAGCGTTAGCTTTTGATCCTTTGTCTCCAGACAACCCTATCCCATTAATAGAGAGCGACTTATCTTAAGTCGCTGATTATCAATCACCTCTCTCTCGGCTCTCAAAAGAGTCAGCTGAATGGACTGTTGAAACAGTCCATTCATTTTATCTAGACTAAATAATAAAATTTTTATTCAACATATAATTAAATTTTAAGTTTTACTAATTATAGTAATTTAAAATTTAAACTAAACAAAATTTGAATATTTAAATTTTTAATTATATTAAATGAAAAATAAATTAATTTTTACTGTAAAAGTTAATAATTATAATATGTTATAATATAATATCAAATTGCAAACGAAACAATAACAGAAATAGTTAAGAAATATTATGTTTTAATTTATATAAACTGTTGTTATGAATGTTAAGTTTTAATATAATAAAAGAACTTCAAAATTAAAAAACGCCTATTAAGATTATAATCTTTTTTAAATGGAGAATATAAAAATGTCAGAATCAACTAGAATAGCTCCCAGTGTCAATGTCGGTGCTATCAATCAGGCATTAGGACTTGACGCAGAGTCAAAAAGCTTGAATAAAGCAATGGATACGCTTCACAATGAGTATTCTTTCGGGGATACCTTTAAAAGCGAAGGTAATTACGCTGGAGTAAAAACATTTTTAAAAGTCGCTGCATTCGTTCTTACACTTGGCGGCCTTGGTGTGTGGGCATATAAAAACGTTTCACACATGAAAGACCAAAATGCGGCTCGCGAACTGATCCGTAACCCAGCAAACTTCTCAGCTCAAGTACAAACTCTACACACTGCTAAGAACTCAGTGAAAGATGCTCTAAAGGGCGAATTATCTGTTGATGTGCGGGATGAAGTTACTGTCGATAGATTCGAGGAAGGAAAAAAAGGGGTTCGTTCCCTTCAAGATACAGTCACTGGATTCCAAGGATCTGTTGAAGCTCTCCAAACAGCAATTGATAAAGTTGCTAAAGAGAGCGGTATGAATGCAGATGAGCGTCGCGCTCTTTATGGAGCATTTGTTGCATCAGCTATTGCTCAAGGCGATGGTCTTAGCAAGGTTGTGACAGGTGGATCGTCTCAACAAGCATTCGCAATCGAAGCTGCTAAAACAATGTGGTATCAAGGAAATGCTGAAATTGCTGGTAAAGACATCGCAGCAAAAATGGGACGCGTTCAAGATCCTACAGGTCAATCTCATCTTCAACGTATGGCGTCTCTTCAAGGTGCTACAGATGCATTTAACAAATTAGGAGACGATATTTTAGTTGAAGCTGCAAGAGTTGTTGCTATCAATACAAATGGTGCTACTGACCTAACTGGAGATTTAGATACAGCTAAAGCGAATCCTCTAGTTCTAAAGGAATTCAATGTGATCAGAGAGAAGTTTGCAGAGAATGCTGCTCCAACAATCAAGTCAGAAGTCAATAGCGCGATTGGACGGATCAACGCCGCTCGCGACATCAAAGCACTGAAGACGTCATTCTTAAATGATCGTAAGTCTGAGTTGCGCGATCTTGCTGGTAATGGCGAGAAGGGTGAAGCTCAACTGATCGACGCAATTAACTTCTTGGCACTTGATGATGATGCTAAGGAAGTATCAGCTAAGACTTTGGGTATTCCTCTTGAAACATTGCAAGCACGAAATGAAGCTCTAGCTGAAAACGCTCCTCAAGTGAGAGCGTCTCTCGAAGCTTCTAAGACTTTCTTAAGTCAGCTCAATGACAACTTTACGCAATATGTTGCTGAGAAAGAAAAAGAAGCTCAAGCAAATGCTGACTATGTTGGAGTTCTTCTTCAACAAACACCAGTTGCTAAAGGGATGCCGATTGAAGCTCACACTCAGCTCGTTCAAGCTCTTAAAGCCGGAAGAACTGAAGTTGAAGTTAAAATTCCAGTTGAAAATGAAGCTAAATTTGACTTTCCAAAAGTTACTGCTGCAATCGATCCCACAGCTCTTAAAGAAAGTAAAGCGCTTAAAACTACTGATTACATCAGCCTTCTTCAAATTGTTGCTGGATCAGGTAAAGATGAGACTCCTGGATCTCCAACTCTTACACGAGCGCTTCTTGACAGCTTACAAGAGAAAGGTCTCCTTTCTGGGGTCTTTACAGCTCTTAATATCGCAAATGCTTCTAAAGATACATCTGCGATTCAAGTGCAGATTCGTGAAGCTAAAAGCGCTGTTGATGTTGCTAAAGAAGCTGTTCGCAAAGCTAAAGAGTTTGAAGCTTCTCACCGCTTCAATACTCAAAGCTACAGAGACTCTGTTAAACAGAGAGAAGCACGCGAAGCCGAACTTCTTGAAGCTAACCAACGTGTTGCAGAGCTTGTTGCGCAAGAAAAAACAGCTAGTGCACACGTAGGTTCTAACGCATACGTTGTAGATGTCGTTCTTGATACATCAGCTTCTGCGTCAGCTCAAAAAATGGTCAAATCTCGCCTTGCACAAGGATTGAATGCGACATTCACTAAAGGTGATGGAGACTTAAAAGCACTTCGTGAAAAGCTTGCAACTGCAAACGTCACAACTTCATCTACTGATTCTAGCGAGTCAGCAGACGGAAAAAAAGACGCTGAAGGCGTTGCATAACTTGCGATAATTGATTACCATCAATTCATCTCATAAACCCGTGGGGTCCTCCCGCGGGTTTTTTATATGTACCCAGGTGGTTATATTTTTTTCTATTCTTGCTCCGTCTTTTTCCGCCTGGCAGCATGCTCGATCTCCGCTCTTTGCCAGACAAAAAATCTTAAAGCAATCATTCCAAAAGAATCTCCCCCCTCAGCTTATAAATAGTTTCTAACGCTACAAAGAAAATCAATCCAACGGAAGCCCGTTCAGGCCTTATTACGCATTTATCCTAAAAAAATGGGCTCAACACCCTCTACATGTGGATGGCTTTTTTGGAGATGGAAAGAGCCGCTTCTTTTAAGGCTTCGGACAGGGTCGGATGGGCATGGCAGAGATTGCCCAATTCAAAGGCTGTAACCCGCTTCTCAATCGCTAAGGTCGCTTCGGCAATAAGCTCGCCGGCATGGGCTGAAAGAATATGAACTCCGAGAAGGGTTCCGGTTTTTTGGTCGGCTATCATTTTGACAAATCCTTCGTCTTCACCGCTACAGCGAGCTCGAGAATTGGCCTTGAGAGGAAACTGCCCCGTTTTGATCGAAAGATTCATGGCTTTTGCTTCGGCTTCGGTTAGGCCCACAGCTCCCACTTCAGGATGGGTATAGACAACACTTGGAATTGCGATATACTCGATATGAGGGGTATGGCCAGCAATGATCTCTGAGACGACATACCCTTCTTCAGAAGCTTTGTGGGCGAGCATGGGGCCGTCGACAATGTCTCCAATGGCATAGATATGGGGCTGCTTGGTACGGAAGTTAGCATCAATGGGAAGAAATCCCCTTTTGTCAGTTTCTAGGCCGGCTTTATCGAGGCCAAGCCCCTCGGTGTAAGGGCGGCGCCCGATGGAGACGAGGGCGATATCGGCTGAGAATTGGACAGTTGTTTTATCGCTTTTCTCAGTTGTGAGAGTGACACCGGAGGGGGTGATTTCGGCAGAGGTGACTTTAGTCGAAAGGTGGAAAGTCATTCCTTGTTTAGTCAGGGCTTGCTGGAGCCCATTCGAGAGGCTTTCGTCAAGTGTTGGGCAAACGCGATCGAGAAATTCGATAAAGGTGACTTCGGTACCTAAACGGCTATAGACGGACCCCAATTCGACGCCGATGATTCCAGCTCCAACAACCACCATCTTTTGAGGGATCTTTTTAAGAGCAAGAGCGCCGGTTGAAGAAAGGACCTTTTTTTCATCAAAGGGAAGAAAAGGAAGGGGTGTCGGCTCAGAACCGGTTGCGATAATGAAGTTTTTAGCGGTGATTTCTTGCGTAGAGACAGTGACAGATGTGGGAGAGATAAAGGTCGCTTTCCCTTTGATGTGGGTGATTTTATTTTTCTTAAAGAGTCCTTGGATCCCCTGGTTAAAACCTGCTACCACTTGGTCCTTGCGCGACATCATTTGGGAAAAATCGAGTTTTGCTGAGGCATGGATCCCATGCTCTTTTGAATGGTGCAGAATTTGGGAATAGAGCTCTGATGATTGCAGTAGGGATTTGGAGGGAATGCAGCCCACATTGAGACATGTTCCCCCTAGGTTAGGTTCTTTTTCGATGCAGGCAGTTTTGAGCCCTAATTGCGCGGCGCGAATAGCTGCAACATAGCCTCCTGGTCCTGATCCAATGACAACGACATCGAAGGTTTCTGCCATGATCATTCTCCCCTAAAAATCTAAAAGCAGTCGGTCTGGTTTCTCAAGGAGCTCTTTGACTTTCACTAAGAAAGTGACGGCTTCTTTGCCATCGACAATGCGGTGGTCGTAACTGAGAGCAAGATACATCATGGGTCGGATGACGATTTGATCGTTCACGACGACAGCCCGTTTGACGATATTATGCATCCCTAGAATGGCGCTTTGAGGGGGATTTAAAATGGGGGTTGAAAGCATCGATCCAAAGACTCCCCCGTTTGTGATGGTGAAGCTTCCTCCTTGAAGATCGTCAATGCTAATAGAGCCTGAGCGGGCTTTTTTCGCATAGTCTTGAATGGCTTGTTCAATCCCTGCAAAGGTCAGCTCATTACAGGCGCGGATGACAGGAACCATGAGTCCTTTTTCGGTCGAAACAGAGATGCCAATGTGGTAAGAGTGATTGTAGACGATCTCCTCACCATCGATGAATGCATTAACGTCAGGTAGCTCTTTTAAGGCGGCAACACAGGCTTTGACAAAGAAAGACATGAACCCGAGTTTGACCCCATGCTTAGCAAAAAAGGTATCTTTTTCACGCGACCGAAGTTCCATGACAGAAGACATGTCGACTTCGTTAAAAGTAGTGAGCATGGCGGTATTATTTTTCACTTCGACGAGTCGCTTGGCGATTGTACGTCTAAGCCCACTCATCCGTTTACGCGTTTGACTCCCCTCTTTAACTGGCGCGGGTTTTGCTAAAGTCGGTGTTGGTTTTGGAGCTGGAGGGGGCGCCGTTTCTTTTCCAATCGAGGCGACGAATGAAGCTGGCGTTCGTCGAGCACCATCGCCTGAAGGGGTCGATGCTGGTGGTGGAGAAACCGGTTCTTCTTTTTTCTCGGCACTAGGAGCGGCTGGCGCAGAAGTTGCTTTTGCTGCTGGATCAATGGTTCCAATGACTTGATCGATGGCTACGGTTTCATCGACTTTGACGTGAAGTGTCAGGACACCTGCTTCGGATGCATGGACAACATGGTTGACTTTGTCAGTTTCTAGCTCGAGAATTTCTTCGTCTTTTTCGACATATGATCCACTCTCTTTTATGATCGTTGCAATAACAGCTTCTGAAACAGATTCCCCGGCTGATGGAACTTTGATTTCTACTACCATTCCTACTCAAACGCCTCGTTTAAAAATTTGGCTAGCTCAAATTTGTGCAACGCTCCTGATCCTGCAGCAGGAGATGCACTCCTAACTCTTCCGACATAGCGTAATTCGAGTTTTTCTGGAAGGAGCTTTTGCAGCTTTGGCGAAATGTACCCCCAAGCGCCCATGTTTTCATGCTCCTCTTGAACCCAGTAGCAGCTTGAGATCCCTTTATATTTTCTTAAGGTGCTTTGGATCTTCTCTTCATGAAGAGGATAAAGTTGCTCAATACGGACAATGGCGACATCAGAGGCTCCCCGTTTTTCCCGCTCCTGGACTAAGTCATAATAGACCTTACCTGTGCAAAATAAGACTCTATTTGGTTTATTTGGAGGACTTGGATCATCGATCACTTCTTGAAAGCTTGTCCCTTCGTCAAACGCTTCAAGCGGGCTGCTCGAAGGAGGAAAGCGAAGTAATGCTTTGGGAGAAAAAAGCATAAGGGGCTTTTTCATAGAGGTGATGCCTTGACGCCTTAAGATGTGGTAAAATTGTGATGCAGTTGAAGGGACGGCGACATAAATGCTATCACTGGCTGCAAGCTGCAAAAACCTTTCAATCCGCGCCGATGAGTGTTCGGGCCCCATTCCTTCATATCCATGGGGCATAAGTAATGTGAAAGAGGAATGACTCCCCCATTTTTGCTCGGCACTGACAACATACTGATCGATCGTGATTTGTGCTCCGTTGGCAAAATCCCCAAATTGGGCTTCCCAAATCACAAGTGACTTTTCATACACGAGACTATAGCCATATTCAAACCCCATCACTGCATACTCAGATAGTGGCGAGTTGTAGACATCAAATGAAGCTTGATTTTGAGCTAAATGATTGAGTGGAACATAGGTTTTTTGACTCTGTTGATCTGTCAAAATGGCATGACGATGGGAAAAAGTTCCCCTCCCACTATCTTGTCCAGACAGGCGCACATGCACCCCATCTGTTAGAAGGGAGGCATAGGCTAAATACTCTGCCATTCCCCAATCAACTACAGGAGTTTTAAGATCTCCTTCACTCATTTTTTTTCGGTCTTCAAAGATCCGTTTCACTTTGGGATGGATATTAAATTCAGAGGGAACAGCGCAAAACTTCTCGGTAAGCTCTTTCAATCGAGAAATGGGGATGCCAGATGGCACATGCTGCAAAAGTGGTGAGGGTTTTTGCTCTTTGGGAAGCTTTACTTCTCGCTTTTGCTTCGTAAGATCTTTGGTTGCTTGAAGCTCTTTTTCAAGCAGGGCTTTAAATTCATCTTCACAAGCCTGTGCTTCTTCTTTGGAAAAATTCCCTCTTTCGACACTTTGGTCCCGGTACAGATCACGGATGTTTTTCCGATCGCGGATTTTTTGGTAAGCCAAGGGTTGTGTGAAGCCAGGTTCGTCTGTTTCATTGTGCCCATATTTTCGAAAGCAGTTCAGTTCAAGAAAGACATCACAATGAAACCGTTGCCGAATGCGCATGGCTAAACGGGCTGCAGCAAGACAATTTTCCGGTTTTTCTGCGTTCAAATGAAAAACAGGGGCTCCAAATCCTTTTGCGATGTCGGTGCAATATTGGGTCGAACGGGACTCGTGAGGATGGGCAGTAAAACCGACTTGATTGTTAATGACAATGTGAATAGTTCCCCCTGTTGCATAGCCTGGAATATTGCAAAACTGCAAGGTCTCATAAACCACACCTTGCCCTGCAATCGCTGCATCTCCATGAATGAGAACAGGAACAATCGCGCTAGTCTTAAGAGAGCCTTCTTTTTCTTGATAAGCGCGCGTTTGCCCTTCAACAACTGGATCGACAGACTCAAGGTGGCTTGGATTTGCAGCTAAATGGAGCTGCATGGGTTTCCCTTTGGTTGTCTCAATTGTAGCTGAGTAGCCCATATGATATTTCACATCCCCTGTTCCTTGAACAGTGTCAGGGATATAGGTGCTTTCAAATTCATGGAAAATCGACGAGTAGGATTTGCGCAGGATGTTTGCCAACACATTGAGCCTGCCACGGTGAGCCATTCCTAAAACAAAGGTTTGAACACCTTCTTCTCCTCCTTCATCGATGAGCTCATGCATGAGAGGAATGATGGTTTCTCCTCCTTCGACTGAAAACCGCTTTTGTCCAGGGTATTTCATATGAATGAATGATTCAAAAACCTCAGAAGTATTTAAATGGTGCAAAAGGCGAAGCCTTTCTTCGTGAGACATGGGGTAAGAAAAATAGGGCTCAATTTGCTGTTGGATGAATTTTTCGACTTCAGGTGTTTGCATCCCCATGTATTCAAACCCTACAAAGTGACAGTAAGTCTGTTGCAAGGCTTCCACAATTTTAGAAAGAGGAGCCGTTTCTTCTTTCAAAAAGCCACAGGTCGGGAAGTTTTGACTGAGATCACTTTGCTTAAATCCCAAGGTTTCGAGTTTGAGCTCGGCGATTTCTTCTGGTTTGGGAGGACCGTCAGAGAGTGGATTGATGTGGGCTGCTCGGTGGCCGAAAATGCGGTAGGCTTCAATGAGGTGAAAGACTCTTAAATCTGGACTTGAAAGTGTTGGGCAAACTGTCTGGGCTGGCAAACGAGCGCCAAAAGCCATCCCTTCAAAGAAGCGCTGCCAAGAAAGGTCTACCTTAGATGGGTCTTCAAGATATTCTGAATAAAGCTGTTCTATAAACTTTAAATTCGCAAGATTTGCGTACTCAAAACGGTGATCATTCATGGATTTCCACCCCCAAACTTTCGTATATCATATCACCTACCTTTCGCCTATGAAATAATTTTTCTTTGAAAAAAGAAGGGAGAATCGTATAGAAGGAATGGCTTAAATAGGAACGCCCAAAGGCAGTATGGGACAATTGCTCTTCCATTTTTTTGAAGCAGTTGCTACCCTAGACGAAAAATTTACAACATTTTGATATTCTCATGATTAAAAGTGAAAGGTTAAAGAAATTAGAGTTAGAGCTTCAAGACCTCGACGAGTGGATGAAACTAGGACTTGTCCCCAAAAAAGATCTCGAAAAACATCAGCGTGAAATCGATGCCCTCGCCAAGAAAATCGAAGAAGAAAAAGATCGCCTGCGTGCCTTAAAGGAAAACGGTGATAGCGAAGAGTATAGCGTCCCTAAGCGGAACCCTCAGTCTCGCCAAGCCTATCAAGAACCTCACACGATGCCCGGCGTTGATATGGAAGGTGATAGCGGCCTCACAGATGCAGGTCTTGACTTAGAAACTGAATCTTACGACACAGAAAGTACCACCATGTCGGACGAAGGGACTGGAGAATCGACGATGTATGACGACGAAGAAGAGGAAGACGATCCTTTCAGTGACAAAAACCGTTGGCGTCGTGGAATCTTAGAAGACCCCGACTCAGATTCGTGGTGATCTCCCTTTACTTTCACATTCCCTTTTGCCAAAAAAAGTGCCCTTACTGCCACTTTTTTGTTGTCCCCATGCAAGATCAAAGCCACGCTGCTTTTCAGCAGGCCCTACTCAAAGAGTGGGAGCTTCGTCTCCCCCTGATTCAAAAGCATGAGATTACCTCCCTCTATTTTGGAGGAGGGACCCCCTCCCTTGCGCCTGGAGTGATTGAAACACTCCTAGAAAGGGCAGCCCTCTTGAAACTCTCCCCGAACTGTGAAATCACTGTCGAAGCCAATCCTGAACAAATCACTTCTGAGCTCATCCGCCGTTTTAAGACAATGGGGGTCAATCGCCTGAGCGTGGGCATTCAATCTCTTGATGAAGAGCTCCTAAAAGTCCTCGGACGGGGTCACACTGCTGAGGAAGGGATAAAGGCCGTTGAGATAATTGCTCATGAAGGAATTGAAAACATCACCATCGACTTGATGGATGAACTGCCCCATCAAACTTTAGAAAGTTGGGAAAACACCTTAGATCGAGCTACTCAACTTCCCATCACCCACCTTTCTCTTTACAACCTCACCTTTGAGAAAAATACCGTCTTTACAAAAAACGAAAAAAAGCTGCGTCCCCACCTTCCTCCTCCAGAAGCTTGCACTCAAATGTTAGAAATGGCCTGCTCAAAGTTAGAGGCATCAGGGCTTAAGCGGTATGAAATCTCGGCTTTTGCCAAAGAGGGATACGAAGCGATTCACAACACAGGCTATTGGACAGGCCGTCCGTTTTTGGGGTTTGGTCCCTCAGCTTTTAGCTTTTGGAATGGAAAGCGGTTTCAAAATGTCTGCCATCTTAAACGGTACTCTGAAATTTTAAACCAAGGGAAAGTCCCTATTGGCTTCGAAGAGTGTCTTCCCTATCCAGCCAATCTTCACGAGCAACTGGCCGTCCACTTGCGCCTCCATCGAGGGGTGAATCTAAGGACATTTCCCCTTCCATCAACGGCAAAACCCATTCTTGAGAAACTTCAAAATGAAGGTTTCATTCTGCAGAATGATCACCAAATCTGTCTAACGGAAAAGGGGCGACTTTTTTATGACTCTGTCGCAGAAGAAATCATCCTTTAAATTTTAAAGAAGTCGAGTTCATACAATATCTTTTGCCTGTAGGTGGTGGTCCATCCTCAAAGACATGTCCTAGGTGCGACTCGCAGTTGCTGCATAAGACTTCAATACGGACGCTAAATAAAGAGCGATCTTCACGATATGAGACAGCATCAGGGGAGATGGGCTTGGTATAACTCGGCCAGCCTGTACCCGAGTCAAATTTATCTTCCGAAGAAAAAAGAGGCATTTCACACCCTGCGCAGCAGTAACTCCCCTTTTCATGGTGATCGTAATACTTTCCTGTAAAAGGAGGCTCTGTCCCCTTTTTTCTGAGCACTTTATACTCTTCAGGAGTGAGCCGTTTTTTCCACTCTTCATCGGATAATTTAAACATCATGCCCCTACAACAAATACTGCTGGTTTTTTCTTTAAGTCTGGAACAAGCCCTTTTTTCCAGCCCTTCACTTTCTTCACAATCACTTCTTGATCGGGCAAAGTCAAGTTCCAAGCAACACAAAGTGTCGTCTCATCACTTAACTCCTCAAGCAAGACTGAGAGAAGTTTTTCTGTTCGGTAAGGAGCCTCAATAAAGATATGAGACTGATCTTTGAGTTTTTCAATAAGGGCGACTTTATTCTTCAATGGTTTGGGCTCACGAGGTAGGTAACCGTGAAAGGTAAAAGCTTGGCCAGAAAGACCTGAAAGCATTAAAGCTAAGACGATCGATGAGGGTCCTGGGTACGCTTGAACAGGGATGTTTTCTCTTCTTGCAAGCTGAACAAGTTGAGCCCCTGGATCGGCTAATACAGGTAGCCCACAGTCAGAAATCAATCCCCAACTTCCTCCGCCTTTTAAAAGCTTGAGGAGATGTTGAAGGTCTTCATTTGTAGAGTGCTCATTGAGAAGATGAATAGGCACATCCCGAAATGTTTTAGGTTCTTCATAAGAGAACCGTTTCAAAAAGACGCGCGCCCCCTTTTCACTCTCTGCAATGATTCCAGTCAAAAGAGGAACAACATCTGACAAAACAGGGGTGATAAATCCTCTTGAATCAAGTTCGGGATCAAGTGCATTGGGAAGTAGTATCAATCCTTTAACCATTAGCCATCCGGGTTTTATATTCAAACAACTTCAAAAATTGGATTGAGTGATCTCACATTTCTGAAATCACTTAAGATCGACGTATTCCGAAAACTTTGGCGTTATCTAAAGCCGATTTTTTAAGTTGTTTGAGTATAAGTCCTCCAATAAAGCGGTCGAAGAGAAGAGGCAGATCTGCAACTTTCATCCTCGATTGCAATTCAAGTTCAAAAAGATCTTTGAGGCCTTCCTTAAAATAGTCAACAGAAAGTGTTTCGGCGAGTCGTTTATATCGATCGAGAGATTTCTGCGGAAGCTTGGGATACTCTTGCAAGAGTTGCTGCTCTTCTTTTCTTTTCATGCACGATGCAATGACGAGCCCCAACTGGAGTTGGTAACGGAGTTGGCCAAGAAATGAATAGAGTTCTTGTCCGTCTAACCGGTGCAATGTCGGAAAATGGATGTCACCACCCCAAATCATCGCTTCGGAAAGTTGCCATCCTTTTTGGGAAACTTGAAGGGTTGCAATTGCGCGCACAGCTTGCAAATCAATTTCAGGGGCATCGCCAACGTAAGTTATGAGTTTTTGCACTTCTTGTATTAGAGCTTCAAAATTAGTTGAGCAAAACTCAGAAAGATAGGCAGCTGCATCTGCAGACATCATCTTGCCGCCTCGCTTCACTTCTTGAAGAAGCCAACGTTTTAATCGATTTGTCCGTTCCCAAGGCTTTTCCTGAGATAGATCAAGAAAGACCATCTCTTTTTTGAGGGGCTCATAAAAACCAATCTCACTCCCTCCACAGATCACATGCATGCCGTCGGGCAGGTCCGTTAGTCTGGTTTCAATAAACTCCCCTTTCTTGATCTTTTCAACCTCGTCATAGATTAGAACTCTTTTCGAAGCAAAAAGAGAAGGAGAATCTAACTCCTCTATAAAAGTTGCAAGAGAGGTTTCACTGCTGCGCATCCAATGAGCTTCACCGCCGATTTGCTGAATCAGTCTTTCAATCACAAACTGCCGTTCAAAAGGGTCTTCGAGCGCCACCCCGTAAAGAGGAGAAGGATGCTCAGGAAGCGATTCATCTAATTGTTTTTCAAAGGCTTCTGCCTTAACAAACTTCATCATGTCCTTCAAAGTACTCAGGAAAAGAAGGATAGCACAATCTTGAATTTCCCACTATCACCACCCAAGCTATTCATAATATAATACATTTGAAGAGCCTTTCTGCCAAACTATTTATTTAACTCTCGCTCAGACTTGAAATTAATCGCAATTGAAACTATGATATTTGAAAATTATATGAAATTATTTTCGAGACATGATTTTAAAGAATATATTTAAACGCAAAAAAGTAGCGAAAACAACTAAGCCTAAGAAAGCTGCTCCACCAAAACGCAAAAAAGCAACTCTGAAAAAGGCTCCTGCCCGAAAGAAAGTGACAACTCCCAAGAAAAAAGTTGCTAAACAGAAAACCACTCCAAGAAAACGGGTAGTCAAAAAAGCTACAGCGAAAAAGAAAGCTGTGAAAAAAACGGCCGCCAAGAAAAAAGTTGTCAAAAAGAAAAAAGTTGCACCTAAAAAGAAAGTTGTCACATGTAAAAAAGCTGCCCCAAAGACAAATATTGAGACAAAAAAAGAATCTATTTCAACTCCTGAAATTCAAGTTCAAGTCCCTGAGCTTCCAAAAAAGAAGCGGGTGATCATCAAGATCCCAAACGATCGATTCCTTACAGCAGAAGGCTGGAACCGCCGGGTTTAAGCTGCTGGAGCTGCTGTTTCTATTTTGCTGACTGTTCGACTTAAAAAATAATCAATGATCTTATGGTTGTTTTTCAGCTGTAAAATCCCCTTTACAACTGCATTGATGCATTCTTCATAGCGACGGATCCATTCCTCAAGAGCTTGCCGATTGAGTTCAATCTGCCTGTTTTCATTAAGCCTCAAAGTAGGCATCAATACCCCGTCTTCATTGTACATTGAAATAAGACCTTGCATTGAAAGCCCTTGTTGGAACTCGGGATCTCCACTTTCTATACCTTTTTCAACTTGGTCACATCGGATAAAACGTTCAGGATGAAATTGGGTGAGTAAAACATTGCCATCTAGACCTATAGCTGCTTTGATGACTCCGCCCGCCTTCAGCGCCACTTCCAACCCTTCTCCAAGTTGGTCTACTGCTTGTGAATGAGCGGACGAACCCCAAAGTTCTTCGCCAATGATTCCGCGAAAAGTATCTCCAGCTTTTGTCGGTTGTAGCTCTAGTATTTGCTCGCCAAATTGATCGCTCACGTTTTTAATAGTCCCCCCTTTGAAATAAGTATTGGTGATTTGCATCCCACGGCAAATTCCCATAAGGGGCTTTTTGCGCGTCACAAATTCATGAATGAGGGCGTACTCTTTTATGCTTTTTCCGTAGCGATTGTAATAGTCATAAAGAGGATAATTAGGATTGTAAAACTCTTCTTCAACATCAGCTCCTCCAGGAATGATCACTCCATCGGCATGGTCTGCAATCAGCTTTGCTTCATCGTAGATTTTCTGAGTTTCAGTGCCCCATGGACCATTTGTCATGAGGTGCTGGGGAATGCTGAGATTTTGATTTTCATAGGCTGCAATCCCGTTTTGTACTTCTTCTGATAAGTCATACGAAATATCTGATACCTCAAAAGGATGCTTTAAGACGAGTGCCCCTCGATTCTCAAGGGCATCATTGACATCAGTTGCCCAAGAGTAGCTCTCAAACGACCAACCTAGTGCAATCACTGGGCGTGTGATCCGATGCTCTGTGCAGTTTTCATACGTGAATTTATCCTTGGCATCGACGAGCAATACATCGGTTAAATCACATGTTTTCATGATTGACTGCAAGACATCAGCCTTTAAAAAGTTCGCTCCAAAAAGCTTTGAAGAGACGATTTCAACAGAATCTAAAAGGGTTTCATTAAAAGAGGCGCGGCTCAAATCGGATTGAAGAAAAGAGCAATTGGTCATTTTTGCTTGGAAAAAGTTCGCTCTAGAAAAATCGCTCTCTGTAATGAAAACTCTATTCATTACAGTTTTAATAAAAGAAACACTTTGCAACATACATTTATCAAAACGGACATTATCAAGAGTTGCTTCCTCAAAACTCGCCTCTTCTATTTGACAGTCGATAAAAGAAATGTTGCGAAACGTCAAGTCATCAAAGCTTTGGTCACCAATTTTAATCCCTTGAATTTCACGCCGGAAATTATGCCTATTTAGAAGTGATTCAAAGTCACTTTCACCCCATAAACAGTCTTTGATTAAATTCCATGCCGTTTGAGTCATAAAAGGTTGGTTAAGCTCTTCTTCAGATCCTTTACCCTCTTCAATTCTTTGCTTAAGCTCCTCTATGACCTTATCCCAATCGTTTTGGGTCATCTCTTTTCCAAACTTATCGCGATAAAACTCGACGGCTTGCGCTTTAGCTTTTGCGCTTCGAATGATCCCCATGAAAAATTTGGCAGCCATTTCGAGATACCGCCCCTCTTGATATTCCCCTACCGCTTCTCGGAATTCTTTATAGGCTTGGAAAAGAAGTGATACTGCGGTGAGAAGTGGAGTGCCGTAGTATGCGGATGCAAGGTAGAGTGCAGTTGAAAGCATTTGCTCTCCGCGATCAAAAATTGACTCAGTCTTCCCTTCTAAAATATCAGATGCAATCTGCGAGACATCCATAGCAAGAGTTGTTCCATGAGTGAGGAAAAGCCCAAGCATCGGATTGAAAAAGAAGAGAGCAGCAGTTCCAACGAGCATTGCAATTTTCTTCACATCGGGCGATTCTTCTTGTAAGTGCTTATAAACTTGTCCTGCGCCTGAACCTAATGAAATTGCCGTTGCTATTCCTTGGTGTAAGCTTAAAAATGGAATCGCAATGAGAGCAATCCGCTTAAGATTTTCTGAAGAGATAAAGTCTATGCGACTAAAAATAGGGTCGGGACGTCTATTAACATCAACATTTGAGACTAAACCAGTCATTTTACCTCACAAATAAAATTTAATGGGAAGATTTTAACAAAAATGAAAATAAAATACTTCTGTTTAATTATATTATTGACAAAAGGAGAATTGAGATTGCGGATTGCTTCGAAAGATGATATTATTCTCTTTTTTTAAAAATGAGGTACTCACGATGCTAGGAATGGATCTGAAGGGAAAAAAGGCCTTTGTTGCAGGAATTGGAGATGATCAAGGTTACGGCTGGGCGATTGCAAAAGCCTTAGCTGAAGCGGGCGCTGAAATCATTGTCGGCACTTGGGCCCCCATTTATAAAATTTTTACTACTTCCTGGGAAACTGGTAAGTTTGATGAGTCACGTCAACTTTCTGACGGGTCTCTCATGACTATCGCAAAGGTTTACCCCATGGATGCCTCATTTGATACACCCGATGATGTGCCAGAAGAGATTCGGGAAAACAAACGGTACAAAGCCTATAGTGGCTACACACTCTCTGAAGTGGCTGCTGCAGTTGAAAAAGACTTTGGACAAATCGACATCCTCGTTCACTCTTTAGCAAATGCTCCAGAAGTGAAAAAGCCTCTCCTTGAAACTTCGCGCGCTGGGTATCTTGCTGCGATGAGCTCGTCTGCTTACTCGTTTGTCAGCCTAGTGAAATTCTTTGGTCCTTTCATGCCTCCTGGAAGCTCAGCTCTCAACCTAACTTATCTCGCGTCTGAGAGAGCAGTTCCTGGCTACGGCGGCGGCATGAGCTCAGCTAAGGCAGCTCTTGAAAGTGATACGCGCACCCTTGCATGGGAAGTCGGCCGCAAGTGGGGCATCAGAATCAATGCTATTTCAGCAGGCGCTTTAGGAAGCCGTGCGGCAAGAGCGATTGGATTCATTGGAAAAATGATCGAATACGCTCATCAAAATGCCCCTTTATCGAAAGAGCTAAAAGCAGAAGAAGTCGGCAAAACGGGATGTTTCCTCCTTTCACCTCTTGCGTCGGCCATTACTGGCGTTACCTTGTATGTTGACAATGGATTGCATGCGATGGGGGTGGCAGTAGATAGCCCTTCTCTTAAAGAAGATTCAAAAGAAGAAGCGCTACAAAATGCGTAAGCCAATGACAGTTTCAGGTGTGCGGTCTATGGACCGCAGACCAATCTTCCAATCATACGAAGTGAAGTCTTTTGGACCATTTGTTGCAAGTTGCGCAAGGCGATTCCCTCGACAAATGTGACCCATGAATATTCCCTCACCTTTTTCTAAGCTGAAGAGGAGTTTTACTCTCTTTTCTTTCGTTCGGATTTCAACAATCTCCCCTAAATGGAAGACAGTTTGTTTCTTTCCTTCAACAAAAAGTTGAGCTTCACTGTCATACTCTGTAAAAAACGTCAGCTCCATCTGTTCTTTTTCATTTGGAACTTCACGTGAATAGATAAAGTCAAGACGATCCCTATTTTTTTGAAGCTCCATGTCAGACTGGCAGACAAGGGAGCGAATCCGCCCTTCATCTCCCCATAAAAAGCGCATTAGGTGAAACCCTTGGGCATTCCAATCTCCTTTTCGGGTCAGTACTTGAAAAGGAGAGGGAAAAGCGGCCGTCTTTTTCTCTCGAAATGGAAACACAAGAGCTCCTTGAATGTGGATAGAATGCACTTGAGAAATCCGCTTTGATGTGGCTTGGCTATACTCTGCCATAAAAAGGTCATATAAAGTGAGTTCTGGCTCTTTTCCTCGCTGATATTCTTGGACAGGCTCGCCCGAATAAACCATGAGCTCAGGATGCCATCGAGCTAATGCCTCTTCGAGAACCCAGCTAGGCTTTTCTTCGAGAATTTGGTAGGCCAGTAAGAGAAGCCCCCATTCATGAGAAAATTGAGGAATATAAGTTGGAATTTTTTCTCCTCGCATCGCTTTTTGCAAGATTTGATAAAGGGGTGAGCTCACTTCTTCCGTAACTAAGGATTCATAAATCTGGCAAAGCTGTTGCTTCAGGGGTGGTTCGATCACGTGTTGGTATTTTTTTAGCAAATAATAAAGAGGTAAAGCGCAACGGATTTGATGACTTGAGCTTCCCTTTTGGGGATATTCGTGAAGATAGAGTGGAAATCCATTTGAGAAAAATCCAAAAAGACGTCTGAGCAGAATTTTTCCTTCTTCAACTTGTTCGCCAACATGAGTGCGAAAAAGAGCGAGCGCAAAACAGAGGTTTTCGTAGAGAGGGATGCAGTCTTCTCGATGGAGAAATCCGGTTTGAGAGCTCCTTTTTTCTCGGGCAGCTTCTAATACTTTTATCATGACATTGCCTCTTGGAGAGCTTCGACAATTCCCCCTTTTTCAGCTGGAGGAGCAATGATGTCGGCTAGGTTTTGCAAGGCATCAGGTGCTCCATCCATCGCAATACGCATATCCCCAACCCGAAGAAGTGGGATGTCATTGTTATCATCGCCTCCAGTAATGAGTGGACGTGGAAGTGAAAACTTCTCCATAAAATCTTTGACTGCAGACCCTTTGTTAGCATTGGCATGGGTCACGAGAACCAAGTAGAGCGAGGGGTCGATGGGATCTTTAATCACACTCGTCTGAATCCCCTGGATAGACTTTAACTTTTCTTCAATTGCTTCACATGCTGCTTGCGTCCCAAAACATTTGACCAGAGGAAACGTACTTTGCTGGTGGAGATCAAAAGTCTCAACCGGTTGCCAAGGCTCTGCGCAAAAACGGGTTAATTTCTCCAAATAAGTGAGCATTTTAGGCGAGTGCTTTGTAGGACGGTAATAACAAAAATCTCCTTTGTCATAGCCAGCATAGACGATAAAATCCCCTTGTTCAGTCGCATAAAGTTCGTCTAGCAATTTCAAAACATCGAGTTTGAGATAGTTTTTCCTGATCCGCTTTCTCTCTGGCATGATGAGCAAATCAGCTCCGTTTTGAACTCCCAGTAAAAAGGGAAAGTTCAATTTGGTCAGTGTCATCATCGCAAAAGAGAAGATCCGTCCTGTCACCAAAATGAATTTCCATCCATCGCGATGGAGGGTTTCAAAATATGCTGCAACACGATCAGGGATCATATGATCTTTAGCAGTGATCGTTCCATCAATATCTAATGCAATAGTTCCTTTCATCATGAACCTCTACTTAGAGGGTGTCTACAAAGTCATTTCACTGCAAAAGAAAACCATCTTTTCCTTATGCGAAACATTGGCTGCTTCACAAACTTTGTAAGTTTGCTATGCGCTTCAAAGTCTTTGCTCTCAGCAGTGAAAGCACTTTGTAGACATCCTCTCAAACGACTTCAAAAGTTAGTTGGGTATATTTTAAAGGATATGGGGAAAAAACTCTAGACGGGAAAAACAGAAGGGATCAGAATGGACCTTATGAAGTGGTATCAATGTTTTCTTTTTCTCTTTCTTCTTTGGGCACCCCTGCAAGCTGCAGAGGAACCTTTGCATACTCAGCAGCAAACCACCATTGCCGATCAGAATGATACCTCTAAAAACTCGACTAAGCAAGCTCCCAAAATAGAAAAACCTGTTGACCATGATGACAAAGCTGCTCCGACAAAGGAAACAGAAGGTCATCCTGAGGATAGCGATATCCAGAAAGCAACTGAATCTGTTGAGACAGCCTTCATTAAAACGATCGTCGTCTTAGTAGGATTACTCGTTTTGGTGGTCTTAACTGTTTGGATGTTCAAAAAGATTTCTCACGGACGGCTCCGCTCGTTCAATTACATGAAATCGATTAAAATTCTCGAAAAGCGGCCTTTAAGTCCCAAGTCAATGCTTTACCTCGTTGAGGTAGGTGGGAAACAGGTCCTTCTAGCAGAATCTCAATTGCACGTCAAAAACGTGGCAACACTTGATTGGTTAGGCACTGACAAAGACCTTTAAGCCCATCTACTCACCACTTTGAGCATCTATAGGAATTATACTCAAATAACTTCAAAAGTTGGTTTTGAAGAGCGCGAAAGCTTTCAGAATTTTTCGATCTTAAATAGCTTAATATTAGGAATATGAGATCATTTAAAATCGGCAAATTACGGTGCTTTGGCGCAGCTAAAAATCCAATGTTTGAAGTTATTTGAGTGAATTTACATCCAGGTCATATTAAGCGAAAACTGAATAAACCGTTATTAATGTGTGGATTTTAATTCTAATCTAATTTAAGATTTCCTCGATTCATTAAGGGGTTATCTATGAAGACTGCATTTTGGGATTGCGCAGAGCGTCCAAATCAACCCATTTTCAATTTTTTTGAGGAAAGTTTGTATTTTGATGGTCTATCCAACTTGCTTGGATACCGTCGTGTTGAGAAGCTTTCTACTATTCTCGACCCATGGATAAGATACAAACGTATTGCTTTAACAATCATTAAAATTTTGATTTACTACTCGTTTCCAATTTTGATCCCATTTTCGCTCACAAGTAAAGCTATTTGTCGCTATTCACTATCTTCTGTTGAAAGTATTCAGCCCAAAACTCAGGTTAAAGCAATTGAACCTAAAGGAGAAAAAGACAGATTCCTCATAGATGAAAGAAACTGGCTCAATAATCAACATCTCGGCCTTTACTCTTTATTTCTTCAAGAAAAATACGGTCCCGAAGTTTTTTTTCCATTTGGTGGATGGACTTATGTGTTTCCTGGATTGACAGATCGTTTTTTTAAAGAAGATAGTTATCATATTTTAGATGTTAGAGCAAAAAGGATAAAAAGCTTCTTGGATTATAAGTCGATTACCTATCCTCTTTTCATCGGGGGAAATCATTGGGGACTACTATTTATCGACAGGGAGAAGCGAACCGTTGAATATTATGACAGTAAAATCAATTATGGAAATTATGAAGAAGGACTCCAAGGGATCAAAGATGTTGCTGCCAAATTTACTAAGTATGATCCTGGAGAAAAGCCATATACCTATTTAGAAAAAATAAAAAAGAAACTTCAACCCGACGGATATCAATGTGGCCCGTGGGCTCTTTACTTCCTTGAGCATCGCCTCGAAAATCCTGAGGTCGATTTCAACCAATTAGATCTCAACGAAGCACAAAATATGATTGCTAAATACCGCTTTGCAGTTCGAGATAAGTTGCTTGAATTACAAAAAAATGGAAATACTTTGTATTGTTAAGGTTTATACTCAAACAACTTCAAAACCAATTTTTGAAGTTGTTTGAGTATAGCTAAACTTAAAAGCCCACTCTCCAACTAGGAGTCTCTTGATCCATGTACGCAGCATACTCTTGGTAGGTTTTTTTCAGACTTCCGGGGCAAATTTCAAACACGGGTTTACTCTTATGTAGAGTCTTTGGCGCTTCAACATGGATAGGACCATGCTCAATATCTACTTTAAAATCAGAAGTTTCTGAAGTAAACACCGTATCCTCACGACTTCCTCGACTTTGAAAGCATTGCATGATGTACCCTACAGAGAAAAAAGAGTTCCAATGAATTTCCTTGAACAGCTCTAATGAAACATCAACGCGATTGGCCTCTGGATCCTTCTTCATTCTATCGGCGAGTTTGATATTAAAATTGTTAAGTTGTACAAGGGCTGATCTGTGAAAATTCTTTTTTCGATTCCACAAATATTCGATGCGCGCAATCACAACTTTCATCTCAAAAAGAGTTTGGGCATCATTGTAATTCATAAGCGCGTGAAGGGCTGCAGCTCCAATCGCTACGCCATATCCAATAGAGGTTTTAGCCCAAGTCAAACGGTTTTTCACTTCTTGATAGTTTTCAGTGGCTTTATTTTTCAATCGATCTAAAAGACCCTTTGTCACATCTTCATCATGTCTTGTCGGATAAATCTCTTGAAAGACTTCAAATAGAGAGCTCACAGCCGTGACGAAAATCATTCCAATATTCCAAATAAGAGCGCCTAATGTCATAGGAATTGCCCCAAATCCTGCCCCGACAAAGTATTTGGGCAATGACTCTGCAGGATGAGCAATGTAGACATCACCGGTCGCCCGATCTTCCATGCAATAATAATACGCAGGCAATTTCGCTCCATTCGGTCTCTCAACTTGATAGAAGTTGCCATCTGCTGCACGTTTATTTGCCGTGAAAAATTGAAATCGACCTCTAACTTCAGTGTCAGTTTCGTCAATTCCAAGATAGCGCTTGTCATCGATCACTCGCGAAAATACTGTCGTTAAACTATTCGTTGTCATATATCCACCAAAAGAAATTTGTAGAAAATGCTATAAAATTTTGGTTAAAAAAGCAAAGAAAACTCTCAAAAATGTGGTGTACGTAAAATTTCAGACAAAAGAAACATTTTACGTTTATTGCCTGTAGATTTGACGAGCGTCTGAATACGAATCTTTTTTTCCTTGCGCAAGAAGTGTTCGTCTTTTTTAACTTGAAGAGGGATATGCTTAGATACTGGTGGTTTTGAGCGAATTTCTCTGCGGACTTGGGCTGGCTCTGGAGGAAGGAGCTCCCTTGGAGGTTGTGGAGCTCCTCTTCTTAAAAGGGGTGGCTTTTGGGCTGTTTCTTTCTTTTTCTTTGCTTTCAGCAAGCGAAGAAGTCCAACTAAAAGAAGAATGAGAAAGGGAATCAGCCCTTCAAAATCACCGTTTGAGATCGTCCTGCCCTCCATCTTCTTCGTCTCGCTCATCCCCTGCTAGCGAGTTGCGCATCCGGGTATCTGATTGAATATTTTTCATGCGGTAATAATCTAAAATACCTAGATTCCCTGATTGGAAGGCCGCAGCAATCGCTTTAGGAATTTGCGCTTCGGCTTCAACAACGAGCGAGCGCATGTTGGTCACTTTTGCGATGTTTTCTTGCTCTGCAGCAACAGCCATTGCCCGTCTTTCTTCAGCTTTAGCTTGAGCAATCCGTTTGTCAGATTCTGCCCGATCAGCGCGCAATTTCGCCCCAATGTTCTCTCCAACACTGATGTCGGCAATGTCAATGGAGAGGATTTCGAAGGCCGTTTGAGCATCGAGTCCTTTATCAAGGACAAGTTGGGTGATCAATTGAGGAGCTTCCAAGACATCAGCATGTGTTTGTGAGGCTCCAATGGCATTGACAATCCCCTCGCCAACGCGAGCAATCACCGTCTCTTCGGTGGCTCCTCCAACAAGCTGCTTAATGTTCGTCCGGACTGTGACACGAGCGCGGCATAGAAGCTGCACCCCATCTTTTGCAACAGCCGTGATGTACATTGAGGGGTCAGAAGTTGGACAATCGATTACCTTCGGATTGACCGAAGTACGAACGGCATCGAGAATATCACGTCCAGCTAAATCAATCGCTGTCGCTTGTCTCCAATCAAGAGGGATATTGGCCTTATCGGCCGCAATCATCGCGCGAACAACCTCAAGAACCCTTCCTCCAGCTAGGTAGTGGGTCTCAAGATCTGCAACCGAAATACCTTTCAGTCCGGCTTTGTAAGAGTTGATGCGGGCATTGACAATGATTTGAGGGGGAATTTTCCTCAAACTCATTCCAACGATATTGAACAGATTAATGGGTGTTCCAGAAACAAATGCCTGAAACCAAAGCTTTACATACTTTGCAATGATGAAAAAGAAAATCAGAAAAATCAGTGCAAAGACAAAAATAAGCACATAAATTCCAATTGAGAGACCAGTTTCACCTATCATAAGTCTTCCTCCTTAACAATAAATCGGGCCCCTTCGCCACCGATGATTTTAATTTTTGATCCTTTCTTAATGTAGCCGCTTTCCGAAACAGCTTGATAAGGTTTTCCTTCGATTTTGATATGTCCAGAAGGTCTAAGCGCTGTTAATGCCTCTCCAGTCTTCTCAACAAGTTCTTTTTCATAAGAAGAGGCAACATACCCTTCTTGATCGTCTCCAAGATAAAAATGGCTTTTGTTCCTCGTCCGTTTAATTTTCCATAGAGCAAGTCGTATGGTCAACACGAAAAAGATAATCACTCCGATCACATAAAAGAGGGCATAAATGAGCGAGGTTTGTTCCCAAATGCTAAGAAAAAGACCTGCGGCAAGAAATAGGCCTCCGATAACACCGAGGATTCCCCCGGGCACAAAGAATTCGAAGTAGATTAAAATGAGACCGATAATCCCAAGTCCAGTGGCGATAAGCATGGTTATTTTTTTCCTTTAAGCTCAACAGGGCGCACAATCAGACGGCTCCCTTCGACACGGACGACTTCAATTGCCGCGTTTTTCTCAAGGTACCCTGTTTGCGCCATAGCATCATAGAGTTGTTCTCCTATGTGCACTTTTCCCGAGGGGCGCAATGGGGTGACCGTCTCACCAAGCTCACCTTCTTCTGGCATGAGTTCGCGGGGAATTCCTGCTACGAATCCTTCCTGCTCTCCATGCAACACAAATTTGGAAAATCTAAAGAAGCGATGAGAGTAAAAGCGGGCTAGCAAGATAATCAAGACTATTGAGAAAATGAGTGCTGCTGATAGCCAGGCTAACCGCTCTAAAAATACCGCTCCAATAAGTTGAAAGCTATCCCAGTGAAAAAAGTTCAACTTATCGATTCCCGGTAACATTAAAGCAAAAAGGCCGATAATCGTCAAAATAATCCCCAGAATTCCAACTACTCCGAAACCGGGAATCACAAAAAGTTCGACCATCAGCAAAATGAGCCCGACACCTAAAATGATGAGCTCAATCCAATGGATGGCTTCTACTGAGAAGCTCGCTAAGAGAATCAGGGCAAGGCACGCCAGCCCAATCGAACCAGGAACGCCAAATCCAGGAGTATTGATTTCAATATAAAAACCAATCACAAGGCCAATAAAGAGAAGCGACATAATAACTGGATGTGAAAGAACAGTGAAAAAGGTGATCCGCCAATCTTGATAGCTGATCATCACGGCATGAGGAATCTCTTTCAGATAAGGCTGCTGAAAAATGGGCATTTTTTTTGCAGGCCAAGTTTGCGCCTGCTCTTCCAGCTTTTCTGAATATGTCTCAAAGTGATCCACTTTGTAATCAGCAACTCCTAGATCAATGAGTTGTTTGGCATTCAAAGTGAGCAGTTTTCCTCTTCCAGAAATGAGAATATCTGGGTTTGACCCTCCTGAACGAATCTCCGTTTCACTATCTAATTTGACAATCTGATGGTTACGGATGACGAGAATCATATCCTTATCCACCATCCCCTGAGCTAGTAGTTCGTTTCTTCCATAAAAGCTTGCCAAATTTGAAAATTCAGCACGCAAAGCAGAGTTCACTTTTTCAGGAGCTGTCTCCATGCTCCCCTCTTTTGCCAAAACTGGTTCTGCAGCACCCATTAATGAGCTTGGATTCACAAAAATAAAGCGGCAGGCATAAGCGATCATAGCACCAGCGGACACAGCCCAATCATCAATATAAGCAATGATAGGAATGCCATATTCCAAATCCATTTTTTGAAGGAGATCGACAATTTTTAATGAGGAAAGGACTTCTCCGCCTGGCGTGTCAACATCTAGTAAAACAAACCGGACTTTCCGTTTTTTAAATTCTTCGAGAGCAAACTTGAAATAGAGGTAAGTTGATTGACGAATAGGATGGTCAGTAGAAAGTTGCAAATAACCAATGAGGTTTTCTTCTGTTTCACTATATTGAATGTGTTTTTTCATTCTGATTTGCAGCTCTGCAGGTGTGACATAATCAGCTACAATTCCCTTATAAAGATGGGCTATATCCTTTGAGCTTTTGTCGGGAAAGTAATTGGCTTCAAATTCTTGGTCAGTGATCACAAGGCTCACTAAGCCTAGCGATTGCATACCTTTTAAATTTAATATCAGCGGCTCAAAATTCTTAGCCCCTTCTCTTTCAATAATCGGTTTCCCCTTCTCATAAATGAACTGATAATGGGGGTCGATCATCGCATCGGCTAATTGCCCCAAAACAGGGGCCCGCTCTAAGCTTTGATTGATCAGTCCCTTTACCATGCTTCGGGCTCGATCCCAATCCATTTCGTGATGAACTCCATAAGGAATATCACCCCATGCAACATACGGAGTCACAAGAAGTTCATCTGCCACAAACGGAATGATAGCGGCTGGGCCAACTGCACGTCCTTGGATGTAAACAACAATGAGTTTGTCATTATTATTTCGCAGCTCAAATAGGTTTTGCGCAAAACTAAAAACTTCTTGGAAATCACCAGAAGAAGAGGAGAGTTGAATGATGATTTTTCCACCAACAGTATCTTTGAGCTTTTCAACCTCTTTTAAAAGAGGGTTCATCTCTTCATGACCGAGATATCCCTTGACAACGAGAACATCTTCTCGCGCTACAAGAGCTCCACAAATCAAAAGGAAGGCAAGGAAAAAGTGTTTAAACCTGTCGAATAAAATCAATGATCAAATCTCTCGTTTTGATTAAGTGGTCTTCAGTATGCACTGCCGAAACAAAGCAAGCTTCATAAGGAGAAGGTGAAAAATAAACTCCTTCATTTAACAAATACCGGAAAAACGTTTTAAACCGGTCGTGATCGAGCTCTTGTAAATCTTCAAACTTCTCCACAGATCGAACTCCCCAAAAAAGGGTGAACATCCCAACTGTTTCTTGCAAACAAGCATCTAAATCCCGATCTTTCAGTGCCATTTGCAAAGGTTCAGTAATCAGTTTTGTCTTATCTGCAATGAGTTCATAAAACCCTTCTTGCTGCGCAAGATCTAGAGTTTCAAGACCTGCTGCCATTGCAACCGGATTGCCAGAAAGGGTTCCTGCTTGAAATACGCCACCTGTAGGAGCTAAGGTATCCATGATTTCTTTCTTGCCACCAAAAGCCGCTGCTGGAAATCCTCCACCAATGATTTTTCCCAAACAAGTCATATCAGGGAAAATGCCATACTGCCCTTGTGCTCCTTCAAGTCCCACTCGAAAACCACTGATGACTTCATCAAAAATCAAAACGGTGCCCATCCGATCTGTTTCTTCGCGCAGCACCTTTAAAAATTCTTTTGTCGCGGGGACAACCCCCATATTTGCTGCAATCGGTTCTACAATCACTGCAGCAATTTGCGAGCCATATTCTGGATCGCAAAAGAGCTCTCTTACCTTTTCTACATCATTGTACGGGAGTGAAATCGTATGCTTCACAATGTCATTTGGAACGCCTTGAGAAGAGGATTCATGACTGATTTGGCTAACAGCTGATCCCGCACGTATCAAAAACGGATCGGCATGGCCATGATAATTCCCATTAAATTTGACGATGTAAGGTCGACCTGTATACCCGCGAGCCACTCGCACAGCGGTCATTGTCGCTTCTGTCCCAGAAGACACAAAACGGAGTTTTTCAATACTTGGTACAAGAGTGACGATTTCACGAGCAAGCTGTTCCTCAATTTCCGTGGCAATCCCAAAAGAACTTCCCTTCTCCATGCGTGACTTTGCTTTCATCACAACCGATGGAGGGGCATGTCCTAGGAGCATCGCTCCCCAGCTCATACAGTAGTCAATATAGCTCTTTCCTTCTGCATCCCAAATGGTGTCGCCTTCTCCTTTTTCAGCAATTAGAGGGTCCACTCCAAGGCCAATAAAGGCGCGTACAGGAGAGTTCACGCCTCCTGCGATAACTTCCAAAGACTTTTCAAATATTTCCTGGCTCTTTGTTGTTTCTACGAGACCCATCAGTAACCTCCTGTAATTGTGCTCATCATTGTCAAAAAATCCTTTTTTTATAAAGGAGATTTTTCTATCATCTGCTTCTAACAAATTACAAAGAGTCAGCATTTTGCATAATTAACTAATATAAAGATTAAATAAAGATGGTAAAAAAATTTCTTTAATTTGTACAAAAATAGACAGTTGGATATACTAGCGTGCGAAAGGTGAACTATGTCTAAAAAAGTTTTACAAAGAAAAGAGGAAACTATTCATGGGTAACTCTAATATTTTAACTCTTCCTTCTTCTATAGCTGGCGCTCACGACAGAGCGCAGGCACATGCTCTCGGCAAAATCAACAAAGATGTTCATGAAAATAACCGAGTCATGCGAGCTCATATCTACCCTATCATGCACGAGCTAGCAGCATTGCTCCGTGAAGGGGAAGATGGTACACATAATTTGGAAGAGGCCCTCTCCCATTTAAACCTCGAAGAAATTTCTAAACTCTATATGGCATATAGACAAGAGTTTATGGATGCGATGAGCGATGGCTCAATCAATGATGGAGCTATTCATGAACTCTTCCCAGAAGACTTATCAGAAGTTTCAGGCTATCAGCTGAAAAAAATCGAAGGAAAAGTCAAAGAATGGCTTGACAACTGTAAAAATGTCAACAACCAAAAGACCCAAGATCTTTACTTGATGATTCAAATTGGTGTCGCTCTTTTAACTGCATTCCAAAACATGCAAAAAGAGATGAGCCAATCAGGAAATTACATGGTCCGTAACCAAAGAACATAAAATGTTTACAACTGAAGAAAAAAAGCTTTTACAAACAGCTTTAGGAGAAATTGGAAAGCGGATCAAAAGCGATCAACCGCTGAACAAAGATTTCTCCAATGAGGACTTAAGTGTCCTTTATTCTTTGGCATATAACTTATATCTGTCTGGAGATTACGACCAAGCTAAGGAAATCTTTCACCAGCTAGTCCTCTCCAAACCGCTTAAGCAAAAATACTGGCTTGGGCTCGGTGCTTGCCTCCAATTGGAAAAAGAGTACGAGCAAGCCTTAAAAGCGTGGGGTATGGCCTCTATCCTAGATGGATATGATCCCCTCCCCCACTTTCATGCTGCAGAATGCAACTTCGCTTTAAACGACTACGAACAAGGGTGGGAAGCCCTTAAAGCTTCAAAAAAGCTTCTCACATCTAACCATCATCAACTCAGTGCAAAGGTCGCGCAGCTTGAAACATATTATAAAAATGAAGCAGAAGAAGGAGCTTAATTTATGGGAGAAACTCTCACTCGTCCCTCATTTGACCTCAGTGATTTAAGAGTCTCACCTGATGAAGCCGTAAAAATTTACGACGCTAAAACAATTGGGCTACCTCGAGAAGGGGTCCGCCCAGTTAAAAAAGATGTTTATACAGACTACCTTCCCCCAAAACCAGAACCAAAAATCGTTCCACTTATAAGTGGCCCTCCTACTCTTCCGCCTCCCGAATCTCCAGGAATTACTGGGAAAAAGCGTAAGCGCGAGGAAGCAGAAACTAAACAGCAAGTGATTTTTAAGCCTATTGCCCACTTTGGTATGCCCTTTAACACTTCTTCTGGTTCAGAAATTGGACTCACTCCGCACCCACAGCTTGTGATGGCAAACGCGGTTGAAGATTGTACGCGTACCATGGCTGTTGGTCGCGAGTTAACAGCTTCAACCATTTTGAAAGTGGATCACGTAAAGCAAAATGAAATCAGCGAAGAGTTTGACGAAAAACTCGCCGAATCGATTCGGATTGCTCGAGAAAACCAAAAACTCAACTACCTAAAAAATGCCTTGAAGTTCCTCGGAATCACGATTGGGATCGGAGGAGGACTCATGGTTGCTTTAGGTTCTTCAGCTACTGGAAATTTCTGGGGTTCAGTTTACGGCATGGAAATGATACTCGGCGGTGCACTAGAGCTTGGTTCATTCTGCTTAGATCAAGTCGGGTATAAAGACTCAATGTGGTCTTCCATGATGGCAATTGGTGGAGCCCTGCTCACCTTCCATGGTGGCCTCATGGGAAACAGTTTTTTATTCGATAAGCTTCCTAAAAACCTTGGCACCATCACCTCAACTTCTCTCTCTTTAATGCGTGGGTATGGAGTCATGAAAGGAATTAGCAATCAAGCTGAGTTATTTGAGCTCTCTGGGGAACTTACAACTCTAACAAAAGAGAGAAAGTCGGTGTCTGACGACATCAAAAAACATTACGGTGCATTGAATGTTTCCGATTTCAAACACCTCTTTAAAACTGCAGAAGAATTTATCGAACAAACGAATCAAGCAGTCAAAAGAGTGATTCAAGGCACATTAAAAGGTTAATAGAAAAGATTGAGGTTAAATTATGTCTGATGCAATCGATGCGATTGATGGTTCTTTTGAAGATCTGATTGAGCTTTATCAAAGCTCTCATGATAACGCTGGGAAAAACTTATTCCCAGTGGATGAAAAAAAAGGTCAACTTGCTGCACTTGAAACTCTGATCAAAGAGCAACATCGCGCGCAAGAAAATCCGAATCAAAAACTCGCAACGATTCATGCGATTTTAAACGATCAGTTTGAGAAAGTCATCTCTGCTGCAGATAAACAAAAAGCTTTAGAAGGTATTTTAAATGGTGCCTTCTCTACTTCAAATCAGGCAGAGCCAAGATCTTTCAGCGATCCCGAAGAAAAGCTTGAGCAAATTGAAACGATTGTTCGCGATAATGGCGCGCTGTATCATCACCCCCATGAAAAATTTGCAGCGATTGAAGCAGTTTTGACAGGTTTCAATCATATGAAAATCTCTCCTGCAAACGGAATTGAAAAACCAAGCTTTGATCTTACTGAGCTTTATGAGGCCTCTAAACTAGCATCTACTCAGGAACCCGATCCAGTTCTCGACCAAGCAAAAAAAGAGTTGCTTGCAGAGCTTCAAACAATGGTCGAAGAACAAGAGCGCCTGCACCAAAACCCTGAAGAAAAAATCGCAACAATCCAAACAATTTTAAATGATGAAATCGGCGCAGCAGAAAAACATCAGGTCATCGAAAGCGTTCTAAATGGCGACCTTCTTTTAGAACTCAATGATGAATCGCCAACTTTTGACAATCCTGAGGAAAAACTCTCTCAGATTGAAAGTATTGTAAAAGACCGTCAAGGCCTCTATAGCAACCCTCATGTCAAGTTTGCAAGTATTGAGGCTCTCCTTGGCGATCATTCAAAATCAGCAAACCCTTGGGTTCAAGCTCACAATTCCCTAGGACTTGTAGAAGAGTCAAGCCGTCGCATCATCAAAGCTGAAGAAAAACGGCAAAAAGAACTGCGTGATCTTTGGCGAACTGGAATGGACGACAAGGCAAAACTCTACCCAGAAATGGCTTGGGATCAGAAAAAATGGCAATATGCAAGTATGGCCATGATGGGAGCTTCTTTTGCTGGCCCTTGGGCTGCTGGATCTTCCAATCAAATTGCAGGAGTGATTCATCCCCTTGTAGCGAAAGTTTCAAAAATGGATTTGGCAACTCTTGCAGGGCTCATTGAAAAAGGCTGTAACATGGCCCCTGATCTTGCAAATAATCAGGGATCTCAGCTGATTCAGGTTGGTTCTCAGACAAGCTCTTTAGCAAAGAAAGACCGAGAGACCTTGCATGATTGGGAAACGCAACAAGAACGTCAAGATTTAGAAACGCAGCAACAGCTAGTTCAAGAAGCGCGTCAAAATGACACCTCACTCAAAGAGCGCCATCTTGAAGTCATCAAAACGCTCACTAGTATGATTGTTGGCCGCTAAGGCTTGTCACAAATTCATGATCAAATTAGGATCCCGAGTAATGTAGTTTGCTCGGGATTTTTTTTATGATTATCATTCTCATGGGAGTATCTGGTAGCGGCAAGTCAGTCATTGGAATTGAGCTCAGCAAAGAGCTCGATTGGCCTTTTTACGATGCAGACGACTTTCATACCGAAGCCAGTAAGAAAAAGATGCATGCTGGAATCCCCTTAAAAGATGAAGACCGCCTCCCTTGGCTAAACGCCCTTGCCGATTTGATTCAAAAGCATGTTGAACTTGAAGAGCACATGATCCTTGCCTGTTCGGCCCTCAAAGAGTCTTATCGCATCACACTCAATGTTCATCCTTCCTGCAAGTTCGTTTACCTTAAAGGCTCGTTTGAGCTCATCAAGAAGAGAATGGAAAATCGCAAGGGGCACTTTTTTAACCCAGAGCTACTGCAAAGCCAGTTCGACACGTTAGAAGAACCTACAGATTGTTTGGTCGTTGACGTAGATGACACTGTAGAAGGAATCGTGAAAACGATTCGGGAAAAGTTAAAGGTTTAAAGTTTCTGAAAATTTCTTTAGAATGACAATTTTGTGAAAAATTGATCTGAGGTCAATGCGTTTTCTCTTAGAAAAGCTTCGTTTTCTCGTTTCGACTGGGGAGTACGTTCTCATGATTTGGAACGTCACGCTTGCAACATTTAAGCGTCCTCCGCATTGGTATCTCATTCGGGAACAACTTTACAATATTGGCGTTTTATCGCTTCCCGTTGTTGCAATGACGGGATTTTCAACAGGACTGGTCCTTGCGGCTCAATCCTTTTTTCAGCTCAGTGATAAAGGACTCGCAGGAGCAACGGGACTCATGGTCGGAAAAGCGATGATGACTGAGCTTGGGCCTGTCTTAACGGCATTTATGGTAACGGGACGTGTGGGAGCTGCCATGTGCGCCGAGCTTGGAACGATGTGCGTTTCTGAGCAGGTCGATGCGCTAGAAACAATGGCAGTCAGCCCAAATCGCCATTTGATCGCCCCCCGGTTTATTGCCGGAACTTTCATGATGCCTCTTCTGACGGTCTTTAGTATTTTTATGGGAATCTTCGGCGGCTACTTGATCTCTGTTTTCTATTTTCACATGTCCCCCACAACTTATTTTGATCCGATGCCTATTTATATGAACAACTTTGACCTGCTGACAGGAGTTGTCAAAGCGGTTATTTTTGGAATCATCATTGTTACGATTTCTTGTTACAAAGGGTTGACAACCCGTGGCGGAGCCGAAGGAGTCGGCCGATCGACGACGAATAGCGTTGTCATTTGTTACACGTTCATCTTATTTACAAACTTTCTCATCACCCTCGGACTTAATTTGCTGCAAAATGCAACGGGGTGGTTCAAATGATTGATATTTATGACCTTTGGAAACGGTATGAAAATACCGAAGTATTAAAGGGGCTCACTCTTAAGGTGGAGAAAGGGGAAACTCTTGTGATTTTGGGTCGCTCTGGTGTGGGTAAAAGTGTTCTTTTAAAGCACATCATTGGCATTGCCAAAGCCGATAAGGGTTATATCGAAGTGGATGGGGTGAGAGTTTCAGATCTTGAAGGAGAAAAGCGGTACTCTGCCACACGTAATATGGGAATGTTATTCCAAGGTGCTGCACTCTTTGACTCGATGAACATCGAGGAAAACACCGCATTCTATCTGAAGCAGCACGGTGATCCTAAAACGGGGAAAAAATATATAAAAGGTGAAATCAAAGACATGGTCGACCAAGCTTTAGAAATGGTCGATCTTGCGGGCGTTCAAAAAAAGATGCCTTCAGATTTATCGGGGGGAATGCGTAAAAGAGCGGGCCTTGCTCGTTTAATTGTCTACCGCCCTGAATACCTGCTTTACGATGAACCGACAACAGGACTTGATCCGATTACATCCATGCAAATCAATGAACTCATCGTCAAAACACAAGAAGAACTTAAGGCAACGAGCATTGTGGTCACACATGACATTATCTCTGCTCTTTTTGTCGGTGACCGATTAGCTCTTCACAAAGATGGGCAAATCGCTTATATCGAGAAACCAGATGCCTTTTTGCAGATCGATGACCCGATCATTGCATTTTTAAGAAAGACGATTTCAGAAGACCCCCGCTCATTTAGGAGTAAGACCCATGATTGACTACATGAAAAACACCCTCATTGGACTGTTTGTCGTCGTCGCCTGCGCGCTCGTTGTCGGCATCATCCTATTTCTCGAACCAAGCGTTGGGGACGGCAAGGAAACTCTCGTTGTCCGTTTCTCTAACATCAATGGGCTATCTGTAGGAACTCGGGTCATGTTTGCTGGAAAACCTATTGGAGAAGTTGTCTCGATTGAACAAATTCCACAAGCGCGTGAGCAGCCAACAGATGAACTGGGACAAGTCTACTTTTACCAACTCATTCTCCACATCGATTCGAGCATTCGAGTCTACAATACCGATGAAATCACTGTTCAAACTTCTGGTCTTCTTGGAGAAAAATCAATTGCAATCATCCCAAGAGCTCCACCAAAAGGGGTGAAGCCCACTCTCATTTCGTCTAAAACACCGATTTATGCCGAATCAGTTGATCCTTTAGAAAGTGCCTTCAACGAACTGTCACAACTTTCTGACAAAGTTGAAGAAACCCTCGATAAGGTCATTGCTTGGATTGATCAAAATGGACATGAACTCGGAGCCGCTATCCGCTCGTTTGACGACGCGATGACGGAAGCTGCTTCAACACTTAGCCAAGTGAACCAAATGCATCTCGTTCAAGACATCAGAATGAGCGTTCAAAATTTTTCTGCTGCAATGCGCGACATCCATTACTCTATGGAACAAATGAACGAAGATGATGTCTTTAAAAATCTCGGTGTCACCATGCGCAACATGAAAACTGCCAGCCGCTCTATTGATGTTGTTGCTGATCATCTAGCAGAAGGACAAGGAACTCTTGGCCATCTATTCATGAATAACGACACCTATTTACAGGTGAATGCCATCTTGAGCAAATTGAACACTCTTATGAATGATGTGAACCACTATGGAGTGCTCTTTAACCTCAATAAAGAGTGGCAACGGACCCGTTTAAAGCAGGTTACTGAACTTAATGCCCTTAATTCCCCAGCAAACTTTCGCAATTATTTTACGAAAGAAGTGGATCTCATCAACACATCGATGTCTCGCCTTTCCATGCTTGTTGACCGTGCTGAAGAAAGCGCTGAAAGAGAGATGATTTTTGATAGCAATCTGTTTAAACGAGATTTTGCAGATCTGATGCATAGTGCACAAACTTTGTACGATAATTTGCGCCTCTATAATGAACAGCTTATGAACTGGCAGCAAGAAGTTGCAAAGTAAGTTTGTAGATGGTATCTCCCAAGTAGGAGGCAAACTATGCAAAAAATTCCTTACTCTGAACTGAAAAAAGGCAGTTTCTTAATTGCAAGTCCCGAAGTCAATGATGGGCTCTTTTTTCGTAGTGTTGTCTTGCTGTGTGACCAAAGCCCAGTTGGCTCCTTTGGAATCATCATCAATAAGTCTCTCGACATGGATGTACCTGAAGAAATGCTCAACTTGGGTGAGCTTGCCGATGCTAACATCAGTATCCGAGCCGGAGGTCCCAACCAACCTAACCAAATCATGCTGATCCACTCTCATAAGCAAGACTCTGATAGCAATCTTAAAATTTGTGAAGGAGTCTACCTTGGAGGAGACCTAGAGTGCATCCATGAAATGACTACATGTCCTGAGCCTCCCTCACTTCTAATGTGTTTGGGATACAGCGGATGGGGAGCAGGACTCCTTGAGCGGGAATTTTTAAGCGGCGCTTGGTACTTACATCCTGCTTCAAAAAAACATGTATTTGAAACCCCTCCAACAATGCTTTGGCAAACGCTTCTGCGCGAAATGGGAGGAAAGTATAAAACTCTTTCTATGATTCCGGAGGACCTTGAACTCAACTAGTGAAGATTTTTGATAGCCATTTTCATTTAATCGATCCTCAATTTCCCCTCTTTGAAAATCAGGGTTTTTTGCCAAAACCATTTCTCTTGTCCGACTACCAAAAATGGATGGAAAAGCTCGAGATTCAAGGAGGTGCTCTTGTTTCGGGATCTTTTCAGCAATTTGACACCTCATACCTCTCTCACTTTCTTCCCAAGCTCGGACCTCAATTCTATGGTGTTGCTCAACTTCCAGCAAGTATTTCAGATGAAGAAATCATGAGGTTAAATCAGGCTGGCGTAAGAGCTGTCCGCTTTAATGTAAAAAGAGGTGGCTCAGAATCTCTTGAGGAATTAGAAAAAATGGCTCATCGGGTCTATGACCTTGCTCGGTGGCATGTGGAACTCTACATCGATGCAAAAGATCTTCCTTCTCTAAATCTCCCTAAAGTGAGTATCGATCATCTAGGGCTATCCGCAGAAGGGCTTCCCTCCTTACTCAAGTGGGTTGAGCGGGGGGCTCGTGTGAAAGCTACAGGTTTTGGAAGGCTCAACTGCAACCCTCTTCCTCTACTCCAGCAGATTCATCAAGTCAATCCTGAGGCCTTGATGTTTGGGACTGACCTCCCTTCTACAAGAGCAAAACGCCCTTTTGAACTCAAGGATGTCGAACTTATTTTGCAAAATTTTTTACAAGAAGACTATGAGCGTCTCTTATGGGAAAATGGCATCTCATTTTACTCTACTTGATTCAAAATTTCTATCTCAGTTATAATGCCATTCATAAATGATGACTTAAGCTTGATTTTTTCAGCTTTAATTGAGTTTTTGATGTCGCAAAAGAATATGTAGCTAGGCTCATCACCAAACTCAATTTTTCTTCGAAAAAATTGCGCTAATTCTGTAATTTATTTTTGATAAATGGTATGATTTCTATAAAAAAGCATTTAAGATGTTAGTGGAAACAGCTAAAACTTTTGAAGTCTCATGCATTACACCGCCGCCGTCAGCCGTTAATACACCCTTTCAAGAATTTGAGGCTGCGAAAGAAAAAGCCGGACAAATTTACTATTTTGCATTAGGCCTGTTGATCCTTTCTACACTCGCATGCATACGCTGTTACGTTATGCCTAACTGCAATCCAAGCGTTAGAAACGCTAGCTATATATCACTTGGATTTACTGTCCTTTTCTTTATTTATGCAATAACCCAAGTTCAGCGCTACGAATTCCCTAAAACAGTCGTGCATTTTCCAGATGTTGTGCCAAAAAGTCCTACCTTCGAATAGGTCTTTTCTCATTTGATCTGAATTTTTTGTAAGAATGGGTAATCAAAAAGTGACTCTAAGTCTTTGATAAGCCCTTTTTGATCTTTCAGAAAAGCTTCACTTAAAACAGTCATCGCACTCATGACTCGACTCAATCGTTGGTAATCTACAAGTCTTTCTCGAACAAGCAAAGAAGGGCCATAAAGCATCCACAAGAAGTGATCTTGTTCTTCTTTGTTGTAAGTTCTCGTTTCGCTCATCATTTTTACCAAAGAATAAAATCCAGCGCTTGTTGTAGGTCCGACATCGACGGCATCTTTACAGGTAAAGCTGAAAAAGTCGGGTTTGACGAGATCGAGAATTTTTAACATCAGGAACTGATAGAAAATTTCGATAAAATCTAAACGCTCTCTTCTAGAAAGAGACTCTTTTGATCCAAAGACTCGTGTATGAATCAAGGGTAATATCTTATCAATAAACTCCTCGAGCTCTTTTTTGGGAATCCGATTGGCAAAAAAGAATCCACATTCTTCTTTTGAAGCAATTTGATCTCGAATCAATGTGAGAAAATCTTTAATATCGCTTAAATCTTTATAGGCATCTGTTTGAAAGTAGAAATCGGTTTTTTTAGGCAAGGTCACAAGAATGAGCTGATTCGTGTACTCAGCTCGACGTGAAAGTTCCTCAAGGGCTTGACAACGGGCATGCTCTTCCCAAGATGTTCGATCTTGTAAATTGAAGAGAAGGTGACATCCCAATTCTTTTTTCTGATCTAAGTAGCGCAAATACCCTTTAAATTCTTCGATAATCTCGGCTTTATTGATATGGTCATGCAACGTTGGGCAAGGCAACCGTAAACATTTTGAGTCAAACGATTGGCTTGAAAACGTAAACTGCAACGAAGGATGGTTTCCCTGATAAATGGGATCAAACCCTTCTTTTTCATCTCTTTCGCGGAAAATATCGAGTGTTTTAAAAAGTGGTCCACTGGGATACCTTTTGAGAACGCTTGCTATAGCATCGTGGATGTCGAGCAAGTCGTTCCAAAAGGTTAGCGGGTCACTTGTTTCACCTCGTGCAATCTCTTGGCCCCCATAGCCTTTTTTTATCAAGTCGTGGATGTAATCGATTAAGTCGTTGCGTTTTCCCACGCGTACGAAAAACGCAAAGCAAAATGCATGAACAAGATGCACTAAAGCCCGCGAAAGTCTATCGGTTTCATTCAAAGAATGAGAAATCAACCGGATATAATCTGCAGATGTGAGAATTTCTCTTAAAAAATACTGGAAATCATGAAAATAACGAGTACAGGTCTTGGTAATCGAGTGTTGCAGTAAATTACGAGGATTGGATGCTAAGAGAAGAGACATCGTCACTTTGTTCATCGTTTGAATGATGGGGATGTCTTGATGTTGCATTGCATCAACATAAAAATCATCTAGCTCATCTTTAATGTCTTCTCGAATTTCATTTGCAACAGCTTGCGCTTCCTTATCGACGAGAACATTGACCCGCAATAAAGGGTCTTCCCCTTCTGCAGCACTGATCACTTCGTCAAAATCACTCACAAGCTTGATGTGACGCAGTAAGTTCCGATTGAAAAACGGCTTTCCATCATCTTGTCGGATATAGAATAATTCGTATTCTTTATCTCTTTTAACAGTATCTAAATCCTTTAATCCAAGCCGTTCAATATCTACAGTAGGGTCTTCAACCCCCCATTCTTCTTCCCAAGCTTCTTCGGTTGCCAAAACTTCTTGGAACCGTTTCACGATCTTATTGAGATAAAACTTTCTAAGATCGGTGTATTCTGAAATTTCCTCAACGTTCCCTTCTTCGTATGTGTGTTTGAAAATTGAGGTGCACTTTCCCAGTTTGTCAGCAGCTTCTCCAGCAAGTACCATAATTGCTTTGACGCCACGTTGCATTTCAATGTCTTGCAATTGTTCTTTTTCTTTCTGGTATATATGCTGGAGATATTTATGAACTGTCTTAAATGTTCCTTTGACCGTTTTGAGCGTTTCTTCTTTTTCTGTTTGTTTGAGATTCTTAAACTTTTGCAGGTTGTCTTTTACACCACGCTCGACACCTTCAGCTGTTGATTCAATATCAACCTCTGCGATGCTAGACAGATTGTCTACAGCATCCATAATGGTCATTTCATCTGACGTTAAGCCCTTCTTCATAGCGCTGCCTTCTTTTTGCGGTCCCCTAAATTTATTATGAACCGACCTCTCTTTTATTATCAATTTTAATTATAAAAGAATAATAATTAAAAGTTTAGTACAAACTTATAAAAGTTAATTAATTATGAATTATTAATATATAAATTATTAATTATTAATAGCTTATTGAATTATGATTTCTCTCTGAACCACGTTGAAATAGCCTGGAACGAGCTTGTCGTTTTGATCGATCAGCTCCAATTTGATCTGATGAATCCCTTTTGGGAGACCATATAGATAGTAAGGAGCCCATGTCGTAAGGGTGCGGGAGAGTTTCCCGTCTATATAGAGACGAACCTTGTAACCATCTGGCGAAAGCTCACAATTTGTGAGGAAAAAGTCGAGTAAAATGGGATCAGACTCATGCAGAGGGTATCTTCCTTGGGGTTCATTATAGGTTAGATAGGGTTTCTTCAGGTCGACTTCTAGATTATCGGTCTTTTTTCGGTCCTGAAAGTAAAAGATTTCTGCCGCAAAGCATCCATCACCCTTCAAGCTCTCTCCATAAGAGCGCGCAGGAAAAGCGCGAATAACATGTTGGCCTGGCTTGAGGTTGAAGGGAATCGCAAAACTCATGATTTTATCGTAAAATTCCCGATTTTCATCGAATGAATCTTCAACAGCTTGGTGAAAAGCAAGATAAGGCTCATTGTCGATGATGACGTGAATGCTTTGCCCATCAGGATCATTGAATATCTGCCCTGCTCGGTCATTTTGGGTCATCGTTCCTAAGGGGAAGCCCTCTATCCTCATCTGAACGTTCACAGGATTCTTCCGCTTGTTTTCATAGGGCCTTGGAAAGATCAACCTTAGTACGATCGTGTTAGACTCAGGAGAAGGCGAAACCTGGACAACTCGTAACTCCTTATCTTTTGCAAAACTAAGGGAACAAGAGAGAAAAAAAAGGGATAGTAGTAGTTTCTTCACCATAAAGCTATCCATAATCGACAAAGCAATTATTTTCTAGCCACGGATTTGAAAAAAAACGCCCCTACAAGTAAAGCCACAAGCGCAACAACCCCTGCAAATAAGTTGGTCCACGAAAAAGCAAGAGCTGTCGCCTTATAGAGGCTCGATTTGACGAGACTCGCAATAGGCGGCGACAACTGATCCATTGCTTCAACAGCAGCGGGAAGGTCTGCAAGGTATCCATCATAGTGGGAAGGATCAAGCTTGCTTGTCAATCTGTTTGTCTTCAAAAATTTGAAAAACGCATCTTCTTGCAAGTTATACTGAAGAGCTCCCAAGATCGCCACTCCAATCGTTGCTCCAGTGAACCGGATCATATTGTACATCCCTGTCGCAACGCCTGTCTTGCTTTTGGGAACACTTCCGAGGGTTGTGGTACTTGCAGGCGTCATAACAAAAGCAATCCCTGACCCAAATGCAAGAAGTGCAGGAGTCAAAAGGTGGATATCATGAGACTGTGAAAAAAAGAAAAACCAAACAAAGCAAAAGATAGCCAAGCTAAAACCAATCACGATGGGGAGACGTGGCCCAAAATGATCGTTGATTGTTCCGCTTATTGGCGCAACAATCATCAAAGGTATTGTCGCAATAGCTGTGTAAAGTCCAGCATCAATCGGCGAATAACCCAAGACCTTTTGAAAAAAGATAGGCCAGAACACCGTGATCATCAGAATAAACTGAGAACAGAAAATCAGAGTGGTTCCACTAATAAAAATAGGATTTTTAAACAAGTTGAAGTCAAAAAATGGCTCCTTAGCAAACCGATCTAAAAAGCGAGCCGCGATGATAAAAGCTACGGCAAAGAAAAAAAGAGTTAGTATGATCGGCGATCCCCATCCCCAACTCTTTCCTTGCATCAACGCTAGAGTGAAGCAAAAAAGACCGATTGAGGTCGTAATAAACCCAATAAAATCGAACTTTTCATCTAATTTTTCAGATTTTGGAACCGATTTCATCGTCATAGTGATTCCCAAGGTGGCAATCGGAAGATTACACCAAAAAGACCACCTCCAAGAAAGGAGCTCAGTAAACAGCCCCCCAATAAAAGGTCCAATTGAAAGAAATAGAGAAGCAATTGCCACCATAATTCCAATGGCTTTTCCCCGCTGCTTTAACGGAAAGACATGGATTAAAATCGACATAGCAGCAGGTGACATCATCGCTCCCCCCATCCCTTGAATACCGCGACTCATGATAAGCCACAAGCCACTTTGGGCAAGTCCTCCTCCGATCGAAGCACAAGCATAGACAATCATCCCAATGCAAAAAAAGCGACGGTGACCAAACAAATCTCCCAAACGCCCCCCTGCAATAACAAATACAGCCGTAGATAAAAGGTAACTATTAATGATCCACTGAAGAGTGATTGGACTGACTATCAACTCTCTTTCAATGGTTGGGAGGGCAATTGGTAGAAGCGTCGTATTGAGAAACACCATTGAAATGGCACACGTCATCGAAAATAAGACAAAAAGCCGCTCTTTAGTCCATGCCACGTCCAAATTGACTTACCTCACATGTTTAGGTTATGATAGCTCTACCGATGAAACTTCAAACATATAGTAAATTTTTCCTTTTTCTCCTCCTCTTTTTTGGCGTCGAGCGGCTTTGTCATCGAGCAACAGACGGATTTGCCATGGTCAATGTCTATCCGCCCCAAGGGGATTACTCAGCTTGGGAAGCAGTAGAACCCTTTCCACACGAAATATCCATGTTAGACCAACCTTTTCACTACCTGAATTCTGGTAGCCAAAGTTACGTGTTTCTCTCCGAAGACGGAGAGACCATCTTAAAACTCTTCAAATTCCAGCACATGCGCATCCCCCCTTGGCTAGAGTTTCTTCCCCTACCCAATTCTTTGTCTCACAAGAGGGATAAGAAGCGACTTCAAAAAAGAAAAACACTAGAAAGCGCATTAAGCAGCTATCAAATTGCTTTTGAAAAACTGCGAGAGGAAACAGGTATTCTTTATTTTTCAACTCATTTTGGGAAAAAAATCACCATCTACGACAAGATTGGCAAAAAGCATATCGTTGATCTTCGTCATACAGCCTTCGTTCTCCAGAAAAGAGCCACCCTTGTTTACGACACCATTGATACTTGGATGGGCCATGGACAGCGAGAAATAGCTGAGCAGGGGCTTCGAGATCTACTTCAACTTGCCTTAGCCCGATGTCAAAAAGGAATTTTTGACAAAGATCCCGATTTTTCAACAAACTTTGGATTTGTCAAAAACCGCCCCGTTCAAATTGATGTGGGCCGCCTCACCCTAGATGAGGAAGAAAAAAAGCCTGAGATTTATCAAAACGAAATGATCCGCATCACACGGGATTTCCAGAAGTGGATCGCACTCAATCATACAGAACTCCTTCCTATTTTTGATGAAGAAATTGAAAGAATCACTACAAGTGCTCCATAACAAAAAATTCCCTAGCTACTTTAACCATCTTTTCAGTGCCTTTTCCTCTCTTAAAACCTTCCCTTGTCTCATGGACAATGTGGTCGATTTTAGGAGAGAAAAATTCAGCGAAAATCTGGGTCAAATTAGCTAGGGAATTTTTTGTTATGAAGCACTAGCTCTTTAAATCAATCCTCCCGTCACTTATAATTATTCCATTCCTTTTTTAGATATTTGGAATCTGATGAAAACATATAAAACCATACTGCTGCTAGCCATCCTTTCACTTTTCCTTTTAACTTTAGTAGGATGCAACAAACAGTTTTCATCTAAAAAACCACGCAAAATTAAAGAAGTTCGGACAAACTTTATCTACAGTCCCTTTACTTTAGACCCACGGAAAAGCACTGATCCCGTTTCCAATGCCCTTCACTTTATGCTTTATGAAGGATTGACTCGCCTTGAACCTGACGGAACGCTTTCTTTTGCCTTAGCAGATTCCATTGAAATTTCTAAAAACCGGAGAGTTTATACCTTTTATCTCAGAGAGTCTTACTGGTCCGATGGGACACCTCTCACAGCAAAAGATTTTGTCGCTTCTTGGAAAGCCCTTCTCTCCCCCGACTTCCCTTCTCTCACAGCGCATCTCCTCTTCCCGATTAAAAATGCTGCTCAAGCTAAAAAGGGACTTTGTTCTTTAAAAGAAGTCGGCATCTATGCTCCTGATGAATCGACTTTAATCGTCGAACTTGAAAGACCTACTCCCTACTTTATGGAACTGACGGCTTATGCAACATTTTTTCCCGTCCCCAATGGTGGAAAAGAAGTTGAACTTCCTAAAAAGGGATCACCTAAACTCGTCTCAAACGGACCTTTTGAACTTGCATCGTGGAAAAATGATGATGAAATTGTCGTCCGAAGAAACGATGCTTTTTGGAACGCAAAAGCTGTGAAGATCGATCTTTTGCGCATGACGATGATTGCCGATGAAGGAACTGCCCTAAAACTTTTTGAAAAGGGAGATCTCGATTGGATTGGAGGACTCATTTCTCCATTACCCCTTGACGCCGTCTCCTCTCTTTCTCTTATTGAAGAGATTCAAATGCGTCCAATTGCTGGAACTAACTTTTGTGCCTTTAATACAACACTCTCACCCTTCAACAATGTTCACATCCGCAAAGCATTTTCCTATGCAATCAATCGGCAACTCATTATTGATAATGTTACCCAGATGTTAGACGAAGTCGCCACAGGCCCCGTTCCTTCTGTCTTGAAAGGCTATGTAGAAAGCCGTTTCTTTACCGACGCTAACAAAGAAGAGGCTCAAAAAGAGTTTGCGTTAGGACTCAAAGAACTTGGAATCAAAAAAGAGAATTTTCCCAAACTCACCTACTCATTTTTCTCTTCTGAACTCCAAAAAAAGCTTGCTTTAGCTCTTCAAAGTCAATGGCGAGAGGTCTTAGGTGTTGAAGTCTCTCTAGAGGCTTCCGAACTCAAGGTTTTTTTAGATAAACTTCGTCAACGTCATTTCGACTTTGCTCAAATGTCTTGGGTTGCACAATTTTATGACCGGATGAGTTTTCTCGAACGTTTTTTAGAAAAAGACTCCTATCGCAACTATAGCGCTTGGGAAAATATCCGTTTTCAAGAGCTCATTCGGAGCTCTTTTTCAGTGATTTCTCCTGAAAAAAGAGCCCGCATTCTTGAACAAGCAGAACAGCTAATCGCCGAAGAAATGCCCATTGCTCCTCTCTACCATTATAACGCTCTCTATCTAAAAAATCCCAATTTGAAGAATGCCCAAATTTCTCCACTTGGTCATGTCGATTTTCGCTACTCTGACATGATACTCAAATAACTAACAAGTTAACTAAATCTAAAAAGCATCTTAATGGTTTACAAATAATCGGCACTTGTATACGTTGCTGAAATTTCCATCCAACAGGAGGATATGATGAAAAAAATAGCCATTTTATTCACCCTTTTGGCTTGCTTGATTGTTGGGTGCCATTCTTCTCCAAAGAAGCCTAAGCAAATGCTGCGCATCAATTTTCTAAGCGACCCTCCGACTTTAGATCCACGCAAAGGAGGAGACCCCACCTCTTCAACTGTTCAGTTCATGCTTTTCGAAGGGTTGACTCGAATGTCCCCTCATTCTTCTGCTGAGCTCGCATTGGCAACAAAAATTACAACATCTGAAGACCGCACTATCTACACCTTCCATTTGCGCGAAACCTATTGGTCCGATGGACACCCCGTCACGGCTTACGATTTTGAAGCTGCTTGGAAAAAAATGCTCGATCCCACTTTTCCAGCGCCAAATGCCCATCTTCTCTATCCGATTAAAAACGCCAAAGCTGCCAAAGAAGAGCTTGTTTCCCTGGATGAAGTCGGCCTCCGTGCACTTGATGCACAAACATTTGAAGTCACCCTAGAAGGTCCGACTCCCTATTTTTTAGAATTGATTGCATTTTGCGTTTTTTTTCCCGTCCCATCGCACATTGTTGAAACGCATCCTGAATGGGCCGACAAAGTTAGCCCTCACCTCGTCACAAACGGTCCTTTCATTTTAAAAGAGTGGAAAATTCACGATAAGCTGATTCTTGAAAGAAACCCTTCTTATTGGGAGGCTCGAGATGTAGGGCTTGATGGGATTCATATTTCTCTGATCGAAAGCGAGTCTACTGCTTTGCAACTCTATGAAAGAGGAGAGCTCGATTTTCTTGGACTCTTAACTCCTCTTCCCCTAGATAGTATTCAAGATCTCAAACAAAAAGGGTGGCTTAAGAAAAATCCTTTAGGAGCCACAACATACTGCAGTTTTAACGTCAATCACACCCCTTTCACAAACCCTGATATTAGGAAAGCTTTTGCGTATGCAATCAACCGCGAAGCTATCGTAAAGCACACGACACAGCTCGATGAAGAAGTTGCCAGTGGGCCAATTCCGTCTATTTTAAAGTACCATATGAAAGAGACTTTTTTTGCTGATGCTAACGAACAATTGGCTCGCTACCATCTTCGGAAAGGGCTGCAAGAGTTGGGACTGAATAAAAGTGACTTAAGCAAATTGACATTCATGTATCTAGAAGGAGATGCTCCGAAAAAGGTCGCTCAAGCCCTCCAACAACAGTGGAATAAAGTTCTTGGTATTCGAGTCAATTTAGAGTGCTACACCTTCAAAGTTTACCTCGACAAGCTCTTTCGACGTGATTATGAATTTGCTTTCACTCGTTTTGTGATCCAGTACAATGACATCATGAATATTCTCGACCTCTATAAATTTCGCGACAACCCAAAAAACTATCCCGGATGGGAAAACCCTGAGTACACCAAACTCTTAGATCACTCAATGCGCATTGAAGACCCAAAAGAGCGGATTGCTTTCTTGAGACAAGCAGAACAAATTTTGATAAATGAGATGCCCATTGCACCCATCTACCATTGGAACCAAGTTTACTTGTGTCAGCCTCGGCTTAAAGGAATGTACATCTCTCCAATTGGCTCGATTCATCTCGGAAATGCCTACCTGGAGGCAGAATGAAAATTGACTTCTTGAAAATTAAATCGGGATTTAACGCCCCGAAAGGAAATAAACAAGGTTTTGACTCTTACGTCTCCTCCATAGAAAAACTCGTGAAAGAGATGATTCCAAAAGATCTATTCGATACAGAAGTCTCCCCTCCCCACTTTCTTTCTTATGAATCGTATTTTCAAAAGCTAGGAGAATCCCTCCCTCTTATTAAATGGTCTTCGTTCGAAGAAGCGCCGTGTAGTATATCGATCGCAATTCTCTGCAGCGCAGAATATACACACGGAACTGGACGTTTTTTTCTCGACACCATGGCTCGCAGCCTGATTCCAGGAAAACAACTTCCTATCACCGCAATTCGATCCCTTAATTTTCGATTTATCATCTATCCAAAAGACCGTTATTTTATCACTGAAATCTTCATCGACATTGAAAATGAACGAGACCTCTATCAAATCAGGCAAGCACTTCCCCGTTTAGCTGAAGAAATTCGTTTGACTTTACTTGCAACACAGCATGCGCGCAAAATCGTTTTGGCAAAGCCTTTAACTATGGATGAAAAACGGATGGTTCTTTTAGAAAATCTTTCGTCTCTTGTCAAAAGACCAGATGATCAGCATGACCCTAACATCTTAGAAGAAACGCATCATCTTCTCTTAAAAGTGGCTCACCATGAAACACCTTCCCAAATTCCCGATCACCTGCTCCCGCTGATTGAAGAACGTCCGCAAGCCTTTGACCACAACATGTTCCAAGGAATTCAATCCTTGATTTTGATGTTTGGGGAAAACATGATTTCGAAAAGAGATGTTGGGCATCTCTATCGCACCTTGTCATATTTGTATCTCTTCCGTAAAAACATCAGTCATCGCCTTAAAATCAAAGAAAATGAGCATTTGATTTCAATCAAAGTTCTCCGAACAACGATCACCCCTAAAACCCCGGTTTTAGCCGTACTCATCTGTCTGAATTTTAAGAGCGAGCAAGAAAATCTCGATCAGAAAAAACTGATTCAGGTGATCCAATCCCACCTCCCCTATAGCCGCCTTGTCGAAGACTCTCTCATCACCTCGAAAGACAAAGACCGGATCTGCATGCTCTATTTAGAGATGGTGCAAGAAGACGGGCGTCCCTTTGCGCAAGCACATGTCAAAGAACTTAAGAAAAAACTTCCAAAAGAGATACACTCTCTCTACCGTTTTTCCGAAGTCCATCGCACCCATGATGCGAATGAAGAAGAAGTTGTGCGCAATATTCTTACCCTTAGTAAAGAGCTCAAAACTCCACAAGACCCACCGCCTGTTATCATTCATTTTGCGAGTGAAACAGAAAAAATAGTTACTTTCACAGTCATTTTGGTCTGCTTAAATTCTAAAAAGATCTATTTCGAAAATAGCCCACATATGAAGGTCCTGTCGCATCAAAGCAAAATTGCAGGCATTCTCAATAAACGTCACTTGCAGCATGCTCATGTCTTAGAGCTAGAGCTCGAAAAAGAGTCTTTCACCGATGAAAATGGAAAATTTAGCCTCTATGAAGCTCGAAAATCCATCCTCTCCTATTTGAAAAAATCTTTTGGACCCATGCGAGACTTCAACAGTGGCATGATAGTCAAACAGTACGAAAACCTCTCCAAACTCAAAGCTATCGTTCTTCCTACTCCACTTGTTGAAAAATTTTTCTACTCGATCGCACCAGGATACATGCAAAGCCTCCTATCAACTGAAACCCTCAAAATCCACTATGAGATGCTTCTCAAAAGCCTTGAAGTCTCTTTTGAAAAGGTTCCCTATCACCTATTTTCTGACACAACGGATGAAGAACTTCTTCTCATGATGAGCTCTCCCTTTGACGAACTCATCGATCAAATAAAACAAGAAACGGTCTCTCTCCTCTCCTCCTCGACAAATCTCACAACATCTGATGTCTCTATCAATGGAATACGAGTGCTTGGTCTCATCTTCTCTGTGGAAGACCCCTCTCTTAGACAAGAGTTTTTGAATCAAATCATTTCCCTCATCAAATCGCTTGACCCCGGTGTAGCTTCAACTTTATAATTGTAGCTTATGAAAACAAAAATGCTCCAACTGCTCTCTGCATGCTCTCTCCTCCTAGCCTTCTCAGGCTGCGAAAGGCCAAAAGGATTCACTCTAAAGAAAATCCAGTCCTACTATGACAATGACCCCCGCTGGGAAACTACCTCTTTATCTGCTTCACATGAGTCTCAACTCAAAGAACTCTTTGCCCACCCCTTCACCTACCTTGGAAGTGGAAACCACTGCTATGCCTTTCTTAGTGAAGACGAACAGTATGTTTTGAAATTTTTTAAACAAAAGCACATGCGCACCCAATCTTTCATCGACTTTCTTCCCATGCCTGCGAAAATGGTTTTGTATCCCAAGAAAAAGTACTTACGCCGCAAACGAGAACGTGACAAATCCTTCACGAGTTACAAAATCGCCTACGAGCATCTTAAAAAAGAGACCGGGCTGTTTTACTTGCATCTCAACAAAACAGATCAGTTCCATCAAGAGGTGATCTTGGTTGACCAAAATGGACAAAGGCAAATCGTCCCCATCGACCAAATGGAGTTTTTAATTCAGAAAACAGCAGAAGTCGGGTACAAAAGATTAGACCTCCTTTTTTCCTCTGGGAAGCGAGAAGATGCCTTAGAAAGCATCGCCTCACTTTTGACAGTTATCACGAGGCGCATGGAAAAGGGGTACTTCGATAAAGATCTCCAATTCTTCAAAAACTTTGGTTTCATCGACAATCAAGCAATTGAAATTGACATTGGAGAGTTGTGTCCTCTTGAGAAACGTAAAAGTGCCAAGGAAATGCGCGACGAGCTCTCTCACGTCTCCCACCAATTGCTAGACTGGACAGTAGCCCATCATCCAGAATACGAATCTGATGTGGCAACCCTCATTAAGGACATGATTAACCAAATCAGAGAGTAACTATGAGACTATCCTGCTATTCAAATCATGTTTACATGTCAATTTTATGGTGAGTTAGCATCATGAAAAAAAGGCTCTTTATCTCCTGCGCTCTCTTTTCACTCACACTTTTTGCCTCTCTTTTCCTCTACGTGAACTTTATCAAACGCACTAAGGGGTTTTGCCTCAAAAAAATCGTTTCCTATCACGAATATCATCCCAAGTGGGACATTGGTCCTTTAACTTCCGAGCAAGAAAGTCTTCTCAATGAGATCAGCTCCCAAACCTTTCGCTACCTGGGGAGTGGCAAAGAATGCTACGCGTTTGAAAGTGAAGATGGAAAACTCGTCCTCAAGTTTTTTAAACAAAAACACATGCACATCCGTTCTATCTTTAACGTTTGGCCTTTCACGAAAATTCCCTACCTTAACATGATTCAGTCAGCAAAAGTCGAAAGACGGACTCATTTGCGCAATCAAACCTTCATGAGTTACCTCATTGGCTACAACCACTTTTCCGACCGAACAGGCCTTCTTTACCTCCATTTAAATAAAACCCATAACCTCCATCGAAAAGTCACTCTTCTCCCCATCAATGGTGGAAAAGTCACCGTTGACTTAGATAACATGGAATTTCTCGTTCAAAGAAAAGCCATCACCGTTTTGAATTACCTAGATCATCTTCTTCAAGAAAACAAAATGAAAGAGTGTAAACAGGCGATTGGCTCTATTCTCGACCTTCTCATTACGCGAAGCAAAAGCGGCATCTCCGACTTTGATAACAACTGCAACCGGAACATTGGATTCATGGATGGACGCGCCTCACTCATAGACGTTGGAGAATTCCGATTAATCCCCCCAACCTATCCAACTGCAAGCGAATTCTATGACGCCACTGATGACCTTAAAGAGTTCCTTTCAAAGCGTTATCCCGAACTTGAAGAATTCCTCGAAATTCAGATCCAAAAGAGAATCCGCCATGATTTATAAAGATCGAAAAGATGCTGGAGCTAAACTTGCGGAAAGGCTCAAAGAGTACAAAGAAAGCCCAGATGTCTTGATCTTAGGACTTGCTCGTGGAGGAGTTGTCTTAGCAGCAGAAATCTCGCGGATTTTAAAACTCCCATTCGATCTTGTCATGACTCGAAAAATTGGAGCCCCATTTAATCCTGAACTTGCTCTCGGAGCCATCTCCGAAACTGGGAAGGGCTACTTTAATGAATCGTTGATTCAAGCACTTGGCGTCTCCAAAACCTATCTAGAGGAAACCATTCAAACTGAAAAAAAAGAAGCTGCAAGGCGACTTACTCTCTATAGAAAGGAGCGACCAGCACCCTCTATCAAGGGGAAAATTGTCGTTCTTGTCGACGATGGGATTGCAACAGGGGCCACCATGATGGCCGCAGCCCTTTCTACTAAAAGCGAGGGCGCCAAAAAAATTGTTGTTGCCATTCCTATCGCTCCACCCAGTTCTCTCGAATTTTTAAACCCTGCCGTCGATCAAATTATTTGTTTAAACCCGGTGGAAGACTTTATGGCAGTCTCTCAATTTTACGAGGCATTTCATCAAGTTGAAGATGCTGAAATTGTTACGCTTCTTCATTGATTTTTACCCTTAAAGCGAGTAAAATTCCTTCTAGGAAAACAATTTTTTAGGTAATCGATGACACATTCCATTCAAGCTCAAAAAAATTCTTTTCATAGAGAATTAGAAGGCAATGCTCACCTTCAAAAGCAGCTCTATGTATGGAGTGGAATGAAAATGCTTGAAAAACAACTTGCCCAAATTCATCCAATCACATCAGATACCACACTCCTCACTCATCTGAGCACTCTTTTATCAAATCTTGAATTTAAAGAAGATTTGATCTAAAATTTTCTCCACTAACCTGAACCCTGGATTTATTTTTTAGTCTCAGGAGAGAGTTTTCATAAATTCTTGGTATTTTTTTAGATGGCAGGGCCAAGTGGTCCATTCTGAGGGAAAAAACTTAAAATTCAGGTTCCATTATTGGAGAAATATCATGGTTGATATCAGCAGTCAGACAACAGCATCTCTAACAGTTAGCTCGGTTGAAGAACTCTTAAAACTTTCAAATGAATTTGGGAAAAAACTCTCTGATCTTTCAGGTAGTTTATGGTTATGGCGCATTGCCACTGTAACAACACTTGCGCTTGGTATCCTTACTTCAATTGCAGCTGTGACTTCGTCTCATGAAGATGAACGCTCTTTTGCGGTTTTAGTTGCTATAGTATCTTCCCTATTATTTATCTATTCGGTGATTCGATGGTCTAGTATTTCCGGTCAGATCTCTCATGTGAGTTTCTTACACCAGCGCGCCATCGAACTGATTGGTTTTCCATCTTGAAATCATTCAAATCCTCAACCAACTTCAAAAATTGTTTGATTCTATCAACACCCATGTTTAAAAAAAATTTCCAAGATGTTAAACTTTGAATTATGTCTCAGTATAAAGAACATTCAAAGTTTAACATCTTCGTAGCCCTTCCAGTGCTCCTAGCTGTAGCCTTTTACTTCTTACACCCCCATTACTATTTGCTCCTCACCTTTGCCGGAACATTTACTTATAGCACTCTCTTCATGAGTCCAGACATGGATCTTGCTTACCAGATCCGTCTCTTTTCGTTGCGAGGTTTATTTAGTCTTCCCTTTCGCTCTTATGCTCAATTTTTTAGCCACCGTGGACTATCCCATCACGTCATTTTTGGATCTGCAACAAGGATTCTTTGGCTCGCTGCTTGGGGCTGCTTACTCTTTCTTGTCATCTATAAAACTCTGCCCACTCAGTCATCCTTACTCAAGTTTTACAAACAGTATGAGCTTTACATCTTATATGGCCTCGCTGGAATCTGTCTTGCCGACTGGTGTCACCTTCTCCTCGACCGGAAAGAACTCAAAAAGAAAAAAGGGCGGCGATGAAAAATCCCGATCCTCTCCTCGTCAAAAATCTGACCAAAAAATATAGCTCCAAAACAGCCGTCGACCAAGTCTCCTTTTCGATTCAGCCTGGAGAGGTTTTTGGTCTTCTCGGCCCGAATGGAGCTGGAAAAACGACAATCATTTCGACAATCATGACCCTTCAAAATGCTACCAGCGGCACCATTGAAGTCTTTGGCATCAACCCTGAGTTAAAACCTAAAACAGCAAAAACATTCATTGGCTATGTTCCTCAAGAGCTCGTCCATCATGGCTTTTTCAATGTAGAGCAAATTCTCTTCTATCATGCTCAATATTATGGAATCCAAAAAAAGATGAGTGATTTCTCATATCTCCTCCACAAACTCGACCTCTACGTTCACCGCAAAAAAATGGTCAACCAACTCAGTGGTGGGATGAAAAGACGACTGATGATTGCGAAAGCACTTATTCATGAGCCTAAGTTGCTTCTTCTCGATGAACCCTCAGCAGGTGTCGATCTCGAATTGCGCAATTCGCTTTGGGAGTTCATTCATGAACTCAAAAGCAAAAACATTTCGATCTTGCTCACCACTCACTATCTTGAAGAAGCTGAGCAACTCTGCGATCGGATCGGAATTCTACAACATGGACGACTTAGGCGCGTCGACAAAGTCGATGCCTTGCTTGAGCAGCACTCCTCAAAGCGTGTTTCGCTCATGCTCAAAACGCCCAAAACATCTTTTTCTCATCCCCTTCTAGAATCGATTGATGCCACCTATCTTCATTTCCGGATTCCACCCAAAATGGGCATCCAGGAACTGTTAGCCAAAATCGCGATCCCCTATGATGAAGTTCTCGATCTCCAGGTCGAGCCTGGCACATTAGAGGATGTGATGGAAAATATCCTAAACAGCGAGGAAGAATGAGCTCTCTTATTCAACTGAAAGGCTTATTTATCCGTGAAGTTGCCCGCTTTTTTAAAGTACCCCTCCAAACAATTGGCGCTCCCATTGTCAACTCTGCGCTCTACTTAATGATCTTTGGGGTCAGTTTAGGCAATTCGATTCGCTCTCCTGATGAGGTTCCCTACCTTGCTTTCCTCATTCCAGGGCTCATTGCCATGTCAGTCATCAAAAATGCTTTCGACAATTCAACTAGCGCTATCATGGGCCCTAAGTACGTCAATGAACTTCAAGATCTCCGCACTGTCCCCCTATCGAGGCAACAAATTGTTTGGGCAAAGACCTTAGCCTCTCTTGTCAGAGGATTGCTCGTGGGCCTCATCACTTATCTCGTTGGCCAAACGTTTTTCTTTTTCACAGATGGACATATGTTAACCATTGCCCATCCTATCATCTTATCCTATTTTCTTATCGTTGGAGGGCTTTCTTTTGGTTTTCTAGGTGTAGCAATCGGCATGTTGTCTCGCAGTTTTGAACATATTGGGGCTGTAAGCGCTCTTATCCTTCTCCCTCTCATTTACCTTGGAGGGGTCTTTTTCACTTTGAAAAACCTCCACCCTTTCTGGCAAACAGTCTCTCACTTCAATCCTCTTTTTTACATCATCAATGGCGTGCGAGAAGGAATCTTAGGAAACACTGATATCAACTTCTTCCCTGCAGCCATCTTCACCTTTGCCCTTTTTCTTGTGACCTATTTTTGCGCAGATTTCAGTCTGAGGAAAGGGACCCACTACTTACGTTAAGAACGAGAACTCTGGGTTTATTTTGCTCAGTCTCAGGAGAAAGAGAACAATCCCTGAGAATGAATGAAAGAAACCCGAAGCTTAGGTTAAGAGCGCAAGATAACCCCAGTAAATGAGAAACGTGATGAAAGTAAGGGGAATACCATGCTTTGCAAACTCAAAGAAATCGATTCCCTTTTCTCCCCGTTTTTCTGCATTTTGAATGATGATTAAATTGCTTGCTGCCCCAAAAATTAACAAGTTCCCTGCAAGAGTACTTCCTGCTGCTAAGGCCATGTAAAATCCGTTTGATTGAGAAAGTGATTCGAGCGTTGGAAGATAAAGCGCTACAAGGGGCACATTTGAAATCAATTGGCTTGCTAAAATTCCAACCGAAAGAATTCCTCCTGTTGAATCAGATAGAAATGAGATGTGACTTAAAACCGCTTGGATTGAAGAGGTCTCCCAGACACTTTGCATCAGGATAAACATCGCAATGAAAAAGATCAGAGTATGCCAATCGAGTCTTAGCAAAACCTCCCTTCTCTTTGGAGCAAAGATGAGGAGAAATAAAGCAGGAATAAGAGCAATGGCTGGAAGCGGCATTGAGAAATCTACCCCCAATAGAGAAAAGACAATATTCAGCCCAATCAAGCTGATAATTGTCAGGAGCGCAATCCGACAAAAAAGCATGAGCCTTCGGTTGTAGGGCTCTGAGGCATGCGGCGGATCATCAAATCCAGAAACCGGCTTGATCGTTTTTAGAATCCAAAAATAGAGAACAATGAGAGAAAGAAGAGTGGGAACAGCGAGATAAGCAAGAAACGTCACAAACGGATTTTTAATCGAAGCGCTCAAGGCTATTAAAAGATTTTGCGGATTTCCAATTGGAGACATGACGCTTCCAATCGTAATGGCAAAAGCAAGCCCCAAGAGTAAAGGATGGGAGGGCAAACCTCTCCGGTGTGCAACACAGAGCAAAATAGGAGTTCCCATAATCGCAAGTGTATCATTCATCAAAACGGCTGACAAAAGGCCTAGTCCAAAGACGATCAAAGCCACAAGTCGGGGGGTCGTTCCTCCATGCAACATAAATTTTGCGACAATTTCCGACAGATATCCACTTTCCTCCAACGCCTGACCAACAACAAACATACCAAAAAGAAAACCAATAATCCCCCAGTCGATCGAATGCCAAGCAGAAATAAAAGAAATTCTACCCGTCAAGAGGACCAGGCAAGCTCCAAGGCCCATGATGTGCCAAATGCGAAGTGGGATACGAAACAGCTGCCTAAGGGCAATCCCCAAAAATACTAAGATCAGGACTACAAGAGGTAGGGACAAAAGATCTCCTAAATTTCCATGATTCTTTTATCATTGTATATTACAATAGGGGTTTTTTAGGAGGTAAGTCATGAAGTTACTCAAAGAAAAAATGGCCGCATTCGTCAAAGAGCGCAATTGGGATCAATACCACAACCCCAAAAACTTACTTCTTTCTCTTGTCACAGAAGTAGGAGAGCTCACAGAAATCTTTCGCTGGTACACTGCAGAAGAGTGCATGCATGTGATGAATGATCCCAAAATCGCCGCTCGGGTAAGAGAAGAAATGGCAGATGTTTTCAATAACCTCGTTCTCCTCGCTATGAAATTTGATATTGACCTCCTTGAAGCTGCCCAAAACAAACTCAAAATCAACGCCCTCAAGTATCCTGCAGAAGAGTGGCAAGGTAAAGCGTTTAAAGAAGAAAACCGCTTGTGAAAATGAGCTCAATTCATTAGGATTTGCACATGTATAAACACATCTTACTTTTTCTCATGACCTTAACCTGCGGAGCACTTATGGCAAATGCTAAAGTTGAGCCTTACGGATCTTGGAAATCTCCTATCACTTCTTCTCTAATCGTTGAGTCATCACTTAAACTGGGGAATATTGTACTTGATGGGGAAACTTTGTATTGGAATGAGATTCGACCAGCCGAGAAAGGACGCTCCGTTGTCTTAAAGTGGCAAAATGGAAAAGGCGTCGATGTAAGCTCTGATCCCTACAACGTACGCACTCGCGTTCATGAATATGGTGGAGGATCGTTTACAGTTCATGATGGAACCCTTTACTTCACTAACTTTTCCGATCAACACTTTTACTCACAATCTCCTGATGGGACAGTCAAACAGCTCACAACTGCAAATAACAAGCGCTATGCTGAACCGGTATTTGATCTCGAAGATCAGGTCATCTATGCCATTGAAGAAACTCACAATTCAGAGCATGACGTCGTTAATACCCTTGTTGTGATTGATGCAAAGGGGGAAAAAGAGGTTAAAACCTTGCACAGTGGTTATGACTTCTACTCCTCTATTACCCTAAGTCCAGATGGAACGAAAATTGCCTTTCTCACTTGGAATCATCCCAATATGCCTTGGGATGGCACAGAACTTTGGGAAGCACAAATTCTCCCAGACTGCTCTTTAACAAAAGTAAAAAAAATCGCTGGCGGCCACAGCGAGTCTATTTTTCAACCCCGTTTCGCTCCCGATGGAACCCTATTTTTTATTTCTGACCGAACCGGATTTTGGAATCTTTATGAAGTTGGAGCAAAAGATATCCAGCCTTGCTACCCACTTGATGCTGAATTTGGATATCCTCAGTGGGTTTTTGGGATGTCTCGCTACGACTTTATCACTACAAATGAAGGATATAAAGTTGTATGCACCTATACGATTAAGGGTTCAGACTACTTAGCTATTCTCGATTTGAGTAAATACACCTTAAAAACCTTTGACCTTCCATTTACGAGCTATGGAGAAATTCATGTTGGTGGAAAAACTCTTTATTTCAGTGCAGCTTCTCCAATTGAAGTCTCCGCTTTCTATGCCTATGATCTAGAGACAAATGAGCTTTCAGTCATTCGAAAATCAAAAGAATTAAAGGTGGATCCAGATTACTTTTCTAAACCAGAAACACTTGAATTTCCCACAGCAAACGAGCAAACCGCTTTTGGATTCTATTATCCACCAACTAATAAGGATTTTATTGGGCCCCAAAATGAAAAACCTCCTCTCATTGTAAAAAGTCATGGAGGCCCTTCAGCTCATTCAACTGCTTCCTTAAGTCTAGAAATTCAGTTTTGGACAAGTCGAGGGTTTGCTTTTCTAGATGTCAACTATGGGGGAAGTACTGGGTATGGACGCGCCTACCGAGAAAGGCTCAAAAGTAACTGGGGTGTTGTTGACGTTGACGATTGCACAAATGGAGCTCTTTATCTCGTTAAACTAGGAAAAGTGGATCCAAAGCGGCTCGCGATTAGAGGGGGAAGTGCTGGAGGGTACACCACACTTGCTGCTCTCACCTTTCGCGACGTCTTCAAAGCCGGTGCAAGCTATTATGGAGTGAGTGACCTCATTGCTATGACAGATGATACGCATAAATTCGAGTCCCGTTATCTCGATGGATTGGTAGGAAAATATCCTGAGCAAAAAAAGCGCTACATCCAATACTCGCCGATTTATCATATAGAAAACCTCTCCTGCCCTGTGATCCTTCTTCAAGGTGCCGAAGACAAAATTGTCCCTCCCAATCAATCTGAAATGATGTTCGAAGCTCTAAAGAAAAAGGGAATTCCCACGTCTTATCTCCTCTTTGAGGGAGAACAACATGGTTTCCGCAGCGCTGAGAACATCAAAAAAGCCCTCGATGCAGAGCTTTACTTTTACTCTCAGATCTTCCATTTCATCCCAAGCGACGTCCTAGAGCCTATTCCCATCGAAAACTGGGGCTTTTGAACTTCTACCTTTCAAATCCAAACGAAGATAGATCGCCTAGCTCGTTCTCCCTAAGGACTACCTTTAGATTAACTTTTCAGCTGTTTTGAAAGCTTATTTTTAGTGCTTTTCGTCTTTCAGTTTATATAAATTACACAAATTGTTGATATAAAGCGTTTTAAATATTATCCCGTTCGTAAATATTTAATTATTAATATTTTAAATTTTTAAAGTTATTATTTAAAATAAAATTATATTTATGATATAATATTCGAATATAAGGAAAAAAGATTTAGGGGAGATTAATCGTGGCAGTACCAACTGTTTCCAATCAAATACAAGATTTATTTCATCATAACATGCCTGAATACGGGCAAAATACAATCACCACGCATTATGGTACCGATGGCTACCCTATTGCTGAAACAAACAGAGTCTATGATACCAATGGTTATTCCGATGAAGAAGGAGAAACCAATGGCTATGATAGAGAGGAGGGAGATAGACTACAAGCTGCACCTGTTAACTGGCAAATGCCTATCAATGTAAATGTCACTTCGGGACCACAAGACGGCCCAGAAGGTTATTTTCATCACGGCCCATATCCAGTTGTTGCTCCATATATTCAAGACTCATTTCAAAGAACAGCTTTGCGCCAAGCCTTTGGCTTCCGCCAAATTAATCTTCAGACAACTACATGGGCCGATCATGCTATGCATACATTAGGAACCCATTTTGGAAGAGTGACAGTCGATCGACTTGGCAATGGGAGTAACTCGAGTGTTTTCTTGATGCAACAAGAAGGCTCTCAAGCAAAACAAGTTTTAAGAGTATTTCCTATCCGCAGCCTTCGTCATGAGCATCTCTCTCAAGCTTATCAACTCCACCGCGACCATGTTGGCGGAGAATGGCTGAGCGCAACAGTTAACCATCCAAATCTAGCCAACAATTCACATATCATTGCTTGGGATTCATCAGATAATTCATTTAGAGTCATGAGTCGTGAAGATGTTAGACAATTAGTTGAAAACCGCCATACCTTAGCTGAAGGAAGACGTATTTACGCTGTTGCAACTCTTGGGGAGTATGTTGAAGGATCAAGAGATCTTGCTAATGCGGTACGGACCGAGCGTTATTTTCCCGAAGAGACTTTAAGACCGATTCTTCACGATATTTTTCAAGGTGTTGCAGAACTCAATAGTAGGCAAATCGTTCATCGAGACCTTAAATCGGCAAATGTGATCGTCCTCCCATCTAGGCAAGCCCAAATCATCGACTTCGGCAATGCAGGCATCCTTAATCCCGAGCAAACACTCGACGTTTTTGGAGACCGCTCTTACCACCCTCCTGAAAGCAATATTACCATTTATGGAACTCCTATTCACACAAGTAAAAAAACGGATAGTTATGGCTTATTCCTCTTAACCTATCACGCTCTCACCGGAGAGAGTTATTACGGAGCAAAGCAAGTTAACTGGCAATTAGTCAGCTGTCAGCAAATGGATCAGCTGAAGCAAGAAGAAAACAAATCTTTCAGACAAATACTCAATGAAGATCCCAAACTTGCTCATGTAAGTCCGACCTTAAAAGACTTAATGGCTCAACTAGGAACTGCTAAAAAAGCAGAGCGCATTACTGCAGAGCAGGCTATGACACATCCATTTTTCCTAAGCCATTACCTAGTAAACTGGCTAGATACCACAATCTAAACGCAAGCCCTCTTTTGAGGGCTTTTTAAAATTTATACATTTATACAAATAGAAAAAGTTCGGGGAGATTCATTTAATGGCCATTTCAACCAATCATCATTCAATTGGAGCAATGAATTGTTTTCACATTCAAAGAGGAGGCTATATCGATGAGACAGATGCACCCATCAAGCCGGCAAGAGAAAACATTGTTATCAATGTTCAATCTAGACCAAATGATGGCCCTGATGGCTATACTCACAATGGTCCATTCCCAAACATCGATCAGTTCATTTCACCAAGTATTGGAAGAGCATACCTTTTTGATTCTTTCACAAGGGATTATTTCGACAACACAACTGCAACATGGCCTCAAAACGTCATTTATACAATAGGTCAAAGCTTTGGCAGATTCTCAGCTCAAACACTTGGAAACGGATTCAATTCGAGTGCATTTGTGATGCAACAAGAAGGATCTGAAATAAAACGGGTCTTACGCACGTTTTCAATTGGGCAACTTCGTCACCCTCAATCACAACAACCTCTAAAGCTCAATCGAGACCATGTTGGTGGAGAGTGGATTAACCTAACTTTGAACCACCCTAACATTGCCTCTAATACACATCTCGTTGTCTGGGATTCATTTGATAATTCATTTAGAGTGATGAACCAAAATCAAGTGCAAGCTCAGATAGAAAACCGCTATATGTTGCAAGAAGGAAGGCAACTCTATGCTGTAGCAACAATTGGAGACTACGCTGAAGGCTCGCTAGATTTAGAACGCTACTTCAGATTAAACCCAAGGAGAAGCGAAGAAGAAGTCCAAGGAATGCTCTATGATATCTTTCAGGGAGTAGCAGCAATGAACGACATGCAAATTGTCCATCGAGACCTAAAAGATGCAAACGTGATCAGACTGCCAACAGGTCAAATGCAAATTATCGACTTTGGCACCGCTGGGTTCCTCAATCAAGGGGAAAGTCTCCATGTCTTAGGCGGTGGCGGTATACTTCCTTTTGAAAGCCATTTTGAAGTTGAAGGCAAGCCTCGGCATACAAATGCAAAAACAGACAGCTTTGGCTTGTTTCTTCTCACTTATCAGGCGCTCACAGGGTGCAAGTATTTTGGAAACGACACGCCTCTGGAAGAGATCAAAAGAAATCACAAAGAATTACATGCAAAAGAACAATCAAAAAGTTTTCGAGCTCTCCTAGAAGAAGATCCTTTGCTTACTCACATAAGTCCTGTTCTTAAAGATCTCATGGCTCAACTGGGAACTTCAATCGAAACAAATCGACTCACTGCAAATGAAGCTTTAAGCCATCCATTTTTTACATCGAGACATGTCACATTTATTGAGCGTGCGGTTTAGAATGATCGATCTAATCATGTCGAATTGAAGCTCCCTTTTGGGGAGTTTCTTTTTTCATCTTTAGTCATTTGTGATCATTAATTTTTCTTAAAGATCAACTTCTTGCAAAATATTCTAAATCTGAAACTTATGAAATTTCACGCGAGCAAGTGTTACCAAACTTAGTCACAACGATCAAAAATTTACTATCTCTAATGTCCTAAGCCTGTTATGATTCAATCTTCTTTAGTCATTAATGATCAGAAAAAACGAGAATATGCGTCATAAACTCTTAGGATTTCTTACCATCGCTGCCCACCTCTCCTTCCCCCTCCACTCTGACGAAGGCCAAACATTGACATTTGAGACAGCAGCTCCAGAAAAAGATGAACTTGGAATCTCGGTGAATTTTGAAGATGTTTCCATTCTCGAATTCTTACGTTTTGTGAGTAAAATCGCAGGTGTCAACTTCATCTACGATGAAAAACTCTTAAACTTTAATATCAGCTTAGTCACTGGAAAGCCGACCAATCCTGAAAACATTCTCAAGATCATGATCGAACTCCTCGAACAGCAAGGAATCAAAACAGAGGAGCGAGGAGACTACTTCGTTGTCGAGAGAATGGAAGACTGGGAGCTCACCGATTGGAAAGCAATGAAACGGGCTAAGTATCAATCGATGAGAGGTGAAACTCGCCTCGTCAACCATGAAGCAGGCCCCCAATCCCTTCTTCCTATTCATAAGCTCCAAAAACGACGAGGCGAGTTTCAAATATATAAACTTAGATATCATCAAGGCGGTGAAATTCAAGAAACTATCAAGCGCGTTGCTGCTGATCTGAAACAATACGATGAAGGTTCACCTTCTCTTTTGCGCGCGATTAGCTCTATGCAATGGGTTCAATCGACAAATTCTCTTGTCTTTACGGGCCCACAAGATGGAACCGAAGAACTCACCGATTTGATTCAAAGCTTAGATGTCCCCCAAAAACAAATCTTCATTGAAGTTTTAGTCATTGAAACAGATGTCAAGAACCTGCTCGACTTTGGCTTAGAATGGGGTGGGGGTGGAAAATATCGAGATAAATTTGGGTATGGAACGGGAAATTTCCCAGCAACTCCAGGTCAATCCCCTTTCGCTAAGACGTTGCAATCAATTGATGCATCGAATCCACCGACTGGAACAAATCAATTCCCTATCGGAAGGGGATTTGACCTAGGAGTTATCGGAGATGTTATCCTCCATAAAGGTGCAACCTATTTTTCTTTAGGCTCTCTTGTATCTGCATTAGAAGCCGACGGGAATAGCACGATCATTTTAAACCAAAAGATCATCACACAAGACAATAAACTGTCTCATATCTTTGTCGGTGACAACCTCCCTTTTACGGGATCCGTTGTCACAAATACCGGTAACAACACAGTCCAAAATGCCAATATCGAATACCGCGATGTAGGAGTGACGCTCAATATCACCCCTCTCATGGGAGACACAGAAGTCATCACACTTGACATCACACAAGAAATCACTGAGGCAATTGATCAATTCGCCGACACAAATGGAATTCGCACGACAAAAACCGATATGCAAACACAAGCCCACGTTCCAGATAAAAGCTTTCTTGTCTTGAGCGGAATGGTTCGTAATACAAAAAAACACCGGCAGTCAGGCATTCCCTGCTTAGGAGGGTTACCTCTCATCGGAGCTGCTTTTAGTAAAAACAAAACAGAAGAGGAAAAACGGAATGTGATTGTGTTTGTTCGTCCTCAAATCATTCATAATATCGACGACTACAATACTGTCACTGTTTACCAAGAAAACCAGTTTAGAAAGCAAGCCGGGGATCAGGAATTTTTCCAGAGGGGGCTTGATATGGTCAAACAAGAAGGAAATCCCTATGGAACCCATCGTGGAGAGCAAGGAAATCTCCCAAGAATTACAGCAGAAAGAGGCGATAAATCCTAACCCCAATCTTTGGGATTCGTTTTACAAGAAGTTCACTCCTCTTGAGAAAAAAATGTTTCTCAGTAATCAAATGCACTTCTTTACAAGTATGATCCAAAAAGACCTTAGGAAAATGAAGGAAAACCTAAGGAAGTTGAGGGAAAACGACCGCTGAGCTATGCTCATGCGGATATGAAAAGATTATTGCCTGTCCTCGTTGTTCTCTTTTTAGGTTACTTGGGGTTTTCTCTCGCCCTTCCGATTTTTCCTCCTCTTTTTCTTGATCTCAATCATAGCTTTCTTTCTCCTGAAACCAGTGTTTCCACAAGGCGCATTCTTCTCGGGCTTCTCTTTTCTATGTATCCTCTCGGTCAGTTTATCGGCGCCCCCATCATGGGTAAACTTTCTGACAAATGGGGACGTAAACCTGTTCTACTCATCTCTCTTCTTGCCATCATTCCGGGATACATTGGATGTGCCCTTTCTGTCGCTTATCGACTTCCCTTTTTGATGTACGTGAGTCGTTTATGGGTTGGACTTTTAGAAGGAAACATCACTATTGCTCAAGCTGCAATATCCGACATCAGCGAAGATGAAAAAGCCAAAACAAAAAACTTCGGATGGATGGTTTCTCTCAGTAGCAGTGCTTTTTTCTTTGGTCCTCTTATCGGAGGAAAATTGGCTGATTCCAAGCTAATTTCTTGGTTTCACTTTGACACTCCCTTTTGGTGTGCAGCACTTCTTGTCTTCGTTGGATTTCTCATTGTTTTGAAACGCTTTAAAGAAACCCATGAAGCAGATCATACTGTTGAGATCCACCCATTTACTATTTTCACTTCATTTATCGATAGTTTACGTATCAAGAGGCTGAGATTCATCTATCTGGCCAATATGTGCTTTTTCTTCGCGATTTTTTTCTTTTTGAACTTCTTTTCGGCCTATCTCGTCAATGTTTTTGGCTTTAATGTCTCACTGCTAGGTGAAGCTAACGCTTACCTTTCGATTTTTGTTGTGATCGGCCCCCTTTTTTTTGCGTGGATGGCCAAGTTTTGGACGACTTCCAAGGTCGCTCTCTTTGGGTCTGTCTTTTTGGGAATAAGTTTGATTGTCTTTCTCCTTCCCAATTCTCCTTATGCCCTCTTTGGAACACTCATCCCCGTTGGGTTATTCATGGCCATTGGATTTGCCTATCCAGCTCTTATGATTTCTAATGTCGTCAGTAAACGGATTCAAGGACAAGTCTTGGGAACCAACATGGCAATTCAAGTTTTTGGCGAAGGAGCAACTGCTTTAATTGGTGGATTTCTCATGGCACTATTCACAAGCTTTCCGATCTGGATTGGGGCAATCGTTGCACTCATTGGAGGTGTTTTACTCATCAATGAGACGCGGCGACCTCAACAGTAGCGTTCTTCTTCCTCCGTTTCTTAAAGAAAATCGTCCCAATGACAAGGAAGATCATAATCCACATGCTGACCCAAAAAACATCATTAGCTCCCAACATGACTGCTTGATGCCAAACCAAATCGTCAGCAACTTGAAGGGCTTGCTTCCCCACGATTCCCTCTTGAGCAAGAGTTGCAAACATCTGCTTACTTTCTATCTGAAAGGGAGAGATGCTATCAACTAAATTGCTGTGATGAAGCACTCCTCGTCGTTGCCAAAGCGTGACAGAAAGAGAGGCTCCTACTCCCCCCATAAAAATCCGAAAGAAATGGAAAATTCCTTGGCCCATCGCAAGTTGGTGATGAGGGAATCGAGCAAAACTCAAAACTGTCAACGGTGCTAAATAGGTAGTAATTCCTATTCCCATCACAAATCGGGACCAAAATATCAGCTCAAAGGACGAGTTTGTATCCAGTCTTGTAAAAAAGAAAAAGCTGATTGCGTAGAAGATAAATGAAAGAGCAATAAGGACTTTTAAAGAGATCTTATCCATCAACTTTGCAACTAAAAGAACAGTGAGGAAAGCTGGAATCCCCATCGAAGCTACAGCAAGGCCAGCCCAAGTTGAAGTATAGCCCATGTTAGTTTGAAGCATGAGAGGTGAAATGACAATAGCTCCAAATAAAACCATATATGAAATCGCAGTTAAAGCTGTTCCAAGGGCAAAATTCCGATTAGTGAAAAGCTTTAAATCGACAATTGGATTTTCATCTGTCATCACCCAAATCACCAACAAGAGTAGGGAAAGAACTGATACAATACCTAAAATAACAATGGTATTTGAACGCCACCAGTCATATTGTTGCCCTTTATCTAAAAGAATTTGAAGTGCAGAAACACCAATCGCTAAAAGGGCAAGTCCTATCCAATCAATCGACTGTTTTTCTCTCGGAGTTTCACGAGACTTGTAAATATTCCAAATGATGATACTTGCTAAAATCCCAACAGGAACATTGATGTAAAAGATCCAAGGCCAAGAATAATTGTAAGTGATCCACCCTCCGATGATCGGACCTGCAATCGGGCCGACAATAGCCACCATCTGCCAAATAGCCAGTCCAAGATTTCTTTTGGTCTTGGGAAAACTCATCATCAGCATACTCTGAGAAAGTGGAATGAGTGGACCTCCAACAAAACCCTGAGTAAAGCGCATAAAGACAAGCATATTGATGTTCATTGAAAGAGCGCAAAGAACGGACAATAAAGTGAAAAGAGCTGTTGAAACCAACATGACACGAGTCGTTCCAAAGCACTTCGTAAACCATCCAGTTAAAGGCAAGGCAATCGCATTCCCCACAGCAAACATGGTAATCACCCAAGTTCCATCTTCATTGCTCACAGCGAGATCTCCTGCAATATAAGGAACGGCAACATTTGCAATCGATGTATCGAGAACTTGCATGAAAGTGCAAAGCGAAAGGGCTAGTCCCCCTAAAATCAAGGGAAGTCTGACAAGAGGCTCTAGCTCTTCATGTGCCATGAGAACCTATATTACTTGAAATGATTTGTTCAATTAGAGCATCCGCTCCCAGCTCCTGCTGACTATAGATCGAAGTACGATAAATCGGCTTTGCAACACGGTATTCTGAAAGCCTATCCCCACTCGTGTCTTTAATATCAACCGTCACATCCATTGAAAGCCCAAGCCAAAGAGGGTTTCTTTCAAGTTGCTTGGAATCTAAACTGATTCGTACGGGAACACGTTGCACAATTTTGATCCAGTTCCCTGTCGCATTTTGAGGTGGAAGAATCGAAAAAGTGTTTCCTGTTCCAGGGTTTATCCCGATCACTTTTCCTTGATATGTAACTCTCCATCCATACAAGTCGGCGCGCAACTTCACATCTTGACCAATGCGAAAGTCGGATAGTTGAGTTTCTTTAAAGTTCGCATCAACCCAAAGCTCATCAAGAGGTACAATAGCAAGTAAAGGTTCAGCTAAATTGACCCATTCCCCAAGCTGTGCCACTCTCTGGGAAACGTATCCATTAACAGGCGATACAATCTCACAGCGCCGCAGGCTGACCCAATCATCTTTCACTTGCTGCGCCCCTTTTCGCACAAGGGGGTGGGTTCTAACAGTTGTTCCTTGAACTTGAGCGTAAGCAGCTTGCAAAGTATGGTAGGTTTCTTTTGCTGAAGCGCGGGCACTTTTCAAAGCCGCCTCCACATGCTCAAATTCTTCTGTTGAAACAGCTCCAATATTCACGAGATTCACCCGATTTTCATAGTCTTGCTCAGCTTTCATAAGTTCAGCCTCTTTCACCTGCAATTGAGCTTCAAGCTCTTCAACTTTTAGAAACATTTGCACAACCTCTCGCACTGTTTCTGCGAGCTCATTACAGCTCTTCTCGAGAGCAAAAATATAATCGGTCTTATCCAGTTCAATGAGAACTTGCCCTTCTTCGACATAGTCTGTGTTATCTACATTGATAGAGGCAATAATTCCTGCGACTTGTGGAGTGAGTTCTACTAGGTTTCCGCTGACATACGCATCATCAGTATACTCGATAAAGCGGTAATAAAAGAGCCATAATGCCAAGACAACAAGACCTGCAAAGAGAATGGTAACCCCAGTCCACTTCATTACCAGTCGCCTTTTCACCCCTAACTCTTCTTTAGGTAGGGGGATGCTTTCTTCACTCATTTACTGTGACCTCCTTCTTTTGCTGGTAGTATCCTCCTCCTAGAGCTCGAATCAAGTTTAGAACAGATAAATGACGAATGTTTTGCAAATCAACCTCGCGAATCACTTGCTGAAGGAGTTCTAGCTTCATTTCCAACACCTGTAAAAAGTTATCGACTCCATTCTCATATCTTGCATACGTTAAATCTGTCGCTTTTTTTAAACTTCCAACAACTCCCATTTGAAACTTTGTTTCTCGATTCGAGGCCTGCAAAATTTTCACTCCATCGGAGACTTCTTTTGCCGCTTTCAAAATAAGAGAGTTGTAATCAAAAACAGCCGTATCATAATTTGCAAATGATTGCTCAAGCCCAGCTGTTAACTTCCAACCGGTAAAGAGAGGGAGATTGATTGCTGGAGCCACAAGTCCCGCAAAACTTTCTATGCTGAAAAGCTTAGCCCAGGTCAGACTCTCAAGTCCTGCAAAAGCTGCTAAATTAATATTCGGAAAAAATGCTGCGCGCGCAGCTCCTATTAAATGAGCTGCTGCTTCAACTTTCCAAATTTGCATCATCAAATCAGGTCTGCGAACAAGAAGGTTTAACGGAAGATTTTCTGGAAGAGGAAACGGACGTAAATACTCTGCTTGAGGCATTTGAAACTTCATTTCATCATCAGGGCTCAGTCCCATGAGAATTTTGATTTGGGACTGACTCAGTGCTAGGTTTTTCTCATACTCAGTCAAGAGCTCTTCATCTTTGAGTAAATTGGAAACCGCTTTTTCTAACGTGATGGCATCATCTAAGTTGTTTAAAACACGCTTCTCTGTCAGTTCTACCAATTTTTTTTGCGCCTGAACAACCTCCTTTTGAGCGTCAATACGGAGAAGGTTTACTTGGAAGTCAAAATAGGCCTGAGCGAGAGAAACAGTTACGATGAGGTATGCCTGAGACATTTCAGCTCTTTGCGCACGGGCCTCTCCAATTGCTGCTTGATAGGTTTCCCGGTTTTTTCCAAAAAGATCTATTTCATATTCAAAGTTGAGCTTCAAATTGATTTGATTTACCACTGCAGGAACTGGAGAAGGTGGAAAGCGAATGAGAGCATCTTTACTCAAATGCTGATAATCATCTTCAAAAGATGCATTAAATTGTGGAAATAAAACTGAACGCACCTTACGCGCTTCTTGCTCACTTGAACGAACCCGAGAAATGGCGGCCATTAAATCGGGATTGTCAGCAATTGCTTGATCCATAAATGCGGAAAGCTGCCCATCTCCAAACGAAACCCACCAATTCCACTCTGGCCAATCACCATTTGTAAAATCTCCATTTGAAAGGGCTTGATCAAACGAAGGTTTTAAGTTAACCTCTTGAGTAACCGTGGGAGCATCTTGCCGTTTTTTTAGTGCAGCACAACCAACTAATGAAGTGAGTAAAACAAACAAAACAAAGCGCTGAAAATTCATTATTTTTTCAAACCAATCTTAACTGAGTAATAAAGAATCACCTATTTTTATGAAACAATTAAACAAACTAAAAAAACACAAAGAACTTTTGTTTGAATTTCAATGCGGATTAGAAAGAGAAACGCTGCGCATTTCTAAAGACGGGAAACTCAGTCAAAAACCCCATCCGATTGCACTTGGTTCTCCCTTAACCCACCCCTACTTCAGTACAGATTTTGGAGAAGCACAACTCGAATGGAACACTCCTCCCCTTTCTTCTTTTGTCAAAGCAAAAAAGTTTCTGCATGACTTGATGGCATACGCAGCCCAAGTCAATTCCAATGAACTTTTCTGGCCTTACTCCATGCCTTGTGAACTCAATGACAATATCCAGATTGCTCGATACGGCAGTTCAAACGCAGCTCGAGAAAAAGAACTTTACCGCAAAGGTCTATGTTACCGTTATGGAAAAAAACTCCAAATGATCTCAAGCCTTCACTTCAACTTCTCTTTTTCACAAAGTTTTTGGGACTTTTTCTACGATTTGAGTGGCTCGAAAAAAAGCATGCAAAGTTTCATCAATGACAGCTACTTTAAAATCATTCGGAATTTTCTCTGTGAAGGATGGCTCCTCACCTATCTTTTTGGTGCTTCACCGGCCATGCATGAAAGTTATATAGACAAAATCCCTCAAGGATTCACAAAAAAAGGGAATACTCTCATCCATCCGGATGCAACATCGATCAGGATGAGTTATCTTGGTTATTACAGTCGGATTCAAGATCAGCTGACAATTTCATTCAAAGACCTTGACTCCTATCTCAAAGATATGAAATTCGCCATTTCTACACCTTGCCCGTTGTACCAAAAGATTGGAACCATGAAAAATGGAGAGCCCCTTCAGATTAACGACCATTTCCTTCAAATTGAAAATGAACATTATGCACGTATTCGCCCAAAAAGGAACCTCCATAAAGGCGAATCTCCCTTGTCCGCCTTGAAAACCCGAGGAGTGGAATATCTAGAAGTGCGCGCCATAGATATCAATCCCTTTGATCCTTTAGGGCTCACAAAAGATCAATTTCTCTTTCTCCACCAATTTCTCCTCTACTGCCTGCTCAAAGAAAGCTCTACGCTCAATGAAGAAATCCGTTGCTCACTGATTGGCAACCAACAAAAAGTTGCTCTCTTAGGAAGACAAAAAGGGCTCCTTTTGCAATGTCATAAACCTATTCCGCTTCAAGAATGGGCAGCTCGAATTTTTAAACACATGGAACCTATTAGCCACTTATTGGGCCCTGCTTACGTGTCTAATCTGAATCAAGAGCAAGCAAAACTCAAGGATGCGAGTCTCACCCCTTCTGCGCAAGTCCTGAAAGCTCTAAAAAACGAAACCCTCGAAGCCTTTGGACTCAAGTGGGCCAAAAAGCATCAAAAAGAATGGAAATCCGTTTCTCCTAACAAGATAAAACGATTGGACCAAACTGTTTTAACCTCTCTTCAAAATAAACAAGCTCTGGAAACAGCTTCAGAAGTTTTGCTTGAAGGGCACGAAACTCTCGAACTCTCGACACAAATCCTCATGAAAGAGGCCCTCAAACACGGAATTGAAGTGGAAGTGTTAGACCCAAGTGACAATTTCATCCGATTGAAAAAGGGAGAGCACATCGAATACGTCAAGCAAGCCACTAAAACAAGTCAAGACACCTACATCGCTTCTCTTCTCATGGAAAATAAGCACCTCACAAAAGTGCTCCTACGTGAACATGGTTTTTCCACTCCAGATAGCCATCTATATCACTCCATCGACGAGGCCTATCAAGACTATCCCCTCTACGAAAAAAAGAAGATCGTGGTGAAGCCTAAATCAACCAATTTTGGCATCGGAATCACCTTCGTTAAAGCCCACGATAAAAAAGGATACCATGACGCGCTTAAGGAAGCCTTTCAGCACGGCTACTCAATCCTTGTAGAAACATTCCATAGCGGAAAAGAGTATCGCTTTCTCGTCATCGATGAAAAAGTTGAAGGAGTGATCTACCGCATTCCAGCGCACGTCATAGGAGATGGAATCCACACAATCAAAGAGCTCGTCCATTTGAAGAATCATGATCCCTCCTACTACCGTCACTCCAGAATTCAACTTAGACTCACCAAAGTCGAAATTGAAAAGCTCCGCTCCCAAAGGCTTACCCCAAACAGTATTCTTCCCAAAAACAAGAAAGTTTTCCTCCGAGAGAATTCAAATGTCTCCACGGGCGGTGATGCAATCGACGTCACAGACGACATCCACCCCAGTTACTTCGATATTGCTACCGCTGCTACTAAAGCAATCGGCGCAAAAATCTGTGGTCTAGACATTCTACTCTCCTTCCCTCATCAAGCTGCCACCCAAAAAAACCATTCGATTATCGAATTGAATTTCAATCCCGTCCTTTACTTCCACGCTTTTCCTAACGAAGGAAAAAAGCGGAATGTTGCCGAGCCCGTCCTCAAACTTCTCGGCTTCAAATAAACAGAAGTTTCTAAACTAAGTTGTTTAGGAAGCGCCATCGATCTGGCAAACCTTTGTGAATTATCGAAGCAAAGGAAAAACGAATGAGCGTAACTTGGAGATACCTGCTATTCTTCGAAGTAGGCCCAGCGGAAGTCGAGCTCTTTCAGGGGCGAGATATAAACACCGTGAAGTTTCGGGTTTTTCATATAGCACACGCGGCTAAAACAAATCGGAATCACCGGCATTTCTTCCATGAGGAAAGTTTCAGCGCGACGAAGGAGCTCTTTGCGCTGACCTACATCCACTTCATTATCGGCAAGGTCTAGCAAGTGGCGGTACTCAGGATGTTCCCAGCTACTCATGTTTGTAGCAATCGATTTGATCCGGAACGTTTCAAGGAGATAAATAGGATCATAAAGCCACGAAACCCATTGCACTTCTCCAACTTGAAAATCTCCTTTAGAGAGCTTTGTAAAATGGACAGGCCACTCTTTTGAGTCGAGTTCCACATCAATTCCAAGAGCATCGTGCCATTGTTGCTGAATCGCTTGATTAAGACGAGAAGAAGCAACTCTTGTTGAAATGCTAATCGTTATCTTGGGAAACTCTTCTTTTTTGATTCCAAGTTCTTTAAGTGCTTGATTGAAATACTCGCGTGCTTTGACTGAATTCCCATCATCAAAATAAGGATCGGCTTGGATATTAAAACCTTCCGCAAGGATTCCCATGGCAGGTCTTTCACCCATTTGCAAAACATGTTCTGCAATTTCATGGCGATTGATGGCATAAGCAAGAGCTTTTCGTAAATTTTTGTTGCTTAAGGGATAAACCTCTGTATTGACAAAGAACCAGAAAAGCCCAAAAGCTTCGCGACTTTGAATCCTCTCTCGGACCGAGTTGTCTTTGAGAATATCTACTGGTATCGTCCCAAGAAGTGGGTCGCCAAACCAGTCAATTTTCCCCTTTTCAAAGAGATAAAATTGAGTCATCGCATCTTCAACAACGAGAATTTTTATTCCAGGTAGAGCAACATCACCCACATTCCAATAGCGCTGGTTTCTTTTGAGCGTGAGGGAATCACCTTTTTTCCACTCATCCATAATAAAGGGGCCGTTGCAAGTAAAATAATCGCCAGCTTTATTCGCCCAGTCACTTTTTTCAAGATCAATCCGCTTATTGATGGGCATAAAAGTTGGGCAAGATGTTAATGCGAGAAAATAGGGGGCAGGATGTTCTAACTCAACGACAAGAGTTTTCTCATCAAGAGCTTTAACTCCAACTAGTCCGACGTCTATTTTCCCTTGAAGACAGGCTTCAACATTTTTTATCGCATAAAAAGTGAATGCTCCTGTTTTAGCAAATGTTGGATTCACAGCTTTTTTCCATGCATACTCAAAATCGTAAGCTGTGACTTTATCTCCATTTGACCAGTTTGCATTGCGTAGGTGGAAAGTGTAGTGGATTTGATCTTCAGAAATTTCATAAGATTCAGCCATTCCAGGAAACAGCTGGCCATTTTCACCCATGCGCATAAGCCCTTCGTAAAGCATGCGAATCACAAAAGCAGAAGGATACTCATTACCAATTCTTGGGTCGAGCGAACGAACGCAACTCGCAATTGCGACATTGACAAATCGCTTATCTGTGGTAGAAGATGATCCTCTTTTTCCGCACCCAGCAACAAAAAAAAGTGCAGCAATCAGCAATGCTCCTAAGCTTTTCTTCATCGAACCCTCCTCATTTGCTCTTCTTCGAGAAAATATGCCTGCGAAAAATCGACGTTAAAAAGCGGTGAGACATAAACATTTTTGAGATGCTCATTTTTCGAAAAGCAAACTGAGCCGAAACAAATCGGAATGATAGGCATTTCTTCTATAAGATAGGCCTCAGCTGTCCCAATGAGCTTTTGAGCTTTTTGAGGATTCGTCTCACATCTAATTTGTTCGATAAGTTTAGCAAACTCAGGGTCCTCCCAGTAGGTCAACACATTTGTTCCTAAAGTGGATCCCATGGTTTCTAATAAATGAATCGGATTTAAAAGAATTCCCTTCCACATCGTACTAGCAATTTGATGTTCACCTTTTAAGACCATATCAAAAAATCGGGGTTTATCCATCGGATCGAGTTTGACCACAATTCCAAGATTTTGCTTCCATTGTTTTTGAATTTCGTGAGCAACACGTGACTGAAGCTGGGTATTTGGATAGCTAAGAACAATTTCAGGCAAATCTCCTAGATCCATACCTAGTTCATTCAGCGCTATTCGCAAATATAATGCCGCCTTTGCTGCATCATTATCTTGAAAGTAAACCTCTTTATCTCCCTCTCGGAGCAAAGGATTTAAAAGCGATTGAGCAGGAGTACCTCCTGCATAAAAAATATAGTCGGCAATCGTTTTACGATTGATTCCATATGCCAATGCTTTGCGAAGGTGTTTGTTATTTAATGGATAAGAGTCCACATTACAAAAATATGCTAAAAGTCCAACGGAAGTTTGGTGCTCAACATGTTGAAGCTTTTCGATCACTTCTGATGAAATGGTAGTGAGAGGTTGGCCCACCCAATCTAATTTATGTTGTTCATAAAGCTGGAGATAATCGTATTCATAAGGTAAAATTTTGATACTGATGTCAGAAATATGAACGTTGTCAGTGTTCCAATAAAATGGATTTCGATCTAATTTCATCTGACTCCCCCTTTTCCATGATCTTAGTCGGAAAGGACCACTAGAAACAAAATTGCCATCGATTCCATTTGCCCAGTCTTTATTCTCCTGAACAACTCTTCTTGGGACGGGTGAAAAGAAAGTTGTCGTCGTCAGTTCTAAAAAATAGGGAGCAGGATGCTCCAACTCAACAACAAGGATACGATCTGTGAGAGCTTTGATGCCCACTTCTTCAATCTTGGCTTTTCCCTCAACGCAACGTGAGACGTTTTTTATAGGATAAAAGACAGAACATCCCGACTGGGCTGAGCTAGGTTCAATAGACCGTTTCCATGCAAATTCAAAATCATGAGCTGTGACAGGATCACCATTCGACCAATGACACGAACGGATATAAAAGGTGTATGTGAGTCGGTCTTCAGAAACTTCATATCTTTCAGCAAGTCCAGGAACGAGCTGTCCTTGTTCGTTCATTCGCATGAGCCCTTCAAAGAGCATTCGAATGACAATATTAGAAGGGCGCGTTAGCCCTAAACGGGGATCCAATGATGTAACATTTTCTTTAAAACCAATTTCAAGTCCGCGTGACGCTTCAAGTAAAGGTTCTTTTTTTCTTCCACATCCGATAATCCCTAGACAGGCTATTATGAGCAGGAGGGGTAGGATTCGCTTCATCTTCGTCTCCAAACGAAATATTTCTCGCGGAAAATTAACAATACTGTTAAGTTTCAAAAATCATCTAGCTTAGCGATGTTAAAAGATTTTGAATTTTACGTGAAGCTCAAATGACGACTTCAGAGAATGTCGAACCTCAAATTAGTCCATTATCCTCCTATCCCCTAGGAAGCTTTAGGGAACTTCTTGCTCTTTCTACCCCCCTAGTCTTTTCCTGCTTATCTGCAAGTCTTCTAGGATTTTGTGACCGACTCTTCCTTTCTCACTATTCTTTAGATGCTTGGAATGCTGCCTCTACGAGTGGCTACATCGCCTTTCTCTACCAGATGATGCTTTCTGTCATTGCCATGATTGCTCAAAGCTTTATTGCACAACATATTGGAGCTAAACGCCCTTCAAATGTCGGCCCCATCGTCTGGCAAATGATTTGGTTTGCATTTCTATCAATGCTCATCACCTATCCCTCCAGCTTTTTTGCCGAAATGTACTTTAGAGGAACAGAAATCGAGGCCCCCGCGCTTGCCTATTTTCGACCAATGGCCCTCTTCAACTTTCTCTTTCCTCTAAATGCTGCACTAAGCGCCTTCTTCATTGGCCGCGGTAAAACCCGGATCATTTTTTACGCGAATATCTCCATTCAGTTCATGAATATCGCTCTCGACTACCTTTTGATCTATGGAGTCGGCTCCATCATCCCCCCGATGGGAACCTTTGGAGCAGCCCTGGCCACAATTATTTCGGAAGCGACTCTATGTCTCATTCTTTTTTCAAAATTTGCTCGCCCAGAATACATTCCTACTTACAACACACACCAACGAAAACTCAATCTCTCGCTTCTCAAAGAAATGCTTAAAGTTGGAATTCCTCGCTCTATCGGCCGAGGCATGGCAATTTCTGCTTGGTCCTTCGCCGCACACCTCCTTGTCATGAAAGGAGGCATCCACCTCCTGGTTTTGACCCTCGGAACTTCTCTTTTTATGATCTTCACCTTCATCAATGAAGGTGTTTGTCAAGCGCTTACCACCGTCGCCTCCCATATTTTCGGCGCAAAAGAAGAACAAGCAATCTCAAGACTGATACGCTCTGCATTTCAAGTCTTAGCCCTCTCGATGCTGCTTCTCAGCGTTCCCTTGATTGTGATGAGAGAACAGGTGATTTCCCTATTCATTTCTGATTCCCTCCCCTATGAGACACTCGAACTGCTCAAAAAAACTTGTATTTTTGCTTGGATTGCCTGTCTCGCCAACGGAATTAACTTCATTGGGGCAAGCTTCATCACAGCTTCCAGAGATACCTTCTTTTATGCTTGTATCATCACCATGAACTGGGTCACAATCTGTGTCCCTGTCTACTTGATTATCGGTCGTTTCGGTGTCTCTCCTGAATACTTTTTCACGATCGACTCGGTCAACACCATCCTCTTTGGGATTATCTACTTTTTTCGCTTCCGGAAAGGAGTCTGGAAGAAAAATCTTCTCAGCCTTCACCATCCAATCGAAGCTTAACAGTACAAACTTTTGTCAATTGAGACAAGGCGAAATTTTGAGGAAGCAAAGGGCACTGAAAAGATGGTTAACGTAGCTATAGAATTTTTTGTTATGGAGCACTAACCTGAACTCTGAGTTTCATTCACTCAGAATTCTGGTTTTCTAATGTAAAAAAAAGCTATCCAAAATGGATAGCTTAAGAAAAAAATTAACTTTTACCTAGTAAATTAAACTAAGGGCTTGCAAACAGATGCAGAGCACTGAAGACAACTAGGAACGAGTAAGTCTAATGTTGGAAAGGATAATCCTTGTCCATTTTTTACAACCCAGTCTCCACGGTCAATTAAAACGCGTACGTTTTTATGTTTAATTGTGCGATCTGAACTTACATAGGAAAGGAAAAAATGGCACTCGTCCATTCCTTCTGAAACAATAAAAGTATAGGGATCATTCCCTTTTAAGAGGGCTGCTGCTTCGCATAGGGAAACATTTCCTCTCCATGAAGCATGGTTCTTTATCGCAACAATTAGCTGCTGCTTCTTGCTTACAAATGGAGTTTTAAACCTTAATCTTGTTCGAGAAAAAGTCAACATTTCAAACCTCCGGCTTAAAGTCCGCATTTTTCTTCTCTATCAATAAGAAACAAAAGGGATCATAAAGAAGGTATTAATTATTTGCAAATCTTTCTTAATTTTGGGTCAAATTGAAAGAGGTTTGAGTAAAATCGTAGTGTCCATCTTGGGAAAACGTTTTGGAATGAATCTCCAAACGTGGATTCTTCGCATAGCAACTCTTATCATAACTCAACGGAATCACAGGCGATTCTTGCAGTAAAATGGCTTCTGCCTCGGCTAAGTATTGAAGCCGGAGCTTAGTGTCTTTTTCCTGATCAGAAAGTCTTAATAACTTTTGAAATTCTCTATTTTCCCAGCGAGAAAAATTAATCCCCTCTTCTCGGTATTTGAAGGCATTCAGTGTGTAAATGGGGTCTTTAAACCAAGAGTGCCACTTGAGCATCCCAACTTGATAGCGACCAGTCGTTATTTGGGAGAAAAAGTTACGCCATTCGTAGCTCTCCGCTCGAGATTTGATCCCTAAAACATCTTCCCACTGCTCTTTAATCGACTCTACTATTTGGTTTCGGACTTGACTTTCATGACTGTAAATGAGGGTGATGACAGGAATATCTTCTTTTTTGATGTTGAGTTCTTCCAAAGCTTGCTTAAAGTAAGCTCTAGCTTGATTTGCATCTTCTTTAATCGTGGAGTCCGACTCAAGATGTTGGGTAATATGACGTGGTAAAATTGTATATGATGGATCGTTTGAGACAAAATAGGATTTGAAGATTTCATTCCGATTGAGGGCCGATGCAAGAGCTCGTCTCAGATTGACATTAGTAAAGGGAAATTGTTCGGTGTTTAAGCAAAGCCAAAATAAGACCCCTGAATCTTGAGAATAAATTTCTTGATTTTTCAAATCATCCCAGTAACGGTCTAGCGGATTAAAAGGAACGCCAACATATTCAACCTCTTGTTTCTTGAACATATCGAGAATGGCCCGATCTTTTGTTTTATTGATCAGAACTTGATCAAAGAAGATTTCTTCATTTCTCCAATAATGGGGATTTCTCTCAAGTTCGTAGTTATACATAGGGCGATTAGCTTTAAGCTTAAAGGGGCCGTTACAAATAAAATGATGATCTTTTTGAGTCGACCAATTGGGATGCATCTTTTCGATATGGTGGTTGATTGGAGAATAAAGGGTATGAGCCGTCAATTCGATAAAATAGGGTGCTTGATACTCAAGATCAACAACAAGGGTGCGATCGTCTACAGCTTTTACACCGACTTCATTTAACGAAACTAAGCCATCTTTTGCATCTTTTGCATTTCGGATCGGTCGGAAAAGAGAAGTAAATGGAGTCGAAAAACTCGGAGAAAGGATCTTTTTCCAAGCATACTCGAAATCGTAAGCAACAAGAGGAGACCCATCAGACCAGAAAGTTTCTCGAAGTTTGAAAGTATAACGCAGTTTGTCATCGGATAAAGTGTAACTTTCTGCGATTGCACATTCCGGAGCTCCATCAAGACCTCGTCTCATCAATCCTTCAAATAAAAGTTTGATAAATACGCTCGACTCAAGATCTCCTCCAATCCGAGGATCAAGACAAACATCATAACTTGTTGCCAAACGGAGAATCTTGAGTTTTTGACGATTCACTGCCCATTTCTCTAGCCCTGCTTGAATTGCAACATCAAATTGCTGAGCTTTTTCTTCTGTTGGAGTCGAGAAGTAATAGCCAAGATAATGCGACCCTTCAAAAGATAAAACACTCGAAACAATTGAGCGGTCATAAATCCCGGCTGCTTTGAGCTCTTCAAAGACAATCGTCCGATAGTCAGGTTCGCTTGCACGCATAACAGCAAACTTTCCCCCATCTGTTTGCTCGATGTCTAGGTCGTAGTCGACTTTTTTCGGAAACTCTTTATCCGCAAGCCCTAGAAAGAGATCAAAGAAAAAACTCAAACAATTGAGAGGGATTGTTGCCTGAGATTCGATTGGGTTCAAAGAATAGAAGAAGTTTTCTAGCAGTTCTTGATTTCGTGCTGAGAGATCTTGAAAAAGCCGTTTGAATTGGGCCAAAAGCTCACCTTGTTTAAGGATCATTCCCCCATTGTAATCGCGTAGATCACCAAGTTGCCGACTTAAAAACGTGACAACTTCTTGACGAGCTAGATAAAGATTCACAGAAAAGTCCATGCGAAGAAAAATCGGTAGTTTTGCAATCTGAAGACGAAATACATTGGCTTCAATCGGATGATCTTTATCGAGATACCGGACATTTTGCACACGGTCGGGGATAAATCGAATCCTGGGATCGACATCGTCTAAGAGCTCTTCTAATGTACGTGAATTCTGGTCTTTAACTCTCAGTAAAACAACTGTGAAAATGAGATCTTCTTGTGAATGCTGGTCAAAGGAAATCATCATTTGGGGAAGATCTTCTTTTCTTTTCAACTCCTGACTCAAAAGGAGGATATTTCGCATGATCTCTTCTTCGTTGCGAACCATAAAGAGAGAAGGAACAAGATGCTCAATCCGTTTACTCAGTTCATTTGTTAAGTGTTCTCGAAGAGTGCTAACTTCCCGAGGAAAAAAGCGAGAGCCATCTTCTTTTTCGAGTTCCACATAGATCGTCACGATCGGGCTCTGCGCAGGCTGAAAACGGTGGAAAGAGCCAGAAACGAGGCGCATGTGAGGAAAAAACTTCTGAACAGAGAGGAGAATATGCTTTTCCTCAAAAAATTCAAATTGGTGAAAGAAATTTAGACCAATCACCATCCCTAAAACTGGTTTTTTCCCAAAAGCAAAACTGAGCTTTGTCTGAATAAATCGAATAATCATATGCCGTTTTTCAGGCAAAGTCCGGAGCTCCCTTTCCAACTTGTTTCGAATTAAATACATCGAAGTGATCATCCGGGTCAGATGAGGAAATGAACGTTGATCTTTGAATTCATCAGAGGTGTAAGCTTGAGCAAACGCAAAACGATGGAGAATCTGGTCGTCAAATTCTTCAGGAAAACGGTGTATGAGGCGAAGTAAGCTTTCTCTCACCAGAAAAGCTTTCCGATCGATAGGTAGGGCTTTGGTCTCTAAAATAGACTTCGCATAGCTTCCGGAAGAAACTGCGCTGAGGATTTCTTTTTGGAGCAATGGTAGATTCATTTTAATCAGGTTCTGTTCTTTAGCAGATTTAACGACAATCTGAGCTTCCCCCACAAAGAACGGCTCTTTTAAATAGTGCTCAAAGTAGAACTGCATGTGATGAAATGATAAAATTGTCGTCTCTGAATGGGGAATAAGCCACCTTTTGATCATTTCTTGAAGAAAAGTCTCAGTCGGTAAAGAGCACAATGGCTTTGAAAAAAATCTCACAGTGACAAGGGATGGAGCAGATTCACACTCGGAATAAGTAAAAATAGGCAACGATTTTTTAAGCCACTCCTCTAGCCCTTTTTGATCCTTAAAAGGCATGGGCTTTGGCAGTAATTGTAAGAGAGTCCGCTTGGTCCTAGCAAGGTGCTCCTTGACTCCTTCATTGCGCTGATAAAAAGAAAAAACAGGGCAAATGTCTAAATCTTCAGGAGAAGAAATCTCAAAAGATTTTGTTGTTTCCACCTTTAACCTATTTAAAATTCAATTCAGATAATTCTATTCTAATAAGGTATTAATTGGAAGCACAGGAAACGATATTCACATCTGTTCTTAAAGCTGCTTTTCGCTTATGTCGCTTAAGCGCAAGTGTTATGAGTCGATCGATTAGCTCAGGATATGGAATGCCACTGATTTCCCATAGTTTGGGATAAAGACTGATTGTGGTAAACCCTGGGATAGTATTGAGCTCATTCAAAAAGATTCTCCCGTCTTTTCTAAGGAAAAAGTCAACTCGCGCCATATCTTCGCATTCGAGAAGATGAAAGGCTTGCACTGCTAGTTTTTGAATATTTTGAACAGTCTCTATCTCCAGTTCAGCTGGAAGTTTGAAATGGGCACCGTTTTCATCCAAATATTTTGCTTCATAGGAGTAAAATTCATGCTGAGGAATGATCTCCCCAGGAAGGGAAACAATGGGATCTAGATTTCCCAAAACAGAGCATTCAATTTCCCGCCCCTGAATAAACTCTTCGAGAATGACTTTTTCATCATATTGAAAGGCTTCTTCAATCGCACCTAAAATTCCTTCTGCTGTATGAACTTTATTGATTCCAACAGATGAGCCACTATTTGCAGGTTTGACAAAGAGTGGTAGCCCTAATTCTTGTATGATCGAAGGAATATTGATAGGGTCATGCAATTTGAGACACAGAAAGGCAGGAATGGGAAGCTTGGCATCGCGCATGAGTTTTTTAGCAATCGCCTTATCCATGCAAAGTGCTGAACCTAACACATCCGACCCAACGCAAGGTAAGTTTGCCAACTTCACGAGGCCTTGAACCGTTCCATCTTCGCCGTATAGCCCATGAAGAGCAGGAAAAATGACGTCAAGAGACTCTCTTAGAACGCAGGGAGAGAAGAACATGTCTTTCGCCTGAATACCTTCAGGAATGAGGTTCCCCTCCTTCCCTTGAAAACTAGGAAGTTTTTCCGTTTTGAAAGGAATGAAAAACTGCTCAAGCGTGAGAAAAAACCAACTTCCATGTTTATCGATCCCAATCGGAACAACATCGTATTTTTCAGGATCCATATTTTGGATGACGCTGCGAGCAGATTGAAGTGAAATTTCGTGCTCGGTCGATTGTCCACCAAAAAGAACGCCTACGCGGATTTTCTTTGCCATATCAAATATTCCTCAGTATTATTCTACCTATTTGAAAGTTTAAGGAAAGATGAATCTCCTCTACTCCGAAACACTCCTTCTTTTTCTCAAAAAAGTGAAAAAGGAAGCAATCTCTATTATCCAAAAAGAAATGGCTTTGAAATGTGGTCAACGCCGATTTTGGGTGGGAAATATGGGTTATCCTCTTCACTTCGTCGTTTTTGATCATCCTAACAAGATGGGATATTTCGATCCTGAAATGTACGAAATCGGTGTGAACAAGTGTTTTATGTTTGAACCTGAAGAAAGCCTAAAAGATCTCTTGCGCCACGAACTCGCTCACTATTTGACCTTTATCACTCATGGCATATCGGTTTCTCCTCATGGAACTGAATTTCACGAAATTTGCACCCTTTATGGATGGAAGGCAGAAGTTGCTAGGGCAACAGTTTCTTCTGATAAACGGCAAAAAAGTTTGCGCATTGCTGAAAAAATTCAGAAGCTTTTTTCTTTAAGCCAAAGTCATCACGTTCACGAAGCTGAGCTGGCGCTTTGTAAAGCCCGCGAGCTCCTTTTGAAATACCATCAAACGCATTTAGCTCAAGATTCAGAAGAGATGGAAATTCACCGCCTGATCAAACAAAAAAGAGCTTCGTCCAAGTTACAAACTATTGCTTCGATTTTGAAACACTTTTTCGTCTATCCTGTTTTTAATCATGGAAAACAGTGTGTCTATTTAGAGATTTTTGGATCACCTGTCAATATCGAGATCGCGACTTATGTCGGTCACTTTTTAGAGAGGGAGTTGGAATCACTATGGAAAAATTCTAACTTAATAGGATTAAGAGCCAAAAATTCATTTTTTCGAGGAATTGCTCATGGTTACGAAAAGAAAATGCAGTCTGCGTATCATGAAGAAACCGCTATCATCTCTCTCGAAAATCAATTAGCCCTTGACGCCGCTAAAGCTTATCCCCACCTTTCCTCTTCTTTTTCAAAATGCTCAATTGATCTAGAAGCCACTCGTTTAGGAAAAGATCGGGGCAGCAAGCTTCAAATCCGACCCGGACTTCAAGGGAGTTCTTCAAAAACTCAGTTCATTGGGTTTAAAGGCTGAGAAAAATCGCATTCTTTTAATAAAACTTTCAATTTTAAAAATGACAGCCTTAGCCCTAAAAAATGTTAAATATGGTCTCATAATTTTCTCTGAAATTGGTTGAGATTGAGGATACTACTATAAAGTGTATAAAAATTACCTGAACAGCTTCTATTCAATTTAAAAATAATAATTTAACGCATGTAACTTAGAGACATATGGTTTCTAGAAAGAATTGTTTTTGCTTGAAAAAAACACTATAAGTGGCTAATATTTGGTGAAATTTTAAACACTTTCAATTTTTTTAACAGGGAAAGGTTCTATGAAAAAGGCAACAGTACTAGCTCTAGCAGCATTTTCACTAGTTGGATATCAAGCTTTCGCTCATGAAGAAGTCGAAGCTGATGAGCCATCAACTACTGTTGAAGTTGAAACTGAAGCTTCAGAGACTTCTGTAAGTTTCAATGGTTTCAAAGTTCTCTTTAGCGAGACTGAAGAAAACGAACAAGCGCTTGCTATGAATGAAGAGACTGAAGAAGAAGCTTCTCTTGCTATGAATGAAGAGCCAGAAGAAGAAACTTCTCTCGCTATGAACGAAGAGCCAGAAGAAGAAACTTCTCTCGCTATGAACGAAGAGCCAGAAGAAGAGACTTCTCTCGCTATGAATGAAGAGCCAGAAGAAGAAACTTCTCTTGCTATGAACGAAGAGCCAGAAGAAGAGACTTCTCTCGCTATGAACGAAGAGCCAGAAGAAGAGACTTCTCTTGCTATGAACGAAGATACAGAAGAAGAAGCTTCTCTTGCTTAATTTTCTTCTTTTTGTTTCTTTAAGGAGCGAATGAAATATTCGCTCCTTTTTTTTTGGTTTAACAATGCCTATACGAAAAGAAAAGCTTGATGCCCTCCATGAAAGAATGGAAGAACTTGGAATTCGAGAAGATGATCTGCTCGAAAAATTCATTCTTGGCTCTGGAAAAGGAGGACAGAAAGTGAATAAAACCGCTTCTTGTGTCTACCTCAAACACATTCCAACTCACATCGAGGTTAAATGTCAGCAAGACCGATCGCGAGAAATGAATCGGTTTCTAGCACGTAGAGAACTCTGTGAACAGATTGCTTCAAAAATCCACCAAGAAAAAACCGCAAAAAAGCAACTTATCGAAAAAATCAAAAGACAGAAAAAAAAGCGCTCGAGAAGAGCAAAAGAAAAAATGCTCAAAGAGAAAAAAAAGCGATCAGAGATCAAATCACATCGCTCTTCCCCAACTCATAAGGAAAATTATGACTAACACAGTCGAAAACATTCATCGTTTTTGGTTTGGTGTCCTCAAAGGTCCCGAAGATATGCCCCACGAAAAAGTGACATTTTGGTTCATGAAAAACGAAAGAACGGATGAGTACATTCGCGAGGCATACCTTACAATTTTGAATGATGCGATCGCAGGTCAATTTGATTTTTGGAAAAATACTCCTCGTGGTTACCTCTGCCTCATCCTAGTTTTGGATCAATTTCCAAGACACATTTACCGCAACAAGCCTACTGCCTTTGCTCAAGATCCCCTTGCATTAAAGCTCGCTTTAGAGGGACTAGAAGAGGGAATCGATCAAAATCTCTACCCTATTGAGCGGTGTTTTTTCTATATGCCCTTGCAGCATAGTGAAGATCTCTCGATTCAGGAAACATCGGTGAAGCTCTACGCAAACCTTGCAGAGGAAGTTCACAAAAGTATCAAACCCTCCTTTCAAGAATTTCATAAATATGCAAAGATGCACTTAGATGTGATTAAGGAGTTTGGTCGCTTTCCTCACCGAAATACCATCTTAGATCGAGAATCGACTCCGGAAGAAGAAGCTTTTTTAAAAATACCAGGTTCTTCTTTTTAAGCTGAGTTCTGGGTTTATTTTGCTTATTCTCTGGAGAGAAAGCGTCTCTTAAAATTTCAGCATTTCTTGCGAAAGAAAGGGCCAAATGCTCCTTTTCGATTCAAGAAGCCTGAGAAGATAGAGAAAAATCCATGAGAATGGGTGAAAATAGACTCAGAACTCAGGTTTTAACCCCAACTTAAGGGCAAAAGCTATGCATTATGCAGATTTTTCTAGGGGATTTGTCCTCAAATTTGACCGAGGAGAAAAGTTTCACCAGACGATGCTTAAATTCTTCGAGCAAAAACGTTTTGCCAGTGGCTTTTATCAAGGAATCGGAGCTCTCATGGACGTCGATATGGGCGCTTTTGACGTCCAAAAAAATGCCTACCACTCTATCCCTCTTCAAGGAGACTATGAACTGATTATGGCAATGGGAAATATTTCTTTGTACGAGGGAAAACCGTTTGCACACACACATGTTTGCTTGAGTGACTCTAAAGGGCAAACTTTTTCTGGCCATCTTTTCGAAGCAACGGTCGCGATCACAGCTGAAATTGTTCTCTTACCTATCGATATTGCGATTCTCAGGAAAGACGACCCAGAATTCCATCTTAAATCGCTTAGCTTACCCCACCACTTTGTAGAACATTAATTGCAGCATCGATTTGCTCTTCATGAGCAAAAGCACTAAGTCGAATGAAACGCTCTCCTGAAGGACCGAATCCATTTCCAGGTGTCACGATGAGATTTTTTTTCTCCAAAAACTCTTGAAAAACATCCCAAGAATCACGCCCTGGAAAGTCAACCCAAAGATAAGGCGCATTCTCTCCTCCATACACAGTATAGCCTAGCTGCTGAAACGCAGTTAAGAGCTTTTGTGCATTCGCTCGATAGATGTCTAAGATCGCTTGAATTTCTCTCCACCCTTCCTCGTCGAGCGTAGCCAGTCCAGCTTGTTGAACGACAAATGACGTTCCATTGTAAATCGTGGTATTGAGACGCATCCAATCTTTCCAAACTGGATACCCCTCATCAAATTCTAATGCTTTTGGAACAACTGTCCACCCTAAACGTACTCCAGAAAAACCAGCCATTTTAGAAAAAGAGCCAACTTCAATGGCAACTTTTTCTGCTTGAGGAATCTCGTAGATACTTTTTGGCAGGGAAGGGTCAGTGATAAAAGAGACATAGGCTACATCAAATAAAATGATCGCGCGATGCTCAAGAGCATAATCGACTAGCTGGGTTAATTGCTCATGGGTATAGGCGCAACCTGTCGGGTTATTCGGGTGACAGACATAAATTAAGTCATGAGGTGAAAGCGCTGACAGGTCGGGGAAAAAGTTATTCTCAGGTAGACAAGGCATGAAGGTCACCATATCAACCCCTTGTAAGATGCTTCCTTCTAGATAAACCGGATATGCTGGATCTTGCACAGCCACTTTTACCTGCCCTCCAAAAAGCATTTGAAGGCGTCCAATGTCGCATTTTGCTCCATCAGAGATAAACACTTCACTCGGATCAATATGGTCTGGATAAAAACGATCACAAATCTTGATGCGAAGGGCATCCAGTCCTTGCTCCTTCCCGTACCCATGATACCCTTCAGAAGTAGCCAGTGAGGCTGCAGCACGTTCCATTTTCCCAGCAATATAAGGGGGAAGAGGTTTAACCGTGTCTCCTATTCCTAAGCTAATGAGGTTTGCAGTTGGGTTTTTCTCTAAAAAGAGATTTTTCCGACGGTGAATTTCAGGAAATAGATAACTTTCAGAAAGCTTTTGAAAAGCCGGACGTCTTTTAACCATGAAGATATCCTTTTTGATGTGCTAGTTCGGCACATAAGATACTGCCCCCAGCAGCGCCCCGAACTAAATTATGGGACAGCGCTGTGAAACGGAGATCGAATACAGCGCAAATACGAAGCCGACCTATGGCAACGCTCATTCCTCCTTCTAGGTCTTTGTCGAGAAGGGGTTGGGGCCGATTGTGATCTTCCATATAGTGCAAAGGTTTTTGAGGAGCAGAAGGAAGAGACAAAGAGGGAAAGCTATGTAACACTTGACAAGCAGTTTCCACATCGACAGGTTTTTCAAACTTAGCTGAAACGCAAGCTAAATGTCCTGAGCAAACTGGAACGCGGTTACAATGAGAAGAAAAGGTTACACCTTGAACTGGTAGAATCGCTTCATTTTCTAATTTTCCTAAAATTTTAAGTGGCTCTTGCTCTGTTTTTTCTTCTTCCCCTGCAATGTAGGGAAGAATATTCCCTTCGAGTTCAAAGCCCCCTCCTGCCCCGCTCGTCGACTGCAACGTTGTGATCACGGCTTCCTTAAGCTGGAATTTTTGATGCAAAGGGAAGAGAGGAAGTAGAAAACTCTGCAAAGTGCAATTTGGCTTCACCACAATGAACCCTTTTTCCCATCCTCGATTTTTCTGTTGCGTGGGAATGAGAGCAAGGTGCTCACCATTGATTTCCGGAATGATCATCGGAATGTCACTCCTGTTGCGATGAATCGATGCATGTGAAAAGACAGCAGAACCTCGTCTCGCAAGATCAAGCTCTAGAGCTTCTCCATCTTCACTACTTAATGCTGAGAAAATAATGGGAAGTGGAGCTGCAGACTTCATGGTTGTTGCCAGAGTCTTTTTGGAAAAACTTTCTCTTTGACGCCCTTTTAGTGCTTCTTCATAAGAGCTTCCTTTCCATTTAGGTGAAGCTGTGAGAGACACAATCTCAAAAATGGGATGGTTTTCAAGCAACTTTACAAAGGTTTGACCAACTGCACCTGTAGCACCCAGAATTCCAACTGAAATCTTACCCATGATGTGTTTTTGTTTGGCTAAGCTTTAATAGCGTTTGTAACCTTTCAATGTTTTCATTTTTTAGAGGAGCTAATGGGAGGCGGCAATGGCCAGCAGCTTTGCCCAAAAGGGCCATCATAGTTTTGATCGGAACAGGATTGGTTTCGCAAAAACAAGCTTGAAAAAAGGGATAGAGTACATGCTGCTGCTCTCGAGCCCTTGCAAAATCTCCTTTGAGCGCAGTCTCGACAAATGACACCATTTCTTGAGGCTTGAGGTTGGAAAGAACTGAAACAACTCCCCGCGCTCCCAAAGCTATGAGAGGAAGGGTTAAGTTATCTTCTCCAGAGAGGAAAATAAAGTCCGTTGGAATATAGTAAAGCATCTCTTGAGCAATTTGAATGCTTCCTGAAGACTCTTTAATTCCAATAATGTTGTTGATCTGTACAAGCCGAAGAAGTGTTGCAAGTTCTATGGAAACGCCTGTACGACTTGGATTATTATAAAGGATGAGAGGAATCTTAGAGCTTCCAGCAATAGCTTTAAAGTGTTGATAGAGACCCTCTTGAGAAGGCTTATTGTAAGCAGGTGTTGCAACGAGAAGAGCATCTGCTCCAAGAGCGGTTGCCATTTCCATCTTGATCAGCGATCTTTTGGTCGCACTCTCCCCAATACTTACAAGAAGAGGGACTTTTCTTTGAATCATTCCAGCTGCAGTTCGAATGAGCATTTCGTACTCATCCATATCTAATGTTGGAGCCTCACCTGTTGTTCCTCCAACAAGAATCCCTGAAACACCATTTTCCAACTGAAAATTGATGTTTTCCTTTAACCCTTCGACATCGAGGGTTTGATTTTTAAATGGGGTGATGAGCGAGGTAATAACTCCTTCGAGTCGCATAACATGTCCTTCATAAAGTCATCAAAACTAAACACACCTTTCTTTCCCTGTAACCACTCAGCAGCTTGGACTGCTCCCCGAGCAAATCCCATCCGCGTTGAGGCTCGATGTGTAAGCTCTATGGTATCATCTCCAGAATTAAAAAGAACCTGGTGTGTTCCGATAATATCCCCTATGCGTAGACTTGTAAAGGGAACCCCTTTTAAAGAGCGAGCAGTTCCTGAGGGTGCATCTTTTTTTTGATTGTGGTGCATTTCAATCCCAGCTACATCAAAATCAAAGGGTTTTGTCAGCTCTTGGGCATAAAAAACAAGCTTTCTAAAGAGATAGACCCCAAAGGAAAAGTTAGGAGCATAAAGAAGCCCAAGGGAAGCTTCTTCAGCCATTTTACAAACTTCATCATATTGAGAATCCCACCCCGTTGTTCCAATGACAATATTTTTTTTTAATGGAGCAATTTTGCGTAAATTCTCCAGAACTGCGTCGGGAGCGGTGAAATCGATACAAATATCGACATCTTCAAGACTTGAGAAGTCATCTCCTTTTGAGGAGACGATCGCACCCACTTCGTGCCCTCTTTCGATGGCAGCTATTTGGGTCGCACCTCCCATTTTTCCAAAGCCGATCAGCCCGATTTTCATTAAGATTTCTTGATAAAGAGTTTGACGATTTTTTGTGGAGTAACAGGCTTGTCTTGCATTGTGGTTTCAACTCCTTCGAGTTTTTTCACAACATCTTCACCTTTGATAACTTTTCCGAAAATGGTGTGTTTTTGATTGAGCCATGGGGTTTCAACTGTTGTGATGAAAAATTGACTTCCGTTCGTGTCTGGTCCACGATTGGCCATGGCAAGCAAATAAGGCTCATCAAAATTCACACTCTTTGAAAATTCATCTTTGAAGTCTTTTCCCCAAATCGATTCCCCACCGGTTCCAGTTCCCGTCGGATCGCCTCCTTGAATCATAAACTCCTTAATGATGCGATGAAAAATGATCCCATCATAGTATTTCTTTTCAGATAGCTTCATGAAGTTTTCACAAGTTTTGGGAGCAACCTCTGGCATAAGTTTGATTTCGATTGTTCCTTGCGTGGTTTCCATAACCATAATGATGTCTTTTGCCATAATAAAACTCCTATTTTAACAAACATCCTAGTCTAGTGCTCCATAACAAAAAATTCCATAGCTAATTTGATCCAGATTTTCGTTGAATTTTTCTCTTCAAAAATCGACTACATTGTCCATGAGACAAGGGGAGATTTTGAAAGATGAAAAGATGCTCGAAAGATCGGCCAAGTAGCGTTAGAAACTTTTGTTAAATTGTACTAGATAGTGTCGTCAAAATAAACCTCCCCAAAGAGCAATACATCTAATTTGCACTGCAGCCATAAATGAGGCTGCATTTTTTGCATATCTTGTAGCAATTCCCCTCCAACGTTTTAGGTGTAGGAGTGTGTTTTCCACCAAGTGTCGAAGTTTATAGAGATCTTTGTCGAAGGGCCAAGGCTCTCGTCGGTTCGATTTTGGTGGAATCACAGGGTTTATACCCTGATGATTAAGTTGTAAAAGGATTGCATCGCTCTCGTATGCTTTATCTGCGAGAAGATGTTCTGCAGAAATACCTTCAATCAAGAAGCTAGCCTGTGTGCTATCATGTTTGGCACCTTCTGTAATAACAATTCTGACTGGCATACCATGCGCATCCACGGCCAAATGCAATTTTGTGTTGAGCCCCCTTTTGTCCGACTCATCTCCTGATTGCCTCCTCTTGCTCCTGCAGCGTGTGGGTGAACCTTAATATGACTCGCATCTATTATGAGCCATTCATAGTCGGGGTCGTCTATCAGACTTTCTAGCAATTTTTCCCAAACCCCTTGATTCCTCCACCGGCAGAATCTTCGATGTGTATTTTTCCAGTTACCATAGTCCGGAGGTAGATCTCTCCAGGGTGCCCCTGTACGCAATATCCAAAATACAGCATTAATGAACGTACGATTATCTTTCGCTGGTGCGCCTACAGATCCTCTTCTCCCAGGGAGTTTTTGTACAAGCTGTTCCCAGAGTGCATCTGATATGTCATGACGTCGATGTGTTTCCATTTTCTTCCTCTTGTTGGATGTTTTTTCCTACAAAAGTACCATATTAAAATAATTTGACGACACTATCTAGAACTTCTCTCCTTTTTTCTTTTACTTACCACCTCTCCATATTTGAGTTTAAAAAAAATATATGAGAAAAGGAAAAAAACAGGAATTAGGATGAGGTCGCCGTCCCATGAGAAGGTTCTTATTACTCTTATTGCTCTTGCCCCTCTTTGCTTTTGCTGAGGAGGCACTAATCTCTCAAATCGTCACACCGCGAGGTGAGACTAACCCTCTAACATACAATAAAGAGATCGTTAGGGATTTTTACAATGCCTTCCAGAAGAATAACCCTGGGGCTTTGGATGAATTGCTGAAAAATAATTATGCAGTTCAAGACTCAACAGTCATTTTCGACTCTACCTATAGCAGATACGATGCCTTTAGCAAAAACATGAAAGTCCGCCTTTCTTCACTCTACAATGCTTTTAGTGACATCGATATCAAGGTCATTGAAATGATGGCAGAAGGAAATAAAGTGATGGCCCGTGTCCAAATAACAGGGCTCCAAACAGGATCTTTTCTTGGTGTTGAAGCGACGAAAAAACCTGTTGTGATCAAGGTGTTTGCCATTTTCACCATTGAAGGAGGAAAAATCTCCCACATCAATGAGGTCTGGAATGAACTTGGGGTGATGAAACAAATCGGTTATATCGTCCTCTAAACTGAGACTATTTCATGCCCAGGATCAGCCTTCCTCTTCAAATTGTCATTGCCATCTGCGTAGGAACGATCCTTGGCATTGTCTTGGGTCCCATCTGTTCTATCTTTGAACCTATTGGAACAGCCTTCATCATGTTCATCCAAATGGTGATCCTCCTTTACATTCCCTCTTCGATTATCCATGGACTTGGCTCGACATCACCAGCTGTCGCCCGTCAGCTTTTTCGAAAAGGATGGGTCTTCCTTTTTTTCATGTGGGCGCTCATTTTCCTCGCGATCTTTCTTCTCAATAATATCTTTCCAAAAATGGAAATCATTTTCGACGCTTCCAAAACCCATTCGAAGTTTGAAGAAAGCTTTTTGAGTTATCTCGTTCCTAAAAACCCGATTTATGACCTCGCAAATAACATCATTCCTGCCATCGCTATTTTTGCAATCATCATGGGGGTTGCCCTCATGCATCTTACCCACAAAGAACCTCTCATTTCCTTCTTGGAGCGGATCAACAACACCATCGAAAAAGTCCTCAAAGGAATTACTGCTATTTCTCCTTTTGGGGTTGCTGCAATTTTTGCCAATGTCACGGGAAACCTCTATTTTAAAGATGTGATCCATTTTGGTTTCTATATCTTTCCACTCATCATTCTCGTTTGTATTTTCACATTTTGGGCTCTTCCAGCTCTTTTGAAAGCTTGCACTCCACTGAAGTATCGAGAAATCATCAGTGAATTTCGTTCCACCTGCCTTCTCGCATTCGTCATCGGTTCTCCCAGTATTGCCATTCCCTTCTTAAATCAATGCATCAAAAGGCTCTCTAATAAATATGAAATCAAAGACAAAGAACTCCATAACACCTCACAAATGATTGTTCCTCTCACTTATACTTTTACTCAAGTTGGGAACCTTCTGATCCTCTTTTTCATCATGTTTCTCTCTTATTACTACGGCTTGCGAATGGATTGGCTCGATCAGGCTCTTGTCAGCCTTCTCACAATTCCCATGTCGTTTGGAGGGCCGGAGCTTGCTGTTAACTCAGTGAGTTTTTTAATTGAAAAATTGGGCTTTCCTGATACCGCTTTAATACTTTTTGACAAAACATCCATCATCACCCAAAACTTCCAGGTCCTCCTCAGTGTTGCTAGCATGACAACGTTTGCAATCATCTTACTCTTAGGCTACTACAACCGTCTTACTTTCAAAATCGCCCATTTTTTTAAGCACTTTTTCCCCATCGTGTTTATTTTGATCTTTAGTATTTTAGTTAGCCAAAGAATCATCTTCCGCTATCAAAAACCTGAATCGATTGGGGATTCGCTCAAAATGGCCGCAGTTCTCCCTAACTTCCGCCCTGCAAAAGTCTATAAATATGGAGAGAAACTTCCAGATATTAAATACCGAACTACGATTGATGACCCTATGACCCGCATTTTCACGACAAATCAACTCTTCATCGGGTATCATCCCCACCTTCCCCCGTTTAGCTATTTTAACAAAAACGGAGAGCTCGTCGGGTATGATATCGCCTTTGCATATCAACTAGCACATGATCTCAACGTCACGCCTGTTTTCATTCCTTTTTACTACAGCCATCTTGGTGAAATGCTAGAAAACAATATCATTGACATTGCCGCCTCTCCTGTCCTCCTATCAGCTGCAGGTCGGCGAGGAATGAATTTTCCTCAATTCTACTTTCAGCAACGAAACGTCTTCATCGTACTCCGTCAGAGAAAAAACGAATTCATCAATTTAAAATCCCTTCAAGATAACCCCAATCTCATCATTGGAAATCTCGGCTACTTTGAGCTCATTTCTGAGCAGTACTTTCCCTTTGCCAAAAATGTTGAAATCATCGACAGCTGGCATATTTCTCACGCCCTCGATGAAGGAATCATCGACGCCATGTATTGGGAGCTAGCACTTGCTCAAGAGTACTGTAAACGGAATCCCGAATACATCGTCATAGATTACGGAAACGCCATTGGGGACACATATCTCGCTTTCCCCGTGAAATTTAACGCGTTTGCCTTTATCTTTTACCTAAATTCCTGGATTAACCTGGCACACGATCAGGGATTTGATAAACAAATGTATGAATACTGGATGCTTGGCCACCCCCCTGTGCTAAAAAGGACACGCTGGAACATCCTCGACCTTATTCGGAATAAAGAACAATGAAACGCTATTGGAAAAAACTTCTTTTCTTCGCCAGACCTAGTGACACTCCTAGGCAGCGTTTCATCAAGCAGCTGTTGCTATTTTCTATTCTTTCACTTGGAGTGATCATCGTTGCAGGAACAGCTTACGTCTACTTTGTCCAAGAAAACCTCCTTTTTCAAAAAGCAACGCTTCCTCAAGACCACGTTTTTTCCTACGATGAACCCTTTGAAGAACTCTTCATTGAAACAGAAAAAGGGGCACGTATCAACGCCCTCTACTTTAAAACATTCCGCCCTAAAGGAGTTGTTCTCTATTTTCATGGAAGAGGGGGGAATCTAAATGACCGATGGGGAAAATTTTCCCGAGAATTCACAAGACGTGGTTATGACTTTTTCATTATGGACTACCGTGGTTTTGGAAAAAGCACTGGAAAACTCACTGAAAAAGCCCTCTGTAGTGATGCTTCAAAGTGTTATGAGTATCTTCAAGATATTTATCCCGAAAGCCAAATTGTCGTGTACGGACGCTCTCTTGGAACCGGGATCGCCACCTTTGTCGCCTCACATAAAAATCCCAAAATGCTCGTACTCGAATCACCATATTTTAGCATCCTCGACTTAACCCCTCGCCAAATGCCCTACCTTCCCCGTTTCCTCGTTCCCCTTATTTTGAAATATCATCTCCGCACAGACAAATGGATTGTTAAAGTGCGCTCCCCCATTCATATTTTTCATGGAACTCAAGACGAGCTTGTTCCCTATGATTCAAGCACCCGTCTACTCAAACTCTTAAAAAACAAACTCGATGCCTACCTCATTCCCATCGAAGAAGGGAAACACAATCACCTCCAACGGCATCCAAAGTACCAGTCAGAACTCGACGAAATTTTGAGTTAACATTTAATCTCAAAACCTCTAAATTAGTGCTCTTTGAATTCATAAAACGCTTCAGGAAAACAAATGGTACACGAGTTGCCACCAGAGACAATAGACGGAGAACCTCTTATTCCTTACATTGAAGAAGCTGAAAGCTTAAAAGGGTCGATTGTCATTGATGGCATTGAAGTGGTAGAAGCCCCTTTTTCCCTCCCCACACCTCCTGACAAAAAAGCCACACGAGAAGACCTATTTTATCTTGCTCATGTCTTGCATACAACCTACCAAGCTGGATTTGGCTGGAAAGATTACGCCATCATGATTCAAATTGGGCTCGATTATTTGCAGAATTGCACAGAAATGTCCCTCTTGGAAAAAAGGGAAGCAATCCTGACGCTCCTGAACTACGTCATTGCTCAAACAGATGGCCCCTTCCTCCCGGAAGAGACCTTTGCCCCCCTTTTCGAATCTCTGCTCATTCCCTTCATTGACCTTGCTCTCGAAGCACGCTCTGGCATTCTTGCACTCGAGGCAAAAAAACTCGAATCAGTCCGCCCCTTGCGAGAAGGAAAACCAACACCGAAGCGTCTCCAAGAATTTACCAAGGGAATCACCAATCTCTGGCAGTCGGGTTACGAATGGAATGACCTTGCGCAAGCCGCTCGTGTTGCTATCCTTTTTCTCATGACATTTGAAGAGATTTCTCTCGAAGAAATGCGCGTAGGAGTTGTTGACATCTTGCATCTCCTTTTGGATTCTGCTACAGCAGAAGAGCTGCCAACAAACTTCAATAAAAAGATTTTTTCTTCCTTCACTGAAGCATTCTCCAACGCAATCATCCCTCATAAGTATTAAAAAAATAGCCAAAGATAAAGGCTTTTTTACTGGTGCTTTTATTGCAAAGGAAAGGTGAACATAAACGGTAACCTGAATTCCAACACTTAATGCTTTTTAAGGGTAAAGTAGGTCCCCCCTTGTCCATCTGCATGGAGAATCACTTGGATCTCGTAGCTTACAGATGAGTTATAAAAGGTCCAAATCTGCACTCGAGTTTCATCTCCACTCATTTCATCCTCTGTATGAATGAAAAGAAGCCCTTCTTCTTTCATGACCATTTCAACTGCTTCTGGGCAAAGAAATGAAAGCTCAGGACCATTTATAACGTCAAAGAGCAAGATAGGTGAAAAAAGGTCGCTATCTGTTAAACAAAGGAGTCTGGCATGGCAGGTCTGACTCGCCTTGTCAAAAGAAACCGCGACCATTCCTTTCGTAGGAACAAGTTGGTTGCGAAATTCGGCTTCTAAAAAAACCAAACTGAATTTGTCATCGTCTAAAACAGGATCAATGACTCCGTTGATCATGGCTTCGCCGGTTCCTTCTTTTAAATAAGGGGTTGGAGGCAGCGAAGAAAAGCATTCATTGATTTTTTCGAAAAATAAATTTTGAGGAATAGGTAAATCCCAATTGTTGCCAAAAAGGGAGCTGCTCGCAAAGAATAACCCAATGAGTAGTGCGCTAAGATTTCTTTTCATTTGATGTCCTCCATCCAGTGTAGATTGAGGAGTATGTTAGAGACTTAAGAATTTATTCTCAAACAACTTCAAAAATTTGTTTTTAGAACGTTTTGATCTCATGTGAGAGGTTGGGTGAAATGATGAGATAGTGATTGGTTGGGATTTCGATCCAGTCGTGTTCTAAATCATCTAGAGGCTCGGAAGCAACGAGAATAGATCTTCTTTCGAGAAGCCCATGGGTTGTATAATAGAGGGATAAGGGATCATGATTTTTCGAAACAAATCGCGTTGCAATCATTTCGCTTCCATTCGTGATCACAATGTTGAGTCTTGAAAAATGGTCATCGTCATTATTTTTTTGAAGCTCAAGAACATGATTGAAAACATGGATGACCGCTGTTTCCAAGGTGGAGCCTTCATGTTTTTGCATAAATTGCATAATGAGAAAAAACAATACCTCTGAATCGGTCTGAGATTTAAGGAGATTAAAAAAACCATCATTTAATTCGTTGATTAACTTTCTGTGCACCTTTTCAAAAAAGCGGATCGTTCCATTATGGACAAACGAGTACTCTTTGTAAGAAAAAGGATGGCAGTTATTGACTACCACATCGCCTACAGTCGAAGCTCTTACGTGTCCTAAAAAACAATTAGACATAATCTTATTAGAAAGATGATGGAGGTTTTTATCGTTCCAAGCAGGTTGTACGGATTTAAAAATTCCAGGAGATGGTTCGATTTCTTTGTTGTACCAAGCAAGTCCAAAGCCATCCGCATTAAGCCCATGTAGCCCATGTTTTGCTTCCCGGCTTTGTTTAATCAAAGAATTGGAAGGTGTTTCTATTAAATCTTTAATGAGAATGGGATGATTCCCTATATAAGCTACAAAACGGCACATTGGATACCCTTAACTTTTTCCAACTTTTAACTGAATATAATCCATAATATCTTCGGCAATACGTTTTCCAACAATTTTTTCTAAACCTTGAAATCCGGGTGCCGAGTTTGCTTCACAGACTTTATACCCTTTTTTGTCGAATAAAAGGTCAATTCCAGCAATATCTAAGTTGAGCAACCTTGCTGTTTCTGTTGCTAGCCATTCAATTTCAGGGGTTAGATCAAATTTATGTACATCGCCTCCTTTAGAAAAATTAGCCTTGAAACTAGTCTTGGATGAACGGAGCATACATCCGATCACACGTCCGCCTAAAACAAAGACGCGCAAATCTTTTCCTCTACTCGCCTCCATAAATTCTTGAATGATGATATTGGCGTTGGCATTTTGGCTATAAATAAACTCCATCACATCGGTGAATTTCTCTTCTGAATCACATAGATAAATCCCTTTCCCATGAGTTCCTGTGATATTTTTAATCACAAGAGGGAATCCAATCTCTCTTCGAATGACTGAAAGCTCGATAGGAAATTTAGCTAACATTGTTTTAGGAGTTGGAAGGCTACTATAAGCAAGCACTTGATGACTATGGAGCTTATCTTTGACTGTTTCGACAGCTCTGGCATTATTGCAGACATAGACTCCCAAATGCTCTAGTTGCCTAAGAACAGCAAGGGCATAATAACTGGTATCCGATCCCATGCGTGGAATCACTACATCGGGCAATTCAACAGGTTTGTCATCGATTAAAATACTTTTTTTATCATCACGAGTCACAATCAACTCAAACTGCCTGGGGGAGATGAGCTGAAAGTCTAAATTTCTTTTTTCAGCTACCTCTAGTAATCTCTGGGTCCCATAGTGATCTTTTGTTAACTTCTCTCGTGGCGTTTCTAGGAGAATAAATCCTTTCATAACTTTAAGCCTTTGAAAAAGACTCATTATCTTAGATTTCCCAATTGCTTTCACCAGATTTTTTCGAAATATTCAATAAAAAAAATTTAATAAGTTTTTGAAATCTGATTCGTTTGAGCGCGGCTTGAAAGTGACAAAAAATTTATTTAAATTTCTATAGAAAATAAAGGAAAAGGAAAATTCAAGCGGGTTGGAATAGATCTCACTTATACTCAAACTACTTCCCGTTGTATTCTTCATTCCACTGCCGGTTGACTTTGGTTAGATCTCTTCTTCGGCGAGGTTGTTGATTTTTTAAAAAGTTCCAATTGATCTCTGATTCTTTGATCACATCTCTATCATCCTTAGCTGAATTTTTATAAGTTCCACACTGAACATCGTGATTTAAGCGACCATAAGCTCGGGCTTTTCTATAAAAGGCCATCTTTCTATTTGCGTTATGGGAAGTTATCCTTTTCTCTTTCTTTTCTTCAGCAGATAAAAGAAATACACATTCTCCTTTTAGAGGTTTTTTTTGCGAATCTGCCCAAGAAATAGAAAGTTTGAGAACCTTATCGAGGGTTCCACTTAAGTCCATGACTTGTTTTCGATCTTGCAGGTGACTAATTTTGGAGTGATTCAGAGCTCGAACAGCAGCTGACCCCCATTTTTTTTCAGATTTGAAGTTTTGAAATGCGGGATTTTGTAAGATCTTGTTTGCAGCCTGCAGCGTCTTGATTTCATCTTGGTTCCACCAACTTGAGAAAGCGCATGCAATGTAACGAAAAATGCTAATAATACAGCAACCTGTCCAACGCGGGCTTCCGACTAACTCTGGGTCGATTTCATAAAGGCGTGCATTATTATTTTGGATTGCGTTATCTCGTAGTTCCTTAGATTTATTCCAGAGTTCGTGAATTTCAGCAGTTACTGAAAGACTAACTTCTTGAGGGTCAATAACTTGACTTTCTTGCTTTTTTAAAATGCTTTTTAAAGGCTTTTGCTCTTGAATAACTGAAGTTATAGCATTAAAACTAACGCTCATTTTTATACCGTTCCTTGATCCCCAAAGAACTTATTATAACATAATTAATAATTTATATAATTAAATAATATTAAATTATAAGTAATTTATTATAAATTACTTAAATAAAAAACAAGCTGAAGATGGTGACTCGAGGAGCAGTAAATACTTAATAATAAGTTTTTTAAGGCAAATATTTCAAATGAATTTAATCCATTGATTACATCCAAAATGACAATAAATATATTCAAATTTATCCTATGGATGAAGCAAGAAAAGATCATTTCAAGAAAGTTAGAATAGATCTCTGATTCTTCGATCACATTTCTTTCATCATCATAAAGATACTGACTCTATGAAGCTTGCGATTAATTCCAGACGAAGTGAGTATAGCTTTTCTTCATCTCCTCAAAAGGAACATCATCATGAGAAGTAAATTTCTGGATCAAACTCCCAATTACTCCTGAGGGAGGAATGCCTCCTTCCATAGAAACCTCTCGATCATCTAAAATCGGTGAGAGATGCAGGCGTATCCCCTCATTCATAAAGCTAATTCCTTTTAAATCAAGAGAGAGTTTCAGCCCTTTTTCAATATAATCTCCCAGAGCTGCTTTCGCAGAACCACGTAAAAAACTAGGAGCTTTATCTAAATGGCGTTCCAAATCTCTTGAAACAACTCCAATGCGATAAGCACCATTTTCAAACTCGATCTTGCCTTCATTGTTAAAGGTGATGACAAGTTTATGATCAACAACATACTTCCGGTCTTTTGTTTCTGCCTCTGAGTTAATTCCCTCTTTTGTCTTGTCAAAATGGATTTCACATTTCTTTTCACGTTTATAAAGTACAAACTGATTGATTCCTGTTGGAATGAGATGCTCAGCAACAAACGCTCCAATTTCTCGATCTTTTTCAGATGATGTTAATGCATTGATGATAGTTGTTCTGAGATGCTTTTGGGCTAAACTCCCTTTATAAATCGTACGATCAGCAAGCTCGATAGGTTCCTCGACATTTTCTTCAATTGATTCAGTTTCAGTAGTTTCTTTAGAAGTGCAAGGTAAAGGACTTCTTCCAAAAATTTCGTCAAGTGTATGATCGAGCTGTGCCAATTTATGAAAGTATGATGTTTTAGCCTCTTGAAATGCTGTGAATTCTTCTTGAACTTCCATTAATTCCAATGGAGAAAGGTTCACATATTGGCTTTGAAAGTAAGCTGCAACTTCAGAAAGTGTTGTAATTGGTTGCTCAGGTAAAAATTCTTTCATTTCTTGTTGAAAGAACTTGAGGGCTTTTGACCGGTCCTGCTCAAGACTATGCCTTGTCTCTAACACATCTAAACGTCTCGTGCGCTTCTCGATTTTATCATCAGAAGTAAATGTGCGAGAAAGCGCATAAAAGGCCCATTTGGCAAATTTGACAAAATGCACATCAGTTTCTCCAAACCGCTTTTCACCGACAAGTTCGGGATCAATTTGGCGTAGAGAGTTGCGCACAAACTCAACATGCTCACCTGAGGTCGCATCAGGTAGCTTTTTTTGTGCCCAATTTGAAACGGCTTCTAGATAGCCAGAGCGCGCGGTGAGAAACGTTTTGACTGAGTCATGAATGACTTCCCGCTTTTCGAAATCGAAAAGTGGTGAGGCCCTGTAATTTTGGTAAATAAATTTTTTAATTGATAAAACAGAATTCAATGAAGGGTCAATACGTGAAGCAAACGTCTGAACCACCTGATCTAAATCCTGCCGCTTTTGATCCTCGAATGAGAGCTGCGTCTCTTTATTAGCTAAATTAAATAGCGTTTGAATTTTAATCATCCCTTTTCTTTCCATCTTTTTTACAAAATTATAACAGAATTAATATTATAATTTAATAATATATAATATTTTAATTAGATGGGATTTTCATGTTGACTGCTGGCCCAATAGTTCGCAGTTTTTGCATCATGTCCCGAAAAGCTTCTGGGCTGATAGTTTGTTGCTTATCAGAAACTGCTTTATCGGGTTCAGGGTGCATCTCGACCATGAGACCGTCCGCTCCAGCCGCAACGCCAGCTAGTGCCATGGGACAAACCATTTTCCGAATGCCTGTGCCATGACTTGGATCAACAATGATGGGAAGATGGGTGAGATCCTGCAAGATTGGTACTGCTGCAAGATCCAATGTGTTTCGACTATAGGTTTCAAAAGTGCGAATTCCCCGCTCACAAAGCATCACGTTGGAATTTCCCCTATCGAGAACATATTCTGCAGACATGAGAAGGTCTTGATAGGTCGCAGAAAGTCCTCGCTTTAAAAAAATCGCACATTTGGTGTTGCCGAGCTTTTTAAGAAGGGTGAAGTTTTGCATGTTGCGGGCACCAATTTGCAAAATGTCAACATACTCGGACATAAGCTCAATTTGATCGCCGTCCATTACTTCGGAAATCGTGATGAGGTTGTATTTCTCAGCAGCTTCTTTCATGTACTGCAGCCCTTTTTCTTCCAGCCCTTGAAAAGCGTAAGGGGAAGTGCGCGGTTTAAAAGCTCCTCCACGCAAAATGCGGACCCCTTCACTTGCAATGATTCTCGCAGACTCCATGATCTGCTCTTTCGATTCGATCGAGCAAGGGCCTGCCATGATCGCAAGTGTGTCCCCTCCAATTTCGATACCTTTGATGGAAATCACTGTGTCTCGGGGTTGAAATTCTCGAGCCGCTAATTTAAATGGATGTTTAAAATCGGCGATTTCAGCAACGTGTGGCAATCCTTTGAACAGATTAATATCGGTCAAATCATCGATCCCCTTAATGATCGCAATAGAGAACCGACCTTGCGCCTCTGAAATACGCGCTTCAAATCCCATCCACTCGAGCTTTTCGATGAGCTGCTCACAGTCTGCTAAGGTCGTCTCTTTTTTTAATACGATAATCATAGTAAGCTCCTGGGATCAAGTGAGGCTGCTAGCCTCGTCAATTCTATGGGATTGGTTTGCTCATGGGCCGCTTGAACAAGAAAGGAACCCACAATAAATCCATCGGCATAAGTGAGAATTTCTCTTGCGATTTCTGCTGAAGAAACGCCAAAACCAACAGCTATGGGCAGGTCAGTATGACGCCGGATTTGGGCAATTTTCTCGGGTAAATCTTCTGGCACACCTTTTTTCATTCCGGTGGTGCCCTTTCGGCAAGCATAATAAATAAAGCCTGTTGAAATTCTGCAAATCGTAGGAATTCTCTCTTCGGGTGTTGAAGGTGCCACGATAAAGATGGTTTCAAGCTCCGCCTCTTTCATCCATGTCAAATAGTCATCAGCTTCTTCTGGAGGAAGGTCTACAATGAGCAACCCATTCACTCCTGCTGCTTTGGCCTCTTTTAAAAATTCCTGACCTGCAACAAAGATGGGGTTGAAATAAGTCATTAAAACAATCGGAACAGCTATTTTCTTACGCAAACGAGAAACAAGTTCGATCACCTGGTGAGGTGTGGTCCCAGCATCGAGGGCCCGCTCAACAGCGTCTTGAATGACGGGACCGTCGGCAATGGGTTCTGAAAAAGGAATGCCCAATTCTAAAAGGTCGACGCCCCCTTCAACGAGGGCAAGGGCCATTTTTTCTGTATGCTCAAGTCCCCCATCCCCAGCTGTGAGGTAACCAATATAAGCTTTTTTCTTTTCAAAGAGTTCACGGATCATAAAAGCCCCCTATCAAAGAGGTCTGGGAGATCTTTTTCTCCCCGGCCGGAAAGATTGACTAAGATAATAGCATCTTTGGGATACCTACTGGCAACTTTCATGACGTAGGCCAGGGCGTGCGCACTTTCAAGTGCAGGAATGATCCCTTCTGTCTTCGACAAAAGTTTAAATGCTTCGAGTGCTTCGTCATCTGTTACAGAAACATACGCAGCCCGTTTAGTTTCATGTAAATGTGCATGCTCAGGCCCAACTCCTGGATAGTCAAGCCCTGCAGAAATCGAAGATGTGGGAGCAATCTGCCCATTTTCATCTTGTAAAACATACGAATGGGTTCCATGTAAAATTCCCGGCGATCCACCACTAAATCGAGCAGCATGTTCTCCAAGCTTGTTAGAATGGCCACCTCCTTCAACGCCAATAAGTTTCACACTTTTCTCTTCAATAAAAGGAGCAAATATTCCAATCGCATTAGATCCCCCTCCAACACATGCAACCACTAAATCTGGCAAACATTTTTCTTGTTCTAACAGCTGTTTTTTCGCTTCTTCCCCAATCACTTTTTGGAAAAAAGCAACCATTTCGGGATAAGGGTGTGGACCGAGCGCAGAACCTAAACAGTAATGGCTTTCTTCGTATGTCTGGGACCAATCACGCATCGCTTCATTGATGGCATCTTTTAAGGTTTGCCCCCCTTTCTCAACAGGAATAACCTCAGCGCCAAGAAGCTTCATTTTCTTCACATTGGGCGCTTGGCGAATCACATCTTTTTTCCCCATGTAAACGACGCACTTCATTCCCATAAAAGCGCACGCAGTCGCAGTCGCTACTCCATGTTGTCCTGCCCCTGTTTCAGCAATCACCCGGGTTTTTCCCATTTTTTTTGCAATAAGGCATTGACCAAGGGTGTTATTCAGTTTGTGAGCGCCCGTATGGAGCAAATCTTCTCGCTTGAGGAAAATACGAGGGCCCCCAATGGCCTTTGCAAAGTGATTGATTTCTGTAAGCGCAGTAGGACGCCCCGCATAGGTTTTTAAAACGTGACGGAGCTCAGCCAAAAACTGAGGAGTCGATTGGACTGTTTCCCACATCTTTTTAAGATCTTGCATCGGAGTGACAAAGATTTCAGGAATGTAAGCACCACCAAATGTACCATAACGTCCTTTCATGCGACCTCTCGGACCTTTTGGATAAAAAGACGGATTTTTTCCGGGTCTTTTTTCCTGGTTTTAGGATTTTCAACTCCACTTGAAACATCGACTGCTGACGGCCGTTTCAGTTTAATTGCAAGTTGTACATTTTCAGCATTTAATCCTCCAGCAAGAAAAAAGCGAAACTGCTTATTCGGGTGAAAGTTTTCCCAATTGAAGGTCTTTCCACTTCCTGGAACCATTCCATCATACAAGAGAAAATCCCGTTTCTCATCAAGAGAAGTTAAATCTGCCACTTCAATCGATCCGTTTGCATGGACATGCAAAACAAACAAACGGGTCAAATGATGAGGCAAATTTTGCGAAGCAAGGCGTGCATTTTTTCCATGCAGTTGAACCATTTCTAAACCCACTTCTTTGGCAATTCTTTCAATCTCTTCTGCATGATGGTCAGTGAACACTCCTACAGGAATGGCTCCTCCTTTTTTGGTCTGATCTGCAATTTCCTTGGCTCTCTCAGGTGTCACATATCGATGAGAACTCTTTTCAAAAATGAGTCCAATGAAAGCGGCTCCTTCTTGTATCGCAATGGTAGCTGTTTTGGAATCAGTAATACCGCAAATCTTCACGAGAATCATTCTAAACCTCGGAGCTGCTTAATGTAAGAGCGAGGATCGTTTGATTCGACAATCGATTGCCCGACCAAGATTGCATCATAGCCCGCTTCACGCATTTTTTTTGCATCCTCAGGTCCTTTAATCCCCGAAGCTGCAACAGAAGCAACATAGTCTGGCATGAAAGATTTGAGCTTGAGAGCTGTTTGAATGTCAACTTTGAAAGTTTTGAGATCCCGATTGTTTACTCCAATGATCCGAGCATCAGCAGCGACTGCAATCGTGAGCTCTTCTTCATTTGTTACCTCGACTAACGCTTCCATCCCCATTCTTTCGGCTTCTTGAATAAGAGCCTTGGTCTTATCTTTCACAGCAGCAACAATGATGAGCACTGCATTGGCTCCGCTTACCGCGGCTTCAGCTATTTGGATAGGGTCTATTGTGAAATCCTTTCGGAGCAAGGGTAAAGGGCTTTTTTCCCGAACGGCTTCTAAATCGGCGAGAGATCCCCCAAAACTTGGCCCATCTGTTAAAACAGAAATCGCCGCAGCTCCTCCTTCAGCATAAAGGATTGCTAAATCTGCAGCAGAAGGAATTTCACCAATGGTTCCTTCAGAAGGAGATTTCCGTTTGACCTCTGCAATCACAGCAAGCCCCGGCTCTTTTAAGGACGCTTCAAAAAAACGCTTTTTAAAAGAGCGCCCCTTGTCCAAAATCTCATGGATAGGATGATCTGGATTGGCGGCTACTTCCTCTTTCAATGCGTTAACTTCTTGCTCTTTATACTTAAGAATCTTTTCTAAAAGGTTTTCCATTTTTCAACGACCTCCATGGCTTTTCCAGTTTGCTGCACTTCGCGCGCTTTTTCAATTCCTTCTTCAATAGAGTTTGCAAGACCATAAACGTAAATTGCCACTCCCGCATTTAAAATGAGTGTGTCTGCAATCGGTCCAGGTTTTCCTTGAAACGCTTCTAATAAAAGCCGAGCATTTAATTTGGGGTCGTCTCCTTCTAAATCTTTTTTTGTGCACCGCTGAAATCCCAAATCTTTGGGATCGAGAGTGAATCGAATCTTTTTCCCTTCTGTGACTTCGACGATATCACAAGGACCAACGGGAGTGAGTTCATCTAAACCTTCGCAGTGAAAAATCAGTGCGCGTTTGGTTTTAAGTAAAAGCAAAACATCGGCCAGTAAGTCAATCAACTCACTTCTTGCAACACCAAAAAGATGAAAAGGAGGGATGGCAGGATTGAGGAGTGGGCCAATAAAATTAAACAGGGTCCGAATTCCAAGCTGTTTTCGCACTTTTGCAATTTCCTTAAACACCGGATGGTAAAATGGAGCAAACATGAATCCAATATTGAATTGATCTAAAGCCTCCTTTACTTTATCTGGCCCGAGCTCGATAGGAAGGCCCATTGCTTCTAAAACATCGGCTGAGCCACACTTTGAAGAAGAAGCGCGGTTCCCATGTTTGGCCACTTTGACGCCACACGCGGCCGCTAAAATGGAAGCTCCAGTGGAAATGTTAACCGAATGGGATTGATCTCCTCCTGTTCCCACAATATCCAGCACGGGTATCTCAATAGGGACGGGAATCATTTTTTGTCGCATGGCTTTCACAATGCCAAACAGTTCGTCAGCTGTTTCTCCTTTTTGACGCATGAGAACAAGAAAGGCAGCCATCTGACTTTCGTTTCTTCCAGAAATCATCTCATGGATCACTTTTTCACAAACGTCATGCGTGAGATCTTCTCCATTGATAAGCTGCTCGATCACCTGTTTAAGCACGTTTATTTTCCTTACATATTTCGAGAAAAGCTAAGATGAGCTTTTCTCCTTCAGGTGTTAAAATCGATTCAGGGTGAAACTGCAATCCGTAGTAAGGATACTCGATATGTTTCATCCCCATAATGGCTCCTGTTTCGGTTTCTGCCTCAATGAGAAATGTCTTGGGGAGGGAGGTTTTTTCAACAATGAGCGAATGGTACCTCGCAGCTCGAAATGGGAGCGGCATCTTTTGGAACAAATCTTTTCTCGCATGGAAAACCGTAGCAGGTTTTCCGTGAATCACCTCTCCTGCATGAACCACCTTTCCACCAAAGGCTTCAGCCAAAGCTTGGTGTCCCAAACAGACTCCTAAAACCGGAATGCGCCCTTCGAGCTTTTGGTAAAGCTCAACACAAATACCAGCGTCTTTCGGCATCCCAGGCCCAGGAGAAATGATAATACCTTCGGGCCTCAGATCTTCAATTTCTTTGACACTCATGGCATCATTGCGAATCACTCGTACATGCGTATGCTTCGCGACAAGTTGGTAGAGATTGTAAGTAAAACTATCGTAGTTATCGATGATGACGATCATATTTCTCCTGCCTCCGCAGCACGAATGGCTTCTAAAATTCCACGGGCCTTGTGCCTCGATTCATCGGCCTCTTTTTGAGGGTCGGAATCATACACAACACCCATTCCGGCTTGAATTGTCGCGATTTGATTCTGAATGATAGCCATACGGATGCCAATACACGACTCTAAACCGCCTAAATGATCAAAAAAACAGATGGCGCCTCCATAAGGGCCACGCCGATAGGGCTCTAATTCATCGATGATTTCCATCGCTCGAATTTTCGGTGCCCCACTTAATGTTCCTGCAGGAAACGTCGCCTTTAAAGCATCAAAGGCATCACACTCTTCTCGAATCTCCGCTCTGATAAAACTGGCAATGTGCATCACATGAGAAAATCGTTGCACCACCTTGAGCTCTTTGACATAGACAGAGCCCGGCTTGGCAACAATGCCTAAGTCATTTCTTCCTAGGTCGACAAGCATCATATGTTCTGCCGTTTCCTTAGGATCATTAAGCAAATCTTTTTCCGCTTGCAGATCTTCTTCTTCAGTCTTTCCTCTAGGAAGTGTTCCTGCAAGAGGAATCGTTTCGAGCTCTTTACCATGCAAGCTCACAAGTTTTTCCGGCGAAGCACCAGTAATAGCAAAATCTTTTTGCTGAAAGAAAAACATATAAGGAGAGGATGTGACAAGTCGCATAGAGCGGTACAACTCAGCAGGAGAAACGGTTAGTGGCACTTGAAAACGTCTAGAAGGAACCACTTGAAAGACATCTCCTTGATTAATGTACTCTTTGGCCTTCAAGATGATCTTTTTAAACTCTTCGTCATCCGGAATGATTTTCACATCGAGTTTGGCCTCTCGTTTTTCCTTCTTGGGAATCTCTGGAGGTTCTATGACTCGCTCATGAATCCGATCGATTTCATCGATTGCTTCAGCGTAGACCTTTTCTAAATCCCCTTTTGCTTCCACAACAGTTACGATGAGCGCCACCCCTTTAAAGTGATCAAAAGTGATGCTATGTTTAAAAAATTGAAAAAAGAGATCGGGCATCACCCGCTGATCTTCATGCGAATCAGGAATCTTTTCTACATAGCGGATCGCATCGTAGGCAACATATCCCGTTGCCCCACCTGCCAAACCAATCAAATCTCTTTCTGAAACACACTTGTACTTTTCATGAAGCTCTCTTAAAAGCTGAAAGGGATCTCCTTCATAGGTGTACTGCTCTTGATTTTCACGCACTATTGATGACTTGCCGTAAGCGCGGATCTCTGCAATCGGATTGAATCCAATATGGGAATAACGCCCAACAACTCTCGACTTTTCACCAGACTCAAGCATAATGAGCTCTTTTTCATCGTGCGCTAAAGCTTGTTGCGCGGTCATCGGAGTGATGAGATCGGAGGAAAACTCTTTAAATACTGCGACCCGTTTGCCTTTTTCGGCGAGCTTTTGGAACTGAGATAAACTCAAACTTGTAAACATGTTTTACCCATATCAATTTAGAGGCTTCTTTTCAAAAACTGTTTTAACTTTTCATCAATTCCCTTGAGCTCATTCGATCCCCGCGTGATTTTTGCAATACTCACTTGAAGATCTTTGGCCATTTCCCTTTGCGTTTTTTCACCATTCAAAAGCTCTTGTACAATCAAGATCCGCTTAGAAAGATCCACTCTTTCTTCAGGCGTCAAAAAAACGTGGAAAAGGCTATTTAGCATCTCAGGGGTTTTGGCTTTTAAGCAGAGGCGAATAAATCGCTTCCAACCATCTTCATCCATAAGATTCTCTCTTTGTTATACTGTAATGTTACACCATTACAACATTACATGTCAACAAGCTGGGCAGATTTTTTCATATCTTATTAATTATAAACATATTAAGTAATCATCGATTTTAACCATTTTCCCTTTGTTTCAAATCTAACAAAACCTTCTTAAACCTGAACTCTAGGTTTGCTTTGCTTAGTCTCAAGGCAAAAAGACTGAGAAGAAAGAGAAAAATCCCTGAGAATGAGTGAAAGAACTCCAGAGTTCAGTCACCTAAGTAGTCAATCCATATAAATTTGCAACATGAGGAATTGGGAGTAGAAAAAAAATTCGCATTCTCCTATTCAAACAAAAAACTCAATGATCGATGGACTAAGGAGATGGCTCATACCACATCAGTACTAGGGACTCTGATTTCACCTCTTGACTCAGGAGACTTTCTCACTCTTGAAAAAGGAGCAATAACCTATGATCAAGAGGGTACTATTTTAAACATTGGTCAGTTGCAAGAACCGGTCAATCATCAGGTGATCGATACAAATGGTGCTTTAATCTTACCTGGCCTCATTGACACCCACAATCATCTCTCCCAGTATCCCATAGTTGGAGCATGTGACCTTGCCATCGGAGACTGGCTTGAAAAATATGTCTTTCCCGAAGAAATCCACTTTAATCAAGATCTGGAATTTGCCGCCTTTCTCTCGCGTACCTTTTTTCAGCAGGCTTTATCACAAGGAACAACATGCATGGCGACCTTTGTCACAAGCTCTGCTCAAGCCACAACAAAAGTATTTCAAGAAGCACACCAGTCTGGTCTGCGGGCAATAGTAGGACAGGTTTTGATGGATATTAATAGTCCTCCTCATTTGAAAACCGATCTCAATCATGTTTTTGAGCAATTGGATACCCATTTAAGATCCTGGCATAAAAGAGGTGAACTTGAAGTTTCAATCAATCCCCGTTTTGCGGTCACTTGTTCAGAGCAACTGCTACGACAAGCCGCTCACTACGCCCAAACGCACGATCTTCTTTTACACACACACTTAGATTACGTTCCTGAATTTGCAATGTCGATAACTCAAAACTTTCCCTGGGCCGATAATTTACTCGAAGTGTTCAAAAATACCGACTTTTTCACACCGCGTACCCTTTTTGCTCACGGAACAGGCTTGAGTGAGTCAGAATGGAAAGAACTCGGCAAAAAGCACGCTGCCATTTGCCATTGCCCTAATAGTAATATTTTTTGGAATATGGGTCTTTTACCTGTGACAAAATTAATAGACTGGGGAAGTATCGTTGCACTAGGGACAGATTCAGGAGGTGGAGCAAACCTTTCTCTTTTCGACATTATGCGAAGTGCAAGTGAGATAAGCCACATTCTCCAAGAGCAAAAAGTGTCAGAAAATAAACTTTCTCTTCAAGATCTCCTTCGAATGGCTACCTTAAATGGAGCCAAAGCTTTAGGATTACAAGACAAAGTTGGAAGTTTGGAAAGGGGGAAAGATGCTGACTTTATTATTGTTCAAGATCAGATCTGCGATCCTCTTTATCCCAACTCTTTATCTTCCTACCAAAAACCACTTGAACGTCTTGGGAGAACTATTTTCCGCCCTCATCCTCAACAAGTCAAAGCGGTCTACATCAAAGGCAAAAAAGTCTGGCCCATTTAGATTGATGTCGTCTCGAGTTAATCAATCCTTAGTCGACTAGTGGCAACACTATCTAAAATTCTAAGCGGAATAATGTGATTTTAAACGGCCCCTCTTCAAATGCAACAGACCCAAAGGTGGGTTCGTATGAAAGCAAAACCCCATTTTCTTCGAGCTTCATTGAAGCACGATTTTCCAGCTCTACTGACTCTGCAATCGTTGGATAATCAATGCGATTCCAGACTTTTTCATCGAGAAAAGATTGAATAAAGTCTTCATTAGGAATGCGATGGATACAGCGATGGTAACATATCTTAGTCTTACGATCGACTGCATATTGAAACAAGACACGTTTCGTTCCTTGAGGGGTCGTCACTTCTGCAGGAATAGAATAAAGAATATCTTTGCTTTCTGTTCTTGGGTTTTCGTAAATTCCTTGATGGCAATAAGGAGTCTCAACAAACTGGTCGACAATGAAAGGGAATGTATGAGCATAACGTGCCCATTTTCGTACACTTTCACCTTGAGAAACATACTCTTCTGTTTCTAAGACAGCATCTAGGTTCTCAAACCATCTTGTGACATGTGTCGCATATTGAATAAGCGGTATCGCTTTTGTAAGTCCAATTTGCTCACGCCAGGAGACTTCGATTGTCTTGATTTGGACTTCCTCAGTTGGAAGAGATAAGGCATCTATTTTTTTCTTAGGTGTTGATTTCTTTGATTTTGAAATCTGCTCTTTTTGTTTTCTTTTTTTACTTTTCACAGGCTTTTTCAAATGATCCGGAAGAAAATCACTTTTATCTGGCAAAGAAAGACTTGAAACATCTCCACGCTCATAAGAAAATGACAAATCTAGATGTTCAGGCTGTTTGTTTAAAAATTCTTGAGAAGTAAAAAGCCTTGCATTTCCACAATAAAAATTTCTGTATGAATCACTGTTTTTAGAAATTAACATACGGCCCATTTCTAAAGAGAAAAATGAATAAAGAGACTCATGCTGCTTAAGTATTTGTTCAACCTCGCTCAATTTTTGTTGAATAGATATAAAATAAAGGGTCGTTGCCGAATTATATCGTTGAACAATTTCATGTTCACCCTGAATGAAGTAAAAATGAGCCAGTTCGTTCAAAACTTCTGTACAATTGGGAAAATATTCCCCAATATCAGTGGCCCATTCTGTCATGCTGGAAAAATCTCTTCTACTCGATTCGAAATGTGGAGCCATCTCTTTGATTTTACCAATCGTTTCATCTAGATCATATTGTAAGAGAATGACTTTAGCCATTTCACTAATAGATGGGTCATTGCTTTTGCAATGCTTTAACAAAAAAGAACGGCAATTAGAGAGATCTTTTTTTGTGGCTAAAAATAGACTGCCTTTATGATCTGCAGCTGAGTTTGTCTTTTTGATTTCCTGAATAAAAGCGATTAAAAAAGCTAGCTCTTTTGAAGAAGAGGCTTCGGGAAAAAGCATAGCCATACCCATTTCTTCTTCATGAGCGATAATGATATTTCGGTTTTTCAGTTCCCTCCCAATTTCCAATCCTTTTGCCATGAGCAAGCTCTTTCTTGCATAATTCAGGTAGGATTCCTTCACGATGCAAAACATCGTCATGGTTTTTTGCAGGCTTTCTAAGTAGCGCACTTTACTATGGATGATCGGTAGCGACTTGCATACCCATTGAAAGATTTTCGTTGCGGTTGGATTTTCACAGTAAATATGGCTAAGTTGGGAGCAAATCTCGTGAAACTTTTCTTTCTCTTGATGATCTTGAAATACAAAGACTTTTTTCTTTCTCCAAGAAGAGAAAACTTTTTCGGCATCTGGAAGTCCTTGTCCCTTGCCCTCCTTTAACTCAAGATCCTGCGTTAAATAATAACTCTCTGGATCACGCTGATATTGTGAAAGATTTAGTTTCCATTGATCCAAATAGTTCGTTGCATGTATAGCCATAATTCCCTTCTTAACTGCCTTTTTTTTTAAATGGCAATTATTTTACGCCTAATAGAAGTTTATGTCTATTACAACCTATCTTGATGCTCTAACTCATTTACAACACATTTTTTCATGACGATAGAAGGACTGTGTTGAAAAAATCAATTTTCGTAGACTTCCCCACTCCCTCATCATCAATCGCATCAAGTTATTAGAAGCATTTGATTCAGCATTTTGCATTTAATATGACCTTCGATTTTTTGGTTTTCTATTTTCTTTGAGAAGAACCTTTCTCCATACAGTCGCTTTAATCTTGAGAAGCTTGTCTCAACTAATGCCCTTCTTGAGTATCTTGTCAGTTTTCCCCAGATTTCTCGCGCTAGCTGATCTCCTCCCAGTCCTTTTATTTCGCGTATGGCGTTGTTCCTTCTTGTCATAAAAGGAGATAATAGGCTGTTTTTTCTAGGCGGAATGAGGTCTTTCGCTCCTATTTGATTGATGGCCTCCCTGCATCTTTTTGTGTCGTATCCTCCATCTGCTATGACGGTCTCAACGGGTTTAGGAAGCTTCTCTATGATTTTCGGGCCTATTTTGCAGTCAGCTTCATGCCCTTTTGTGATTTCAAAGTGGATAATTTCTTGAGTGTTTTCATCAATAGCGATGTGCAATTTAACCCACTTTCTCTTCTTTGAGGCTCCATGAATCTATCCAACTAAAAAGTTAAATGCTATATTCTTTTAAAAAAATTTAGGAGATGACATGGCAGGATTTAAGTGTTTATCAGATGAACAATGGCAACTCATTGAAGGTCTTATGGACCATACTTTTCCTTTGGAGAGAGGAACTCCTCGAAGTGATCTACGCAAAACCTGGAATTCAATACTCTTTATCTTAACGAGAGGATGTCGTTGGGCGGATCTTCCGACAGATTCCTCTCTTTTTATCCCTCGTTCTACAGCTCACAAATGGTTAAAGCAATGGAGTGTTGAAGGAGTTTTTGATAAGGTGATGAGTGGGCTATTACAGATAGCAATAATGGAAGGAAAAGTTGATCTTTCTCAAGTAGCTGTGGACGGTTCTTTTTCCCCCCGCTCCAGGAGGAGGGGAAAAAGTTGATTATGGTTATAAAGGCAAGGGAGTTCTGCTTCACTTGCTTATCGATAAAAACGGCAATGCAATAGCCATTACAACTACCGATGCAAAGGGGGATGAAAAACAGGAAGTTAGCAGATTGCTTACACAGCTTCCATTAAAGTCACTCAAAGGGCGAGTAGTTGTTCTTGAGGCAGACAAAGGTTATGATGCAGGCTGGTTACGTCAGTTTTTGTTAAACATGGGAATATTTCCTCTAATTCCCTATCGGAAAATCAAAGGAAGATGGGCGCCAGAAATTAACGAAGTTACCCATTTCTTCAAATTGAGCCCACAACGCTGGAAGGTAGAACGAGCTTTTGCTTGGTTAAAAAGACGTTGTCGTCGGCTATTGATGCGATGGGAGCGTTTATTCGTGATATGGAATGGATTGGTAATATTGGGGGTAGTTTATACTTGGATAAAAAATTTAGTTGGATAGGTTCATGCATTTTCACTTTCCATTCTCCCTCCCCATAGACTTTGATCCCTGTAGTATCTAACAGCACCACTTTAGGTCTTCTAGAAGAGAGCTTGGGCAAAAGAGCTTCCATGTGGGAAGCTCTTTTGCAGATAAGAGAGTAGGTCGGAAGAAAAACATCAGGTTCTATATGTGGAAGGATTGATTTGGCAAAACCCTCGAGAGTTCTATAGGTAAGGCGATATTGTATCTTTAAGACAAGAAGGAGATAGATGAGTGGAAGGGAAAACAAACGAGGTCGACCTCGTTTGTTTTCCTCTGGCTTTTCAGTTAACGCATTCGGATCGATGAAAAAAGTTATACTTCCTCTTTTTACCAAGTCTTGATTATACTTGTGCCAATTGCGTTTACGCATCTGAAGCTCCTTTATGTTTAGTGACTTAAACCATAAGGAGCTTCTCTTTTTTAAGAAATTTTTATCAAGACTTCTCTTCTGATTTTTTCAACACAGTCCGATAGAAGCTCAAAATATATACTCAAACAACTTCAAAAATTGGATTTTTAGTTGCGCCAAAACCAATTTTCGAAGTTGTTTGAGTATAGTTAGAAACGAAGTTTAAAAGGTAAAATAAAATGTTTAGCGAGATAGGGAAATATACCGTCCTCCTTTTCTCTAGGAAAAGGAGGAGGTAAAAAATTTAGAAATCTTGTTTTTGAAGAGTTTTTCTTCTGTTCATTTCAGCCCGATCCATCGCCTCATCACAGAGGTCCATAACGAGCTCTGAAAGAGCTTCAAAACTCTCTTTTGAAACTCTAAAGTCTCCTTTGCTCTTGATGTACTCTTGCACGAGACTTTTTTTGATAAGTAGTTCGCTTTTCGCTTTCGCTTTAGTTTTGGTTTTAGCTTTAGCTTGCTTTTTCTTTTTGGCCATGTTTCATCCTTGTTTGGGAATTGGTAAAAAAATGTATCTATAGCAATCTCTCGAATTTCGTCCAAGAGTTCTGACAAATCTTTATTTACTCGGCTGAGAAAAGGCGATTGATAGCCTCTTGATAATGCACCCGGATATAGGCCTCCGTTTGCTGCGGTGTTCCAATATCTAATGTTTTCCCACTGAGATCTTTAAGAGTAATGATCTCCAAGGCTTTAGATTGGTGAATTTTCTTTGAAGGGGTAAATTTTGCAATGACTTTTTTCTCTCCATCATGGATGAAAAATTCTGCAGGATTACGTCCTCCATTGTGTCTTCCAGTGACCACAAAAGGAAAGCGATCTTTTTTGAAGAGAGACTCTCCGTCAAAAAGCTTGAAAAAGGGCTTTTCGCCGATCAACGTATCTAAAATGGTTGGAAAGATGTCGACATGAGACGATAAGATTTTGTCTGTCTCCAAACCTTCAAAAGAGCGATTATCCCCTAACTTATAGTAGATGGGGGCATTTGTTTGCATGTGACTTAAATGCGAAGCGTGAAACAGCTGCCCCTCCTCAAAAAACTCTTCACCATGATCACCTGTGAAGACAATAAGCGAGTCGTCATAGAGTTTCTTCTGCTTCAGACTTGTAATAAGACGTCCAAAAAGGGAGTCGACAAAATGAATTGAATTGCGGTACCGGTTTTTGATCAGTTCAATGTCGCGTAGGGAGTTCGAAACGCGCAAATCAGTTTTTTCTTTTGAGATAGGAGTGAACTTCAAAGGCCAATCCTTTGGCCAGCTGTAGTTGAAGTGAGTTGAGTCTAAAAAGATCAGAAAGACATTCCCTTCTTTAGCCCATTTCTCCTGAAGATCTTTCTCTAACTGTTGGATCACTTGTTCATCTGTCTCAGCCGCTGTGACAGGCGCATAGTGGGTGTAGAGATGGTATGTGTCAGCCAAGTGATTTTTCTTTCCTAAAATGAGCTCTCCTGCGCCATAGTATTTAAGTTGAGCTGCTGAATAGAGTCGGATCTTGTAGCCTAATTTTTTCAATGTTTGAAGTGGGATACTCCCAGACTTCCATGTATTCTTCTTACCAGCCCACCCCAAAGGGTACTGTGAATGAAATATCGAATACCAAGAAAGCTGTGTACAGTTGGCATTCGATAATGTCTGGCCTAAGCGGATATTTTCCTCTCGAAACTGAACCACGTTTGGCGCAGTCTCACTTGTAAGAAAATCTTCACGTAAACTCTCAGCAATGAAAAGGTAAATGTTCGGCTTTTTTTTGAGAGCAATTGGGACGGAATGCAGCTCTTTTAAGGCTTCTTTCTCTGAAAGGTGCACCCGAAGAGAACGGGTCAATTCTAGGAGCTGCTCTTTGGGGGTGATCAAGGTCGATTTCCAAGGAAGAACACGCTGGTAAAATCGGAACTCCTCTTTATCAACAAGAGGAGAAAAGGTGAGATCTAACGCTACAAGTCCAAGAGGAATACAAAAGAGAGCTTTGAGTACTTGCCCATGTGAAATCCCAATCGGTTTAGTGCGAGCAAGTTTCGAAGTCAAATAGTGTAATATGATCGCCACCATTGGTAAAAAGACGACAACCGAAATCCCAGCAAAAATCCATGAATTGATACTGATTCCAGTCAAGTGCAACAATTCAATAAAGTTATCCAGAGTCTCATCTAAAACGATGTCGATTCCGAAAAACAGCGAAAAATCCATAAACCGGACGAGGAGAAAGTCGATATAATGCATAAATATGCATATGAAGCACAAGCTGATGAAAAGGTAATAGAGGGACCTATGGAGATACTTCCGGATAAGATTAGCCACAAAGGCTAATACGAGCACTTCGAGTAAACTTTGACCTATTGCATAAGCCAAGAAAAAGAACGGTGAAAAACTCAATTCCTTTTCGAAGCCAAAAACATGGTAAAAATTCAGCCCAAAAAGTCCTGCGAGCAATAACACAAAATAGTATGGGTTGATCACCAATTTTTGACGGATGAAGTGAGATATGGGATTAACCTTTTTATGATCAAAAAGTTGTTGATCCGACATTTCAGCCTACACCTACACGTAATTGTGTTTCTGTCGGGAGAGTTTCTCGATTAGTCCCCCTATCTGTCTTCCTTATCGCGACCAATTCGAAGTTTGTCAATTATTAAATTATAAAATCAATTTTTATTAATTTTAAAATGTTGAATTTTATTTATTTTTGTTTATAAAAATAATTATGAATTTAGAAAATTATATCCAGGTTTCTGGCCCTCTTTTTGAAGCTGTTGAAAGAGAACGTCTTTTTGCCGACGCAAAAACGTTTGTCGATGCTTATCCTCTTGAAAATCCACAAGATGTGCTCAAGGACTATTTTAAAGAAAAAGACCGAGCTGGTTTTGATCTGATCGAATTTGTCTCAAGCCATTTTGCCTTTCCGAAAGAAAAGCGTCACGACATCCCCAAGTCATCCTCAATGACTGACCATATCTCCCTCATGTGGGACATCTTGCAAAAGGACATGACTCCCCCTTCACCTTATAGTACACTCATTGCCCTTCCTAAACCACACATTGTTCCAGGGGGTCGTTTCCGAGAATGTTTTTACTGGGACAGCTACTTTACAGCTTTGGGGCTAGCTGTTTCAGGAGAAGTCGAATCCATCAAAGACATGGTCGAAAACTTTGCATATCTCATTGACAAGTTTGGCTTTATCCCCAATGGAAACCGGATCTACTTCACTTCACGTACTCAGCCCCCCTACTTTTCCTTTCTGCTCACTCTCCTTCTCGACCATGTCGATGAAGAGTGGGTCCTCAGCTTTATGCCTCAGCTCGAAACTGAATATAACTTTTGGATGGAAGGGGCAGAGGCCCTTTCTGAGCCTGGAACTGCTTCCCACCACGTCGTGCGCCTTGATGAAAACACCTTGCTTAATCGTTATTATGACAAGCTCAACACCCCAAGACCCGAAGCCTATCTGCGTGAAATAGAGCTTGCCAAAGAAAACCCTCCCAAGGAATTCTTTCGGAACATGCGAGCTGTTTGCTCTTCGGGATGGGATTTTAGCTCTCGTTGGTTTGCCGACCCAAAAGATTTCCAAACAGTTGAAGCACTCGATATTGTCCCGATCGACCTCAATTGTTTACTCCACCATTTAGAAATCACACTTGCCGACTTTGCTAACCGCTTAAATGATACAGCTAAAGCCAAGCACTATCAATCGGTTGCTGAGCTCAGGAAAGAAGCCATTCAGCGGATTTTTTGGAATGATGAAGAGCAATTCTACTTTGACTATAATTTTAAGAAGCAAAAGCAAACCAAGAGCTGGTCACTCGCAGCTGCGACCCCCCTTTTCAGCCGACTCGCTTCACTCGACCAAGCGCAAGCTGTCGGCAAACATCTCGAAGATAAATTTCTCCTCCCAGGAGGATTTACTACCACCCTTTATGAAGGAATCCACCAATGGGACAAACCCAATGGCTGGGCTCCTCTTCAATGGATCACCATCAAGGGCCTCCAAAACTATGGAATGGATCTTTTAGCAAAAGAAGGAGCTAAACGTTGGATCCAGCTCAACCGTGATATTTATACAGCAACAGGTAAAATGCTCGAAAAGTATAATGTCTTGGAAAGCTCATCCGCGGTTGCACGTGGGGAGTACACGCTTCAAGAAGGTTTTGGATGGACAAATGGCGTTGCACTCGCACTTATTGATATTTTTGATAAATAGTATACCCCCTTCTTATTAGAAATTGTCGATGAAAAACTCACCACAATCCAGGTCTAGCTTCTCCGGACTCGATACTTGGTGGTATTTCTAAATCAGCAGGCCACTCATCAGGAAAGACTACTTCATTTCCATGAGAATCATAATATGATTCGCGCTCTTCATCATTAGTATCAGAATTCTCATTATCTCCTTCTGCGAAAGCAAAAATTGGTAAAACTAACAATAATATAGCTATAAATCTACTCTTCATCGCAATACCTCCTTGCGAAAAAATTGATATTTGAAAAGCAAATCTATATGACCAGCAGCTTTTAATCCAAATGAAAAATTGAAAAATCAATTGGGAATTTGTTTTTTCTCCTAGAATACACTGTGCTCAAAGAAACGAACAAAATTCCCAGAACCCATATGATGATATTTGAGAGTGTGAAAAAAGGAATCACTACCTGTCTTGGGAAACCGAAACGATCACCAAATGGCCAAAAAATGAATGAAGGATTTCCCTTAATATTTTCTTCAGGAACAAAACCAAAATCACGGCTATCCGCGCTCATTGCATGATTATCTCCTAAAACTAAGTAATGCCCCTCAGGAACTTTGAGCCCATATTTTTTGATCACATCTATATCTAAGTTCCCATTTTTAAGAGGTGGATGGTAATCTACAAATGGATAATATTCAGGATGGACAGCAGCTTTTTGGTTTTCCATTTCAACAAAGTTGACCAACGCTGGATCTTCAGAAGCTAAAATTGGAGAGCCCATTAAATATAGGCTTCCTTCTCTAAAATAAGCATACCTAGAAGGAAAATGGTTTTGGTTACTAGGATTGGAAAAATACGGAAAAAAATCTATCCCCTGGTTAAAGAAAAACTGCACCTTTTCCATGGTGCATTTATATAATGGATGAGATTGGGGAAGCTTTCTCGCTGTTCCAGTCCAATCTATTTTATAAGCAATCCCATTATAAAACTCATATGTACCATTAGGGATGCCCTCTAATTTAAGCTGCTTTTGATTAGAACTTCCATATCGAAAAATATATCCATCTTGAACAATGAAGCGTGCAGTATAAAGATTTTGGAAAAGCTTTTCTTGAAGTTCTTTACGAATTGGTATATACGAAATCTCATAAGAAATAAGCGGGTATTGTTTTCCAGACTTGTCAGAATATGACCTTGCATGTTTTAGGTTTGGAGGATGTTGAATCTGAAGATAGAGGCAACCACTGTCCAATTGATGATGTAGTCTGCTAGGCATTTCATCTACTGATAGCAAACGAACCATCACGTAGTTCTTTATTCCCCACACATCTCTAAAATCTACATTTCTTGCTTCTTCATGTAAAATACCAGAATCGATTGTCTTTCCAGAAAAAGTGTTAAACATTGTTGGAGTAAATTCGACAATAGGAAAACCCATTTGATCCATAGTGATTGTTGAAGGTCCTTTTCGCTTCCATCTTCCCTCAAATCGAATAAATGGTATGTGATCAATAGACACGAATTCTTCTTGCTGAAGCTCTGATGAGATGTCATTTCCGTTTTTATCGATTCCATAGATTAAGCCACCATAAAAATATAGAGTATCTCCAGGCTTTCCAATAAGTCTTTTGATAAACTGCTTTTTTCCAGGAAATAGATAAAAATACATCGTATTGTTATCGGCAACATCCATATTTTTTGAGGTAAAAACAATTGCGCTCATTCTCTTGCACAAGTCAGAATCGAAATACAAATGCTTGGTTAAAAATGGGACATTAATACCTAGTTTGCTTTTTGAAACAATCAGACGATCTTTTTCTTTGAAGGTAGGTCTCATGGAACCTGTGGGAATTTCATACAATTCAAACCACATCTGTCTGACAATCCCAGCAACAGCTAGAGCAATGCAAAGAGATAACACAAAGTTTCTTATAAGCAACAACGTTCGCGGTTTATGACTCAATGACTCAATTTCTTGGGCTAACTTCGAAGCAGCAGCTTTGCGTTCCATTTGAATTTCTTCCTGTAAAGATTTTAACTTGCATAACAAGATCTTTTCTTTATCTGAAGAATAAATCTTTTTAGCTTTTTGAATCTGATAATAGGTTGCTAGTAAAATCTTTTTCGATTTATTTAAGGAATAGATTCTCATAAAAACTTACACACGATTTGTTTCATGACATATAATACTAGCTTGATTTTCATTTATTTCAACAGTTTTTTGTCTCTTAACGAGTCTAAACAACCTCACTAACATGCGTTTCAACATTGACAGCTACAGCTCAAACTAAAAATTTTTGACCAGAAAATTTATACTGAAAGTACAAATTTTCCAGTCAAAATCTTAAGATTTTAACTATTAATTAATTAACGTGAAAAATTTTTCATGGACAAATGGCGTTGCACTCGCTTTAATAGATCTTTTTAAGTTTAGTGAGTAACAGACTATGGATTTCAAATTAGAAAATAAACGGGTCCTTGTCATGGGATCTTCCACAGGACTTGGGTTTGCGATTGCAAAAGCGTTTGCTGCAGAAGGGGCCATTGTTGGGGTCACATCGCGAGAAATGCACCGCGCAGAGCAAGCAGCGGAGCAAATTCCCGGCTCAATGGCTTTCATGTGTGATCTTCTGCAAGCTCAGGCAGGCAAACAACTCGTTCAAACCGTTTCAAAACCTCTAGCACTTGGTGGCATTGACATCCTAGTCACTAATGCAGGAGGGCCACCCAAAGGACTTTTTAGTGAGCTCAAAGGGGAAGATTGGGACGCGGGTTATCATGGCCTTTGGCGCAGTGCCATCGATGCCATCCATGCTGTGCTGCCGCAAATGCGAGAACGCAAGTGGGGGCGTATCATCATGTGTACCTCCACTTCTTCTAAAGAACCAATTCCCAAACTCACCATTTCAAATGCCTATCGCGCTGGCCTCATTGGGGTGATGAAAACGGTCAGTCAAGAAGTTGCGGCAGACCAAATCACTGTGAATGCAATCATGCCAGGTTACACCAAAACCAAACGGCTCGAGGAATTCAAAATCCCCGAAAAAGATCTCATTGCCAATATTCCAGCAAGGAGATTGGGCAGACCTGAAGAGTTTGCTGCACTTGCCACATTTTTAGGATCAGAGCAAGCTGCTTATATCAATGGTCAAACAATCGCCTGCGACGGCGGACTTATCCGCGGGCTTTAAAAAGTAAAATCGAAGCCGCTTGGGAGACGTTGAGAGAATCGATTTGCCCTTTCAGTGGAATTTCAACGCAGCAGTCGGCTTTCTTCTTGAGTAGCGGCTGGACACCTCGCCCTTCAGCTCCTAAAATAAGAAGCGTTTTGTCAGGAAAAGTGAAAGTGTCAATCGATTTAGAGTGCTCTCCAACATCTGCGACAATTGCTGTGAATCCAGCCTTTTGAAACTGATTCATTGTCTCGGCTAAATTGGAGACACGCAAAAGAGGGACAAGTTCTGAAGCACCCACGCTCGCTTTAGTTACAACAGGAGTGATTTCTACGCTCCGGTTTTTTGAAAACACCACACCGTCGACTCCAAAACATTCAGCCGCGCGGAGAATCGCTCCAAAATTTTGGGGATCTGTAATTCCATCGCACATTAAAATCAGCGATTTTTCTTTTGAAGTACGCAAAAAAGGGCGAAGTTCGGGATAGGTTCGTTCGCGTAGCTTTGCTACAACACCTTGATGTGATTCTGAATTAACCATTGCCGTAAGGCGGGCTTTGGGAACAAACTGGATGGGAATGTTGAATCCTTTTGCCTTTTTCAAAACAGGATCGTCTTCTTTTGAGGTAAAAATCTTCTGAATCGATTTGGGATTTGTTTTCAGCACCTCGCTGAGACAATTTTTCCCCATAATAAGTGGCTCTTCGTTCATCGTCTAAAAAGTGTCTCCAAAGTATGATCTTTTCGGATGCCTTTCACAGAAAAACGGGTGTAAAAAAGATGGGCATTCACCCAGACCCAACGCAAGGCATAAAGGTCGGGCTTACAGGAATAATGACCATCAACAACTTTTTTTCCATAGGGCAATGTTAAAAAAGGAACGTCTTGCTTTTTACCATGGCGATGGATCTCAATCCCTTCTTCATTAAAAAGATAAAGATAGGTTTGCCGTGCCAAAAAGCGGGTCGACTCTCCAGAAATATTCCAAACAGTTTCTTGATAAAGCAACTGGTTTTCATCGATTTCTTCAAACATCACCGTCCCCCACATGCCTCCAACAAGCTTGCGCTCTCTATCAAAAACTTTACGACTAAGGGTCCATTGACCGGCTAATTCCTGCTGCTTCATGCTCCAAAAGTATACACAGTTTCAACCTAAATTGAAACTTAGAGTTTGTTATGAAATCAAAATTTGATATAACACGTGAATTTAACAAATCTTACCCCAAGAGGCTATGATGAAAGAAACGCTAGTTGTTGTGAGTAAAGTCAAACAATTTATCAAAACCACCGGAGGAATGAATACATCAGATGCTGTGAAAGATGCTTTGACAGACATTGTTGAAAAAGCTTGTCGACGTGCGATTGAAAAAGCCAAAGCCGATGGACGTAAAACGGTCATGGATCGCGATTTCGAGGAATAAGAATGAAGCGGCTGTTAAGTTGTTTTTTTCTTCTTTTCTTATGTCAATCCTTCGCATCTGAAACACTCGTTGTAGGAATTGCTGGAGCTTCAGGTGCTGGAAAAACAACCCTTGCGCGCAAACTTGTTCAGAGTTTAGGGCAATATGCGACATTGATCTGCCAAGATAGTTATTATCAGGATCTCTCTCATCTCCCTCACGAAGAACGGGCTCGGACAAATTTCGATCACCCAAGTTCCATCGACTTTGAGCTCATGCGCGCACACATTCTTGCACTAAAAGAAGGAAAAAACATCACCCAACCCATTTATGACTTTACAGCCCATTCTCGCACTAGTAAGACAACTCAAGTTGAGGCAAAAAAAATCCTCGTCGTTGAAGGATGTTTACTTTTGGCAATCCCAGAAATCCGTGAGCTCCTCGATATTAAACTGTTTGTCGATACTGATCTCGACATTTGCTTAATGCGGCGCATTCAACGAGATCAAAAAGAGCGAGGGCGAACTTTTCAAGACATTCAAAATCAGTATTTTGTAACAGTTAGGCCCATGTTTTTCAAATTCATTGCGCCAAGCAAAGTGTTTGCAGATATGATCATTCCCGCTCACCATGAAAACGAAGTCGTCTTGAACTTTATCGCTTCAAAATTGCATCCTGAAGTGACTCCAGAACTTACTCTATTAATGCCTTCAAAGGAACTAATACCATGAAAAAATACTCCCTTCTTCTCACTTTACTTCCTTGCTTTCTCTTTGCAGATAACAGGATGCTAACTGCTCCTTCCTCGCCTCCACCTGATCCAAAAGAACAAGAAATGCTATTCAATAAAAATGAACCTGGTTTTCTCATTAATGGTGAATTCATTTATTGGAATGTACAAGAAGGCGCCCTCGATTATGCGATCCGCATGCGTAACCGCTCTTGGGGTCCCACACCTGCATTTGCTCAAGGAGATTTTGAGCGTGCTGAATTTGATTGGGATCCAGGTTACCGCTTTTCGCTTGGTTATTATAGAGCTGAAAACTTCTGGGAAGTTTTAGCTGAATACACTTTTCTCCATGTCAAAGGCTTCAATCGGGCAAAACCAACCTCTATCGACGACGGAAAATACATCAATGGAACCTTTCCCCAATATCTATCGAGCCCGATGCATGACGCAACAAGTAGTATCCACCTTCATTACAAACTCGTTAATCTTTTAGCCAATCGAGTCTTTCATCTTTTTGATAATCCACACCTACGCCTCCGCTTAACAGGTGGAGTCACAACAGTTTGGATGCATCAGGGATGGCACGTCCGTTATGTTGGATTCAATGATAATATCACCTCAACTCGTAACCGTTGGCGTTACTGGGGAATGGGACTTCGCATTGGAACAGGTTTTGACTGGTACTGGGGCAAAGACATTTATGCGACGGGTGTCTTCTCAACAGCTCTTACGATGGGTCGCTACCACAATCACGCTAAACAAACCACCAAGATGCCTTTAAATCCTGGGGATAACCCTGAAATTCCTTTTCGAGATGCCCGTTATAAAGACTACCGCATGGCCTTCACCATGCAATTTTTGGTGGGACCTTCTTACCAAAAAAGCTTCGATTGGTGGCGATTTGAGATTTTTGCAGGATATGAGCTGACCATTTGGTCCAACTTGCAAGAAGTTTTCCGCTCAACAGCCTCGACTTCAATAGAAGCTAAAGAGACCTGGCTCAACTCAGGACTTATTGCTTTGCAAGGATTGACAACTCGAGCATCCTTTCAATTCTGATGATTTTATAAAGATGAAGATCCAATGATTTCATCGACTCGCCATGTGGAAACAGCTTGATTCATTTCGAGATCTATCTTGCACTGCGATAGAAGGACAGCGTAAGCTTGGTCTCTGATGATTTGCTTTTTATCATAATCATTTGCAATCAGTTCATAGTAAGATGATGCAAAGATTTCTGGCTTTCTACCTTCATGAGTTGTGATGTTGTAAGTACGGATTACCGGCTTTTTTTCAACGATTGGACCATGGCCTCGAATCTGAAACCCAGAGTCAAACCCTTTAATATCTAAATCATTCCATATCGAGTCTTCAATTCCACCAAAAAGCCCTTGTTGAATGAGAGACATCCAACCAAGCACTTCGTCCTGACTTTTTGAACACTTTGACAAAGCAGCAAAAAGATCCTTTGCGCTTTCAACAGCTTTTCCATTTAATAATACCTGGCTTGCCCCACCATGATCCCTTGATAAATCTTTATTAATTTGTCCGTAGAGTTTCTGCGAATTGACGCTAGATTTTTCTTGATAATGTTTCACATTGGCTTGAACTTGGGCATCAGCTGTCGAAAAGAAAACTTTGGGGCTTACTTGCTTTAAAAAAGTATAAACTTCCTCTGGCTCAGAGGCTTCTTTTAACTGAACGGGGTCAAACTTCTTGCGCAGAACTTCATCGACTTCCGAAGCTTCTTTGACCCCCTTGGAATAGAGATAAGCGCGGTATTCTTCTTTAGTGCGAGCAGTTTCCTTTGTTGGGAAAGCCTTTTGGCCTTTGCGCTTTTGAACCACAACATCTTTCATTTCCCAGCCTTCAAACAGCTGTTTCCCCAATTGTTTCATTTGATCTTTCTTTTTTCCAGGGAGCCCATAGAGGAATTGAGACATTGCCAACCCAGGCTGTAAACGTTTAGGAATTGCTTCTTTTTTCTTCACCAAGATCGGAGGTCCAAGGAGTTGATAAAGGGTTTCTTCAAATCGTACGTCAGTTAAGTCGCCTATCATGTAGTAAGCGATTTCATCTTCATTTTTCGCCTCATTTCCACCCCGATCGAGCTTGTCTTTACATATATCTTTCATTGAAGTGATCTTAAATCCACTCTCTTTTGAAAGGTTAAGGAGTAGGTCTTTACGCATGAAAGAGTAGCAAAGTTCAATAAACACTTGCCATTCGCGCAATGGATACTTTTCGTCTCCATTCGTAGGAGAGACGCCGTCAAACGCAATGTCTTTGCGTCCATCAAAAAAGAACAGATGCAAAAATGTGAGTTTTTCTTTTAGCTGCTTAAGATACGCAATTCCCTTTGCATTAAGCGTCATCCGTCCCCAGTAATCCCGATCCCAGAAAACTCTAGGAAGCATATTCTCAGCATTATTTCCCACTTTATCAGGCTGGCTATAAGTTTGGATAAACGCATCGATGAGTCCTTCAAATGTCAAGACTTTAGCAAATGGCCCTTGCCGTTTGAATAAAGTTCCCTCAACAGACTGAGTAAGCACAAATTCATTCGGATGCGTGATTTGTAATCCTTCAATTGCTTCGACACGATCCCATTCGTTTTCAACTCCACCAGGAATTCTGCGTTGGTGGTTCACATACAGGTCCCCTTCTCTACGCGCAGCTTTAGCTCGAAGCATCTGCTCATATTCAGGTGCAACGCTCTCTCCACTTCTTACAGCCACGTCTAAACTAACAATCCATCCAGGAACATATCGTGTAATTGCACCAAGCGCAATTCTCAAGAGATTTCCAGGTAAGACGGGACATCCGTGACGGAAATAATCAACAACTAAGTTCTCACCCGTTTCTGAATGTTGCCAAACGTACTGATTGCGTAAATGAGGAGTATTTTTGGTTCCAATAAAATCTTCACACCCTATGGCGCCACATGCTTTTTGATATTGAAGGGCAAGGTTTGATTTTCCTACTATATCTTTGGGCGCTTTTTTGATATCGGTGTTTTTTCCATCAATTTTTCGGACAAAGTTTTCTGCTGTGACCTTCTCATCATCCTCTGCTTGTTTACGGTCTAGACGACTTTCATGAACAAAAAGATCTGTGACTTCTTTCAAGTAGTTATAGATCTCGGGGCGGAAGAAAGATTCAGAAAGTACCCAAATGGTATCTCGGCATAACTTTTCCTCGGATGACAATGCCTCTTCAGCCTTCTTCTCAATAGCTTGATATTCAGAGCTTAAAATTGCCCCGCGTAAACTTTGAACAAACGTATATCTCTGTGTACTTGCATCGAGATATTCTTTGCGAGGATCAATAGGACACATGAGCGTTTCAAGCGCGCGGAAGAGGGCTCTATAGAAAGTGTTAGATGGGTCTTGTACTGAACGCTCTTGAAAATGCAAGAAAAGCTTTAATGGGTCTTGTTTAAATTGCTCTCGCATCACCCTTAAATACTCATCTAAGACAACGCGGTACTTGCGCATTTTTGCAGGGTGACCATTTTCTCCAATAAAGTAGCTCCAAGCTACATAACGAAATTCTTGCGCCTCTTTGCTCATAATCGGTCCATCTTCTAAGAGAAGACTTCCCATCAATGATCGATTCAATGCCAATTCAGAATAGTTAACTCTTAATTCAGGAAACCGATTTTGAACGTTTCCGAGTGGTGGCATGCGAACACCAGAAGTGCGAGGATCAAAAGTTAGGCGCTGAGGGACTCCTCTAGAACCTTCATAACCCAAAGCTAACCGCTGCGAAGCACCCATTTGAGCAGGCTGATGTGCTCGGGCTTGGATGACAAGACCTTGAATGAAATGTGCCATGACAGGATGACTGAGATCGAGATTAAAAATGGTTCTCATTCCATCGCCAATCATTCCTAACTGGGCGCTCATGTTTAAAGGAAGAAGACGCGAACCTTCACCTTCAAGAGCAAGTGCTCCCCTTGGAGTCTGGTGCATCATGCGATAAAACTCTCTTTGGACTTGTAGATCATTGGGATCAAAAGCAACCTGAATTCTTTTATCTCCCAGCTGAATATTAATTGCTGCGTACTGTGCATTCTGCAATTGGTTTGCAAGCTCTTCACTATTTTGATTTCTATTCACAACAGCAATTTCTTTATTTTCCCAACGAATTAGAGGGTGCGCTTTTTTCTCTTTTCTTTTGAGCAAAAGGCCTAACGTTGCAATCGCTCCAATGGTACTTACCACCGACCAAATAAGAGATCCTTGCTCTTGGTCTGAAATATGTTTGTAAGTTTGAGAGATAGCTGTGCTCGTTCCTCTGGGGAGCTGGTGTGAAAAATCAACCTCGAGGCTATCAAAGATAGAAAACGATTGATTCTCACTTAAGGGAGTGATGATTACTTCTTGTGGTGGAGGAAGAACGATGGGTTCACAAACAGGAGGAGTCGCAAAATGTGGCGTTTCACATGTAGCATTATAAGTAGGGTCAGTGAATGGAAATGACACTCTAGTCATATCTTTATTCATTAGATAAGGCTCTGCAGGTAGGATGGAGAGACAAAAATCATTGACTTTTTGCGTAGATTTTAAAGAAGGCTCCCAAGAGCGATCTTTGACTGTGATATCAGAAATACGTCGGGCCTGATGGTCAATAACCTGACTTCCTTCTGGAATGGTCAAAGCATGAGCATCGACTGAGCAAACATCTTCGTGAACGACAGGTGGAGCTCTGTTAGGTGCCTTATCTTTCCAGGGGCTGTCGATCTCGGTGATGGTTCGATCTGTCAAGGAAAGCTCAGATGAGGAAAACTCTTCTGTGATAACAGGTTTAGTTGCATTACGAAGAAGCGGGATTGAAAAGCGATCAAGAGCATTTTCTGTAAACGGAACAGCAAAAGGCTCTATCGGTGTAGGAAGGTCAGATTTACATGTCGCATGAGAAGAAGATAATTCAAGGCAGTTGCGTTCAGGGCAAGGATCGCGAGGATCTGTTTGCTTTTGATGAGCAAGGAATTGAAGGGTGAAATCATCGACTTTGTTTATCGATTCTACAAGGGTCCATGATTGATCATGGACCGTGATATTCGGTGTAGCCACAGGATAGTCGATGACTTTGCTTCCACTCGGAATCATTAAACAATTGTGATCTGGACAGAGGTCAATCTTTGAAAGAGAGAGTTCTTCGACTGGAGGAGGAAGAATGATTTCTTGCGTTTGATTTTTGCTTTCTTTCATTGGCTCTTGAGAAGGAGGTGTTGTCGAAGCCCCATAATAAAGACTTCCAATAGCTGCGAGGGCAGGAACTGCAACAACCATCACAATGAATCCTACTGCAAGGGCTTGTTTTGGTGTAACGCGTCCAAAAAGATAATAAGGCTCATCTCTTTCTTCTCCCTTAGTGAAAAGGCGATTAGCATTACAGCCTAATGTTTTTTCGAGCCTCGCTGCAAAAACGCGCCGCATCTCAAGAGGAAATTCCTTCTTCAAATTATTGTTTATTTTGAAGGCTTCCCAGTAGCTTTTGAGTTCTGCCACTGTCAAAGCATTCACTTCACCTTTAGTCTGCGGAAAAACGAGATAGGGAAGAGTGATTTTTTCTTTAAGCTTTCTTTGCGTTTCTAAGTCAAGTGCTCTCCACTTCTCAGGATGCGCAATAAGATCGTTTTTCACCCATGACAAGTCAGTCTTACTGAGTAACTCCACTTGGATAGGCAATGCCCAATCGATCCATTCAGTTTTTGCTGGATAAAATCCTTGTTCATAAAACTGTTTTGCAAGCTCAGGAGACACTGCGGTATCAGAGAGTTGCGCTATGAGATGGGTCCAAGTGAGCTGCTCAAGTGAGAGTTTTGAAAGAGATTCGGGAATGGAGGGAAGTTCTTCTTTCACGTAGTCCCGTTTTGAAGGGAGGAGATGATTCTGCAAAAAGAGTCGGTTGAGCTCTTTTTTTTGCTCGAGTGTGAGAAAACTGAGATCTTGCCCTTGCACAGCTTGCAGACTTTCTTTTGTCCAACCATCGCCAATTCCAGAACATTTACCTAAGGGAATTGTTAAGGCATGTTGCAAGGCTAATGTGAGATTCTCTTTTTGATCTGTATGATCCATAAAAAAAGCTTTCACATGTTGCAGTTGTGAAGTACCAAGGTTATCGAGGTCCTTGAGTTTTTTTGGAGTTTCCCAGTGGTACTGATCTACAAGGGATTTACCGAGGGTGTACAAAGTAAAAACAGTTGTCTTGACAAGTAAGCTTGTTACTGCGGTGCGAACAGATGTTTCAAAATTCAAGCGAATGACTGAATGAATGGCCCATTTGCCAATGATATAGGGAAGTGCGATCGTACTGAGTGCAAGACCCATCACTGTAGCCGCTATTTGAGCTTCAGTTGACTGTGGGTTGAATAGTTTCTTAGCCGCTGCAATAGAGAGAGCATGAGAAGTTGCTATAGTAAGCGAACCCACAGCATAGGGATGCATCACGGCAATTTGACGTGACATTAAAGAAAAAAGTTCAACTGCTCCAAATGTAGTCACATCTACAAATGGTTCAATCCAATTTTTTAATAACGTTGGCTTCTCTAACACCATCAGATTTCCTCTCTAACCCAAAATCTCCCTCAAAAACTGAGAGCAGTATACAGAGCACATAAATTAGTTACCAGCAAAGAGATAAATTTAATTTGCTTATTCTTAGATAGCGTCGTCAGTTGAGTTTTAAAAAGAGAATGATCTCTTGAGAGACTTGTCTGTGAAAAAGTGGTCTTTCCTCATTTCCCTCCCAAAGTGCAGGGCTCAAGGCTTGTTTTCCCTGCTCGGTGACAGGATTCAGGAAAACAAAATGCCCTGCTTGAGGCAACGCAATTGTTTGAGCAGGCGAAATCGTTAAAGCATGTTCGTGAGGAGGCAAAACAGTATCTTCTGTTCCATAAATCACTAACATGGGTGATTCGATTTTGTGTAGACTTTCAGGCGTAAATTCAGAAGCACGCGGCGCTAAAAGGACAAAACGGGAAATGCGCGGATCTCGAAAAGAATGCATTCCTTCTTGAAAATCAATGGATTCAACCACTTTTTCAGACGATTCTCCGGCAAAATGGTGCAACGCTTCAAGGGATTTCACTTCTGCCCCAGCTAACCAAAGACCTGTCATCCCCCCAACAGAAAAGCCTACAAAGCCAATGTTACTGGAATCAATTGCATCGACAAAAGGCGATGCAGTTGTGAGGTAATCAATTGCTACTGACACATCTTGAGGACGATGCCACATTGCAATCATTCCCTGAGGAGTCGGATCTTTCCAGGTGTTCCCATAATGATCGAGACTCGCAACGATGTACCCTGCAAGAGCGAGCTGCTCGGCAAGCCAAATCTGCTCATTACGCGCACCTCCGTATCCATGCGAAATAAGAATAAGAGGCAATCGGTGATTTGGCATAGGAGCATCATGTGCAATGGGGGGCAATTCCCAACAGCTGTCGGCCACCTCAGCAGTCCCCTTTTTGGTGGGGAAATAGACATCAATCACGATGGGACGACCGTTGGCATAGGTGCAAACTGTTTTTTGCCCAATATGGGAAGGAGTCGCGCACTTTTCCTCATTGCCAAAAGTAAAGGCACTTAAGCAAAAAACAAAAAGAAAAATTTTTAATAGATGCCTTTTCATAGGCTATCATTATACCTATTTAAAGGTAAAATCGCTTGCATTCATTGTGATCGTGCATGAAAATTTCATGAAAAATGAATAGTTTCCAAAAATTCTTTCAATTTTCTGGGATGCAAGGATTGAATCAAAAAAAGTAGCGGAGTAAAAAATGACCTTTTCCAATGCTGTTTGTGCTGCAACAATTGCAATGCACTGGGATCATATTCTATCACCAAGTCATCCAAATACTGGAAAAACCACTGAAAACTCTTGGACAGGAACGGCAAAAAAAGTCGCAGGCTTGATTATATTTGCCATTTCATGTGGCTTGATTGGGTTTAAACCCTCTTTATTGCTTTTTGGGATCGGTGGAACTTATCACTTTTACCAAGCTTACCAAAAAACACTATCCTCCAATTATGAAACACAAAACCAAAAAACGGGTAGCGCATCTGATGAAAATACGGGAAAGTCTGAAAGCGCGTTAATGAATGACTTTGGTGACAAAGTTCCTTCTCATCTAAGGCAAAAAATTATCCAAGAAGTCTCCACATTATTAGAGACCTGGTCTCATTATTTCCCCCATCCATCCAAGGAATTGATCAGTTTTTTAATCGAAGAATATACAAAAAAAGAGGTATTACAAGAGGCTTCTCTTACAGCGCATTCAAAAGCTTCTATTGGGGACGTTATTCAAATAAAAGACGGTGTCTATACAGCACAAGGGACAACTCCGAAAGGAGAAAAAATTTATTTTGGAATCGAGCGATTGGATAGACGCTCTATTTATTGGAATTTTTACCAAAGAGCATGTGTACGTTTATGCGATACCTCTAGAGGGATACTGAACTATTTAGGGCTCATTTTAAACGATGCGTCCGAGCTTGCAAAAGTCCAAAAAAATAAGGAAAGTTACGAACTAGACTGTCACGAGTTTTCAGCCTTTATTCAAAAGATGAAAGAAAGAGAGATCTACGAAGGGGGTAGCCGCTGGAAAAGTCTGAGAGCAACAGAAACTGGGGCGCGATCTTTTGAATTGATGTTACTGGAAGGAAACTTTGTAGCCTATGTGTCAAAAGTACCAATCGAAGGAGTCGCATCGTTTCCAAAATCTCTAAAATTTAACCCAACAACTCTGAAAAGAATTTCACAGATTTTTGGAAATATTTTGATGACTGTCGGTGTGCGTAATATCGATGGTGTACCAATTTTTGAGAATCGAGGAATTTTCCGTAACCCTCTTAGTCTTGTAGAAGGAGGGTACTCCGATATTTCCATGCAACTACATGCTTTTATAGGAAAAGCTTTTAAAAGTCATATTAACTCTACTCTTGGAATTAATACAAAAAACTATATGACTGTTTTTCCATTAAAACAAATGGAAGCTATTTTTATAAGCACAGTTGGGCGCAGTCGGATTTCAATCGATCATGATCTTCCCCCTGAGCTTTATCTGGATGAACCTTTAAAAAGAGCGAGTGGAGAAAAACAACTTCTCATTCCTTTGGATAATCTTGCGTCCCTATATAGAGAGCTATGAGTAACTTTTCTCATTAGAAGACCTTCTACAACTTGTTTTAATTGTCGACATCCCCTAGAAAAAAAATGTTTAATGTGTTTAGGTGAGGAAAAAATGTGTAGAGGAGCTACGATGCGAAAAGCACTGATCATTATTTTTGGAGTCATTGTTGTCATAGTCTTAGTAGGAATCTTCTGCTGGAATATGCTTCCTTCATGGATTTCTCATAAGCTTTCTGATCGGGCCAAAGTCTCGGTTTCTATTCAAGCCATTCGCTTAGGGTCCTCTTCTATTAAGGTGGATGGCATCCGTGTAGGAAACCCTCCTGGATCTATTCTCGATACAGCTCTTGAAGTGAAAAGTCTTTACATCGGAACTCCTTTTTCCAATTTTTTCCACGATAACATTGTCATTGATGAAATGCGTTTGGACAACGTCTATTTAGGTTTGGAGTTTGAGTCACAACGTAGCACAAATGGAAACTGGTCAGAAATCATGCAAAACTTGAAAGAATCGACCGGGAAAGAAAAGCAAGCCGCTTCTTCAAAAGGAACATCAACCTCTGTTCTCATCAAAAAACTCATCATTACTGATTTGAAAATTGATCTCGCCTACCGCACAGGAAATAAGGGCGTCCGTCGATTACGCACAATTGACCGCCTCGAGCTAAATAACATCAGCAGTGAAGGTGGAATCCCCACAGCACAAATCATGGATATCGTGATTTCTGAGATGCTACGCAGCGTCTTCAGTAAAGAAGGTCTGCAAAACATGCTCGAAAACGTCATGCCAGGCGGCAAATCTGGAGGAGGGGCCATGGATACCTTGAAAGGGCTCTTTTCAGACTTGATTCTGCTTGATAATAACTGGGATGATGTCTTTTACGAAGAAGCAGAATGACTTCGAAACAAATCTTTCTTGTCCGTCATGGGGAAACAGAGTGGTCTAAAAGTGGACAACATACGGGTCTGACCGATCTTCCCCTGACGGAAAATGGCATTAGCCAAGCGAAACATTTGGGGAAAAGACTTGAAAGGGTCACATTCGACCATGTTTTCACAAGTCCCTTGAAACGAGCCTATGATACCTGCTGCCTATGTGGTCTTAAGAGCCAAGCCAAAATCACAGATGCGCTCCTTGAATGGAATTACGGCGACTATGAAGGAAAAAAGACAGCCGAAATTCACCAAACCCATCCAGGATGGAATATCTTTGATCATGGAGCTCCAAACGGAGAATCAACTGCTGAAGTCGCAAAAAGGGCCGATGACTTTCTTGAAAAGCTCGAATCATTAAAGGGAACCATCGCTGTTTTTTCAAGCGGCCATTTTTCAAGAGCTCTAACTGTGAGATTCTTAGGCTTTCCCCTTCTTGAAGGGCGTCATTTTATGCTTTCAACCGCATCTCTTTCAATCTTAAGCTATGAGCACCATGTTCCGGCTTTGCAACTTTGGAATGATATCAGTCACCATTCCCAATAATTCAAAAACGATAGTATAATAAAAAAATAAAATAAGGACAGTTGAGGCACTGGTTATGGCAGCAAGAGACCTAAAGCGAGATCTTCATGAGATCCACAATGATTGGGAGCAAATCTTTGCTTCTCAGGCAGATCCAAAAGATCCAGCCTTTCTAAAAAAAGTCGCGCACGACATCGTTAATCTCGAAAAAGATTCTATTGAAGCTCTACAAGATGAACAGCTTAAAGAAAAAGCAGAGCTTGTTCAGTTCCTCTTAACGACTCCCTGGGGTGCTCCATTCATTGGAGAAACCACCTTACTTGATGCAGCTCTCTCTTATCAGGAAGGAGATCAAGATTCTGCGCTCATGCATCTCTTGAACGGATTTATTCACCATGGATCAGGTAAGCAAACAGCGCTCTTCAACTTTTTTGACGAAATTTTCCAAGACATAGCTTAATGCTCTAGAATTCTTAGTTAACCTGAGTACAATTTCTGAAGAATTGCAAGAGGCTTGACTTAAAGCGTCACAGGCATGCGAAAAAGCCACATTCCCTCTAAAGGATGGGCTCCATCACGTGCTGGCAATTTGCTTCAGGCGTTGGTGTAGCATCTCATCATTTTTCAAAGTGGGATTGCAGAGAACCAGAACTTCTGAGTAACTATCTCTTATAGCCATACGAAGTCCTTCATAGAGGTTTTTCGCACAAAGATTGAAATAGTCGCACATTTTTAGTGTTGGAAAGCGTTCTTCTCGACTCATGACAAGACGTCTACTGTCATTGCTAAGTTGAAGATAGATCTTCATTTCATCCCATGAAGAGAAAAGACGTATTGCAGGAAGTCTTTGTTGCCCCACTTTTCCAAAGTGACTGAGAAGTGCCTTTGGATGGACGCGAACTTGAGTTCCTAAAACTTTTTCAATGGAGCGCTGACTGATCACTCCAAAACGCAAAATCACTGGATTTGCAGGATCCTCTAAAGAAAGAACGGTCGACTCCAAACCATATTCGGAATTTCCTCCATCGACAATTCCTTGAATTTTTCCATTGAAATCTTCGAGCACGTGTTTTGCACATGTTGGGCTAGGATTCCCCGAAAGGTTTGCCGAAGGCATTGCTAACGGACATCCCACAAGCTCGATCAATCTTCGTGCAATCTTGTTAGAAGAAATGCGAACAGCAACTGTATCCATGCCACCGGAAATGGTTGAAGACAAATGAGGATTCTTTTTTAAGACTATTGTAAGAGGTCCAGGAAGAAAGTGCTTGGCAATCAAGTCAAACTGATGTGGCAAATCACGGGTGATAAATTTTAGCTGGTCTGTATTTGCAACTTGAATGGGTAGAGCAGTTGAGGTTTCTCGATTTTTAATTTCATACAAGTTCTTCAGCGCAGTTTCATTTAGAATTGAGGCTGCTAATCCATAGGTTGTTTCTGTAGGAATTGCAACAAGCGCTCCTTGTTGTAGTAAACGTGCTGCACGTTGGAGTAATTCCTGTGATCCTAGCAAATTCTCTTCAGCGATTGGACCTAGATATTCGGTATACATCCTTTCCTCTTGTTGTCATGCATGATATTGGTTTCCACTTTCCAATATCCACCCTCAATGAAATAACTGTCGGAATTATGGAGATTCTAAGAATAAAAAACAATGCTTTAATTTTATAGTCACTTAAGTAATTACTATTTCTCATGAAAATTCAAAAATTTGAGTTTTAACTGCGTCATTTTTCTCTACTTTTGTGTTTCTTCTCTCACCCTATCCCTCATCAACATTCAAGAATTGAGAGAAGCAGACAGGTAGAAATTAGTTGGCAACTTAGATTTAAAAAGTTATATTGATTTCATGATTCAAGCACTTAAAAAAAATGGTTACATTTTGCTCATCTACGCCATCCTTGTCTTTGTGGGCGGGTTCATGGGCTTTGTTCTCAAGCATAGCGTCCCCTCGCTCGTTGCCGGAGGGGTGTCAGGACTGGCGCTTTTGTGGTCAAGTGTTCTCCACTTTACCTGTCGTAAATGGGGAATCTACTTTGCTTTTGCGCTTATGTTTCTTCTTGAAGCATTTTTCAGCTATCGCTTTGTGATATCAGAAAAGTTCTTTCCAGCGGGAATGATGCTTATCTTAACTTCAGGCGTCATCATCTTACTCATTACAACACTCGTCAAGGGATCTCGAGAAGAACATGCATCGTGAAACTCTTATCTTTCCCACTCGGGGAAGAGAGATTCTCTCCATTACAGAAGATGTGGAGGAAGTCGTGAAAAGCTTCAAAGGGAAATCAGGGCTCTGCCATCTCTTTCTCTGCCATACGAGCGCTTCTCTCATTCTTTGCGAAAACATCGATCCTGATGTACGTCTAGACTTAGAGACCTTTGCTCGCTCTCTTATCATTGATGGAGATCCTAAATACCGACACGACGCAGAAGGCCCAGACGACATGCCTGCCCATATCCGAACCGTTTTGACTCACTCAGACTTAACTCTCCCCTTCGAAGATGGAGCCCTTCTTTTAGGCACTTGGCAAGGAGTCTACCTTTGGGAACATCGCAGTAGTGGTCATCACCGAAAAGTAATTGTTTCTCTATTTAGCCAGCTCTAAAAAAGTAAGACTTTTTAAGAGAAGAAAATTGCTCTCCCTAAAACAAAAAACTTATTTTTTAGGGGGATTACTTGCTTGATTCCATATCGTTAAATCGTTTAGAAACGACTTCCCAGTCAATGTTTTGCATAAAAGCCTCAATATATCCAGCCCGGTCGAGCCCATATTCAGTGATGTAGGCATGCTCCCAGACATCCATAATAAGGAGAGGTTTCCCTCCAGGAACGAGGTTGATATTGTGCTCATCTACCCAGATATTATTTAAGTGTCCTGTCTTCGGGCTTTGATAGAGAATGACCCAACCGACACCTTTAATGAGGCCTGTTGCTACAAAGTTCTTTTTCCATTGTTCAAAGCTTCCAAAATCCATCGTCATTTTCAACAACAAAGGATCTTTTCGATCTAAAAAGGGCTTCGGCCCCAAATTCTCAAAGTAGAGTTCATGAAGAATCATTCCATCAAATTCCCACACAAAGCGCCGCTCTATTGCTCCATATTCCAAGGTTGTATCCTTCCCGTTTTGCCGCATTTGAACTAAAGTCGTGAGAAGGGCGCTAGCATTTTTGACATACCCGTTGTAAAGGGTAAAATGCATCTTCAATAGGTCATCATCAATTCCTTTTAAATGTCCTAAAAGATGGGAAAAGTCCTTAGCTTCAATGTTAATAGGGGCTGTGGTTTGAGGAATAATCTGCGGATCATACGTCGGAGTTTTTGCAAAAAGTGAAAAAGCAGGAAAGAGAAAGATAAAATATTTTTTCAACATGAGAACACCTAACGCAAAGTCAATCAAAAAATTTATCTTATATCAAACTGCGAAAAGATGACAAATCAAATTTGAAATAATCACATTTATAAATAAGAAAATTTTGTTTATAATGTATTTATTAAATTAAAAAACCATTTCTATTTTTTATAATTTGAAAAAGTAATAAAATAGTGAGATCGGCAAAATTCCTATGGAAAAGGTTTTTCTTATGAGTCTGTCAAGTGGGGCTATGACTAGTTACCCGCCTCTTATTACGAGGCCCTCTACTCCGTCTCACTTGCACAGACCTACATTTTCAAAAAATTCCTTACTTGCCGACGCTTCTCGCATCTATCAAGAAAAGATTCGAGACCCCAAAAGAATCACTCCGTATGAAAAAGATGCATTTCCCAAGCTTCCTTCTGTCACAAACATTTTCTCGGTCCCATCTGATACCTATTCTGCCACGAAATCATTGATTGGCTCGATCAAGAATCGGGACGGTGAAGGAGTGCAAGATAGTATGATTTCTCTCATCGAAGTGCCTATTGTCATAGGAAGTTCAGTTGGATCGGCGTTTGACTACGGAATCGGATTGCACATCATTCCACAAACTCTCTCTTTTCTTCTAAAACCCGCTTATGTTCTCAGCCTTCTATTGTGTATAATTGAGGGAGTTGTTGATAGTTTCGGACTTTCAAGACAGCTCTCCTTTAGTGATGAGTTTGACTTTGACTTGCTCAAAAACCTCAAAACCCTAACAGATAATACAAGTTTCGCTGAAGGTCAAAAAGCTTTCAAAGCACTCGCTCAATTCGTACAAGAAAACCGTAGAATGATTGAACAACTTTGCGGAAAAGAAGACACAAAAAAGCTCTTAGGATTTACTGAGGATCTTCAGCGCGAAATTGAGAAAAACCCTCATTTCTCAAAGTTCATCTTCGCGGAAAAACAAGAGCAAATTCGAGATCTTGCTAAGGTTGTTTTAGCAAAAAACATCCTTCATCTACAAGAAGAATACCTTCAACTCAATCCCAATGAAGTCGACAAAATCGCAAAAAAAGTCGAAAAAAGATATAGCGACCTCCCGATTGAAGAGCAACGAGAAAAACTCATCAACCAACTTGACAAAGAGTTGAATAATAAGAGGAAATCTCTTGCTCGACGGATCCGTCCGTGGCTGGTTCATGAGGCTTCAGATACGGCGCACTCTATCTTGATGGGACTGACAAGTTGCGATAAAAAAAATCAAGAGCTAGCAATTGATGAAGGATTGAAACTGATGAATGACATGCGGGTTCAAAACGAAAAGAAAACCCTTGTTCACATCATGGGAATCATTGCGATGGTCATCGCCGTTGCATCTCTGATTGCTCTCCTTGCAGGGGCGCCCTATGCCGTTCCTTTTGTCTTAATCACTCTTGCAACCATCATTGGTGCCGGACGATTTGCAGTCTTCTCAGGAACGCTTGATGTGCGCGGTTGGGACTTTTCCTTTAAAAATCTTCTCCCAACCTTTATACGTAGAAAGATCTGGGATGATAGGCTCTTATGTGATCCTGAAATGCTGAGCAAGAGGAAAATTACCCCCTTAACAGAGATCTACGATCCTCCCATCTCTTCGGCTCTTCGATAGCAAGCTTTGAGGCCTGCAATAATTCCAGCTCGTACTCCCTGACTTTCGAGTTCATTGAGACCGGCAATAGTCGCTCCACCAGGAGAGGTGATCCGCATCTTAAGCTCTGTTGGAGAGACTCCGCTCGTCTTCAGTAGGACAACAGATCCTTCTAGAGTCTTCAGAACGTATTCCAGGGCCATGTCAGCCTTAAATCCCATTGACACCCCAGCTTCGACCATTGCCTCGATCATGAGGTAAATAAACGCCGGATTCGAGCTTGTCAGCGCTGTGAAAGCGTTCATCAACTCTTCATTCATCCATGAAATTGTACCTAGCCCCTTCAGAGCTTCTTCAACTCGGTGCTTTTCTTCATTTTTGACCTCAGGATCATCAACAATGCCTAACATACCATGTCCACAAACTAGCGGCAGATTCGGCATGACCCTAAAAACTGTTGAATGTGGGAAGTACATCTGAAGTGTTTCGAGAGTTACCCCTGCTAAAATGCTCACGACAAGTTGCCCTTTACTCAGATGGGATGAGATCGGCTCCGAAATGACTTTAAGATCTTTCGGTTTCACGGCTAAAATCACCACATCTGATCCTTCGGAGAGTTTGCCCAGGTCAAGTTCGACTTTTGCACCAATTTCTTTTGCAAGAGGAGTGGCATTAGTCTGTTTATGATCGTGAAGAATCACATTGTGATGATGGGAAGCAATTCTCGCAATCGCACCCCCCATAACTCCACAGCCGATGATTCCTATATGCATGCTATGTCCTTGCTTCGAAACTACTGATTCTCTATATTTCATCTCATGATTTCCTATATAAAGTTTCGCTCTTTTCTTGTGACTAGTTTTTCCCCTTTTTTAAGAAGCCTTCTTCTCGTCTTTGTCTTTGCTGCTTTCCTTTGCTACTTTTTTATCGACTATCCTCTGATTAAGGCCCTAGCTCCCTACCGTGTGGCAGTGCGCACTGCCTTAAAAGCAGCCTCCCTACTCATTTTCCCACCCCTTCATTTACTCATATGGGGAATCGCATTTATTTGGGCCCGCTTTTCTTATGCTAAAGAGCGGTTCATCCTCCCTTTTTTTGAAATTTTCGTAGCTCAAGCCATTTCAGTTGCCTTCGTCCGCGTTTTGAAGGTGCTCATTGGGCGAGCCCGCCCCGAATGTTTTCTTGCATACGACATGACAGGGTTTGAATTCTTCTCTCCTAGCCACCACTTCCACTCTCTCCCCTCTGGACACACAATGGCAGCGATGACTCTTGCAACATCACTTGCACTTCTTTTCCCAAAATTTCGTATTCTAGGCTTCACGATAGCACTACTGCTTTCGCTCAGTCGGGTTTTCTTACTCGACCACTTTCCAAGCGACCTCTTTGCAACGGGAATTCTTGGAATCCTCATTGCACAAGTCACTCATCTTGTGATAAGAAAGATAACAAACTACAAATATGGAGAAGATTTGGATCATGGAAATAACTCTCCCATCAGAAATCGCTGAAAAACGTAAAACAAAGTTCTCCGTTCATCCCCTAATTCTAGGTCGGTGGTCTCCGCGTTCGATGACAGGTGAACCCATTTCTGAGAATGAACTCATGACGTTATTAGAAGCGGCTCATTGGGCTCCTTCTTGCTATAATGCCCAACCTTGGCGCTTTATTTATGCTTTCCGTGAAACACCTCAGTGGGGTCCCTTATTCTCTACTTTGGTTCCATTCAATCAAGAGTGGGCCGCAAAAGCAGGAGCGCTTGTCTTAATTGTGTCTCATAAAGTCTTCGAACACAACCAGAAACCCTCTGTGACACATAGCTTTGATGCTGGAGCTGCTTGGGGCTACTTAGCCTTACAAGGCCATGTTAATGGTCTTGTTGTTCATGGAATGCAAGGATTTGATTACGAAAAGGCCCGAGAGCTTTGCAAAGTTCCAGAAGACTTTCAATTGGAATGCATGGTGGCAATTGGGAAACGGGGTAAAAAAGAAGACCTCCCCGCCTCAATGCAAGAAAAAGAAACCCCTTCAACGCGTAAACGTCTAGACGAAGTCGTGATGAAAGGCTCTTTTTAAATAAAATCAGGGCGTGGAACCCACGCCCCAAATCATAGCTACTTAATTAGTAGTTAATTACTTAGCAGCAGCTTTTTTTCTACGACGTCTGCGTTTTTTTGGCGCAGCAGCAGCAGTAGCAGCAGCAGGTGCTGTCGCAGCTTTTTTACGTCGAGTAGTTTTTCTAGCTGATTTACGTTTTGCAGATTTACGCTTAGCTGTCTTACGCTTAGCTGTTTTTCGCTTTGCAGTCTTGCGTTTTGCAGTTTTACGTTTAGCTGTTTTACGTCTAGTTGTTCTTTTTTTAGCAGCGGTCTTTGTAGCTTTTCTTCTACGAGTTGTCTTCTTTGAAGAAGCTGCTTTTTTTCTTCTTCTCTTAGCAGGCATTGACTGTGCTCCTTGTTGGAATTCCTTTACAATCCTTTTTAAGACTTTAAAAACTCTAAATTTCAACTGAGGCTTTAAAATCTATATTTATCCTACAAATTTCAATATACCGTTTTTATATTAAAAAATAAAATTTTTTTCTTATTTAATATCAAAAATAAAAAAACCAAGAAATTAAAAACCCATTCAGAAGCTATTCTAAACATGGTTTTTTGAAATTAATTTTTTTTATTTTTTTTGAAAATAATAAACTAAAAAGACCAAAAAACTGAAAAACCTATTCAAATTACTGAAAAATTGAACGCTTTTTGGTTTGAAACTCAACGAAGTCTAATGCATTTGTGATTAAGAAGTTAAAAGCTTAATCATTTCTTAATAGAAGGTTCAATCGATTTATTTTGAATTTCTTAGGACTGGAAAACTACAATGTCGTCGCACAAGCGAACGAGAAAGGGTACGTTTCCGTTTTGCTTTGAGTTTTTCCAAAAGAGGATTTTTATGAGCGGCCTTGAGAAGTTTTTTCGTTTCTCTTTTAAACATTTCTTTCACATTTTCCATTGGTAAGTTAGTGACAAACCGCAGAATCCTTAGTTAATCTGGGACCCTTATTAGTCACTCTTTGACTTCCTCAAATCCCCCATTTTCCCATTAATAATGCGATTGATTTAAGGAAAGCAAATCGAGCCCACAGAGTGCAATCTATATACTAAGAATTGCGAAGAAGCACTAGTAATTCCTGTATACTCGCTTAAAAAAATAAAACAAAGTTAAAAATCGAGATCTTCGTGCATTTTTTCCCAAAAAAGATACTTCTCTTGCTTTTCAATTTCGAGCATATCCCTTTGTTTTAAAATTGCTTGCATTTTATCTTGAGGTGTTACATCGTAATAATTTGGCTGCGCGAGCATTTCGTTGATTTTCTCGATTTTCCGCTCAATATCCTCGATTTCCTCTTCACACTTTTGAATATCCTTCTTAAGACGGGCTACTTTTCGGCGCTCTTCTTTTCGGCTCTCAAAATCCAAGCTTTTTTCTTTCTTTTTCGAAGAATTTGGAACCTTTTCAGAAAGATAATCCCGTTCATGCACAGCGACAAATTCGTCATACCCCCCCTTAAAATCGAGAGTTTTTCCTTCTTGAAGTTCAAGAATCCGATTGGCAACTTGGGAAATGAAGTACCGGTTATGACTCACCAAAATGACAGTTCCGTCATACCCATTGAGAGCTTCGATAAGAGCATCTGTTGCCTCCATATCCAAATGGTTGGTTGGTTCATCCAACATAAGAGTATTGTGCTCTTTTAACATGAGAGAAGCAAAAACAAGACGAGCTGCTTCTCCCCCACTAAGTGATTGGATCTTCTTCCTAACTTCCATATCTCCAAATAACATCGCCCCTAGAGCTTGGCGCAACTTTTCTGCGTGAAAACACTTGGAAGCACACTCAAGCCAGTCATATAAAGTTGCTTGAGTATCAAGAAGTCGGTGAAAGTCTTGAGGAAAGTAAGCTGTCTTCACATGAGGCCCCCACCGGAACGTCCCTGAATCTTGTTCACGACACTCTGTCACGATCTCGAGCAGCGTTGACTTTCCAATTCCATTTGCCCCAACAACTGCAACCTTTTCCCCTTTTTCGATTTCAAAGGAAATCTCATGAAGAACAGATTTCTCTCCATAAGATTTGTTGAGACCTTTCACAGCTAGGGTGATTCTCCCTGAAGGGCGACAATGGGGAAAATAGAAATGAGGATACTGTCGCGATGTGGGAAAAACTTCCCATTTCTTTTCTTCTTCTTCAAGTTTCTTGACCATCCTGACGCGAGACTGCGCTTGCCTAGCTTTGGAGGATTTAGCCCGGAACCGGTCAATAAAACGCTGCACTTCTTCTTTCCGTTTCCCAATTGATTGAAGCTGGGCCTCTTTTTGAACGATGTCATTTTCCTTTTCTGTAAGGAAATGGTCAAAATTCCCTGTATACTGCTTCATTCCCCCATAATCGATATCGAGAATGACCTGGCACACCCGATTGAGAAACACCCGATCGTGAGAACTCAAAATAAGAATTCCCTGATAATCTTTTAAATATCCTTCTAGCCATCGAATGGAAAAAATATCTAAATAGTTAGTCGGCTCATCTAAAAGGAGAATGTCAGGCTCTGCAAAGAGAACTTGAGCAAGCATGACCCGTAGTTGGTACCCACCAGACAAACTTCCTAAATGTTTTGCATGTGCTGCTAGAGGAATACCTAGCCCTTCAAGCAGACGTGCTGCATTTGCTTCCGCCTGATAGCCATGACGTAGACGGAGTTCCTCTTCAATTCGACTCAGTTCTACAATAGCCTGCTCAGACAGTTCCCCTTTACTTAAAAGGGCCTCTTTTTTTTCAAATGCTTCCCACACCACTTGGTTTCCCTTCAAAACAAGAGATAGAATTTTATCTTCTTGGAATTTGATGTAGTCCTGCTTCAAAACCCCAATTTGCGCTTCCTTCGGAATATTCACTTCACCAGAGGTGGGTTCCACCTCCCCGCTAAGAATTTTGAGAAACGTCGTCTTTCCAGCTCCGTTAGCACCGACAAGTCCATAGCGGGTCTTCCGGGTTAAATGGAGAGAAACATTCTTGAAAAGAACGCGGTCCCCATATCTCATTTCCAATTGATTCACGCTTGCCATCTACCGACTAACCTCAAAAATTTTATAGCTTTTTTCTTCTAGAAAAGGTATGACGTGGTTTTTTAATCTTAAGCGATTTAGGTGATGAATGGAAGAGGAACATCAATCGATTTTAGTCCTTTACCACAAGATGTCATGCCCTTTTTGTAAAAAAGTACGTGATTATCTCAAAGAAATCAAAAAGACGATCCCTATGAAAGACATCGATAAGGACCCGAAAGCAAAAGAAGAGCTCTTACATTTAGGAGGGAAATCGCAAGTTCCCTGCTTATTTATTGATGGAGCTCCTCTTTATGAATCCGATGACATCATCGAATATTTAAAAGAAAAAAAGGACATATTACCATAGGAGCGACTTTTGGTTTCAGTATCTAAACCCAAACGAGTCATCTCAGTTTTCGTTCTCGCAATGTTCAATGTTTCAATCATGGCGAGCTTGAGAAACCTCCCCCTTGTTGCAGAGCTCGGGTATAGCATGCTATTCTTTTTCGCTCTTGTTGCTATCATCTTTCTTATTCCTTGTGCACTTGTCTCAGCCGAACTCGCAACAGGATGGAGCAAATCTGGGGGAATTTACGTTTGGGTCCGAGAAGCCCTAGGAGATCGATGGGGATTTTTCGCAATCTGGATGCAATGGGTCCACAATGTCACTTGGTATCCCGCTATTCTCGCTTTTGTCGCAGCTACCTTGGCCTACATTTTTAATCCCGAGCTTGCGAGTAACAAAGTTTTCATTCAAACCGTTGTTCTCGTTGTCTTTTGGGGCATGACTTTTATCAATTACTTTGGAGTCGAAACCTCCAGTATCGTGAGTACAATTGGAGTGATCATTGGAACGATCATCCCAGGACTTTTCATCATTGGACTAGCTGTCACTTGGCTCGCAGAGGGTCATCCTATCCAAATTCCCTTTGAAGCTAAGACACTTATTCCAGACTTCAGTCATATCAGCAATTTGGTCTTTCTTTCTGGCCTTTTTTTAGCCTTCGCAGGACTCGAAGTTTCTGCCGCCTATGCGGGAGAAGTTAAAAATCCGCAAAAGAATTATCCGAAAGCAATCATGGTCTCTGCCCTCATCGTTTTCTTTCTCTTTGTCCTTGGAGCCCTTTCGATTGCTGTCGTCATCCCAAGAGAAGACATCAGCCTTGTTGCAGGTCTTATGGAAGCCTTAAAAGTATATCTCAACTTCTATCATTTAGAATGGGTTCTCCCAGTCTTAGGAGTTCTTCTCGTATTAGGTGCTGTTGCAGAAGTTAACTCATGGATCATGGGACCCGTCAAAGCTCTTTACACTACCTCCGTTCACGGCAATCTTCCCCCTTTTTTCCAAAACCTCAATAAACACGGTATGCCAACCCACCTTCTCCTCTTTCAAGCGATCATTGTCACGGCTGCCTCCTTTATCATCAACTTCATGCCCTCTGTTAGTACTGCCTACTGGATTTTGACAGCCATCTCAGCTCAAATGTACCTCATTATGTACATCATGATGTTCATTTCGGCCATCCGTCTTCGTTACTCTCATCCTCACGTGCCACGTATCTACCGCATTCCCCATCCTCATAAAGGGATTTGGATTGTCTCTGGTCTCGGAGTTCTCTCCTCCGTTTTTGCCATTATTATCGGATTTGTTCCCCCTTCGCAACTCGATACAGGGAGTTTGATCGTGTATGATGGATTTCTCGTAGTGGGACTCATCTTGATGATGGCCATTCCTCTCATCATTTACCAGTTCCGCAAGCCCGCATGGGTTCCCGAAACAAGCCATCTTCATAAAAAGTCGCATCACTGATATCCTACATGGTATGTCGACTCCACTTGCAGAACAACTTAGGCCAGAAAAGCTCTCCGACGTTGTCGGTCAAGACCACTTAGTGGGACAAAATGGGCTGCTCACCAAAATCATTTCCCAAAAGCGCCCTCTCTCGATCCTCCTTTGGGGACCTCCCGGCTGTGGAAAAACTACCATCGCACGCCTCTATGCTAAAGCCTTCAACCGAACCTTTGTCAGCTTCACCGGCGTCATGAATGGGGTTGCTGAAATCAAAAAGTTCATCCAAGAAAGTGAATCGCGCCCCCTTCTAAATAACCAACCCATTCTCTTCATCGACGAAATTCACCGCTTCAACAAAGCGCAACAAGACATCTTTCTCCCCCATATCGAAAAAGGAACCATCATCCTGATTGGAGCCACAACAGAAAACCCCTCCTTCACCATCAACAACGCCCTCCTCTCCCGCCTCCGCGTCCTCACTCTCGAATCACTGACACCCGAAGCGCTTGAGCAAATCATTACTCGGTTTGAAGAAGGCCAATCCAAAATCCATCTCACTGATGAAGCCAAAAAAGGGCTTATCTTGATGTCCCACGGCGACGGACGCCACCTTCTCAATGCCCTTGAAAACCTCCAAACGCTCCAAGAAGGAGAAATCGACTTTGACACCCTCTGCTCTCTCATGCAAAAAAGGCCCGCCGCCTATGACCGTCACGACGACCAACACTACAATCTCATCTCCGCTCTCCATAAGTCAGTTCGCGGATCTGATCCCGATGCCTCTCTTTACTGGCTTGCCCGCATGTTAGAAGGAGGCGAAGACCCCAACTTTCTAGCAAGGAGACTCGTTCGCATGGCCGTCGAAGATATCGGCCTTGCCGATCCAGAAGCTCTGACCATCACCCTGAGCGCTTGGCAAGTATACGAACGGCTCGGTTCACCTGAAGGTGAACTTGCCCTAGCCGAAGCCACCCTCTACCTTGCCCTTGCTCCCAAAAGTAACGCCACTTACACAGCCTTCAAACGGGCCCAAAAATTAGCCTCCGACACCTCACATCAAGATCCCCCCAAAACGATTCTCAATGCACCGACCAAGCTGATGAAAAAATTCGACTACGGAAAAAACTACGCCTATGATCACGACACGCCCGATGGATTTTCAGGACAAAACTACTTTCCCGAAGAAATAGAGCGTCCCACTTTTTACAAACCCGTCAAGCGAGGCTTTGAGCGAGAGATGGAAAAAAGAATCGCCTACTTCAATTCCCTTCGAGCCAAACTCAATCCTTCCAAATAAACAGACGTTTGAATTTTTCCCAGAACGCTCCGCCTAAAACAAAAAAACTACAGACAAAAGACAAATCACCGCCAATAAACCAATACAAACGATGCGTTTCATTTTCTGGAAACCAGTGAGGAGCATAGACATTAATATAATAAGGAGTCACACTTCCAAAAAAAATGATCAACCCCAGGTAATAGCGAAACATGGAGACTGGTTTGGGAGGCCCCTTTCTTTTAAAGATCCGAAAGACTTTTTCTTTTATAAGATTGAAAACTGGTCTTCCTAGAAAAAGAACAGCGAGAACTATCATCACCTCGGGTCCTCCGAGCACAAGAAATCCCGTGAGTACTGCCGCAACTCCAACAGGCAAACCCAAAAAAGGGACGAGAAAGCCAAAGAGAGGCAAAGCAAAAGAGAGGACGATAAACGTCACCCCCAAATAAAACTTCCAATTCTTCTTTATCATACCTTGCACTATACGTGTCTTTCGATATTTTCCATAGGATGTGTTTTTAGATTTTAGATCGTGTCGTCATGAGAGGTCGAATGCACAAACCTCAAAGAGGTGAAAATTGCACAGTAAAATCTCTTATGTCTCTACTACATGGAGATCTCATGCGTAACCTAGGAGAAACGCAAGGAAAAGCTCTCTACCATCAGGTTAAAAATTTCCGTGGAATACGTAACTATAATGCTTTACTAGAACTTCTAGCAGCAACACCTCCTGAAGTTCTAAAGAATATTTATGGAGTACGTTCAGATCGAAAATTAGAAAAAGAATTAGCAGCAACACATAAAAGGGCTCAATCAGTTCTGACACATTGGAATAGGAAAGCAGCAAAAACTGCGGCAAGCCGTGTTGGTGCTTAGAGCACGTCGCCACAATTTTTTCGGTGAAGAGGTTTTTAGGAGCTCTGTCTTTATACTTTTTTTGCACATGAAACGAAAACGAAGCGGAATACTTTCGAAATCTGCCGATTCTTCTCTCAGCTAGTGCTCCGCAACAAAAAATTCTATAGCTAATTTGATCCAGATTTTCGCTGAATTTTTCTCTCCCAAAATCAGCCACATTGTCCATGAGACAAGAGGAGATTTTAAGAGAGGAAAAGGCACTGAAAAGATGGTTAAAGTAGCTATAGAATTTTTTGTTATGGAGCACTAGATAGGGTGATGTGCCATTTTTTGAGTTTTCTAGTGCTTATCCCCCCCAAAAAAAAACCTTCAGCGCCCCCGCCCCATAAGCTTTTCAGCACATGAAACGAAAACTGACCTGAAGGTCAAGAAGTTGCGTTTACACGCCCCAGGTATAAAAGATGGGGTAGCATTTCCCCACGTTCTTTCGTCTCTATAAGAGACATGTTTACCGGAGCTGTCTTGAGCAGACCGCTTCTAGCGATCTTCGAGGAACATTTCCCCTCTCAGACGAGCAACCTCTTCGAAAAAAAGCCAAAACTTTTTAAAGAACTCCACGAAACCTCCGGTTGTGGCTTTAAAACCCAAATGATGATCTATGAACGCCCATGTGTAACTTTTCTTGTCATAGATTCTCAAATCTATCTGTGCACCCCTAGATCATCATTTAGGTTATACGGTGCTGCCATGCCCAAGATAAGGAGAGGTTTTCCTTTATCTCATGGACTCCTCTGTAAGACAACACCCCATATGTTTAATATAACATAGAAATCTTTATTTTTTACAATTTGTTACTCCCTGGAGAAACGTAAAAAATGCGCAAAAAAAGCACTGATTGATAAGGAGTTATTATCCGTTGCAGTTAAAAAAAAATATCTGTAGATTTTTTCAAATATGCCAAAAAATAAGAGGCTTATGATGAATAAAGAAAGTATTCTATCTTTATCTCTTGAACACCAAAGTTTTACAGCTGAAATGCGCCATAAACTCCACGAAATTCCCGAATTGCAATGGGAGGAAGAAAAAACCCTCGCCTTGATTTCGAGCGAAATTGAGAAAATCATGACCTCTTCAAAAGTGCCGATCCAGCTACATCAAAAAGAAGGCGGAATCTATGTTGATGTGGACTTAGACCCTCATTACCAACGTCTTCTCTTCCGCGCTGACATCGACGCCCTTCCCATCGAGGAACAAACCGGCCTTTCCTACAGCTCAATACACCCCGGTATCATGCACGCCTGTGGTCATGACTGCCACAGCGCAATGCTCCTTGGAACCCTAAAGGCCCTCGCCTCAGGAAAAGTGACCCCCCTTCATAATCTTCGCCTTGTCTGGCAACGGGCTGAGGAAATTGGTGTGCTTCAATCAGGTGGTGCACGTCTCGTTGAAGAAGGCATCTTAGAAGGAATTTCCTATTGTTATGGCCTTCACATCTCTTCAACTGAAGATTATGGCACTTTTATCTCTCGCCCAGGCTATTTTATGTGCCAAGCAGGACAACTCCAAGTCGAAATAGAATGCTCTGGCGGGCATGTGATGCGCCCTGAACTCGGATCGAATGGAATCGACATCATGACGGATATTCATATGAGCCTTAGAGGATTCGAACTCCGTAAGCTAGGGCCCAATGAAATCATCAGTTTTGTCCCCTCTATCTCCAAAGCGGGAACGGCGTGTAATATCCGCCCTGGCCATGCCGAAATGTGGTATGCAGTCCGAAATTTTCTCTCCCCCGAAAGACTTGAAGAGTTCATTGCTGCCATCAAGTACCGCATCGAGCTCATTGTTAAAAGCTATCCTAAGGCCCATCTTGCAACTTTCATTTATTACCCTGGTTACCCTCCACTTATCAATGACCCAGAAAACTACACTTTCATCAAATCACTGATCCAGGATGCCGGCATGAATACAAGCACTGTCCCTTTCCTTTTCTCTGGAGAAGACTTTTCGTACTATCTGGAAAATCGGGTGGGATCGTACTGGTGCTTGGGAGCACGCAAAGGAGAGCGGACAGATCACCACACAGCAACTTTTAATCCTGATGAATCTGTCCTTTGGCAAGGAGTTGCATTTTGGCTTTTAATTGCAACAGCCCCTCATCCACCTATGCGTCAGCCCATCGAAAAGGGTCGGATCGAGCTTATGAGTTATCCTTAGAGGTCTTATTCCTAAGGATGTGTCCGAAAAGGATGTTTAGGACTAAGGTTTTGATTGAAGCTATTGGCTACCCACTCATGGTCTTCTTGAATCGCCTGAATATCTTGACTCTCTTCAAAATGACGTAATTGATGACGTAGCCAAATGAGTTGATCTTTCAAATCACTTCGCAATCTGGAATCTGTGATAGTTTCCAGTTCTTTTTGCATTTTCTGGTACTCTTCTTCCAGAAATTGCTCCCAAACTTCAAGTTGATTTGGTTTTTTTGCAGCGCTCATGAATTTCTCTCACAGTAGCTTATTGATGCTTGTCCATTTGCTTTAAGGTTTTCTTTAGTTCATCCCAAGATGAAAAAATCTTGTCCTCTCCACTCCCTTTTGTGGATTCTTTCTCCCCCTGAGTCTGGAACAGACCATGTCTGGATAGGGATACAGGAATTTCTCCATTCTCATCGATAAATAGAACGCTCGTTGGAGCATTTCCATGAATCAGCATTCCCTCTCGTCCCGCCATAGGAAACATCACAAAGTGAGGCAGATGGTTTGAAATCCCCATTGCTAGATTGGGTTCTGTTGACTGCTGATAAAAACTCATGGTTGGCGAACTGCCACCTCGAATGAAGGTCGCCATGTTTCCCTCAGCATCGCCTAATCCAATCGCGGCTCCCCCATCGCGCAATGGAAAAAAAGTCCCTACAATTTCCTGAGCTTCATTTTTCATGATCAGCGCTGGAAAAGCGCCCCCTTGAAGCTGCATGCGTACATTCCCTTCTTGGTCATTGAGTGTCAAAAGGGTATTCTCAGCATCCCCTTGCATGATGATAGAAGGGACGCCGTTTTCTCCGCGCAAAACAATCCGACTTGCCTCAAGCGTCTCACTGGAAGAATCATGGAACATGTTCCAACCAAAAACTGTAAGCAGACAGATAAGGAGGACAAAGTTGGCAATCATTAAGAAACGGTTAACTTTGATGGCGCGCGCGAACGTCATTACTAACTCCAAACTAAATTACCTTACAAATACAAATTAACCGTATTTATTAAAACAAAAGAGTTTCATTAATAGGATACTCAAAATACTTCAAATTTGGATTTTCGACTGCGTCAAAGCGCCGTAATTTGCCGATCTTAAGTGGCCTCATATTCCTAATATTAGATCACTTAAGATCAACGAATTCCGAAAGCATTCGCGTTGCCCAAACCCCTCTTTTGAAGTAGTTCGAGTATAAAGTTAGTTAAGATCAAGAAGAAGAGAACTCAGGTCTTTAGACTGAACAGAATGAAGGTAAGCGAAAACGGAGTGGACCCGCGAATAGATGAGTGGATCCCGAATGGGACCAAACCACATGCCCCAGATCTTTGCATCGTCCGGCGCATTGGCTTGCGAGGCCATGATGCCAAAAGCCATCCAATCTCCTTCTTTAGTTCGAAAGAGATAGGTTGCACCAACCATATCTTTCTGCATCTCTACACAATCTAGAGGAAGATCTATGAGATGATCCGGATACTTTTCTCTAACTTCCTGAAAGATGGCCTGTTGCTCTGCTGTCCGACTATGAAGTCCAACTTGAGGATAAGCCACAATTAAAAGTGCTCCTTTATCCATATAATCCCGGATAATTTCAGGACGCTTCATCACGGTGTAAAGACGTTTAGGATCTTCTTTCATGCTGACATCAACAAGACTTTCTGAAATTTCACCACGAGTGCAAAGAGGGGTTGCAGGTGTTGGGGTGTGAATAATGCCGACTAAATGGGTGATTTTTCTCTCTGCAAAGTATTGGGCTAAGGTTCGTTCAATATCTCCTTGTGCCCCAACATAGATAGGACGAATCACTTCATCCGGTCCATCTTGTAGTTGAGAGCCTGTCTGCTGAAAGGTTTGAATGAATGTAGCAACATCTTGAGTTGTTGCATAAGTAGCTGCGCTGCTTAAAAAGCCTGTTTGGAATGCGATTGCAGCAGGAGAAAGAGCCTCCTTTGCATACTCGCTGAGTTTAGCTTCATTCCAAAAAGTATCAGGAGAAGCTGTCGTACGATGCAATAATGTACATACGACGAGAGCCGTGACGAGGAAAAATCGATAAGAAAATCGCTCAGAGTAGTGAAAAAACCGTGATAACTTGTTTTCAAAAAAATAGGAAGCAGCGGAAACGATCCCTATAAAGATAGAAAAGGGATAGAGTTTTGTAAAAATCACAAGAGAGCAGGCTCCTCTATCTCAATCCAACGGTCATGAGCTTTGATGAGTTCAATGAGTCTTTCATCAGCAGCGTCAAAGTCGATGTTTCGTTCAACGCACTCTTTGCCAACATAAAGATCGACCTTACCGGCGCGTGACCCCACATACCCAAAGTCTGCATCAGCCATTTCACCAGGGCCATTGACAATACAACCCATGATGGCAATTTTCACTCCAGGAAGGTGGGACGTTTTTAAGCGAATCCGTTTAGTGACTTCTTGCAAATCAAACAAGGTGCGTCCACAACCAGGGCATGCAATGAACTCTGTTTTGGAAGCGCGTAGTCGACAAGCTTGTAGAATGTTGAATGAGAGCGATCGGTTTTGTCCGGGAGTCAGACGGGTGCGCAAAAGAATTCCTTCGCCATAACCATCCCCAAGTAAAGCCCCAAGCTCTGCTGCGGCATGAATGACGGTGTCTTCTTCAGAAAGATCGTAGCTTACAACGAGAATCACAGGGATATCGAGTTTGGATTGTTGGATCCAATCGAAAAAGTACCGCCCTTGGTGAATGGGAGATTCTGTCAATTCTAGTAAAATCATTTTCACAGGATGTTCAAGGAGTCGATTCCAACTGCTAGGATCGCCATCTTTGACCCAAGCAACTTGAGCTGTTTCATCAAACTCTTCGAGATCTTTGACTAGAAGGGCGCCTGAAACATTTGGAGTACGGGTGAGAATTGTCACATCATCTTTCAGGGGCTCGTACTTTTCCATATAAACAGCATCAACTTTTCCTTCTTTTGTTCCTAAGTCAGTTGAAGGGCTTTCTAAGTTTAAAATCACAGATCCATCTCGATGAAGTGGCGAAGTTTGGCGCACATAACGCCTTTCAATAGCTGCAACATTGCGCTTGGTTTCAATGAAAGGAAGAGTGCCTTTGCCTTCGTAACTTTCAGCTAAACGGATGAGGCGTTTGCACGGATCAATTTCAGCCCAAGGATCTTCTGTCAGTGAAACTCGAATGGTGTCTCCAAGTCCGTCGAGAAGCAAGGATCCAATACCAACAGCCGATTTGACTCTCCCATCTTCACCATCGCCTGCTTCAGTCACTCCAAGATGAAGAGGATAATTCCAACCCAGTTTCATCATTTCATGCACAAGGAGACGGTACGCTTGCATCATCACAAGGGGGTTACTGGCTTTCATCGAAAACATGAAGTCATGATACCCCAACTTGCGGCAAACGCGGGCAAATTCCAATGCAGATTCCACCATTCCAAACGGGGTATCCCCATATCGATTCATGATCCGATCAGAAAGAGAGCCATGGTTCGTGCCGATTCGCATTGCCCTTTTAAGTTTTTTACATTTTTCAACAAGGGGTCCAAAGGTTTCGTCAATTTTACGTAACTCTGCTTCATAAGAAGCATCGTCGTATTCAATGGTGCGAAAAGTTGCACGGCGATCGACAAAGTTACCTGGATTGACTCGCACTTTATCGACATAGTCAACCACTAACATGGCTGCTGGAGGGTAAAAATGGATGTCTGCAACAACGGGAATGTCATATCCTTTTTGGACGAGAGTATTCTTTATCCCTTCACAGGCCTCAGCTTCTTTTTTTCCTTGAACGGTGACCCGAGCAATTTCACAACCTGTATCGGCAAGACGCATAATTTGATTAGCCGTTGCTTCCACATCACGCGTATCAGATGTGGTCATAGATTGGATACGGATGGGATTATTACCCCCTACTCCAACTTTTCCAACTTTAACTTCTCGAGTTTTCCAACGCTTGGTTTGGTAAATCGCTTCAGAATATCTCATAGCCCTGTAAATCAAAATTTTTAACAACTATTTTACAGGAACTAGAGGGTATCGTCAAATCATATTCGGTGAAAAAGCCAGAGTTCTATATAGAAATAGAAGTTAACTACCCTCATGGGAGATGAATTCGGCTTCGATTTTTGCTGCTAAGATGAAGTCACTTTCTGAAAGCCCATTGATTTTATGGGTCCAAAGCCTGATCTTGACCATGCCCCAAGAAAGAAAGATGTCAGGATGGTGTCCCTCTTCTTCGGCCACCTTCCCTATGACGTTGGTAAAAGAAAGAGCATGTTTGAAGTTTTTGAATTTATACTCACGCTCAAGATGGTGCTCATCGACAATCTTCCACCCTTCATCTAGTTGCATATAAAGCGACTTAAGATCTTCCCCTTTGAGAGGTGGGGCATCTGCAAGGCAAGGAACACATTTTTTCTTCGATAAATCGTTCATTGAACCACTTGTAAAAAAGCTTCTGTTTCACCCCATGGGAATGCCACGAGAAACCTCTTGATGAGTTTAAAAGCATGATCATCATCATACTCAATTAAAGGATAACTCACACTTAAAATCCGCGTCCCTTTTGGAAAAGTTTTTACTTTATTCAGTACTTGTTTGATTTCATCATCCGACAAGCAAGTCCCATAGAGATAAATGACATTTGCATTAGGCCATTTCATTTCAAACATGTCACCACATTTAAAAGAGACATTTTCGACTTTGTGCTTCGAAGCGACATGGTCGGCAAGTTTCACAAACTGTGGGATCCGTTCAATTCCTGTCACTTTACAATTGTAAAAATGGGCGAGAAAAAAAACGCCTCGTCCTCTTCCACAACCGAGCTCCAAGACATGATCGAGAGGTTTAACTTCTACTTCTTTCGCCATCTTTTCAAAAGTGGTGAGAGGAGTTTCTCCATATGTATAGAGATCTTTTTCCCGTTTCTTTTTGAGATATTTCTTGCTGATTTGATAAGGGCTTCGAAAAATGTACTTTTTAAGAAGGGCGCGGTCTAAGACACTATATTCTGGATCTTGGTAGTAACGACTTTTGACTTGCCGCGCATGTTGCAAGTCATACCAAGCATAACGAAAGTAATCGACAATCCAGCGCATTTAAAATTACCAGTTAATTTTTTGCCCCGGATCAATCACTCGAAAAGTTGCCGGATCGACTCCCGCTTTTTCTAATGACCTATGCAGGTCATAAGGGGGTTGATGAAGCTCTTCACTCGACAAACGAAACGTTTTCCAGTGCATTCCGATACTCAGTTTAGAGTTCACCTCTTTGTGAATTGCTGTTGCCTTTTGCGGACTGATATGCACAGGATCCATAAACTTAGCAGGAACATAAGTTCCAATCGGAATTAAACTGAGGTCCATTTCTCCAAATTGATTGCCAATGGCTTTAAAGTCTTTGGAATTGTACCCGGTATCGCCAACGAAGTAAAGTCTCTTATCTTTCCGTCTGTGCCGTTTGAAATCCACCACATAGCCTGCCCAAAGGGTCTTGTTCTTGTCGAACAATCCTCTTCCTGAAAAGTGTTGGCTCGGAACAGCTGTGATTTCAATAGAAAGTGGAGGAGATCCTTCAACTTCTAACGAAGCGTTTTCCCACCACGAAAGTTCCACATAATGGTGCACCCCTTGCTTCGCAATCCACTTCCCAACTCCTTTAGGAACCACCCATAAAGTCGCCGGATTCCGCTCATTGAGTGCCCTCACAGTTTTTCGATCTAGGTGGTCGTAGTGGTCATGGCTAATCAGCACCACATCAATTGTTGGTAAGTCCTTTAAAGCAATCGGTGGTTCATGACGGCGACGTGGCCCTAAAAATGATAAGGGAGAGCACCGCTCACTCCAAATCGGGTCTGTGAGCATATGAAGCCCATCAACGTGAATTAAAAAACTGCAATGGTTGATCCAAGTCACCATCGGACTTTCCTTTCGCACCTTTTTTTTAGGATTCGGATACTTGAACTTCTTTGGCACCTTTTTAGGTGGGCACTTGTCATTGTAATATCCCATCTGCCACAAAAAGACGTCGTGAAGACGACGCCTTGCGTTGTCACAATGTGGATTGATAAAACGTGAACCCTGTTTATGAAATGGGTGAAATCGGTCATTTTCCATGAGCCTATCCTAATTATTCAACTGAGTTCTGAGTTTCTTTCACTCGTTTCGGCCTTTTTGTCTCGAAAAGGACCATTTGACACATTCCTTCGCCAAAAAGGGTGAGAATTTAAAAGAACTCTCTCCTAAAAACGAACAAAATAAACCCAGAACTCAGGTTATTAAAAATCAAAAAGGGGGTTTAGATATATAGAAACCCTTCCCCTAATCTTTTAATTATGAAAATCGAAATTAAAAATCGAATAAAATCAGAAAATTACTAACAACAAGAGATTTATGAAAGGATCTTTGGGATTTGATCTGTATAGGACGGATCTCCTTCAAACTGAATGGGCCCAGGAAATTGGTAGTGATCTTGTAGCTTCCATTTATCTCGATCACGGGCAAATCTTTTGAAGGCTTGTCCTTTCAAATCAACGAGAGCTTTTTGAATAACAGGCTTTTCTTTCCCCTTGCGCACTTCCATATTCATGAGGCTTGTGATTGGAATACCTATCACACCCCATGCTTCGACCGGCTCTCTCAAATTGGTGACGCAGCTCATATAGCCTGTAAACCCTTCACGAATCAGAAGAGCCGAAACAATTCCCAAGCTGTAGCAATAGGTTGCATCAAAGTTAGAGGGAAAACACGACCGTCCTTCATAACCGAAGAAATGGTGAATAGCATTAAACTTTCCTTGGAAATTTCGTTTTTTGAGCTCAGCTTTTACCACATGGCTGAGGAGCATCTCAGTTTGAATGTGAGAAACTTGCACATTACCATGAGGATCACGATCAAGAAGGAGCTGATCTTGAATCTCTTTCGGCAAATAGTCGAAGGTCTTTTTTGAAGGCGCTGATAATCCTTCTATCGAGCCACCCTCTTGAGCCAAAAGCATGTTCAGCTCTTGAATGAGCGTCTTCATTTCGGGAATGAATTCGATCAATCCTTCAGGAATGAGGATGACACCGTAGTTTTTTCCTTCCTTACCTCGCCTTTCAATCACATCAATAAGATCTTGTGCAATCGCTTGCAAAGTTTGGTTTTTGGCTTCAACCTCTTCACCAATGAGAACATAATTGGGCTGCGTTTGAAGAGCACATTCAAGCGCAATGTGAGAAGCAGAGCGGCCCATCAGCTTGATAAAATGGGTATATTTCTTAGCAGACAGTGCATCGCGGGCAATATTGCCAATCATTTCAGAGTAAGTTTTGCAGGCAGTATCAAAGCCAAACGAAATGGCAACGTGTTCATTTTGAAGGTCTCCATCAATCGTCTTTGGGACGCCAATCACCCGTGTTTTGCATCCTTTGTCAATAAAGTACTCAGCTAAAAGGGCCGCATTCGTGTTGGAGTCATCGCCTCCAATCACAACAAGGCCATTAAGCTCAAGAGCCTTTGCGACCTCAAGAGATTTGGCAAATTGCTCTTCAGATTCAATTTTTGTCCGGCCCGACCCAATAAGATCAAATCCTCCTTGGTTTCGATAATTTGCCAACTCGTCTTCAGAAAGGTCCCGATATTTCCCATCGACAATTCCAGAAGGGCCTCCCAAAAAACCAAACAGGTGGCTTTCGGGATGGATTTTTTTAAGGGCATCGAAAAGACCTGTAATGACATTGTGTCCCCCCGCTGCTTGACCTCCCGATAAAACGACTCCAACCTTTAGAGGTTTAGATGCTCCCCCTTTGCCATGAGTCATTTTAATCAAAGGACGCCCATACGTCTGTGGAAATCGTTTTTGAATCTCTCCTTTGTCTCCAATGGCCTCAGTGGCTCCCTTTTCAGCGAAAGTGATTGCGTTTAAGTCAGCTAAAATCGTTGGCTTTTTGGGAATGTAAGATAGCCGTTTTTTTTGCAAAGGGGTCATCTTTAACACTGGGGTAAGGTTACAGGAATGAGTGAGAGAAGCTGCCGCTCTCGAATCCGGTCTTTATGAACCACCGTCGCAAGACCCCCTTCACTCGTTTCTTTATATTTACTTTTCATGTCCAATCCAATTTCATGCATCGATCGGATAGCTTCATCGAGAGTGATGCTGTGGGTTCCATCTCCAAGAAGGCTAAGTTTTGCGGCGTTGATCGCTTTAATAGCGCCCATGGTATTACGCTCGATGCACGGAATTTGAACGAGCCCAGCGACAGGATCACAGGTAAGCCCTAAATTGTGCTCAATACCAATCTCAGCAGCATTCTCAACTTGCTCTGGAGTGCCTCCCATAATTGCTGCCAGTCCAGCTGCCGCCAAAGAGCAAGCTACACCTACCTCTCCCTGACAACCCACTTCCGCTCCGGAAATAGAAGCATTTTTCTTAAAAAGCTGACAAATGCCCCCTGCAGTCAGTAAAAAGCGGATCACATTGTCTTCACTGTAATGGGGAGTAAAGTTCTGCACATAGTGAAGCACTGCGGGAATGATTCCTGCAGCTCCATTTGTTGGGGCAGTGACAATCCGCCCATATGAAGCATTCTCTTCATTCACGGCAATGGCAAACAAGCTCGTCCAATCCATAAAGTGGGTGGGATCCTTTTCAAGCTCTCCTCGTCTCTCGAGCAAGTCACGATAGATTTGGGGAGCTCGCCGCCTGACGTTGAGCCCGCCGGGCAAAAAACCTTCTCGTTCGCACCCTCGTTTTACAGCTCCTTGCATGATGTGCCACCGTTGAAGCAGCCCTGTTCGAATCGCCTCTTCACTTCGCCAAACTTTTTCGTTTTCAAGAACGATTCCATCAATCGTCTTCCCAGTGAGCTTACAAAGACCTAGTAGTTCCTCACCAGTAGAGTAGGGAAAAGGAACTAAGGCAGCTGTTTCATTCTTATGGATATCTTCATGCGCAATAATAAAGCCTCCTCCAACGGAATAGAAGATTGCTTCATGACATTTTTCCCCTTTTCGATTTTTTGCTGTGAGGCGCATAGCATTCGAATGGAAAGGAAGAGTTTTTCCCTTACGAAATAAAAGGTCTTTTTTTACATCAAATGGAGTCACGGTTTTCCCAAGGAGGCGTAAGGAATGTGACGTATAAATCCGCTCCAGAATCCCATCAACACGACACGGGTCAACTTGCTCAGGAGCATATCCCTCTAGCCCTAAAAGAACAGCTCGATCTGTTCCATGCCCCTCTCCTGTCATCGCTAGAGATCCAAATAGCTCAACTCGAATAGAATGTACTTCATAAATTACCTTCTTTCGATCGAGGGCTAGGATAAAACTCCTGGCAGCCCTCATGGGCCCTACAGTATGGGAACTCGACGGCCCAATCCCAATAGAAAAGAAGTCAAAGATACTAACAACCATCTGACACCTCACTTGATTCTTTTCACTATGCCATAACCCCTTGATTTCCTACAGCAGAAATGTCAAATAAATACTAACCCTTTAACCTCAAACATCTTAAAATAATTTATATTTTTAAATAACTAATCATCAGTATTTTGTAAAAAATTTTAAAGAAATGTTTAAATTTTAATTATTTTTTGTTAAAATTAAATTTATAAAACGGGGGTACTTTCAAGTACTACAGATAATAAAATTGTCATATTAATAATAAGTAACGATATCTGTCATTTCAAGACAGCCAGAGAATGCGTAGCATCTGCAATACCATAACTATAGATCCAGATGTGAAAGATTCAATGAGCTATCGGATAAAATACACAGTCTCTGAAGTCTTGCAACGCAAGCGACGGGAGTTATAAGAGACTCAAAAAGAAAAAACAGTTTTATTTTATGTGCTCAGGCAAGTCTGAGTCAAAAAGTTAGAAATATTCGGATACGAATTTAAGTGCTTAATGAAGAAGAACTACCGACGAAGAAGGCACAATAATCGTATTCTCACGAAAAAAAAGAGAACGCAAAATGACAAAGCTAACTATTGGATAACACCATCAACCTGATTTAGTTAATAGCCAGCTAAATACTGGACCTAAAGGACTAGCGGCAATATTCGCCAGTATGGGGACTCTTGGAAAACTTCTCCAGCAAGGCACAGATTACCTAAATAACGAGATGAAAAATGAACACGAAGTCGGAATAACTGCTTCAAATGCCATAAAACATGGCCCGTTTAAACCTGATGGTGCTCTGAATGAAGGGCTGATATTGGAAGGGCTAAACATTATGACAGAGCTGTCTAAATCTGCAGTAAAGAGCTTCAAAAACATCCTAACAGCAGAAAAAGACGCAATAGCAGCAGGAAAACACGACAAAACAGAGAAAGTCGAACCGAAAGAGCCGCAAAAGGCGTAAAAAATTACCTTTTTTCCATCTTTTAGACCAACTTGGTCTAAGTGGCCGTTATGCTATACCCTCCCCCGGCATAACGGTCTTTTTTTTGTCGTTGATTTTCCAGAAAAAAGCAATTAAATAAGCCCTATGTGGCGATTGATTTTTCTATTCCTCTTTCCCCTCCTCTCTTTCTCTCAAGAAGGAATCCCCCCTTCCTATTCCTTTCTTAAACACCGAGAGCATAAAGGGGTCGGATACGACACCGGTTACACCTCGGTCGACCTTATGGTAAATCTCATAAATTTTTCTCAATTTTACCCGTTTTTAAATGCCAGAGGGCACGTCTTCAACAATGGCCGTTTTGCTGCAAATCTCGGAGTGGCAGGCCGCTACCTCTCTCCTAGAAAAGACTGGATTCTAGGAATCAACGTTTTCTATGACTACCGAGACACAAAGCTATTTGCTGGACAGCAACTGGGGGCAGGAGCTGAGCTCTTCTTCCGCAGCACAGCTCTCCGATTCAACAGTTACGTGCCGATAGGCGTTGTGAAACGGAAAGAGGGCTCTCACATTCAAGTCGCTTTAACCAACTTGCAAGGAGAGGTAGAAACCTCCCTACTCAAGTGGGATTCTTTCATTTTGCGCGGAGCTGTTGGAGTTTACTATCTCGCCAAACGGACATTTGACGATTCGACTTTTGGAAAGACTTGGGGAACCCAAATCAAGCTCACATCGATCCTTTATGAGTGGATCGAACTGGGAATGGAAACCACCTATGACTATATCTTCAACTTCACTTTTCAAGGTTATGTAGCTTTGAAGATCCCCCTTGGAAACAGCCGTCTCCATTTCCCCAATGACTCTTTTCTCCCAAGCCTCTTTCAGCCCATTCGACGCAACGAAATCATTCCCATCCAAAAAACAAGAAGCTAACCCACTAATTATATACTCGAATAACTTCAAAAATTGGTTTTGGGCAACATCTAAACTTTCGGGATTTAACGATCTTAAGCAACCTAATATTAGGAATATGAATTCACTTATGATCGGCAAATTAAGGTGTTTTGGCACAACCGAAAATCCAATTTCTGAAGCTATTTAACCTGAACTCTGGGTTTATTTAAGTATAAGTTAAAAAAAATAATTCCTTGAAAATTAGAAGTTTGACATCTAATTTACAAGGATAAAATTGACAAACATCTATTTTTCCTAGAAAATTAGAAATATAGACTCTAAATTACAAGGATTCTGATGCGACGCTCTTATTTTCTCAAGCAAATCAAGGAAGGCTTTAACACTCATCCCATCGTTGGAATTCTTGGACCACGACAATGTGGGAAAACAACCCTTGCGCGCATGTACGCAAATGAAAGAAATACTATTCCTCTAGAAAACTATTTTGACCTAGAAGATTTAAACGACATCGAGCGACTTGCCTCTCCACAAACAACTCTTTCCGAACTCAAAGGGCTCATTATCATTGATGAAATTCAAAGGCGCCCTGAGCTGTTTCAAACACTGCGGGTTCTTGTCGATCGCCCTAACTCTCAGCAGAAATTTTTGATTTTGGGCAGCGCTTCTCCAGATCTTCTGAGGCAATCCTCAGAAACTCTTACTGGACGTATTCATTATATTGAGCTCACCCCCTTCAACTATAACGAAGTTCAAGATCTAACAACTTTGTGGCATCGGGGAGGGTTTCCTCGTTCGTTTCTTGCAAACGACAGCGGGGCAAGTTATATTTGGCGAAAATCATACATCCGTACATTCATCGAACAAGATATTCCAAGCCTTGGATTTAAGCTTCCCCCAGAACAATTGCGTCGTTTTTGGATGATGTTAACTCATTATCATGGGTGTATGTATAATGGGTCGGAAATTGGCCGCTCAATCAACCTTTCTTATAAGACAATACGTTCATACACCGATATCCTTGCAGGAACCATGATGATTCGACAACTCCAACCTTGGTACGAAAACATTTCAAAACGCCAAGTCAAATCACCAAAAATATACTTTAGAGATAGCGGACTATTTCACGTTCTACTTGGGATCGAAAATGAATCAGAATTACGCCTTCACCCCAAGTTAGGAGCTTCTTGGGAAGGTTTTGCACTCGAAGAAATTATCCGTTATCATGAAGTTGACACCTATAACTGCTTCTTTTGGGCAACACAAGCTTCAGCAGAATTGGATCTTTTGATCTTAAAAAAAGGAAAACGGCTAGGTTTCGAATTCAAATATACCGACTCTCCGAGAGTAAGTAAATCGATGCGTATCGCCATCAATGATTTAAAACTCGACGAGATTGTTATTATCTATCCAGGAATAAAGTCTTTCTCTTTAGATGAAAAAATAAGAGCGGCAGGGTTAGAGCAATACTTGAATATGGAAAAAGATTCATGATTCGCAGTTCAATCTAAATGACCTTCACGTTTTTTCATCTCGGTGTTTGGGCTCTTTTTCAAAGTCTGACAAGCTGGAACCTCAGCTCTATGGATGGCATTCATGGCCTATCTTTCGGCTTTTGTGTTCGCAATAGTTATTGCCCGAAAAGAAGAGCTTTCCTTTCTTAAGACACGCCGTTTTCTCATCCCCTTTCAACCCCTGCCAATTGGGGATGGGTAAGGGCTAACGGTGCGACTTTCATTCTCTGTCAAATCTATCTCATCAAAGCTTGTCGATGCGCAGATCCACATGAAATTGGCCTGTTTCAATACGCCTTTGTCGTCTTTGCTGGCTTCTTTGACTGGATCATCTGGAACAAAGTGCTCTCTCTTTTATATTCAAACAATTTCAAAAATTGGTTTTGGGCAATACCTAAGCTTTCGAAATTTACCGATTTTAAGTAATCTCATATTCCTAATATTAGACCTCTTAAGATCGGTAAATTATGGTGCTTTAGCACAGCCGAAAATCCAATTTCTGAAGTTGTTTGAGTATAACATTCTCATGATTATCGGGGGAGGACTCGCCATTTGGACAAACTCATCATAAGTTCATTTTTTCTTAGAGACGAATTTGACATCGTCTTTGGGATAAAGGATAATCATGAGAATGGTACCAATCGCAATCAAGGCAAATCCAAAAAAAGTTCCCATTTTTGGAATTTTCCCCCAAAAAAAGTATTCTGCAACAGCAGAAAAAATAAAAATTCCGTAAATAAACGGACTTAAAAAACGGGTGGATGCAAACTTTGTCGACAAAGTAAAAACCGTTTGAAAAAAGGCTGCAAAAATTCCCGCTAAAACGATTAATGATGTATTTGCAAAAGTGAATGTCTCAGTCAAAAAATCTCTTGTAAACAAAAGAATCAAGCCTGAAACCACAACACCCATTGTAAAGTAGTAAGCCATGATTGCATCGGTACTCTCTCCATAACGGTGGAGCACCCGAATCGAAACTGTTGCGATCGAACCGCAAATCGCACCAAGCAGTGGGATAAGCGCTGCAGCACTAAATAACCCAGCTCCTGGACGCAAGACAAATACAATTCCCAAAAACGAAATTCCAATTCCCCACCAGAGGCGATGAATCAGCGCCACCCGCAGCCAAATACGGGTGACAATTGGAATAAAAATAGGAAATGTAAAGAAGAGAAGAGTTGCAGGACCAATCGGCATTAAAGCGAGTCCGTAGTATAAACAATAGACCGCCCCAGTTCCTGCAATTGAGCGCACCAGATGATATTTCCACTCTTTGATCCGATAAAGGGTTTTGAAACCTTTACCACCTGTCGTAATAAGAACCCACCCATAAAGCATCAGCAAATTCACCAAGCACCGCCCAAAAACGAGCGTGTTGGCGCTAAAATAAGGCGAAGCCATCTTGACAAAGATCGCCTGCATCGCACACAGAAAATCGGCAAGAATGATTAAAGAGACTGCAAGTTTGAATTTGTGATGAGGCCTTTCTAAATGTTGTATCATCGACTTGTGTTTTACCCTTGATATCCTCTATGATCAACCTAATAATCGAAAAGGATGCAAATGGCAAAGAAATTTATCTTTATTACTGGAGGAGTTGTCTCTTCATTAGGAAAAGGTCTCTTGTCAGCTTCGATTGGAATGCTACTTGAAAATCAAGGGATGAAAGTTGCAATGCTCAAGTTTGATCCCTATCTCAATGTTGATCCCGGAACCATGAATCCCTTTCAGCATGGAGAAGTTTACGTCACAGACGATGGAGCAGAAACAGATCTCGATTTAGGACACTACTATCGCTTTACGAGCTCACCTCTATCTAAAGTATCTAACACGACATCGGGAAAAATCTACGATACGATTATCTCGCGCGAGCGGCGTGGCGATTATCTTGGCAACACAGTTCAAGTCATTCCTCATGTTACAGATGAAATCAAAGCCGCAATTGTTGCTGGTTCTGAGCAGGAAAAAGGAATTGACGTCGTCTTAGTAGAAATTGGAGGAACGGTCGGTGACATCGAATCTCAACCGTTCATGGAAGCAATTCGTCAATTTCGCCTAGAGCACCCAAAAGACTGTATTAACATCCATCTCTCGTATGTTCCCTACCTCAAAGCAGCAGGTGAAGTGAAAACCAAGCCCACTCAACACTCTGTGCAAGCCCTCCGCTCTATTGGGATTTTTCCCGATTTGATTTTGTGCCGCTCTGAAAGCCCCTTAGGTCTCGCAGTTCGTGAAAAAATTTCCCTTTTTTGTAGCGTCCCTAAAGAGTGCGTTTTAGAACTGATCGACCTCAAAGAAACCATCTATGAACTTCCCTTGCACTTAACCGATCAAAACCTCGATAAACTTCTCTGCTCCCTCCTCAATCTTTCGTGTAAAAAAGGGAATCTTACAGACTGGAAAAAGCTCGTCGAAAAAATCAAACATCCCAAACAAACTCTCAAGTTAGGTCTTGTGGGCAAATATATCACCCACCAAGATGCCTACAAATCCGTTTGCGAAGCCCTTTACCATGCAGGAGCTGTTTGTGAAACAAAAGTCGACATTCATGGGATCGAATCTGGCCAACTTGAAAAAAACCTCTCACTTGATGGCTGCGATGGCTATCTCGTTCCTGGGGGATTTGGTGAAAGAGGCTGGGAAGGAAAAATAGCCATAGCAAAACTCTGTCGGGAAAAAAAGATTCCCTACTTCGGGATTTGCCTCGGCATGCAAGTGATGGTTGTCGAGTTTGCTCGAAACGTTTTAAAACTCAACAAAGCCAATTCTACCGAAATGGATCCGGACACGCCCAACCCTATCATTTCGCTCCTGACCGAGCAAGAGCAAATTAAAAATCTCGGCGGCACCATGCGACTGGGTGCATATCCTTGCCATCTGAAATCTTCTTCAAAAGCCCATGCTGCCTATGGAGAAACAAAAATCTCAGAACGTCACCGTCACCGGTATGAGTTTAACAACACCTACAAAAAGCGATGTGAAGAAAATGGGTTACTTATCACTGGCACCTACTCAAAAGAAGATCTTTGTGAAATCGTCGAAATGGCTAATCACCCTTGGATGGTAGGTGTTCAATTCCACCCTGAGTTCAAGTCAAAACTCACTGCCCCACACCCCCTCTTTGTTGCCTTTGTCCAAGCCATGCTAAAGGAGAAAAAAGGTGGGTAGAATTCTCAGCATCGACTATGGAATGAAACGGATTGGGCTAGCTCTTTCCGACCCTATGAAAATCATTGCTTCACCCCTTAAAACCCTCCAAGCTGGAAAAAATGCACAAGAAACTCTCGATCTTCTTCTCAAAGAAATTGCGTCTCATGACATTGAAACAATCGTGATCGGACTCCCCCTTCACCTCTCAAATGAAGAAAGTGAAATCTCTCTTCTCGTACGCAAGCTTAAAGAAGATTTAGAAACAAAAATCTCCACCCCCATCATCTTATGGGATGAACGGCTCACTTCGAAACAAGTCGAGCGATTGATGATCGAAGGAGATGTGAAGCGGAAAAAAAGAAGTCAACATGTAGACACTCTAAGTGCCACACTCATCTTACAAAGCTACATGGATTCACTATGAACCTATCTCTTACTCAATCAATCGTTTTAACTCAATCTTTTTGGCACCTCTTAAACAGTTCCCTTAAGCCCTTGTTACCTAGCTGCTTAATATCCGCTCAAAAATTTAAGAAATCAAACAATCCCTTAATGAAGAGATAGGTACATGACTACCCTTTATGAAAAACTGAAAAACATCCAAGTCGATAACCCCCTCTGTAACTACACAAAAGAGCGATGCGAAAGGCTCGAACCACTCATCGAAAAAATCAATAAACTAAAAGCTGAAAAAAATGCGCTGATCCTCGCCCATTCGTATGTCCATCCTGATATCATCTACGGTGTCGCCGATCATGTAGGCGATTCCTATGGACTGGCCCAAAAAGCGAAAATAACAGATGCAGAAATCATTGTTTTTCCTGCGGTGCGTTTCATGGCTGAAACCGCTAAAATCCTCAATCCACAAAAGACAGTGATCGACCCCAATCCGAACGGAGGATGCTCATTAGCCGACAGCATTACAGCCGATCAAGTCCTTGCCTTGCGCTTAAGACATCCCGATCACACCTTTGTCTGCTACATCAATACAACAGCTGCTGTCAAAGCTGCTTGCGATGTTTGCGTCACCTCTTCTAATGTCTACACGGTCATTAAAAACCTTCCGACAAAAAAGGTCTTTTTCCTGCCAGACAAACTGATGGGAGAAAACATTTTGAATTACATGCGTGAAAATAACATCGATAAAGAACTCCTCGTCTCTGATGGAACCTGTTATGTGCACGAAGAGTTTTCCTGTGACGAGATTCATTTTCTCAAACAAAAGTACCCTGACCTAGAGGTCCTTGCCCATCCCGAGTGTACCCAAGAAGTGATCAACGCATCTGATGTAACAGGCTCAACAAGCCAAATCTTAAACTACGTCAAGTCTCACAAAGATGAAAATCACCCTTTCCTCATTCTGACGGAATGTGGCATCACTTCGCGCTTACAAGTAGAGCATCCCGAGCTTCGTCTCGTCGGAACATGCATGATGTGCAAATACATGAAGTCAAATAGCCTCAGTCAAATTTTGCAAGCGTTAGAAGCTCCCACCAAGGAACAAATCATCACAATTGACCCAGCAATCCAAGACGGCGCCCTTGCATGCGTCAATCAGATGTTTCGTCACTCACATTAAATAGCAGTTGTTTGGATATAAAATTTTTAATCGATTGTATATTTGCTTTTTTTGTGATATAATATCCTTCTAAAAACAATAGATTAAGGTTTAAATGCAAGAAATACAAAAGGTTAATCCTCTAGTAACTTTGCTTCAAAAAATCTTTTCACAGCTTTGGAACGCCGGGCTGTTTGAAAATGTCGATGCCCTGAGGAATCAAGGCATCTCCAAGCTTTCTCAGAAACGGAGCAGCAAGGTCCAACAGGAGCTTGATGGCCTCCGGTCAAAGCTGCTCGCATATGCCCAGCACCACCACCTACAATTTACCACCCCGGATAAAGTTCTTCTGGATGGTATGCTGCTCAACGCTGGAAAAGAAAAGGTGATCTTATTTGTTCCAGGCATTGGCTCTTTTTACGAAAAAATTGGAGAAGACGAAAGTGTGATCTCCCGTTTTTACGCCTTTTTTACAACCTATTTCCCTGATCATTCTATTTTCGTTTTTAATAGTCGCGGAATTGGGCAAAGCGAGGGAACGTTTGACCTTAATAAGCTTTATCTCGACACTGTCAGTGCTTATCATTATTTAATGGAAGACTTGGGCTATCATTTAGATACGATCCTTCTTTACACCCATTCTTTGGGAGGCTTGCATGCCATACAAGGCGCAGGCATCATCCAAAAGCAATTTCCCGACATCAAGATGTCGGCAGTCAATGACCGATCTCTAGGCGAAGTTGCAACTTTTACAAAAGCGTTTTTAAAAGAGTCTGCTTTAGGAGAACTAGCTGCTAGCTTAGTCGATAAACTGGGGCTCAATCTTTCAGCAAAAACGGCATGGGAAAGTCTTACAGGTCAAAAAGTTGTCGTTGTATCCAAACACGATAAAACCATTCCTTACGAAAAAGCAGCCTTTTGCCACCACGTGAAGTGCGGAAAAGTGATTCACCTCGAAGGATCAGATCGGGAGCTCGATCACCATACCCGTTCATTTACTTCAGAAGAAGCAAAGCTGATTGCACTTACCATTCTTTCTTGATCCAAAAAATCATTTCGCATAGGTTTAGGGGAAAAAGGACCTACTTACATGAACGCATCTTCTCATCCATTTGAAGAGCCGGGTCAAACTTCTCGCACACTTGATCCTTGTATTCTCGTCATCTTTGGCGCAACTGGGGATCTCACAGCGAAGAAGTTGATGCCAGCGATTTACAATCTTAAACGTGAAGGACAGCTCCCCACAAATTTCGTCTGTTGCGGTTTTGCAAGAAGAGAAAAAACCCATGAAGAGTTCCGCGAAGAAATGAAAAAAGGGGTGAACACCCACTCACGCGTCAAACCAATTGATGAAAACATTTGGAGTAATTTTCAAAACCAAATCTTCTACCATCAATCAGGCTTTGACGAAGATGAAGGGTATGACCGTTTTGCAAAATATCTCAATGAACTCGACGCCCAATTTGGGACAAAAGGAAACAGGATCTACTACCTCTCAACGCAGCCGAGCTATTTCACAAAGATTATTGAAAAGCTCAAGCAGCATAAACTTCTTTATGATCATGAAGATCCAAGTGGTAAATGGTCTCGCGTCATCATTGAAAAACCCTTTGGTCATGATTACAATTCAGCACTTGCTTTGCAAAAAGATCTCACAAAGCACCTCTCTGAACCTCAACTTTACCGGATAGATCACTACCTCGGAAAAGAAACCGTTCAAAACCTCCTCGTTTTCCGTTTTGCCAACTCGATTTTCGAAAATCTATGGAACCACCGCTACATCGATCACGTCCAGTTTACCGTTGCAGAAGACATCGGCATCGGAACACGGGGCAATTTCTACGAAGAACAAGGACTCTTGCGCGACATCATGCAAAATCACATGATGCAGCTTCTCTCACTCATCGCCATGGAACCTCCTGTCAACTTATCGGCAGGTGCTGTCCATGACGAGAAAGTGAAAGTCCTCGAGGCGGTCCGCCCCTATAAAGGAGAAGATTTTGACAAGTTTGCGATTCGTGGGCAATATGCCAAAGGTTATGTCGGTGGAGAAGAAGCCAAAGGTTACCGTGAAGAGGATAACGTGGCCAAAGACTCAAATGTCGAAACCTATGCCGCTGTCAAACTCTATATTGATAACTGGCGCTGGGATGGAGTCCCCTTCTATTTACGCGGAGCAAAACGGCTCCCCAAACGGGCCACTGAAATCGCCATCACCTTCAAAACACCTCCAGGGATCCTGTTTAAAGAAAATGGGGAGCAGCACGAATCGAATGTTTTAGCCATTCGGATTCAGCCCAACGAAGGGATTGCGTTAAAAATTAATTGTAAAGTCCCCGGACCAAGTAGTCCGATCCAACCTGTTAAAATGGACTTTCGCTATGGGGCCTTTTTTGGTCTCACCCCACCTGATGCTTATGAGCGACTCATCTGTGACTGTATTGCAGGGGATAGCACCCTCTTTGCGCGCCAAGATGAAGTGTTTCATTCATGGAAATTTTTTACACCCATCCTCGAACACTGGGCCAATACCAAGCCTAAAGATTTCCCTAACTATCCTTGTGGAAGCTGGGGACCCCAGTCAGCTGAAGAGATGATTGCAAGAGATGGGCGTAAATGGCGGCTGATTTAATTTCTTATTGATGGTATAACTGACGATTATGGTTGAAACAATCCACCCCACTCAGATCGAATCAGAACTGGATCGCATTTGGGAGTCCTATCAGGGCACCAATAAAATGCGCGCCTGTCTGTTCAATCTCATCATTTATTCAAAAAAATGTCAGCGCGTTGAGTATCTCAATAAAGTTGCTCAAAATGTGATTGAAAAGTTTCCTTCTCGCATTATTTTTATCACCTACGACAACACCTGCTCAAGTCAAGACTTAAAAACAGCTGTTTCTGTTCTCACAGCTGATGAAGGAGAAAATGAAATTGCCTGTGACATGATTGAAATTGACGTCTGCAGCAAAGATCATCCTCGCGTTCCCTTTGTGGTTCTCCCCCACATCCTCCCCGACCTCCCGGTCTACCTCGTTTATGCAGATGATCCCACGCAAGAAAATCCGATCGCCACCCAACTAGAACAGTTTGCTAGCCGGATCATTTTTGATTCTGAATCGGCAACCAATCTACCAGCATTTGCAAAAGCGGTCCTCACCCATCACGATCGAACAACAGCCGATATTGCCGACCTCAACTGGGCCCGAACAGAAGGATGGCGCCAACTCTTTGCCAACATTTTCAAATCACAAGAAGAACTAAATCACTTCAAACATGCAACAGACATTCACATTCACTTTAATTCCCTCGAATCGGTTGCCCTCTGCCATACGAATGTTCAAGCGATCTACTTGCAGGCCTGGTTTGCTGCACAGCTCGGATGGAAGCTGTCAAATATCGCAAAAGAAAAAGAGCTCTTAACCTTTATTTACGAAACAGAGCATCTTCCTGTGCTGGTCTTTCTCCATCCGTCAAAAATGCATGAATTCTCCCCTGGGAGAATCCTATCAGTTGAAATTCAAACAGACCATGAAATTCAATACAGCTTGAGACGAAACCCTCAGTGTCCCACGCATGTGCTCATCGAAAAATCAAGTCCCGATCTTTGCTCTCTCCCCACCCACTTTGTCTTTGATCGCGACGTGTCTGGTCAATCGCTCGTGCGCGAAATTTGCCACAAAGGAACCAGTCAACACTACACCAATATGATCAAACTGCTTTCAGAAATCAAAATTGAGAGTCTTTGCGAATGAGCAAAATGCATTTCTTTTCGTGGGATGATAGGCGGGACATTGCCCATCCTGGTAACAATAAAGAAACTCTCAACTTTAGTATTGAACACTTTATCAACTGCGCCAAAGAAGCTCTTAAAATGCATGGCCACTTTGCCGTTGCTCTCTCTGGAGGGTCCACACCTAAGGCTATCTTTCAAGCCCTATCCCAAGCTCCTTACTCTTCTGCCATCGACTGGTCCAAAGCTTACATTTTTTGGAGTGATGAAAGAAGCGTAGCCCCAACCGATCCTGATAGCAACTTTCGCATGGCAATTGATGCAGGCTTCAAAAATCTACCCATTCCAAACGACCATTTTTTTCGAATGAAAGCAGAAGATAGCATTGAAGAAAACGCCCTTAATTACGAAATGAAAATTAAACAAGTGTTGGGATCACGCCCTTTTGATCTCATCATGCTTGGCATGGGCGAAGATGGCCATACCGCCTCTCTCTTCCCCGGCACAAAAGCCCTTGAAGAAAAAAACAGGTGGATTGTCGCCAACCATATCCCTCAAAAAGAGACCTGGCGCATGACCATGACCTACCCTCTCATCAATAAAGCAAAAAACATCGTGATCTACGTTTTAGGGAAAAATAAAAGAGACATGGTCCACAAAGTATTTCTTGAAGACCATAATCCCCCATTTCCCGTTTCCCTCATTGGAACTCCCACCAATAAAGCGCTATGGATTCTCGATACCGATGCTTGCGGCGACCTCCACAAAAAGCAAAAGTAGAAAAAGGGGACTTCTTACCCCTTGTTATAAGGTGTCTGTGTAGTAAAAAAGACCATGAGCTTGCCTATATGTAACTAACAACTTTTTATCTTCAGCCTTTTTTTGACATAGCTCTTCTTCTGCTTTTCCTTCGTCAGCTTTCTTGTTAGCTGTTATAAATTTCGTTAAAACCTGCATGACAGATTTGTTACGAAACATCTGTACTCCCAATGTATCTTGGCTATAATCTACCACCTTCCAATCAATAAAATGTGAAAATTCATAGACAGATTTCCAAGAGCTTAAATAATTCTCAAAAGCTTTTGCAATGCCGTCTTTCAATTGTGGAAATTGATTGAGCACAGTCAAAAGTTCTTTTGCAGACTCTCGAACCTCTGTAGGAATCATCATAAATTGAGTTTCGAATCTGACTTGCCTTTCAAGATCAAGCTGAGAGAAAGATTCTTCTAAAACCGTTCCTTTAAAAAAGTCTCGTATTTCTTCTATATGGGAAATTTCAGTCTGGTTTGTAAATTGAATGACTTCCGGATGAACGCGAAAATTAAGATTAACATGTTGGTCACTAAAATCGTCTTGTCGTTTTTTTAAAAGCTCCTCAAAAGGTAAAAGTTTTGAAAAATCCTTTTTCAATTGAGTTGTTGGCTCCATGATTTCATAGTTTCGACTGCTCGTTTGGTGTACTTCACGTATAACGACAGCGCTGTTTTCACCCTTTTCATGGTATTCCAAGCAGAAATAAGATAACTTATTGGGAGTGATCATTGTGACAAAAAGACGATCTGCTTTTTCAACGGTTTTAAAGCAAATGGTACAATCATGTTTTGTATCATTACTAAGTGTCAACCCAGAATTCGAATACAGAAGACCCATACGCGTCTCTCCTAAGTCAGAAAGCTTTGGCATAAAGCGGTCAATCACCACATAGCGAAGATGCTGCTCCCAAAGCTCAGGATCACCAGCTAGTTCTACTTTCCCAGATGGGTATTCAATTGTACGTGAGTCCATATTAGTTGATATAGATCCAGAAGAGAACCTATATATAGATGAAATTGATGCCATAATTTTTCCCTCCAATTATGTGCAAAAAATAATAATGAGAGAAATAGTTTACCTTTCAGCTAAATAAAAGTCAAGTTGACATTTAAAAAAAATGTTGTATCATTGCTTGAAAAAATTTGAAAGCTATCATGAGAATTTTTCGATTTTTTTTGCTAGTTGCAACTTTTTCTTTCCTAAGATGCGTTTATCCAGAAACGCAAGACGAAATCGAAACCCGTCTTTTTCTCCAGCAAAAATACAGATTAGAAGGTTGGTGTCTGGCCCCCTACAAGGGAAAATACACAAATGCCGAAATCATTAGGATGAATGATGAATCATTTGAAGTGCGAGTCATTGACACCTCTATTCCCCTTGAAAAATGGCCTATCATTACAGTTCCCATACAATTCATAAAATCATTTAAACATCAAACCCACACATCACTAAATAGTCTTACTTCATGTTTAAAAGAGTTTGGCATTTTAAAAACTCCAACAATAGAGCAAGCCTATCGATCAATAGACCGACAATGGTTTTGCCCTCAAAACCCTTATGATGACACCGCTATTGACATCGGTTGTCATATGGTTATTTCATCTCCCCATATGCATATCTTCTATTTAGAGTTATTGAAAGACCAATTACCTCAAGCCACTTCAATTCTTGACCTCGGAAGTGGATCGGGACATTTGACAGCCCTATTAGCCGATCTTACTCCTCATGCGAAGGTGATCGGAATCGACTATTACGATGACCTCGTCAGCAAGTCAAAAGACACATGCCTTAAACACCTTCCCACGAAAGTCAATGATAGAATCACATTTTTGGCTCGTGATGGAATCAATGGTTATCAGGACGCTGCTCCCTATGATATTATTTGTGTTGGATTTATGTATGAAGAAATTCCTCTACCCTTAGTCAACCAATTGAATGCAGGAGGAATTCTAATCGTCCCAATCAAAACTCGCACATGCTCTTATTCTAATAAATTTCAAGGAGGCAGGCTATATGTGATTAAAAAAGATAAAAATGGGTTAGTTGAAATAAACAAAGGATTTTCTTGCTCATTTGTCTCTGCAATTCAAGACCAGGGTAAAAAAAACTAGTGATAGAAACTTTTGTTAACTAAGTACTAGTGCTCCATACCAAAAAATTCCATAACTACTTTGATCCAGATTTTCGCCGAATTTTTCTCTTCCAAAATCGACCACATTGTCCATGAGACCAGGGGGGATTTAAGAGGGGAAAAGGGACTGAAAAGATAGTTAAAGTAGCGATAGAATTTTTTGTTATGGAGTATTAGCCTAATCGTCAGAAGATGTCAAAAAGTTCCCTAAATGGTATACTTTGAGGTTATGAAAATTCTTGGAATCGAAACCTCATGCGATGAAACAGCGGTCGCTGTTGTCGAAGAGGGAAAACGTATTTTATTTCACCTGATCGCTTCTCAAGCAGAGGTCCATGAGCGGTATGGAGGTGTTTTTCCCGAAATGGCCTCTAGACAACATATCGACCGTATCCTCCCTCTTGTTGAAAAGGCGATAGAAGAGGCTGGCCCCGTCGATGCCATCTCAGTGGCAAATGGCCCAGGCCTGATGGGATCACTTCTGATGGGAACGACAGCAGCTCAGACATTGGCTTATAGCTGGGACCTTCCTTTGATTGGGGTTAACCATGTCGATGCACATCTCTATGCTGCAATGATGGGTGAAGAGGCAAAGATGCTCTTTCCTGCACTTGGAGTCGTAGTTTCAGGCGGCCACACTTTTTTAGCAAAAATCTCCTCCGTAGGAAGTTACACCGTGCTTGGGACAACAGTGGATGACGCCGTCGGTGAAGCCTTCGATAAAGTTGCCACTCTCTTAGGTCTTCCCTATCCTGGTGGCCCCCATATTGAAAAGCTTGCCGAAGCAGGAGATCCTAGCCTCTATTCGTTTAAAGGAGGAGTTGTCAAGGGACGTCCACTCGACTTTTCATTTAGCGGCCTCAAAACAAATGTCCTCTATACGATCAAAGGAAAAAATGGGCAGCGCTCTTCCCCTGATACCATCTCAGATGAAGAAAAAAAGCACATTGCCGCCTCATTTCAACAAACTGCTTTAGGGGACATCGTAGAAAAAAGTTTGAAAGCTGCTCAAACCTTTCCTTGCCAAGCCATTTATCTAGGAGGCGGAGTCACAAATAGTCGAGCTCTCAAAAACTTATTTCAGGAAAAAAATCTAGAGATTCCCCTCTTTTGGCCCCCCCGAGATCTCTCGCTCGATAATGCCGCCATGATCGCTGGATTGGCTTATCACCTCTACCAAAGCGGTGCGCTTGCCAGTCCCCTGGACATAAAAGTATTTCCCAAAATAGATTTTAAATCTGCCCTATGTTAGAATTGCCGAAAAAATCAAGGAACTGACAATGGCTAAGAAAGGCGCACGCGAAAAAATTCGTTTAAAAAGTACCGAAAGCTCTGAAGTTTACTGGACTTTCAAAAACAAACGCAACACACCAGACCGTATTGAACTTAAGAAATACGACAAAAAATTACGCAAACACGTGACTTTTAAAGAAGCAAAGTAAGCGCTTCTTAAGGAAGTCTGATGCATGCTCTTTGAATTTTCAATCGCTAAGAAATATCTCGTCCCCAAAAAGAAGCAGCTTTCACTGTCGCTCATTTCCCTCATGTCAGTAGGAGTCATTTCTCTTGTAGTTTGGCTTATCCTTGTTTTTCTTTCTGTGACGGATGGCATTGAAAAAAACTGGCTCAAGAAACTCACCTCGTTCAATGCTCCCATTCAAATCACTCCAACAGATGCTTATTACCAATCGTACTACTATCAAGTTGACAGCATCAGTGGAGAATCTGAGTTTACCTACAAAAGTATTGGAGAAAAGGCGGCTGCCACGTTGACTGATCCATACAACCCTGAAGAAGACCTCGCCCTTCCCTCTTACTGGCCAGACCGTGAAGTGAATGCCGACGGGACAACAATGGACTTTGTGAAACTGGCCTTTAGTTCAATTGAAGGACAAAACATCCCTCTCATCGCTCAAGATTATGAAGTTAGTGGCGCTCTTTTGAAGCTCCGTATGCTGCGTGCACAAGGACCTTCTTTCGCCCCTCAAGAAAACACTACCCAGAGCTATTTGACACAAGCTTCTTACATCAATTCTTTTTCGGATAAAAGTCCCCATCTTCATAGTTTAATCGATCCTCCAAGGATTGAAGACCTCAACCATCTTTTCTACTTAGCTGAGCTCTCACCAGATACTCCTACAGCAGACCAACCAGACCGTGTGGGCAAAGGATCAGGTGCTGATCTGCGCACAAACCTTGCATCTCTCTTAGAAAACATCACCATCAAACGGATGAGAAGCTTGGGACAAAAGGCATCCTACCTCGGGCCCATCCTTCCAGAAAATCAATCTTTTGATGTGATCGCATATAAAAAGCAGGGACGCATTTCTTATCTCGTCTTTAGCGATCAAGAGAGAAAAAAAAGCCCCTATTTTGAGAAGGGAACTGTAAAAAGGCAAAACGACAAACTCATCTTCGCCTCATCTGAAGGAAAAATTGAACTCAGCTTTGCCATCCCCCTTTTCCTCGAAGAAGCCCTCTCAATGGAAGCGAAGCTAGCCCCTTATATCTTGTCCCAAGTCAAAACATTGCAAGACCTCAAACTCGACGTCCGGTTCACTTTACAAGGGCAAACAGTTGCAGGAACCATTCCATGGGAAAGTCTCGAAATTGAAGAGGCCATAGCAAAAACGTCATTTGATACACCCCCAAACCACCCTCCACCATGGACCTATCAGGTCGGAGGACTTGCTGTTCTTCCTCAAAAAGGACAGGGAGCCGCCGCCGTTCTCCTCCCAAAAAACTTTCAAGCCAATGGGGTAAAGATTGGGGACACCGGTTACTTTTCCTATAATGCTGCAACAGCAAGCGCTATTCAAGAGCAACGTCTCCCGGTTTTCATCGCAGGGTTCTACGATCCTGGAGTCATGGCAATTGGCGCGCGGATGATTCTAACAGAGCCTGACGTCGTCCACACGATCAATACCTCTTCTCAAACCTATTCGTTTGATCAAAACATGATGAATGGCATCCAAGTTTGGTTTTCAGATTTGAGCAAAACAGCCGAGGTGCAAAAAGAACTGACAGATGCTTTCAATCGCGCGGGAATTCTCCCCTATTGGAAAATCACTCCCTACTACGACTACGACTTTGCCAAAGATCTTCTCATGCAATTCCAAAGCGATAAGTACCTCTTCACTCTCATTGGAATCATCGTTCTCATCGTCGCTTGTAGCAACATCATTTCACTTCTCGTCATTCTCGTGAATGACAAGAAAAAAGAAATTGCGATATTAAGCGCCATGGGCGCCTCAAAGAAAAGTATCGCCTGGATCTTCACCCTTTGTGGTGGGATCATGGGTTGTTTCAGTACCCTCATTGGAACAACTGCGGCCCTTCTAACAATCCACAACATCGATGCCGTCGTCCACTTCCTCAGCTTCTTGCAAGGACACGAAGCGTTCAATGCTGTCTTTTATGGAAAATCACTCCCCAGCGAGCTCAGTGAGCGGGCCCTCATGTTTATCCTTATTGCAACACCGATTATCTCTCTCTTAGCAGGACTTGTTCCTGCCTTGAAGGCAAGTAAAGTCCACCCATCGAAAATTTTGAGGTCCGAATGATCTTAAAGGCAAACAAACTCTCAAAATCCTACAAAGAACCGAAAAAAGTCGAGATCTTGCGGGAGATCACTCTTTCAGTCAACGAAGGAGAAAGCGTTGCCATCATGGGCCCTTCTGGGGTGGGGAAAAGCACATTACTCCACATTTTAGGAACCCTTGAAGAGCCTACAAGTGGCTCTTTAGAAATTTTAGGAAGCAACGCTCTTGTGGGAGATCGCTCAGCAATGCGCAATCAGCACATTGGATTTGTCTTTCAAAATTTTAACCTTCTTGAAGAGTATCCAGTTCTGGAAAATGTCCTCATGCCAGCCAAAGTGGGGCGAAAGCCTATCGGACGTGGCAGTGACGCGTTCACACACGCAGAAGCACTGCTTGAGCGAGTCGGCTTGACTTCACACAAGCACCAGATTGCTAAGCACCTTTCCGGAGGAGAAAAGCAACGTGTCGCCATTGCCCGCGCCTTTTGCAATAATCCCGATCTGATCTTAGCCGATGAGCCATCTGGAAACCTCGACGAAGGGAATTCAAAGCTCATTCATGAGCTCCTGATCACCTCGACTCGGGATTTTAAAAAGTCCCTCATCGTCGTGACTCACAATGCAGCACTTGCAAGCCTTTGTGATCGAAAATACCTCCTGACAGACGGTAGCTTGACTTCCATCTAAAAGAAAGGTACCCTTATTAGCATGGAAATTTTAGTTATTGGCGTTGGTTACGTTGGTCTTGTAACAGGAACATGCTTCGCAGAAATGGGACACCATGTCACCTGTCTCGATATCGATGAGAATAAAATCAACGGCCTCAAAAAAAATGTCATTCCTTTCTACGAACCTGGACTCGAAGAGCTTGTGCGTCGCAACCAAGATGCCAAGCGCCTCTCTTTCACCACCGATTATGCTCTAGGGCTCAAGAATGCTGACGTTTGTTTCATCGCAGTCGGAACGCCTCCTCATAAAGATGGGTCTGCAAATCTCTCTTTTATCGAGGCTGTTGCAACATCCATCGGCGAGTATCTAGATCACTCCCTTGTTGTCGTCAACAAATCAACCGTACCTGTAGGAACTGCTCGACACATTCAAAAACTCATCCAGCAAAAACTCGATGAGCGCGGAGTGAAAGTTTCATTTGATATCGCTTCCAATCCCGAATTTCTCAAAGAAGGCTCAGCAATCAGCGACTCGATGAAACCTGACAGGATTATCATTGGCTCTGACAGTGAAAAAGCCATAAATCTTCTCAGAGAACTCTACTCCTCTTTCACGTTAAATCACGACCGTATCCACATCATGGATCTCCCTTCTGCAGAAATGACAAAGTACGCCTCCAATGCGATGCTAGCAACGCGTATTTCCTTTATGAACGAACTCGCAGCCCTTTGTGAAAAACTAGGAGCAAATATCAACGATGTTCGTCATGGGATGAGCAGCGACTCCCGCATCGGTTACCATTTTCTCTATGCTGGTGCCGGTTATGGAGGCTCTTGCTTCCCCAAAGATATCCGCGCACTGATTGCAATGGCAAATCAAAATGGGCTAGACGCTCCCATTTTAGAAGCTGTCCACAATATCAATGAGAGACAAAAGAATGTCCTGAGCGAAAAAATCTCCGACCACTTTGCAAAAAAGGGTGGAGTGAAAGGAAAAACAATTGCCATTTGGGGACTTTCCTTCAAACCGAATACAGATGATATCCGCGAAGCACCTGCACTAAAACTCATTGACTCTCTCTTGAAAAATGGGGCCATCTTACGCCTGTTTGATCCTCTAGCTCTTCCAAAAGTTAAAGAATTACTCGGCCACAAAAAAAACATTCACTTTTGTCTCAGTGAGTATCATGCAGCAGAACAGGCTGATGCCATTGCCCTGGTTACTGAGTGGAAGCAATTTAGGTTTGTCAATTTAAAAACAGTTTTGTCTAAAATGAAAGGCAATGCTTTTTTTGATGGTCGCAACCAGTACAAAGCAAGAGAAATGGCCATCAAAGGATTTAGGTACTATGGAATTGGAATCCCCAAACTCTCCACAGATCTCTTGCAAGACCTCAAAACAAGGGGCAATAACAAGGTAAGCCGCTATGAAGACCCAAGATTTGATTACTCGTCATCAAGATTTGATTGAGCAAAGGCTCCAAGCAATTATTCCCGTTGTGAATTCTCCACACTTACTTCTCTATCAAGCTGCTCGCTACTCTCTTCTCCTCCCAGCCAAACGGATCCGCCCCCTCCTCCTCCTTGCCGCTTTAGAAGACTTTGATTGCCCACTTGAATGGGGAATCGATCCTGCCTGTGCACTCGAAATGGTCCACACTTACTCTCTCATCCACGATGATCTCCCCTGTATGGATGATGATGAACTACGGCGTGGCAAGCCCACCTTGCATAAAGTGTATGGTGAAGCTCAGGCTGTCCTTGCTGGAGATTTCCTATTAACTTACGCTTTTGACGTCTTGTCTCAAGCTCCCTATCTTTCATCTGAAACCAAACTTCGGCTAATTCAATTGCTTTCCAAGCGAGCAGGCGGAGAAGGGATGATCGGTGGACAAGTGATTGATATTTTGCACGAAGGCAAATCGATCGATCCAGATACACTCACCCTGATGTTTTCTAAAAAAACTGCAGCCCTCCTCGCCACAGCACTTGAGTTTGGAGCTCTCATCGCAGGCTTAAATTCTGAAGACCAAATCCACCTCCATAATGCTGGCTTTGCTTTAGGCATTGGATTCCAATACGTCGACGACTTGCTCGATGTGATTGGTGATGAAAGCAAGCTGGGAAAACCCATCGGATCTGATAAGAGCAAGCAAAAGGCCTCTGCCTTGACTCTCTATTCAGAAGAGGAAGTTCAAGAAAAAGCCAATGCCTGCTTGAGAGAGGCTCTATCAGAACTAGATCTCCTCTCGAGCCCAGTTCCTCAACTCACCGAAGTTTTCAAAAAATGTTTTTACAGATCTAATTAGACTCTATTCTAGCAATTTATTCCCTAAAAAAATTTAAGCCTAAAGGCTTAATAACAAACTGATTACAATCATATATAATAAATGTAATTTATAATTATATTTAATTATATTATAATAATAGCATTAAATAATATTAACATTGATTGTGGGAAGATAATGTCAGTTAAAACTAATTTACCATCATTAGCAATGATGGCTGCACAAATAGTTTTAGATCAGCCTGAAAAATGTATTCAAAGTTTCAGAAAAAGCTCATACGATAAATTCACTGTCACTGTAGCTCAGATGACAGAGTTTGATCTTGAAGGGCTAAAAAAAGACCTCTCAACACTTCAACTTCCCAACACCGTTCTAGTATATACAACAGGAAGCGATGCCAAGTTGGAAAAATCCAACCGCATTGAATCTCCAGTTGAGATTGTCATTCTTTGCAGTCCTGAAGATAGGTTAAAAATCGAAGGTCAGATCGATCAATTTGTAAAAAGCCGCATTCATACAATCGACCAAGAACCTGAGTGGAAACCTCCTTTTGAAGATTTAAGTTATTGCAGTTGCACGAAAACAGTCATTCCTTCTCGTTTCATGCATAAAACAGCTCTTGTTGGAGATCAAAAAACTCTCGACGAAATGAATGAGAAATTTATTAAAGAAGTCCAAGGAATGTCTGGAGACAATCGTACAAAGTTTCGTAAAAAATTTGTCACCCTTCATACCAAACAATTAAGCGAAGTAATTAAAGGAACAGATACTCAAGACGTCGACTTAGCACAAGGAATCATCTCTTACTCTGGAAAAGGGCGAAAAGCGACCAAATATTCGTTGTTAAGGCCCATCCAATACACCTTAGATTTGGTTCTCATCGATCATATACGTCAAAAAAAATCAATGGCACCTGAACAGTATGCAGAATTGATCACTAAAATGCCTAAAGCTGTCCCTGAGCAAATTCAATACCTGTTTGACAGAGGCTTTTTTCCCAAGCTGAAACAGCAAGATGTCACTAACTTACAAGCAGCTTACAAATTAGGTCTTTTTTACTTCCACACTGGACAACACCTATTTTCAGTTGAACCTGACAAAAAACCAATTTGTTTCGCTATCCCAGACAAAGAAGAGCTCATTAAAGCCTACAAAAATACCAAGGAAATTTTAGCCAAAATGTAAAGGCTGCGCCTGTTAGACAGGTGCTACAAGTTAACTTAGGGGGCGGAAGAGGGAAAACACAGATGGCCACAGAAATGAGGATCCCATCATTAGCAAGTTTAGCAGCGCAAACGTTTCTTGCTAACCCCCAAGGCGCACTCCAAAGCTACAGGGACTCCAAATATGACAGTTATACAGAGACTGTCAAACATGTCACCGAATTCGATGTTGCTAGAATGCAAAGCGATTTAGCAAAACTAGATTTGCCTCAAAATATTTTCATTTACACCAGCGGAAGCGATGGAAAGCTAGAAAAAGCAAATCGGAATGAATCTCCAGTAGAGCTTCTCATCATCTGTGATGCTGAGACAAAACCTGAAGTTACAAAGCGAGTTGAAGAGTTTGTAGCACAAGACGCAATTAAAATTGATCACCGTGTTGAATGGAAAGACCTCTCAAAAGAAACACTTGTTGTATGTAATATTACAAACGTGGTTTGCCCTTCTCGTTTTATGCATAATCTTCCACTTCATGGAAGTGAAATGCAAAGGGGAGAATTGACTCTGAAATTTGTCAATGAACTTCAATCCATGACTACCTCAAATCGTCGCAAGTTTATAGATAAATTCATTAAAGTTCATACGAAGCAAATGAATGATGTGATCAGTGGAGCTGATACGAGAGATGTCAATTTATCAACAGGAGAGCTTTCCTATTCTGGAATGGGTAGAAAAGCGACAAAATATCCTTTGCTTCGTCCTGTCCAATATAAGTTAGACTTAGTCCTCGTTGATGCAATTCGAACAAAAAAACTCCAACCGGAAGAATATGCTACACTTCTCCTTAAAATGCCTCGCACAGTCCCAGAGCAAATCGATTATATGGCTGAAAAAAAGCTTCTTCCTAAACTTACTCCTGATGACATCAGAGACCTTAAAGCAGCTTACAAACTAGGACTCTTTTATTTTCAAACAGCGCAGCATGTTATCTCAGCCGATAAAGATTCAAACCCCATAACCTTTGTCGTACCAGATAAAGCAGAGCTCTCTAAAGCATTTGCTGATACCCAGCGTATCCTAAATAAACTGTAATTCAAAAAAGATTTTACACATAATGTGTAAAATCTTTTTTTTAGATGTAAGATAACATTGAGATCATGCTAAAATGCTTGGTATGAGTATTGCAGTATCGATTCACCTATTTTCTCCTTCTCCCTATGCTGGACACACAGTCGTTGGCTGCGGTGACAATATAAATCTTAAACAGAGAGAAGAACCAGAAAAGATAGCAAAATTTCTTACCCCTAGCTCTTCTCCCATAGATCCCGTTTCCTGGATAGACCCCAGTCGAGAAAGGTCTGCTAGCCCCCTACATTATTCTCATCTAATCGACTCAGATAGTTCCAGTCAAAAAACGGCTCTAGAGACTGTGACGAGCATTCAAGATGAGGGCTACGAGGTAAAAACGGTCGATTTGAATGTCTTGAAAAAAACAGTTCAAGGCTTAGAAAATACGCCAGTTGACCTCGATTCCGGAACGATTCTTTACTCCCCTTTCATGCAAGCAACAAACGAAAGCTTACTCATTCCGATTCAAAAGACTCTCAAACTGTGTATTGTCCGAGACATTCAAAGTCGATGCCATTGGCCTAAGGAATATGCTTGGTTTTTAGAAAAGATGCCAAAAGATGTTCCTGGACTGATTCAGTTCATGTACGATGAAAGGGTCCTTTCAGAACTTACGAGCGCAGAAGTCACAGTTTTAAAACATGCATATCAGCTCGGTTTTACTTATTTTGATCTGGGAAGCTCTATTTATACCGCAACAAATAGTCCTGTTCAACTTACGCTAACTCCTGAAGATAAAGAAGCTCTAAAGCAAGCTTATTCCCAAGTTTACCTTATTCTAAGTAGACTCATCAGCCCACCTAGGGATTCAATAGATCAGGAAGATGATAACTTGCATACGGAAGTTCGCTAGCAGGCGTTCCATCTATTCCCGCATGAGACACCCACAAATCAAGCGTTGACGGACGGAAGATCGCATTGTGCAAATTGGTTTCATTTGTCGCAGGAGCTTTGATGATGTCTTGCAAATGCTCTGCATCGATTTTTCCATAAAGATCACGGATCCGTTCTGCAACAATTGTGTAGCGCTCAGGATATCCAAATCCCCGTAAAACAATGCAATGCTCAGGTTGATGATTAAAAAGTGCAATCAGATTGCCTTCCTCATTATGGACACGAAACTGAAATTCTGACTGCGATGGCGCAAATGACGACATGAAAAACTTATCATCAACTCCGTTTTCCCCATAGTTTTTTGGCAATCCATGAGGCGCCATGAGTGCGTAAGAAGAGCCTGGCTCAATGAATTGAATCTGACTTGCTGTGGCATAGACACCCACTGCTTTTTCCTGATTTCCATCCGAGAGTACATAATAGTATTCACAGGTCCTTGGAGAGGATTTTAAGAGCTCTTTCGCTTCTTCTAAAGTCCCACTCTTTTCTAAAACTTCCCGAATCAAAAAAGCCATCGGAATCCCATTCCAGTACCCATAACCATCGCCACCAATTTCTCCCATAGCAATCTTCTTTTCGTTCATTCCAGTCACACTTCCAATAAACCCAGCATATCCAACAGATACAAAGGCATGTTTGTCTTCTGGCTTCACTACCATGAGAATTGCGCTATGCTGCAGTCCTTGAATTGCTCCATAATCGAGAACGCGGACATGATAAAGACAGTGATCAAATGTGGCTTCATTTTGGACCGTTATGCCAATGCAATGAAACATCTCAGGAAACAAATTGAGCATCAAAATCTTTTCAAACGGAACATCTGCCCCATATGCCACTCCACGCATTTCTTCAAGGTAATGAGAAGGAATAGACGAGAGTAAGGTTGAAAGATGGGCATGAAAAGCTTTCACCCGTGGACTTTGATCTAGCCCAGGAACATCGATAAATCCCTCAACGTTTGCCTGAATCTTTTCTTTGAGCAATGTTCCATGCTGAACTCCTCTTTCATAGGGTTTCCCTTCAAGTCGAAGGATCGTCCCTTGTGCACTTTCTTCAAGCGTTCCCTTCCCAATGCGGTAAATAAGTTCTTCAGAATGAAGAACTGCTGACGAAAAAAGGGCCATGAGAGCTAGAAGAAACCGTTTCATGAGAAATCCTATTTTTTTTTATGCAAACTTTAGCAGAAGAGTAGGAATTATTGAAACCCTGGATTTTTATTGAAAAATCTGACACAGTAGGGCCTACCTCGAATAATATAATCGATGCGATGAATCATACTTCGATATCTGCAGCCCAAAAAAAATCGGCTTCCCCCCTACTCAAACGAGCATTTGATGTTCTTTTTTCTCTACTTGTTGTAGTCACACTCTCTCCCCTCTTTCTCCTCCTTGCTCTCCTTATTAAGTTAGATTCTAAAGGGCCAGTCCTCTATCTCGCTAAACGACTTGGCAAAGATCGAAAAATCATCACCGTCTACAAGTTTCGGACTATGTATCTCGATGCCGATATCCGTCTAAAAAAACTCATCGAAAACTCCCCTGAAATGAAAAAAGAGTGGGAAATTTTCCAAAAGCTCAAAAAAGATCCTCGGTGCACTCCTATAGGTAAATTTCTACGTCGCGTCTCACTTGATGAACTGCCCCAATTTTTTAATGTGCTCGAAGGCTCGTTAAGTGTCGTTGGGCCCCGCCCTCACATGATCGAAGAGCTCGATGAAAATCCCGATGGTCTATTCCGTAAATATGCCGATACAATCCTCTCTGTGAAGCCAGGGATCACAGGAATTTGGCAAACCTCTGGCAGAAATCATCTTTCCTATGAGGCTCGAATCGAACTCGACTCTGCCTATGTTGGAAAGCAATCCTTCTTTTTCGATCTGTTCCTGATCCTCAAAACCATCCCTTGTGTTCTTTTTTCTAAAGGAGCTTTCTAAATGAAACCGATCTTCGTCACAGGAGGAGCGGGGTTCGTTGGTAGCCATGTCTGTAAAGCTTTAGCCCGAGAAGGTTTTTTACCTATCGTTTACGACGACCTTTCTACCGGATTCACGTGGGCGGTCAAATGGGGACCTCTCTTCAAAGGTTCACTTGAAGATAAGGAAAGACTCAGGCAAGTCCTCCAAGAAACAAACCCCATAGGCGTCATGCACTTTGCAGCGCGTACTGATGCCAGAAAGTGTCAGCAAACCCCTTTTACTTACTTTCAAACGAACGTAGGGGGAACTGCAAATCTCTTAGAAATGGTTCAGAATTTTGAAATACCTTATCTGATTTTTTCGAGTACCTGCGCAGTGTATGGAACGCCTGAAAAAACTCCTATCGAAGAAAATTATCCCAAAAATCCCATCAATGTCTATGGAGAAACTAAACTCATCGGGGAAAAACTCGTTCAACTTTTACCTCGCACACAGACAGCCATCTTGAGATACTTCAATGCTGCTGGAGCAGATCCTGAAGGAGAACTAGGCGAAAGTCATTTCCCGGCCACCCATCTCATCCCCATTTTGATCGATACCGCTTTAAAAAAACGAGACTCTTTTACCTTTTTTGGAAAAGACCATCCAACCTATGATGGCACTCCTATTCGCGATTACATCCATGTTTCAGATTTAGCCGAGGCTCACGTCAAAGCTCTAAAGTACCTAATGGACCATCGAGAAAATCTCATCTTGAACCTCGGAACAGGACAAGGATTTTCAGTCGAAGAAATTGTCACGGCATTTCAAGAGACTCTTAAATACCAACTCCCCCTAAAAGTTGCTCCAAAAGACCCGGCAGATCCACCTTGCCTTCTTGCTAAAAGCAAGTCTGCTCAAGAGGTTTTAAACTGGCAACCTAAACTTTCTTCCTTAAAAACTCTCCTTGAGACAACTTGGAGTTGGCAAACGCGATGAAAAAATATCCTCTTTGGCCTTTTTTTCTCATCAGCCTCTTTTTTACCTTTTATTCTTCTGCTCTCCTCCCTGGATATACCTTCATCCCTTTCGCTCCGTTTCTCACCATCGCTTTTAATCGGTATCCTCTGACACGGGCCTTTTATCTCGCAGCTGGATGTGGGCTCATCATGGACCTTCTTTCTACTCTTGCCCCATTTGGATTTCATGCTTTGGTGTATGTCATTGCAACATTTTGCCTTTACCGCTTCCGCCTTTTTTTCGTCGAAAAAGCGCTTGGTGTGAGCAGTTTCACAGTTCTCTTCTCAGTTGTTTCGACCCTCGTAGAACGTCTTTTGCTCAACATATTTGGGATTGAGATCCCTTTCACATGGAAAGGAGCAGCAACCGACTTCCTCATCATGCCTCTTTTTGATGGTTTTTATGCTTTTTTATGGTTTTCTTGCCCCCTTATGTTGTACTATTTTCTTCGTCGACAATGGTTTCGCTTTCTTTTTTTCAGGAAAGAAACTAAAAAGAAAAATAAAGAGCCTGTAAAATAGTTTACCTCATATGGATAAACAGTTAGATCTACCAAACCTTCTCCGTTCTCGCCTCACAATGGTTGCAACTCTTGCTGCCATGAAGGCGGGAGAATTGCTCAAAAAAGCCTTTGGAACATCCCCAGAATTTACCACAAAAGAAGGACGCCACAACCTCGTGACAGAGTGGGACAACAAAGCAGAACGTCTCATTATTGATTTCATCAAAACCCATTTTCCCGAGCACAGGTTCCTTGCTGAAGAAAGTGGAGAATCTGGAGAGGCCCGAGAAGGTATTCAATGGATCATCGATCCTTTAGATGGAACAGTCAACTTCGTCCATAGCATCCCGATGTTTTCAGTGAGTATTGCCGCTGCTGTTCAAAATGAAGTTTTGGCAGGCGCAATTTACAACCCCATGGTTGATGAACTGTTTATTGCCGAGAAAAATAATGGAGCTTATCTCAATGGTACGCGCCTCAAGGTCACAAAGACCGCGGTTTTAGACAGTGCGATCTGTGCTACAGGCTTCCCCTACAATGTCCATGAAAATCCCCTTTGCTGTTTAGACCATTTCAATACTTTCGCAAAAATGGGAATCCCTCTGCGAAGGATTGGCTCAGCTGCACTTGATTTGGCCTATGTTGCCGCGGGGAGGTATGATGGATTTTGGGAAGTTTCTCTCCGTCCTTGGGATTATGCTGCAGGCAAACTCATCCTAGAAGAAGCAGGTGGAACTTTTACCAACTTTAAAGGCGAACGGTATAAAACATTCGAAGAAGGCCCCATTGTCGCGAGTAACGGAATTTTGCATGATCAAATTCTAAAAAACATCAAAGCGACATTGGAGAAATCAAACAAAGAATGAACCTCATCGATGGCAAACGGATCGCTCAAGAAATTCGTGAAGAGCTAAAACAAGAAATCAATCTCCTTAAAGGGAGAAAGCCTGGACTGGCATTCATTTTGGTAGGTGAAGATCCCGCTTCAGAGGCCTACGTCCGCATGAAAAAGAAAGGGTGTTTAGAAACTGGTATCTACTCTGAAGTCTTAGAACTCCCCGCTTCTGTGTCAGAAGAGGCTCTTTTAAAGCATATTTCTGTGCTAAATGAGGATGAAAAGATCGATGGAATTCTTGTGCAGCAACCTCTCCCCTCTCATATTTCTGAGTCAAAAGTTATTCAAGCAGTCAAGCCTGAAAAAGATGTCGACGGATTTCACCCCATGAACATTGGAAAACTTCTTCTCGGTGAAGAAGGAGGGTTTGCCGCTTGTACACCTCTCGGCGTCATGCAGCTCTTAGAGCGTAGCGCTATCGATCCAGGAGGCAAACACGTTGTGATCGTAGGAAGAAGTAACATTGTGGGAAAGCCTTTAGCTGCTCTGCTCGTCCAAAAAAAACCCTATGCGAATGCAACAGTCACGATTGCACACAGTCGCACTGAAAACTTGACCGAAGTTTGCCGCTCAGCAGATATTTTAGTAGCTGCCATTGGAAAAGCCCATTTCATCGAAAGCAAGATGGTGAAAGTAGGATCTGTTGTGATCGATGTGGGAATCAATCGGGTCGATAAAAAGATCGTTGGGGACGTCAATTTTGAAGCCGTCAAAGAGCAATGCTCTGCTATTACACCCGTTCCTGGCGGAGTGGGACCCATGACGATTGCCATGTTACTTTCAAACACTCTACTCAGCTACAAATTACGATGCATATAATTCTCTTTTTACTCCTCCTGCTTTTGTCCGGCTGCAAAGGGACAACCACAACTCACTTTCACGGGAATGCTCATACACACGACTATCACATCCATATCGGACATGCCCTTAGTCAACATGAGAAAGAAGATGTCTTCCGCATCTTAGAAGAAGTTTTTGAAGCAATTGATCTCTACTATAATCATTGGAATCCTCATTCAGAGCTATCACAAATCAATCACCTCTTAGTTGGCGAAACATATCCGATTTCCCCTCAGTTGCTCAGTCTAATCCAAGAAGCCAAAAGCATCACCGCTCTCACAGATGGGCATTTTGATCCTACTTATGGCGCAGTCACAAGCGTTTGGAAAGAAGCCCTTAAAACCCACGCGCGCCCCCCTTCTCTTGATTTTCTTCCCGTAGGATGGGAAACCTTCTCATTCGAGCAAGGACTTGCTAGACGGCTCATTGAAGGGACCTTGCTTGACCTCGACGGTCTGATCAAAGGATTTGCCATTGACACCCTCATTGAAAAACTTCATGAAAAAGGATACTCGAATCTCTACGTCGAGTGGGGTGGCGACATCCGCGCACTCGGAAAACACCCTTCTGGAAGAAGTTGGAATGTCTCTCTTCCGAGCTTTGAAGACACACCCATCCCCTTAGATATGGCCCTAGCCACCAGTGGCGTCCAAGAACAATCCACAGAAATTGAAGGAAAGCTCTGCACCCACATCGTGATCCCTCAAACGAAAGAAGCCACAACAACTCTCGATACCGTCTCCGTCAAAGCTCCTACTTGCTTGATGGCAGATGCCCTAGCCACTGCACTAATGACCTATCCCTCAATCGATGAGGCTCTCAAATTCCTCGACACACATCGAGATAACTTTAAACTTTGTACCATTTGGTTGCAAAGTCACAAAGGAGAAAGAAAAAAATGGGAAAGTACTCTGCGGTAATTTTTGACATGGGAAATGTTCTCATTTCCTTTAGTTTTGAAAAGATGCTCAGCCAAGTTGCAACGACGGCTCAACTCCCTATTGAAAAAGTAAAAAGCCTCTTTGTTGAAGAGGGAATCGGAATCAAGTACGAAAGAGGCGAAGTTTCGAGCAGAGATCTCTATAACATGTTGTCTGAGCATTCCCCTGTTCAGTTCGAGTTTACTAAATTCATAGAAGCGGGCTGTGATATTTTCACACCACGCCCCGAAATGGTCCAAATTGTGAAACAGCTCAAAGCAAAGGGAATCCGCCTCATCTTGCTATCTAATACGAATGAAGCTCATTATCAGTATATTTCCAAACACTATGATTTTCTCCCCCTTTTCGATCACCTTATCCTCTCGTATAAGGTTCACCGTGTTAAACCAGAAAAGGAGATTTACCAAGAGGCTCTGTTTCATGCAAACGCACCACCTCATGAATGCTTTTACATCGATGACATCTCCGAATATGTTCATGCCGCAAGAAAGCTAGGCATCAAAGGTCACGTTTATGAATCTCATCCTCTCTTTTTAGAAGCCCTCCAAAAAGAAAACATTCTCTAGAAGATCCTGTCATAACCAAGTCCGCAGCATGGGATAGTCATTGACGATACCCTAACAATCATGCTATTTCCCAAGTATGAGCTCATCCATAGAAGACGACGATCAGAAACCCTTAGCATTAGTCTCGCCCATGAATTGGGTAGTCCTTTCTTTTTTTTGTGCCCTTATGATCGCCGCATTCATTTACTCTTTTTTTACATACCTTCCAATAAGAGTGAACGGACAGGGACTCATCTTTAATCCCAGTCAAACCATTCCTGTTTCTGCACCCGATTCGGGAACTGTCAAAAGTGTTTTTACGTATTGGGGAGAAAAAGTCGAGATTGGAACACCTCTTATTGAGTTAATGCCTTCTCAAGATATCGTAAAATCAGAAACAAAAGGTGAAGCATTTGCTTTAGAGGTGGTTGGTGGAGAGCCTGTGGAAAGCGGGCAACCTCTTTTATGGATTCAAAAGCCTCTTCTACCAAACGAAGGATTGCAAGTTTCTGGAATCGTCCCTTCCCTTGCTACTGAGCAAGTCCATGTAGGGATGAGTGTAGAAGTGTATCTAGCTGGAGCCAACCCAGTTGAATATGGACGATTAAAAGGAAAAGTAGCCGCTCTTATCCCCTTTTGGAAAAAAGAAGGGGTAAGACGTTTTCCCATCGCCAATATCGTCAGCACAGCTCAAGAAACAGACTTACTGAAGTTGATTGTTATTGATCTCATTAAAGATCAAAACACGGCAAGTGGCTATACATGGACATCTGACAAAGGCCCCCCTTTTCCCATTCAGATTGGAACTCCTTGCTACTTTAAAATTGCTGTAGAGAAAAAGAATATCATTTCTTACTTATTTAGTTCGAAAAATGCTGAGTAATTTTCTGAAAAAAATGAGACACCTTTTTTCCTCAGATGCTGCTCGATCATGGAAAGTTCGTACCCCATTACTTTTACAAATGGAAGCTATTGAATGTGGCGCGGCAGCTCTTGGAATTATTCTGGGCTACTACCGCAAATTTCTACCTTTAGGAGAACTTCGACATCGTTGCGCTGTCTCACGAGATGGGAGTAGCATTTCCAGCCTTATCGATGCTGCAAAGTTCTATGGGCTAGAAGGAACAGGAATGCGTACAACCCTTTTTCATTTAGAAAAACATAAAAAGCCTGCCATTTTGCTCTGGAGAGGATCCCATTTTGTTGTTCTTGAGGGGATCAAGAAGAATAAAGTCTACATTAACGACCCAGAACATGGCCCAGTTGTCTATACAAAAGATGAATTTCAATCGAGTTTTAGCGCAATTGCGATCTTTTTCGAACTCACTGAAAATTTTGAGCGATCTTCGTTTAAGATCGGAATATGGCAAAGATTTAAAAAAGAATTGAAGCAATATTTCTCTGCGCACCTCTTTTTACTTTTCAGCGGTCTTCTCCTTTTGTTGCCAACTTTGGCTGTCCCCATTACTTTGCGCATCTTTATCAACCACATGTCTTATTCGAATGCAGTGGATTGGAAAATAGAGTGTTTAGGATTCTTGATATTTGCAATTGCGCTAGGTGCTGCGCTCAATGGATTTCACAGTTTTTTTCTGAAGAAAATTTCACACAAAATATCAGGAAATATGACATCCAGATATCTTCTACAACTCTTGAAATTTCCCCTCACATTTTTTGGACAAAGGGACCCACGAGAAATTGCTGATCGGATCAAGGAAATTGGAAAGTTCAGCCAAAGATATTACGAAGAAATCGTCCCCACGTTTATTCAATTAACTCTCTCTATTTTCTATGCTGCCATCATGTTTTCCTATAGTCCTCTCGTAGCCTCAGTCACTATCTTTGGGGCTTTCCTTAGCCTTCTCGTCTTGCAGACCGTTTCAAGAAGCCGCCTTGCCCTCTATGATACATGGGAAAGAGCTCGAAATCAAAGCGATGAAGCAAGCCTCGAACAGATGCACTCAATTGATGCCATCAAAGCAGTCGGATCGGAGCAATTTTTCTTCCACAAGTGGATTAAACATTACACCTACTTATTAAACACCGATCAAACGATTGGAAAAAAAGAGAGACTGCTCATCGTTTTCCCTTTTTTCATTCAATTTTTCTCAACAGCCTTGCTCATTGGGATAGGAACCGAACAGGTTCTCAGCGGAAAACTCACTCTCGGAACCCTTGCAGCATTCCAAATTTATTTAATTCTTTTCTTAGCCCCTCTAAACAAGTTCCTCTCTCTTTCTGAAATGATCAATCTGATGAAACGAAACGTCTGTAGAGTGAATGACTTGACACACACAGAGCCCGACACGTTTTTCACTTTTGAAGGCACAAAAAAATGTCCTATCAACAGTCTAGCCTTTCAAGATGTGAGTTACAGCTATTATCCCCACTCTCCTCCTCTACTAAAAAACGTCTCTTTTTCATTAAACCCTCATGAATGCTTAGGTGTTACAGGCCCAACACGCTCTGGAAAATCTACTTTGGGAAAACTTGCTGCTGCGCTGTATCAACCCACACAAGGACAAATCTTCTATGGTGGAAATCTCCTCGAGGAACTGAATGGAGAATTTTTCCGTAAAACTGTTGCTTGGCTTGGAGACGAAAGCATCTTCTTTCTTGGATCCTTGCGGAATAACCTAACCTTTTGGAATGCCGACATCACAGATGAAACCCTTTATCAAGTCGGGGATAAAATTGGTGACTCTCTTCAACTTAACCGATGGGTCATGGAAGAAGGAAAAAACCTTTCAAAAAGTGAGAAGCAAAAGCTCGATCTTGCCCGCATCTTTTTGAAAAACCCTTCTCTTCTCATTATCGATCAGGGGCTCTATGCTTTGTCTCGCCCTCAGCAAGAAAAAGTGATCGAAGAGCTTCGCAGGATAAAATGCACCTTATTATGCATTACTTATGATACATTTCTCCTAGACAAATGTGACAGAGTCCTCCATTTAAGTCAGGGGGAAATTGTATGACTGCACCCCACAAAGAGATTCTCAAAGCATGCAATGATTTGGGACAACTCTACCAGCTCGAGTTTACAGCTCCCACTCAATTAGGAGAAACCAAAGAAGAAATTGTCGAACAAATTAGCTCTCATTCCCATATTCCAATGGAAAAGGTCGTCTTAAAAAACGGGTGGTGGAAACAAGGATCAATCCCTCTCCTCGCATTTGAAGAAAATACCGATAAACCCGTTATTCTCATTCCCACATTCTCTGGAAGATATCGCATTTTCAACTCGAAAAAAAATCGGTCAACCAGAGTGAGTAAAGATGAAGCCACACAGCTGCAAAATAGAGCCTTTTGTTTTTACCCTCCACTTCCGCCAAAGGTGAAAGGGCTAAAAGAGCTTGCCTTTTCCGTCACAAAAGAAAGAAAAAAGGAGATCGGAATGATCGCCTTTTTAACTCTATGTGGAACCCTCCTTACCCTTCTTCCACTACTTGCTATGCAGTGGGTTCTTAACGACGTTTACGATAAAGGGACTCCTGACCTAGGATGGTCTCTAGCCATAGGTCTAGGGATTGCTGCTATCGGTTGGGCTATTCTCATCTATATACGCAATAGAAGATTACTCCGACTTGACGGTTTTTTTGCCCACCGTGTCCAGCCCATGCTTTGGAAGAAAATCTTTGAGTTTCCTGCCTTTTTTTTCAAAAGGGAAACCAAACTCTCAATTTTCCAAAAAATTATGGGCCTTGAAACAATAAGACAAGGTGTTGGCCACCTCACTCCTCAAATTCTCTTTTCTAGCTGTTTTTCGCTTCTCTACTTGTTTGCAATGGCCTATTTCTCTTACTCACTCACACTTGTTTCTCTTCCGTTCTTGGGAGTAGCATTTTGGAATGTCTATCATCTAATCCACACGAACAACCGGATTAAAGAGACGATTCAAAAAAAAGAAGAAGAAGCGAGTTCTTTTCTTAGTGAATCTCTCAGTCGGATGACAAGTGTCCGATCTTGGGGGCAGGAAAAGATCATTTATAAACGATTGAAAATGCATCTGAATCAAAATTTAAAGAGAAAAAGAATCATTGGAAGCACTCAAATATCTCTCACATTGATCTATTTGTCTCTGCCGCCCCTCCTATTGTCGCTTAATATATTAGGCATCGCAGTTGGTTGGCTAGCTCCACGAATAGGCGATTTTTTTGCCTTCTACCTTGCTCTCATTGTCATTTGCGTCACACTCGACACCCTTACCCGAACGCTTCTTGAAATCACTAACTCAATGCGCCTTTTGAAACAGTCTGAAAAAATCTTTCACGAAAATCATTCTCCATCCCGCCAATCCCTTCATCTTGCTTCTCCTAAGGGAGAAATACGTTTTGACAAAGTCACATTCCACTATCAAGAATCCCCCTCCTCTCTTTTCAAGAATCTTTCTCTAAGCATTGCTCCTAGAGAAAAAGTTGCGATTGTTGGAGCACCAGGATCTGGAAAAACCACTTTGATCCGCCTCCTTTTGGGGCTTGAACGACCTCATTCAGGAACTATTTTTTTTGATGGTCACTCTTTAGAAAATCAAAACCTTCAGAAAGTACGTCAAAATATAGGAACCATTTTCGATACTGAAGGAATCTTTGCCGGAACGATCTACGATAACATCAGAGTAGGAAGAACCCTTACAATGGAACAAATAGAGCGCGCAATAGAGCTCGCAGACTTCCAAAAAGATCTAGAAACTTATCCGATGGGAATTTCAACTCTTCTTCCTGAACGGGGAATCTCTATCTCTTCAGGAGAACGGCAACGACTTCTTCTAGTTCGAGGACTTGCGTCCACCCCTTCAATTCTCCTTCTTGACCAAGTACTTTGCGAGCTTGATCCGGATTCAAGAAAGCGCATCTTCGACAACCTTCAAAAACTTCCCATCACGCAAATTTTTACCACTCATGACCCAGAGCCTCTTAAAAACATTGTGGATCGGATCATCTATTTGGGTTAAAAAAGTAGAAGTTCTCTTAGAGCATCCCTGGCAAGCTTCGATCTCACCATTTCGTTTTTCAATTCTAAAAGATTTTCAAAGCCAGCTTCTACAAACCATTCATCATAGGGAATGTCTGGGGCCCATGAAGTTTCCTTCAAATGAGTTTCAACCAATTTTTCTTCGTGCAACTCTGTATGAGTTGCTTCAAAGAAACAAGCATTTTTCTTTTTTAGTAGATCTTCTTGGCAGACACATTTATTGGCCCAAGTCTCATAAGAGTTACTCCACTTCAGCTCTTTTAAAAGAGCTGTAATCGGCTTTCTTGGTACAGATTCAACATTCATTGCGCGCTGCAGCTTTCTTACTTTAGCCCTTTCCTCGATAAACTCCTCAAAATCTTCTTCTGTGAAGTGATTCTTTTTTAGCCACTGCTCCTGCTCTTCAGAATCGCTCAGTTGCAAACGGAAAAAGAGGCGCGCTTTTTCTCTATCGATTTCTTCAGGAGAAACTTGAATTTTCAACAATTCAGCAAGAAAGCATGCCATTGATTGGTTTAAAGCTTGAAATTGAAGCTCTTGAAATTTTGAGTGGTGCAGAGCAACATAGAGTGCAATTTCTTTTGATGTCACTTCAGAGTCGGGGTAGAAGGGACGCTGATCACATTCATAGAGAACATTAAATACTACACTACGAGGATAAGGCTTTTTCTCAGGTAGATCCTTAGAAGTTAGAGATTTTACTTTCTGCAATAGAAGACGTGCATCCTCTTTTTTTTGATCAACATAATGGTCGATGAGAAGCGAAGAAATTTGCTGAATTTTTTCTTCCTCTACCCCTCGGGTCTTTGCTTCCAAGCAAATTCTCTCAATATCTACTTCCGAATAGTGAATTGACTTTGTTATCTCTAAAAATTGCGCCGCAACCTTTTCGGAAAGCCTCTTCTCTTCAACAGCCTTCCTAAGAGTAAAACGAACATTTATGATCGGAAGGGAAAGAGGCAGATATCGCTCTTCTGCTGGACCATGAATCAAAGCGACTTCGTCATCATCGTTGACTTCCCAGCTCTGGTACAGCTTAAATATTTCTCCAACTCCCACTGTTCCCATCGCAGCTGTTTCTGCAGCCCTTAAAGCACCCATACTACTTCCTCCTAGAACAATAACTCCAGAGCTGAGCGCGAAAAGGATCTCTTTATGCCACACAGAAAGGGACTGGGAAAAAAAACCATCGATCAGTCCAATGACTTTTGGTTGGAATCGATTTGTGACACTTAAAATGTCCCCCTGTTTAGCAGGAGGGAAATAGCGAGCATCTAAAATTCCCTGCGCTTCTTCAAGAGGCAAAGAGGGTCCAAGAAAAATGATGATCTCATCGGGCTTAAAGTGCATTAGATCCCTCCTGCAGGAAGATGAAGACTTTGTTTAAGTGAAAGAAGACTTTTCCGCGCATGAGGTTTTTGCTTCTCGGCAAAGATTTTCGCGCGCTGAACCGAAGCTACATGTGAAAAATACCCCTCTAATCCAGGAGCAATCACGCGAAGGACAGAAACGCCAAGATCTTCTTTGCTCAAATCAAAAACGAGGAGCTGCGTAATTCCAACATTTCGGATTTTTTCCATTAAGAGGGTCACATCTTCTTCAAGGGTTGACGTTGCAACTGACTCTAATTGAGAGACATCAACCGTTGCCGGCTGGTTTTCTAATGCAGTGATCGTTTGCTCTGAGTCAGATTGCTTTCCTTGTTTCAATTGTGAGAAAAATATATCGTCTCTTGAGCCAGCAATCCCAATGGTACTGCCTTGGACAGCTTCTGTAATGGCTCGGATCATTGCGACTTCGGGGTCCAGATGAGCGCCATACCCTTGAGATAATCGAGTATGACGCATCGTCTCATCGTAAAGCGTCGCCATAAAAACGGGAACTTCAGTATCAATTGTGCAATCATAGAGCAATAATTGAAATCTTGCCCATTTGAGCTTTTCGATCACCTGTTGCACCTTAGAAAAACGGATCGTCTCAAGACACACTCGAGGAAGAGCTGCTTTAACAGTTTCAAAAGCAAACATGTGACATGTGATCGCGTCTCGCTCAATGAGTTCATAAATGCCAGCTGCAAGAGCTTCTAAAAAATGATTTCCCGAAGCTAACCCATTCGAGGTCATCTCAAAAGAGTGAAGTTCAGAAGGTTCTTGTCTGACAATTTTATAATTATGGATCACACTAAGTAAAGGCACTGCAACTTCTTCTTGATTGAAGAGATCCCATCCAATCGTCCATCTTTCAGGCCAGTCAGGGCGAAAAAGAGAGTTTTTTCTAAGCGGGAGTCTGTCAATTGGAATGGTCTTCACTCTTTTTGAAAGTTCATGATAAGGAAGGTGCAAATAGGAAAGGTCAGCTTCTTCAGCGCAATGAAGTTCAAGAGACTCCATAAGTCCAGACACAAGAGATGTACACAAATCGAGTCCTTTTCCTGATGAAGTTGAAAGTGTCAATGCCTCAGGACGAATCACAGCAGTCACCGGAATCCCTATCCGGTCTAACCCTGTCACATTCGCCACTCGACTTACACCAATTTGGGAAGTCAAAGGGGCAATTTTTTCCCATGTTTCTTCTGGACTTACAATCCGATGAGTTCCCTTAAAATATCCTTTCTTCGCCTGATAAGAATTTCCCCGAAATAAAATACAATTCATAAAAAAAATCTTTTTTTTGTTGCGACCTTTATCTCGTTTTCTTAATAACGAAAATTAAATATTACGTCCAAAGGAGATTGGCGTGAGCGAGCAAAATGCTACACAAATTCTCAATATTCAAACCCTACAAGGAGCGTTTCATGAGTAAAAAACAAGCTATGGAATTTCTAAACCGTGTTGAAACAGATACTAACTTTAGAAAACAAATTCTTAGCTGTCAAAAGGCAGAGCAAAAAGAGAAGATCCTTAAAAAAGAACACTATACGTTTTCTAAAAAAGAGCTTGAAGAAGCCGTCAATGAAAAGTGGCATTCTAAGCTTTCTACTGAAGAGATGAAAAAAATTGTCGCTGCTGGTGGAAAAGGTCCTTGTTCTAATCCAGATATCCTGAAAGTTGTTTGTGCCTGTCCCGTAGCAAAAGAAGAATAAAATCATAAAGTGGGAGGACTTTTGCAAAATTGAAAGTTCTCCCTCCTTTCATTAAATTTTTTAGGAGACTCTTAAATGAGTAAAAAGCAAGCTATGCAATTTCTAGACCGTGTTGAAACGGATGCCAACTTTAGAAATCAAATTCTCAGTTGTCAAAAGCCTGAACAAAAAGAAAAGATCCTTAAAAAGGAAAAGTACACATTTTCTAAAAAAGATCTTCAAGAAGCCGTTGATGAAAAATGGCATTCTAATCTAACCCCTGAGGAGATGAAAAAAATTGTCGCCGCGGGTGGTAAAGGACCTTGTTCTAGCCCAGAGATTATGAAAGTTATTTCTGAAGCTGTGGCTTTGAAAGAGCAATAATTGAAAAACTACAGGAGTGAGATGCGTAGAGACCTTGCGCATAGAATGAGAATTGGTATTCTAACCTTTCTCCTGAAAAGAATAAAATTGATGATACCTTAGGTATTTATAAATCTTAGGAAAATTATATGAGTAAACAAAATGCAAAACAATTTCTAGATCGTGTTGAAACAGATGCTAACTTTAGAAACCAATTTCTAAGTGCTAAGAAAACCGATCAAAAAGAAAAGATCCTTAAAAATGAACACTACACATTTTCTAAAAAAGATCTTCAAGAAGCCGTCAACGAAAAGTGGCATTCTAAGCTTTCACCTGAAGAGATGAAAAAGATTGTTGCTGCAGGCGGTAAAGGGCCTTGTTCTAACCCAGAATCTATGAAAGTTATTTCTGAAGCTGCGGCTTGTAAAGAACAATAATTGAAACACTACTAGAAGTGAGATGAGAAGACCTAGATATTCTCATCTCATTTCAAAAGAAATGAAGAACTTTTTGCAGAGTTGTAAACTCTTCTTCTCACAAGACGATCTAACTTAAGTTTTGGGTAAATTTTGCCAGATTTCACCAATCCAAAGGATCCCATGATAAAACAAATTCATATTATATACTATGCGCTTCTTAGACAGGAAAGAGGTGTTCCTGAAGAAACTGTGGAGTTTGAGAAAAATACAGTAAGAGAGCTCTTCAACATGCTGAAGGCTCTCCATAGCTTTCGCCTCTCAGAGTCTCAAATCAAAGTGGCTGTCAATTCCAAAGTTGCCACTTGGGATACCCTCCTTTCTGAGGGAGACTCAGTTATTTTTATTCCCCCTGTTGCGGGAGGATAGCATGACACAGTATTACTCAAGACAAATCCGTCTTCCCGAAGTGCGCGAAGAAGGACAAGAGCTACTAAAAAACTCTAAGTGTCTTGTCGTTGGAGCTGGAGGGCTGGGATCGCCTGCTCTTCTCTACCTTGCAGCAGCCGGAGTAGGAACTGTCGGAATCTGCGACGGAGACACACTCGATGAAAGCAACTTGCACCGCCAACCTCTTTATCGCTTTGAAGACTTGGGGAAGAAAAAAGCAGAACTGGCAAAGAAGCGAATAGAGTCTTTGAATCCCTTTATCAAAGTCGAATGCCACCCTTCTCACCTCACAGCCAAAAATGCCCTTTCTCTTTTTGAATCTTATGACCTCATTTTAGATTGCACAGATAACTTTCGCGCCAAATTTTTGATCAACGACGCTGCGTATTTTGCGAAAAAAGCCGTTGTGAGAGCGAGCATCTATCAATTTGAAGGACAACTCCAAACCTACATACCTGAGAAAAGCGCCCCATGCCTCCGTTGCCTTTGGGAGGAAACCCCTCAAGAAGGGTGCGTTGGAACCTGCCAAGAAGTCGGAGTTTTAGGTCCCGTCCCAGGATACTTTGGAACTCTACAAGCCATGGAAGCCATTAAGTACTTTCTGAAGATGCCTACACTTCCTTCTCACGAAATCTTATTCACCGATCTCGTCTACCACTCAAAACAAGTCCTTTCCTTTTCTAAAAACAAGGAGTGCCCTCTTTGCGGGGAATCTCCCCGTATTCTCCATCTTGTCGACAAATCCGATTGGGAAATAGAAAGCAAAAATCTAAACGATTACCCCTTTCAATGGATTGACATACGAGAAGAAGAAGAGACCTGTCAAGCCCCCTGTCCTGGGAACAATGTACTAACGATCCCAATGAGCGCATTTGATTTTAGAAATCTAGACCCTCAAATCTCGTATCTACTCATTTGTCAGAAAGGAAAAAGAAGTCATTCTCTTGCGCGCGCTCTTAGAGCTGAAGGACTATCAAACGTCTACTCCTTGATAGGCGGCAGCGAAGAACTTGTCAAAGTTCTTCTTGACAAATGATTCTGTTCCCCTTATTCCAAAAAGCATACCTAATCGGAGGTTGTTGATGAAAAAATTTACGCTAACCTTTAGCTTGTGTCTTGCAGTTTGCGGAATGCTTATGCTTTCTTGCCAAAAGAAAAGCCTAAGCTGCGAACCAAATGACGGAGATGGCCAGTGTCAACCTTGTGGACCATGTGAGCCCTGTGGACCTTGCCAACCTGCAAATGGTTCCAAGCCCAACAAAAACCAACGTTAAAAGCTCTGCTTAAAGGGGAATTTCGATTCCCCTTTCTTCAATTAAACGGCTCAACACATCCATTTGAGCCTCTACTGAAATTTCTAACTCTGAAAGCACATCAAGTTGATAATCTTCCATAGCATCAACTAATGTATCCGCCTGGCTTTTCCTTTCTAAATCCTGCTCACGACGCAAAACAAGCTCAGAAATTTGAGGATAAAAAAGGCGAAGCATCGAGCTCAGCCATTTGTTGGTTACCCAAGAAGGATGGGTATGTTCAATTTGAAAAAGGTCTATCATCTTGCATACATCCTCACTCTTGTACCAATCTTCTCCTGTCACCCAACGATTTGTGGTAAATAGTTTGATTGGATACCCTTCATCATCCATAGAAATCGCAATCAAATGAGAAAACGTGTCGACATCGCTCATGGTATCATTTCTCCCATCGTAAAATTTAGGTAAAACCCCTTCAGGCATTCCACCCTGCCTTAAAAAAAGATGGAAATGGCCATGTTCTTCCTTTCGATGAGAGTGGTAGTAATACTGGGCAAAAGTTTCCTTATCATAAGCATCATGTTTAGGATAATGCTCCATCCCTAAAAACATTCCCTGCCCTTTTAGCAGTTCATGAACCACATGGGAACCGGCTTTTTCTAGAACTCTATTCCACTCGAGAATCTCCCGTCCTGCTAAATACATCTTCAAAAGTCGCTCGTCGGAGTACTGACTCAAAACTTCTTTTAAAGCCTGGCGCTCAACCACAATCGAGCGATGGTTTTTTATTGCGTTAGTTGAGCGAAACAGTGAAGAGAATGACTTCGCCCCAAAAAGGACGAAAAGTAAGACAAATAGCCCTACCCCATTTGTGAGTAAAATGACTCGAAGACGTTTCATAGAAGTTTGCGATTTTCAAAGTAATTAGATACAATCATAATTAGGTAACTCGATAAAGAGAAATAAAAAATTTAATGACTAAGCCCAAACCACGCACAACAGCCTCACCCCACCATCAAGTCATCCAAGGCACTATTCATATTCACTCGAAGGGTTTTGGATTTGTCACCCCAAGCGATCCATCCCTTTTTCCAGAAGATGTCTTCATTCCCAAGCACCTAAAAAAAAATGCCGTTGACGGTGATTTTGTCGAAATCGCCATTAACTCCGATAAAAAAAGCGAAAAGGGACCAGAAGGGTATGTTCTTTCTATCACTAAAAGAGCCAAAGAACAACTTGTTGGTATTGTCTGGATCATCAACCCCAAAGGAAACTATGTCCTCTACGTTCAGTCTCTAGGCGACGCGAAATCAGCATTTGTCAGAAAAAAGAATGGCATTTCCTACGAAATAGGAGACCGCCTTCTCTTAAATGTTCTTGATTGGGGAGATGAAAATGCTCCTGTCCTCTGTGAGGTAATGGAAAAAATCGGGACCATTTACGATACAGAATCAGACATTCCCGCAGCAGTCAAAGACTTTGGCATCCGCGCTGAGTTTCCACCCCACCTTGTTAAGATCGCAAAAAAGCTTCCGAAAAAGGTCCCTAAAGAAGATCTAAGCGGACGCCTCGATCTTAGGGATCTTGAGACCTTTACAATTGACCCCACAACCGCTAAAGATTTTGACGATGCCCTTTCTCTTTCCAAAGACGAAAAAGGATATCACCTTGCGGTCCATATTGCCGATGTTTCCCACTATGTGAAAGAAGGAAGTCCATTCGACGATGAAGCCAAGCTTCGCTCCAACTCGACCTATTTTCCAGGTGAGTGCGTCCCCATGCTTCCCGAAGCTTTGTCCAATCATCTTTGCAGTCTTAAAGAAAAAGAACTCCGCTTGACCATCTCTGTCCTCGTCGATTTCGATCTAGAAGGAAACCAGCTCCGCTCTAAAATAGAAAAAGCCTATATCTACAGCCAAAAACGGTTCACTTACGAAGAAGCAAAAGAAGTCTTAGATGGGAAAATCAAAAGTCCTTACTTGCCAACCTTACAGCTCATGGAAGAACTCTGCCTCCTCCTCAAGAAAAAGCGCTCTGAACGGGGATCTGTCGATTTAGCCCTACCCGAAGTCGTCATCCAAGTTGATAAAAAAGGAGAACCCTACGGTTACCAAGTTGTCGAATACGACATCACCCACCAACTCGTGGAAGAATTCATGTTAAAGGCCAATGAAATCGTGGCCGAATACTTTGTGAAAAGAAGCGAATCAGCCGTCTTCCGCATCCACGAAGTACCTTCCCAAGAAAACCTCGAAGAATTTTACGCCCTTGCCCGCTCTCTCGGTTTTCCCCTCAATGCAAAGCCCTCGCAAGAAGACGTTCAAAAACTCTTCACCCTCGCTAAACAATCGCCGCACATTCACCGCCTTTCCGTAGCCTTCATCCGAAGTATGAAACTCGCGATCTATTCTCATCAAAATGTGGGCCATTACGGGTTGGCGCTTGAGAACTATTGTCACTTCACAAGTCCTATCAGACGTTATAGCGATCTCGTGATCCACCGCCTCCTCTTTGATAAAACTCCCCCTCCAAATCTTGAAGAAATTGCCCGCACTTGCTCTGAGAAAGAGCGCACCTCGTTCAAAGCAGAGGTCAGCGTTGTTCTCATGAAAAAATTGCGCTTGCTTTCCGCCTACCAAAAAGAAGACCCCAGCCGCATTTACAAAGGAGTGCTCAGTAAAATCAAACCTTTTGGATTTTTCTTTGAAGTCGAACCACTCCAATTCGAAGGTTTCATTCACATTTCCGATCTTCGAGACGATTTCTATGAATTCAACCAAAAAATTCAAACTCTCATAGGACAAAATACCGGCAAATCGTTTAAAATGGGTGACCCGTTAGAAATCGTATTATCTGAAATCGATTTAATCACCTTGGAATGTAAATGGATTCTCTTGCAAGACGTCTCGAAAAAGCCAAAGTCCAAAAAAAAGAAGTCCTTTTACAAACATACTTTCAAAAAGAAGACGTCACGCAAATCGCGCAAGAAATCTTAGGAAAATTTCTCTTCACAGAGTTTCACGGTCTCCTCACAGGAGGAATCATCACTGAAACCGAAGCCTACAAAGGGGCGGAAGATAAAGCCTGCCACGCCTACCAAAATCGACGAACTAAACGAACTGAGGTGATGTTTGGAGCAGGAGGAACCGCCTACGTCTATCTCTGCTATGGTATCCACCACCTTTTCAATATCGTCACACATCAAGAAGGAACTCCCCATGCGATTCTCATCCGGTCAATCTTTCCCACACATGGAATAAAAACAATGCTGAAGCGGAGAAACAAAACAAAGCTCGACAAAACATTAACCTCAGGGCCCGGCTCTCTTTCTCAAGCATTAGGAATCCACACAAAACATTCTGGAACCCCCCTCAGTCAAAATGCAATTTGGCTTGAAGACCGAGGACTCATCATCGAAAAAAAAGAGATTGTAGCCTCACCACGTATTGGAATTGACTACGCAGAAGAAGACGCAGACCTCCCTTGGCGGTTCCACTTGCCAAATAACATTTTTTTCTCATAAGATCAGGGGATTACGGAGAATATCAATATGAAAAAATGCTTCATTACTGGTTTGGTGATTTTACTTCCCCTTGCTGTCACCATCGCCATCGTTGTCTTTATTGTGAATTTTCTGACAAAGCCCTTCATTGGTATTGTTGTCAGCTTTCTGAAAGAATTCGACATCCTAAATAAAGGATTTCTCTTTCTTTCTCGTGAACAAGTCGTTTTATACGGAAGTAAATTCCTGATTCTCATTTGTCTCTTTCTTTTCACCCTTCTCTTAGGAATGATCGCTCGCTGGTTTTTCTTTAAAGCTTTACTCAATTTAAGTGATAAAGTTCTCCACCGCATTCCCCTCATCAACAAAGTCTACAAAACCACGCAAGAAATCATTAAAACGATTTTTGTCACCGATAAAAGTTCATTCAAGCAAGTCGTGATGGTTCCCTTTCCCAAAGATGGAACCTATGTGATGGGACTCGTTTCTCGAGAATCCCCTCATGTCTGCTCAGAAAAAGCAAACGCTCCAATGGTTTCAGTTCTCGTTCCAACAACCCCCAACCCAACAACTGGCTTTTTGCTCATGTACAAAAAAGAAGACCTTATTCATCTTGACTTGAAGCCCGAAGCAGCCATTAAATATATCGTTTCGTGTGGGGTCATCACACCTGAATACCCAGCCCCCGTACCAAACGACACCAAGGCTACATGAAGAAAACATTTATTGCAGGACTTGCCACCCTCCTTCCCATTACTATTACTATTGTCGTCGTCGTATTTGTGATCGACCTTCTCACCGCTCCCTTCACAGGTTTTGTTGAAGAAATGATTAGCTTCTATGGAGGTCAAATTGCAGAAGAACACCATTACCTTCTCGTCGTCATCAGTAGGCTGATCGTCCTCGTCCTCTTTGTCGTGCTCATCTTTATTCTCGGAATCCTGGGACGACGTATCTTCTTTTCTTGGTTCCTAAAACTGACAAACCGCCTGCTTACAAAAATTCCGATTGTCAAAACCATTTATCGCATCTCACTTGACATCACGAAAAACGTCTTTTCAGAAGAAGGGAAAAAGCTTTTTAAAGGAACAGTTCTTGTTCCTTTTCCTCATCAAAAAACGCATGCTATTGGACTTCTCTCCGGCGACCCTCCAAGTGAAGTGGCAAAAAATACAGACCCGCGCGTTAAAGATACCACCTTTCAATCGATTTTTGTTCCCACCGCCCCTCACCCCATTTCGGGATTTCTTCTTATGTATTCGGATAAAGAAGTGAAAACAGTGGATATTGAGACCGAAGATCTGTTTAAATTTCTCCTCTCATGTGGAATCTTTCAGCCAGGCAAAAAAGATGACAAATCCGAAGATACCAAATAAAACGAAACGGGTCACATTCTTCCAAGTCACAAGTGACCAAATGAAGCGGAATCGAATCGTCAGCGTAGCACATGAATACTTTGAAAAAAAACAGCCTCTTCTTTTTAAACTGCCACACAAAAAGGCCTTAGAATACCTTGATTTCCTCCTATGGCGTTTGCCTCAGGATAGTTTTCTTCCTCACGTCATTAAAGATACCCCCTGTCAGGATCTCATTGTACTCACTTCTTCCGAAGAAAATCCCAATGGGGCCCGCAGCGTTTTCAACCTTACAGGAGAGCCGATCTTAAATCCCCATTTCACTACAATTTATACCTTTGAAGATCTAAGCTCGACAGAGAAAAACACCACCGCTCAAAAGCACTACCATGCCTATAAAGCCCATGGGTATAAAATTATCTCTCTTTAGATGGTGCTTCAGAAAACTCACGTACGACACCCTCAAAAGGCAAATCCGTAGGAGAAGCTTATCGACGAAAAGTTCTTAAATCCCTTTTTCGTCTGCGCTCCAACGCCAACTGCAACCTGCATGAAACGCCGGCTACCGGTATTTGTGACAAACTCCTTACCTATCAAAAATCCCGGAGCCACATATCCAAACTTGCCATGGTGTTTTCTCATAAACCCTCCAGCTTTGAGTCCCACACCTAAATAAGTTTGAGAGTCCAAATTAGGTTTGGGGTAGTAGAGATAACTGGCAAAGCCATGAAACTCTGTCACAACAATAAGCGGCGTTATCCCCACCCCATATTCAAATCCGTGGTGACCCACCTGCTCTCGATGTCCAATTTTCAAAGAGAGAAGCGTTGGAAGACCCGCCCCAAACCCTGCGTAGTTGTAGTTATTTGTCACTTGTTCTTCTCCGTAGAGTCCAGCTGTGCTTGCACTCAGTAATAATGTAATGATTATTTTCTTTAAAATATTCATATTCAGTTCCTTGTTCGATTTGAACGTTGTTCATTTTTGATTAAAAAAAATTATTGGATGAAACCACGTAAACAGTGGTCTATATAAGAAGTAACAAAACCCTCGGTTGCTGATTCATTCAATGCCTCCATTTTTCTGTTGATTAAGATAGAAGTCATTCCATGCATCGCCGCCCAAAAGAAATTGACAAGCTGATTTGCCTTTCCTTCAGAAAGACCAAACTTCTTTTGGACCGCTGCTTCGATGATGAAGAGCCCATTTTGAGCTTTTTCTTTGTACCATTCGGGCATCGGATCAATTGGAACGCTTTCAAAAAGAGAGCGCCAAAGTTTAGGGTGGCGTAATCCAAACGAGATATATGCCTTTCCCATTTTGTGAAAGACTTCATGAAGATCGCTCCCACATTCAATTTCCTTTCGCATCTCTTGATGCAAAACGCCATACATTTGGTCTAGGCACCTCACATTGAGTCGCAGAATAATCTCATTTAAGTTTTCATAGAGGTTGTAAACAGTCCCAACAGAGCAATCGCTTAGCTTTGCTAACTCTCGCATCCGAAGTGCCTCTCGCCCGTTTTGGTTAAGGATAGCCCACCCGTTTTCGAGAATGTCTTTTTTTAAGCCTGCGTCTTTGACCATCTTTTTTGAACCTTGTTCATTTTTGCGATAACGTTAACTTTTTCCGATTTTTTTTGTCAATCTATAGATCAAAACCATGTTTTAGAAGTATACATGTAAAAATGAAAACACTTTTTTGGTTCAAACAAGACCTTCGCTTATCCGATAACCAAGGATTATATGAAGCAGCCAAAATTGGTAGTGTCTTACCTATCTACATTTTAGACCCTAACCATTTTTCCCTCGGAGCAGCAAGTCGTGTATGGCTGCATCATTCATTAAAATCATTAAGTCAATCACTTGATGGGAAGTTGGCTGTTTTTCAAGGTGCTCCTCTTGAAGTCATTCGACAATTGGTCAAAAAATACCAAATCCAAGCTGTTTACTGGAATCGAGGTTATGAACCATGGCAAATTTCACAAGAAAAAGAAATCAAAATCCAGTTAGACAAAGAAGTCAAAGTCCAAGAATGGAGCAGCTTTCTACTTTGGGAACCATGGAAAATTTTGAAGGCCGACGAAACCCCCTATAAAGTATTTAGCCCTTACTACAAAAGAGGGTGTTTATTCGCTGACCCGCCAAGGGACCCCTTAGGATCACCCTCAAAACTAGATTTAATACCAGTTAAACATCATGGGTTAGACTACTTAGACCTCCTCCCTAAAGTTCGCTGGGATGAAAATGTTTTGCAACACTGGAACATTGGAGAAAAATCAGCTTGGAAAAAGTTTCAGACGTTTTTAGCCGAAGGACTCTTGTACTACAAAACGGGAAGAGACTTTCCTGCACAAAATGCAGTCTCACGCCTTTCGCCTCATCTTCATTTTGGGGAAATTTCCCCTCATCAAATCTGGTCTGTTGTTAATTCTCAAAAACAAGACCACAATACCAGCTCCTTCTTAAGTGAACTTGGCTGGCGAGAATTTTCTTACTACCTCCTCTACCATTTTCCCACTTTGCCAACTCAAAACTTCCAATCAAAATTTGACTATTTTCCCTGGAAATGGGAAAGCCCATACCTTCAGCATTGGTGTAGTGGAAAAACAGGTTTTCCTATTGTCGACGCAGGCATGCGTGAATTATGGCAAACAGGTTATATGCACAATCGTGTTCGAATGATTGTTGCTTCTTTCCTTGTAAAAAACCTTCTCATCCACTGGCAAATAGGCTTAAACTGGTTTGAAAATCACCTTTTAGATGCTGATCTTGCAAGCAATAGTGCCAGCTGGCAATGGGTAGCAGGTTCAGGAGCAGATGCTGCTCCCTATTTTCGAATTTTCAACCCCATCACACAGGGGGAAAAATTTGATCCTCACGGAGAATACACCCGTCGTTACGTTCCAGAACTCAAAAAACTCCCCGACAAGTACCTGTTTTGTCCTTGGGATGCGCCAAAGAGCATTTTGGAAAAAGCTGGGGTGAAGCTTGGAAGGACATATCCGGAACCCATCATCGATCTTAAACAATCCCGAGAAGAGGCTCTCCAAGCTTTTGATCAGATGAAAGATTAATTACCTTTTCCAGCGTTTCCTGATCGCTTTCCAGCCAACTATTTGGTAGACGGCTGCAATTCCAACGATAACGTAAGCGATGCGATCAATGTAACAACCACTAAAGACATACTGAATCAGATTGAAGTCAAAAAGTCCGATAAGTCCCCAATTGACTCCTCCAATAATCATAATGATTGCAACAAGTGTGTCGAGTTTTCTCATGGTATTCTCCTATTATAGAGTTTTCGAAACATAAACTTATTTTTTAGGAAACGGCTGTAAAATTAAAAGAATTATTTTGCATTTTCTATCTTCGGTGGGAATTGGGGTTGAAAGTTTCTGACAAAGTCTGTATAGTATTTACTTACTAAACATGGAGTATTTCATGACTAGAGTGAGTAAGAAAGATCGCTTAAAACGATGCCCGAAAAAACCAAGATATGGATCGACAAAAACGGGCCCGAAAAAAGATAATTTACCTAAAGGTTTTAAAGAGCATGCAAACGTCTTTAGTGGCGAAGTTGCTCATGGAACCTTCATTCCAAAGATTAAATAATTGAGGCAATACAAAAGATGTCGAGACATCCTAGTTACGGAAAATCGAATAAAGGTGGCAAAAAGCAAAACGTTCTAAAACGGTTCCAACGTATTGATATCCTTCGCAAATTAGGACGCTGGAAAGATGGAGAGAACAAAAAGGTCACAGGTCTTCCAAAGACCCCTGTTAAATAGCGGTGAAAATCAATTGCTATAACTCTCAGGAATCCCTAAAAATTCCTCCAGCACGTGTTGAGCTTCTCGTTGAATGTGTGCTTGCTTTCAAAAAGGTTAAAACAGATGAGATTTCAATTCACTTCGTGGATAAAAAGACCATCTCTGAGCTCCACAAGGAGTTCTTTCAAGACCCGACACCAACTGACTGCATTACCTTTCCCGTGGACGCCCCGGATGAAGATCCGGGAGGACACCACGTGCTTGGTGAGGTTTTCGTCTGTCCAGAAGTGGCCATTGAGTATGCAAAAGCTCACAAACTCCTTCCTTACGACGAAGTTTCTATGTACATCATTCATGGCCTTTTGCACCTTCTCGGCTATGATGACTTATCTCCAGATGAAGAAAAGATAATGCGGGAAGAAGAGAAAAGGTGTATGAAGTATTTAAGAAAGCAAAATGCATTGATTGATGAAATTTCTGAAAGTTAACGCAACGGCTTTTTTTCTTATGTTATGCGCACTGAGTTGGGGCGTCGCGCCGAGTGAGTTCCAACGGGCAGCTCTAAACGGAGACACAGAAGTCATTCGACAAGGTCTTAAAGAAAAAGGGCTTGAATACATTCGCTATCTTGATAAAGATCACAACACTCCCCTCCATTTAGCTGCTTGCGCAAAGAAAGGAGGAGACAAAGCCGATATTCTCTCCCTCCTTTTGAAATCAGGAGCGGATGTCAACGCCACAAACCGCTATTTTTCAACTCCTCTTTTGATCGCTGTCAGTACAAATAATATAGAAGGAACTCGCGTCTTATTAAAAGCACCCGGAATCCAAGTCAATGGAGTCAATTCTTCTAATCTCACGCCATTGATGACTGCGATACGCATCCGATCCATTGAACTCATCAAACTTCTCCTCTCTCATCCCTACCTTGAGCCAAATCAAGAAAATCCCGATGGGCTCACAGCATTGCACCTCGCTTCGATGTGGGGATTTACAGAAGAAGTCGAACTCCTTTTAAAAGATCCTAGGATAAATCCTCATCCCAAGCAACCTCAAGGAGATTTCATAGGGGCTCTCCCCTTACATTATGCGGCTATGCAAGCCCACTCCGAAGTTGTTAAACTCCTTCTTCAGCAAAAAGGAGCAAACGTCCATGCGACCATAAGTGACGGACTCTACCAGGGATTCACTCCTGTTCACTGCGCAGTCATGAACCCTAACGTTCCTGAGGTCTTCGAATGTCTTAAGCTTCTTATAAAACACGGTGCCAAAGTGACGGTCAAATCCAAAAATGGAAAGCTTCCGTCTGACCTCACAAATGTGCGAGTGATTCAAGAATTTCTCGCCGATCCTAACCCTAATTACAAACTTAAGCAAAATTTTTCCGGCAACTCTCATGATCTTTGAATCTTTCATCACCCCCTTGATTTTTCTCATCGGCATTAGTCTCGTGACAGGGCTCACAAGATCCTTGCAGTTTTTAGGCCGCATCCGATTGAAACAAGAGTTCAAGCGGAAGCCTCACTATTACTTTTTTTTCCTGACTGTGAAACGTCTTTTCCCATTAGGAAAATGGGATAGCATCTATTATCTTCTCAGTTTTACAAAATACCTTCTGAGAATTCTCTTTGCGATCACTTGCTTTTACTATGTCAATTTTCTTCTCTTTCCCAGCGAAGTAGGAATACATCCCTGGCACGTCACCTTAGCCATTGCCATTGCAGCAGCCATAGCACTCATCATGGAATTTATCATGCGTTACGCTGCAAATATTAGCCCCTTTGGAATCCTCCGATTCGCCACTCCAATCTCCACTTTTTTCCTTCTACTATTTTCTCCCATCACTCTCTTCTTCTTAAAAATTCATAAATGTCTTTTCTATAGAAATAAGATCGCTCCAGCAAAAAGCAAAGTGAAAGATAAAATCCTTGAACTCGTTCAAGAGTCTGAACTCAGTACCCTTCTTGATCCTCTGGATAGACGCCTTATCACATCTGTTGCCTCATTCCGGGATCGAATTGTTCGTGAAATCATGGTCCCTCGGATTGATATTTTTTGCCTCTCAGTCAACCAAACAGTTCATGAAGCTGCTCAAAAGTTTCTATCCGAAGGATATAGCCGGATTCCTGTTTACCGAGATACAATGGATAACATTGTTGGAGTCATTCTCTATAAAGACGTGATGGAATACTACTTCAACTGCATCGAGAAAAAAGAGACCTCTCCTTTAGAAACTCCCCTTGAAAAGCTTCTAAAACCTGTAATTTACACTCCTGAAACTAAAAAAATCTCGCACCTCTTGCAAGAGATCCGAAGTCAACAAATTCACTTAGCAATTGTCGTCGATGAGTATGGTGGAACCGAAGGAATCGTGACGATAGAGGATATTTTAGAGGAACTCGTTGGAGAAATTGCCGATGAATACGACATCATTGATGAAGAAAAGCTTTACGTGCCTTACCCTGCGGGGGGATGGATTGTCGACGCAAAAATGACCATCATCGACATCGAAAAAGAACTCGGAATTTTCATTCCGCAAAGCCCAGAATACGACACACTAGGAGGCTTTGTCTTTCACCGAGCCGGAACCATCCCTTCGAAAGGATGGAAAATTCACAGTGACAATTTTGATTTAGAAGTGCTGAGTTCGAGTGCAAGAAGCCTTGAAAAAATCATTTTGATCCCTCCCGGTCAATGAACACTCCCGTTTATTCACTCAAAAACATTAGCTCAAAGCAGTCTATGATTTTTTTTAGCATAGAAGAACGAGTGAAAGAGACTCAGAGTTCAGGTTAAAACTACTTCTGGATATTATTTGGGTTTGAAAAAGAATCAAAAATTCGCTAAAATTATCTGATATTAAAGCTGTAAGGAGTCCCATGCGCCGTTCTATTAGTTATGCCGAACCAAAAGTTGCTCTTGCTGGTGAGACCAAAACTTGGAAGTTCATTTTTACACCTGGTGCCGACCTCCCTAAAGGAGCTCGCCTCAAATTTGACTTGAGCTCGAAAGGACGTGATTTTGACTGGGAAATTCCACAGACAAACCTCAAAGCGAAAAAAAATCTGATCTGGTTAGAAGCCTCAGGGAAAAAAGCCTTAGCAGCTAAAGAAGTGTTCATTCCTGAACATAGTTTACCCCAATTCGAATTTATCCTCCCTGGAGATGTCAAAGCTGGAGACCCTATCACTATTTTTGTTGGTTCTCCCGAAGATGCTACTGATGGGAAAGGCAACCGTGCACAAACAAACACTTTACGTCGCCGCCCTTTTTACCTTTTTGTCGATCCAAAAGGAAAGGGAGAGTATAAAGAAACAGAAATCTTCCATCTAGACGTGCGAGGAAATGACCTCCACTCAATTCGAATCATCGCACCTTCGATGGTGACCAAAAACCAACGTTTTGATGTCATCGTTCGTTTCGAAGATGAATTTGGAAACCTAACAGGTAAAGCTCCAGAGGGAACTCTCATCGAGTTTAGTTATGAAAAACTGAGAGAAAACATCAACTGGAAGCTCTTTGTTCCTGAAACAGGATTCATCAACCTTCCCAATCTTTACTTCAATGAGCCCGGAATTTACCGTATTCAGCTTAAGAATCTCGTAACGAATGAAATCTTTTACTCAGCTCCTATAAAATGTTTTGCAGAAAACCAAGGACAACTTTTTTGGGGACTTTTTCATGGAGAATCTCTTCTTTGGGACGCTACTGAAAACATTGAATCTTGTCTTCGCTATCAACGTGACGAAAAAGCGATCCAATTTTTCTCGACCTCCTCTTTCGAAAGTGAAGATGAAACCTCAGTAGAAAACTGGAAGGCTATCTATTCTCATGTCTCAGAATTTAATGAAGACGAACGTTTTACAACATATCTAGGTTTTCAATGGTCAGGTTCTCCTGGGTCAGAAGGCCTAAGACAAATTGTCTACCTTAAAGACAGCAAACAACTCCTTCGCAAAAAAGAAAGTAAGGCTAACAACCTCAAAAAAATCTACAAAAGCCATACTCCAAAAGATTTTATCTCAATTCCTTCGTTCACTATGGGTTCAACCACGTTTTTTGACTTTGAAAACTTCACTCCTGAATACGAAAAAGTAGTCGAAATCTATAATGCTTGGGGATCTTCTGAATGCACGAAAGCCGAAGGAAATCTCCGTCCAATCGTTTCGAAATCTAAAAATGGAATTAAAGAAAAACCCGAAGGATCTATAAGACGCGCTTTAAATCAAAATCACCGCTTTGGATTTATTGCAGGAGGTCTCGACGACAGAGGTGTCTATTCAAAGCTCTTTGAAACAGACCAAGCTCAATACTCTCCAGGCCTCACAGGAATTATTGCAGCAGCGCAAACTCGCGATGGACTCATGCAAGCCATTGCAAAAAGGTCTTGCTATGCAACAACAGGACCTCGCATCATTGTCGGATTTCATATTGCGAATGAACCTATGGGATCAATTTTAAACACCAAAGCAAAACCCGGGCTTTTTTATAATCGTCACATCACAGGTTTTATTGTCGGAACTGCTCCAGTCAAGGAAATCCTCATCATCCGTAACGGAAAAGAATATAAAAAGATGAACCCTAATGAAGCCTGTTTCGATTTTGTCATCGATGATGAAGAACCTCTAGATAAAACAACTTTAAAAGTCAAAGGTGAGGAGCCTCCCTTTACATATTATTACATGCGTGTCCTACAAGAAGATGAACACATCGCTTGGACTTCCCCTATTTGGATCGACCTCTCACCTCCAGCAATTGTTGAAAAGAAGAAGAAAGTGTGAAAACCTTTTTCATCACTCTCGGTTTCACAACTCTACTTCTCATCTTTTCAGCGATCGGCCTTGGAATCGGTAAACTCATCACCGGGCGTTCTAAACTCTCATGCAAACGATGCGGTCATCCAGAAAAAAAAGATGAGTGCTCAATCTGCATAAAAAGAGAAAAGAAAAAATAATAACCTGAGTTCTGGATTTATTTTGCTTATTAGTAGAAGAGAGTTCTCTTAAATTCTCGAAATTTTTGCTGATGGGAAGGGGTAAAGAAAAAAGAAACTCAGGTTAACAACGCGGATTCTGAATTAGGTATAGCTTTTAAGAATAATGTCTCGAAAAATTGTGAAATTATTGGGATTGCCCACGAGATAGGTCTCAACAAAGTGATGTGGAGTCATTGACTCCCAAATCCTTAGCCGATAGTTTGCTGATTCTTCCCCTTCTGCTTTGATGACAAAGTTTTTCACAACATCTTGAAAAAATACGCGTTGTAAATCAAAAACTTGCGTGAGATCTTCTGCAGTGAATTTCCCGTTTCTTATATTATCAGGGGTGCAAGTCCCAATGAGATTTTCAGCCAGAGTTGCAAAAGCCCCCTTCTCGATACGACGAACATGCACGGGAACAATCATGAGATCATGAAAGACTACAATGGTTTTGAGAACAACAAAGAAAAACTGCTGGACTAAGCCATCAATATCTTTGGCACTTCGAAGAGCTTTAACTGAATCCCACCATGAAAGCCCTTTTCTGCCCCCTTTAAGCCCCTCCCAAGTAGGCGTCAATACCTGAACTAGGCTGTTAGCCCCCGAAACTCCTCTAACCATAAAAAACCTCTTACATACTATACTTAAGAAAACTCAAATTTTGAGTTTTCTTAAGTATACAGTCTTACTAATCATCGTGCAATTGATGTTAAACCCCAAACGCCTCGTTTAATAAGTCCCCTACAGCTCTTCGAAATGCAGCTTCTTTTAAAATATCTTCCATTTTTCCAACAAACTCGTTGATACGTGATACCGTTCCGGTTTTGAAATCAAAACAAGCTTCCCATTCATCAATAAATGCTTTCTCTGCTTCGTCTTCGATTTTACTATAGAGAGAAACCTGATCTCTTAAAAATCTATTTTGATAGTGATAGAACAGTCGAACTGCTGCTGGAGGATTTCCATGTATTAAGTGGTGATTAGCACGAATTAATTCATACTCTTGTTCACTTTGGAGAAGAGTTAGAAGACGCCCTTTAAAAATGGAAGGATCTGTTTCATATGCTCTCCAGCAAGCATCTACTTGTTGGCGGGCATCCAGATCCAAAAACATCTCAATTTGCTGCAAAGTATACTGCTTACGTATCTCAGGAAAGGTCACAAACAGCTTTTCTTTAATTTGACCCCAATCGTATGGACTACTTTTGTATATAAACTCTACAAATTTGGAAAAGTTAGTTGTCGATGCATATCCATTGATGGGACGAAAGATCTCAATAACTTTTGGGTCATCTCCCCTTTTCCCCAATTCCAGCGCAAAGTTCTTTTCAATCTTTCTAAATGCTTTTGGTTCAACTAAACCGACAATTTTCCGTTTTTCCTCATAGCTCAATGACTTGTAATGATCGGAAAGGGCTTTCTGTATTAAGTCGTCCACATCTTGGTCTTCAATCTTGCCATCATGATAGTCTTCTACTGCACCCTCGTGTTTTGCCAATATCTTTAGCGCTTCAAAACGACGGTAAGCTGGAGAATCCGGTTCAAAACATCTAGCAGCATACTGCAATGCATAATCAGGAAATCCAAATAAAAACTCTCTAAAGTTTTCAACCCACTTTTCTTGCTCTGAAGTTCTCACTCGGGCATGTAGAGCTTGGAAAAGATGTTTTGGAAACTCCGTTTTCATTTCTGCTCCCCAATCAATATCATTAAATACTGCTTCATTTATTCCCTTTATCACTTTCTCGTCTTGCTGATTAAAAAGCTCAATAAAGAGCTCTTCCGGATCATCTCCAGGCCAAACTGCAATGCGGTAGACAAGCAATTGAAGACGTTGAGAATGCGATCCCTTTGAAAATTCTTCTAACAAATCACCTTTCTGCTCTTCCAAGCTTTTTTGCGGCAATGGCGGACTCTCACTCTTTTTCGGAGTTAAGATGCCAATTTTTTCGAAAGGCCAACGAATGACCGAAAGGCAAAAAAAGTACCCATTCATCACCACGCTACAAAAATAGAAAACCGGGGAAAGAATTTTGCCTAGAATACCCTGAGAGGAGCCGGTATTTGAAGAAATCGAGTCTTTTTGATGGGGCGACTTTGGAGGAGGTGGCCTCGTATTGCTATCTTTTCCGGCTTGACTGGGATGCAGATCTTTTGTAGATTCAGAAGACACTCTTGTCGCCATAACTGTACTCCTCTAAAAGTTGAATTGGGTGAACTAAAAAAGAAATTTTAATATTAAGAAAAGATTAAGTAAATGAAAAAATTTCTTACCTTTCTCGAGATCGTGCCTTCACAAATTGTTTAAGTAACCTAAACATTGGGTTTCTTTCACTCATTCTCAGACTTAAACAATTTCAGAATCTTTCTCTCGTGGAAACTGCTTGTCTAAGACTTTTTGAGCTGCGGCTCTATAATCGGGAGTCGGTAGAAGAACTATCAGTTTTTTAACAAAAGCTTCGTAGTTGCTCGGCTCAAGTGTATCGAAGTTATAAACCTTTTGCCATTCATGAAAAAATGGCAGCTCTTGATCTTTTTTACCGATTTTAACATCGCGGTAAGCTATAAATAGTTGCAAAACGCCACTGTAGTTATCTCTGACAAGAAGATGATTCGCTTCTTTTCTTGCCTCTTCATTGGCACTTGTTGCAAGCACTTCAAGGCGCATTTTAAAAATCGAAGGTTCCGATTCATAAGCCCAACGGCATGCGTCCGCTCTTTTCTGTAAAGGATAGGCAAGAAAAACTCGATCAAGATTTAGAAGATACACCTTGCGAATGGCTTCAAATTTTTCTAGAGTTCGAAACTTGAGATCTGCCCATTCGTCAGGAGACTGATTAGCAAGAAAATTTAAGAAACCTCTAAACCTTTCTTGAAAACCTTCCCCAGAAGATGGATAACCAGTCTTTTGAGAAAAAATCTCATCTATTCCTGATTCGTGACATGCTTCAACAATCGAGTCTAACAGTTGTTTTTCTGCACTTTGAAACACTTTAAGATCAACGTACGCTTGAAGTTTTTCTTTTTCTTCCTGACTCAACTTCCCATAGAATGTGGAAAAGGCTTCAGCTAAAGATGCTTTCACTTCTTTCTCATCAATTGTTTTAACATGAAAATCTTGCATACAATGTTCATCATAAGCTGCAAGACGTTCGAGAGCTTTAAACTTGCTCCATGTTGGGGCTTCAGACTCAAAGCTTGTTGCAACATAAGTTAAGAGATAATCTGGAAATTCAAGTAAAAAAGCGTGAACATCTTCGATCAACTTTTCCTCAGAAAAAGTTCTATCTTCTTGCTTCTTACTAAAGACACGAAACAAAAGTTGAGGCATTTCGGCTTTTGCTCCTTTAAGATCTTTTCTTAATCCAGACATGAGTCGCCTTGCCAATGCCAATACCACTCCTTCCTCTTGCTTATTGAATAGTTCGATAAAAAAAGTTTCTGCACTCACGTCTTCCCAAACAGCGAGGTTGAAAAGGAGGAGTTTCAAGCGCTCAGCATGAGAAGCGTTCGTAAATGTGCTTCTCATTCCCTCTTTTCTTTCTTCAATGCTCTGAACTGGCTTCTCTGCCTCTGACATTTCGGCAGAAGATAAAAAACCAATTGCTTCAAATGGCCACCGAATAAGCGACCAAACATACCAGACTCCTTTCATCACATAATCAAACACATTGGATAAAACGCCACCAATTCCATTCCCAGAGTTTGCTTCTTCATGAGGAGAAAGTGTGTCTTCGGTATGAGGAGGCTTTAGAGGAGGAGGTTTATCAGTACCTCCTAAATCAATTGGAAGACTTAACCTTTCAGAACTATTAACTCTAGGTAATCCAGACATTTCAATCCTCTTCGCGCTAAATTTAAGAAAGGATTTTAAAATTAAGAAAAGATTAAGTAAACCTCAAAAATAAAAAAAAGGCCGTAGGAAAGTTTCCTACGGCCTTTACTTCATGCGCGAGTCACATTTTCTTATATTATTAGAAAAGAACGCATTCCTAACCGCAGCCAATCTAGGTCTGATTTATTATATTTCTTTTCAAAGTGCGCTAAAAACGTCGTGCGATATGCGTTTTCTTTTGCTTGAGCCTTCTCAACTTCAGTCAACTCTACAGGAGCTGAAGTCCAAAAATTTAATCGAGAAAGGCCGGCATAGTCTTCTTGACGCTTCTTCGCAATTTGACTTGGATGTAATTCAGACTCTTTTGCTGCTTCATCTAAAGCTTTAACAGCTGGAATTGATGCCGCAAACTTTTCTGCAATATGGATGACAAGCTTTGCAAAGTCTTGTTTAGTAGAAGTTGCCATTTTGACAATCATTTCTTTTGGGAAGTTTAATTCTTGAAGCTTCAATGAACCAAGAAGTAAGAAAGAGTTGAGTTTTTTAGAAAAGTCTAAATTCTCAGACTCCATTTCTAAAGTGAACTGGTCTGTATAAGCACTATCAAGAGCCTCATTCATCCGAGCTTGAAAAATTTTAAACTCAGCGTCACCCTTACTTTGAATTTCTTCCGCAAGCTGAAGCACAGCTGCTTTTAAGTCAGCACCCTTTGGTTGTTCTGGGATTAACCTAATCGCATCTTTCGACTTAGCTGCATCTCTCTCATCTATCCTGACAAAAGCTTGAATAAGGGTTAAGCCAATGGCTTCATTCCCTTTCGTGTCAAGAAAGGCTGAAAGAGTCGCTTTACAATTGCTCTTAAGCAATCGAGTCATTGCACGGTCTAAAAAGTTGAGTCGATACGAACCGAGTTCTTCTGTTGTAAAGCCTTTGCTTAAAATTTCACTTTGAAGACTCTGCAAAGCATTGAGAATGATAACAACATCAAACTTTTTCTCTTCCTTCGTCCATGCAAGCACAAAAGGAACAGGGTCAAAGTCCACTTTCTCCCACTTTGCATCAGCAGAGGCAGCAGCAAAAAGACCAACTTTGTGTCCTGTAGATGCTTCATCTCTTTTAATCATCTGCATCGACAACATTTTCATCAGTTCTGGGCTAGAAGTACTCAGAGCATTTAAAAATTTTTTCGCCATGAAATGCTGTCTTGCTTCAGTGATTTCAATATGTCCATTACTTTTCTGTTTTTCGCTCTTCTTCGGAGGAAATAAAGAGTTGATGAAAATAGTATAATGATAAAGTTGATCTCCAAGATCTAAATCTTTATTCGCCTCAATTTCATCCATAATTCTTATGGAATCAAGTGCTTGCCGTACCAAAGCAGGCTTAAACTTTTCACTTTTTTCAACCCACTCTTTTGCTGACGCTTCAACAGTTTTTCCCTCTTTTGTATTCACTTCATCTGTCAATTCAGTTAAACATTCAGCAAGCCTTTTAAAGCCACCTGGATTTGTTTCTGCATACAGAAGAACAATTTGTTGAGCTGAAGTCACTTCTAATTTGCTATGTTCAGCCATTTCAACTTGAAAAGAAAGAATGGTAAACTGGTCTTCAGCGTCAACATGTTTCATCCGATAAGCATCAAGACCTAAGTAGAAATCTCCGATCGAGAGTGTATCATCTTTAAGACACATGAGAACGTAGGCCCCAGGCGTCAATGTGATGGAATCCTTGTTTACTTTTGTCACTCGAATGACTTCGCTTGCGATTTCTTCAAATACATCTTTTTGAACCTCAGCAAAAGCTGAAATGATTTCCTTTGCGTACTTAAGGTCCCCTTTGTTTCTCACTGCTACACGGACACTTGCTTCAAGCTCGCCAAATCTTGTGGGTAGATCGGTGCCTTTGTCTTTAACTTTTTCTAAGTTCTTGGCATGAACTTCAGGAGTTGTTTGAGCTAAATCATGGTTCAAGAAAGGATAAAATAAAACATAGGCAATTGTTTCAACGACAATTTGCGCCCCATTCAGGACATTAAAAACAAAACTTGAAAATGTCGACTTGACTGTTTCCGCTGCAGAATAAAGTGTATCCACTCCAGGAAAATGACTTGCACCTGATTTGTCTTTTGGGGGATCTTTTGGGGGGTCTAGTGGCAGATTCGGTCCACTTGCATGACTTGGACGGACTGGATGGGATCCGGACATAACTTCTCCTCATTAGCTTTTGTTTAATTTTGATGGGCAAAATTATAACAACTGATAGTTTAAACGCAAATAAAATCCTATAATACTTAAAAATTTACGAAAAAAATTATACAAAAATTTTGACTTGCGCCTTCCTTGATTTCAAAGGCAAAAAAAACTAATCTTTCTTTAAAAAAATTGGTTGAGTCATGCAGAAAGTTTTACTTGGTTCAAGATCCCCCAGAAGGCAAGAAATTCTCCGCTACTTTCACCTTCCTTTTGAAATCGAATCTCCAGAGTTTGACGAAGACTCGATCTCTTTTAAAGGAAATCCTGCGCAATACGTGATAACTATTGCCGAAGGAAAAGGCAAATCTCTCCAAACTCAGTATCCAGACCACGTCATTATCACTGCAGACACCATCGTGCTCTATCAAGATCGCCCTCTACTCAAGCCCATAGACGAAAAAGATGCGATGGAAATGCTCAAAAATCTTTCAGGTCAAACCCATCATGTTTACACTGCTGTTTCAGTCCGTTATCAAGACCAAGTTCATACAGATGTTGGGAAAACAGCAGTTGCGTTTAATCATTTGACGGATAAACAAATCGAAAGGTATCTTCAATCAGCACATGGAATAGATAAAGCAGGGAGTTATGGCGGCCAGGAAATTGGAAGCCTCTTGATTGATTCGATCGATGGAAGTTTCTATAATATGATCGGACTCCCAGTAAACATTCTCAACCGTCTTCTCAATCAAGTAGGAATTGATTTATGGGACTATGTCGATGGCTAACCCTTTTTCTTTTGAGTCTCTCAATTTCTATTCAAGGCTCCGAAAACTCTTCTAAACATCAAGTCCTCTACCTGATGCAAGCAGGTCATATTGCAAAAGGAATCCAGCTGTATCAGAAGCTCAAAGAAGACACCCTCAAACATGACTTTCCCATTTTAGAGCAAATGGGGTATATCCTTCTCAGTCAGGGGGCCAAAAGTGGGGATGAAGAGTGCCAACTCCTCAGTATGTATGGGGCCGGCATGGCCGGAACACTTGAAAGCATGGACATCTACCAAATGGGAATGGAAAGCCCAAACCCTATGACACAAATGGCTACAATTCACTTTTTGACTGAAATTCAAGATGATCGCGCAGAAGAGCTCCTGCTAAAAGCTTTTTCTTCTCCCTATCTCTTAATCCGCCTTGAAGCTGCATATGCCCTAGCCATTAGAAAATCTCTGAGTGCAACGGGGCTGATTGATTCTCTGATGCAACGCCTTCCCCCCCCAATGTACGTTTACTTTCCTGACCTTTTTGCCATGATTGGGACCGCAGATGCGATGGGTGTTTTACAACGCCTCATGGGAAACCGCATTTTAAGTGTCCGTCTCGCCTCTTTCCTCGCTGCAGCAAAATTTGGAAGAGATGATTTTATAGGAGATATTCGGACGAGCCTGACTCATTCAGATGAAGCAGAGCTTGAGACCTGTGCGGCTGCTGTCGGATACCTTCAAGATTCTCACTCGATCCCAGCTTTAAGAAAGCTCACAAAATCAAAGTCTCCAAATGTCCAACTTGCGGCATGTCGCGCCTTAATCCTTCTTGGCGAACAAGAGTATCAGTCGCAAATCATGGAAAGTGCTGCAAATAAAAACCCCCTTGCTATCAACCTTCTCACAAACCTTCCCAACACAGAGTCTCTTCTTGCAAAGCTTGCATTCGATTACAACTTTCATACACGAGTCAATGCAGCTCTTGCCCTTCTTAAAAAGCGTGATACTCGGGCACTTCCGACTCTGATGAAACTTTTGATTCGCGATGAAAAAGATTTAGGGCTCGAACCCATGACTTCTCTCGGACACTCTCTCATGGCATGGAAAGTGATCCCCTCCTGCACACAATATGCAAAAAAAACTGAAAGAGACATTCCATCCATTACACTCGCTGTGCGCGAACAAATTCTTCAAGATGCTCTTGAACTCCCAGAAGAGTCTTTTTTAGCCATTGCTGAAAAAATCTTCGATGAAAAGCAAAATGATCTGATTCCTCTCCTCATTCATCTTTTAGAAAATTTGAAAACAGAAAAAGCAATTCAACTTCTGCAGAAGGAATCTCGACGCGCTGGTGCTCCTTTTATCCGGACTTACTGCCATCTTGCTCTTTATCGGTTGAGAATTGAAGGTCCTCATCGAGAAACTCTGTTCAAATGGATTGAAGAAAAAAAAGACCATGAACTGATCCGTTTTCGGCCTATGCTTCCTTGGACAGAAAAAAATGTCTCGAGTCAGTTTCTACTCACCCCAGAAGAAACATCCCGTTTACTCGTCGAGGCCTATGTTACCTTGGCAGATCAGCATGATCCCGAAGGAATCGACATTCTCTTAAATGCTATTCTCGAAGGAAATGAAAAAAACCGGTATGCTTTAGCAGGGCTTCTTTTGAAGTCAATTCAATAACCTGGTATCTTTCTTCTCATGAATCTCATGCGCGTTTTATTTCTCGTCGCCTCATTCCTACTTTTTGGATCTGTCTTTGCAACAGATACCACGCAATTCACCGTGAATCTAAAAAACCCCATTTACAAAGAGGGAGTGATTTCGACAGATCAAGGAGGAGTGATCACTTCACCTGAACTACGGATTCAAGCACGTCACATTGTCTACATCAACAAAATAGAAAAGGGAAAGTCGATTCATCAGGTCATTGCTGAAGGAGATCTGATGCTCGACAATATGGGGCGTATTTACATTGGGCGTCGTCTAGAATATGACTTCATCACAAAAACTGGAGTCGTTTATGAAGGGGCTACTGCTGTTGATCTTTGGTTTTTAGGAGGAGAAAAAATTCGCCTCAATCCTGATCGCAGCTACTACCTCTATAATGCTTTCATCACCACAAGTGAGAGTAAAAAAGCTGATTGGAAAATCCAATCAAGAGAACTTGAGATCGACAGAAAAAGTCAACTGACCGGGAAAAATGTGACCTTTCGTTTTTGGGACACCCCGATCCTTTGGGTTCCTGCCTTTAAGAGTAATCTCATTAAACCTCTAACTGAAACCCCGGTTCGGTATAAAATCGAATGGGATAAAGGGCTGTGGCCCAAGCTGAGTATGCGTTACCGCATCTTCTCTTGGGAGAATCTCGACCTCTTTTTCCGCCTCAACATCCGTCCTTCTAAAGGGGTTGGGGGAGCTATTGAAAGTAACTACCGTTCACTAGATAAACGGAAAAGACTGCAAACAAAAAGTTACGCAGATCACGATGCATTTTTCCGCGATACAGATTCAGATAAAGCCCGTTTCCACTACCGCCTCCAAGGCCTTTATGAAGCACGGAGCGAAGACAACCGCTCTCAAATCTACTTGACTTACGACAAACTCAGCGATAGGAACATGCAAGTCGATTTTCCGACGCCTGATTTTGAAGTTTCTACTGTCAAAGAGACCTTTTTAAAAATTCGTAATTACCAAGATTGGATGATTTTGGGGATCAATGCGAGGCCAAGAATTAACTCTTTCCAAGGACTCAAGCAGGAATTGCCTGAATCGTTTTGGACACCTCATCCTTTTACAATTGGGCCAACAGGAATCATTTCAGAAAATCGCTTGCGCGTCTCCTATCTTGACTACGTGTCGGCAAATGATATCGAAAGAGCTGTCCCCGACTTTCATTCTGCCCGCATCGCGACACACAACGAACTCTACCGTCCTTTTACTTATAAAGGACTCAACATCACCCCGCTCATTGGCTTTACCGGCATTTTCTATAATGAAAGCCGTGATGGAGGTGCTGTGGGACAAGCCGTTCTCAACTATGAGCTATTTATCAATCTCAATTTATACCGTCACTATCAGACGCTTCGTCATGTCTTTGAACCCTACATCCATTATAAAGGACTCACACACCCAACCATTTCTCCAGACAGACCCTACATTTTTGATATCGACGATGGCTTCAACCGCCTTTACCAATTGCAAACAGGAGTGCGCAATTCCTTCTATTTAAAAAAATACCCCCTCTTCGAACCCAATTTTATTGCCGACATCTATCTCTACGCATTTTTTGCCGATCGAACCTTTAAGAAAACCATTCCTAAGGTCCAAGGCCTTTTTACCTGGAATTTTCCAACTGCCAAGCTCACAAGTCAAATTGGATGGAACGTTGAAGAGCAGGTCTTTGACTTTGCCAATGTCGGACTGGCCTGGACTATCAATGAAAACTTCGCATTCAAAACCGAATTTCGCCATCGCAGCCGGTTTGAATGGCGTAAAAACGAGCTTCATAACTACATCATGGAAGTCACGCGTGGTATCCCAGAACTACTACGCTCCCCTCTTTCAGATGGGCGTAACACCCTTCTCACCCGTCTTCAAATGAAAATCGCCCCTCAGTGGACCGCCCGATTCGAGTCCCACATCGGATGGGGACGAGGTGGCGAGCCCAACTATAATGAAGCAAAAGTGGAGCTGATTACTCTCATCAGTACAAGCTGGAAGCTTCGCCTGATTTTCACTCATTCTCCTGCCCCTAAGAAGAAGAATGACCGCTTTTCTTTCGCCTTCTCTTTAGTCAGAAAATAAATAACTTATTTACAATGATTTAAGATTTTAATTAATAATTTAAATTAAAATAGTAATTATGTTATAATTTTTACTATTAAGGGACTAAAAAGGAAGGAAAGGAATGTCTAACTCTATTTCACTCAGCTCTTCTCAACACAATTCAGTTCAACAACAAGTAGCTAATAATCAATTGGTTCTATACAAAGAGATCAACCCGCTAGTCAATAGTGAGGGGATGCTCAATATCGCCAAATATGCAGAATTGCCAACGCTCGCAGATGTCAAAGTGATGCACTTCATCTCTGTCACTCAAATCCCAGCCTACTACGAACCAAAGATCCGCTCGATCGTTCCTTTTAAAGGAGCTTATCCTCTTGTTCAACTCGCTTGGAAGTACCTGCGGAATTCACTGAGAGAAGGAGTTGGGACTTTTCCCGAATTGCTAAGTCACCCTCCACTGATTTCTCGTACACCAGTTTTCCATGCAAATAGTGCAACGACAATTGAGGAGCTCTATCAGGATGAACAAGAAGGAGCTGAAATTTTTCTCCCCATTTGCCAACAAGTTGCCGAATCAGGTGGAGGAACGGCTCACTTTGGACCGGAAAATGTCAACATCATCAAGTCTAAGGAAAGCATATTGAGTAAAGTTCAACGCACACAATCCGAATCTGGGGCTTCAGTCGCTCACGCCATTGCTCAAATTGATGATGGTGTACGTGGAACCATTTCATTTGATACGCCAGAGCAACTCCGCGCTGGGATGAAAGAATTCTTACACTTAGCTAAGCAAAATGGATGGGAAATAGACGTGAGTAATCTTTGGGAAAATGAACAAGATTATGGCGGCTACATCGATTTTGATGTACGCATTATGATCCCGCTTGGTCAAGATAGACAGGTCGTTGCAGAGCTTCAGTTCCACTTAAATGATTTTTATGATGGGACGAAAGACTCTCCTGTATCTAGAGCTCACAAGGTCTATGAAGAGATGCGTATGATTCCCGTTACAGGGAAAAGTGACGTGAACCTTTCATATGAAGAGTTGAATGAAGCTTCAAGACTTTACTTTACAACAGCTTTGTTTCAGGCCTACAGAAAAAGGTAATTTAAACCTTAGTCATGTTGGCTTGGAATTGATCAAATAAAGTATTAGCAGTTTCTTTTGAGTCTAAGAGGCCTTTACCTGTCATCATTTTTTGAACAATTTGTGGGCTAACTGTTTTGACCCATTCTCCAGTGTCAAAGCGTCTTGTTTGAAAGACTCCCTTATTTCGATTGGAACGGGTGATCATTCCATCGATTTGATGGTAAGTAAATTCTTGACTGTTTACTTCTCTAACCGTTGACATAATAAACCCCTTTAATTTCTTACCCTTCTATTTTCTTCTAAATATTAGAAAAACTCAACAGTGAAATTAATTGTACTGCTTTTTGATTTCCCGGAGAGCTCCTTCAATTTTTTTCTTTCTATTGGGGTGGATCCGGTCGATGTTGAGAACACCGTTGAGATGGTCATTTTCATGCATGATGGCGCGGGCACGCCAGTCTGTTGCAATCTCTTTATGCATCTTCCCTTCTAAGTCCATGTACTCGACTTCAATGGTGCGGGGCCGAGTCACTTTCTCATAGATGCCTGGAATCGACATGCACCCTTCACCATGGGTGATCATTTCTATGGATGGATTAGAAAGAATGGGATTGATAAACACACAAGGAGGACAGATGATAGGCCATCCTTCGCTATCTTGGCCATTGGCATAGCGAATGACAAAAATGCGATGAAGCTCACCCACTTGCGGGGCAGAAAGACCAGCTCCATCCATGGCAAGAACAGTTTCCATGAGATCTTGACCCAATCGACGGATTTCGTCTGTGATCTCTTCAATCTGCTGACACTTTTTCCGAAGGACCGGGTTGCCGTAGTAGGTGAGGTCTCGTAACATTTATTGCTTTGCTTCCTCAATTTCAACTTGGGGAATGGGGGCTTTATGAGCACGCGAAATGGAAGAGGACCAAAATGAAAGCATCAAGCAAACGATCATAAAGATCCCTGCAAGATAGGCTGTAAACTTTTTAAGAACCATAGCAGTTGACGTTCCAAAAAGAGAGTCACCTGCATCGCCTCCAAAAGATGCGCCAAGTCCCATGCTCTTGCTTTCTTGAATCAATATCACAAAAGATAGCAAGGCGCAAATCCCTAGAAAGAGAAATAAGAAAATATAAAAAAGGGTTGTCATTTTAAGGTTTCCTCAACGTTGTGAATGATTTGAGCAAAGGAATCAACTTCGAGCGAGGCTCCTCCGATTAAAGCGCCATCGATATCGGGCTTTTGAATAAGCTCTCCAATATTCTCTGGTTTGACTGAACCTCCATAGAGAATCGGTACAACTTCCGCCGCTTCTTTGCCACACTTTTCAGCAACAAAGCTGCGACAAAGGAGGTGGGCCTCTTGAGCAATCTCAGGTGTAGCAGTTTTCCCTGTCCCAATTGCCCAGACAGGTTCATATGCCAAAATCATTTTTCGGACCTCTTCGGGAGAAAAGTCTTTTAGGGCTTCTCCCAGTTGAGTTTCTAAGACCTCTTTCGTCCTGTTTTGATCTCGCTCTTCTTGAGTTTCACCAATGCAAAGAATGGGCTCGATTTTTTCTTCTAAGGCCCATTTAAGCTTGGAGTGGATCATTTCATTATCTTCTTTAAAAATGTGGCGTCGTTCTGAGTGACCGAGAATCACAAAAGAAGCTCCTGCTTCTTTTAGCATCATGGAGGAAACTTCTCCTGTGTAAGCCCCTTTATGGTACTGGCTCATGTTTTGCGCCCCAATGCACACTGCGCTTCCTAGCGCAGCATCCGTCGCAGCCTGGATCGATGTGAATGGTGGCGCGAGATAAACACTCGATGAGACACCTTTAACCTGTGGCAAAAGCTGCTCGACAAATGCACGCGTTTCGGCTGCAGACATGTGCATCTTCCAGTTCCCAGCAATAATAATTCTTCGCTTCATGAATTCTATTCCTTTCTCCAAAAGGATACTTGATAGAGGGATAAATGTCACCCCAAGTATACCAAAATCTTATAGAATGAAGATTGATCAAAAGAGATCAAATCACGTAAACTTTCTTTTATGACGATGACGACCGCTGAAGCTTTAAGCGTCACCGAACTGACGCAGGCGATTAAACACCAGCTTGAATCAAATTTTACGGCTCTTTCTGTCAAAGGCGAAGTAACCAATTTGCGCTTGCAAGCGTCTGGTCATTATTATTTTAGTTTGAAAGACGAAAATGCTCAAATTTCAGCTGTCCTTTTTCAGGGAAATGCCCGTTTTGCGAAACACCTCCCTAAAATGGGCGATCAGGTCCTCGTCAAAGGGGAAATTAATGTTTACGCCCCCCGAGGCACCTACCAAATTATCGTTCGCGAAATCGAGCATGCAGGACTAGGAGAACTCCTTTTAAAATTTCACAAGCTCAAGAGTAAGCTAGAAAAAATGGGCTGGTTTGATCCGGCTAAGAAAAAACCACTCCCCACCTATCCTAAGACGATTGGAGTCGTGACAAGCCCAACAGGTGCTGTGATCCAAGATATCTTGAACGTCTTGAAACGGCGCTTTCCTAACTTTCACTTGATTTTGAACCCTGTGAAAGTCCAAGGGGCGGGTGCAGCAGAAGAAATCGCTCAGGCAATTGATGACTTTAACCGCTTTGGGTTGGCCGATATTTTGATCATCGGACGTGGAGGTGGAAGCCTTGAGGACCTTTGGGCTTTCAATGAAGAATGCGTGGCTGCAGCCATTTTTCGATCAAAGATTCCTATCGTCTCTGCTGTGGGACATGAGACGGATGTCACGATTGCCGACTGTGTGGCAGATGTTCGCGCTCCAACTCCTTCGGCTGCAGCAGAACTTTCTGTGAAAGAGCTCCACCTACAGCTCAATTTTCTCCAGGAGGCAAGACGACGCACAGCTTCGATGCTTGCGCATGCAGTCAAGCAAGGAAGGCTAAAACTAGCAGGGATTCAGCGTCACCCCCTTTTCAAAACACCTTATACTTTACTAGCGGATCACTTTCAGCGGATTGACGGAGTCTACGAAGATTTAAATCAAACGTTGAATACCTTTCTTAAAGAAAAATCTCTGCAAGTGGAGGCCCTTAAAAAGCACCTGCAAGGCCTCAGCCCTAATGCAAGACTCAAGCTCTTAAAAGAAAAAATGTATTCTTATCAGCGCGCACTAGAAAGACAAGTTTCTCATCAAATTCAACGAAAAAAAGAGCAACTTAAGCCCAAAGAACTCACCTCCTATCTTGAATCCCAAATGCTTAAAAAATTGAAAAATCAAAAAGAAAAACTGAGTCAGATTAGTTCTCACTTAAAATCGATCAATCCTAATAACTTATTAAAGAAGGGGTACTGCATCCCCTTTGCGGAAAAAGATCATTCCGTTATTATGTCAACTCACGCACTTCAAGCTGGTGAGAAGATCCTTCTCCAAATGTATGATGGAAGTGTTAACTCAACAATCGACGAGGTACACCCCAAGCATGATTGAAAAGACTGCAGGTAGCTTCTCTTTCGAAGAGGCCTATGCGAGGCTCGAAACCATTTTGGAAGAACTCAATTCTGGAGAACTTTCTCTTGAAAAGTCTTTAAAGCTCTATGAAGAAGCCGATAAATTAATAGCCCACTGTAACGAGAAACTCAGCAATGCTGAACAAAAGATTCAAACTCTGATTAAAAACCGCGAAGGCCAAGTTGTCATGAATGATGCGGCCCAGCCAAAGATGGAAGCTTTTTCACATCAAACATCTTATGATCCCGCTACTTGAACAAATCGCACACCCTCAAGATCTCAAAAAACTCTCCATTCCAGAGCTAAAAGACCTTGCTCATCAAATTCGGTTACGGATTATGGATGTTCTCTCTGTCAATGGAGGTCATCTTTCTTCTAATCTCGGTATTGTCGAATTGACAATTGCCCTGCACAAGGTCTTTAACTCCCCCGCAGACAAACTGATTTTCGATGTCGGTCACCAGTCATACCCTCACAAAATTCTCACTGGTCGTAATCCTCGCTTTCATACCATCCGGCAGACTGAGGGAGTCTGTGGATTTACCCATCCAGAAGAATCAGTTCACGATCACTTTTACGCAGGCCACGCAGGAAATGCGTTATCTCTTTCATTAGGCCTTGCAAAAAACCGTGAACTTCGCGGAGAAAATTATCACATCCTTCCCATCTTAGGAGATGCAGCTCTTACTTGTGGCCTGACTTTGGAAGCCATGAATAACATCCCCAAAAAACTTAAAAAACTCATCGTCGTTTTAAATGACAATGCCATGGCTATTGCAAAAAATGTAGGAGCTGTCACCAACATCTTAAGCCGCTTTTTTAATAGTCCCACCGCAAACCACATTTACGATGAACTCACTGAAATCATTTCAAAGATCCCAGGTTATGGAGAAGCCCTTGCTGAGCAAGGAAACCGAATGAAAGAGTCGATGAAAAACCTCATCAGCACAGCTCCTTTTTTTGAACAGTTTGGACTCAATTATGTCGGTCCTATTGACGGGCACGATATCAAAAAGCTCATCGACACCTTGGAAGCACTCAAAGATCAAGACCGACCCACACTCGTTCATGTTTTAACTGTAAAGGGCCAAGGCATGAAAAATGCGATTCAACACCCTACCCCGTATCACGGAGCAAAACCTTTTGATCGAAAAACAGGAGAGTTTCGCCTTTCTAAAGACCCCAAGCCCACTTTTCCCAAAGTCTTTGGGAATCACGTACTCAAGTTAGCTGAAGAAGATCCTAGCGTTGTTGCTGTCACTCCTGCGATGCCTGTGGGATCGTGTCTAGATGCTTTTATGAAGCGGTATCCTGATCGTTGCATTGATGTGGGGATTGCTGAAGGGCATTCAGTCTCTTATGCAGGAGGGATGAGTCATGGTGGGAAACTCAAAGTGATTGCCTGCGTTTACTCAACCTTTTTGCAACGTGCTTTTGATAACATCTATCACGATGTGTGTGTCCAAAAAGCCCCTGTAATCTTCGCCATTGATCGGGCTGGTCTTGCTGTTGGCGATGGTGTCACAGCACAAGGGCTCTATGACATCGCTTTCTTAAATGCGATGCCCAACATGGTGATCACTCAACCACGAAATGGCAAAATGTTAAAAGCTCTTTTAGAAAGTGCTTTTGATTGGAACCTGCCAACAGCCATTCGTTACCCGAACCTCAAAACAGAAGATGAGGATGTCCCGATCGAAAAAGTTCCTTTTGGAAAAGGAGAAATCCTCAAGCAAGGAAAAGATATCACAATCATCGCTCTAGGGCACATGGTTGACATTGCGCTTAAAGCTCGCGAGCTATTACTTGCTGAAGACATTGATGCGACTGTCATCGACCCCATTTTTGTGAAACCACTTGATAAAGAATTATTCCGCAGCCAATTTGCTCACTCGCGCGGTGTAGTTACAGTTGAAGAACATGCGCTTCAAGGAGGGCTCGGATCAATTATTAACTCTTTTATCGTGCAAGAAGGTTTTACTGACCTTCTTGTATGGAACATCGGAGTTCCCGATGAATTTGTTCAACATGGAAGCCATGAAGATCTTCTTAAAATGGTTGGAATCACTCCTGAAGCGATTGTGAAACAAGTTTTAAGAGCGTTTTCCGAGCAAACTGTCAAGGTCGAATGAAAACGATTGCTCTTTTTCCAAAAGTTAAGCAGCCGGACGCCAAAAAACTTGCAGAGCAAGTCATCACCTTCTTAAAAGAAAAAAAGATCCATGTTGTTGTCGAAGATGACAAAGCAGAGGTTCTTAATCAACCTCCCCTTTCTTCTGCAAATCCAGGTGAGATTAAGTACCTGATCACCATGGGTGGGGATGGATCTATTTTACGTGTCGCTCATATGTACCATTATTTGGATGCGGCTATTCTTGGCATTAACCTGGGACATTTAGGGTTTATGGCTGACGTCCAAATTGCTGACATCATTCCTTGCTTAGAAGATCTCGTGAACCAAAAGTTTTCGATCCAAAAACGGATTATGATTGAAGGCACTTCTCCGTCTGGAGAGACTTTTTTCGCTATGAACGACTGCGTTTTGCACCGCGCTCGTAATCCGAGCCTTGTCGAAATGGCTATCTACGTTGATGATCTATATCTCAACACGTTCGAAGCCGATGGAGTCATCCTTGCAACGCCTAATGGATCAACTGCCTACTCATTAGCAGCAGGTGGCCCCATTTTAAGTCCCGATATTGAGGCGTTTGTCTTGACGCCTATTTGTCCTCATACGATTTCAAATCGGCCAATTGTTCTCACTCCCAATCAAGAAATTCAAATCGAATACGTGAGTGAAAATGAGCCGATCGAAGTGGTTTCAGATGGACTAAGCCGTTTTGAGCTGCAAACAGGAGAAACGATTAAGCTTAGGAGAAGCCCTAAAACCTTCAAACTCGTTAATCTCACGCGGATCGACTTCTTTTCCACTCTGCGGACTAAACTTGGCTGGTCTGGAAAGCTAAGGTAAGTCTTTGATTTTCAATTCTCAAAAAAAAATTTTGCATTCGTAAAATTCAAAATAATTTTTATATAATTCACAAATAACTAATCTAAAACAACTTAATTTATTAATTATAAAATTAATTGAAAACAAAATGATTGTTACATTATAATTTACAATATCATATAAAAAAGATGGGGAGAAAATATGACTACTTTACAAGAGGTATCGAAACCTCTCTATACTTCTATGCTCAATTACGCAAGAATAGGGCAATTTGAAGAATCTGATAATATTTATTTTAATTTAATCTCTATCCTCTCAGGCGGCGATATTTCACCGGAAACTTTCAAGAAGCATGTAGAGATTGTTAAAAATGGACAAAACTTCAATCCTACACTTAAAAATTACTCTTTTGACCGATCAAAAGAAATTATTCAGAAATACAACTACATCGTTAATCAAATACACAATCAATTCATGGCTGAAGATCCTGATTACAGAGATCTCCATGACAAGTATGTTCGGGAGACACTCTATCTTGATGCTAGAACAGAATTTAGCGACACCCCTGTTATGGCTGTTAGAGGAATACAGGTTGTTCCAGGCTCAAGTTTTACATCACTAGAGCACCAATTCAATATCCCCAATTCTACGATGCTAACAAGTGGTGGACACCCTCATCAGGGAACAGGGTTAATAATTCCGGGAATTAATGACCCATACATTGCCTCAGACGATGCATGGAAAAAGCGAATGATTCTGTGGAGCAAAGGAGCCGTTTGCTATAGTTTAGATGTCAATAAATCAATTCTATATGCAAATAGAGTTGTTAGTGCTTACGATGACAAGCAAGGAAAGACTGATGGCTTCCTTCTTGTAACATCACTACCTGAAAGTGCTTCGCTTGCAGATCATGGCTACCATGAACTAACCGATGAAGAAACACAAACAGCACGGACAAATTACGAAGTCATCTCAACTCAAACACGGCCAGAGTTCACTATTGGGGCTTTTCCAATCAAAAAAGATGGAACAATTGGGGCCTTCATTGTTAACCCAATCGTCGATGCAACAGCAAAAAAACACTTTGAAAAAACACTCGTGACTAACCCAACTTATGAAAAACTTTTCAACGCTGGACAAAAAGGGGAAAACATCCACGAGCTCAACTTATCTACAACACCTAACCCTGCTGTGGATGAATTCGAACGAGCGCTTCCTTCAAAAGAGCATCATGAAATCCGCTCAGCGATAAAATTCGATAGGCCCGCTCAAACTGGATTTCTTCAAACACAAGCAAAATATTTTGCATCAAGGCTCTTCCCACAAACCGAACCATCAACAGGGCTACTTCAATCACAAGTTAAGCACTTAGCAGCGCTTCATGCAAAATATACAAGTTAATGTCTAAAATACATCCCTGAGCTCAAGTTTACTTGAGCTCTTCTTTTTCAAAACCTCGCTCAGCAATTTCATTAGAAGGTTTAAAATCAAAAACTAACAAGTGATTACTTTCGGTGAATTTTAAGCTAAAATCTATAAAAAATTGAGTGTACTTAGGGGTGAGAGGAATGTTATCAAACTTCAAAATATCTGAGCTGCCGATGAAAACTAGAAGTTTTTCAACGTCTTTTAAATCAAGTTCTTGCCAAAAAAGATCATAGGTATAAGAACTTTCTCCTTCTCCAGGTTTTACAATGTAGAGTCTTGAAAGAGAGTGCATCCCCTTACAAGATGCAAACAGAAAGAGCTGCTCCAGAAAATATGCGGTAGGTCGATCAGGCAATGAAATAGAGTAGATTTCATCTGGGATGCTATGAAGTGCTGCAATAAAAAGGTCTACGTTTTCTGGATTTGAAAAGTCAATTGCTTTCATATCATCAAGAAAAACGATTCCTTTTTCTGCTTGGATTGTATCTCTCCATCGTTGAATTTTCACAGGATCAAGCAATGGACTTGGTTTATAATCATTGAGTAACCCACTTCCAAAATCCTTACAAACCCAAAGGGCAAAAGGAACTTTTTGTGGTACATGTTGATGGATTTCGATCAAATTTTCTGAATTTCCTAACGAAAATGCCGTAATAGGGAGTGGAAGTTTTTCAGCAGAAAATTGCTTTCCTAAAACAAGTTGATCTCCATTTCTTAAGAAGTCTGAAAAAAGGAAAGAACCTTTTTGCGCCATTGATGAATAAGGTAGTCTTGAAATACCCAGTGGTTCGTGTAAATGAACACAATTTCTAAAAAAAGCTTTTCGAAAAAGCTCTCCAGCCACCGGTATACTGCTTCTGCTTGTAAAAATTTTTGACACCACGACATTTTCCTCACAATTTTTTTAAAAGACATTTTAACATGAAACAAGAAATTTAATCAAATCTTATTAATTAAATGTTGTTTTAGAAAAAAAATAAAAATAAAAACATTGAGAACTTGAGTATATATTTTTACGAATAGGATTATACTCAAACAACTTCAAAAATTGGATTTTCGGCTGCGCCAAAGCACCGTAATTTGCCGATTTTAAGTGACCTCATATTCCTAATATTAGGCCACTTAAAATCGACGAATTCCGAAAGCTTTCGCGTTGCCCAAAACCAATTTTTGAAGTTGTTTGAGTATAACTAAGAATTCTGGGGTTGAGCTCTAGATTTTGAATTTTCTTGAGTATATTTATCGAAGTATTCTAATAGAAGAATTGATATTGAGGTATTTTTATAAATGAAAAAATTCGCCCTATCAATTGCTCTTTTGATGACTGCACTTTCTCATGCAGGCATTGATGATCGCATCGATGATCTCGAATGGGAAATGAAACAAGTCTCTGTTTATACACCTCAAGATACGATCGGAGCTTCCTTTGCAAAGGGTCAGCCTGATGTTTTAGTTCAAGGAGAAAAGTTATTTCTCCTATTTGATGTCTTATACTGGCATGCAAAGGTGGGTGGAACTGAATACGCCTACAGTCTTCAGCCTAGCATCATTCAAACAGGGAGCATTATTCTTCCCCACGCAAACGGTCATACAAAATACAACGACTTCAGTTGGGAATGGGGACTTAAAGCTGGTTTTGGAATCAATTTTCCCCATGATGGATGGGATGTCTTCGCTCAATACACCTGGTTTAAATCCAACACTACAAACTCTTCTTCAAAAGCTCCTCCCAGCGCACTCATGCCTCTTCGTCTCTTCTCAACAATGCTTGCAATCAAAGCGAAGTCATTTTTTGACCTCGATTATCAAAATGTCGATGTCAATTTAGGAAAAAGCTACTTTCTAAGCAAAATGGTAATGTTTCGCCCCTTCATCAGCGTAAAATCAGCTTGGATCGATTTAGATCAAAATGTGACTTATACAGCTTCGAGCCTGAATGACTTTCTCTTCCCAGGAACAGCCCAAACTGTTGGACACGATTTCAAATCGAAAAACAGTAATAACTTTTGGGGAATTGGGCCAAGGATCGGAGTCGACTCAAAATGGTTTCTAGGAAATGGATTCAGTTTGTTTAGTGACATCGCAGGAGCTCTTCTCTACGGTTATTTCAAAACTCTTCTCAGAGAAAAAATTCCTCCTAACAATGTTCAATTTGCTGATGGAGAAATTATTAAAAATCGTCATAAGTTTCATTTTTTCGTTCCATTTGTGCAAATGTACGGTGGTCTTGCTTGGCAAGGATATGTCAACCACGACAAGCAGTACATTACACTGAAATTTGGCTACGAAGTGCAGTATTACTGGCGCGTCAATCAAATGGTCTACACTCAGGACTTTTCCACCCCAGTTGGATCATTTAGCAACCGTGCTTCGTTTGACAATCTTTCTGAAGACGTGATGTTCTATGGTATCACGGGAGAATTTAAACTGGATTTTTAGGTATGCATAAGCTGACAAAAAAAGTTGCCACTCTTTTAAGCCTTTCTTTACTTTCAACTCTTGGAGCCTACGAAAGCATGGAAGACCGGATTCAAACCCTTGAGAGAGAAATGCAGGAGATTTCAACGCGAAATCCTCAAGAAACCCTAGGGGCAAACTTCACTTCGGCACGCCCTGAAGTTCTTGGAGAGAATGTGTTTCTCACTTTTGATATTCTGTATTGGCACCCTAAGGTTGGAGGAACAGAATTTGCTTACTCTGCAAATATGCAATCTCAAATCATTTCAGTTCCAGGAGGCGCTCCTATTATTCTTCCAACACGCAGGGGCGATGTCAAAGAAAATGACTTCGATTGGGAATGGGGTCTTAAAGCAGGGATCGGGTACAATCTAACTCATGATGGATGGGATATTTATGCTCAGTACACCTATTATAATCCCGACTCAACAAGCTCATCATCAAAAGCGCCACCAAGTGGGCTACTTCCTCTGCGGCTGCTAGGACAAATTATTGCCCAAAAAGTTAAATCAAGCTTTGAAATTGAATATGACAATGTCGAGTTCGAATTGGGCCGCAATTACTTTGTCAGTGCTTTCCTCTCATTTCGCCCCTTCCTCAGTATGAAATCGACATGGATCGACTTAAACCAACGCATCACTTATGTTGCCTCCCCTCTCAATGACGCTGCTTTCCCTGGAGAATTTACAACCTCTGCGTTTGATTTTAAAGCCAAATGCGAAAGTAAATTGTGGGGAATTGGGCCTCGTATCGGGACAAATACACGCTTTCATCTTGGTCATGGATTCAGCATCTTTGGGGATTTCTCAACATCTATCCTCTATGGATACTTTAGAACACTGCACAAAGAATTTTTCCCTGAGCATGTTCTTCGACAGCTTGACGATGGGAAACTACTCAAAGTACGAACGAAAAAGCATCAGTTTGTTCCCTATGCTCAAATGTTTGTTGGGTTGGAATGGGGTGACTATGTCAATCACCACCATCAACATATCCGTTTTAAGCTCGGTTATGAAGTGCAGTACTACTGGCGTGCAAACCAAATGCAAGACGTCGAAACATCAGTTGGCAACTTGCAAGCGCTTGGGAACATTCCGCAAGTACGTGTAGACTACGAGCCCTTTTCAGAAGACGTGATGTTTTACGGAATCACAGGCGAGTTCCGCCTCGATTTCTAGAAACCCGGGGTTTAGGAAAAACAAAACCACTTCTCCTTTTACGAGGCTCACCCTATCAGGTGAGCTTTTACTTATACTCAAACAACTTCAAAAATTGGTTTTGGGCAACGCGAAAGCTTTCAGAATTTCTCGATATTAAGCTGCCTAATATTAGGAATATGAGGTCACTTAAGATCAGCGAATTACAGTGCTTTGGCGCAGCCGAAAATCCAATTTTTGAAGTTGTTTGAGTATACTTATTGATATATAAAAATGTTTTAAATAACCTTAGGAATCAATTTTTTTGAGTTAGCATTCAAGGATAAACTAAATGCACCAAATTTACCAAAACACTGACAAAGAAGTCCTCATCTCGACAACTTAACGATATAGCTTCTCTAGCGGGGTTGTCGAAGCTGTGAAGCATAGACCAAAGCCCGTCCAATTTGTGATGGCACCATCTTTAATAGCTAGTGTCATCGAGCGTCACCTTTCCCCGGAAGATCCGATAGATCCAAAATCCATATGCAAGAACAAGAGGAACCCCGATGCAAGCAACGATGAGAATCACTTTATAAGTGGAGGCAGCAGCTCCTGCATTATAGAGGGTTAAACTAAAGTGTTCGGGGTTGATGCTGGAACGGACAAGATTGGGATAAATCCCAATGCCAAATAGAAAAAAGAGGAAAGCGATCGAGCAGCTTGATGAAATGAAGGCAAAGCCATCGTGCCCTTTATAGATGCAGCGAGGAACATTGGCAATGGCAAGCATCGCAATGAGAACAACAATAAAAAGCCAGGGAGATGCGCGCATCATTTTGAGCATATGAGGCATGTACATGAGCGTGGCAAGTGTTGTCATCACATAGAAAATCAAAAAGACCACAATTGCTGGATTGATCCATTTGCGCACATGATCATGGAGGGTGCCTTCTGTTTTCATGAGCAGAAAGACTGCGCCATGCATGGCAAATAACGCACAAGCAGTAAACCCTAGTAGAATCGAGTACGGGGTGAAAAATCCTCCAAACGTTCCGACAAAATCACCATTTTGATCCAAAGGAATCCCTTGAATCAGGTTAGCCATGATCACGCCAATGATGAACGCCATGAGAATCGAAGAAAAGCTAAAAATCACATCCCAAGTAAAACGCCATTTTTTATTTTCGACCTTGGATCGGAATTCAATGGCAACAGCGCGAAAGATAATCGCTGCAAGAAGTATCATAATCAAGGTGTAGAATGCTTCGCAAATCGTCGCGTAGGCTGCAGGAAATCCAGCAAACATTCCTCCAAAAATAATGATGAGCCACACTTCATTGCCATCCCAAACAGGGCCAATTGCATTGAGAAAAACACGTCTTTCACGATCATCCCGGGCAAAAAGATGAAGCGCACCAACTCCTAAATCAAAGCCATCTAAGACAGTATAAAAAATCACACTGACACAAATGACGAGGTACCAAATATTTTCGTAGATTGCCATCATGTTGCACCTTAGGTAGGGGATTGGTAGGGATCGCGATAAATGATATCATCTGGCTCTTTTGCAGGCTCCTCTATCGGACCATGCTTGATTTTTCGGTTAAGCAAAAAGCAAAAGAGGGAAAAAAGAAGGATGTAGATGCAGACGAACATCGTAATCGATCCAAAAACCTGACCGGCATGAATCGACTTTGACACTCCCTGAGTGGTTCTCAAGAGATGATACACAATCCATGGCTGGCGTCCCATCTCTGCAGTAAACCAACCTGCTTGATTTCCAACATAGGGAAATAAAATTGAGAGAACGAGAAAACGGTTGATCCATTTGGATTTCTCAAACGTTTTACGTTTCCACAGGATCAGTCCTAAAACTGTAGCAAGAAACATGGCTCCCCAGGCATAAATCATCATGTGGTAGAATTGAAAAACCGAAGAAACCGGTGGCCAATCTTCTTCGGGAAATTGATCTAGTCCTGGGACAGGTGTCTCAAAGTTTCGATAAGTCAAAAAACTGAGCAAGCCGGGAACTTGCAAGGCGTGGACTTCTTGAGTTTTGCTATCGACATAGCCAATGAGGTTCATCGCTGTATGAGGCTGTGTTTTGTAGACTCCTTCAATGGCTGCAAGCTTTTCTGGCTGATTTTTTGCCACTCCACGAGCTGTGGAATCGGCTGAAATGAATTGTAGAATGACAAGAATAGAAGCCATGACAAGCCCGAGCTTCATGCCCCGATAAGCAAATTCTGTGTGCCTCTTTTTTAAAAAATAATAGGAACAAACAGAAATCACCATAAAAGCCCCTGTTAGCCAAGCTCCAATGATAACATGTGTCAGACGATCAAGAAATGAGGGATTGAAGACCATCTCCCAAAAATTGGTCATAACAGCATGAGCTTCTGCTCCTTCTCCTTCTATAGCGTAGCCAGCTGGCGTTTGCATCCAGGAGTTTGCCACAATGATCCAAATTGCACTAAAATGGGCTCCAAGAGCTGTACAAATAGTAGAAAAATAGTGTACTTTCGCACTAACGCGTTCCCAACCGAAAAGCATAAGGCCAATGAATCCCGCTTCTAAGAAAAAAGCAAAAATTCCCTCAGCAGCTAAGGCGCTTCCAAAAACATCACCCACGTAGCGAGAATAGCGGGCCCAATTGTTTCCAAAGCCAAAGACTTGAACAATTCCCGTTGCAACTCCTAAAGCAAACGTTAGGGCAAAGATTTTCACCCAAAACTTTGTCATGTCGCGATAACAAGCTTTCTTGGTTTTGATGTACATCCCTTCCATGATCACAAGCATCAAACCTAGTCCAATGCTTAAGGGAGGATAGAGGTAATGAAACGCGACGTTTAACCCAAATTGAATCCGGGATAACAGAACAACATCCATAATGGTTAAACTCTCTTGTTTATTTGAAAGAAAACGTAGGCTGAAAAAAAATTTTTGTCAATATAGATAACTTCAAAAATTGGACAAAAAAAGCCCCGTTCCCGGGGCTATGACCTTTAGAAATCGAAGCGACCTTTTAAGGTCAATCCTTGTAAGACAAGGTCTCCAATGTGATCAGTTTCTGTAGGAACTTTGATGAATTCGTTTTGGAGAATCCAAATCTGCTCTTCCCATCCCAATTGAAACAGAATGTGATAGTTATTCGATCCAAACCAAGTCTCCCAACGAAGTCCTGCACCAATGTTAATTGTTGGCTCGAAGGTCATTGGATCGACTCCAGTATGAATATTTGTGGTCTCGACACCATTTTGAGGTTGGTTGCTATCGCGACGATCTAAATCAAACTCTCCATAAAGGATCGCAAGGGCAAGGTCAGCATAAACCGACCAGTTTTGTGTGAACTGCCAAGCTGTGTTAAGTCCAGCGCGAATTCCAGCTCCCCAAAAGTCTTGATTAAGTCGTAATCGATCAATAGAGTCGTCTGCAGCAAGAACTTGACGCACATCGTAATCTTGGTAAATCCAAGCCGCTTGTGCTCCCGCAAATAAGCGCAATTTGAGGTACTGACTAAGGTAACTATTGCGGCCAATTTCAAAATTCACATTGTGAAATGTAATATCCCAAGCTTGCTCGAGAATTCGTGATTCCGGTAAGTGGTGCTCCATTGATGGACCAGTAAGAAATCATGTTACCAGTATCGTTGCTCTTACTCCCACTGACAGAGCTTGTAATCCAGGTGTAATTCGCAAAAACATCCCACCCATCATGAGGAAGATTAAATCCAAGACCTACTTTGAAGCCTGGGTCCCAATCAAAATCAACATCATGAACACTTCCTTTGCTCGTGTTTGCAGCAACACCTGTTACAGCATGGAAAAGACCATCTTCCCGAACAGTCCACCAAATAAAATCAGCTGTCAGGTAAGGGTTCCAATCGCGCATGACTTGAGGCCCTGCTGCAGGCGTAACCGCAATAGTTTGGTCGTTTGTGTAATAAAGTGTTTTTTCTTGTTGCTGTTGTTGACCTTGTGCTGCCGCAAGAGATACGGTGCAACCTAGAGCAAAAGCAATAAGCCAGTTTCTCATGTTGAATGTCTCCTTGGTAAATAAAAATAAGAATGCTATATTTTTTCTATTTGATCAATCCAAATCAAGGCTGTTGCAATGAAGCCTTGGATTCAATAGAATGATCCAAAAGAGCGCAAAGGATAAATCGACACGCATGGGTTTTTACTATTCAATTACACCATTTATTGAGATTGTGATCATCGCTGTGATGATCAACTATCTCTTGTCGTTCTTTTGGAATACGAGATCGATGGATCTCATGCTGGGGCTCTTAGCCTTTCTCTTGATTTTTGGAGCCTCTTCTCTCTTTAATTTGCCTATTCTCCACAAATTGATGCTACTCGTGGCAAACGTAGCGGTCATTGCCGTTTTGATTATTTTTCAACCGGAACTTCGTGTAGCCCTTTCAAAACTCAGCTTAAAGGGGAAACGGTACAAAGAAATCACCGAATTCGACAAGTTTCTCGACCAACTCGCCACCTCCGTCTATCGGTTGGCAGATAAGAAGATTGGAGCACTCATTGCCCTGGAAAATGAAGATTCACTAGACGAATTTGCTCTTAAAGCTGTGATGGTTAACGGGAATTTTTCATCAGAATTGCTCGAGTCGATCTTTGCAACCACAACTCCCCTTCACGATGGAGCGGTGATCATTCACGATCTCACAATTGTAGCGGCTTCTGTGATTCTTCCTCTTGCGGAGGACACTTCGCAAATTGCGAAATCGATGGGAACCCGTCACCGTGCTGCACTTGGTGTGAGTCAATTGACCGACGCTCTTCTCATCGTCGTTTCAGAAGAATCAGGCAAGGTCTCAATTGCTCGAGATGGAATCATGACGCGTGGAATTAAACTTGATCGCTTTAAAGGTATCATCCGCAGTGTCTTTAATCCTCCCCTTAAGAAAACCTTACAAACTCGTTTTAAACTTAGGGAGTGGATCAGAAAATGAGAACCTTACTCAAAAACCTCTTCCTCAGCAATTGGCCACGCAAATCTTTGTCGATTATCTTGGCGATCATCATTTGGTTTGTTGTAAACAAATCACTCACCACAACAAAAACCATTCCGAATGTACCTGTTAGAATTGAAAATATCCCTCCAGGAAAGACGATTGCAGACATGCAGTCGAATGGAATTTTAAACCGTCGTGTCAATCTCACTGTTACAGGAAGCAAGACCTTACTTGAAGATCTCACTTCAAATGACATTGAAGTAGTGTTTGATGCCTCAGATAAGGAAGGAGAATGGATCGCAACTATTAACAAACGAAATATCCAAACAGACAATCCTGATATTAACATCTCTCATGGAATAAGCAAAGTTGCCACCCAAAACTTTTTGATTAAGCTCACTAAACTTGTGACAGAAAAAATCCCGATCATCATCACTCAACCAATTGGCGAAGCCCCAAAAGGGTACCAGTTTCTCGACATTTGGCCCTATCAACTTTACATCACAGTGAGTGGGCCGGAAGATACGGTCAAAAAGTTAAAAAGCCGCGGGCTTAATTTGACGTTCAACTTGAATGACATCTCAAAAGCCAACCTTGATGACCTGAGAACCTCCTCAAATCAAGAGCATTCGGATGTTGTGAGCTACTTTGTTCCTAATTATTGGAAGCAAATTTCGCTTCCACTTCTCTCTCCAACTCCAATTGAAATCAACGATCCCGATGCTAAATTCCTCCGTATCGACTTCTTGCGCTATGAGCTCCTCAAAGTTGACAGCGCCGTTCCGGTTGCCTTGTTCTTCCCTCCGAGTAAAATTGGATCACTGAGCCCACAAAAAATCCATTTAACTCCTAATCAACTGCTCGAAAACCGTAATGGACTTAAAGTTATCACGACTCCCCTCTATGCAAAAGGTGTGAGCAGCTTTTTCCTCGAAATCATGAAAGACATGCTCCAACTCATGATTCTCGTCACACCAAAGGAAGAAGGTGAGTGTCTTGATTGGAGTGTGCAGTTCATCAATTCTGGCATTCTTGAAGACCGGTATGTCCACATCTTGATGTCAGATGTCAGTGATGAAGAGGTACGAGATCTACAACCCCGTGTCCGTGAGGAGTATTTGCGCAACCGCTTCCGTAGCTACATGAATCGATTCGAGCTATATACCTCTAATAATGATAAGTTTGAAATTTGCCCATCATTACAAGGAAATGCAGTTCTCCTTCAAGAGAAAAAGAAAAATGGAAAATAAGACTCACACCTGCCAGCTTCCTTCTCTAAAAGTCAGCCTCGTTTCACGACACTTTGGAAATCTTGGAGGCTTAGAAAAGTACGGGTGGAGAATTGCTCAGGCGTTTACAAAGCGGGGCGCCCATGTCAACATTGTCACTTCTGACGTGATTAAAAAAAGTGAGTTTCATCCTCTCATTCATTTCCATTCTCTCCCTGTGAAAAAGTGGCTGAATTTTCGGAAAATGGAAGAATTCGACCGAGCTTGTACCAAATGGCATGAAGAAGGAAAGTTCGATATCGTATTCGGAATGGATCGGACCCGTCATCAAACCCATATCCGCGCGGGAAATGGAGTTCATGCAGCATTTCTCAAACATCGTGAAAACATGGGGGAAAACTACTCTTCTTTCAAAGCTGCCTTGAATCCTCTAAATCGGACAATTTTAAATATCGAGAAGCACGCGTTCGAAAGCCCTGAGTTAAAAATTCTTTTTACTAACTCTCATATGGTAAAAAAGGAAGTTCTCACTTATTATCAGACCCCTCCAGAGAAAATTCAGGTCGTTCATAACGGAGTGGAGTGGAAGGAAATGGAAAAAGATTTTAATAATTGGCTCGAGAAAAAGCAGGCAGTTTGCAATGAGCTAGGGCTTGATCCTTCCCGTTACCATTTTTTATTTATCGGAAATGGGTACAAGCGTAAAGGGCTCGCTCCTCTTCTTAAGGCCTTGAGCGTTCTCCCATTCAAAGACTTTCATCTTTCCGTCCTCGGGAAAGACAAGAACGCATTTGATTTCATTAAATTGGCTGAAAAGCTCGGTCTTCAAGATCATGTAAGCTTTTTTGGAGCGCGATCAGATATCCGTAAATTCTACCAATATGCCGATTCTTTGGTGATCCCTTCTTTCTACGACCCGTTTGCGAATGTCACTGTTGAAGCTTTAGCTATGGGACTTTTCGTCGTTACCTCTAAAACAAATGGAGGAAACGAGGTTTTGAAACCTGAAAACGGCATTGTCATTGAAAATCTTCTTCACCCACAAGCTTTTGCTCAAGCCCTTACAACTGCAATCATGCACCCCAAAACCTGGATCCGCTCTCAAAACATTAGAAATTCAGTGAAACACTTAGATTTTTCAAATCAACTAAGTACTCTCATTGACCTGACCTTAGAATCGATCCATGTCTAAACTTTCTTACTATCTCATCCGAGGATTCACATTCCCTATCAGCCTTTTGCCAGCAGGGTGGATTCATTTCATCGGAAATGGACTAGGGCTTATTGCCTACCACACTTTGACTCGCTTTCGCAAAAGAACTCTCTCGAACCTTGCCTTAGCAAAAAACCTCTATCTTCCGGAACAAAAGCTCAAAAAAATTGCCAAACAATCGTTTCAAAACCTTGCCATTACGTGCTTGGAATACGGCAAATTTGCCCGGATGAAAAACACTAAAAAAACCTTGATTTGTGAAAACCCAGAAGAAGCTAAAAAACTCATCGATTCTGGAACTGGTATCATCTTTTTCTGTGGCCACCAAGCAAACTGGGAAGTCCTTTTCCTCGAAGGGACGCAGCGGATGCCAGGTGTGGCAATTGGTCGCCCAATTAAAAACCCGTACCTATACGACTGGGTAGTTCGGATGCGCGAACAATTTGGTGGAATGATCATTACCCCAAAGCAAACGGTGAAAGAGGGCTTTCGCGCCCTCAAGAAAGGAAAGTTTCTCGGGATTGTAGGGGATCAAAGCATGCCAGAAAGTGATTATGCCTTTCCCTTTTTTGGAAGGCGTGCTTGGACATCGATTGCCCCTGCTCTTTTAGCCTACAAAGCCAAGTGCCCGATCATGGTTGCAACAGTTAGACGGACAAAGGGCACCTACCGCATTCACTATTCAAACCCTATTTGGCCCAATCTTGAAGCTCCCATGGAGGAGGAAATCGATCGTCTCATGAAAAAGAGCCTTGCTCTTCTCGAAGATAAAATTCGAGAAACTCCAGAGCAATGGCTGTGGCAACATAATCGATGGAAACAAGAAACTCCAATCAATGTTTACTACCGGTACCGCTGGGACTCTATTTTGATTATCCTTCCAACAGATCCAACTCCTTATCTTCCTCATCTTAGGACCTTTCGAGAAATTTATCCTCTGGCTTTTATTACAGTTCTCACCCCTACAAAGATCGACCTTCCAGATGCCGAAGTTCTCCTCTATAAAAACACCGCAGATCTGTTCTTAAGAGATTACCGTTTCAAACTCATTTTCAATTTTACTACGGTCACCAAGCTCAAAAAACATTTTCTCAAGCTCAGCGCTTTTGAAGTCTTAGATGAAAACGGGTTGCGAGAATCTGCTACAGAGCATTTAGATGGGACAGAAGATCTGTCTCTTCTCCTTAAAAAAGCCCTTTGTCGCCCTAACACCATTTGGAAAAAAGATGCCAGCTGACCGATTCTACCTAAAAGAAAACTTCAAACTAGGCGACGTTGTCTTCCTCGAAGAGGAAGAGTTCCACCATCTAAATCGCGTCATGCGAAAAAAAGAAGGAGATGCCATTGAGCTTGTCAATGGAATGGGATCTCTTGCGCAAGCAAAAGTCTTGCAAATCGAAAAACGAAAAGCGTCTCTTGAAATTCTCGAAACTTCGGAACATCTGCCAAAACTCCCCCCTTTAGTTCTCATTCAAGCTTTGCCTAAATTGTCCCACTTAGAATGGATCGTTCAAAAGGGAACCGAACTCGGTTGCACCGCTTTTTATCTCTTTCCTTCGGAGAGAAGCGAAAAAGACTCTTTAAGTGACAATCAGTGGAAACGACTCGAATCGATTGCTATTGGAGCGATGAAGCAATGTGGCCGCTTGGATCTTCCCTCTCTTCACTTGGCCTTAAGTTTAGAAAGCCTATCCCTCCCGGAAGGGCATGCCTTTTTCGGAGATCCTGAAGCTGAAACATCTCTTCCAAAAGGAAAAAGTCCCTATCTTCTCTTTATTGGTCCAGAAAAAGGATTTTCAAAAGAAGAATATAAGAAAATGAAAGAAAGGTTCAATGCTCAAGGAGTGAGACTACATCCTTATATTCTCCGGACAGAAACGGCTGCTATTGCGGCCCTTACCCTCGCTTCTGCTCAATAGCCGCGATTCTTTCMATGGTGTGAATGACACTATCGGGATTGAGTGAAATCGAGTCAATTCCGCATTCGACGAGAAACTCTGCAAAATCGGGGTAATCGCTTGGCCCTTGCCCACAAATGCCGACTTTGCATTGATGCTGATGGGCCACTGTGATGAGGTCTTGAATGAGTTTTTTAACCGCTGGGTTCCGTTCATCAAAGAGGGGTGCCAAATCAGCAGAATCTCGATCCACTCCAAGAGTGAGTTGAGTCAAGTCGTTTGATCCAATCGAAAAACCGTCGAAAAGTTTCGCAAAGTCAGCAGCTAAAAGGATATTCGAAGGCACTTCTGCCATCACATAGACTTCTAACCCGTTTTCCCCTCGCTTTAATCCCTCTTCTTCCATCACTTTCAAAACAGCTTCAGCTTCTTGGATCGTCCGACAAAAAGGGATCATCACGATGATGTTTGATAGTCCAATTTTTTCACGGGCCCGTTTAATGGCGCGACACTCTAAAGCAAAACCTTCTCGATATTTCGGGTGATAGTAGCGGACTGCTCCCCTAAACCCAAGCATGGGATTTTCTTCTTTGGGTTCAAATTGCTTGCCACCAATTAAATTAGCGTATTCATTCGTCTTGAAATCACTCATACGAACAATCACAGGGTCGGGGTAACGGGTACAGGCAATTTTAGCAATCCCAAGTGCGAGTAGCTCGATAAAATATTCTGTTTTGCTCTCAAAGCCGAGTGTCATTTCTGAAATATGCATTTGAACATCGAGATCTTCTACTTCTTCAAAGTGGGTCAACGCCATCGGATGGATTTTGATCATTTCACTGATGATGAATTCCATTCGGGCAAGGCCAATTCCTCTGCAAGGCAATCGCCACCAATGAAAAGCAGCGGAAGGGCTGGCAATATTGAGCATCACTTGCGTTTTGGTTTTGGGAAGTTTCTCAATATGGACTTCTTCCTCTTCATATTCGAGGGCCCCTTCGTAAATAAAACCTTTGTCTCCTTGAGCACAACTCAAAGTCACTTCATCAAAATCTTTGAGCTCTTCAGTCGCTGTCCCTGTCCCAACAATTGCCGGAACACCAAGCTCCCGGCTGACAATAGCTGCATGAGAGGTCCGTCCACCTTGGTCGGTGATGATTCCACTTGCCATTTTCATGATGGGAACCCAATCGGGATCGGTCATCCCTGTGACGAGAATCGATCCACGCTGAAAAGCTTCGATCTGATCAGAGTCCATGATCACTTGCGGATGCCCCACTGCAATCGACTCACCAATCGCTAGCCCTTCGAGAATCTTTTTCCCTTCTTTTTTGAGTTTATAGGTTTTGAATTCGGACTTTTTGCGTTTAACTTGAACTGTTTCTGGGCGAGCTTGAACAATATAGAGTTCTCCAGTCCCCCCATCTTTTGCCCATTCAATATCCATGGGCTTTTGGTAGTGCTTTTCGATCAAAACAGCCCACTTTGCCAACTGGAGAACTTCTTCATCTGTGATCGAAAAGAGTTTTTGCTCTTCGGGCGTTGTCACTATATTCTTCGTTGAGTAGCTTTCTCCACGAGCATAGACCATTTTCTTTTCTTTACTTCCGAGAACTTTCCCAACAACCGGGACTACTCCTTCTCGATCAAGAAAAGGCTTATACACTATGAACTCATCAGGAATGATCACTCCTTGAACGATGTTTTCTCCAAGTCCCCAAGTCGAGTTGATCTCGATAACCTGATCGAATCCTGTTTCCGTATCAAGAGTGAACATGACTCCTGAACTAGCTAAATCAGAACGGACCATCTTTTGAATCCCTACTGAAAGGGCAATTTCGCTATGATTAAACCCCTTTTCTTCGCGGTAAGCAATTGCTCGATCTGTGAACAGCGAAGCAAAGCATTTACGGCAAGCATTTAGCAAATCCCGATCGCCTCGAATATTAAGGAAAGTTTCTTGCTGCCCCGCAAAGCTTGCATCAGGAAGGTCTTCCGCTGTTGCACTACTGCGGACAGCGACATCCATTTGACACCGTTTGGTATTTTCTCCACAGAGGCCGTGATAGGCATCTGTGATCTCTTCTTTCAAATCTGATGGGAACTTTCCACCTTCAATGAGCTTCCGAATGGCTTTGCCACATTTTCGAAGTTTCTTAGGTTCTGGCGAATAGGTTTTGAGCAGGGCTTCGATTTTCTTTTCTAATCCATTTTCACGAATAAAATACCGATACGCTTCAGCAGTGACAGCAAAGCCTCCAGGGATATTCACCCCTTCTGGTTTAAGCTCAGCAATCATCTCGCCAAGCGAAGCATTTTTCCCTCCAGCAATTGCAACATCTTTCGCTCGAAGGTCTTCGAATGGGCAGACATATTTACCCATCTCTTCACCTCTAGTAGACAGTTCTCTTAACTTCTATATAGTGTAGAGCAAGGCTCAACTGCAAGTAAGAATTACGCTGATCACTTGAACTCTGGGTTTCTTTCACTCATTCTCAGCGATTTTTCTCTATCTTCTCATCTTTTTGCTTCGAAAAGGACCGTTTGACCCTTCCGGAGACAAAAATACCGAGAATTTAAGAGAACTCTCTCTCCTGTGACTAAGTAAAATAATCCCAGAGCTCAGGTTAGTAGATCGTTTCCCATTGCCTTTCGATAGAGATCCCTACATTAGAGATCTCTTCTTGATACTGTTTCGCTGCTGCTTGAGCTGCTTCGAAGAGTTGCTTCACCTTTCCTCTCTCGAGAAAATCTACGTGAGATGGACTACTACCTATCGTTTGCATCTGTTGACTCGCTTTGTTCCAATCGATCCAAATTTGCAAAATTTTCTTGGGATCACGACTTTTCAACATGCCTTCTTCGGGAAAGACAATTGTAATTTTAATACAACCTTCTAGATAGGCATGACTCTGATTCGAGCGAGCTATTAAAAAATACGGTAAAGAGAGCCCCATGCTATTGAGCTCACTATAAGAATATTCCACAGATAAAGACATCACAGCACCTCCCCTTTGAGGTTAAATCTTCCAGCCAAAGTCTGTATTATATAAAACCTTAAACCCTAGCCAAAGCACTGTCAATAAGTCTAACCGAGCAACGTGATGAGAGAGTCCTGTGTAACTCAAATTCACAGAAAACTGCCTAAAAGAATAGTTGAAAGTGCTAGCAAATGCTTTCCAAATGATAATATGTTGAGCCCAACTCATGTTCCATTGAGTGGCCGCATCAGCAAGTTGCTTCCAATGCCCAAGCCCTCGGAAACCAAATCTTTCAAACGAGATTAAGGCGACTTTAACAGCCCCATGAAACAAAATGTTATGAATAAGGCCGTCAATGGCCATAGAGACAATTTGGACTAAATAATGGGTTCCTATTTGAAGGTGCTCGCTTCTCGAAATGTCTCCTCCCCCAATGACAGAGCGGCCAAAACACCCGAACATTCTTCTGATATCGTCTAAGAAATTTTTAACTTCGGTATTGAGTGGCTGTACAGGAGCACTTATGGCTGGTCGAGGAAGACCAATCGTGTTTGTCTCCACTTTTCTATCAAAATACTTAGAAGTGTATACCTGCACATGTTGAGCTCGACAGATAGGACATTCACACTTTCTTGTAATCACGCTGTCGTAGCATTCCTTGCATCCGCCATGAAGGCCTGCAAGATTAAAATACCCCTCATTTGTAAGGAGTTTTTTGCTTTCGTCTTGTTGTGGATCAAGTAAGGGGAGGTATTCGGCTGTGATAAAATAAGCTTTTTCGAGCTTTTTTGGATCGATGCGCATCCAGTCATCTATCCAAGGAAGTTGGCGCCCTTCTTTCCAAGCATGTCCTTGCTCATCTAGAATCTTATCGATGAGTGCAAGTCGTTCTTTTCCAAAATTGCAGTCAAGGGCCGCAAACTTTTTTGAAACAGAGTCTAGACAAATAGAGCAATTAAAATTCACTCCATTTGGACCAAAGGGATCAACTGTCGACATGAAAATTCCCCATTTTCTGACTTTAGAGTGAAAATTTTTTTTCTCTCTTAAGCCCGTTAAAATGGGGAGATCTTAAACTAACTAAGAATTTTTATAAAGTCGGAAGAAGTGCTACACTAAAAGTTGGGACATAGCCCGTATAGTATGACGCTCCTATGACAGCCAAGGCAAAGAGTGATAATGTCCCTGTACGTGTCCAAAAAAAGCTGTCGAACTTCCAATTTAAAACTGTTGCATCTTTAACTTTTGCCAATAGATTCACAGGTTCTGGAATCCCTAGTTTTTGATATTCGTCAACCTTTACAACCTTTGAGGGGGCTTTGAACAAGCCTTTCGCTGCTTTAGGATCAAAGCTTGCCCCCATTTGAATACGTAAAGCAAGTGCTTTTGAAGTCGTAACCTCTTCAAGTTCTGCTCTACATTTATCACACTTAGTATAATCTCTTTCCATCCCCGATCTTTGAGTACTACCATTCACACTCTCACGATCAAAAAAATGAAGGTCGCTCAGCTTCACAAATCCTTCTTCTGTCAGCAGTTTCTTAGCAAACATGTCAGACATAGTGATCGTTTCACGTAGTTTACTCACTTCAACAGAACCATTATGGCGAAGCCATGTAGGGCGAATGTCAGATTCTGCAATGGCCTTTGCCATTTCATCGATCACTCTTACCCGCTCTATCCCCTCATTACAACCTAAGACTAAATGATCCATTGGTTTTTCCAAGGAGATAGCGCATTCTAAGTTATCATCGTTTGCTTCTGGTCCAAAAAAATCGTTACTTGGACGCACAAAGAAATTTTTTATTGCTGTAAACATCTTCTTATATCCTTCTTCTCAACTGAATTAAATTTACGGTAATTATAAACAAGACAAATTTATTTGCAATTAAAAATTATTAAAATAATTTTTATATCAAATTAATAAATTATAAACCTGAATATCCATTTTATTCGAATTCAAATCTATTTAAAGATGTTAAAAACAATTTTCAAATTAACTAATGGTAAAAAACAAAGAAGTCGATAGTATCTTCTACTAAAATCGAGAGGAAAATTCTATGATCAACCAAATAAGTTCTATTGGCTCTACTGTTTGCTTATCAGTAGCTTGCTTTTCTGCTGGATACGCTCTAAATGCAGCGCTTGTTACAATCAATTAACTCGCTGTTCAACACCTGAAACTTCCAATTGATCTGTATGAAGGCTTAAGCTACGAAAAATATACACAAACTAATTTACAAGATCTTCAAGAAATGAAATTGAGTCTTAAGGCAATTGGCAGCGCTGAAAACTTAAATTTAGACGAACGTTTGGGAATGGTGTTATTGCTTACTACGTTTGCTGGAATATACCAAGAAATCCTCCATCGCTATTTGCTAGAGACAGTCATCTTACCAAGAATCTCTTCAAATTTTTCAGAGTTTTCAATAGTTAGGACATGCTTATCAACCATAGAATTCACAAGCCTAGAACTTGCTGCAAAGTATTTAGACAACTCTCATTCGAAAGAACCAATGATAGGGCATTTTATCAATTCAGCATGCCTAGGTATAGTTTGCTCTCTTGCTCAACACCACTTTGGCTTAATCGGAGCGATTTTTCTAGGTATTGGCTCCAACATTAGTGCCTGCCAAGACAGGTATAACATAACTGCTTCAGATTTGCTCAAGGTAAAACAAGTCAACTTAGCAGATGTCGCTAGCATCCATTTTTCAGCGTTAATAGCTACAGTTGGACTGCCTATTTTTACAGCTTTTTGTACCCTAGGAAAAATCATCCATTATTTTGAATCAACTATCGCCAAGCAATCTGATTAATGCGGAATCTTGCAGACTTGGGTCAGCATTTCATCTTCTGATTCAACGATCCCTTCGAAGACAAGCCCCTTATTGGGGTCGAGAGTGACCATTTGATCGTCTTTGAGGATGGTGCAAGCTGCATCGGCTCTGAGAAGAATAGGGATTTTTAGGTCATGGGCGATCAATCTTCCCATCTGTTCGGAATGACAATCGTCTGGATGGTTTTGCAATATGATACCTGCAGCCCCTTTTAAGAAATGTTTATACTTTTCATGGCAGTGAGGAATCACAACGAGCCGATCTTTGATCTTATAGGTCGCTTCGGGGTCGAAACTGAGAATGACCTTTACCTTCCCATGAACTTTTCTCCCTTCTCCTATCATCCCGCGGACAAGTACATCTCCGATGTTGTCGACAAGCATCATGTTCGTGGTTCCACTCACTCCAAAGGGAGAGCCAGATGTCACCACGATAAGGTCACCATAGTGAAGAATCTTATGCTGCAAGGCAAAGCAACTGGCTTTCGCCATTCCTTGCTTCACATTTTCGACAGATGCATGAACCGGAGTGATTCCCCAAACAAACGCCAGCTGGTGGTAGGTCCGTTCCTTAGGTGTGATAGCAATAATTGGCATTTTGGGGCGAAAACGGGCCATGACCCGCGCTGTAAATCCACTGGTCGTTAAAGCGATGAGGGCTTTTCCATTCCCTGCATAAGCTGTTTTAACAGCGGCAAGAGCAACAGAAGAGGATATATCATTAAAAACACGTCTTGCCACATCATTATAGAAAAATTCTTCATACTTGAAGTCTTTTTCAGTGGCTAAAATTGTACTGCGCATGAGGCGCACCGTTTCGACAGGATATTTTCCAATAGCTGTTTCTCCCGATAGCATCACGGCTGAAGTACTGTCATATATGGCATTGGCTACATCAGAAACCTCTGCGCGAGTTGGACGGAGGTTTTCGATCATCGATTCGAGCATTTGCGTGGCTGTAATGACAGGCTTGAAAGATTGGTAGCACTTGCGAATCATCATTTTTTGAAGTTTAGGAACTTGTGTGATGGGCAATTCAACTCCAAGATCGCCTCTTGCTACCATGATTCCATCTGCTGCTTGCAAAATGCTATCAAAGTTTTTTACCCCCAAAGCATTTTCAATTTTAGCAATGACAAGAATGGGGGTTTTTTGGTGCTGAGTTAAAAGCTTCTTAATTTCGAGAATGTGATCGGCATTCCGAATGAACGAAGCTGCTAAAAGATCCACCTCTTCCTCACATCCGAAGATAATATCTTGAATGTCTTGCTGCGTCACTGCAGGAAGATTGAGTGCGGCATGAGGAATGTTTACCCCTTTTTGACTCCGGAGGACACCATTATTTTGAATTTCGACGACGATTCCTTTTTTGGTTTTCTCAATCACGTGTGAGTTGATGTAACCATCATCAAAAAGAACTGTAGCGTGGAGAGGGATGTCATCGACAATCGTGGGTGGAAGAAAGCTAATTCCCTCATCTGATCCTTCGATCTCTCCACGCATGATCTTCAATGTCTGCTTTTTATTGAGGGCTATCGCATCCCCTTTGATCTTTCCAACGCGAATTTCAGGCCCTTTCGTATCAAGCATGATAGCGAGAGGCACCCCTTTTTCTGCGCGAGCTTTTTTTAGCATTCGAATCATTTCACGATGCTGCTCGTGATTTCCATGGCTCATATTAAGCCGTGCTACATTCATCCCAGCATCAATAAGCTCTAGGATTTTGTTGTAGTCTGAGACCGCAGGCCCCATCGTACAAATGATTTTCGTGCGCGCCATTGCCATCTATTCATGTCCTCTAATTTTTCTATAGCTGAAAAATGCTTTATTCTACACCTGGGAATATTTTATACTCTTTGCCATGACACAGCAACCTATTCGTCTCAAAAATGTTAAAGTCCATAATCTCAAGGGAGTTGACCTCACTCTTCAATCGGGAGCGTTTATTGTTTTCACTGGAGTTTCAGGATCAGGCAAGTCTTCACTTGCCTTCGACACGATCTATGTCGAAGGACAAAGGCGCTATATCGAATCTCTGTCAAACTACGCGCGCCGCTACATGGGAAATCTCTCAAAACCCGATGCCGATCTGATTGAAGGGATCTCGCCCACTATTGCAATCGAGCAAAAAACTGCTGGAAGAAATCCCCGCTCAACAGTTGGGACAATGACTGGAATTTACGATTATCTACGGGTTCTCTTTGCAAGGGTCGGAACTCCACATTGCCCCATTAGTGGTGAAAAGGTTCAGCCACAAAGCACCGAGCAAATTCTTGCGACCATTGAAACCTTTCCTGAAAAATCGAAACTCCTCATTCTCGCCCCTCATACACGAGGAAAAAAAGGCGAGTTCAAAGATCTGTTTGATGAGCTCATCCGAAAAGGGTTCACCCGTATCCGGCTCGACCAGAATTTAGTTGACCTCTCTGAAGATATCGCCATTGATAAAACCACAGCTCATGATATCGATCTCGTTGTCGATCGACTCGCTCTCACAAAAGCTGAAAAGCCTCGCTTGACCGAAGCAGTTTCTCAGGCTCTTGAGCTCGGGCAAGGGGTCATGAGTGTCCTCGATCACGACACTGGAGTCGAAACCCTTTTTTCTCAACATGCTCATGCAAAAAAATCGGGTGAGTCGTACTCCCCCCTCGAACCGCATGATTTTTCCTTCAATCATCCTTCAGGAATGTGCCCGACCTGTGAAGGACTCGGTGTCATTCAAGATTTTGATTTGGATCTGATCATCGACCCAGAGTTGAGTATTGCCGAGGGGTGCTGCTCTATTGCAAGCAGCTATGAAACTGTAAAATGGGGAAACATTTACGATAATTTAGCAGATCTCTACAACTTCAGCTTAGACACACCTTGGAAAAAGCTATCTGAAAGTGCTAAAAAGATCTTCCTCTATGGGAATAAAAAGAAATGGACCCGCATGCGGTTTGTGCATCCCAAAAAGAAAACTGTTTGGACAGAATATGTCAAATGGCACGGCGTCTTAGCCGAAGCTAAAAACCGTTTCAATGAGGCAAAAAGTGATGTCTACCGCTCCAATATGGAAAAGCTGATGCATGAAGCAGTTTGCCCCGATTGTGAAGGTTCGCGCATCAAGCCCTATCCCTCTGCCACAAAGATTGGATCGAAGAGGATTCACGAAGTAACTGCTCTGACAATTGAAGAGGTGGCTCACTTCTTTGACAAGCTGAAACTCACCCCTTTTGAGCGCATGATTGGCCGAGATCTACTGCAAGAAATTCAAAAGCGACTCGATTTTCTCCTCAATGTAGGGCTTTACTATCTCACACTGGACCGAACATCTCCCACCTTATCTGGTGGAGAAGCTCAACGGGTCCGGCTCGCTTCGCAAATCGGGTCGGGACTTGTTGCTGCAACTTATATCCTCGATGAACCTTCGATTGGGCTCCATCCACGAGATAATACCAAGCTGATCGCTACTCTTAAAATGCTTCGTGATCGAGGAAACACGATCATCGTCGTTGAGCATGATGAAGAAACAATGGATGCGGCCGATTATATCGTCGACATTGGGCCCGAAGCGGGAATCCTTGGTGGAGAAATTGTTGCTGAAGGAACGCTCGATGATCTCATCGCCTCGCCCCGCTCTTTAACAGGCGCCTATCTCAGTGGCAAAAAAAAGATCCCAATTCCCAAAAAGCGCATCCCCCCATCCGAAAAAAAACTGACGATTAGAGAAGCTAAACACCACAATCTCAAAAATGTCACAATCGATATTCCTTTAGAGGTTTTTGTCGCGGTCACGGGGGTTTCAGGATCGGGGAAGTCGTCTCTTATCACAGACATTCTCTATCCTGCTCTAGCGAATAAGTTACATAAAGCAGAGCAACGGGTTGGAAAACATCAAACAATTGAAGGCATTGAGCACCTAGATAAAGTCATTGCCATCGACCAAACGCCTATTGGGCGCACTCCCCGATCTAATCCAAGCACCTACATCAAAGTCTTTGATGATATCCGCGACCTCTTTACAAAATTGCCCGAAAGCCAAGCTTTCGGCTACAAACCTGGTCGATTTAGCTTCAATGTTGCTGAAGGCTCATGCCTCGAATGTCGTGGAATGGGAATGCTCCGTATCGACATGGACTTTATGGATGATGTTTGGTCAACCTGCCCAGTTTGTGAAGGAAAACGATTTGACCTTTCAACACTCAGTATCCTCTACAAGGGGAAAAGCATTCATGAAGTGCTCGAAATGACAGTCGAAGAAGCTTCTGCCTTTTTCGAAAACATTCCATCGATTCATCACAAGCTTAGCTTGCTCCTCAAAGTAGGCTTAGGCTACATCACCCTAGGGCAATCTTCAACCACACTTTCAGGGGGAGAAGCACAACGGATCAAACTCGCGCGTGAACTCACTCGCCCGGCAACAGGGAAAACCCTTTACATTTTAGACGAGCCAACAACAGGGCTCCACTTTCATGACATCGCCAAACTCATTGAAATCTTGCAAGAGCTACGAGCCGCCGGAAATACAGTCCTTGTGATTGAACACAACATGGATATGGTCAAAACTGCTGATTGGATCATTGACTTAGGCCCTGAAGGAGGAAAAGATGGTGGACAAATCACCGCCCAAGGAACCCCGGAAGAAATAGCCAAACTAAAAACGCCAACTGGATGTGCAGTGCATTCCATTTTAAACCCCAAAATACGGATCAAATCGACGAAGAAAAAAGAGGTTGCTCCACCAGCTGCTGCCCTCGAAGTCCGCGGCGCAGCGCAAAATAACTTGAAAGGGGTGTCACTAAAAATTCCACGTAACAAAATCACCATTTGCACGGGCCCTTCTGGTTCGGGAAAGTCATCTCTTGCGTTCGATACTATTTATGCCGAAGGACAAAGGCGGTACATCGACTCTCTTTCTTCTTATGCCCGTCAATTTGTCAAACAAATGCCTAAGCCGCGCCTCGAAGAAATCGACGGTCTTTCTCCTGCCATTGCCATTGAACAAAAACACCATGCAGGAAATCCTCGCTCGACTATCGGAACGATGACCGAAGTATACGACTTTTTACGATTGCTGTATGCACATGCAGGAATTGCTTATTGCCCTGAAACAGGAGAAAAAATTGAGTCGATTACAAATGAATATGTGGTCAATCATCTCATGCAACTCCCAGAAAAGACTCGCTTACACATATTAACGCCCGTTAAGATCAGCAAGAGTGCGCCATTTGAAGAGCTTAGAGAAAATTTGATCCAAAAGGGATTTTTACGCATTCGTCTCAATGGAGAGTATTATGCATTAGACGAAGAAATTCCCTATGAAGTAGGACGTAAAAATGAACTCTTTTTAGTTGTTGATCGCCTTGCCATTCGAGAAGGCATCGAAAAAAGACTTTTTGAAGCCATCGAACAAGTCACTCGTCTCACAAAAGAGCCGTTTATCGTAGCAACCCCCAAAGAAGATCTCTTATTTAACCTTTCTTTTGCAGTCCCTAGTACAGGAAAAAGCTACCCCCCCATCACACCTCATACATTTTCTTTCAACTCTGACGATGGGATGTGCCCTGATTGTTTAGGATTGGGCTTTCAATGGGGAGCAAACATGCTCAAGCATCAAAAAGTGATGAATATGTCTCCTTTTTCTTTGATGCATAAATTGTGGAAAGAAGAATGGACCGAAGAGGTTGAAAAGCTCCTTTTGGACTATTTAGACGCTGAAGGAATTGATTCTGATACCCCCTTATATAAGCTTCCTGTGAAACAGTTGCAACTCTTACTCAATGGATCTACTGAAGACTTTACCTACAATGGGTTGATTTTTCGCTGGACGGGAATCAATGCAGCATTTACTCGTTGCGCAAAAGCGGGGAAAAAACAACTCCGTGAATCGGTCATTCCTCATCTTGAGCAGACGACATGTGTCACTTGCAGTGGAGAAAGACTGAGCCCTCTTGCGCGCCACGTGAAAGTGCAAGATGTGACAATTGGAAAACTTTGCTCTCTTCCCCTCCATCAAGTGCTTAAGTTCATTCAATCTCTTCAGCATCTTACAATCCCCCTCCTTGCAGAAACTCTCGAACAGCTCGAAAATCGGATTCAGTTTTTGTGTAACATTGGTCTTGATTATCTCTCACTAGATAGACAAGCTCCAACCTTGAGCGGAGGTGAAACCCAGCGGATTCACTTAGCGCGACAACTTGGAAGTGGGTTGACCGGCTGTCTCTACGTTTTAGATGAACCAACGATTGGACTCCACCCACAAAATAATGCACGCCTGAATGAAGCGCTCAAACACCTTTGCAAACTCGGGAATACCCTACTTCTCGTCGAGCATGATCCACTCACTCTTTCCATTGCCGACTACGTCTTTGACTTCGGACCTCAAGCTGGAAAACATGGTGGAGAAATCGTCGCAGAAGGAACACTCGCACAAATCAAAAAGAACCCTCGCTCTTTGACAGGACAATATCTCAGTGGGAAAAAGAAACTTCCTGTTCCAGAAAAAAGACGTAAAAGCAAAGTTCACATCACCATTCGTAACGCCTCGAAACACAACCTCAAAAACCTCACATTAAAAATTCCCACTAAAGCACTCACCTGTCTGACAGGGGTTTCAGGTTCTGGGAAATCCACCTTGATGCATGCGATTCTCAAAAGAGGAGTACAAATGCATCTTGCAGCACGCTCCCAAGAAACTTCAATCCAGATTGATGAGGCAACAATTGAAGGAGTCGATGAGTTCAACAAACTGATCTCAATCGACCAAAATCCGATCGGGCATACCATCCGCGCCGATGTCAGCACTTACAATGAAATTCTCACTCACATCCGTCAATTTTACGCCGAATTGCCCGAAGCAAAAACACGTGGGCTCAAACCAAAACATTTTAGTTACAATCATCTGAAAGGGATGTGCCGAACTTGTTGGGGGTTGGGATTCAAAACGATTCGGCTTCAATTTCTTCCCTCCCTTAAAGTCTCTTGTGATGCATGTAAAGGAAACCGTCTCAATCCTCTCAGCTCACAAGTCACCTACCATGGAAAAAGCCTCGGGGAACTTTTAAAACTGACTATCGATGAAGCCATCCACTTTCTTCCCCCTATTCCCAAACTGCAAAAAAGTCTCGAAACTTTGCAAAATGTCGGGCTCGGTTACCTTGCTCTGGGACAAGAAATTGCAAGTTTATCAGGAGGTGAAGCGGGGCGCATGCGTCTTGCTCGTGAATTAGCCAAACGATCAACTGGAAAAACTCTCTATCTCTTCGATGAACCGACTATCGGCCTCCATGCAGATGACATCGCCAAATTGATTCCCCTTTTCCATGCACTCGTCGATAAAGGAAATACTTTAATCATCATTGAGCATAATCTCGACATTCTCCGTATCGCTGACCATATCATTGATCTCGGGCCCGAAGCAGGAGAAAAAGGAGGAGAAATCATCGCAACAGGAACACCAGAAGAGATTGAAAAACACCCTACCTCTTACACAGCGGCTTTTCTTAGGAAACATTGATCTCAATCCCAATCCATGCTAAAATAATTACTAGCCGGGGAACTCTTGGATTTGAGCATTCCGAACCAGGTCAGGACAGGAATGTAGCAGCCTTAAGGACACTGTTTGATGCCAGGAGCACTCTCCGGCTTTTTTTGCGTAGCTCCGGAATATTTATACGCTGTATTTCTCAAGACGTTCCAATCTTTTTTGATAGTCCCTTGTTTTTTCATGGAAATCCTCAGCGTTATCAGGATCTAACATTGCTAATTCTTCAGAATACGAAATAGCTTTTTCCATCATTTCCCTTGCTTTGCTATTGCTAACACGGTGTGGACAAAAAATCGATAGTGCTCTCTGATGTCCTCCACACAAGAGAAACTCAACTTGTTCTATAGCGCAACCCAACCATTTAATTCGAGCAGCAGCATCCCATGAATCATGTATAGCTCGTACGCAAAGATCAAAAAGCCTGATGCAAACTTTCTGTAAAGCTGGAGTCAATCCATAAGTATGAAGATCACGCGCCTCTTTTCCAGCATAATACCCTCTTGGAATCCGCATACTCCAATCTTCATTTGATGCATAATAATCATAATAATCACCATGTAGACGACTTACGATTTGGTCTAATTCTCTTCCAACACAAGATAATTCTTCTTTTTCTTGTTGAAGCTTAATAATGTTGGCGTCATTTCCACTGAAATAAGATGCAAAAGAGCTCCAGAAAGGTGTCTCTAAAGTTGATTCAGCATTAACAATTGTATCATGTGTGATGCTTCTTAGCTCGTTTTGCCTCAATGAAAAATCAATCACTTCTAAATGGTGACAATCTATTAGATTTGGAGGACAACTTTCTCCCACACAATATTCATCTGGAGTTGGTAAGTAATTATTGTCTGCATTGAGCTGTTGAATTCTTTGACAGTTAGAGCCTTCTTGTTGACATTGATCTCCGTCGCAAACAGAGCTTCCTTCGGGTTTTAATATCAAAGCCCCTGCAACAGGAATCAGCATTGTTCCAATGATCAGTAAAGCTACGAATGATACGGTAGCAACTTTTTTTAGATCCCAAGACGGTTGTATGTGATTAGGCGAAATTTGATGTGTTAAATGGCTCTGATCTGAATGAATTTTATGGCTCATTCTTCCCTTACTTGTTTTTAATGCCAATTATTATCTCTTAATTCATATAGTTTTTCCAGTATTTTTTACGCATGGTAGGATTAGTGTGGGTCGCCGATATAAGAGTCGATAAGGACAAACGATCCAAGGACCGATGGAACCACTGGAGGATGAGGATCGTATTCTTCAAGAATCACCCAGCTATCACTGACACTCCGCGGTGATGGCTCTCTATCTCGGTCTGGATTGACTATGACAAAGCTATGTGAAGCACTCAAGTCTTCTGAAATGTGCGAGGGTGTTGGGGGAGGACTATCCTTTTTTTCTTCATCTTCAACAAAAACAAAGCTTTTAAACATGCTGTCATCAAGAGCTGATGAACGAAGAGGCTTAGGTTCTTCTCTTTTTTGAGGACGGTACCTATTAGGATTCGGTCTTGGAGGAGTCGTTTTGAGAGGATCTGTAGACTTCTCTGGAGGTGAGTGTCGGATAGGAGGCGGAATGCGGTGCGAATAGGTTCGAGGACTTGGAGGTTCGGCAAACCCCAGTCGATTCACAACTTTAACAACTGCCAATACTGTGACAACTTTCCACAAACTTTTCCAACAAACACCAAAGAAAATCCAAAGCGCTACAAGCCCCACCCGTTTTAATGTTGAGATTTGTACTTCTTTGAGATCAAGATGGAAAGATACAAGGTAGCTAGGATATTTACATGGGATCGAAAAAAGATACTCACTGAAGTTCACCACAATAGCAGTAATATTGTTATCAAAGAGCTTTTGCTTTGGAATCGGAGGCGGGCTCACATACAGAGCACTTAAAAGGTGTACTCGAAACATTTTTAGCCTGCTTTTGAAAAAAAACCTAAAAACTTTTTGAATTTTAGGGTGTGCCATTAATAAAAACAAGTTGAAAAGAGGTTTCTATGAGAAAACCTTATCCTCTCTCAGGTATTCTGAATATACAAAAGTTAGCTTATTGAAATGTAGATATCTACATCCGTTGGAGAATTGTAAACTTCAAAATCAAATGTATAGGTCCGCTTAAGAGCTGTATCGTTTTCCCAAATATGTTGCCACATTTCAAAAATCGCTTGAGGCATCGGCCCTTGCACTTTGAAGACTTGGTAACTCTGCTCTGGAATTATGACAGCAGTCATTCCCTCAGGAATTTGATCCAGGTGAGAAACTTCCTTTCCAATCAGGCAATCGTAAGGGAGAGTGTAATCCCCTTCATAACCACTATATAAAGCATAGATGGTTTCAGAAGAGGGATGCTCAATCTGCGAGAGCATATTTTGGCCCATCACTTGTCCCCAAAGAGATGGAATATCTTTATCTGCTTTGCCAGGAATATTTTGTGTGCGAACTTGAGGCCCAATAAGGGTAAAAGCTTTCTTAACAACGACGTTACTTGCAATAGAATAATTCATAATTGGACCTCCATACGTTTTTTGAATTCGTTCAAGTATAACAATCTTCTAAAATAATGTCCCATTAAATCGAGGTTATACTCAAACTACTTCAAAAGTTGAACTGCATGCCTGCAAAGAGGCCATGGTAGATGATATTTCCTTCATGATTGAGTTTATCTCCTGTCCCATGAAAATCAAATTGATGGTCTGCAAGGGCAACTCGTCCAATGAAAAGCATTTCATATCCGATACGGAAAGTGAAAAACTTCACAAACGGAAATTCTATGAAGGGGTAGATGTAAGCAAAGTATCCAAAGTTCGATCCACTTGGATCGTAATCGCGCACAACTATCGTGTTATCGTCGTCGCGCATGAGTGTTTTTTGTTTTCCTCGGTTGAAAACACCACCAATGTTTCCTGCTAACCCCCAGGTGAGGAAGCGATAAGGGTTGTATTCAATGTCTCCACCAAAAAATGGTCCAAAAGCGCGGTTATAGGTTTTAACGCGGTAGCTACTTGTCTGATGGTGTTTGGTGAAATGAAGCTTGATTTTCTCATCAAGATCAAAAAAACGGAGGCCTATCATCCAAGAAACCGAGAAATGATCTGTATATCTTGGGGTCACATGACGCCAATAGGTCAAGTCCACAGTATAAAAATCTGATCGGTAAATAGCATTTGCGCGGTCAGCATAGTGATAATCTTTCGAGTCTTGACCAAGCTGCCCTGGAAGATTGAGATTCATCGGGCAATGAATTTTATCTTGTCCTTTCCAGTTTAAAAAGCCGGTGTAGGAAAGTACCCAGGTCGAATGGATGTTGTAAAAAAGCTTGGCGCTAATGCGAACTCCAGGTTGAAAGTGCATATCCTTAACAAGATCTTGTGAGTCTATAAGAGTCTTGCCTACCTCTTTTGCACAACCTGAAGGAAAATCAATTTGTGGAATAATAGGAATGAGCCCCCCACCTCCAGGGTTGGGAATTAAAACAATTGGAGGACCTCCAGCAGCTTGAACTAAGCTTTTGTGTAAACTCTTTGCACGCTTCCAAAGAAGAAAATCTCCTTCTAAAGCAAAACGGTGATGATAGGCACCTTGCACCGCTCCAAAAGCAGGAAGAGACACTGAAATCAAAGCCAAACAGAAGATAATAATTCGCATGCAGTTTTTCCAGTCGCAAATGAGTAGAAATAATTAATGTATCAAAGTAACTGGATCAAAATCTAGAAATTTTTTTCTTCTTGGGCAATGTAGGTCTGCTCAAATTTCTTCAGCGCTTTGCGTACAGCACTTTCCGCATCGATTTTCTCTTGGCAGGCTTGCACAATGAGATCAAGAAATTGATCGCCCATCGCTTCTTCAAGCGAATCGTGGTCTTCAATTTTTGGAAACGGAATGGATTTTTGCATCATCTTACTGACGACTTTTTGAGCTCGCGTCAGCGCTCCCAAAGTTTTCGGAATTCCCTCTAAGGCATGTTTTCGGTTTTTCTTTTCAAGTTTTTTGATCCGCTCCCAGTGATGAACCACTTCATCGGCATCCTCAACAGCTAAATCTCCAAAAACATGAGGATGACGACGAATGAGCTTTTCGCTGACGGTTTTAATCACATCTTGAAGAGTAAAGCGGCCGCTTTTTTCTCCAAGCTTGGCATAGAAAATGATTTCAAACAGGACATCGCCAAGTTCTTCTACCATTTTCTCTGTGTCATCTTCATCGACTGCTTCGAGGAGCTCATGAGTCTCTTCAAGCAGATGAGGGCGTAAAGACTGAAATGTTTGCTTTTTGTCCCACGGACAGCCATCTGGTCCATGTAGGATGTCACAAATATCTTTTAGTTCGTCAAATTCTTCCATTTAAAATTTTCTTTATCACTGAAAAAAAAGAGTACTTTTTGTAACTTATATCGGATTTATTTTCAATGGAGATGAAAAATGTTAGTACCAGCCTTACTTGCCGTTTCTGCAGTAAAGGATTTTTTAATCATTGGGTGTGGTACGGTTGCATACTTCAAATATATCAGACCAATTCATGGCCGCATTTCGAACGTCATCGACTTCTTCCAAGGAAAAAACGTCCAAAAGCTTGAAGCGGACGCTCCAAAGCCCGTTAAAGAACTGGCCTCTGAACTCCAAAAAGCCTTCAGCACTTTTGACCAATCGCCAACAAAAGCTAAAGACCTTGCAGAAGATGCTCTTATCTCCTTTTTCTCTAAAGATAAGCATGAAGCTTTTGTCTCTTCTTTGCTCCACCAAGAATTACTAGATCTTTTATCCCATATAGGAGAAAAAGAAAAGATCGTCTCTTGCTTAGAAAAACTCGAGTTGGAAATTAACACAGCTCAAGGTGATGTGACAAAAGTCAAAAAAGTTGGGCACTCTCTAAAAAGGGCAACTAAAACAGTCTCTATAAATCTCTTACGTAGTGCCGTTCCTCATCCAGATGAGCCCACTCCATCTTCTCTTCAGAGGATTCGAGACCTTCAAAAGCAGCCCGACTCCCCATTGAAAGAGCGGCTATTGAAATATCACCTAAACAAACTTGGGTTTAAGGAAGTCACTCTTCAAAGTCTCGATGGACATATCAAAAGTTTTATTTTGAATGTGCTCCACATAGATCCAGAGGGGTTCAGTGTCATCTGCAAAAAAATTAGCTGTGATTCTCGCTTTTTTGGTGTGAGCAGTGGAACAGCTGCTCAGCGTGATGATTTTTTCATCGCATATAAACGTTATAGACAAGAAAAACCTATTCTTTCACCTATCCCTGCAGAGTTCAATTGGAAAACTGAAACAAACTTAGAAACGGAACAAGAAAAAGCTCTTGATCTTGCTTCATGTTTTGCAACGCTAGTTGTTTTTAAAATGCGTTATGGAAGCGATCCTCTGACTCAAACAGGCTTTCATACTGTTCTTTCGAAAACGTACCACAAAACTCCAGAAGAGCGACAAAAGCTCGTTCTCCAATTCTTTCAAGAAGAAAGAGAAAGACTTGGAACTGCTTGGGTCCCATGGTCCGTCGATAAGCAAATTTTCGAGACGATTTATAAGTTAGTGAATTATTCCAGCTTTAAGTGTTTAACAAGTTCTCCCCTCCTAGACAACCTTAAGGAAACCCTGAAAGAATCTCCTATTCCCTCGATGATTTACATCGGAGAAAAAACAAGCCGGTTCTTCCACTATCTCGTAAATAAATACAACGAATGGAGCCAGTCTTATACTTATGATATGGCACAAGATGACTTCTTAAAAATGAAACTTTATAAAAGACAAGAACAATCACAGGGAAGTATGAATCTTGACTTTTTTCTTTCACGTCTTGACATCATTGGAAGATTGCGCCATTTAAGTGACACGATGTACCGTTGGGCTTGTAGGCCCTGTTTAGGAAAAAATCATACTTTTGTTTTTCTAAATCCAGCGATTGTTCTCGTCAAACAGGCATCTGTGCTACCACTTCGACTGATATCTCACTTACTCATACTTCCAGCACTCGTGATACAGTGGCTACTCAACCTCACGTTCATGTCGGCTATGGAACATGTTATCGTTCACACTCCACTATTTGAAAAAATCGATGAAGTTGTCACAGAAGCCATTCTCAACCCAACTCCTTATCATTTCTCTCTACTGGAAGTCGTCTTGAAAAATCTCAAAGAAGTTCTAGAAATCATTGAAGAATCTTCAGGTCAAGCTCTCCCTTCTAATCCTAAAACCAATCGAGCAAAGCGGGCTCTGAAAGAAACCGTTAGAACGTTTGTCGCCTGTGCCAAAATGCAAGAATCTCTGAGTACAGAAGATAAACCTTTCGATCAAATGCTATTTGAAAAAGTCCTCCCTCCTGCCATGGATAAGATATACGATACCATCCTACGTGTTTATACTGGCTATACCGAGCGGGAAAAATTAGAAAAGCGAGGAACTGAAATTCTTCAAGCTTTGAACTATTACAACTATAATAAGCACAGGCCAACAGAAAACATGGAAGTGCTTGAAAAGCGTGTCATAGAAGTGCGAAACCAAATCGAGCTTTACATCAAGAAAATTGCTCATGCCTTGATCATCGAAACCTCAAATGAAGAAATTTCAGAAGATGTTGGAAAAGCCTTAAAAGAATTTTTATCAGGCGCTGAGGATGCAGCCTTCTCTCCGTTAACTGAAAGCTATTTGAATCGAAATAAGGGCCTTTTTATCGATCTTATTCGAAAATCTTATATCATGAAAGGACTCTTTGTTCACCTGATCACTGAAGATAAAATTCCCTCAACACAATAATTATTTTTTCTGGTATACTTGCCCAAGAATTTTTTTTGGAGCCGTATGAGTATCCCTCCTATCATATCAAATATCCCCAGTTTCCTATACAATTGGACTCTCGTTCCGGTTGGAAATCATATGATCAAGCCCATGGGTAGTTTTGCCTATAAACATTGCCCAACATGGGTTCAGACATTTTGTGAAAGAACTGGAGAACTTTCACAGCTTGCTAGTACCCTTTCAAATATTGATAAAGAAGAAGACCCTCTTGTTTTTAAACTCCGAAAAGCTCTTGATGATCTTAAACTCAATATCGACAAAAGTTTACCCACAGTACACACTCATGCAACTCAAACCCACCTCGCTCTAAAAGCCATTTTAGATCTTACAGATGCAGAACAAGAAAAAGCGCTTGGAAACCCTTCAAACTTTGCTGCTGTTATCAACCCTCTTAAAGCGTTGGATCTGGTTCTTCTAAACTTTGTAAATCCTACCCTTAGAAATCCCCAGCCGAGCATTGACGAGATCAAACGTAGAATTCCTCCTGCTGACCTCGCATTAGACGAGCAACTCGCGAAAATCCAAGGGATTTTAGCGAAGGTGATTTCTTTTTCTTCTTCCCGTGGAACACGTGAAATTGAGCATGCCCTCCAAAAATTCGGAGGAGGAGGAGACGCCCCACAACCCCTCTCTTTTCGTCACCACCCTTTACATGAACTGCGCCACTTAATCGGATGTTTCATGAACAACGCCGATTATATCGTTCTTGATGACCGGGAAGACCGACTCAGACGCACATTGGAACACCTGGGGTGTTACAGTGAAATGTTTGGTCATGTGAATGAGGATGACCAAAGCTATAGCAGCATCAAAGAATACATTTCTGCTAAATTAGGGCCTAAAGCACTCCTATCGGGAACCAAAGAAAATCTAGAAAAGCTCAAAGAGGAGATTTCCAGATATTTAAGATTACGCATTGCAAAATTTACTCCTAGGGCAGATGAAGACTTCTTCCTAATGCTCTACGAAAGTGGCCGTAGAAGCCATCACCTCCGTGTCAGGCGAATAGAAACGAAAGAAGAAAAAATTGCTTGGAGCCAAGAGCATTTGGCTCAAGATCTGATGAATCAAGACGAAGACATCATTTGGGAAGCTTTTATCCAATATGATGAAATTATCTTGATGAAACACTACTTTAAACGGATTATGGAACATCGAGAGTGCACGAATGTCAAAGATCTAGCAGACAACGTCGACCGCGTTCTCCTTTACTTTCAACATATTCCACCTAGTCAAGCTAAAGAGGCCGTGCTAAGTCAACTGTCTCATGTCCTTATCGCATGGGTCAGTTTCTCAATAAATTGGATACACACCCATACTTCTGGAAACAACACCACAAGTTTAGATGAGCTTAATCGCATTAATGAAGCAGTGATCCAAAAAAAGTATGAAGAAGCCATTCGTCTTTTAAAACGAGAAATTGAGCATGGTCCGATGAATCAAGCCCTTGCAGCAAATGGTGGAGCTGTCAGCCCTCTGAAAGATCTGCAAGCAATTAAAACTAAATTCGATGATGAAATTCGATTACTACAGGTTGCACCAGAGATAAACTTTGAAGAGGAACTTGAAAGTTCCCGCAATGGTCTGGCTGAAATAATGAGTTACTACGCCACATATCATATCGTCATGAACCATATCTGTCGTATTCCCCAAAACCAGTCACAAGAAATTTACAACCGTCTTATCGAACAAGTCCAAGAGAAGCCTACAGAAAAGACTCGAACCTTTTTTAAACTTTTGGCTGAAGAAATCAATAAGCTTGATGATGTGAGCATTTTTGCAAAATGGCTTGCAAAATTCCTCATGTTTTTAGTCTATGCCCCTATACGCCTTTTCGCAAACCACACAACAAAATCTGGCCTTCATTTTATCCAACACTATATCCAATTACCCTTCAAAGAACCACTTGGAAAAATTCATATTTCTCCCTTTGAAAAACTCACCCGATGCTTTAATGCCAACTTAGCTGCCATGAAGTCATGGGCTGAAGACGTCACCTGTGAAAAATATGGATCTACAACCCGGGATGAAGGGCTTAAAAGGATCTTGAAGAATCCCAAGCTTAATGCCAACTTCGAGCAAGAGGAACTTGTGATGAAATCGGGACTCTTAGCTGTTGATCTGTTTGTGAACATCTCTCACATCCACGAATTTCCCGCAATGCTTCGTCGAAATATCAATGCGAATGTCGATGCCCCTTTCTTCGCCTTACATGAAGATCACTTCCTGAACAAAATGGCTCATATCTTCAAATCTGCGATCATGGCCGTTCCTCACATGGCTGTCGAAATTTTTTACTATTTATGTCTGATTCTAGACCACTTCATTAACCTTATGGTTCAATGGGGAGCCAAAAAAATTCTCGTCTCATACGACTTGCCAAATCGCCTCTTTAAGTCTTTCAGTCGCAATGTTTACAACCGGCAATATATTCCTGTTTTTGACGAAATGATTTTGAAACAGTTCCGTCTCATTGAAAATGCTATCGATGAAGAAAGTTCTGGAAGCCTGCAAGCTGAAAAAGAGTCTAGTACAACAAGAGAAACGATCAAAGAGATGATCAAAAACTTGCTTGAACTTGTCGAATTGCGTCACAATCTCACAAAAGAAGAAATCAGGAGCCCACGAAAAGACGACATTCCTTTTGTTGATGAGCATACTCGAGAAATCATTCGTGGCCTTCTCAACGACAACCTATCCGAGACCCTTGTTAACCTACTCATCACTTTGATCCAATCGCTGTTTAACGAAGAGCGCATGAACGATTTTCTATTAAACTTCATTCGGGCCATCAGTGCTAGCTTAACCACTCAAGCAAGCATTTTGACAGAAGAAGACCGAGAGCAACTTCGGCTGACGCACGGAGGACTCTCAGAACAGATTATCAAAGACGGGATCAAGAGTAAATGCTACAAGCAAGAACTTGCTATTCGAGAAACTCTTCAACGGATTATCGATAAAAGTGTTCACCGCGTCGTAGACCAGGTTGTGACAGAGAAAACCACAAGTCGTCGCGCTCCAGTCGAATATTTGGCTTGGATGGAACGAACTTTTTATGGTCCCGAACGAACAAATTTCGTTTCAGGAATGCGCCAGAAAATTGAAGCGTTCAAAAATAATCGTGCAAAACGAGGAGCCCTTCTCATCGAAATCCAGCGCGATTTCCGTTCTTTTATGAACGAGCTCGAGAAAAAACATCTTGCTCTTGACGATGAACCAATTGCTCAAACGCGACGCTTGCAATACTTTGCCAAGAAAGTTCTTCTCCCCAATTTACTAAAATTCTCCGAATCTCTTCGCGATTTAATGCATGACCAAACAGCTTATGGAGCCTGCGAAAGAGCTCTTGACGACTTTAGTCGAAATCTTTTATCTCAAAAAATCTATTTCCACTCGATGCAAGCCATTGAAAACGAAAAAAGTCGTCAGGAAAGTCAAGGGGTTATTGGAAAAATGCGCGCTGTCCTTCAAACGATTGGAGAAAAAGGAGGCCCAGTAGCAGCAGCAAAAGTAGAAGATGCCTTAACGAAAAAAATCAATACTTTTGCAACAGGGGTCCTTGCCCTTCCTAAAAACTCTCCGTTTACAGAATCGGCGATTTGTCAAGTCTTCCTCATTCCATTTTTAGAAGGAAATGAGGTCATGCCTGACTTGCGCTATTCTGACTAATAGCTTATAAACCTGAACTCTGGGTTTATTTTGCTCATTATTCAGGAAAGAGTTTTCTTAAATTCTCGGTATTTTTGTTAACGGGAAAAGCCAAACGGTTCTTTTCAAGAAAAAAAGTTAACAAGAAAGAGAAAAATCCCTGAGAATGAGTGAAAGAAACTCAGAATTCAGGGTATAACTTAGGCTATGCAAAAACACTTCGTTACATCAGTTTATATTCTTGAAGATAATCGAATCCTGCTCTTGATGCACCCCAAGCTTAAAAAATGGTTACCCCCTGGAGGACATGTCGAAGAAAACGAAACGCCTATCGAAGCTGCCTTACGTGAAGTTGAAGAAGAAACCGGTCTCTTAGTAGAACTGTTTTCAGACGAACATGTCTGGATTGAAAAATGGAATGCAAATAGCTTTCATCGCCCTTTTCTCTGCCTCATTGAAGAGATTCCTCCATATAAAGATCAAGCAGCGCATCAACACATCGACCTCATTTATCTAGCTCGCCCTCTCCCCAATAGGCAAATCAGACAGACACCCGACCACCCTTTACGCTGGTTTACCTTTGAAGAAGTGCGATCTTTGCGTAGCGATGAAGAAATTTTTGCCGAAACGCAAGAAGTCATTCAGGCCATTATGGAGCATCAAGCATGTCAAAAGTAAATGGATTTTTCGTTGCGGCAACAGGTCAGCATGTTGGAAAAACCACCGCCTGTCTTGGGCTCATGGCAGGCCTGATCAAAAGGCACAAACAGGTAGGATTTCTTAAGCCCATCGGTCAAGAACATGTCGAAACTGAAACAGGCATTCGAGTGGATAAAGATGTGATTCTTTTCAAGGACCACTTCAAATTGCAAGATGATTACTCTTTGATGAGCCCAGTTTTGTTTCCTCGTGGATTTACTCGGGACTATCTCGATGGAAAGATCGAAGAAAGCTCCATGCAAGAGAAAATTGCCACAGCGTTTGAAGCCATCAAATCCCAAAACAAGTGTCTTGTGGTGGAAGGAACAGGACACGTGGGCGTCGGATCGATTGTCAACTTTAGTAATGCCCGTGTGGCATCAGAGCTCAAGCTCCCCCTAATTATCATTGCTTCTGGAGGCCTTGGCTCTTCATTTGATGCCATTGCTGTCAATAAAGCTCTCTGTGATGCTTATCAAGTTCCTGTTGCCGGGATCATTTTAAACCGTGTGCATAATGACAAGCGCGACATGGTCTTAAGTTATATGGAAAAGGCTCTAAGTCGCTGGAATATTCCTATCTTGGGTTGCATCCCCTTTGACCCTTTTTTGAGTAAGCCCTCGATGAAAGATTTTGAGTCTCTTTTTGGAGCCACTCTTCTTTCTGGTGAAGAACACCTCTTGCGTCATTTTAGACACACTCGTCTCGTTGCGACATCTCTTAAAAATTTTCGAGAACTCATTTTGCCCAATCAACTCATCATCACTCCCGCCAATCGAGAAGACATTATCTTAGCCACTCTGACCAAACATTGGGACGTTAAAATTGCAAACCCTCTTGAAGACTTAGAAGCAGGGATCATTTTAACAGGGGGAACTCCTCCAAGACACACCATCGTTGAAGCCCTAAAGAAAGCCAATATCCCTATGCTTTACGCTCCAGTTAGTAGTTACAAAGCAATGGAAATGATCACCTCTTATACCGTTAAAATCCGAAAAGAAGATAAAGAGAAGATCCAAGAAGCTATTGAACTTGTCGAAAGACACATCGACTTCGAGAAACTATCAAAAGCTGTCAACCTTTGAAGCCGCTCGAGTCTATCTTGCTTCATTCATGACACGCCTTAGCCATCTAGAAAATTCGTCATACAAAACATCTGCAAATGCACTTTTCAAACAAGCTCCGCTTGAGCAGCTCCTCAACCTCGGACACCGCTTCGTAAAAGACTGCCCATAAGGGCAACTTCCTTGAAAAAAGCCGTGCTGCTCCCCTTCAGGTTTATATACCTGGGGAGAAGATGGACCAAAAAAGCTGTAGGTTCGGGTCTTTGTCGTGGCAGCAAGATGTAAGGCACTTGAATCAACAGAAAGAACAACATCCATACGGTCCATCATTTGCTGCCAAACAGGAAGAGTCATGCGAGGCAAAATAACCCCAGATACAGCTTGCTTTAGTGCTTCAACTTCTCTTTTTTCCTCGGGACTTCCCCAAACAAAATAAAAATTCGGACCATGCTCTTTGACAACTTTCTTCAAAAAAGCTTGCCAGGTTTCTGTTGCAAGTTTTTTGTTTTCCCAATTCGATCCAGGGCAGATCATCATCTTTGACCCTCTGCAAAGCTGCCTATCGATCCATGCGTTTTCATCTTCTGTGACTCGAAGTTTAACGGATGCACTCCCCTTGGCAGCCCGATCGGGAAACGACGCAGAAGCAAGAGTTAAATACTGCTCAGCAATTGGCAAGGAGCGATCCACTTCAACTCTTTGAGAAATAAATAAACTATTCGGCCATTCTGGAGCTGTGGCGCGGCTATAACCCACTTTCACGCGACTTTTTGTTGAGCCTATCAACAGCCCTGATTTAAGATTACCCTGAAAATCAATCGCGAGATCATAGGTTTTTTCTCGAAGCATTTTAAAAGTGGAGTATGCTGCCTTCCAGTTTTGCGCTCGTAAAGGTGAATGTTTCCATTTTTTTGTCTCAACTTCATAAACGTGGTGCACATAAGGATGAGCTTTGAGCAATTCAGCAAAAGGCTTTTCAACAATCCAATCTATTTCTGCATCTGGTAAAAGGTTGTGCAAAAAATCGAGCGAAGGAAAGCATTGGATCACATCTCCTAGTGCCGAAGTCTTGACAATCAGGATTTTCATCTGCAAAACACCAAAAGTTTTTTAAGAAAATTATAGCCCAAATCGACTTAAACTGGTTAATATTCAAATTGTTTCTTATTCATGCACATAGGGGCCTACAAAAAAATGCCACAAAAAGATGTAATTTTTTCTAATAAACACCCTCGTGAAATGTACCTGCTGGCTCTGACAGAAATGTGTCAGCGCTTCGCGTATTGGGGGATTGGAAACTTGCTAGTTCTTTTCCTAGTGAAGTATTTTCAATACGACACCCCAAGAGCTACCCATATCTTTGGAGCATATACAGGAATTGCCTTTATTCTTCCCGTTTTGGGCGGATTCATTGCGGATAAATGGAATTACAAAAGCCCTATCTTTCTAGGAATGCTCCTGACAACAATCGGATGCATCCTCTTAGCAACATTGAATCACTTTCTCATTCTGCCAGCTCTTGCCTTCATCGCATTTGGTGGAGGTCTCTTCACTCCAGCTATTTACTCGCTACTGGGATCTGTATACAGCAATAAACAGCACCTCCGAGAGGGAGGCTTTTCGATTTACTATTCCACAGTCAATATCGGAATTTTCATAGCGATGATTGTTCTCGGATACTTACAAACCATCGATTGGCGTTGGGTCTTCTTCTTAAGTGCAGTTGTTCAACTTCTAGGAATCATCCCCTATAGGCTTGCCCTGAAAAAACTGAAATCAATCGAAGTGCCGTCCCATTATTTTGTCTCAAAAAAAGAAGATCCCCACCACTTTAAGCTCAAAAGGTATGAAGTCGAGAGAATCATTGTTATTCTCATCATGACTTTTATCTCCATTGTCTTTTGGATGGCATATAATCAGGCTGGATCTTCGATGACTCTCTTCGCCCTCAATTATACAGACCGCCACTTCGGCGGATTTGAAATTCCTACACCCTGGTTCATTTCAACAGAAACCTTTTTCCTGATTCTCTTTGCTTTTCCTCTAGCAAAACTTTACCTTTTCCTCAGACGGATCCGTTCACCTGCAAGCCCCCCAATGAAAACCGCTCTCAGCCTCTTCTTTATGGGTTTATGCTTTCTCGTAATGCAGCGTGCAGCACAACACATCCCTCATGGAGCGCAAGATGCCTTGATCAGCCCTTATTACTTGATCTTTTCCTTTGCCCTCATGTCCTTAGCCGAGCTCTTCTTAGCACCTATTGGCTTATCTCTTGTAACGAACCTGAGCCCTCACCGTTACCGGGGATTGCTCACAGGTGTTTGGTTCACTTGCATTGGAATTGGGTTTTATTTAGGCGGATACCTTGCAGGGCTGATAGCAAAAATCAGTTTGTCTTCTTTTTTCGACATCTTCGTCTTCACTTCGTTTATTCCTGCTTTCATCCTCGTAATTTTTGCGAAAAAACTCGACAATATGCGACATATTGACTCTCTAGGCTAAATCTTAAAAAGTTTTGGGATAGGTGCAGTTGCTTGGATTTTTTCTCCTGTATCAGGATGATTAAAAACCAACCGATAAGCATGGAGGCAAAGCCGATCAATTTCCGGAGGAAATTTGGCTTCTCTTCCATAATGATGGTCCCCTAAAATGGGATGGCCCATTTCACTTAAATGGACACGCAGTTGATGTGTTCGACCCGTTTCCGGCTCACATTGAACAAGGGATTTTCCCGGTGCCTTCCCAATACATTTCCAATGCGTGATGGCCCGCAGTCCTTTGGGGTTTTTGGTACTGCCCCAAATAGCTTGCCCTTGGTAGGTCTTTTTTTTCATGAGGCGATTGTCAATTGTACCTGACTCTTGCTGCATCACTCCCTTGACGAGAGCTACATACACCTTGCGCACTTTCCGGCTTTTAAATAATGCTTCCAATTTCTTTTGCATCTTTTGGATTGTCGCAACTAAAATGACACCGGAAGTGTCTTTATCGAGCCGGTGGACAAGAAAGACCGATCTACCTAAGAGTCTTTTAAAAACCTCTTGATCAGTCACAAGACCAGATGGCTTGGAGCAAATGAGAAAATTCTCTTCTTCAAACAAAATGGGAAGAGAAAATTCTTGCTTCTCTTTGAGCTGCGCTTGATCGAATTCAAACAAATCCCCTTTCTGCAGTCGCACACTTGAAAAACGCTCAACCACTCCATTAAGCCTTACAGCTCCTTGGTCAACACCTCGCTTGATGGCTTGGCCAGAAACTTTCAACTTTTCCTTAAGAAAGGATAAGATGGTTTTCCCTGCATCTCGCTCTCCAATCGAAAATTTCATCTATTTCGACTTACAAGTTTTCAATCAGGGTTATCACAAGGCGAACTCCAGCACCTGTTGCTTGAGTGAGGTGGTAGTGTTCTGGACTATCGAGAAAGGCTGTTCCCGCAATGTCAAGATGAATCCAGGGGGTCTTATTCTGAATAAATTCTTGCAAGAAGATGGCAGCTGTCACAGAACCTGCGGCTCGTTTTTTGCCTGAGTTGCGAAGATCCGCAATGTCCGATTTCATGAGAGACATGTAATCTTCGTCAAGAGGCATCCGCCACACCCGTTCCCCTGTCAGTTCTCCTGCATGTTCGCAGAGCTTGGCGAGCTTCTCATTGTTTGAGTATAGAGCAGCACGCACACTTCCCAAGGCAATAATGACAGCTCCTGTTAAGGTTGCCATGTCAATAATTCGCGTTGGCTTGAACCGTTTTTGACCGTAGGCTAGGGCATCAGCCAAGACGAGTCGCCCTTCAGCATCAGTGTTGGTGATTTCTACAGTTTTACCAAGGTAAGAACGGTAGATATCTCCGGGCTTGTAACTACGTGAATCAATAGCATTCTCTGTTGCTGGAACAACTGCAACAATATTGGCTTTCAATTTTGTTGCAGCGGCAGCTTGGATAATACCAAGGGCTGCTGCCCCACCACTCATGTCAGACCGTTGTTCTTCAATGGAATTGGTAGGTTTGAGATTGAGTCCTCCCGTATCGAAAGTGATTCCTTTACCAACGACCATGGTAACATCATCTGAGCGAGGTGCACCCCGATATTCTACCATAATGAGCGCCGGGTCGATCCGTGAACCACTAGCTACAGCCAGAAAAAGGCCCATTTTCTCTTTTTCGATCTGCTCTTTATCCAAAATATGGGTCGTCACATCCGCATGTTGTCTCGCTAGACGGCGGGCTTCGGTTGCAAGCGTTTGCGGTGTAATATCAAGGGCATTCCGGTTGATAAGATCACGTGCAAAATTCACTCCTGATAAGATGTCCATCACTTTTTGAGCAACTTTTGTGTCTTTCGCACCAACAAGAGTGAGTGTTTTAATATGAAATAACTTTTGGTTTTCTTTAGATTTCCACTCTTCAAAGACATAAGAAGAAAGGCTCATGCCTTCAGCAACTGCTCGTGTTGTCTCATCGAGAGGCCATTTTTTTGACTCAGGCAAAACAACATTGATCTGTGGCCATTTTTTATCTTGGCACCGTTTCATCGCTGCTGCAAAACAACGCCTTAAGGTTTCAAGCGTGGCTTTTTTTTCATCACCCAGTCCAAGAAAAAGTAACCGTTTTTCTTTCTTACCAGACAGATAAGTGAGCATGGTGGCTTCTAGCTTACCTGTGAAATCTCCAGCTTTCAAAATAGGCTGAATATCTCCTTTAAGGTCAGCAACAGTTGCAGCAAGAGTCGCTTCTTTTTTTCCTTTGAAAAAGGGAACAATCACAAGATCAGCTTTTGGTCTTTTGGTAGCAGTTGAAACAGCAGAAAACTTCATGAACAAATGCCCTTAAAATGGAATTTCGTCATCTGAAGGTTCATTATAAGATGTTGGGCCTTGTCCTTGACTCATGTGAGATTGGTCATAGCCACCTTTGTGATAATGGTGCTGTTGTCCTTGGTCTCCACCAAATCCACTCATGCCACTGCTTTGCCCTGCCATGGCAGGTTCCTCTTGAGGCTGTTTTTCAGTGCGTCCAAAAGGACTGAAGGCAATATGATAAGCTGTCATGTTAAGAGAGATTTGCGGTTTTCCGTCTCGATCGTTATAGATTTCAGGTTTAGACATTTCTCCTGTCACGATAATGGCACTTCCCTTCTTAAGATAGGAAACCAATTTATCGAATTGGTCACCCCAAATTGTGATACGCCACCAAAGTGTTTCATCTTTTCCGCCACGTTTTTGATTTTCGGCAACACGCAGTGTTGTCACTTTTTGTCCTGATGAAGTGAAGCGCACTTCTGGGTCGGCGCCAAGGTGTCCCATAATGGTGAGTTGATTCATATGTTAGATCCTCATTATTCAAGCTTGAAATTCCATTATATCGATTGGAAAAAAAAAGCCCAAGAGAATCCTCTTGGGCTTCCGATTTAATCTACTCCTAGTGGATTAGAAGTCAAACCGAATTCCGACATCTAGTCCACTAAAGGTCAAGTCAGCATCTGGTTCAAACCGCTCTGCGAATCGCATTTCGAGCTGCTCCCACCAGTACTGGGTTTCCCAACCAAGATGTAGGCTTAAGAAGTACTTTCTTGAGAAGCACCAGCCCCACCTTAGTCCGGTAGCAATCTGAGCCATTGTCCTCAAACGATAATAATTGTTGTACTTTGTAGTTCCACTAATTAGAGGAGTCGAAACTTTCAGCGTGGTGTCAAACGCCCCATAAAGCATGGAAGCAGATGTCAAAGCATAAAGCGAAAAGCCCCAGCCCATATACAAGTGACCATCAATTCCGACTCTAGGACCTATCCCCCAATAATTGCTTTTACTTCGAACAGATACTTCATCAAAAGGAGTGTTCGGGTTTCCAGGAATCAAAACATTGGTATACTTTGAATTCGAGTGCATGTCGATCCACGCAGCTTTTAACCCAAAATAAGGTCTAATGGAAAACATCTGACTAAAAAAGTAGTCGTATCCCATTTCGAAATCGAGGGCATTGAATTGATTGGTCCATTTTGACTTTGCGGTATTTGCGACTGGAGGTTCACCCGTGCCCACTTGGAAAACGGGATCGTAAGCAAGGGGAATGACAGAAAGAGATGGATTGTCTGACCCTGTGGAACCCGTTGGGTTCGTATAATGATAGGTCCACCTGAGGGCAATATCCCAATTGCGCCGACCAAAATCAAATCCAGCAGAGACACGAACGCCTGGATCAAATTCAAAGTCAACTCCTTTGACTTCTGAACTTAGAGACATCCCAGCAAATCCAATAAAACTTTGTTTCCCCTTAACAGCATACTCTAAGTTATCAAGAGTTGCACGCCACCACAAAAACTCCGCTTCTAAAGAAAAGCCATGCTCCATACACCCATGTGGAGAATTGATCACGATATCAGGTGGCGAAAGTGGAGACCCAGCGTCACCTTGACTTTGCTCAAGTTGGCGCAGTCGCATATCATGTGATTTACTCGTTCCTGTAGAGTAGTCGTCTGGTGCATTCGGGTCATGTGCAACGACTGCATTAGCACTTTCAAAAAGCGTTGGAAGATTTCCAAAACCACTGATTGCAAAAACAGTTGCAAGAGAAGCCGCAGATAGAAAGGAAATGACTTTCACCAAAATCCTCCAAAAAAAAATTCACAAATACTGATTTCCTGTTTCGCACAGAGTATGATTTTTAGCAAATGTATTTTATATCCCAAACGCTGACGGATAAATATACTCAAACAACTTCAAAAATTGGTTTTGGGAAATAAATGATTTTTTTTAGAAAAAAATTTGGACAAAAAAAATAGAAGTTGTCATAGAGGAAATCAAGCGTTAATTTTGCCAGAGGTAAATATGTCAGGGTTTCCATCGCCACAATCTTTTCCATCAGACGATGAAACACTTTCCCCACCTCAAATTCCATCATCTCTCAAGTCGGATCAGAAAAAACTCAAGTCCCAAACCTTCCTCTACCCTATTGATGAAACAGATGATTTTTACGATCCATTTTCTGATCTCAGTTTGTTTTTATCCAACAAAATTAAAAAGGAAATTCAAGAGGCTGGAACATCAAAAAAATGGTCTGGCAAAATTGAAGCGAATCTCTTAGCCAAAATTCTTCCTGAATTTAAAAAACACTTCCCCAAGTATCGACTTGGTGCCACAGCTCTTAAAAAGGTCTGGGAAAAGGTCAGCTACTACTACGACAAAATTCAGCATCATACTGGGGCTATTACTGAAGAAGGAAAGCTCAATCTTCCCCTCATGATCCGCGAAAATCTCAAAACAAAAGCGCCCCAAGCATCCCCACTCAATCTTCCTCCTTACCACCAAGCCCATCAAATTGCTGTCAAAATTAGTGAATGTATTGCAACCTTAGAAGGAAGACGCCCAGACCTCGATCAACTGACAAAAATGATTTGGGCTGTCCAAAAAAATACTATGCGCGAACTCTCTCCTCATGCGGCTAAAAGTCCTTACGAAGATTACGATAAGCTCGACAAACTCATTGTGAAAACTGCGCTCGAAGTGTGCAGTCAATATCCACAAATTGATCTGAATGTTCTCAAAATGCAAATCTTAAAACGACTTGAAACCTACGGAGCCATTCAGTCTCTCGTTAAAAAAAATCAACTCCGTTCGTCTCTGTCTATGCTTTTAGCAAGTAAGCTTTGTCCAACAACCCTTCTTGCCGTCAAGCTCTCAATTCCTGAAAAGCAAGCTTTAGAAAAGTTTATTGATCTTCAGCTGGAATATAGCGAACAAAATGAAGTCTTCTCCTTCGACACCCATTGCCAAGAGCTCGTCGAACGAATTCTTGCTCTCTACCCCTTAGCTAAAGAACTCCCTCGTGACCTTTCAGAAGTAGGAGTTCGTGAAGTGATCCGCTCCATCTGCTTAAGTCAGGGCCCCCTCCCTCTCGACTCAGCTCTTTACGTTTTCATTAATGCAGAAATGCATCTGATGAAAGATGATAAAATGTTTGAAGACCTCCAAGATTTAGAAGACCGCCTGGTCGATGCTTACGACCTTTCTCTAAGTCTTCCAGAGTTGAATCAAGAGCTGTTTGAAGTTTTTGAACTTTTGATCTGGAAAAAACTCAGCGAGAAAAAAGGATTTCTCGCAGAAATCCCCTCTCAAACTTTAGAAGTTTTAGAAAGAGAATTGGGTAACAGCATGATCGATCAACCTCATAAATCCTTCCGAACGATCGTCCGCCAAACTCTTCAATTTTTCAAAAAGGTGCAAGAACTTCCTTTTCATAACACTCAAGATAAAGAATTTTGGCTAACAGTGAAGAAAAAAAGTGAAATATGGGCTCTCCAAAATGAAATGCTTTGCCGCTGGATCCACTTTGATGATCAAACTCCACTCCTTTCTTTCCTGAAACAAGAATGGAAAAGCAAACTCTCTCTTTCCAAGATTTTAGGAAAAACCCTCAAAAAGTTCCCAATCCTAGCCTCTTTTGAAGATCAGCTGCGCTCACGCCTTTGGATTCTGGAGCAGTACTTTTGGTACGCAGAACTCTCAGATGGATCTGAATCCTCGTACGATCGCTTTTTGAAAAAGCAGTATTTAAACCTCCAAAACGCCTATCCTGAGTGCACACAAAGAGAGTTACTCGAGAAGCTAAAAGCCATTTCACATGAAATGCTGCCTCTTATCCCCTTTGAAGAAATCGCCCTTTAACCTGAATTCTCCTTAGACTATAATTCTTGGCATGGTCGACTACAATCAGCTTCTCATCAAATCCTACAAACATTGGGAAATCTATTTACATGAGAACCAGTGTTACATCGGGCGCGTTTTCGCTTTGCTCAAAGATGATGCACACGTAGAAGATTTTTTAGCCCTCGATAAAGAGATGCGCGATGAGTTCTTTCAAGTTGGTCAAGAAGTCAAATCGGCGCTCAAAGCCCTCTTTCAACCTGACAAAATGAACTATGCGGCTCTCAGTAATCATTCTCCTAGAATCCATGTCCACATCGTTCCTCGATATCAAAAGCCACGAGAATTTCAAGGGAAGATCTTTACTGATACACGTTGGGGGAAAAACTATGCCCCCTACGATCGCTCATTTGTCATTGATGAAGAGACTCTCTATAATATCAGAGACGCCCTAAAAGCTAAAATGCATACTTCACACTAACGTCTCCACCCCAGAATATATAGGTGTTTTTAAATCTTGCTAAAGGGCTTGAAGGTCTTGTTTCAGTCGGACCATCTTGCCATAGTTCAAAAGAAGGCAGGAAAGCGATGCTTAGGTTCTTGACCCAAGTATTCAAATGAAACGTGAAGGGCATTTGCACCGTATAGCTTGAAAACATCTTGCAGAAAATCCAACGTACGCCACGAATTGGGTCAATCGTCACCGTTGGAAAAACTTGTGGCATCCAAATCACATTTACCCCTAGTGAAAAAAACGATAAAAGTTGAAAGTCTGTCAAAAGTCCAACAGGTAAATAATAGTGTTTATAACGTAGCATGAGCGAACTTTCATCATTTAGCTCGACATGACGTCTGAATTGGCGATAACCAAATTCAGAAAAAAGGGTGACGAGTCCTTTAACAGATGGAACTCCAAATGTGTAGCCAAGTCTTTCATAAACATTAAAGTCTTGAAAAGTCCTCTTTCCATTAGATGCATGAACATTTCCATAACGCCAGTCAAAATTAACTCCTGCATAGAAAAAGTCGGATCGTTGATACTCATAAGCAACTTGGACACCACTATATTCCCACTAAAGGAGGGATTGGCATTTGGCTTGAGGTAAACACGAGTGTAGTTTCCCCCACATGTGGACCTTATGAAATGAGAGATCTTGAGGTTGAAGTGCAGCTGGAGTTTGCAGCTCAGTAGAAACAGCAGAATATCCTATAGAACTCAAATAAATGGCCGTTAAAGTTAATAACTTCTTCACCTTGAAACCCTAACCGACGAATTCCGCAAACTTTCGCGTTGCCGAAAATCCAGTTTTTGAAGTTGTTTGAGTATAAGTTTCATCGTGCTAAAAATATCTTTTCCAAGCAATCAATTTTTAGAGAGGTGTTCCATTCTGCGGTTAGGCACTAGAAGAAAGGCTACACCAATTAAAATGTAAGGTATACTGAGATACTGCCCCATCGTCAGAAAATGATTGGCTAAGTGAAAGCTCTGCTCTTCTTTCACAAACTCGACAAAGAAGCGGAAAGTGAAAGTTGAAATAAAGAAGATACCTGCAATTTTTCCCGCAGGAAAAAGCCATTTTGGAAAGAAGCGAAAAAAGACGAGGAAAGAGAGAAAATAGAAAAATGCTTCATATAGCTGCGCCGGATGACGTGGCAGCGGAGGAAGCCCTCCAGCAGGATTTCCAAAGACAACCGCCCAAGATGAGGCCGTTACCGTTCCTAATATCTCTTGATTGATAAAGTTTCCAAAACGGATGAGAACCGCTGCGTAAAGACTGGGAATGACAAGCAAATCGATGATGCGCACAATCGAAATCATCGGGTATTCCTTTCTACTACGCAGATAAAAGAGAGTCATAGCAATAAAAATTCCAATTACCGCTCCATGACTCGCAAGCCCTCCTTCCCATGTTTTGAAAATCATGAGGGGATGCATGATATAATAAGTCCACTTTTCGTAAAAGAGAATGTGACCGAGTCTAGCACCCGCCACAGCTCCAATAATCATGTAAATTGTTAAGCGTTCTGAAAAAAGTTTACTTCTGGTCTTAAGAGATCTCACAGCCGATCCGAGAGTTTTTTCTAAACGAATTCGGTTTTTGAGACGCCTAAACTTCTCTTCAGACAAAAACCGTTTTGAAAATTGGAACAAAAATGAGGGAGGAAGCTCATTTTTGGGCTTTTCATCGAGCTCTTGATTTAGCCGATTCAATGCATCTTCTTTCGTCTCTCTTTTTCTCTGAAAAATCTTTTCCCAATCAACAATATCGGCCTCTGTAAATTCGGGATAAAAACATAAAAAGCGACGAAAGAGAAATTGAAGGAGATAAAATCCGACAAAAAAACCCAGAGCAAAGAGAATGCCATACCAAACAACAGGATGATCGAAAAACGGGAGACGAAACGCAACAGGATCAGGATCCCAATAGATGTACGAAATCATTTTTCTCTCTCTCATTTTGAGTTTTCTGAAGAATATGGATTATCATATAATACTCTCGGATTAATACCATTTATCAAAAATAACTTAGTGAATATAGCTTGACTTTTTGGAGTAAAATTGAGTTTCGATCTCGCTAATGAGCAAGTGGTTAGACTCATCTCCAAACTAAATTTTCGCTCGAAAATCTCTGTGCAAATTCTGTAATTTATTTTTGCTAAACGGTATAAATTGGGCAATAGATGATAAAAATTAAGATTTACACAGTTGGAAAAACAAAAGAGTCCTGGCTAGAAGTGGCTCTTGCTGAGTACCATAAACGACTCACAGGAGAAATGACAATTGAGTGGGTCATTTCGAAGGAACTACAGCCTGTTAAAGAAAACTTTTACATCTGTTTAGATCCTCAAGGACAACAATACTCAAGCCCCGATTTTGCGAATTTTCTTGAAAAAGAGTCTGTTCGATCTGGAGCTAAACTTACCTTTGTGATCGGAGGCCCTGAAGGTATTCCTGATGAAATAAAAGCAAAAGCTTCGCATCTAATCAGCTTTTCGAAACTTACCTTCACCCACCAAATTGCCCGCCTTATTCTTCTCGAACAACTCTACAGATCTATTCAAATTCAGCGTGGGACCCAGTATCACAAGTGAGCTTTCTCAGGGATAAATGCCGCCCGAAAATAGAGCATTGCTCCATTGATGAGGGCAATCCCGATCGTGAAGTCGATAAATCCTTTCACATCAAGTGGCAATGGAAGAAACTTAAAAACAAATCCTAATAGCATCATTCCCCCAATAAGGAAATAATACTCTTTAGGATAGAGTTTCTTGATCGAAATAGGCGAAGGCATACTCCGAATACGATTGACAATCCTACGCACCGATTTTTTGAGGATGATACGGCCTTTGAAAAAACCCAAAACTAAGCCAATACACAGGAGTACCATTGCTCCCTTCTCAGGAGTCCCTACAATCGAACCTAAGAGCAAAATCAGAGAAAAACCTTCATGAGTCTTATTAAAAATCTGTGGCCCTACAGCAGAAAAATACTGTAACCCTTTGTGCAACAAAAAAATCCCAACCCCCATCCAAATAAATCCCGATAATGAGATAGCAAAGCGATGTCTCAGCATAAAAAAGCCTTTCAAAAAAGTATTTTCTTGATTTAACAATAATAAAGCTTATAGTTATTTACAAACCCCTTCTCATTCAGAAGAGCTGAATGAGGGGACTAATAGTAAAAATCTTGGAGTATTGTCTATGAATATATCGCTAGCGTTTGTACGCATATTCTTCACGATCATTTCCATCTTTTTCATGACAACTTACATGTTGTCACGCCCTGAAGGGCTCATGGCTACAAATGCCCTCATCGGGATTTTAATCGGATTCGTTTTCAGCCTTTTACTTATCGGATTCGACAGCCTGTTTAGAAAGTTCAACTTGCGTTCATTTAACATTGCTGTCGTTGGACTTTTCATTGGTTACTTGATGGGACAAGCCCTTGTTCTCATCTTTGATGCCATTCTCGATCTCAGCTCAATCTCACTTGTGTTGACACCACAAGCTCTCGAAATCATTAAAATCGCCCTCTTCTTGTTTGGGACATATTTGGGATCGATCATGACTCTCAGAGCTTCAGACGAACTTTATATCAGCATCCCCTTCGTTAAGTTTGCTCCAACAGCTCAAAAAAAGCGCGATCTTTTGATCGATGCTTCTGTACTCGGCGACGCCCGTATCATCGACGTTTGCTCAACTGGAATTGTCGACCAGCATCTCGTCATCCCAAGATTCATCATTAAAGAGCTCTATGCTCAAACCGAAACAGGTGATGACAACACCAAAGCAAAAGCACGTCGCTGCCTTGAAGTGATCAAAAAGATGGAACAACTAATCCACCTTGGACTTCGCTTCAACGACACCGATTTTCCTGAAGTTAAAGATACGACAAGTAAATTCATTCGTTTAGCACGCCTCATTGACGCAAACATTTTGACAGCCGATATCAGTCGTGTCCAAATGGCTTCCATCGAAGGTGTTCAAATCATCAACTTGCACTCTCTTTCAAATGCGCTTAAGCCTCTCATGGAAACAGGCGAACTCATCAAAATCAAAGTCCAGCGCTACGGAAAAGAACCTCGTCAAGGTGTGGGCTATCTCGACGATGGAACGATGGTCGTCATCAATGGTGGCGGAAATTTCATTGGCGAAGTCATCGATGCCCAAGTGTTATCTGTTAAACATACCTCTTCTGGCCGGATGATTTTCTGTAATGCTCTTGAAGAAGGGCTCGAAGAACAGCACCGTACCATTCGAGAAAAGCAAAAAGAGTATTACGACGATGAAGATATGCTAGATGATGATGATGAGGATCAATGACCAAAGGACTCGGTAGCGATATCATCGAAATTGAGCGTATCCGCCAAACAATTAACCGTCATGGCTCTCATTTTTTCAAAAAAGTCTTTACAGAGCAGGAAATTGATTATTGTTTAAAACATCAAGACCCTGCTCTTTCTTTTGCTGGGCGTTTTTCAGCTAAAGAAGCCATTGCCAAAGCTCTCGGAACCGGCTTTGGAAAACACGTTTCATTTAGTGATATTTCAATTGAAAATGATGAAAATGGACGCCCCTACCCCATCTTTTCTGATCGCTTTAATGAGTTTTTTGACTCTCCGCAAATTCTCATTTCGATTAGTCATTGCAAGTTATGCGCCATGGCTGTTGCTATCTGGATCTAAGTTACTCTATTGCGATACTCAAGAACCTGCTGGGTTTCCTTCACTCATTATCAGCCTATTAACCTGAACTCTGGGTTTATTTTGCTTAATCTCAGGAAAGAAAGTTCTCTTAAATTCTCGGTATTTTTGCCGATGGGAAGGGCCAAACGGTCCTTTTCGAGGCAAAAAGGCTGAGAAGAAAGAGAAAAATCCCTGAGAATGAGTGAAAGAAACCCAGAGTTCAGATTATTAGAGTCTCTTACCATGTTCTTTTGTAAGACGAATACGCATCAAATATAAGCTGAAAATAACTAGGTCTGGTTTTTAATAGATCACTAAATAGCTCTTGTGAATTCTCATAATTAGAATGATAACTCCCACATAAAACCGTATCAACCGAAGAGAGCAAAGATTCTTCAAAAGAGCAACAATACTTTGATTGGCCAAATATAATTCCTAGAACTGCTTGACCTATTTTATCCATAGATTTCAAAAGCATGACCGAATCTTTAGCAAAGCCATCTATCGATAAACTGTCCGATATTGGAGCATGGGTTTTCCAAGAATATGCAGTGGCAATTAAAGCAGTAGGAGCTTTGAGAATGATTTTTCCAGCTTGAGCCAAAGCTTCACCCGTATATAGGATAGATCTGAGGACACATGAAGCACGCCCTAAGGTGTGCCTTTCAAGTCTATTTGATTTTTCAGAATCTAAACTTGCTGGAATGTGTATAATACTTTTATTCTCAGTGGGTTTAGGAGAGAAAGCTCTATGTGCTCCAATAATAATAAAATCTTCAAAACTACTTGAGAAACTGCCAATAGATTCGTTTGGCATGATGATATCTCCCCTTTTTATCCATACTTATATCTATTATACAATATAATTAATGTTTATTTCAATAGTAATAAATAAACACAAACAACTTATTTATAAATACTTAACAGAATGTCAAGAAAAGTAATGAATGATAAAGATACTCGTTTGCCCTTTTCGAGTTCCTAATTAGACCTTTTCTTCCTTTCAATCCCCCAACCCATACCGGGTCCAAAGAGGTAAAACCTTATCTAAATAGAGCATGAATTTCCAGAGCCCTACATTGTATTCTACATTACCATAGCAATCTTCGACACGTTGCGGAAACCCAATGCCAAGACCAAAAAGACCTGGAGCAATAATACCATTGTACTCGTTATGTGTAAGCGGTCCCATTTGATGCACTTTAGGAAGCGCCCGCCTTTCAAAACCTATGGTATAAACAACAGATTGGCACTGAGCGAGGATTTTATGAAACTCTGGATCCGATGACTGGACTCGTTCCAAATTTTCTGGGAGTTTTCCTAGAATATGGCGTCTAGCCCACTCAGCGGATTGCCCTTTTAATCCAGTGTTATCAAAAAGGATCCAATCCTCAAAAAAAACAGCAAATTTCAAAGGAGATTGGTAAAAATTGATCACCTTTTTTGCAGAAGCTGAGAGAAGATTTTGCAACACAATCATCGCTGAGTGTGATGCACCAAATACTGCAACAGTTTCTCCCTCCAAATTAGGAAGTTTACTTTTATCAAGTGCCTGTTCAAGAGGAATTTCCTTCAAGTTTGGAAAATCAAGTTTTTTTGGTTGTGCCCCTAAAGCTAAGATAACCGATTTAGCAGAAAAATTTTTTTGATGCCCCTTCAGATGCCATAATTGGTTTTCTTGTTCTAAAAAGTGTATCTCCGACTTAAACGTCGTAACAGTCTCGCACAAATGATCTGTAACCCACTGAAGCGGATCTGCAATATATCGGAGCAAACAAGTTTTTTCAGGAGCCAGCTTCTCGATCTCAAAAGGAGGGGCTTTATCATAGTTAAAGGCTTTGCATGTTTTAAGGAATTGCCAAAAGAGTTTGACTGACGTATTACTCGAAACCTCACGCCATTTACTACCTAGATCTCCCACTTTAAAGGCTGGGTCGACCCAGATAATATTTTCCGGTTTCACACCTCTATCCATTAATTTTCCAACAGCTGCAATCCCTGCAGGACCTGCGCCAACAACTGCCCACTCAAATGTTTTAACCATTTCTACTTTCTCCAAATAACCCTTTCATTTCTAAGCTTTACAAAATCATGGAAATTAAATCCATTCAAGCTTTTGGACTGACTGTTCAGAAATGATATTTCCGGTATTGAGAACTTCTTTTGGCTCGAAAAGGAGCACATAAGCTTCTTCAGGAGCGTATGGCATGTGATCCACTCCCTTTGGGACAATAAACATGTCTCCTTCATTTAAGATGACTTCTTCATCTTTTAATTTGATGTGTAATTGCCCCTTTACGACGAGAAAAAATTCATCCTCGTTTTCGTGCCGATGCCAAACAAACTCTCCTTTTGCTTTGAATAGTTTGACATAAGAGTCGTTGACTTCACCAATAATCTTGGGAGTCCAATGAGCATCAAATAATTTGAACTTTCCCAGCAGATTGATTTTTTTCACTTTAACCCTCATTTAAAAAATTGAGAATGGAAGCATGTATTCAACTTTGAGAATACTCGCTTGCTTGGGAAAGGCGCGAGCATACACTCGATAGGAATACTGAATACCAAGTGATCCCCAAATCTCGAAAAGATAGTGATAACTCGCTCCAATATCAATAGACTGGTGCATGATTTTGGCATACCCATTCAAATGACGAATATCGACTTCGTGCCGCGTGCCAAATCCAAAATATCCTTCAGAATTAAACTCAAATTTGTGATGGCGGCGAAACTTAAACGCTGCAGAAAGAAGGGGTCTCAAGTAAGGATAGCCTCGGTTTCCTGTCCCCACCCCGATAAACCCATAAAAACGGTATTGCCAATCGTAAACCTTTGCAATCTCTTTGCCAACGGCAATTCCAAGCTCTAGATTTCCTTGCGCATGATAAGGAGAACTCGGGTCACGCATATTTCGAGTTGGAACATAAAACACTTGCATGCCAGCTGTTAAACTCACAGGAGCTCCTGCAACATCATCCATGAGGAGATAGCGTAATTGAAGACCTAATCGCTGCGTTCCCCAAGAAAGTTTTCGAGTCGAAGAAAAGTCAGTTTCGATTTGAAAATCCCAATTTGGCAAAAAGTTCACTCCCAAATTCAAATCGATGAGATGATCATGGGAAGAGTAATGAGAAGGATTTATCGCCCGATCCACATCGGGATAGTAACGGTAGGAATAAGAGGGACGCAATCTGAATTCAGCAATTGGTGTGAACCAAGGATCGATCTCAAATGCAAGGAGTGTCACAGGAAATAAAAAGAGAAGAAATTTTTTAAACATTTATCCCTTTTGCAACTAAAAAACGCTCAGCATCAAGTGCTGCCATACAACCCGATCCCGCAGCTGAAATCGCCTGGCGGTAGACTTTGTCTTGAACATCACCTGCTGCAAAAACACCTTCCACATTCGTGAGGGTTGTCGACGGTTTTACGAGAAGGTAGCCATGACTATCTGTTTCAAGTTGCCCTTTTAAAAAAGTGGTGTTGGGCTGATGCCCAATCGCAAAAAACAATCCAGCAGCCTCTCTTTTAGTTTCTTCTTTTGTATTCACATTTTGCAATGTAACCGACTCGACGACATTCCCTCCTTCGACTTTTTTGACAACATGGTTCCAAATGATTTCGATTTTCGGGTGTTCCAGCGCATGTTTTGCCATAATTTTAGAAGCACGGAGTTTATCACGACGATGGACAATGTAAACTCTCTTCCCATATTTCGTTAAAAAGATTGCTTCTTCTACAGCTGTGTCCCCACCACCAATAACATAAAGTTCTTTCTGTCGAAAAATCGGCATTGCCCCATCACAAACAGCGCAAGCCGTAACTCCTTTTTGCCAAAACTCATGATCACCCGTCCCAGGAATATCTAGACGTTTAGCTGTAGCTCCCGTGGCAATAATCAAAGCCTCTGCTTGAACCACAGTTTTGCTTCCCTTCACCAAAAAAGGGCGTGTGGTCAGGTCCACCTCTTTGACGTCTTCTGTGAGGATCTCTGTTCCAAAACGGAGCGCTTGCTTCTTACATGCGTCCATCAAGTCCGGACCAGAAATGCCTTCGGGAAATCCAGGAAAATTCTCCACTTCTGTCGTTGTCATTAACTGCCCTCCCGCAGGACCACTAAAAAATCCTTCAAATAAGAGAGGTGAAAGTTCTGCCCTAGATGCATAGATTGCTGCTGTATAACCAGCTGGGCCTGAACCGATGATAACAACTTTCCGTTTTTCCATATCATTCCTTTGTGATTTGAACTGGGTTGAGTATTTCATTTTTTAGAAAAAAAAGATTTAAAACAAGACCTTAAGCCATTTCTCAAGAAAATGAAACTTATTATTAAAAATAATTTTTAATATATTTCAGAACGAAAACGATTGCTCTTTTTTTTAAAAATCCGTTATAATGTTTCTACTATTTTTCGTTTGGCGGGGATAAAAAAATGAGAAGTATCCGTCTCAAAGATGTGACCAAATCGCGAAGTGAAGGGCTAATCCTAAACAATGTCAATCTTACCATTCCATCAGGTGAGTTTTTTGCTTTGCTTGGCCCAAGTGGGTGCGGAAAGACCACATTGCTCCGACTGATTGCAGGATTCGAGCAACTTGATGGTGGAGCTATCTACTTAGGAAATAACGATATCACGAAACTCCCTGTTAATAAGCGTAGTGTCAATATCGTCTTCCAAAACTACGCTTTATTTCCCCATCTCAATGTTTTCAATAACGTTGCCTATAGCTTGCTCATCCAAAAAAGACCAAAAGATGAAATCGAAGCTCGTGTTCTCAAAATTCTCAATGCTTTTCACCTAGAAAACCACATCTTCAAATTTCCAAACCAGCTTTCTGGTGGACAGCAGCAACGGGTTGCTTTAGCTCGTGCGATCATTAACGAACCAGATGTTTTACTTTTAGACGAACCTCTAGCAGCTCTCGATTTTAACCTACGCGAAAAAATGCTCATCGAATTGATCGATCTTCAAGATAAACTCGAAACAACTTTTATTTACGTCACCCATGACCAGTTCGAAGCCCTCACAGTTGCCGACCACATGGCTATTATGAATCATAAGGGAGAAATTGAACAAATTGGAACCCCTAAAGAGATTTACGAGTTTCCAGTTTCGAGTTTTGTCGCTAAATTTGTTGGAACGACCAATTTATTCACCGGAACACTCCATCATCTCAATCAAGATCCCGAAATTCAAATTCCCCACCTCGGGCGCTTTAAGGTCTACATTCCACAAAAAAAGCCGTGGATGACAGAAGGATGTGAAGCTTCTATGAGCATGCGTCCAGAAAAAGTCTTTATTTCGAAGAAACCGATGACAAACTTTTCAGACTCTCTTAAAGGGGTGGTTTCGCAAATAGTCTACTATGGACGGTCGACTCAGTACAACGTCGTTGTCAACAATCAGTTTAAAATCCAAGTTTTCGAGCAAAACGAAGAACATTTCCCCCAAGAAGATATCGACTATGACGATGAAGTTTATCTCTATTGGCAAAAAGAAAATATTCTCTTGCTAGAGAATTAGGAGGCTTCGATGTATGCACTATTCCATAAAATTCAAAAAACATCTAAAACTCAAAGCCCTTTTGCCATAGGATCTCCCGCCCTCATTTGGCAATTCATCTTTTTTTACCTCCCTCTGTTCCTAATGATGGTGACAAGTATTTTGCAAATCTCAGATGAAGGCGCTATAGAAGGTCTTACCACACAAAATTTTCGTCCTCTATTTTCTAAAGCCCACTTTAGCGTGGTTTTCGGTTCCCTCTCCCTAGCTTTTGCCACCGCTTTTTTGTGTCTTCTTGTCGCGTTTCCTATAGCCCACTTTATTGCATTTCGGGGAAAACGGTATAAAACGTTGCTCCTTTTCTTTTTGATCGTTCCTTTTTGGACAAACTTCCTACTCCACGTCTATGCTTGGTTTTTTGTTCTCGAACGGGAGGGTTTCCTCAATAACCTCCTCCTTTCCTTAAATCTCATCCAGTCGCCGATCCACTTTCTCAACTCTCCGTTTGCGGTGATCCTGATGATGGTTTACTGTTACCTCCCTTTTATGGTTCTTCCGATCTTTTCTTCTCTCGAACGCTTTGATAAATACTTACTAGAAGTTTCAGATGATCTAGGAGCCTCCTGGAGACAAACTTTTTTCAAAGTCATGCTTCCCTTGACTCTCCCTGCAGTCCGCGCTGGATTTTTCCTCGTTTTTATTCCTTCTTTTGGAGAGTTCATCATTCCGGAACTCATGGGAGGCGATAAACAGTATTTCGTTGGAAATGTCATCTCACAATATGTTTTAGGAAATGAAACAGAAGGGTTGGGAGCAGCTTTTATGGTCATCAGTTGTCTCTCCCTCTTAGCAGCCACTGTGGGCATCTATTTCTTTTTTAAACAGGTTTCTAAATGGCTCATGAGGGGGATGAAATGACCAAAAAATTTTGGATGTCATTTAGCTCCGTTTCGATGGCCTTGTTTGCCTACCTCTTTCTCTACGTCCCTATTCTGATTTTGATCATTTTCTCTTTTAACTCTAAAAGCTTTCCCTCTCCTTGGGACCACTTCACCCTCAATTGGTACCGCGAGCTCTTTAGTACCAAAGAAATTTGGACTTCTTTTACCAACTCTTTGATCGTCGCAACCTTTTCAACATTGCTGAGTCTCAGCATGGGAGTATTTTTGATTTTTTTCCGCGCAACAGGTGGTGAAATTCGAAAAGCTATCCCCTTGTTTTATGGAAATTTGATCATTCCAGAGACCATGCTGGCATTAAGTCTTCTCAGCTACTTCACCTTTTTTAAAATTGAACTCGGGATGACCACACTTGTAGTCGCGCATACCGTTTTAGGACTCGGCTTTGTGATTCCTATTCTTTACACACGCTATCTCCAACTTGACCGAAAGCTCAATGAAGCATCTCAAGTCCTTGGAGCCACCTCACGTCAAACATTTTTTAAAATCACCTTGCCATTGCTGCGTCCCACACTTATAGCGACAGGACTTCTGATCTTCATTCTTTCGTTCGACGACTTCATCTTGTCTTATTTTTGTGCGGGAACATCTGTGCAGACCTTATCCCTCTATCTCCTCCAGATGCTCCGTTCAGGGATCTCCCCTATCGTCAATGCACTTTCTGGGATTCTCCTCTTTTTGAGTAGTATCTTGGTCATGTTTTTCTTCTCACCGAAAATTCGAAGTAGGATTTTGTAAGATGAAACGGTCAACACTATACATCCGCCTCACTATTCTCACTTGTTGGATTGCCCTGATTTTCGGTGCTTTGTGGATGACCACGATTCACATCTCACCCAAAACAGACGAAAATACCCTGAATGTTTACGGATGGCCCGAAATGTTCTTGCCTGAAGTGATTGATGAATTTGAAAAAGAAACAGGGATAAAAGTCCGGCTACACTACTACACGACAAATGAAGAGATGCTTGTTACGATGAAAGCCACCGAAGGTCAAGGCTATGACCTGATCCTCCCTTCCGATTATGCCGTTAGCATGCTCATTAAAGAAGGTCTCATAAAACCTCTTGATCATAGCCAGCTCAATTTTTTAGACACTCTCAACCCTATCTTGCTCAAACATGACTATGACCCCGAAAATCGGTATGCCATCCCCTATCAATGGGAGGTATTTGGATTTGGAATTGATAGTGATTACTTTCAAGATAAAAACTTAGATCCGAGCTGGAATACTATCTTCGATCCAGAAGATCCAGAGCTCAAACTAGCCATGGTCAATGACCCGATTGAAGCTGTCAATTTTGCAGCTTACTACTTAAATGGAGCAGCTCCTCATCTCGACGAAAAGAAAACTCGGAAAGTACGGGACCTTCTTGAAAAGCAAAAAAGCTGGGTTGAAGCCTATGCAGGACTTCGAGCCGACTATCTCCTTGCGACTAAAAACTGCCATGTTGCCCTTTGCACAAGCTCATACATCTTTCGTTCTTCTACTCAATATCCTCATGTGAAATTCACAGCTCCTAAAGAATGGACTTTCATTTCGATTGAAAATATGAGCATCCCCAAAGCTTCAACAAAAGATGCCCAAGTCTATGAGTTTCTTAATTTCATCTACAAAGCAGAAAATCTCGGAAGAGACACCAATACTTTTTTCAGATTCCCCGCTACGACAAACACTACACCTTTCTTAGAAGTTCCTTCAGAATTTTTAATATTCCTCGAGAACAGCCACCTTTTTGAAGGAAAACTCTACTTCATCCGTCACCTGATCCCTGAAAAAGAAATTCGAAAGATCTGGGTTGATGTCAAGTCTTAGAACTCAAAGTTTTGGGTTTCTTTTATTCATTCTCAGCGATTTTTCTCATTCCTTCCCACCTTTTTGCCTCGAAAAAGGCCATACGGCCTTTCCCATTGCCAAAAATGCTGAGAATTGAAGAGAACTCTATCCTGATACTAAACAAAATAGACTCAAAACTCAGGTTAGAAACCTACTTTCTCGTGAACAGCCATCTTTTGAAACGATAGCTCTATCTCATGCGCAACACCATCATCAACGTCAAATCGTAAGATCTTTTTAGAAAGCTTCTTCCAAGACTTCAAATCACTTCTTAAACTTTTCCTAAGCGATTTGATTTTCAGATACAAAGACTTGAGTTGACTTTTGTCTTCTCGACTTTGTTTGAACAGATTATACTCATTTGTCAATTGGCGCATCGTCGCAATCTTATCAATAAGTGTTTGAGAAAAACCTTCTAATCTATCAAAAAGTCGTTGCTTTTGACCAAACCAGGATTGTTTGATTTCGTTTTTTCGCTCAATCACCATCCGCTCTTTGATCTGAAAACTATTGACTCTTCTGAGCCCTGTGGCCAATTTAAATCGACTCAGAGTCCAAATAATCCATTTCGTCGGATCAAAATGGTACCACTTGATTCCATTGCGATAATCATTCGCATAAGTGTGGTGGTAATTGTGATAGCCTTCACCAAAAGTCAACAATGAAATACAGTAATTATCTACTGCAGAATGCTCTTGACTAAACGACTGAGAACCCCAAGTATGTGCGAGAGAATTGATAAACCATGTAAAGTGGTGCAGGAAGAAAAGTCTCACACCCCAAGTCAATACAAGTGCACCCAAATAGTCATTGAAGATATAACCTATCAAAAGGGTCACAAGAGTATTCGTAACAATCATGAGGAGAACATAGAATCGATGCTGAAACATGACGAGTTTGTTGCGACAAAGATCTGCAACAATTTTTTCATCAATTGGAGGAAGTTTCTGAAAAAGCCATAAGATATGTGCATATAAGAACCCTTTCTTGATTGAATAGGGGTCTTTATCAGTATCCACATATGCATGGTGGTTCCGATGATCATGAGCCCATTTTAAAGCACTTCCTTGAGTTGCCATGCTTGCAAAAAATAAAATGATCGCTTCAATAACTTTATTCGTTTTATAGGTTGGATGAGCATAGAGTCGATGGTATCCAACTGTGATTCCTAACCCAGTTAAATAGAGCAAAACTGCCGAAACTACATAAAGCCCTACTGGTGGAGACTGGTAGATAAAATAAAATGGTAGCCCAATGAGCAATGCTAAATGGTATCCAACGATGAAAAGCGTGACACCCCATTCGATTTCAGATATTTTCAATTGACACCTCGGATTTGTTTTTCTTCATCATAAACGCTTATTTAGAATAAAACCACGAAAAAACAATAAATATAAGTTGCTTGAAATTAGCAATTTATATTAAATTATTTTTTATATATCTTGCAACCATTCGCCCCATCCTTGATGCAGGTCTTGCGTAATGACGCTTGATATTAAATCCCAAAAAACGAAATAAACATTAGTAGGATTTACTCTTTTTGGATTGCTCACATGACCGACGAGAAAAAAAAGAGAGCGTCCCTTCTCGCTCTTTTTTTTGTCTATTTTTTGGACTACTTCGGATACGCCTTAGTCTTTGGAATTTTCGGACCACTCATCCTCAAGCCTGAGTTCGAAATGTTTTCTGCAGCAACTTCGACTCACGCACGCCATATCGCGCTTGGCATTCTCTTCGCAATGTTTCCTTTATCCCAATTTATTGGAGGACCGATTTTTGGAGACTTGGCAGATCGGCATGGACGTAAAAAAACCCTCTACCTGTCAATGATTGCATGCACTCTGGGATACTTTTTGTCAGGGCTAGCGATCTTAATGCACCACTTCAAACTCTTACTATTAAGCCGGGCTATCACCGGCTTTTTTTCTGGGAACCGCAGTATCTGCCTTGCAGCCATTGCCGACCTTTCTCCTGGAGAAAAAAATCGCTCCCAAAATTATGGGATCATTGGAACCTTAGGCGGCCTCAGTTGGATTGTTTCGATGCTTGTTGGAGGATACTTTTCTGATTCGAAAAACTCGATCTACTTCAATCCGGCCCTCCCATTTTGGATCACAACCCTACTGTCAGTTATTAGTTGTCTCATCATCATGAAGTTCTTTTCAGAAACACACATCCATCGTGAAATATTCACACTTGATCCCTTCAAAGGAATGCGAAACATTGTCAACTGTTTTCGGATCAAAGGACTCGGAATTTTGTATGCCTTTTATTTTTTTCTGATGATGGGGTGGGGGATCAATCTTCTTTGGCTGAACCCCTATGCTTTAGAACGATTTGAAATCTCTCAAACCCAAGTCATGTGGCTACTTGTCGGCACTGGCGTCGTCTGGTCCATTGGAAGTGCCGGCATCAATCAAATACTCCTTAAAAGAATGTCAAGTGAAGATATCAGCCGCATCGGCCTCTACGGCTTATTTGTGGTCTTTATCGTTTGCGGGCTTTCTTCGAATTACTTTACTTTTGCTATTTTTGCAATGCTTGCATCGGCCTTCGGAGCTCTAGCTTGGACAAATTCTCTAAGTATCATTTCACTCTGCAGTACCGAAGATGCTCAAGGAAAAGTCATGGGGCTCTCCCAATCTGTTGGTTCGATTAGCATGCTGCTCGCTCCACTCATTGCAGGAATTGTCGCTGCATTTAAGATTCAATTTGTCTATCCCATTGCAGCTCTTCTCATTTTTATCGCAACGCTGGTTCTGTCAATTGTACGCATAAAACAAAAGGCTGAGGCATGAAAAAGTCTTCTCTTTTTCCCGTTTTTTTTGTTCTTTTTCTCGATAATTTTGGCTTTGCGGTGATTCTCGCAACTTTTGGCCCTCTCTTCAACGAACCAGGTTACGGCATGATATCCGCTTTGACAAGTCATACGACGAGTAACATCATGCTAGCTGTAGCACTTGCAGTTTTTTCCTTTGGACAATTCTTTGGATCCCCCTTTTTAGGAGACATTGCCGATCGTTTTGGGCGTAAAAAAGCCTTCTACATCACAATCACCATTGCAACAATTGGGTACATACTTTCAGGTATCAGTATTTTCATGCACAGCTATTTTTTCCTGATCTTTAGTCGCTTCCTCACAGGTTTTTTTGCAGGAAATCTCAGTATCTGCCTTGCGTCAATTGCTGATATGTCCCCTGACGAGTCATCTCGTGCGAAAAATTTTTCCTTCATTGTGATTGTGACAGGAATCAGTTGGATGGTTGCGATGCTCATGGGAGGATATCTCTCAGACCCCAATATTTCATCCCATTTCAACCCCGCACTCCCTTTCTTTATCACTGCAGTATTTTCAGGACTCAGCCTACTTGCCATTGCCTATATGTTTAAAGAAACCCATCCCTCAGAAGAGAAGTTTAAGCTCCATTTACTTCAAGGGTTTCACAACATCATTAATACTTTGCATCACAAAGAATTGCGCGTTTTATACCTCGTTTACTTTCTCTGGATTTTTGGCTGGGGCCTCACGTTTCAATGGTTTAGCCCTTATTCCATTCAGGTGTTCAAAGCCACAATTCTCGATATCACCTGGGGACAATTTCTTTTTGGAACAACATGGATGATCGGGGGATATTTCATCAATAACCTCCTAGTAAAAAAGTTCCACGCTCGCCCTATCGTGATAGTCGGAACCGGAATCACATCCCTACTCCTCTTAGCAATGGCTCTCTCTCCTAACTTTTATTGGTTCTCTGGCTTCATGACTGTTGCTTGCTTTCCTGCTGCCTTCTCATGGCCAAATACACTCAACCTCATTTCAATGAGCGCATCAGAAGATATTCAGGGAAAAATCATGGGAATCAGCCAATCATCGATGTCTGTTGGCTTTATTTTGGCAACCCTCTTTGGAGGGGTTCTTGGAGCTATTGAAATCAAAGGGATCTACTTTTTAGCAGCTATCCTACTTTTTGCTTCATGGCTCGTTCTTTCGATGCGCCATCTTCACCTTAAAAAACAAAGCCACTCCAAGTAAGGAGTGGCTTAATTGCTTTTTTTGACCAGAACTCAGGACTTTTTTCGTTCTTCCCATCCTTTTTGCTTCGAAAAGGACCATTTGTCCCTTCCCTTCAGCAAAAATACTGAATAAACCCAGAGTTCAGGTTTTTAAGCGTTAACCGACGGGTTGCTTATTTTTTTTTTGACTCGATGTAGCTTACCACATCGCCTACAGTTTTGAGCTTCTCTGCATCTTCTTCGGAGATTTCGAAGCCGAACTTTTCCTCAAACGTCATAATCAATTCAGTCAGGTCGAGGGAGTCTGCATTCAAGTCCTCGACAAAAGATTTCTCGAGAGTCACGTCTTGCGCATCTACACCAAGTTGTTCGACGACAACATCGATCACTTCTTCTTTTAACGACATATGTCCTTATTCCTTGTTTCAAATGTGTTAATGATTTCATTTTAATCCTTTAGGCGATCATTCCACCGTCTACGGTCAACACTTGTCCCGTAATATAGCTGGCCATATCACTTGCTAAAAACACTGCAGCATCAGCCACTTCCTTTGGATCTCCTAAACGACCCATAGGGACACGTGATAAAATGCTTTGTTTCTGCTCGTCTGTTAGTTTATCTGTCATAGGGGTCTTGAAAAATCCAGGAGCAATGCAGTTCACACAGATATTGCGTGGTCCGAGCTCTTTTGCCAACGACCCTGTTAAACCAACTATTCCAAGCTTGGAAGCAGCATAATTAACTTGTCCTGGGTTTCCTGTCAACCCAATGACAGATGCGACATTGATGATTTTCCCTTTGCGCGCTTTCATCATCGGCTTCACAAAAGCATGACACAAGTTGTAAACCGACTTCAAGTTGGTATCAATCACATGATCCCAATCTTCTTCAGCCATTCTCATGAGAAGTTTATCGCGGGTGACACCAGCGCAATTCACCAAAATATCAACTGAGCCCCAAGATTCAAGCAAACGCTCTACGGCAGAATTGACTTGCTGTTTATTCGAAACATCAACGGTTTCAAACCAAACTTTTTGATCAGATGATGCCCGCTCTTCTTGAATTTGCTCAGCAACATCTTTTGCTTTTTGGAGATTCGTTCCGAAGATTGCAACATGAGCACCTTGCTTTGCAAAAGACAATGCAATTTGCTTTCCCAGTCCTGATGTCCCACCTGTAATAAGAGCCGTTTTCCCTTTGAGTAATGTCATCATCTATCTCCTAAACTTTAGACGAGAGCGAGGTCTAATGCTTTGGCGACCTCTTCTAAATCTTCTACTTTTTCCACGCTAAGAGTCGAGCCTTTGACTCCAATTTTACGGTTCATTCCATTTAACGACTTTCCACATCCAATTTCGATGTAAAGGTCAATTCCCTCTTCATCCATTTTGCGTACACCTTTCTCCCAAAGAACAGGAGAAACAACTTGATCAATCAAAAACTGTCTAATTTCAGCTGCACTATGGACAAAATCGCCAGGGACATTCAACACAACGTCGATTTTGCTATCATGAATAGGAACCATTGCAAGCTTTTTTTCAAGCTCTTGTTTCGCTTCTTCCATTAAACCACTATGAAAAGCTCCTGACACATCAAGGGAAAGAACCCGTTTAGCCCCTTTCAGCTTTAACTTTTCTCCAGCAAGTTTGACACCTTCACGCGTTCCAGAAATCACAACTTGACCTGGGCAATTAAGATTTGCTACCCAAACAGGATGTTCTGCGTGGACTTCTGCAACGATTTCCTCAACAAGCTTCAAAGGCATGTTCAAACAAACAGCCATAGTCCCAGGGTGGCGCACCGACGCTTGATGCATGTAAAGTCCTCGCGCTTGGACAAGGTCGATCCCATCTGTAAACATGAGCCTTTCAGCTCCAGTCAATGCTGAGTACTCACCAAGGCTAAGACCTGCGCAAACTGCTGGCTTAATTCCTTCAAATTGCTGTTGAAGAACTCTCCAAATCGCAACGCTAACCACGTAAATGGCAATTTGACTATTTTTCGTCAGAGTGAGGTCAGTTGCTGGTCCTTCAAAAATCAATCGAGATAAAGGACGTCCGAGCTTTTCGTCAGCTTCTTCAAAAGTTTCTTTCGCAACAGCAAAACGGTCAAAGAACTCTTTGCCCATTCCAACATATTGGGATCCCTGACCCGGGAATAAAAATGCTAACTTCTTTTCCATATGTCTATTTTCCTACTTCACAAGTGATCGCTGCCGCTCCCCAAGTCAGTCCGGCTCCAAATGCAAATAAAACAATATGCTCACCCCGTTTGACATCTTTTTCTCTTATAAGTTCGTCAAAAGCAATACCAACTGACGATGCAGAGGTATTTCCATACTTATGAATTGTTAAAAAGACTCGCTCTTTGGGCACTTCAAACCGTTTGGCTAGCGATTCAATAATTCGAATATTGGCCTGATGGGGAACAAGCCAACTGATTCCCTGCTGCTCTAAACCTGTTTTTTCCAAACAAGTTTTCACAGCGCTTTCCATGCGGCGCACGGCATGTTTAAAAACTTCTTTCCCTTCCATTTGGAGATAATGAAGACCTTGACTTACCGTTTCTTGGGTAGAAGGGCATTTCGACCCTCCAGCAGGAAGCTTGATCAGCTCTGATTGTTCACCGTCTGCTCCAAGTGTCACACTTTCAATTGTAAATCCTTCTTTTGCATCTTTCACAACGCAAGCAGAAGCTCCATCCCCAAAGAGAACGCAAGTATTTCGGTCGGTATAGTCAACAATCGAAGAGAGCTTATCAGCTGCAACAACTAAGATCGTCTTATACATCCCTGTTTCAACATAAGCTTTCGCCATGGAAAGGACATAAATAAACCCCGTGCAAGCCGCTTGAACATCTAGTGCCGCTGCATGGGTGGCTCCTAAACGGCCTTGAAGGATACATGCTGTACTTGGAAAAAAATAATCAGGAGTATGTGTGGCAAATAAGATCAGATCAATTTCTTTGGGATCGATTTTTGAAGCTTCCACTGCCTTAAGGGCAGCTTCGTACCCCATATCCGAAGTGGACTCGTCTTTTCGGGCAATCCGCCTTTCTTTCATCCCTGTGCGAGTGGTGATCCATTCGTCTGATGTGTCTACCATCTTCTCTAGATCCTGATTTGAAAGAACTTTTTCAGGCAAATAGGAGCCTAATCCGACAATCTTAGCTTTGCAACCCATTTAGAGCTATACCTCTATAGAAATCATTCAGTCTTCGACTTCCGATAAATAATTATTATTTTGAGTATTTTAGCCAAGAAAACATTAAAAACGAAGCTTTTTTATCTCGCCTCGTAGCCTATGACAAGTAAAACATTTAGTTACATTCAAGAATAGATTGATTTCTATTCACAAAAAAAATACAATCTCTTCGAAATTAAAGAAAATTGAGGTTTAAAATGGGTTTTACGGAAACTACATATTTTAATCGATTACGCCATCATATGACGCTTGAAGGAATCAATACCTCAATCAGTCGTGGTTCTCATGCTAAAATTTCATTAGAGGAGTTCAAAAAACTTGATCTAGATCTCCCTAAAGCAACGGAAACTGCGATCAATTGCCTCGTTGGTGTTGCCAAAGGGACGTACCATCTTTTTTATGCGATTGTGATCGGACTTCCATCGGATTGGCTCACGTTTAAAACTCACATCTTTCTTCTCAACTGGGAAACGGCGAAGTCAAATGCAGAAGATGTTTACTTTCACGCTCTTGCTCTGACAGACCCCGTTTTGAGCGCCTTCCACATTCAAGAAAAATTGTATTTAGAAGAGTGCAAGAGTGTTGACCCTACAAATCTTAAAGAAACAATTCAGCTTCCCGCTCCTAAAGAAAAGCGTATGCCTCCTCCACCTCCTTCTAATCCAAAAGGCAAACCACCAACACCTCCTCCCTTTACCCCAAAAATTACGACTCCTTCCCCAAAACCGAAAACACCTCTCAAAGAAGATGACACAAATCCTGCAGTAGAACCTACTTCAGTTACAGAACGTAAGAAAGCGCTATTTAGTAAAGGATTCTCTCCAATGGCCCCCAAACCTAGTTGCCCGAGTGTGACTCACACACCACCTCCAAAAAAGCCAACAGCAGTTGTCACACACACACCACCTCCAAAAACACCTTCCACCTCTGAAAATGACCCCGATACTCTCTCTGGTTCTGACTTGAGAAAACGGATGCACGGTATATTAAGTTTTCAAGGTCTAGGCGCAATGGGAGGAGGAACCAAACCGCCACCTAAAGCCCCTGTAAAAAAAGATCCAGACCCAGTTTCCGGTTCAACAAAAGCTGATGCTTCATTCTCTGCAAAACGAGAAGAAGTCAAAACAGGAACTCTCGATAAAAAGAAAGTTGCAGCGTTTGAAGAATTATTTAAAAAAACAAGAAGTTAATAAGAATAAGAGCGGGAATACCCATGAGTTCACTTTCTAATGACCCTTATCTAAAAGCCCTTTGTAAAGGAGTAGATACAACTAGTACCCAGCAGTATTACCAAAAGAGAATGGAAGAATCTCCTTCTTATACTGTTGCAGAAGTCGATTATCGCCAATTTCGTGTCTACGGATATGAAAGACCTAGAACTTTGGGAGCTTGGACCCAGAAAAAACTCACACACCTCGTTGGGCCAGTTGTCAACGGAATCAAAATCCCATTGCATATTTTGAAAGCAATCACTGTCGGCCCTTGCCTTGGAACGTTTACAAGAGACATGTACTACGTCGGAACCGATATGCAGCGAATCAAAGGAAATATTAAAGGGCTTATTTGGCTTCCTCTAGGTGAGCATGATCTAGCAAGCGCAGATTTCCACGACAAATGCTACGAAATGATGGGACATGGAGCAAAAGAAGCAACGAGCAAGAAAGTCTTAACACAAGAGGAAGTTGATCGCCTCGGAACCGGTCTCGCTTATGTTGGACTGACTCAAGATGAACTAGATAAAACTCCAGTCAGTGAAATCCCGGAGGTTGTGAAGACTTTGAACTCTGAGCGTCTTTATAAACTTAAGTTTTCTGAAGAGCAACTCAAAGCTATCCCTTTAGAGTCTCTTTCTAAAGCTCAGGTTCAAGGCTTATTTCCTACTTTCAATCTTTCAAAAGGAACGGAATCTACAGCTATCTTCTCGGAATTGGTTGCTAAACAAAGAAAAGGTGAAGAACTCAAGCGCAATGTCGCTTTTGAGCGACTACGAGCCTTTAGCTTTGTTGAACTTAAAGCCATCCAAGATAAACTCCCTCCAGAATGCCTTGAACTCCATAAGGTCGCAATGGCATTTAATAACCTACAGCGACTCGGGCTGACAAAAGAGCTTTTTGATGAACATGATCCAGAAATTATTGTTCAGGCTCTTTTAATGGAGACTTTAGAAGAAACCATTCAACGACTCCACGTGATGGAGTTAGACCTTTTACATCAACTGCTTCCCCATCTAACTGTTGAAATTCTGATAAAACTGAATGACAAGACATTTCACTCTCTCGATTTTGCTCATTTAACCCCAACTCACATTAATCACATTTTTAACACAAAGCAGAAAAAAGAAACCCAGCCGATTGTAACGCGACTTTCGCCACCTCAAGTCAATGAGCTGATGCCACGTCTAGAAGGCTTTCAAATCCATACATTTGATTTCTCAAATGATCAGCTTAAAGATTTAGACTTAAGTAAACTCTCTCTGAGCCAACTACAAAATCTTCTACCTTACCACGAACTTTCGGTAGAAAGTGGCAGCGTTGCCGTGCAAAAGAAATTTGCTGAAAAGCAACTCGTGGTTCTGGAAAGGATAAACGCTTTTCAAAAAGAAGGGCAGCAAGCCGTCATCAAAGACAAACTGCCAGACCTCTGGGCTCTTTTTGAAGCTTGGAAGAAAGGTGACAAGTCTAATAGCCAAGTCAGCGCTCTCGAACATCTTGCGAAAATTGTGATCGAATTGCCTAAAACACCAGACAAGAAGAAAAAGATAGATCCCAAAAGCGTAACAGAAGTTTCAGAGAAAATTCCTGAAACTATACTTGGAAAAGTCCATTACTACGCCGTGGCTTTTTTCACGCATGTTTGGAATGGTCTTTGCGTTGTCACAAGTTTTGTCACATATCCGATTTGGAAACCTTACAAAATAGCCAAAGAGTACTTCTATACCAATAAATCCGTTGAATCATTAGACGATATTGTCTAAGATTTCTGCCGTAGAAGGAGAAAAGCTATGAGCAGTACAGGTTCCGTGCTCTATCGTGACTTGCCAAAAGAAACTCTTGAAGCTCACTATCCTAGAGCTAAGGACAAGCTCCCTTTCACTTCGGGAAGTTACTACACGGCCTATCCGCAAGAGACCGCGTTGATCCGAGCAACAGCCTTTGTTGCCCTGGCTATTATTTCCTATTTCAAGCCTGCGGTCTTTATTGTCGGTTCTTCTTATATGATTCTCTGTTCCTATGTTTTTCCTCCAAAAACAGATCATTGGTATCCAGGTGCTGCTGCATTGGCAGTTGGGACGATTGCCCGCTTTGCTGTAGACTCAACAAAACTCTCTCTAGTTGCCAGTCTTGCCACCCTTGTGTATGCCGCCTCATCTGCCTATTCAAACATTTATCGAGAAGATCCCCTCCTACACTCCTTCTACCAGATTGCCGGATCGAAAGAGAACTTTGAAAAATTGCCCGAACTCCCCAAAGTTTCTGGATCCAAGAGCTTGAAGGATTGGATTGACAAAACCGATTGGAATAAGCTTGATAGGCCCGCTTACCGAGCCCAAACAGCTGATGGCCGCCAAATCTTCGTTGTACGAACCTGCAAAAAAGATGCAGAAAAAGAGACGTTTATCCCCAATACACTTGGAGTAGAAGTCTACATTGAAAAGTACGATGAGCAAGACAATGACCCTACAAACACTTCGGTCGGAAGAAAGATCATGGAAGCTCTCTTTTCCCCTCAAAATTCAACTTTCAGCTATAGTTCCAGTTCGTCTGAGTCAATATTCACTTTGGGAGACAAGACTGTCATCACCTCAAAATCAATGAGTATCAATCTTAAATCACACATCACTGCCGAGCGCGCAAACGAGCTTTTTGCTCAGCTTGCTTAAAAATGAAACTCCTCCTAGAATATTCAGGATATGGCTAAATATCCCAAACATTTACTTTCTCTTATTGCTCAACTACAAAAACTACCAGGCGTTGGAAAAAAAACTGCTGAGCGATTCGCCTTTGATCTTTTGGAGTGGGAAAGACACGATCTCGCTACTCTAGCAAACCTTTTGAGCACCTTAAAAGAAAAAATCCCCCACTGCAATCAATGTGGTTGTTTAATGGAAGAGGTCTCTTGCTCTTTTTGTGAAAGCAGTAAAAGAGATCCCTCAATGATGTGCATCATTGCCTCACCACGCGATGCTTTCGCAATTGAAGAAACCGGAAATTTTTTGGGACTCTATCACGCTTTAGGAACTTTATTATCCCCCCTTGATGGCCAAACTCCCGAAAAATTAAACGTGCCAAAACTCTTAAAGAGAATAGAGCTCTGTGGGGTGCAAGAAGTGATTCTTGCCCTTGATTCAACACTAGAAGGCGATGCCACAGCCCTATTTCTAAAAGAAGAATTGCACCAAAACCAGATCAAAGTTTCAAGACTTGCACTTGGATTACCTGTTGGAAGTTCACTCGATTTTATCGATGAAGGGACTCTTTCTCAAGCATTATCTGGCAGGCAAGTCTTGCATTAATTCGAAGGACTTTTCTATAATCAATCAATCCATTCAAGATCATCTTGGAAGTGGATAACGTACAGACATAAGTTAGTAATGAATAAAAGCGTCGCCAAGATTCTCACACCTCTCGTCCTCTTAACAGCACCGATCCCGCAGCTTGCTGCTTATTCGCAAGCAACCGAAGCCTACGAACAAAAGCGGGTTGGAAAAATCACAGTGATAATGGAAAACCTTCCACGTGGCAGTACGTTTAACCAAGAACGTATTCTATCGAAACTGCGCACAAAAGAAGGAGACCCCTTTTCTCAAAATGTTTTTGACCAAGATCTAAAAACTCTATCTGAAGAGTATGACCGGGTTGAACCCAACATTGAAACGCGAGGGGGAGATGTAGACATTACATTGAAAATCTGGCAAAAGCCGATGATTCGCTCGATTGTCTGGCATGGAAACTCTAAAGTTCGAACAGGAACTCTTCAACGTGAACTTGACATCGAGCCTCATACCTTCTTTAACCGTGATGAGTTTAACCTCGCCTTCAACAAAGTCAAAGAGTACTACATCAAGAAAGGATATTTTGAGTCTGACATCGAATACAAAATCATTCCTTATTCTGACACAAATGAAATTGACATTGAAATCACCATTCACGAAGGACACTCGGGTCATATCAGTAAGATTGCTTTCTCGGGACTTTCGAACAAAGAGCAAAGCGCGATTCTTGAACTGATCCAAACGAAAAAGTACAACTTCTTCACAAGTTGGCTGACCGGAAGAGGAACCTATCACGAAGAAGCCTTAGAACAAGACAAGCTCATCATCGTTAACTATCTGCAAAATCAAGGATATGCAGATGCGCGCGTCAATATTCAAACGAAAGAAGATGAGAATGGCCGCTTAGAAATTTATATCAATGCTGTGAAAGGAGAAAAATACCATTTTGGCTCAATTGGCATTCAAGGAAATGAGCTTCTGAACCAACAGCAAATTGAACGAGTGATGTTGATTAAAGATGGAAGCATTTTCTCACCAGAAAAACTACGTGACAGCATCCAAAATGTTAAAGATCTCTATGGTAAAGACGGATATATTGAAGCAAACATCAACTACGTACTCCACTTATCTCCTAGTGAACCTGTTTATTCTGTCGACATTCAGATCGAAGAAGGAGAGCAATTCCGCATAGGACTGATTCGTGTTCTTGGGAACGTCTCAACAAACAAAAATGTGATTTTACGTGAATCGCTTCTCGTTCCTGGAGAAGTGTTTGACTCACGTCGCCTCAAAGCGACCCAGATGCGATTAGAGGCCATTGGTTATTTCAAATCAGTGAACGTCTACGCTGTGAAAACACCTGATGACCAAGAGCTCGGTGAAAATTACCGCGATGTCGTGATTGAAGTCGAAGAAACAACAACAGGAAGCCTCAGCCTCTTTGGAGGACTTAGCACAACTGACAGTATTTTCGGCGGAATAGACCTTGCCGAAAACAACTTCGACCATCGTGGGTTGACAAGATGGTGGCGTGAAGGATTCTCAGCTCTTCGAGGCGCAGGCGAATACGCACAACTCAAAGCTCAAATTGGTAAAAAACAACAAACCTACTCTCTCACTTGGATGGATCCTTACTTTAGAGACACCTTATGGAGATTTGGTTTTGAAGCAAGTTACTCGAAAAATCGCCTTCAATCCGATGATTACGATGTCGATATCGTTGGGGGATCGATTTTTGCCAATTACCCCTTAACAAACTACTGGACATTTGGTACCCGTTTACGAGTCCGCAACTCTATCTCCCATGTTGATAAACATATCCTCAACAAAGATGCACAACAAGAGCGCCAAAATAGCGGTTTGATTGCAGGCCTCAGCTCTTCCATTTCTTACGATACAAGAGACAACCCCTTTAAGCCACACCGAGGAGTCTCGTCCTACTTTGAAATCGAAATGGGCGGAGTAAGACGCCACGACAATAACCCACGTTACTTCCCCTTCGGAAAAGTGAGCTTTCTCAACTCTTATTACTACCCTCTCTGGCGTAAAGGAACTGTAAAACTGCGTGGAGACTTCCGTTTCCTCGTCCCATTTGGTGGAGCAGAAGTAGAAGACGTTGCCTTGAGTGAAAAGTTTTTCCTTGGGGGTGACACCACCGTACGTGGATATAAACCTTATAGCATTGGCCCTAAATTCCCTCGAAACAAAGATGGAGATGACTCGAATGCTCCCAAGGGCGGTATCTCCTCCATGCTCCTTTCTGTTGAATACCTCCAAAATGTCATGAAAATGCTCGATCTCTTCGTCTTCTTCGATGGTGGTACAGTTTCTGAAAAAAGATTTGACATTCCCGATTTCCGCATGAGCTACGGCTTAGGCGCCCGCATTGAACTTGGTAACCGCATGCCCTTCATCGTCGGTATGGGTTTCCCCATCAATCCTGAGGATAAAGATGATGTGAAGCGATTTTTCTTCTCAATGGGTGCACAATTCTAGGAAATCGGTTACAATGGAATGAACAAGTTACAAAATAGAATTTTTAGGAGTTGATCATGAAACGGCACACTTTTTTCTTGCCAATCTTAGCATCACTATTTTTCTTTTTAACCTCTGCACAAGCTCACGTTAATTCAGCCGGGATCGTCAATTTTAGCACGTGCATCACCGAATCTAAATATGGTAAGCAAGAGCAAGAAGCTTTTGACGACATTCGCACCAAAATCACTTCGATTATGCAAGACCTCGATGGACAGTTTCGCGATATCGTCACAAAGCTAAACGATCCAGAGTTCGTCGACAGCTTATCACCTGAAAAAGAACACGAAATGCAAGCGCACGCCCAATCTCTTCAAGAAGAGCTTGGACGCTACCAGCAGCAGTACTATCAGGTGATGAATCAAGCAAACATGCACCTCATCCAAATGATGACAAATCATGTTTCTCATGCCTCTGAACTCATTGCAAAAAAGGAAAAATTTTCAGTAGTTCTGAACAAAGAAGCCTGCTTCTACTACGAACCTAAGCAAGACATCACAGCAGCAGTCATCGCCGAAATGGATAAGAATTTCGAAAAAGACGCAAAAGCTCATAAAGCGACAGCTGCCACTGAGCAACCTTCTGAGAAAGCAGTGAAGTAAAGGAAGCTAACAGATGTCAAAACGGTTTTCCCTTCAAGAGCTCGCTGAGTTGACAAACAGTGAGCTTGTTGGAGATCCCAACCATGCGATTGAAAATGTCGACAATCTAGAATCTGCCTGTGAACATGACGCCTCTTTTCTAGCAAATTTGCGATACAAAGAGCGCATGAAAAATTCCGCCGCGGGAGTCATTTGTATCGATAGAACAATTGAGCCAACTCCCGGTAAAAACTTTCTTATTAGTGATAATCCCTCGCTTACGTTTCAAAAAATTGCAGAAATTCTTCTCCACAATCAAACTCACGACACAGGATTTAAAGGAATTCACGAAACAGCTGTGATTCATGGAACGGCTCAAATTGGGCGAAATGTGACGATTGGACCACATGCCGTCATCGACCAAGGTGCCGTCATCGGAGATGGGACGATCATTCATGCCAATACTTCAATTGGACCGGGCGTAAAGATCGGCAAGGCTTGCGTCATTTACGCTAACGTGTCAGTGAGAGAAAGGTGCATTTTGCATGACAGAGTCATCTTGCAACCAGGAGCCGTCATCGGCTCATGTGGTTATGGCTATACTACTGACCCGAAAACCGGCCGTCATACAAAACTCGATCAAATTGGGATTGTCATTCTCGAAGAAGATGTCGAAATTGGAGCCAATACCACAATTGACCGAGCTCGTTTCAAAAATACTTTAATCCGTAAAGGGACCAAAATCGACMACTTGGTTCAAATTGCCCACAATGTGGAGCTCGGTGAAAATAATATTATTGTTTCCCAATCGGGAATTGCCGGCTCAGCAAAGCTTGGCAATAATGTCTTTCTAGGAGGGCAATCAGGTGTTATTGGTCACGTTTCAATCACAGACAATGTTAAAGTCGCCACCCGTGGAGGAGTCAGCAAATCGATCTCTGAACCTGGCATTTATGGAGGGGGACCGGTCACCACAATGGCTGAATTTAATAAGCGGCAAGTCCAGCTCAGGAAGATTGGAACCTATGTCAAGCAAATCGAAGAGCTTGAAAAACGAATTGAAAAATTAGAAAAAAAATAACATTACTTTCATTTTTTATAAGAATGGTAATATAATCAAGGAGTAAGCGCTACCCTTGTGAGGGACAATGATTACCATTTACGACAAAACAGAACACGACGAAGAGTTCAAAGAGATTCAAGAGCCACGCGAAGGCTGTTGGATACATGTAGAAGATGCAACAACAAATGACATCAATCAAATCAGCAAGCTCATTGATCTTGAGTACACCGATATGTACGACTGTCTGGACCGGTATGAAATTCCTCGCGTTGAAAGAATTGACGAGCACGTTTTAATCTTCACGCGCCACCCTATCGAAGTCGAAGGGGGACTCTACACCACCACCTTTACCATCATCCTCACGAAAGATTACTTCATCACAATTTGTCCTCAAAAAAGCCAACTCGTCGAAAACTTCATTTCTCAAAAGCCCAAGCTTACCCCCTCACAAAAATCAAAGTTCTTGATCTACATTCTGCTGAAAATCACACAAGAGTTCACCTTGCAAATCAAAAAAATTCGTACGAATGTCTTGAAGCAAGAAAAAAAGATGTCCTATGTGGATAGCCGGGATATTACAAGCTTGACTTTGAACGAAGAAATTCTCAATCAGTACCTTTCCTCTCTCGTCCCTTTGCGCAGCGTTCTCGAGTCGATCACCTCTGGCCGTTACACCATCCTCTACGAAAAAGACCAAGACCTTCTCGAAGACTTACTCAATGCGAGCATCCAATCAGAAGATCTCTGCTCCATCAATTTACGCAGTATTCGTAGCCTAAGAGATTCATATCAGATTATCTTTACCAACCAGCTGAACAAGACGATCAAGCTGCTCACAGCGCTGACGATCATTTTGAGCATCCCGACTATGGTCGCGAGTCTTTACGGAATGAACGTCGCCTTACCCATTGCTGGGGATAAACATGCGTTCATTTTCATTGTCACTTTCATTATTTTGATTTCGTTTGTGTCGCTGCTCTTCTTCCAGCGGAAGAAATGGCTCTAATCAAATTTATAGCCACGAATAAGATGGGGCCGAGCCCAAACATTCTTAAGTCTTTCTAGAATTTGAGCGGGACTTCTAGTCGACAATTCTTTTCCTTCACCTAACGCATGCTGAAAATATTTCCAGGTATGCTCACTCTGCTCGAGCTTTTTCTGCAAATCTCGAATTCTCTCTTCATCTTGCTCTTTCTGGTGTTGCATGATTTGATCTTTATCTTGTAACTGCTTCTTTAGATCCTTTACAAGACCTTCTTGATATCCAATATCTTGCTCTGCTCTAAGGGCAGCTCTCTGAAAATTTTCTTCAGAGTTTTGATTCGCCTCTAAAAGCTTAGCGACCAAACCCTCTGGATCTGTCACTCCTAATTGGCCCTGCAAAAGTGTAATTTGCTTGCGCAATGCTGTATTTTGGAACATGAGAACATTGGTAATATCTTCGGGATCATCTGAAAGTAAGCCCGGCTTCAATTGTACCGGCTCAGGAAGCGCAAGACGAGATTTAACTTCGCTAGGATTAAGAAGCGCAACACAGGCCAAAAAGAGTTGATAAAGAGAAAAACCCAGGGTTTTAAGTCCTTCCTTCCCATTTTCTGTAAAAGACTTTCGCGCTGACTCTGCTTCATTTGATAAATAGTAGAGGCCGCCTTCTCCTAGAGCTTTCGCTTCTAAAGCAAGTCCATGGAAAAAAGTCATCGCAACTGAAAGGAGTAAGAAAGCAGTTGTTTTGACGCGAGAAAAGTCTTCTGTCTTCGCCTCATCTGAATGCTTTATGGTCTCTTTTAAATACTCATAACTCTCATATGTTGTGCGAGCTTGACATGTCCCCCACATCGGAAGAGAGAAATCAATTGTTGCCATCTTTCATCCTCAAATTTTCATTTTCGCAAAAGATGATACTAGATTTTCGAATAGAAATCAACTGGAAGAAGACTTTTAGATGAGCAAAATCGCCGGATTTTCAAGTAATTCTTGGAACGTTTTTAAAAATTTTGCTGCATCAGCGCCATCAACGACTCTATGATCACTTGAGAGGGAAACCATCATCCTTTTTCCAGGGACGACCTGGCCGTTTTTAACCACAGCGCAATCTCTCACACCTCCGACGGCGAGGATAGAAACCTGAGGCGGGTTGATGACAGCTTGGAAGTCGTGGATACCAAACATTCCCAGATTGGAAACGGTAAACGAGCCTCCCCTGTATTCATGAGGTTGCAGCTTCCCCTTTTTGGCTAAGTTGGCAAGATGTTTCACTTCAGCAGAAATTTGACCTAAATTTTTATAGTCGACATGCCGAACAATCGGAGTGATCAATCCATCATCGATGCTAACAGCAACAGAGATGTCGATCGTCTTGAACCGGACTATGGCATTTTTCACGCTGTCAAAACCACTGTTCACAGTGGGGTGCTGTTTCAGGGCAAGAGCTGCGGCTCGCATGACAAAATCATTAAACGTCACCTTGACTCCAGTTGCTTTGAGCTGCTCGCGGCTAGCAATCATTGGCTCAACATCAATGTCTTGCTGCACGTAAAAGTGAGGAATGAATGTTTTAGATGCTTGAAGCTTTTGACCAATGGCTTTACGCATTGGTGAAAGAGGCTCTTCTTCGTAGCTTCCTGGAGCCTTTTTCGGAATGGATCGATTCCCAAAAGTTGCAATAGCATCGGCTTGAGCTAAATCTAAATCTCGACTCATCACTCGTCCGCCAGGGCCACTCCCTTTAACAGTGGTGATGTCGAGCCCTTTTTCCCGCGCGAGTTTTTTTGCAAGCGGTGAAGCAGGCAGGTGATCTTCTAAAGATGTTTCAAATTCGAAAGAGTAACCTTCAAGTGGAGGTTCTGCCTCAAATGCAGGTTGCGCCATCCCTGTTGTTTTAGTCACAGGCGCCGCTTTTATAGCTCCTTTTGCGGGAGCTTCTTCACTGACTGTTTCTTCGGAAGGAGCTTCTTCGACTTTGAGCCCTTCAGGCTCGTACCCTTCGATGCTTTCGCCTTTAGTTTCTGTGAAAACAGCAATTGCTTGATTCACAACTGCTTCCTCATTTTCATGAACTAAGATTTTACGCAAGAACCCATCATCGAGAGAATTATATTCAACTGTTGCTTTGTCAGTTGCCACTTCAAAAAGAAGATCGTCTGCTTTAACAGCATCTCCCTCTTTCTTGTGCCACTTGACGATTGTTCCTCCCTCCATAGTCGGTGATAGTTTCGGCATCGTTAGCGTTGATGGCATGGGAATTAACTCCTTAGATGTAGTGTCTGCAAGATGGCGTCTAGAATACGCTCCTTATTAGGCTGCGTTGCATGTTCCAAATTTTTTGCATAAGGAAGTGGTGTTTCTCGCTGGCACACCCGATGGATCGGTGCATCGAGAAAATCAAAGCAGTGCTCTTGAATCTGAAACCCAACCTCTGCTGAAATTCCAGTAAAAATATGTCCTTCTTCAACGAGGACACAAAAATGAGTCTTCTTAACAGAGGCTGCAATAGTAGGCAGATCTAGTGGTTTAATGGTTCGAAGATCGATGAGTTCAACTTGAATCCCCTTTTTGGCGAGTTCACTTGCCGCTTCGCGGCAGTGAGAAAGCATCCGACTGTGCGAAACAACCGTGATGTCTTTCCCTTCACGGATAACCTGGGCTTTTCCGATGGGAACAAGATACTCTTTTGTTGGAATTTGCATTTTCATTCCGTAATCTAGCTCATTTTCTAGAAAAATCACCGGGTTATTACAGCGAATGGCCGACTTGAGCAGTCCCTTCGCGTCATACGGATTCGAAGGAGCTATAATGATAAAGCCTGGAAGGTTTCCATAAATCGCTTCAACGCAATGAGAGTGTTGGCATGAAACTTGAGCGGCTGCACCATTAGGACCACGGAAAACAATGGGAACTGAAAAACGCCCACCAGACATATAATACATTTTGCACGCATTGGAAATGAGCTGATCGGCTGCGACAAAGGAAAAGTTAAAGCTCATGAATTCAACGATAGGTCTCAAACCTGTCATGGCAGCGCCGATGCTAAGTCCTGTAAAACCATTTTCAGCAATTGGGGTGTCGATGATCCGCTCAGATCCCCACTTATCGAGAAGGCCTTTTGAAACTTTGTAGGCTCCATTGTATTCTGCGACTTCTTCACCCATGAGATAAACCATGGGATCTCGCTCCATTTCTTCATCGATGGCCTGCCTTAAGGCTTCACGCATTTCGACTTCTTGCATTTCGTCTGTCAAGGTGCAAATACTCCTTCTTCAAGTGTGATCGGATCGGGGGCAGGACTTTCTTCTGCAAATTTCATGGAAGCTACGATTAACTCTTTTTGCTGCTTATCTAGAGTTTCAATCTCTTTATCTGTGATCATCTTATGTTTTTTCAACGTGTCTCCAAAGAGATGGATAGGATCACGAGTTTTTGCGTCTTCTAACTCTTGTTTTGAACGGTAAAGCCCTGGATCAGAAATCGAGTGCCCTCTAAATCTTTCAGTCACAGCTTCGACAAGAATAGGTCTTCCCGTTTTCTTCACTTCATCCCGAACATGCGAAAAGCCATTATAGCAGCTGAAATAATCCATTCCATCAAATGTATAAGATGAAATTCCATAGCTCTTTGCGAGATTCTCAGCAATGGGTTGTACACAAATGGCGCGGTTAACAGCTGTTCCCATTCCCCATTGGTTATTTTCGATAACATAGATACAGGGAAGATTCCAAAGAGCTGCTAAATTAAGTGATTCATGAACAGCTCCTTGAGCAACAGCTCCGTCGCCCAAAAAGCAGAGAGCTACCCCCTCTTGCTTTTGATATTTCAGAGAAAAGGCCGCACCTGTTGCAATTGGAAGATGTCCTCCTACAATTCCGAACCCTCCAAGCAGACGATCGGCATAAAAGTGCATCGATCCACCTCTTCCTAGAGCATTCCCCGTCTCCTTTCCATAGAGCTCAGCCATCATTTCATTTGGAGTTGCGCCTAAGAGATAGGCCAGCGCGTGGCATCGATAAGTTGTGATCCACCAATTTTTCTCGACACCGAGTGCATTGACAGCAGCTGTCTGAATGGCTTCCTGCCCCATGTAGGCATGAAAAAAACCACCAACTTTCCCTTGTTGATAAGCAGACTCAGCACGAATCTCAAAATGACGAATCGTAAGCATTTGCTTTAAGGTTTCGATCAAACGATCTTTACCTAGCTCTTTGACCCACTTATCTGTCTGGTTATCAAAGAAATTGTATTTAACGTGATGAACAGTCTTTTTTGTCATATGAGGTTATCCAAGTGCTTCCACCCTAGCGATGGCTCCATCACCATCATAATTCTCAACTTAGCTTACGTTTCTTATTTTATCAATATGGCATCGCACCTGGAGGCCCAAATCCTGCTCCTTCAGGGATAACGCTCGGATTATTTGTCACAGGGATGGTGATCAAATCGTCATCTCCATTCGATGACGCTTGATAACATCCAACACAAACCAAGGTTACGGCAAAGAGTAGAGCAATTCGAAGTAATGTCTTCTTCATTTCAAATGATTTCCATAGTTTTAACCTGAGCTTTGATTTGATTTCATTCTTATCAGCCTTTTTGTCTCGAAAAGGATCATTAGGGCCTTCCCTTTGCTAAAAATCTTCAGAATTTAAGAGAACTCTCTCCTCATGACATGTAAAATAAACCCAAAGCTCAGGTTTTTAAGGAGATTCTATCACTTTGACAATTTTTTCTCCATACCGTTATGCTTTATCTAAGGAGAAATTTTATGGCTAAACGACCCATTTTTTATGACACAGAAACAACTGGTGTGAAACCCGATAAAGACCGGATCATCGAAATTGCTGCCTTTGACCCAGAATTGAATCGCACATTCGAAGCGCTCATTAACCCCGAAATACCCATTCCCGAAGAAGCAACTGCCGTTCACAACATTACCAATGAAATGGTGAAAGATGCTCCTACTTTCAAACAAGTTGGGGTGGACTTCGCTTCATTCTGCAGTGGAGAAGTGGTCCTTATTGCGCATAATAATGATGCTTTTGACCTCCCATTCATCCGTAGTGAATTTGAGCGTAATGAACTCACACTCCCAAAATGGCCCTACATCGATTCTCTCAAATTTTCCCGAAAATACCGCCCTGATCTTCCTCGCCACTCGCTCCAACACCTAAGAGAGTATCATGGATTTCCTGCCAACAATGCCCACCGCGCACTTGATGATGTGATCGTTCTACATCAAGTCTTTAGCGAAATGATCGATGACTTGACAATGGATACAATTTTAGAGCTCATGAGTGAAAAACAGGTGCTACGTCACATGCCTTTTGGCAAACATCGGGGCAAACCTCTCAAAGAAATCCCACCAGACTATGTCCGCTGGCTTCATGAAAACGGCGCCCTCGATAAGCCTGATAACCAAGAGCTCAAAGACGCCTTTTCAAAACTTGGAATGATTCCTAACTAGAAATCAATGCGAGCTTTCAAAGTAAGCCCTTCAAAAGAGGTTGGAATATCATCATTGCCAAGAGGGTTAACGACAACTGACCAAAAATACTGAACTTCATATCCGATTGCAAGTTGTGCTGATAACCACTTGGGAATAAAGCACCTCTCCCAATCTAACCCAATAAACGCTTGAATATAGGGGCGCACCCGATGTGTATCGAAATTAAGTCTCACAAGAGTCTGGCTCACATTCGGCTGAGGCCCTTGGTTGTCGATCTCGTTTTCGAAGCTACGCACTTTTTCATCGATATCATACCAAAGAATAGCTCCTGAAACTTGTCCTGCAATTCCAAGGCCGTAGACCCAATTCCATTTCCCATAAAAACTTGCAAAAGGACCAATCCCCCAATAATCAAATTCTCCTCTCCAATATTCATTTGCCCCTGCGAGTCCTACTCCATTAGGATTAAATGATTCCACTTCAAATAGACTTTGATGACTTTCTTGATCAAACCAAACAGTTTTCATGCCGAAAGAAGGACGAATAACCCAAGAAGAATCTAAAAACATTCGTCTTCCGTAATCAAACTCAAGAGAGTTATAAGTAAAATCCCATTTTATTTTTGCCTTCCTCCCTAAAAATGAAAATCCTTCATCTCCAGTTATCAAAAATAAATCAGCCGAATCAGATGTCGTAGAAGACGAAATATCAAAACTAAGCCTTGTCCAACTCAGATACAGATCCCAACCATTCCAGGGTAAATCTCCCCCCAAGCCAATTCTAAAACCAGGCTTGTACTCGAAATCAATTTCTTTCGCTTGAATATCAATAGTCGTCAACGATGCGGTAAATGTCGGAATAAAACGTGCTGCATATTGAAGCTCATCTTGCATCACTTTCCAGTAAAGAAAATCTCCTGTCACATACACACCATTTAAATCATGGCAAGTTCTTGCACTACGTATCGCATCCTTAGGAGGAGCATCTGAAAGTATTGCATCTTTTTGAAAATCCCCAAAAAGAAGAATAGGTGATAGGAAAAAGAGAAAATATTTAAATTTCATGGTTAAAACCTCATAAGAAAGGCTCTTTCGATCGAGCTTCTAAATTAAAAATCAAGACGAGCTTTAAATGTGAGTCCATCAAAGGACGTTGGAACATCATCACGATTATTAATAGGATCTACAAGCATAGCCCAAAAATACTGCGCCTCATAACCTAATGCAAGCTGTGCAGAAAGCCACTTAGGAATAAAGCACCATTCCCAGTCAATCCCAAGAAAGAGCTGCACATAAGGGCGAACACGATGAGTGCTGAATTTAAGTTGTCCAAAACTTTGTCTAACCGTTAGATTTTGTAACTCATTACGTAATGTTTTAGCGTTTTCATCGATATCATACCATAGAATAGAGCCGGAAACTTGTCCTGCAATTCCAAGACCATAGATCCAATTCCATTTCCCATAAAAACTCACAAACGGGCCAATTCCAGAAACGTCAATTTCACTTTTTGCGTACTCATCTACACCAGGCAACCCTGCTCCATTTGGATTAAATGATTCGACTTCATAGAGATCTAGTTTATTTTTATTATCAAACCAAACTGCTTTAAGGCCAAATGAAGGGCGGATAATCCAAGAAGAATCTAAAAATGCACGTCTACCAAAATCAAATTCTAGAGAATTGTAGTTAAAATCCCAGTGGATTTTCCCTCTTCGTCCAAAGAAAATACTGTCAAAACCTCCTATATTTAACGACAAATCTGCAACACTCGATGTTTTAGTCGAGGAAATGCCAAAGCTAAACCGAGTCCAGTTAAGATTGAGATCCCAACCATTCCAAGGTAAATCGCCTCCAATTCCTACTCTGAACCCTGGTTTATATTCAAAGTCAATTTCGATTGGGCGAGCAATAAATGTTGTAAGCGTCTGTCCGACAGTAGGAGTGACTTGCACAACATAAACTAGATCATCGTTTCTAGCTTTCCAGTATAGAAAATCTCCTGTCACATACACACCATTTAAATCATGACAAGTTCTTGCACTGCGTGTCGCATCTTTGGGGGGCATGTTTGGAACAGGGGAAGGTTCTTGTTGCATTTCTGCAACAAGAGCGATTGGGAAGAGAAAAAATAGGAGAAATTTAAACTGCATGATGAACTCCATGGTTTAAAAATAAGTTTAACCAATCGATAAAAATGAATCAACTTTCTTGCATTATTTCCGCTCTTAATTTACCTTCCCTATCATAGATTGAGGTTTCACATGAAAAAATTAATGATTCTTATTCTTTTCACAACTTTCATCATTACGGGTTGTGTGCAGAAATCGGGAACAAATCAACTCAGCTTACTTTCCGAAACTTCTCTTAACACGATGATTCTCGATGGGATCACCACTAAACAAGACATTCTCAATCGGTTTGGAGTCGACTACAAACTTATTCATAATGAACAAGAAAAATGGATTTATACTCTGTCTGAAAAGCAAGCCAAAGCCATGAATTTCATCCCCCTACTAAATCTCTTTTACCATGGAAATCGGAATAAAACCTCAACACTTATTATCACCTACGACAGCAAAAACGTTGTCTGTCATCATGAATTCACTCAGCATATGGAAACCGAAACAGCGGGTATTATCCCCTATTTGTTCTAAAGTTCAATTCCCTATGCAATGAGCATAATCTTAATGCATTGCAGAAAATAATATTTTTTTTATCGTTTCTAGTAGTGATCAAAAATTAACTCTAGAAATGAAAGAATACCTTTTTAAACGGAACATTCCACCCAAGAAGTTTGCTAGTGATTTAAGGATTTCCGTCTCTTACCTGTATCAACTTCTTCGTGGCGAAAGAAAACCTTCTCCCGAACTTGCCCAAAAAATCGAAGCCTATACAGAAGGAGAAGTCACAGCTTTGCAACTGCTAGGCATTGAACAAGAACTTGAAGGTCAAACGCTTGCCGAAAAATATGAAAAGCGTCTTTGCAATCTTGAGGAAACCATTGAAAAAATCGAAGACACATTAATGCAAATGGAATGGCGAATTTCAGAACTCGAGCTGTAGTTAACCTGAGTTCATAGGTTTATTTTGCTTAGTCTCAGGAGAGAAAGTTCTCTTAAATGCTCGGTATTTTTGCCGATGGGAAGGGCCAAACGGTCCTTTTCGAGGCAAAAAGGCTGAGAAGAAAGAGAAAAATCCCTGAGAATGAGTGAAAGAAACCCAGAGTTCAGGTTATTATGAAATTTGAGGCTAAAAGTCAGGCTTGTTAACTTAAGATGGGTTCTAATTTTTTCTGAGATCGAAAACTTGTTTCCCACATGAGACGAAACTCAGGGCAACTTTCGAGTAGCTCTTCTTTTGTCCCCTCTGCAAGTTTTTCTCCTTCGTGCAAATAGATGATCCGGTCCGCATACTCTATAGTTGACAAGCGGTGTGCAATGAGAATTTGAGTGATTTCACCATGCAATTCTCGAATGGCCATTTTAATATTATTTTCACTTACGGCATCAAGCGATGAGGTCGCTTCATCCAAAATAAGAATCGGTGCGTTCTTTACAAGCGCACGTGCGATGGCAAGGCGTTGCTGCTGTCCTCCTGAAAAGTTCTTTCCAGTTTCAGCGAGCATGGTGTCATACGTTTGAGGCAATTTCTTAATAAATTCATGAGCATGCGCTCTTTTTGATGCCTGAATGATTTCTTCCTTGGAAAATGGACATCCATAGGAGATATTGGCTGCAATTGTGTCCAAGAAAAGAAAGGGTTTTTGCGGAACAAATGAAATCTGCTCGCGCAGAGATTTTTGGGTGTAACTCTTAACAGGCTTCCCATCGATTTCTATCTCTCCTTTTTGGATGTCGTAAAGTCGTGGAATCAGCTGCACAATTGTCGACTTTCCAACCCCTGTTCCACCAACGAGTGCGACAGTCTCTCCTTTTTTCACTGTGAAGCTAAGATCTTTAAGAATCCATTTGTCTTCATAGCGAAACCAGACATTCTTAAACTCAATGGCTTTTTCAAACGCTTTGAGCTCCATAGCATCTGGTGAGTCTTGGATTTGAGGGTGGATGTCAAGCACTTCAAACATCCGCTCCGCAGCAACGACCCCTTTTTGGATATTTGCATTTTCATCGGCAAATTTTTTCACTGGCTCATAAAAGAGGTGTAAAAGACCCACAAAAACAACTAACTCTGACACTTTCATATGAAGAAGGTGAAGCCCTACAATGATTACTGTTGCCAAGCAAATCGTTGTGACCGTGTGCAAGACGGGCCGTGTTAGCAAGTCATACTTTGCCGTTTTGGTTTCAAGCTTGGCCATTTGATCGTTCTGTTCTTTGTACTTCTTAAACGAAAAGAGCTCCATAGCAAACACTTTAACTGTTTGAATCCCCGCTAAAAAATCGATGAGGACTGATGTAAACCGCTCTTGATTACGTTGCAGTTGTCGCGTGATCCGTTTGACTTTACGCGTCACAAAAATCACAGGAATCACAATCATAGGTAAGCCAAAAAAGATGACCAAAGAGAGCTGCCAAGAAAGATAAAAACAAACTCCCAAAGTGGTCAAAATCGTAAATGGTGCTTGAATGTAGTTGATCATAAAAGAATTGAGTGATTCGGCGATTTGGCTTGCGTCTCCTGCTACCCGAGAAGACAAGGTCCCAATATTGTATTTTTGGTAAAAGCTCATTGGCATGTGTTGAATATGCTCAAAGTAGCGTTGCCTTAGATCCCGACTGATCCGAATTGAGAGAATTTTCGTTGTATAGCGACTAAAAAAGAGAAAAAAAGCCTTAAAGGCTGCGACAAAACATAGAAGTAACACGAAGGCTTTTAGGTTTTTCTCAACACGAAAGGTTTTTTTGATCTTAAAAATAACCTGTTTGAGGGGGTTATGCCCTCGTTGCTCGGATAAATAGCTCTCAGCTTCTTCTTTTGTAACCACTCCTTTTTGATCAGGATCCATCTCCTTCCATTTGTGCTCAATTTCTTGCCATGTCACATGATCATGTTGGGCCCCACTTTCATTTTTTGAGGCAAAGAGAGCAAAAAAATCTGCTCCTGTATCAGACAAAACGCCTAGAGTAAACATCTCTATTTGATTGGAGAGGGTCAAACCGATCAACGTTGCAAAAGTGAAGATCAGCATGAGAAAGTGTCGGTGAACAAGAAGTGCGGCTTTAAAGAGAAGCTTCATAAAGCTCTAAGTGAAATCAATAAAAGAGCCATTTTAGCGGATGGCCCTTTTATTGGGAAGTCTCAGCAATAGAAATTGCTCCCAGTTTGCGAAACTTTTGATAGCGGGATTCAAGTAGTTCATCTAAAGGAATTTTAGTTAGCCTTTCACGCTCTTTTAAGATGAATTTTTTCACATTTTCGTAGACAACTTTTGGATTGTGATGTGCTCCACCCTGCGGCTCTTCGATAATTTTGTCGATCACCCCAAATTCGAGGAGATCTTCAGCGTGCATTCTTAACGCTTCGGCTGCTATTTCGTTTTTGGCTGCATCGTGCCAAAGAATTGAGGCACATCCCTCAGGAGAAATAACCGAATAGTAAGCATGCTCTAGCATCCCTACTATATCACCGACTCCCATTCCAAGTGCTCCACCAGAGCATCCTTCTCCAATAAGAACGATAATGACAGGAGTTTTTAGACGGGCCATTTCAAGGAGGTTTGTCGCAATGGCGACACCTTGCCCACGCTCTTCAGCTGTCAACCCGGGATAAGCTCCGGGAGTGTCCAGAAATGAAAGAACAGGGAGGTGGAACTTTTCCGCAAGTTTCATTGCTCGCAATGCCTTTCGGTATCCTTCCGGATGAGGCATTCCAAAGTTGCGGAAGAGACGACTATCGGTATCACATCCTTTTTCTTGAGCAATAATTACGAACTTTTTGCCCCCAATCATAGCTAAACCTGTGACAATCGAGTGATCATCGCGAAATAAACGGTCGCCAAAGATTTCGGTAAAGCTTTCGCAGAGATTTTTGATGTAGTCAACAGATCGAGGCCGCTGGGCATGGCGACAGATCATCACCCGCTCCCATGGAGTAAGGTGTGAGTAAACTTGGTGTTTGAGCTTTTCGAGCTTGTTCTCGAGTTTAACAATCTCTTCATCGGTCCAAATGCCGTTGACTTTGTTTTGCTCTTTGAGTTGGGCAATAGTACGCTCATAGTCACGGATTTGTTTTTCATGGTCTAACATTGTATTTTTCATCCCTTCTCCTACCTCTCAACTTCAGTTCCAGGCAATTCTGCCTCTTTATAATCAGCCACAATCTCCACAATCGTTGGCTTAGTGATCACAATCGAATAGAGTTCTTCGATATCTTGTTGGCTAAGGCGAATGCAGCCATCACTATCATATTGGCCAATAGTTCCGATTGCTTCAGTATAAGTACCTGTCTCTTCATTATAAATCCAAGGAGCTCCATGCATTCCGTAGCCACGGTAGTTGTCTCCTTCTCCACTGATTTCATCAGCAAAGGGAATCCACCTTGTGCCAACAACCTGGATCATTTCGACTTCTTCTTCACGGAAAAAATCTTTCGCTCCAGGCTTATACGTTGCGACTTTATCTCCAAGCAAAAAACGCCCTTTTGGAGTGAGCAAGCCTGAATAAGTTTCCGAATCAAACCGCCCCAAGCCTACTTTATAGGTTTTCAGTAAAACCCGCTCATTCACATCCAAATCGTGGTAATAAAACCACATCTTACATCGTGACAAATCGATCACGAGATAAAAGTTAATATTTTTTTCAGGGCTCAAAATATTGAATTGATCGCCTGGAGACACTTTTTGCGTGTAATAGTCCCGTTTTCCGTTCAAGCTACGCGCGATGAAATGGCGTGAAGTCGCATAGTGAGCTGCATAATCTGCAATCCATGCGGGCCGGCCACTGAGCCAAGGCACACGACTCTTGTATCGGATCGTCTCTACAATCGGAAGTTTTTTCTTTCCTGTTGTAAAGAGACGCCAAACATGATCCACTTCTTCTTCTGCAACTTGATCCTTTACCGGAGTCAAGAGCTCAGATACTCGTTCATTTCTCTGCTCTTGCTCTAAGAGAAGCACTTCGTCTTCTTCATATCCGTAGACTTCTTCTTCATAAGTAATCTCTTCAGAAGCCTTCTCTTTCTTTGCCAAAGCCCCTTTTTTCACTAGGGCAACAGCTCCAATTAGGGCAAATAGGGCAAATGAGCCCATCAAAATCTTTTTAGGAGCAGACAAAGGTGCCTCCTTCAGTCAATTCAATTTTTGTAATTAGCGGTTAGCTCACGATTATCGTTAAATTTGAATTCTTTTGCAAGGGGACAAAACAGTTAAAAATTATTTGATTTCCCACCGGTAAAGGCGGTGTGTTTCCTCTAAAGGAAAGGCCACAAGAAAATCAGCTCCCCAAAAGTGATGGCTGCCCGCAAGAGGAATAACGTGCATTTCCGTATCCATCTTAGGATCAAGAAAGAGTCTTTCTTCCCCTTTTTCAAACGAAACAGCTCGACTCTGTCCCTGATAACGGTGCAATGTCGCTGGTGTCAAAGTTTCTTTCCCTTCGACATGGGCTTTATCTGCTGTAATGAAATAAGCAAAAAAGAGGGGGTGCTTTTCATCGAATTCAGAAAGTCGACTTTCAAAAAATATTTTATCTCCATCACCAGCAGCTGAAAAATAAAGCCACTGTTTGCCTGGTTGAGTGAGCGTCAGGTTATGATGGTAGACATGTGAGACGTAAGGAGAAATCAAGCGGGCCCACCCTTTAACCTGAAAAGAACCCCCTTTTTTGTCATATTCCAAGTCTCGGAAGGGATCTGACACTCCTGAAGAGGTGCGATATACACCGTAGCGATCAGAATCGGCAAGTGGCGTGAAGTGTGGACCAAACGACACAATTCTGACATGGGTTTTATGCAATGCTCCTAATCCGGTATTCACTCCACTAAAAGAGCAGGCCAAACTCAGATCATTTTGCTTTGTGGCTAAATACCCTAAACTTTTATCGACTTCACTCATCGAGTACGAGTGAATGATTTCAGGGCAAGCCTTGTCATGGTGAAGACTTTCAAATCCTAATGCAAAAAATAAGAGAAAAACTGGCGGCATTTGAAATGCTGTATCTTCGACTTCCTTGAGGGCATCAAAAAGCGCATCTGCGAGATGACCTGTTTTAGAGCTTAAAAGCATTTCTGATGCCACAGAAAAAAGAAGAAAATATACGGTATTAAATGGAAGGGGTCGGTACTCGGCTTCTCTTAACCAAACTCCATGAAATGGGCGGTTTTCGTGATCGAAAAGTCCAAGACTGATATATGCCCACTTGAGGGCGGCATGGATTAAACTCTCATTATCTTCCTCCCATCCCAGAAAAAGCCAAATCAAGGCAAGTTCTGCATTCAAGAGAGGATGAGGAATCCCTCCATCTGGTAAATGGTTTCCCGCTTCGACTAAAATGCCTCCTTTCGCTAGCTGTTTTGGCTCCAAAGCTGGCATCGGCAATCCGACTAAATAACATCCAAGAGCGTAAAGAGCTTCGCCCAATTGAAACTCTTTCCAAAAACCCTGGGTGTAAATCTTGTGATAGATTTTTTGAAGGGAGGTAAGAGCTGTTGGCATCGGCTGAAACCGATGAAGAAACGAAAGAGAAACAAGTTTTCTTAAATAAAGAAGATAGTCCTGAGGACTATCTACTACTACATCTCGACATTCGTCGAGTAGTGCACGAATGAGGGACTCGTCAACGGGCTTTTGTAAATAACAATTTTTTAATGCTCGACACCAATTATCTTCTTCGCTAAGTAGATGCAAGCGATCGCGATAAAAAGTGACGAGATCCCTCATAATTTTGCCTTTGGGTTATCACCCAAAAACTTGCTGACCAGACTTTGCTTCCGACTCACCTTGTTCAATCAGGCTTTTCATTTTCTTACCTGGCGTGAACTTCACAGCGCGTCTTTCCGGAATCACAATCGGAACTGTAGCGTTTTTGGGATTTCTTCCAATTTTCTTTTTGCGTTTTACGACTTCAAATACACCAAAATCTCGAAACTCAAGTCGATCTCCATCAGAAAGGTATTCAGTCATACAATCTAGAAAAGATTGAACAACCATCCTGACTTCATTCGGATGAAGCCCTCTTCGACGAGAAATCTCATTAATGAGTTTCTTCTTTGTAATTGTTGCCATATCACCCGACTCCTATAATTTTAGACAAGAGATAAACCTACTCTTCTCATGATTTCGCTTTTCTTTCAACAGAAAAACTCAACCCTTGTCATTTTTTTTTTATCTAGCCTCATTTTTGTATCATGTTGATTTTCAGGCAAGTTATTTTTCGGGCTTATGAAATAAATAATTTTTAAGGTGCGATTTTAATGAGCATTTTTTTCTTTTTACCAGAGCCAAGCATCACATATTTATTACCAATCAGGTGCTTTTTTGTAATCGTAAAAGCTGGATCTTCGACTTTTTCATTATTGAGATAAGCTCCCCCGTTTTGAATTAGCCTTGCCGCTTCACTTTTACTGGTCACAAAACCAGCCTTTGTAATGACATCGGTGTATTTTTGGTCGAGAACTTCGCTCACATCCAGTGCGACGTGGGGCATATCGCGTGCAATTTCTTCTAAAATTTCAGGATCAAGTGATGCATTGGAACCAGGAGCAATTGCAGCAGTGACGCGAAGAGCTATTTGAACTCCTTCTTCTCCATGGACAAAGCGAGTCACTTCTTCAGCAAGTCGTTTTTGTGCTGCAAACGGAATGAATTCCCCTGACGCAATTTCTGCTTCAAAGGCTTCGATCTCCCTGACATCTATAAAAGTGAGCATGCGCATGAGTTTTGTCACATCGGCATCGGCAACACGTATAAGATGCTGATAAAATTGATAGGGGGATGTCTTTTCAGGATCAAGCCAAATGGCTCCTTCTTCACTTTTCCCAAATTTTTTTCCATCACTTCGGGTCAGCAAAGGGTAGGTCATTCCAAACACTGATTCTCCAATGAGTTTACGTGTCAGTTCGATTCCTGCTGTGATGTTCCCCCATTGGTCACTGCCCCCCATCTGCAGACAGATGCTGTTTTCCTTATATAAGTGGTAAAAGTCATATCCCTGAAGAACCTGGTAGGAAAATTCGGTAAAACTCATTCCTTCTTCTGAATTTAAACGGGAACGGACACTATCTTTTCCAAGCATCGGTCCTAAGCGAAAGTGCTTACCCACATCGCGCAAAAACTCAATCAGTGAATAAGAAGAAAGCCAGTCATCATTATTCACCATCATTGGAGGTGCTGTGGGGTGAGAAAAATCAAGGCACCGCTCAAATTGTTTTCGAATTCCTTCTACATTTGCTTTAAGTACGTTTTCATCAAGAAGGGGTCTTTCGGTGTCTTTCCCAGAAGGATCACCTATTTTACCTGTTCCGCCTCCTAAAAGAATAACAGGCGTATGGCCATATTTTTGAAACCATGCAAGCGCAATGATTCCTACTAAATTTCCCAGATGAAGACTATTTGCGGTAGGATCAAATCCAATATAAAGCTTAAGGGGCTGCTTCACGCGCTCTCGAAGCTCATCGCTCGAAATTGCATCGATAAATCCCCTTTTTTCTAAAGCATCAATCACGGTTTCCATGCCAATGAGTTTACATAAACTGAAGGATTTCTCTCAAGTTTCACAAGATCACTCTCTCTTTTTCTTTAAAAATCACCTCAGACTTTCATTTAATTTCATCTTTTGCTAGGGATTAAATTATCGCAAGTAAATGAAAGGTTTTTTAATGAACTATAAATTATTAATGCCGATGTTGATCTGTTTAGGATCCACTCTTTTTGCCAATGGATATAATCAGCAAAACAATCCGGCACCTGCAAATGCAGAACCTGTAATAAATACCCAAAACTCTCAACCTGAGATTTGGAATTTCCGCCCAGATAACCAAGAAGCTTGGTGGAAAATCTCAGCTACTTTGCTGTACTGGAAACCCTACGAAGGCGCTTTGGATTATGTCATTTCAGGAACTCAGCCAAACTTTGTTCCAGGACAAGCCGATCAAGGCGCTATTGGTGATTTAAAGTCGGCTGAATTAAATTTTTGCCCTGGTTACAGATTAAACCTTGCCTACACACTTTTTCCAGATCGATGGGGGCTTGAGGGCATCTACACTTACTTCTATTCTAGTGGAAATGACAGTGAAAAATCTCCTATCTCAGGAACGTTCGATCAAAAAACAGGACCTGAATTTCTCTCAGCAAGAAGTCATATTCGACTCAACTATAATGTTGCAGAGCTCATGCTAACAAGTTTCTGGACGCTCAGAAAAAATGTCCTTGGGAGTTTACAAGGAGGAGTTATCGGCGCTTGGGTTCATCAGCATTGGAACTTTAAATATAATGGGATTACTGGAATTAACAAATATCATCATAGCTGGGAATTTGATGGAGCTGGACTGAAAGCAGCTTTAGGACTCGATTGGTATATCGATTATGGGTTTAGCTTCCTTACAAAAATAGGATTAGCATCTATTTATGGCAATTACCAATCACAAAACAAAGGAACTGTCAAGGAACTTGCTAACAACAACGATTATATTCTTATAAATATTCGCAACCATGACCATCGCTTCAGTTTTAGTCCTCAATTTTTCCTCGGACTTGTTTGGGGGAAAATATTTGACAATTGGGGACTTTCTCTAAGTTTAGGGTATGAAAGCCAAATCTGGTTAAATCTTCAAGAGATTTACTCCTCATTTTTAGAGACTGATCCTAGAGATGGAAAAGTTGTACTCTTAAAGCGAGGTGCCCTCGGTCTTCATGGATTAAACGCTATGGTTGAACTGCTTTTTTAATCCCATTCCTCGCCAGACTGTAGCAAGTCTTCGGTGCAATTAACGGTACAGCCGATCCTCGATCAGCTGTACCTCCCTTCGAACCCCCTACTTTTTCAGGTCCGATTATTCAGGTTGTATGAATCAATCAATTGGTGAATCTTTATGAAAAACCAAAGATTCTACAGCTTGGCAAATTGCAAGAGGAGCAAGCAAAATCCACGCCTTATCAAATGAAGAAAGTGTGAGCTGATGATGTTTTGCAAAGCCGTCACACACAAATAAGTTTAACGAGAGATTGGTCACGTTTCGCGCAAGAATAATCCAAGTGCACTCGTGATAGGTTTCCCCTTGGAATTGATGTCCAAGAAAGTCAAAAAAACAAAAGTCAAACGCAACTAACGCTCCTATGCAAGATGCTGCCAAAGGATTTGCGCCTGAAATGTACGCGATCAGTCCATTCACAGCAGCCCCAACTGTGGCCATAGGAACTCCAATCGTTGTAAGCTTCCCAAAAGGGTGGAAATATGTCATGGACTTGAGATTCCCGTTGGGATAATAAGTTTCATCAAGAGATCTAGAAAAAGGGCAAATTGCTTTTGTCATCATCACTCCAAAATCTTGGAAGGACATGATAACAAAAACGGGAATAAAAAATAATTTTTTATTCCCGCGAAAGTGATATCTATCTTCATCAGATATTCGATGAAAACAAAGTTTTTAATTTCTGACTCTTTTACCTTCGCTATCCTTGAAGTTCCCCAAAATGATTTGGAAGATATTGTAAAGCCAGATGATCCCAGGAACGATCCCAAATGTGATCCAGCCTAAACAGATCGTTGTTCCAAGAGTCAAAAGACCTTTCCCGATATTACCGACATAAAAGTGAGGAAATCCCACATACCCCAAAAAAAACTGTAGCAAGAGAGTCACAAAAAAACTTTTTCGACTTTTCTCTTCTTCAACCTTTTTCTCATGATAATGTATATGGACTTGTTGCGCATTGGGATGAATTGGGGGATGAATGGTACTTTGCCCTGAATATCCCGGAGAGGCCACCCCTCCGCCCTTTTCAGATTCTTCGGTAAATATTGGATATCCTACTCCATAAGAACTACTAAGCTCGTTAATTGAATCGACCATTTCATCCTCGTTTTGAGATTATGAATTACATTTAGTGCAGACATTATAAATTTAAGCCTTATAAAAATCCAGAACTATTCTTAAAATTACGACCAGTGACTCCCCCAATCTCACAGAAATCAGGAAGTCTTAAAAATAGATGTAAAAAAAATTCGATCCTCTCAAAGACCGCTGAGATTCAATTACACCAACTTATGAAGATAAAGTGATTCAATTGACTGACAAATTACTAAGGGAATCAAATAGGACTAAGACCGAAAAATATTAAGCCCTGATAACCTATGACTTCGAATTTGATCGAGCAAAAGGAGAAAAGGGAATATATTACCTCTAATTTTGAGAGGCAACATAGGCTAAGGGTTCTCTTCAAGCTAGCAAAATATATTGAAATAATTTTTATTTATGATCGCCAAGCCGAAGCATGAGCTCAGAAATTTTTTGACTCCGATCTGCCGTATTTTGATTCTCATCAAAGAGAGAGATCGATTTTGATTTGAGAACAATACGATGCGGCGCATGCCGTGAAATCCAGCGGTGAATTTCAAGGGATTTCCGTTTGAGTGCCTGCGGAGTCACATTTTCATCCATTTCTTGAAGGTATTTCCGCAATTTTTCTCGTGTCTTTTTTGTTTTAGAACTTTCTTCTGCAAGCAATTGATCTTCATCCATATCAGACATGAAATTCCTCATAGCGGTTAGTTCTCTTATCCTTTACCATGGCACAAGATCTTTCAAAAAGAAAGAGAAAACTCTTGTCAGCAAAAAACAATTTTTAAAACATAGACTCTATGGACAAAGAACTCTTGAAAAAGCGGGCCGGCGAAAAAGCGGCCGAATGGATTGAAGATGGAATGCTCGTTGGGTTAGGAACTGGCTCTACAGTGTATTACTTCATTGAAAAACTCATTCACCTCTGCAAAGAAGGGCTAAACATCACAGTTGTTTCGAGTTCCATCCGGTCATTTGAGCAAGCTCAAAAAGGTGGAATTCCAACAGCCAATATGAACACGGTGACCCAGATTGATATCACAATCGACGGGGCCGATGAAATTGACTGTCAAAAGCGCATGATTAAAGGAGGCGGAGGAGCCTTACTGCGCGAAAAGATCTTAGCTAATAGCAGTAAGGAAATGGTAGTCATAGTCGACGAATCAAAAGTTGTTGAAAAGCTGGGCAAGAGAGCTCTTCCCGTCGAAATTCTCCCCTTTGGATACAGTGCAACGATTGAAAAAATCCAAGTCCTCGGATTTCGTGGTGAAATGCGAACCACAAATGAAGGTAAATTTTACATCACTGATAATGGCAATTATATTTATGATATTCTGTTTCAAGAGCTTCGTGAGTCTCCGGAAGAAGACCATGACCGTCTCATCCACGTTCCAGGCGTTTTAGAAACAGGCTTCTTTTTCAACCTCGCTGGCCGAGTTCTTATCGGTGAGTCTTCTGGTAACCTCAAACAGCTTGATAAATAACTTGAATATGATATGTGAAAGGAAGGAGGTCGTATGGATTCCGAGCTCATTCCGATTCAATTTAATAAAATCATGCAGTCCCCTTCCTATACGGTATTTATCTTAGGGACAGAGGCCAAGCAATTTGCAATTTACACCTCACCTCACGTGGGGGTTCAAATTCAAATGCATCTTACAGACCAACTGAAACCACGTCCCTATACCCATGACCTCATGAACTCTATTTTCAACGGTTTAAAGATCGAACTGCTCCATGTTGTGATCAACGACGTGCAAGATACGATTTACTATGCTCGGCTTTTTCTCGAGCAGATGGTTGGAGAAACCAAACAAATCATGGAGATTGATGCACGTCCGAGTGATTGTCTCTCACTGGCTCTTGAAAACAACGTCCCGATCTACTGTACGAAAGAAGTTTTCGATAAGGTCCTCCCCATCGACCCCTAATCTCCAGATTTTTCTCTCCCAAAATCGACCGCATTATCCATGAGACAAGGGGAGATTTTAAGAGGGGGTATCGGGTGTTTTTCGTCATTTTTTACTTCTAGATTTTTCTAACTGACAAAGTGCGGAGACCGCTAGCTACCTTTCACAGGTAGTCGAGATCGAACACAAAATCAGACTGGAAAAGATGAAGCAGAAAAAGGACGCCCCCCCCTAATACTTCCGCCTTAGAATTTGATGTTGAATTTGTTGCTTGCTAGGCGCACGATTGCGTTTACGGCCTCTTCGGCATCCTGCCCTTCAGCCTCAATATTGATTTTCGCTCCCCGACCTGCGGCGAGCATTAGAATTCCGAGAAGAGATTTAGCATTCACGCTCAGCCCATCGTAGCGCAAGTATATTTGAGACTTAAAAATTTGAGCACATTTGACGAGCTCAGTTGCAGGGCGAGTATGAAGGCCTTTATCATTAACAATTACAAAAGTCTTTTTCACCTTAGGCTCTGACTTCATGGTCACCTAATCTAATAATGTATTATCTTCCCGTGTATGTATTGACATACAACGACTGAGTTTTTTGATCAACTTTTTTTACAAAAATTTAACATTGCATTTCCTTTTCTAGCTCTGTTACAAAACCATTAAACCGGTGGAGAAGCTTTTCGATAGGTTCCTTGCTATGCATATCAACACCAGCTTCTTGAAGCAACTCTAAAGGATACTTACTTGAACCAGATGAAAGAAACTTAATGTAAGCATCACGAGCTGACTCGCCTTCAGTTAAGACATGCTGAACAAGAGCAGACGCTGCGCTAATTCCAGTTGCATATTGGTAAACATAAAAATTGTAGTAGAAGTGAGGAATGCGTAGGAATTCAACGTCAATTTCAGGATCAGCTGTTAAATCGGGGCCATAATAGTCAATATTGAGTTGGCGATACGCTTCTTTGAGTGTGGTTGGGGTGAGAGGTATCCCCTGTTCACCAAGAACGTGCAGTTTGAGTTCAAACTCGGCAAATTGCGTTTGTCTAAAAAGAGTTGCTCGGATGTCATCGATTTTTTGGTTTAAAAAGTAACACTTCTCTTGACGCGAAGAAGCTTTTTCAACGAAGTACCGAAATAGAAGGTCTTCGTGAAATGTCGAGGCAATTTCTGCTAAGAAAATTGGATAATGCGAATACTGATAAGGTTGACTGTGATTACTTAAGTAGGAATGCATGCTATGCCCTGCTTCATGAGACAAAGTCATCACGTCACGCAATGTTCCATGAAAGTTCATCAAGATAAAAGGGATGCTATCGTAGCAACCACTTGAGTAGGCTCCTGAGCGCTTGCGCTTGTTTTCAAAGAGATCGACCCATCGCTCTTCTCCAAGTCCTTTTTCTAAAGTTGCTTGGTAATTCCTACCCATCACTGAAACAGATTCTAAAATAGCGGCTTTGGCTTCATCAAACGTGTACTTTTTTTCAAATTCTGGAAGAAGTGAGACATGTAAGTCATGGCAATGCAATTGATCCACTCCAAGCAGTTTTTTCCGAAGTTTGATGTAACGATGAAGATTCCCAATGTTTTCTCGCACAGTCTTGATCAAATTGTGGTAAACATCGACGTCAATTTGATGTGGGGTAAGAGAGGCATGCAAAGCTGAAGGATAATGTCTCGCTTTTGCTATAAAGATGTGATTTTGAACTTGGCCATTGATCAATTCACAAATGGTATTTTCAAACTGCTGGTATTGTTTATGCAGCTCTACAAATGCATTTTTGCGAAGTGTGCGATCTTTCGATTGCATGTAAAGAAGGTAGGAACCGTAACTAAGATCTTTTTTCTCCCCTGTTGCTGTTTCAATTTGAGGAAACTTTAGATCGGCGTCATTTAAAAGACTAAAGGCCTTTTGTGAAGTTTGGAGCGCTTTTCCTGCAAGTGCAAGCAAAGCTTCTTTATCAGATGAAAGTGTGTGAGGCTTGAGCGCATAGACCTTCTTTAAATAAACCTGATAGTCTTTGAGTTCTGGAGCCATTAAATACATTTGAAATGTGGTTTCATCTAATTGCAAAAGCTCAGGTTGAATCCATGAAGTTTCATTATCATATTCATAATAAAGAAGGCTGATGCGATCGTAGGCATTTTTGTGCACATCATGCACAACGTCTTCATCATGACGGAGGTGAGCATAGGTATAGAGCTTGACAATATTGCGTTCGAGCTCAAACGCTGCTTTCAAAAGTTTCGCTAATAAATCTGGACTTTCTCCCATTTTCCCTTGAAACTTTTGGATCTCAGGAAAGCGGACACCTTGGATTTTTTCTTTTGCTAATGCCTTAAATCCTTTTTCCCAAGCTTCTAAACTTGGATAAAGAGAGGCAACGTTCCATTTGTGTTCATCTGCGATTTCTGCACGTTCTTTTGCCATGAAATGAGCTCCTTTTAATGATGCTCGAAAACTATTAAATTTAATTCAGAGCTCTATTCTCTAGCAAGAGAAAATCTTTATTTTATTAATTTGTGTAAATTTGACGATTTAGTATAATCTTAATGATATTTTAAACTTTTTAATTAAAAGGGGTTTGCATGTCAGAAATTAGTTCAGTTTGTGCAGATACGGAACTTTCAACAATTTTTGCAATAGTAGACGTCGAAGAAAAAGAGAGCTTCGAGTCAATTCTAGATTCAAAGCCCATTTGCACACGTCCAGCTCAACTCCCTAAAATCAAAGAAGAAGTGAAGGCGTCAGAGCTCCAAATTGCTCACTGCCGCCAATTTGTCGCTCAGCATTGTAACCGCCATCCTCAAGTCATGAATGCTCTGGACAAAGCCCTCCAATCTTGGGTAAACCTATTTGGTCAAGAAAAGAGATATAGTATTGATTTACAAAGACTTCTTGCTGCTGTTGAATTTGCCGCAGATAAACATCAATTCCAAATTCGAAAAGATGCTGAAAAAACTCCTTACATCATTCATCCTTTGGGTGTCGCTCAATTGACATTAGAGCTGGGAGAATTAAAAGATCCCGATGCTCTCATTGCAGCACTTCTCCACGATACTATTGAAGATACTGAGACAACTCCAGAAGAAGTTGAGCAACTGTTCGGACCACACGTTTTGGCCCTAGTTCTCGATCTGACCAAACCTGCAGGCCTCAAAGGTGAAGCTTGTAAGCTCGCCCAAATTGCTCATGCTCCTCACATGCATGAACAAGCGAAAATCATCAAGCTCGCTGATCGGTATTACAACATGTGTGATTTAGCAAATATTATCTGGGATCAAAAATCGATCGATGCCTACATCCTTTGGGGAGCTAAGCTCGCTCAAGTTTTGCGAGGAACAAGTCCTCAGTTGGAAAAGGCAATTGATGATAAAGTGACAGAGCACTTTCAAAGCCGCTTCCCCTCAGGAATCGAACTAGGGCAACTGGGTGAGAAATGGGAATTTCTTTCAGATCACCTTCCTGTAGGCGCTAATATTGATGGGATTGAAATGGCAACATGGAATGTCCTCAATACGGTCTATCTTTCATGGGTAGAAGAGCGCAATAGTCAAGGGCTCAAAGGGTCTCACATCTCGATGACCAATCAGATGATTGACGAAGAAACAGGACTAACACTTAGAGATAAACTGGTTGTAGATCAAGTGATCGATATGATCAACCATCCTACGCACCCAAAGCAATTGATGAGTTTGCAAGAATGTGGCAGCCCATTTTTACAGGTGCTAAGAGACAAACTACCTGAGCATATGGCAATTGTCTATACTCAGAAAGAACCCCTTCCCAAAAATCAAGATGTGGTTGTCTATGACACCCGACATTTGACCTACCGTGAGGATCTATCAAGTATCGACTATCCTTACGAATGCGATCCGACAAGACCTGTGATGAATTTGGCCTTTGAAAAAGATGGAAAGCTTTACCGAATTGTGAATGGTCATCTTCCTGGGAATCCAGATTTGCCTGGAAAAGAGGAGTTTGCAGCATATATCAATCTGATGGATGACAATATTGTTGTTGCCATGGGGGACATGAACTTTACACGTGAAGAGATGCAAAAGGCCTTCCTCACTCAAGGCCGAGAAAATGTTCCTTTTTCTCTTATTTCCTCTTATCCAACAAACGTGAGTCTTTCCCTTAAGTCGAAAACCATCGATCATATCTATGTAAAGGGATCTTTTGAGTGGCAAATGCGTTACCCTGAAGAGGTTTTTGAAGGATTAACTCCAACTGTGAACCTTCTAACTCACTGACCCATTAAAGAAAAATTAGCACTTTTGCAAAAAGAGTGCTAATTTTTGTTGAAAAAAATCCCTTTTCTGACTACCATGAGAAATGTATAATGAACCTACATTATATATAGAGGAGTTTTGAAATCTTATGAAAACGAAAAAGAAACTTACACTTAGACCACTTGGGAATCGTGTTTTGGTCCAACGTCTGGAACAAGAGGAGACTCTCAAAGGTGGTATCATCCTTCCTGATTCAGCAAAGAAAAAGCAAGAGTCTGCCCGTGTTGTTGCCGTCGGCAAGGGAAAATCAACTGATGACGGTAAAATTCTCCCCATGCCTGTGAAAGAGGGAGACCTTATCCTTATGGATAAATACGCAGGTCAAGAAGTGACGGTTGATGACGAAGAGTTCATCGTCCTCCGATCTGACGACATCATTGCAATCATTGAAGACTAAGAAGGAGTAAAAAACGATTATGGCAGCAAAAGACATTAAGTATAGAGAAGATGCAAGACAAAAGATCCTCAAAGGGGTTCAAGCACTTGCTTCAGCAGTGAAAGTGACTTTAGGACCAAAAGGACGAAACGTCGCCATTGATAAATCTTATGGTCCTCCTCACGTGACCAAAGATGGTGTCACCGTCGCAAAAGAGATCGAACTCGAAGACAAGCATGAAAACATGGGAGCCCAAATGGTCATCGAAGTGGCCAGCAAAACTGCGGATAAAGCAGGAGATGGGACCACAACGGCTACAGTTTTAGCAGAAGCCATCTATACAGAAGGGCTGCGCAACATCACGGCTGGAGCCAATCCTATGGAAGTAAAGCGTGGGATTGAAAAAGCTGTCAAAACGCTAACTGACGAGCTCAAAAAAATGAGCAAATCGATCCAAAACAGCAATGAAATCGCCCAAGTTGGAACCATTTCTGCCAACAACGACGAAGAAATTGGAACAATCATTGCTAAGGGAATGGAACGGGTTGGAAAAGATGGAACGATGACTGTTGAAGAAGGTAAAGGATTTGAAACCACTCTTGATGTCGTTGAAGGAATGAACTTCGACCGTGGTTACCTTTCTGTTTACTTTGTCACAGATCCAGAAAATCAAGAAGCAATTCTAGAAAATGCTTTCGTTCTGGTCTACGACAAGAAAATTTCAACAATGAAAGACTTTTTGCCTATCTTACAAGCAGCTGCAGAAAGCGGGCGCCCTCTTCTAATCATTGCAGAAGATGTTGATGGCGAAGCTTTAGCAACTCTTGTTGTCAACCGTCTCCGTGCAGGACTAAAAGTTTGTGCTGTTAAAGCTCCTGGTTTTGGAGATCGCCGCAAGGCCATTCTTGAAGACATCGCAATTCTCACTGGTGGTCAGTTCATTAGTGAAGAACTCGGTATCAAGCTTGAGAATGTCACTCTTGACATGCTCGGCCGTGTGAAAAAAGCTGTTGTCAAGAAAGAAGACACTACACTCGTAGAAGGTGCAGGAGACAAAAATGAGATTCAAAAACGGATCGCTCTCCTTAAAAAGCAAATCGAAGAGAGCACATCTGATTACGACAAAGAAAAGCTCCAAGAAAGACTAGCAAAACTTTCTGGAGGAGTCGGTATCATCCGTGTCGGAGCTGCGACAGAAGTGGAAATGAAAGAGAAAAAAGACCGCGTTGACGATGCGCTCCAAGCAACAAGAGCGGCAGTCGAGGAAGGCATTCTCCCTGGTGGAGGAACGGCTTTTATTCACTGTATCCCCACTTTAAAAAAGCTCGCAGAATCGATGACAGGTTGCGAAAAAGTCGGAATGGAAATTGTGATCAAAGCTATCACCTACCCACTCCGTCAGATCGCAGAAAATGCTGGCATGGAAGGTTCTATTGTCGTTCAAAAAGTGATGCAATCCAAATCACGAACGCAGGGATGGAATGCTCTAACAGATGTCTACGGTGATATGATCGAGATGGGTGTCATTGACCCCACAAAGGTTGTACGCCTCACTATCGAACTAGCAGCATCGATCGCTTCACTGCTCCTTACAACTGAAGCAATCATTACAGATGAGCCGGAAGATAAAAAAGCTCATGCGTCTCACGCGATGAGTGGTATGGATTATTAATCCACACCTTTTAGCAGGTATTCAAAAGGCGCTTTCCTCTTAGAAAAGCGCCTTTTTTTTTGACTTCCCACGAGAAATCCACTATGTCAATAAAGTATGCGCAAAGTGCTCTTAATCCTCATTTTTCTCCTTGTCATCATTGCTGGAGCAGGCTACTTCGCCTACGACAACGCTGCCACGATCCTTGCCAAAATCATTTCTCATAAAACACATGTCGCTGTCACAATCGATTCGATTGGTTTTAAGAAGGATGAGTTCACGATCCACGATTTTCAAATGGCCAACCCGAAGGGAACACGCCTTCCAACTGCTCTCAGAGTTCAAACGACTGACATCAAAGCTCCCTACAAGCACTACTTCAAAGATCCGATCGAGATCAATGAAATCCACCTCGATAATGTATACGTCAACATTCAAATCTACGATAAAGACCAAACGAAAGGGAACTGGCAAACCATTATGGGCAACATTGCACATGACAATAAAAGCCCCCTTTCTGTGGAGCGAGAAGCCATTATTAGGCGGCTCCTCTTAACTAATATCCGTATTGACCTGATTCTCTCCGATGGAAAGCTCCATCAACTCTCTCCTATTGAAAGGCTTGAATTTCGTGATGTCACTTCTGAAAAGGGAATCCCTACGCAAGAAATTGCTGAAATCATCGTTCAAAAGATGATGCAGCAGATCTTCCTTCAACAAGGGCTGAAAAACATTATCGAGGCCCCGGTAAATGTGATCAAAGGATTCTTCCCCTTCTTTGGTCACATACTAGATGATGATGACTAATCGCTCTATCCGTTGGTAGTAAATCCTGGGAATAAGGTCATTCCACCATCGACAAAGATGCTTGTTCCATTGATATAGTCAGCTAAGTCCGAAGCAAGCCAAACAGCAGTGTGTCCAATGTCTGGTGGTTCACCAATACGTTTATAGGGAATCACGTTCATGAGTTTTTCATAAGCTTCAGGAGTCTCCCAAGCTTCTTTATTGATAGGTGTTCGAATTGCCCCAGGACAGATGCTGTTCACACGGATTCTCTGAGAGGCATATTCTTGAGCAATACTCTTCATCAAGAGCATCACGCCCCCTTTAGAGGCAGCATAATTAGCGTGACCTGACCAAGGAATCATTTCATGAACTGAGCTCATGCAAATGATTTTGCCAGCAGCGCAAGAAACTTCTTTACGTATACCTCGTCGTAAAAACTCTCGAATCGCTTCACGTGAACATAAAAACTGCCCTGTAAGGTTGATCCCGATCACTTTATTCCACTGATCGATTGTCATATCTGCGAAGCAGGAATCTTTTTGGAGGCCTGCATTGTTGATCACGATATCCACTGTGCCAAACTTCTCAACGGTTTCCTTGAACATCGCTTGGACTTGATCTTCCTGAGATACATCCGCTTTAATGACCAATGCCTGACGACCTATCGCTGAGACTTCTTGAGCCACTTCTTCTGCCCGTTCTTTCGAACCTGCATAATTGATGACAACATCCGCTCCAGCTTTTGCTAATGCAATTGCCACCCCTTTTCCAATTCCTGAACTTGATCCGGTCACGATTGCTTTTTGTCCTTTCAGCAAATCGGGTAAGTCGCACACTGGCATCACAACCTCTGCGGGTTTTTGTTTGGGATATTTTTCCATATGTTTACCTCTCTTTGAGGGTCTAGATGAAGGAGTGGATTTGAAAATCAATTCGATTTTTTTTAAGCGAACTCAACTTAAATAAAGTTAAATCGAGAACAAAAGACATTGACAAGCAAATACAATCATTCACCTACACCTTCTTTTTTCGATCTATAACTGATGTCCGTTTTCAAAAAAAGAGGTTTTCATGCTACAAGTAAAGTTATGATTAATATCATTGAGATTTTTCCAAAACTTGCCCGAGCTTTGCCCAAAACAATTGAGGGAATTATTTGGTTTGGGATGTCTATGGTTTCGTTTTACCATAGCTTTTCTGAAAACACATTTTTCAACATGGCTTTTGAAAATGCGCAAGGGCTAGAAAAAGTCGGTAATGCTTTTCTCTCTCCTGTGCAATATCTGTGCGACGGAAAACTCATCACCTACAATGAAACATCTGATACGTTCACTTTAAAGCAACGCTTCAATTACGAAACGCGCAAAAGAATTTTTTCTCCTCTTGCTTTTTCGACTCTTCCTCCCGGCTTATTTTTTGGTACTGTGATAAAATCACTTGCTTACTTTTCTCCTGAAACAAGAGAGCGACATAAAAAATTGAAAGCCTTTCTCTCTTCTACGGATGTGCATTCCAATATTGATTACTTTCAGTCTTTCGGAATTCAAGTAGAAGACTTTCGAACCGCACCTTATATTTCTCCTCCTGCGCATCAAAGAAGGCCTGGTGATGAAAATAATCTCATAGATGATAAAAAGGCTCTCCAAGAAATCACAAAGCTGCTTTCTGAAAAAGGTATTCCTTTTTGGGTGGATTGCGGAACGTGTTTAGGAGCTTATCGCTATGGTGGAATTATTCCATGGGATAACGATTTAGATTTAGCAGCTATCGAAGAAGACTTTGAAAATATCATGCATGCCCTTCAAGCACTTGATGAGACAAAGTATGTCGTTCAAGATTGGTCGAATCGTTGCCGCCCTGGCACCTATATCAGAGTCTACATCAAATCGAATCGAAACCATATTGACATTTACTTGAGCGCGATTGACGCTGAAAATGAAACGCTCACAAATATCCTTTCCTATGGAGAAAGTCATTTCATGGCTGAAAGTTGGAAGATTCGGGAACGGATGTTTGGAAAACCTGTTCCGTTTGATGTGATTTTCCCTCTTAAAAAAGCCAAGTTTGACGGAATTGATATCCCTGTTCCAAACCAAATCGAGGTCTACCTCTCCTATAAGTATGGCCCAAACATCTCTCCTGTCATGATCTACAACGAAGCAACGGATCAATACGAAAAAGATCTTTCTCACCCCTATTGGGGCATCCCACTAGTCCATTAAAACTTAGCTGTCAGTCCAACGCGGCCGATGAATCCTCGATCAAGCGAATAGCCCGGTAAATACCCTTTGCTTTTGTAACCCGCCTCCGTATAGAGATAGAGAGGACTATTTCCTCCTGTTAAATACCAACGTGAAATCAAAGAGCCAGCTATACCCACACTTCGATCTTGAAGCCCTGGAACAGCAGGATTGACATCGTCAATGAGAACATCAAACACGCGAGTCGGTTGCTGAAAATCGGGCTGGTACCAAACATCGAGCTTAAATCCAAAGATTCCCCCTTTCCAAGAAAGCATTTGATCAAAATCAATACCTGCACCATAAAAGCTAACGCCCCCATGATCTCCCCACTTAGCATAGACGTATAGAGGAACTTTATTTATTGTAAAGTACCCCTCTAGGTTCTTTTCAAGACCATAGGGCGCCAAGGTGATTTTGAAGCTAGGGAGAAACTTGACCTTGCCAATTTCAAGCATGGGAACATTAAATTGCTTTCCAGTTGCAACGTAGTACCACCACGCTCCAAAAGAGTAATAAGTAAAAACATCAAGCCAATTATATAACGACTGCCTCGTCAGATAAGAAATAGAAATTTTATTGTCAGGATAGAGACGGTTCATCCAGTAGATATAGGATTTTAAGTCATTTCCATCAAAAGGATCTTCATCAACTCCTCTCAGACTGATATCTAAATCGTTGTCATTTGAAGCAACTGTATAAAGAAAAAATGACTGTTGAGACAAGAAATAGAGTTGGGACATCCGTGGATCAATTCGTCCATCAGTAATCCATTTCATTTTGAGCTGACGTGCCAAGATATCTTGAGCTTCAATCCCTGCGATGTTGATCGCATTAATCTCGGTAACAGTTGCTCGGTCTGAGATATTAAAACTTGTAGCTCCTCCCCCTAAAGAGTAGGGAAACGGCCAGTCTATTTCATAACCCGTTACTTCAACATGACTGCTAGGAAACTCTCGGATCCGATAGCCATGGCCAAACACTTCATGTTGCGTCACGGTGGCTAACCCCCCAAGAGGGTTCCAAATGAAAAAGAGTTCTGCAAACCGTCCTAGTGAAACAATCAATCCCTCTTTTGGCTCATCTTTAGGAGGAAGCATGATGTCTTCACTCAGTTGAAGGAGTCGCATCCCTGTGATGAGATTTTGGCCCCCTGAGTAGGGCGAAAAATCTGGATCCACTAAAAGATCATAAGGAGCCGAACTAACCGTTTGAGTTCCAAAAATTGCTAGGAGAATTCCGAAGAGTACTTTTTTCACTTCCACCCTAAAAAATTGATTCATAGAGGGAAAATGTTATCTTCTCGGCAAAAAAAAATCAACCCTTGCTTTTCTTGACCTCGTCAAGAAGCTCCATGCAAATCTGCGGCTCTTCATTTTCGAAGCAAGTTTTAAGCTCTTGAATCGCCTCTTTCACATGTAGCGGAAACGTCTCATTGATCTCTTCTTCTTCTCTTGGCCATGAAGCATCACGCGTTTTTCGATCGGGCCAACGTGAATAGGCTACCCACACTCCTTCATCTGATCTATGTAAGCTCGACCCTAGAGCTCCCCGACTTTCCACGAAAAAAGCCGCCACAACATGCCAAGCTTTGCGAAACGCTGCTTCTTTTTCTCTTTTCACAACGCCACGATAAATCACTGCAAACACATCAACCTCATATCAAAAAATAATTAGCGTATCTACTCATCATAACTTGAACTCTGTAGTTATTTTGCTTATTTCTGGGAAAGAATTCTCTTAAATTCTCAGTATTTTTGACAGAGGGATGGCTAAAGGGTCTTTTTCAAGGCAATAAATCTGAAGGAAAGAACCTCAGAGTTTAAGTTACTCGCTTGAAAGGAAATTTCTTTTGGGGTATGGCCAAAATCATGATTGGCGCATTTTTTGGCTTCGTAGCTCTAGTCTTAATCTTTTTTAAACTGCCTGGAGTCGCAGTCTGCGTAGGACTTTTAACCTGCGAAGTTTGCGCCTCTCAAACACCATGGATTCCACTTTTTGGGGGCGCTTACTTTTCCACCCTGATTGCTATCATTTTCCTTTTTCCAAACTTTCCCAAATGTCCTTGGCGGTACGTAGGGATCGTTTGGGCGCTAGCACTACCCGTCCTTCTCTATTACCTCCATCCTCAATGGTGTACAATCTGTTTCTTTGCCCACTTATGCCACTTAGCCCTTTGGATTTTTTGGAGGCAAAGAACCGAAAGCTTGACCCTTCCATTGAAAATCAGACTCATCATTGTTTTTATCGCAGCTCTTGCAACAACAGCCTTCTTCGCATCGTTAAATTTAATCTTTCTAGCTTACTAACCTGAACTCTAGGTTTATTTTGCTTAGTTTCAAGAGAGAGAGAGTTCTCTTAAATCCTCAGTATTTTCACAGTCATGGAAGAAAAGTTCAAGACGACTGATACAGGAAGCCCAAATTGGGCTTTCGAAGGAAGGCAATGATAAAATTTTCTCCAGAAGTCGATTAAGGATCGACCAACTCGCAACAACGTTATCAAACCTTTTCTGAGACAACCTCAATGAGGGTGTCTCTATATTTTGAAGGTATTTTTCTAAAAAAATCGCTACAGAGCTTTTCGTCGTAAATACTGGTACTAAGCAACTTAAAGCTCGCTTTTCTAAGGTGAGAGCTTATAGAATCTAAAGTGTGAAAATAACGCTGAATCAACTTCCCATTTGATTCATAGGTCGTCATACAAGTTGCATCATCATACGCAACATAGTGCTCTTTAATCTCTTCACAAAAAATTGATCGCACCACAACAAATAACTTTCCCCCTTTCTTCAAGACTCGATAGAGTTCATGAAGCGCACCATCTAAGGAAGATTTAGGCAAATAATGAAGGACAAGACGAGCATAGATGAAATCAAAACTCTCATCTTCATACGTCAGAGACTTTGACACGTCTTCTAGTTTGACCTTCACCCGCTCTGCAAGACCTGCTTTTTGAAAAATTTCTTCGGCAAAGTCTTTTCCTTTTGGATCAATTGTCGTTGCTATCACTTGCCGTCTTGGATGGCCCAAAACCATCATCTTTTCAGCTGATCCCGCAGTTGAAATTCCAACACTATAGACCTTTAAATCCTCATCAGTAAGAAGATTGAGACCATTTTCTTCGCTTATTGAAATTGAATCATGCATCTCAATTTCATGTGGGCATCGACCCAGGCTTCGGTTGCTTTTAATGTCTCTTCATACGAAATTTTTTCGCCCTCAGCTTCGTCACAAATAACCAAATGGCATTCTTTCCTGGCCTGATTCATCGCATGAGCAAAGTCTTTAACTTCCTCAACACTAACCGTAGGATGCCCTCTTCGATGGAGTAAAAAGAGAGGAGCTTGAAGCTTGGCGACTTGAGAGCAAAGGGAACGAGCTTCGATTGAATCTAAATCTTGAATATCGATTTCATAATTTTTTTCTCGCAAAATATCGAGTAATGGATCACCTGGAAACATATGCCTAAAAAAGTCATATCCTCCATTAGTGCAAACAACCAACCTGACATCATCTCGCATTGTAGAGAGAAGTGCGCCGGCAAGCCCCCCTTGTCCAAATCCAATCACACCAAAATCTTTCACTCCTAGAGTTTCTTTGACATGATTGACCGCTTCATTGACGATAAGCATAGTATGGGGGCCACAAAAATCCTTTTGCCCTGAAGTTCCTCCATATCCTGGAAGGGAAATGGCAGCTACTGCATACCCTTTATCAAGCCAATGAGTGCACCAATCAGTCGAAATTCCCTTAAGCCCTTTGTTTCCAGCTGCTCCATGAAAAAAAATCAGGAGTTGGTCAAAGCTCATTTTGGGAGATTCCATATAGATTTCGACTTTTCCCCCAATACGATCTGGAAGCTCAAGCAGAAAAATGTTATCTTCGATTCCATACCCTTTTGTAAGTCCTAAACATAGAAAAATCATGAGTAAAATGCGCATAGTTATATCTCCAGTCGTTCGACATTCCAATCTAGTAGTTTTGCACGGAGATTCTCAGGAAAATCCAGAGGGAGTAATGATGCAGCTATTTCAGGTACCACCCAAGTATAGCCAAGATGCTCAAAACTCAAAGAAAGAGTTTCTTCTTGAGCTAATCTGCAACTATACGTTGCATAAATCACTCCACAATCTCCATTTTCTGTCGGAACACGAATCGTTGTTAAATCGATTGTAACAGGAGAAATCTCTGAGATTTCAGTGATTCCTGTTTCTTCAAAAATTTCTCTCCGTAGTGCATCAAGGGGCGTCTCTCCCCGATTGATACGCCCACCTGGCAAATCCCAAATCACTTGATCTCCATCAGCAGTTAAATCAAATTTTTTTGGATTGAGTCGAAGCAAGAGCATTTCTCCTTTTTCTCTAAAGAGAAGAGCTTTCACACCCAAATGAAAACAATCTTCCTTTGCCATAAGAGTCTCCTTTCAAAAAATTTTAAGACTTCCAGGGCTTTAAAATCAATGTGATCTGAGGTATTTTAATGGGCATTCATGTTTTAAAGTGGAGGAATTTCATGCCAACAATTGAACTTCAAGGAAAGACTTGTTTTTATCAAGATTGGGGAAAAGGCTACCCTCTCTTACTCGGCCATAGTTTTTTATGGGATAGTGCGATGTGGCAACCCCAAATAGAAGAACTCTCAAAAAACTTTCGCTGCATCGTTCCAGACTTATGGAGCCATGGTCAATCAGATCCTCTCAACGCCTCTTTGACTTCTATTGAAGTTCTTGCAGACAATTACTGGGAGTTGATGCAAGCTCTCAAGATTTCAGAATTTGCGATCATTGGCCTTTCCGTCGGAGGGATGTGGGGGACAGTGTTAACGCTCAAACATTCAAAAGCAGTTAAAGCTTTAGTCTTAATGGATACATTTGTTGGAAAAGAACCTGCTCCCACACAGCAAAAATACTTTGGGCTTTTAGATTTTTTGGAAAAAGAGAAGGCCTTCACTCCAGCCCTTCTCACTCAAATTGTTCCTCTCTTTTTCTCTCCTGTAACTCTTTCACAAAACCCCACGCTTGTCGAAAAATTTCATCAAAAATTGAGCATGATTCCCCCTGAAACTATTGATGGAATTGTAACATTAGGAAGAGCGATTTTTTCCCGTCCTTGTTTACTAGAGCAACTAGAAAACATTCAAGTGCCAACACTTGTAGTGGTTGGGCAAGATGACATTCCTCGCCCTCCACAAGAAGCATGGGAAATGATTGAACGCTTTCCAAACAGCTCTCTAAAAATTGTTCCGGAAGCTGGACACATTTGTAATTTAGAAAAACCGGTAGAAGTGACTTCGTATTTGTCAGATTTTTTGAAACAACATCTACCGGTTTTAGAGCGACTTATTCATCTCTAACAATATAACGCTCGAAAGTTCGATCGTTCCATTCCCTGTAAGAGCAGGGGGCTCCAGCAACTCCTCCATAACGACTATCTTTTGTGAGCTGCGAAGTAGAGTGAATGACTGCTTCCATAGGAGCATCTGTAAAGAGTGCCATAGCATACCGTTCTACATTACCTGCTGCTTTTTGTACCCGATGCTCAGTTGCACGGATTTTGTCATTCATGACAAGCTGACCAAACTCTCCCACCTGAAACAGCATCACCTCAGGATCATTGGCAATCACTTTTTTGAATGCCTTCCCTACTTTCACAAAAAGACCAGCCTCCGGGGGTTCTGGAACCTGCTTTCCATTCTCAAAGTAAAAAGCAGGAACAAGGGCCGTAAACATTGAATGGTCAAAATGATCTCCACACCAAAGAGGATTTTCATAATCGGTTCTTCTATCTTTGCAATAGTAAAGCATGCGTCCCAGACGAGGAGTCTCATCTAAATAGATTCCTGTCGAAACTCCAATCATGCCAAGCTTGAGCATGATTTCCTCCCCCATTTCAGCCATCAATTGGCCCAGCTCTAAAAAGGGACCTTTTAAATCAAGCTCGGTTGGCCATTTATTTTGAGGGCGATCGGGAACTAGTCCATAATAAGACACTTTTAAATCATCAATCACCCAAGTTCCATCAGGTCGTTGAAACTTTTCTTTTCCCCGTTCATACCCAAGAAACATTTCACTTTGAGGAGCATACGCCTCTTTCACTTCTTCAGGAAGCGCAGAAAATTCCCGGGCAGTTTCAATGAGGGTTAAGACCTTTTCTCGATAGGATGGAACACCTCGAATTCCTACAATTCCTTGGGTGTATAAGGCTTGCTCAAGCTTCTCAAGAGCTATGGAATCCCCTCTTGAAAAATCATCATACGAAATGACAGTTAAGTCGAGCACCTCTAGTGCAACCCCTTTTCCACAAAAAATAAAAGCTAACAAAACGAAAAATTTCAAAGACCTACGCATAACATACCTTTGTTGTAGGCAAGAAGAGAAAGAATCTCTTCTAGATTTTTGTAAGAGTCTTTTATGAAACTTCACTTATTTTTTGTCTACTTAACCCAAGAAAAGGCTGGGAAGAATGAAAAAAGGACAATGATTGGAGCGAAATGCACTTATGTTTGATGCCAAATAACACTAAACAGCTCATGGCGCCGGTCATTGAGATTGAGAACTGATCCACTCACTCGAGACTCATAAAGAGCATCTAAGTTGAGGTCTGCTAAAATCAACATTTCAGTATTAGGAGTACTGTCAGCAGCAATCCCATCTCGTGAAAAAACAAAATCGCATGGAGTTAAGATAGCGCTTTGTGCATATTGAATATCCATATTCTTGACTTGCGGCAAGTTACCAACATTACCTGCAAGAACAACATAACATTGATTTTCTATTGCTCGAGCGTGGGCGCAGTAACGCACTCTCAAATACCCCTGTCTTTCGGCTGTGCAAAAAGGAACAAAAATGAGATGAGCGCCTTGATCTGCTAAATGTCTCGCAAGTTCAGGGAATTCTGCATCATAACAAATTAAAATCCCAATAGCACCACAATCAGTAGGAATGACATGCAATTTGTTCCCCCCCTCAATTTTCCACCAATACTTCTCATCAGGGGTTGGATGGATTTTAGCTTGCTCATGCACACTTCCATCACGGAGAAAAACATAAGCAATATTGTGAATCATATCATCTGCTACTTTGGTCGGATGTGAGCCTGCAATAATGTTCACGTTGTATTTTACAGCAATTTCAGAAAAAAATTGCTTCAAGATTTCGGTATATTCCGTGAGTTGGACAATAGCCTGCTCAGGGGTTATCTTTTCATTTGCAATAGAGAGAAGCTGCAAGGCAAATAACTCGGGAAATAACAGAAAATCAGCACGATAATCATGCGCTACGTCAACGTAATAGGAAACAATCGACTTAAATTCCTCAAAAGAATGAATTTGCCTCTGCAAATACTGTACTGACGCGACTCTAATTGTTTTAGAGGAAATAAATCCACCAGACCGTTTTAACGTTTCCTCAATGCTTTCTTTAGGATTTTTCCAGATCATATGCACTGCATTGCCCAAAGAACTATCGTCTAATGGAAGATAGTTCTTAAGAATTCCGAGCGGCTTATATCCAAGTCTAAGTTGAAAATTGAGCACTGGATCACGAATTTTTTTCTCTAAAACCGCCTGCAAATACCCTTCTGGAGTTTTGACTTCTGCTATCTTTTGTTTTAGAAGGGACATACGCCCTGCAAAAATCACTCCTTTTAAGTTAAATTTCTTACATAAATGATGGCGCATTTTGTAAAACCGCTCACCAATGCGCATTTTCCTAAAATCCGGATCGACAAAAACGTCAACACCATAGAGATAGTCCCCCTTTGGGTTATGGGTCGAACAATATCCATTCCCTGTAATCTGCTGCCATGTATGCTTTTGCATAGCTAGCTGCTCAAGAACGATCATAGATGCACAATAGCCAACGATTTGCCCATTGTATTCTGCAACAAGCTGTCCTTCTGGAAAATGGTGAATATGACCAAGGAGTTGTTCTTCTGTATAAACATCTCTTTGCCCATAGACTTTTAAAGAAAGATCAATGATATTGGGAATATCATTTAAGGTCGCTTTCCTGATTGTAAGCGGCGGTTTCTTCTTCGCATCATTCGTTTTGGTCATGTCTAACGCATATGTATGACATGTATTTTATACAACAAAATTTATGGTATTTATCAAAAAATAAAATGCTGAACGAGTGCTGATGTTTTCATAGTTATGGCGAAGACAAAGCCAAGCGAGTCAATTTGTTAAGCTGATCCCAAACTTTTCAGATAAACAGTTCATCATTTGGCTTTCATTGATTGATTCCAGCTTTTTCTCCCCATTGACATCCATAGTAAATTGCTTATTTCTTAACTCAAAGTAGCCTTCAGGTTTTAAGAGAATACAAATAGGATACCTTCGAAAAAGAGAGTCTGGAGACGTCTGATGGTACCGATTCCGCTCTTTAAAATCCTCTAGGGTTGAACTGGCTAGTAGCAATTCATAAAGTGGTTTCCACTCCCCATCTTTACTTAGCTTTTTTACTTGATACCCAGTTGAAACAGAAGATGAACAATAGATTTGTGCCATCTGATCTTTTTGAAAAGAAGTTTCTGTAAGTAACGGCTCTGTAAACCCCTTTCCCCATCCCACATCGACAATCCATGTCTCTTGCAAATAGACTAATAAAACAAGATGTTGACTTGTTGGAAGAAGAGTCCCATCATTTGTGTAGAGTTTTGCATCATGAAGAGTCACTTGAAAGCCAATTACATCCAAAGCCCAGGCTAGTAGACCATTCATTTCATAACAATACCCCCACGTTTCTTTCTTACCAACTTCTCAAAAACATCTGGGAGTTCTAGGGAAATCTCACGGCCTAAATGAATATCTAAATTTTCAAAAGGAATGTGTTGCAAATGCAATCGTTGCAACTTCTGCAATGTTTCAAGCGACTGGTCCAAAGTTCCTTCATAACCAATTCTCTTGAGATACTCTTCTATCTGCAATTTGATCTCACAGTTACGAGGCAAAAAAATAAATCTATCTCTAGTAAAGATATAACTGCAAAAGAAAAGGTCCCTCTCATAAAGAGGGACCTTGCTCTCCGGATGCTGGATTCGAACCAGCGACCAACGGATTAACAGTCCGCTGCTCTACCGCTGAGCTAATCCGGAATAGTTCATCCATCTTACTTAAGCTTTTATTATTTATCAATGGGGAAGAGATCGATGGAAAGGAAATCTTCGAAAACACGTGATTCCTACTCAAAAAAGATAGTTTTTTGTCAAAACTTGGGCTACCATTGTTTTCATGGATCAGCTCAGTGGATACATCGAAAACATCGTCTTTAGCAGTGAGGAAAATGGCTTTACTGTTGCACGGCTCAAGCAGCCACGCGAAAAAGACCTCACCACCATTACAGGCACCATGCCAGGGATCAATCCAGGCGAAACCATTCATTGCCGCGGCAAATGGAAGCACCACCCTAAACACGGACGTCAATTTGAAGTCGAAAGCTATGAGCTGACAGCTCCTGTTGATGTTCTAGGCATCCAAAAGTACCTTGAGTCGGGCATGGTCAAAGGGATTGGTCCTATTTATGCCAAACGGATCGTTGAGTTTTTTGGAGTGGAAACACTCAAGATCATCGACAAGTTTCCCTATCGGTTACTTGAAGTTCCTGGAATTGGTGAAAAACGGGTGCAACAAATCGAAACCTGTTGGGATGAGCAAAAGTCGATCAGGCGCGTCATGATCTTTTTGCAATCGCACAAAGTAAGCCCCTCTTTTGCTCGAAAGATTTTCAAAACATACGGGGAAGATAGCATCGAAAAAGTTACCGAAAATCCCTACGCACTTGCTCGAGATATTTTTGGAATTGGGTTTAAGACAGCTGACCAATTAGCGCAAAATATGGGAATCGAAAAAGACGCCTCAATTCGTATTCAAGCAGGAGTTGAATATGTCTTATGGGAGCTCAGCAATGATGGCCATGTTTGCTACCCCATCGAACTTTTTTTAAAAGATGCTGAAGCCATTTTAGAGGTTGCACCTGAAAAGATCCGCCAAGAAATCGATACGCTGGATGAAGCCAAGCGGATTGTGAAAGGTGAGGCAAATAAAGAGCCTTCGATTTGGATCCGTCCCCTTTTTATGGCAGAGCTCGGCATTGCCCGTGAACTCAAACGGATACACGATGGGGAATGTTCCATCCGGTCTGTTCTTATCGATAAAGCCGTCGAATGGGCTGAAGAAAAGTTGCGGATGAGATTTGCCAAGGAGCAAAAAATCGCCATCGAAAAGAGCCTTTCAGAAAAGCTTCATGTGGTAACTGGAGGACCTGGAACCGGGAAAAGTACAATCACAAGAGCCATTTTGTCGATCACTTCCAAACTCACCGACAAAATCACACTGGCTGCACCGACGGGACGCGCAGCCAAACGTCTTAGCGAAATCACCTACAAAAAAGCTTTTACAATCCATAGCCTGTTAGAAGTCAACTTTCAGGAAGGTGGATTTAAACGAAATAAAGATAATCCTCTCAAATGTCGGCTCCTCATTATTGATGAGGCAAGTATGATCGACACTCAACTGATGTACCATTTGCTAAAAGCTATTCCGGACGAAACACGTGTTATCTTTATTGGAGATATCGATCAACTTCCAAGCGTAGGTCCTGGAACTGTATTAAAAGATTTGATCGAATCCGAGCGAATCTCCGTCACTCGGTTGAAACACATTTTTAGGCAGGGGCGAGGTTCCCGTATTGTTCAAAGCGCTCACCGAATCAACGCCGGTTATTTTCCCGAACTTTCTTATGATGCTGAGAGTGACTTTAACTTTTTAGAAATCGAAAATCCTGAAGAGATTCTAACGCGCACTGTCTCTCTGATTAAAAAAGAAATTCCTCAAAAATTTGGTTTTGATCCGATCAATGAAATTCAAGTCCTCTCACCAATGAAACGGGGACTGATTGGAATCGACAACTTCAATCACATCTTGCAAAAAGAACTCAATCCTCAATCGATGCAACTCTTACGTATGGGACGGATTTTTCAACCTCAAGACAAGGTTATGCAAATCCGCAACAACTACGATAAACATGTCTATAATGGAGATGTAGGACGTATCCAAGAAATGGACCTCGAAGAGCAGAAGTTAACCGTTGATTTTGATGGAAAGACGGTCTCCTACGACTTTTCAGAGCTCGATGAGCTCATGCTAGCCTATGCGGTCTCCATCCATAAGTACCAGGGGAGTGAGTGCCCCTGTGTGATCATTCCTGTCCATGTGAGTCACTTTAAGCTCCTCTTTAGGAATCTCTTATACACCGGGCTCACCCGTGGCAAGAAGCTAGTCCTTCTCCTAGGGACGAAAAAAGCCTTAGCCATCGCCATCAACACGGATAATGCCCAAAAAAGGTACACAGGACTTCGAGAACTCCTCTCAGAAGCTATACAGGGACAGGAGAGCGAAAAGTCGGAAACAATCTTAATAAACCCTTGAAATTAAAATATTCGCTTGATAAAATGAACTTGTGGGGTGAAACGCGGGAAAGGATAAGGGCAAAGAAGAGTTTTCATAGAGATTAAAAGGAGATCAGACTGATGAAAAAGGCAAAAAAAAGAGCTAAAAGATTCCTAGCAAAAGTGTTTCGTCGCAAAACTCGCTTTCAAAGAGCGGTACGCTCTATGAAAAGCTTGATGTGCATCTAAGAGACAGTTTCTCCAGGAAATCCATTAGAAAGTTCGAGAAGCTCCATTCGTGGGGCTTCTCCATTCACTAAAAGCATGCCTTGACTTTCTACGCCCATCAGTTTGACGGGTTTTAAATTCACAACAAATGTCGCTTTTTTCCCAATCAACACAGATGTATCGGGAAATCCTTTTGCAATCCCTGAGACAATCGTTCGTTTTTCAATTCCAAAATCCACTTCTAGCTTAAGTAGCTTTTTACTTTTAGGGACAGGTTCTACACTTAAAATCTGCCCCACACGTAAATCCAATTGCTGAAAATATTCAAAATCGAGGAGCTGTTTAAATGGAGGAATCTCTTTTTGAGGTTTCGGAGCAGAAAGTTCTGCTCGTTTTTTTAAAGCTTCGATTTCAGCAGCAATCATTTCATCTTCCACTTTTTGAAAGAGAACTTCAGGAGTTTTCAAGGTGTGGGTTTTCGGTAACCCTTGCTCGAGGACATCTTGCCAATGATAGGTTGAAAGGAGCTTTTCATATCCGAGAAGTTTCCAGAGTTTTTCTGCCGTCTCTGGGATAATGGGAGCTGAAACAAGAGCTAAAACATTCAAGATACGTAAGGAGCAAGCAAGTGTGGTTCCTAATTCTCCTCTGAGCTTTGGATCTTTCGCTGCAATCCACGGCTTTTTCGCATCAAAATAGGTATTGCCAAGTGTTGCCAATTCCATGATGAGCTGAGAGGCTTTGCGCAGTTGGAAGTGGGAGTAGGATTGATAAATTGCCTTGGCTTTCTCCTCAATCTCTTCTAAAAATTTTTCATCTTCATACGCCATTTTCCCGAAAGAAGGAATCTCTCCTTCAAAGTGTTTTAAAGTGAAGACAAGGACCCGGTTGATGAGATTTCCATATTTCCCAAGAAGCTCTGTATTACAGCGCATTTGAAAGTCTTTCCAAGAAAATTCACTATCTTGGGATTCAGGAGCATTTGCTGCAATGGCATAACGAATTTGATCGGGAGAGAATTTTTTAAAAAAATCCTCAAGATCGATATACCACCCTGTCGATTTACTAAACTGCTTCCCTTCGAGATTGTAGAATTCGTTAGCAGGCAATTCATCGACAAGCTTATAAGGAGTATTTTGCCCCATGACCATCGCTGGGAAGAAAATGGCATGAAAAGGGATGTTGTCTTTCCCGACAAATTGGACGTAATGTGTGTCAGGATCGAGCCAATATTTTTCCCAGGCATTTGGATCATTTTTCACCTTTTGCGCCCATTCCATTGTTGCAGAAATGTAACCTATAGGTGCATCAAACCAAACATAAAAAACTTTCCCCTCTGCATCATCAAGTGGAACTGGAATCCCCCAGTCCGAATCTCTTGTAATGGCGCGAGGTTTTAAATCATCGATATAGTTTTGAGCAAAGTTCACAACATTCGACTTCCAATGCTTTTTCTTGATCCAATTTGTGAGCTTGTCTTTGAAAAGATCAAAGCGTAAAAACCAGTGCTTCGTCGGCTTCAATACAAGTTCCGCCCCTGTGAGTTTGGAGCGAGGATTTTTGAGATCAGTGGCTTCATAACTGGCGCCACACGTTGGACATTCATCCCCTCTTGCATTCTCGGTATGACATTTTGGACAAATGCCAACCACATACCGATCTGCTAAAAAACGGTTATCAGCAGGCGAAAAAAGCTGCTCAGTGACCTTAGGCTCGATATACCCATTTTCTAAAAGATCGAGAAAAAACTGTTGGGTTGGATGCACATGTCCATCCCAAGTGGTACGTGAATAGTGGTCAAAAGAGATCCGAAGTTGCTTAAAAAAACTTGCAATCACATGATGAAAAATGTCGACGTGCTCTTGGGGAGTGCGTCCTGCCATTTCTGCATTCAAAGTGATTGGAACTCCATGCTCATCAGAGCCGCAAATGTAGAGAACATCATGACCAACAAGGCGCTGAAAACGAGCATAGCAATCCGCAGGCAAGTATGCACCTGCAATGTGTCCAAAATGAAGTGGGCCATTTGCATACGGGAGTGCCGCCGTGATCAGGACCTTTTTACTCATGGATGGTGATCTTCTCTTGTGCGACTTGCTTTTGCACTTTTGGTGGATGTTTGCGAATTTCATGTAAAAGCTCAGTCACATTGAGCTCTTCATTCCCCGCATGAATTTGACGCTGTGCCATGTGGATGGCATAATTCGTCATTTCAAAGTTATCTTCGAAAATTTCCTTAAAGGCTTCTTTTGTGAGTTCGTCGTTTGCCATAATCTCCTCAATTTACTGCCGAATTTTATGTTCTTCGGCAATGACAATGCTTTTTAAAACTTGGTAAGCCGTATTTAAATCATCATTCACGATTTTGTAATCGTAATGGACGGCTTGATCCATTTCATATTGCGCCCATGCCAAACGCTTTTGAATGACTTCTTCTGATTCTGTTTGGCGTTTTTCAAGCCGCTCCTTGAGAATCTCTATCGAAGGAGGTGCCACAAAAACAAAAAGCGCCTTGAGCTTGCCCATAATGGCCAATGCTCCTTGGGTGTCAATCACCAAAATGACATGTTTCCCAGTTGATCTTTGCTCCTCAACCGTTTCTTTAAGTGTTCCATAATGATGGTCAAATACCTGAGCATGCTCCAAAAATTCTCCTCGATCGATTCTCTTTTGAAAAGCGGAATCGGTAAGAAACACATAATCTTTCCCATCAATCTCTCCCTGTCTTGGAGGTCGGGTCGTGCAGGAAATGCTTTGGGTAAAAACCTCAGGGAACTCATCAATCAGCATACGAACCAAGGTTGTCTTCCCGGTCCCTGCAGGAGCGCTCACAACAATCGCAAACCCCTTATTGACATTTCCTAGTAGAGGGCGCATCCTATCACTCGATATTTTGAATTTGTTCCCGAATCTTTTCCTGCTCAGTTTTCATCTCTAAAATCGCCATTGTGATCTCAATATCTTGCGATTTCGCTGCTGTCGTATTCACTTCTCGGTTCATTTCTTGAATTAAAAAGTCGAGTTCCCGGCCCACACGTCGCTTCTTCGAGCTCATGAGATCTCTAAATTGTTGCACATGTGAACGCAATCGCGTCATTTCTTCCGTCACATCGACTTTTTCAGCTAAAAGGATGAGCTCGCGCATCATCCTCTCGTCATCTTCACCTTTAAGCAAGTCTAATTCTTCTAGCCGCTTTTCAAGTTTCTCTCGAAACATTTCGGGGGCGGCTTTCACCCGCTCTGCAATTTTATTAAGCTGCGCTTCAATTTCATCTAAGCGAGGTCCAATATCTTCAAGTAAGGTCGCGCCTTCCCGTTCACGCATGGCGATGAATTTTGAGAGCGCTTTTTTAAACCCTTCTAGCAATTGCCCTTGCAACTTTTCATCTACTTCTAGAGCAGGAGAACCACTTGATGAAATCCCATAATTGAGCAGGTCAGTAAAAGAAATAGCCTCTTTGGGATGATATCCCAATTCTTTTGCGTAAATTTGACATTGCTTCTGAATGGCTTTCATCTCTTCTAAATCTGGAAGAGTTAACCTGCCGTTTGTAGAATGAACCTCTTCCCTAGTCACCCGTACAGTAATAAACCCTCGTTTCACCTCTTTTGACAACTCTTTTCTAAAATCCATATCGAACATTAAGAGTTCTTTTGGTAAATTCACTGCGATATCGAGACTTTTGCGGTTCACAGAGTGGATTTCGATGAGGAACGAGCTCGATTCGGTTGTCACGTGAGCCCTTCCATAAGCTGTCATACTTCGGAACATGCGCATCCAGGTAGTGGTTTGAAGAGATTTATACCCGAAAAATGCCCTGAAGTCAAGAAGTCTAGCCTTGTAATATTTTTATTTTACGCATTATCCAAGATGGTTAAGTTCAGTAGAAACAAGTCTTAGATTGTCTGAGAATGAGAGTCCATTTCCTTGAATCTGTTTAGATTCAGCTGATAAAGGGTCAAATTTAAAATAACCATAGGCGTAAAAAAGAATATTTACAAAACCCTCTCTCACTTCATACCCATTTTCCTCATCCCAAATCCATCTCGCAACAACATCTTTAGCCCAGCTTTCATCGATATAAGCTTTTCTTTTGAGCGCTTCGCGTTGAATGATTCCAATGAAAAAGTCCAATGCTAACTCTCGAAATTCCCTATCTCCACCAAATCCTAGCAAGTATTTGACATGTAAGGTGACACACTTTTCGTACTCATGAATCATTTCCTTTTGTATCTCTATAGGGGTCACAGTCGTTTTTGAAGCATCTACATGCTGATCTAAATACCCCAGATGAAGATTTAAATGCGGCAACTGGTGTGCATACCAATCTATTGTATTGACTAGTTGCTCATTGTGAGCATCACAATATTTATTTTGGATTGCCAGCTCAAAGCACCTGCGTTTAAAAGCTGCAAGCATTTCAGCAAGTCGGTTCTTCATAAGCACTTCTTGCGTATGCATGCGTTTTTCTTCACACATCGGACAATCACAAAACTCGTTTCTATTTCCTTCAAAATTTCTCAAAGCCGAAATCCAATCAATTTTGCATCCCTGCATCGCATTAAAGAGCTGTTTCAAAAGTTCTCCCACAGTCTCTTTAGTTCCAGTATCAAGGTTAAGATCCTTATTAACCATGATTTTCAGTGCATATATGATATGCTTGAACCGGTTGAGCATCAACTTCTGCTCTTGTTGAGCTTTCAAAGGATCAAAAGCAAAAAATGAGAGATTACTAGAGGTCATCAACTTACGAAACTTATCTTCAGTAGGAAATACTTTCACACCAAAGAATTGAGCTAAGTTCCAAAGCTCCGTTCTAACATCGTAAATGCTTTCAATCATTGAGTAACGGTTGTAGCCAAAAGGAACAAGATCAAAAAGTGTTTGTTCATTAATCACCATCTTTCCCCAAAATGTTTTGGGAGTCTGTAACAGCGCGAAAAAAGCCCTATGAAAGGCTGAGATTTCTGTAGACTTGATGGCAAATTCTTTGCCCTTTTTTGTCACTGCAAAAAGGCGTTCAGGAGAAACTTGGCTTACAAGCCATGGACAAAGAAGAAGTCTGGTCTGCTCTATCGATAAACCGGAAACCTCTTTTGGCAGCTCTTCCATCCAATTCTTCTGCTGCTTAGTCAAAAATGGATACACTTTAGGGTGAATAAAAAAGAGCTTGTTTCTTGGAACTGCCTGTACAAGATCAGTACGTGTGATGTTAACAATATGCCTATCTGGAATATGAGGAATCATGGAAGGGTGCAAATAATTCAGTCTTTCTACAGGTATTTCAGCTAGATAAGCCAAACTCACTTCATTAGCCGTTACATTCATTAATGCGCGATCAGTAAAATATTGTATTCCAAAGCGCTTCCCGAAAAACCATGATACATGATCACGGATAGAAGTAAACATTGCTTTATCTCGAATTTCTTCGATTTTATGATTAGCAAAGGCTCTGTTATAAGATACTTTAGTTTCAGTATCTAATTGATCCCAAAGAAAACGATCCTCTTCAAATTGCTTTGCAATGGTTGATAGAACGGGCTGCGATACGCGTATCAGCTCACTTGGGCTAAGAAGCGGAACACTACAGATTAATTTGCGTTCGATAAGAAACTGCCGAAGTAGCATTCTATCATCAAAACCCAGCTTTTCATCTCTTCCTGCTTTAACATAAAGGTAATAGTAGTAAGCCTTCACTCGAAGAGAGCGCCCAGAAGTCGGTGGAGGCATTTCAACTTCAAACACATAATTTTCATTAGGAGGAGCGAGATTATACTCAAAAAAACGCCTAGCAAAAGCACTATATTGATCAGACGTCAGTGCTATTTGCTCGTTAGCTATTAAAATCTTATGAAACCATTTAATTTGGGCTTTAGAAAGTGACGGGATATTAGCCGCATCGGGAATAGGCACTTGAGGCAAACATTGTTTGTCAGGGAAATACTGTGGAGGTTTCACGTGATTATGAAAGAAAAACGTTGCCTCTTTTCCACATAGTCGGAAATTACGGTAATATTCTTTTGCAATGAACTTCAGCTCTTCTGTGGTAAAATTATCCTCTTCTTTGAAAGGAGAAGTCAAAGGTAATAACGGCAATTCCTTCTCTTCTAAAATCATATCGAAAGCCACTTGAAGCGGGAGCGAATAAGCATCCCACATATCTGGATTGAGTACGCATTGGACTCGAACTGCTTCTAATTGTTCATTATTGAGTTCTTTAAAATCTTCCTTTGATGCAATAGGGCAATGATAATGTTCATATCGCTGTACTGAACGATTTTGGAGAACTATGATAAGTGGTTTGAGCCGCTCCCATCGATTTTGGGCTGTAAAGATAATCGAGTTGTAGAACCTCTCGTCAGCATATGCAGCCAAAATCAGTAATCCCAATTTTATCACAGAATCAGCAACATATTGCCCCGTTTTTTTGAAAGCATATGTCACTGACTCTCGAAATTTCTCATTAATATCTAGTGAAAGCATGTTCGATGAGATTAGATAATAACCGATGTTTGAAAAAAATAAACCCGCAAGCAACCCTATCTCAATCACACCTAACTTTGTCCAAAATGAATTTTTATTTTCTTCATCTGCGAAGTAACTGTTCAGCAGCGTTTCAGTTATCAAAAACGAAGCTATTTGATAAGTGGTGTTTACTACAGCAGATCCAAAAAAATGACCTATTAGATTCCCATTTAGAACTGCAATCCCTCTTTGAAAACCATAAGAAATGGCTAAACTTGTGCTCCCTGCAATAAGATGTGCTGGGTTGGGGAATAAGACTTGACTAGTCGTCATATTAAGCATCCTCAAAAAATATAAATTCAAATGGAGAACCTTCTCACATCTATTATTTTATCTCTTGTCAAGCTGAGTGAGTTTAATGGAGACCAAGTCGAGATTTTCTGATAATAAGCGTCTATTTGATTGAGTCTGCGTAAATACTTCTGACAAAGGATCAAATCCAAAATGATTAAAGGCATAAAGGATAATATTGACGAAACCATCCCTCACTTCATATGCATTTTCCATATCCCAGATCCAACTTGATGCGATATCTTTAGCCCAGGCTGAATCAATATAAGCTTTTCTATTTTGCGCTTCGCGCAGAATAATTCCAGACGTGAAATCTAAAGCTAATTCTCGAAACTCTTGATCTCCATTTTTCCCGTAACTCATTAAGTCTTTGACATAAGATTTTACAGATCCCATATACTCATCAATCATTCTTTTTTGCATTTCTAAAGGCGGCACTTCTCTTCTTGAAATTCCGAAATGCCGATCTGAGTAACCAGAATGAAGGTTCAAGTGCGGAAGCTCGCGTGCATACCAATCCAGGGTATGAACTTGCTGCCCATCTCGATCTCCGTCAAAATTATATGCTTTTAAGATCACCTTCTGAAAACACTCTCGTTTAAAGACCGCAAGCTTCCCGGCAAGTCGACTCTGCAAGAGCACTTCTTTGTCATTCAAGCGGGTCCCAGAGCAATCAGGACAGTTGCAGAACTCATTCCTCTTCCCTTCAAAATTTGTTAAAGCTGAAATCCAAGCATTTTTACACTCTCTCATCGCATGGAAAAGCTGTTTTAGCAAGGTTCCTACAGTTGCTTTCGTTTCTTGATCAAGTGGGGGATCTTTTTCTGCCATGATTTTTAACATATAGATCAGATGCTTGAACTGATACTCCATCTGCTTCCGTTCCATGTTGGCAATCATAGGATCATCCGCAAAAAATAAGAGATTGGATGTAGTCGTTAAGGTTCTTAACTGATAGTCTGAAGGAGTTTCTCTAACTCCAAAAAATCGAGCTAAGCTTGCAAACTCTGCTTTAAAATCAGTAATGCTCTCAATCATGGGAAAACGGTTAAGACCAAAAGGAACAAGATCAAAAAGTTTTTGTTGTATCAACGTCATCTCATCCCAAGCTTTTTGAGGAGTTTGTAAGAGTGAAGAAAAGGCCTGATGAAATACGGAGATTTTAGTGGGGGAATGAACAAACTCTTTGCCTTGTTTTGGAACCTCAATCAACCGATCTTCAGGAACATGACGCACAAGCCAAGGGCAGAGAAGAAGTCTAATCTGCATTATCGATAGATCGGCGACTTCCATGTGAAGATTCTCCATCCAATCTATTTGCTGATCAGACAAAAGTGGGTAAACCTTGGGGTGAATAAAAAAGAGCTTGTTTTTAGGAATCGCCTGCACAAGGTCAGGACGTGTTAGGTGACCAATTTTCTCATCTGGAAGATGACAAATCATCGAAGGGTGTAAATAATTCAACCGCTCATTTGGTATTGCATCTAAATAACCCAAGCTTCGCTCAGAAGCCGCTATATCCATCAGAGCGCGACTTGGATAATAGGTCATTCCAAAGAAATTTCCCATGAAACAAGACAGTGTATCTCGCAATGAAGCAAACCGTCTACTATCTCGAATTTCATTGATTCCATATCTTCTAAAAGCTTGATTATACAACCTTTGAGATGCAGAATCTAATTGCTCCCAAAGAAACCGATTCTTCTCGAATTGCTTAGCAATACGTGAGAGAACAGGTTCTGCTGCAAGTGCCAGCTGACTGGATGAAAGGTTCGGTAAACTACAACCAAAATTATGATCGATCAGAAACTGCCTAAGGTGCATTCTATCATCGAAGTTAAGCTTTTCATCTCTTCCAGCCATCACATATAGGTAGTAGTAGTAAGCCTTTACACGCATAAAGAGCCCTCTTGAAGTTGGAGGGGGAAGTTCAACATCAAACACATATTTTTCATTTGGAGGGATCAGGTCATACTGAAAAAAGCGTTTTGCAAAGGCACTATATTGTTCAGATGTTAGCTCATATTCTTCTTTTGAAATTAAAATTTTATGAAACCATTTAATTTGCGCTTTCGAAAGAGACGGAATATCCTCTTCGCGCGGAATAGGAATCTGAGGTAAAAATTCCTTTTCAATTAAATACTCTGGAGGCTTCACATGATGATGAAAAAAGGCTGTTGCCAGTTCTGCAGATAGGTAATAATTACGGTAAGATTCCTTAGCAATGAATTTGAGCTCTGTTTGAGTAAAATCATCTTCTGCTTTAAAAGGAGAAGTCAAAGGTAATAACGGCAAGTCTTTCTCAGCTAAAATTAAATTAAAAGCAACTTGCATTGGAAGCGTATAGACTTCCCATTTGTCAGGATAAAGGGCATAATGTACATGTACTGCTTCTAATTGTTCTTTAGAAAGTTCCTTGAATTCATCTCGCGATGTAAAAGTAGGAAATGTGTAGTATTCATAGCGGTGCGCTAAATGAGCTCGAAGAACTGTAACATTGGACTTGAGTTGTTCCCACCGAACGTGAGCCGCAGTGACAATGTACTCATACATCGACTCGCCATACCTTCCAACGAAACTCAACAATCCTATTTTTATTGCTCCATCAGCAATGTATTGGACTGCTTTCGCAAGAGCATAGATGACCGCCTCTCCGAATTTTTCTACAAAATTTATAGAAATAGGACGGGCTATAAAAAGATGGCAGCCCATGCTCGAAAAGAAAAGACCTGCTATAGCCGCCACCTGAACCAACCCTAATTTTGCCCAGACATAATTCTCATTATGACCAATAAGCCTTACACTCAGCCATATTGAAGCAATTTGAGTGGTTGTATTAACCACTGCGGGCCCAAGATAATTAATGTCGGAAAGTCCTGTTACAAGTGCAATCCCTCTTTGAAATCCGTAAGAAACAGCTAAACTCGTTCCTCCAGCTAGAACTGGCCCTAATCTGATTTCCATATCTATTCTCTTAAATCTTCAAAAATCTATGAAATCATACTCTGCAAAGAACTAAAAAACAAGTTACTTATGACTTCTACTTTGCAAGAATTGATTTGATCGGTTCAAAAGATTTTCTATGAATGGGGCAAGGCCCATGCTTTTGAATCGCTTGAAGATGAGCACGAGTCGCATACCCTTTGTGCTTGTCAAAACCATATTGCGGCCACTTAAGATGTAGCTGAAGCATCATTTGATCTCGTGAGTGTTTAGCTAAAATGGATGCTGCCGCGATACTTTGAGAGAGAGAATCCCCTTTAACTACCGCCTTAGAGGGTATCCTAGTTGGTGGAAGCTGATTCCCATCGACTAAGAGAAAATCAGGCTCTACGATTAAATTTTTAACTGCAATGGCCATTGCTGCTAGTGAAGCCTGCAAGATGTTGATAACATCAATTTGAGCCTGTTCAACAACTCCTATAGCAAAATCAATCTCAGGGTGAGAGACAAGAATTTGATAAATCTCCTCACGCTTTATGGGAGAGATCTTTTTGCTGTCATCAACGCCCTCAAGAACAAGGCCTCTAGGAAAAATGCATGCCGCTGCAACAACTGGCCCAGCTAGAGGACCTCGCCCTGCTTCATCCACGCCAGCAATGATTTGGTACCCTTCCTGGTAAGCCATTTCTTCAAGTTTTGTGAGCTCGTATTTCGTTTTCACTGTAGTGTCAAATATTTAAAACATTTAACACTAAGACCTATCACTAATAAAAAACAAGTTGAAAGAGGAATTTCTAATTTTTTTCGAAGCAAAAACTCGTAGAAGAATCCCTAAGAATGAGTGAAAGAAACTCAGAGTTCAGGTTAAATAAGGTGTAGTTCAATTAGAGTTAAGCCCGAAAGGAGTTTTGAAGTTGTTCGAGTATCTTAAGTAGAAAAAACCTGCGAAGAAATTCGCAGGTTTTATGATCTTATTCTTTAGATTCTTCTGGAGGTGTTTCTTCAGAAGCAGACTTTTCCTCTTTTTTAGGTTTAGCTGCTTTCTTTTTCTCAGCTTTTGGAGCTGCTTCTTTGACCTCTGCAGGGTTTTCTTCTTGAAGCGGAGCTGCATAAGCTTCGTCTTCAATGACCATCTTTTTCTTTTTCGAACCGATCTTTTCTTTAACTTTTGCTTTCTTACCAGAAACTCCACGGAGGTAATAAAGCTTAGCTTGGCGTACTTTTCCTTTGCGTATCACTTCGATCTTTGCAATCCGTGGACTATGAAGAATGAAGACACGCTCCATGGTCACCCCATAAGCAATTCGGTAAACTGAAAATGTTTCAGAAAAGCCCGAACCTTTGCGCGCAATCACAGTTCCTGTAAAAACCTGAATACGTTCTTTTTCTCCCTCAATAATGCGGATGTGAACTTTTACTGTATCTCCAACGCAAAACTCGGGGATATCCGTTTTCAATTGGCTGCTTTCAATCTCTTCGATCAGAGCACCTTGACTCATGTCTGTTTCTCCTTTTCAATTAACTCTTCTATCAGGTCAGGACGGACGCGCTTGGTCTTTCGGTAAGCGATATCTTTTCTCCATCTCTCAATTTCTGCATGATGGCCCTGACGTAAAACAAGCGGCACTTCTAATTCTTCAAATACTGGTGGCCTCGTATAAACGGGCGCATCAAAGAGGCCATTTTCAAAAGAGTCCTGACGAGCTGCTTCTTCGTTGCCAATCACTCCTGGAATAAATCGAGAGACGGCATCTACTAAAACAATCGCAGCCGGAGCTCCGCTTGTCACAACAAAATCTCCGATACTGATCTCTTCATCGACTTCAAGGTCTAGGGCTCGCTGGTCAACACCCTCATAATGTCCACACAGGAGGATGAGGTGCTCTTCTGAAGCAAGATTTTCACACTTTCTTGCCGTTAGCGGCTCTCCCTGAGGCGAGAGATAGATCACTCGGGATCTTTTTTTTCTAACACTGCGTATGGCTTTTGTCACCGGATCAGGCATGAGAACCATTCCGGGCCCGCCCCCATACGGGCGGTCATCAACTTGTTGATGTCTACCTTCTGCAAATGCGCGTATATCGACTAAACCGATCTCGATCAGTCCGTTTTCCCTCGCCCGCTTTATCATACTAACATCAAAAGGGCCTTTGAAATAGTCAGGGAAAAGAGACAAAATATCGAAGCGCATGCAGGAAAATTACTTTTTCTTTTTTTTCTTTGCGACTTCTTTCTGTTTCTTCGCAATTTGCTTTTCTCTAAGAGTTTTGATCACTCCTGGAGCTGCTCGAGCTACTAACTTTTCAGCTTTTTCGGTCAACTCTGCACCACGATCTAGCCAGTACTGAATGCGATCTTCAACAACATTGATATCATCATTTCCATGAATATGGGGGTTGTAATGACCTACTCCTTCGAGATATTTTCCATCGCGAGGAGAGCGGCTATCTGTCACTACTAAACGGTACATCAATCGATTGGTGCGTCCCATTTGTCGCAAGCGAATCTTTAGAGCCATTGGCTTATTCTCCTAAAATACAATTCAGAGAAACGATCATAACTGAAATGGAAAAAAATGGATATWAAAAAATTCGCTAGGAATGCTTAGAGAGGTTTTTCTTTAAAGCGCCTAGGTCGCTAAGCTGCTTTTTGAAGTCGGGATCCTTCATGAATTTCTTTTTAAAGCCAGGCATTCCTTTCATCATCTGCTTGATCCGCTTAAAGCTTTTGACCATCCGGTTAACATCGTCAATCGAGGTCCCACTGCCCATGGCAATCCTGCGGCGCCGAGGAGGTAATAGCTCTTCGAGCCCGAGTCTTTCATCGATGGTCATCGACAAGATAATCGCTTCAATCTTATTCATCTCTCCATCTGAGACCTGAAGCTCGTCCATGTTAGAAAAGCCAGGAATCATTTGAAGCAAACTCTTAAACGAACCCATTTTCCTGASAGAGYGCATTTGCTTTAAAAAGTCGTCATAAGTGAAAGTTGCGTTTCGCAGCTTTTTTTCGAGTTTTTTCGATTCTTTCTCATCAAAATGCTCTTSGGCCTTTCTGACGAGGTTGATGACATCTCSSATTCCCAAGATCCGATCGGCCATCGAATGGGGGTTGAAGGCTTGAAAATCGGTCATTTTTTCGCCAATCCCCTCAAAAAGGAGTGGCTTCCCCGTCACTTCACGAATCGAAATAGCTGCTCCAGCACGCGTACTTCCATCAAGCATTGTGAGAATTGTCCCTGTAATGGCAACCCTCTGATCAAATTGCGCTGCAGTATTAACGGCGTCTTGACCTGTTGCAGCATTGGCAACAAAGAGAATTTCATGAGGATTTGTTTCAGCCTTCAGCTTTTCTAGTTCTTTCATGAGTTCTTCATCGAGATGCAAACGACCTGCTGTATCGATAATCACCACATCTAAGGCTTCTTTTTTGGCCTTTTCAATGGCTGCTTTGGCAACTTTTACGGGGTTTTTTTGATCGCGGTCGGCGTAAACAGGCACCTCAACTTGTGCACCAAGTGTTTCTAGCTGATCTATTGCAGCGGGGCGCTGGAGATCGCATGCCACTAGAAGGGGATTTTTATTTTGCTTTTTCAACATGAGGGCCAATTTGGCCGATTGCGTGGTCTTTCCCGACCCTTGTAGCCCACAAAGCATGATAATCCCAGGGTGACGGTCTATCGCAAGCGTCGATTCATCTCCACCCATCAAGGTTTTGAGCTCATCATGAACGATTTTGACAAATTGATCCCCTGCTGAGACTGACTTTAAAACCTCTTCACCGAGAGCTTTTTCTTTCACCCGTTTGATAAAATTCTTAGCAACAACGTAGTTTACGTCTGCATCAAGCAACGCTAGGCGCACTTCTCGCACTGCATCAGAGATGTTTCCTTCTGTTAACTTCTTATTTGAAGTTAAGCTTGAAAAAACGTTTTGAAACTTTTCGGTCAAATTGCCAAACATAATTATATTTTAAGGGAGTTCGTGGCTAAATTCAAGGAAAAAGAAACGGTCGTTTCCAGCCCAATCTTTTTCACATCGCTTTTGCTTCCAATGACTTTGGTGAAAAATCTCCAAAACTTGAGCTCCTTGATTATGCCCAATTTCAAGAAAAATCTTTGCTTCCGAGGCTAAAAAAGGGGGTAATTCTGCTGCCAATCGCAAATAAAACTCGAGCCCTCTCTCTTTTGCAATATGCGCTTGTCTCGGTTCAAAATGGACTTCTTTTTCTAGTTTTGGAATAGTCTTCTTCAGCTACATATGGGGGATTACAAAAAATGAAATCTGCCTTTTGCCCTTCAAAAGAAGCAAAGTAAATCCCCTTGCACACACGTCACATCAACTTCGTTTTGCTTTGCATTTGCTTTTGCACATTCAAGAGCTTCAAAGGATAAGTCAGCCAATGTGACATTTAAAAGAGGACGATGTTTTTTTGCGGCAATTCCCATGCAACCACTTCCTGAGCAAAGATCCCACAAAACTTTTGGCTTATTTGGAATCTCTTTGAGAGCCATACTCACGAGAATTTCAGTTTCTTGACGTGGAACTAAAACAGCTGGGGATACCGCCAGTACGCAGTCTAAAAACTCTGCGGTTTCAAGAAGATAGCCTAAGGGCTCTCCTTCGCTTTTACGTTTGATCAAACTGCGGTACCGCGCAACTTCCCGCTCTTCAACTGGAGCATCGTAATCTAAAAATAAATCAAGGCGCTTCTTATTTAAAACAAAGGCTAAAAGCTCCTCTGCACAGAGCTTAGGTGCAGTGATCTCTTTTTTTTTCAGAAAGTCAGTTGAAAGTTGAAGCAATTCTCGTATGCTATGCATTCGAAAGCTTCTCTTGGTAGTAATGGCTAACAAGGGCTTGACAAACTTCTTCTAAGTCCCCTTCCATCACAATGATCCAGTTTATAGAGTGTGAGATTGATCCGATGATCTGTTAAACGATTTTGGGAAAAGTTATAGGTCCGAATGCGCTCTGAGCGATCTCCAGAACCTACTTGTGATGATCGAAGAGAAGCACGCTCTTGCTGTGCTTTGCGCATTTTTTCTTCAGCGAGACGTGCCGCTAAAACGCGCATGGCTTTCGCCTTATTCTTATGCTGAGACCGTTCTTCTTGGCAGTAGACGACAACTCCTGTAGGCATGTGAGTGATTCTAACAGCGGAATCAGTTGTGTTGACATGCTGCCCACCTGCTCCTGAAGAGCGATACGTGTCGATCTTGAGGTCACTTTCATCGATATCAATCGGTTCATTTTCTCCTGGCTCCATCAAAACAGCAATCGTAATCGCCGAAGTATGCACACGCCCCTGCGTTTCGGTGACAGGAACACGTTGAACACGGTGTGTCCCCGCTTCATACTGAAGAAAGCGGTGCACATTCTTGCCTGAAAGTGAAAGGATGTATTCTTTATATCCCCCTACTTCGGAGTCAGTACACGACAAAGTTTCGTACTTCCATCCCATATGATCAGCAAAAAGACGGTACATCCGAAGACAATCGCCCACAAAAATCGCCGCTTCATCCCCACCGGTACCTGCGCGAAGCTCCATAATTACGTTGGCATGATCATTCGGATCGGGGGGAACTAGTAAGGATTCTATCCGAGAGCGAGAGTTTTGAACGGCTGTTTCGAGCTTAGCAATATCATCTTGCACAACTTGGACAAATTCGGGATCTGTCTCTTCTTTAAGAAGATCTCGGTTATCTTTCAAGTCTTTGGACTGCTTTACGAAATCAGTCCATGCCTCTTTGAGATCACTCAAATAGGCATGTTCTTGAGAAAGTTCTCGATATTTCTTTTGATCTTGAGTGACTTTGGGATCTCCAAGTTTAGCTTCAAGATCAGGAAGACGTCCCAAGAGTTCTTTTACTTTATCTTCCATAGGAAGACTCTATTCTACTTTTTGGGTTCGTCTTTTTTCTTTACAGCTTTCTTCGGCTTTGATTCTTTCTTTTCTTCTTTTTTCTCACGCTTAGGCTTTTCTTCAACCGTACGTGCATAACGCTTCCGGAATTTGTCTACTCGTCCTTCCGAGTCAACAAATTGCTGGCTTCCAGTAAAGAAAGGATGAGAAGAAGAGGAAATTGGTACGCGATAAACGGGGTATTCTTTTCCTTCGAACGTTTCAGTTTCTCCTGGTTGCAATGTGCTTCCGCAAACAAACTTGTGTCCTGTATGCTGTATCGACAAATAGGATTTCTTGGTAAGGAGGATGTCCTTCTTTCTTCATGGTGTCATGTCCTCTAGATTCAGATTATCTCACAAAATTTAACCTTGTTTACAGTTAAAAAACAAGTCTGATTTCATGATTTTAAACTTTTTTTCAAAATACCAAGAGCTAGGCATAGAAATTTTTTTGCCCCATTTTATTAATGAATCACTTATAATCTGCGAAAGTTAAGGAGGCTAATATGCATCAATCTCAAGGATTTCGAATGGGACCGTCGTTTGCCCCGAAGGTGATCAAGATGACGATCGCCCTTACACTCCTGTTCACATTCTTTTCGCTCCTTTCTAACGCTTTGTTCACACAAGTGTTTGGGATTCCCAGCCCAGGTCAACTCCTTAGCTTAAGCATTTGGGGCATTCATAAATTTTTTATTTGGCAATTCATCTCATACCTATTCATTCAGCCTGTTTCATCGGGAATTACCTTTGGATTACTTCTGAAAGTCTTCTTCGATCTCTACCTTCTTTGGGCCATTGGATCTTCGATCGTTCAACTCAAAGGAAAAAAGCACTTTCTCTCTCTCTATTTTGGTGGAGGGCTCTTTGTCGGGATCATTTGCTACCTCGCCCAGCTTATTTTTGGAAATTCAGCTTTTGTTGCTGGAGCTACACCCGCGATTTACATCCTTCTCATCAGTTGGAGTTTCCTTTTCCCAACAGCTAGTCTGATGCTCTTCATGCTGATTCCTATGCGAGCAAAGTGGCTTGTATTTGGTCTCATTGGAATCAATTTGTTCCTCGAGTTTTCAAATGGAAAATTCTTTGACTTTTTGATTTCAGGAAGCTCTCTCATATTCGGCTACTTATATGCAGTCTTAGCCTGGGAAACCCTCAGCCCATTCCCTCGATTGCACCGATTCGATCAAAAATTGATCCATCTGAAACGGAAGTACTTCGGGTTCTCTCGGGTAACCAAAGCGTCTGAAATGGAAGAAGGTAAAATTTATGATTTCAAAACCGGACGCATTATTATGCAAGACGAAGAGTTCATGGATGCTTGCTTAGAAAAGATCTCTCAACATGGGAAAAAATCCCTCTCCTGGCGAGAGAGATGGAAACTCTGGCGCATTTCTAAGAAAAAACGGCAAGCTTAGAACCCAAGTGACGACCTGTTCTACCGATTTAATCTTCTCTTAATTTTGCTAGAACTGCCATTTTAGCCGTTTGAATCCCCTTTAAGACTCCCTCTTCATAACGAAAAAAAGGGTGATTTTCAAGTTCATCATAATCATTTGGTTGCAAAATATCGTCAGAGGTGACATTGGGAATAATTTCAGCGGCATAGTTGAGTAACTTTGTTTCCTGAAAGGCTATGAGTTCATCAAAGAGCTCTACCAGTAGGAAGTTTGTCTTCTTCATGTTTTGTCCTTTGTCTTTGAAAAAGAGGCGCATAAGATTTGCTGCTTCCTCTTCATAGAGCCCTCCAGCAATTTCAAGTTGGTGGGTTGGGTGTTTTTTCTCAAAGAGATCAATCCAACTTCCGTTAGACCCGTGCCTGATGTCCGGTGCTCCCCAAACTACACGTGTGATTCGCGCGAGCAGCATMGCGCCACCACACATGACGCACGGTTCGAGCGTCGTATAAAGAGTGGCCCCTAAAAGTCTCCAATCCCCAATGGCTTCGGCACCTTTGCGAATGCATAAAATTTCTGCATGTGCAGTCGGATCCCCTTTAGTTTCCATTGTGTTATGAGCACGTGCAATCACTTGATCTCCGAGCGTCAGTACAGCGCCCACAGGAACTTCTTCCTTATTGAACGCTAGCTTTGCTTCTTCTAGAGCAAGTTGCATCATCTTCTGGTCAAATATCGAAAAATCTTTTGCCATATTCTCCATTATGCCATGGGGACTTATGAACTCCAAATTAAAAGATTCATTTTATGGTCTTATCTAACGTAGTTGCTAAATTTATCCCGGCCTGTTAAAATGGTGCTAACCATATGGCTATTGTCATACTATAATCCCGTTCTAACTTGTCTAAAGGAGTTATTATAAATGTCATTAGATAGACGTGCTAAAGAAGAAATTACTAAACAATTTCAGCTGCACGAGAAAGATACAGGGTCAGCAGACGTTCAAATTGCAATTTTAACTGAACGTATTGCTGAGCTGACAGATCATCTCAAGCTAGCTCCAAAAGACCATGCCTCTAGGCTTGCTCTCTTGAAGCTCGTAGGACAGCGAAGGAAACTTCTCGATTATCTCAACTCAACGGATACAAAGCGGTATCAAACACTTATTACCCGCCTAAACCTTCGTAAGTAAAATCTTTACTTGGGCTCCTTCTCTTAAGGAGCCCTAAACTTCTTCCTTGAATCTATAAATCTAAACCTGATAGAATCTCCCTTCAAATTTTTCTTTTTTTTCTCCTCTTTTTTAGGGTATAAAAAAGATCCAATTCGCTAACTAGGAGTAACAATCTTAATGAACCAACAAAACACCTCCCTGGAATCCCACTCTATCACAGTCTCGATCGGTGGAAGAGATATCGTCTTTGAAACTGGAAAAATTGCCCGCCAAGCTAATGGAGCCGTCATTGTACGCTCCGGCGAAACCATGTTACTTTCAACCGCATGTACTGGACCGACTCCGCCCGATGTCGACTTCATCCCTCTACGTGTAGATTATGTCGAAAAATTCTCTTCTGCAGGTAAAACCCTTGGGAGGATTTATCAAACGCGAAGGAAAGCCCACAGAGCGAGAAACCCTCGTTTGCCGCTTGATCGATCGCCCCATTCGCCCAATGTTTGAAGAAGGCTATTACACTGAAACACAATTGATCACATCGGTTCTCTCTTATGATGGTGTGAACGCTCCTGAACCTCTCGCAATTTGCGCTAACTCAGCGGCTCTTGTCCTTTCTGACATTCCCCTTATTAAGCCTATCGCAGGAGTACGCGTTGGAATGATCGAAGACCGCTTTGTCATTAACCCAACAGTCCAAGAGCAAGAAGATTCAGTTCTCGACTTGATGCTTGCCGGAACTGAAGATGCGATCTTGATGATCGAAGGGTACTGTGACTTCTTGACTGAAGATCAAGTGATGGAAGCTATTGAAGAAGGACACCAAGCCATTAAGTTGATTTGTCAAAAGCTTTCTGATTGGCAAGCTACACACGGTAAAACTAAAAAGCGTGACGAGCTCCGTCTACTTCCAACCGGTCTATTAGAAGAAGTCGATAGCATCATGAATGCACCTTTACAAGATGCCATTCGGATTTCAGAAAAACAAGTTAGAGAAGATTCCCTTTCTGCAATCAAAGAAACTGTCGTAGAAAAACTACTACCAGAAGGTGCTGAAGACAAGCACAAGTACGCCCCTCATGAAGTTCAGATGGCAATAAAAAAGGTGACTTCAGACCACATGCGTCGAATGATCCTCAAAGAAAATAAGCGTTGCGATGGACGTGGCCCAGAAGATGTCCGCCAAATCTGGATCGATATGGATTACCTTCCCCGCACACATGGAAGCGCAGTGTTTACGCGAGGAGAAACCCAAACAATTGCTGTTTGTACACTTGGTGGAGAAAGCATGGGACAACGGTATGAGGATCTCAATACCGATGGGATTCGACGGTTTTATCTTCAGTACAACTTTCCTCCTTTTTCCGTCGGAGAATCAGGCCGTATTGGCCCTCCAGGACGACGAGAAGTGGGACACGGAAAACTTGCAGAACGTGCTCTTCAATGCACTATCCCAGAAAAAGATTCTTTCCCCTATACGATCCGCTTGGAGTCAAATATCACTGAGTCTAATGGCTCATCGTCGATGGCCTCGGTTTGCGGTGGCTGCTTAGCTTTAATGCAAGCTGGAGTCCCCATCAAACGCCCTATTGCAGGAATTGCAATGGGTCTGATCCTTGAAAAAGATTCATACGCCATTCTTTCTGACATCCTTGGGGTAGAAGATGCACTTGGCGACATGGACTTTAAAATCACCGGGGACGAAAAAGGGATCACTGCTTTCCAGCTCGATATCAAAGTTGAAGGAATCAACCCTCAAATCATGAAAGTAGCTCTTGCGCAAGCCAAGCAGGGTCGGATCCACATCCTCCATAAGATGCTTGAAGCTTGTCCAAAATCAAATGAGCACCTCTCTCAGCACGCTCCACGCATCGAAACGGTTCAAGTCAAACCAAGTCAGATCGGAACCATCATTGGCCCTGGTGGAAAGCAGATCCGCGAGATTGTGGAATTATCAGGTGCTGATATCGATATCGATGATAGCGGCCTTGTTAGCATCGCCTCTTCGACAAAAGAGGGAATGGATCGTGCCAAAGAAATCATCTACAACCTCACAGCGGAAGTGGAAATTGGGCAAACTTACAAAGGAAAGATCGTCACAATTAAAGAATTTGGTCTCTTTGTTGCCATCTTGAGTAAACAAGGGCTTTGCCATATTTCTGAGCTCTCCTACCAAAGAATAGAGAACATTCACGATCACTATAAAGAAGGTGATTCAATCGAAGTCAAGGTTCTTGAGATCAATAACAATGGTCAAATCCGTTTAAGCCATAAAGCAATTCTTGAAGCTCCTGAAGGTTATGTTGAGCCGAAGCGAGACGAGCAGCCAAGACGGCCGCCTCCTCGTCGCGATGGGGGTAGCCGCGATGGAGGCAATCGGAAACCTCAGCGGAAGCCTGAAATTCTCAAGCCGCCACCCATGCCGGTGAATAAAGACTAAAAAATTAAAAGCTCTCAGGTGACCCTGAGAGCTTTTTTTATTCAATCAGAGTTTAGGTATATAAGCAACCTATTCACTCTAAGATGACTATAGAAATTTTATGACTATCGCAATAGACTACACTTAATTTGTAAAAGTGGACTTTGTTTAACCAAACTACGAACAAAAGCTTCTGCTTTAATACCAACACACCATCCGTGATATGGGTCTCGAATTTTAACTGTTTTTACACCTTCTATAACGCAGACTTCATCTACAATAACATAGTGAGGTCTACAAAAAGAGGGTGGTGTATCAAAAGAGTCCACAGAGACTACTACAGGGTGTTGCTCAACAGCTCGACTCAAATAATCAATATCAATATAAGGAATCTTTTCTAATACCAAATGATTACGTTGCAAGTTCTGCTCTATAGCCTCAAGAGTTTTAAGCTTATAAAAACTCCTATAAACCTCTTCCATACTATTATATTCATAAACAAGCATAGCAACTACACATCCAAGGGCAGACTCTCCATTAAATTGAAAAAAAATAGGTTTTTCTGATCTGGGGATATCTACTCCTACATTTCTTTTTTTGTCATCGTAAACATGGCTCAACGCTATAATGATATCTTCATCAGGAAAAGAATTTCTGTAAGAAGTTTTAGAATAAAGAGAAACACCCCACAGTTGGGGAAACACTTCTCCTATCTTTTGATCAATCAAATCATATAATCTCTCAGCGTCAGGAAAATATGATGTGTGACCGGATTCTGTAAATTTATTAAGCTGCTCATACAACAACTGCAATCCTTTAAGAAAATTACGATCATTTGTACATCCACCTAAAGTAACATCCAATCCCATAGGAGGATAACGTCTTTCGAATTGTGTAGGTTGAATTCCATAAAATAAGAACACTTCATAACGTAGCTCTTCTTTACTTAGTTTTCTTTTTTCCGTAGAAATATCTTCTATAGAAGATTGAAAACCTATAGGTAGAGGTGCATTTTCAAACACCACCTCAGGAGGTTTATGAACACCAAATAAACCTCTGGATACCTGCGTTACTTTCGAGGTTATATCAGAGAAGCTTGAAAGCCACTTTTTTCTTTGAGGACGCACATAATCTTGATTAGAGATTAGTTGATGATTATGAGTATTGGTTCCACCTTCCTGAGAACTAGATACAATACGTAACATATGCTCCTCTTTAAAAAAGTTGAAAATGCATTATGCAACTACATAAACTGTAATGCAACCTTTCTTTAATCTAGACTGCTACCTTAAAAAGGCCTAGAGAATTCTCTGAGAGCATTTTTTATGCTTGCAGCATATCTATACATAGGTCACACTTGGTTTGTTTTTTCGAAAAGGAGTAAAAATTGACAACTCGAGTTAGACTCTATTCTCCACAATACGCAGTTTATGGTTCTCCTGAGCCCCATAAAAATGCGCGCCATCTCCCAAACTCAACATCTCTTTATTCTTCAGCACACCTTCAAAGACCTCTTATCATTCCTACTAATCCCTACAGAAAAAACACTCATGGAAGCTCTCCCGTTTTTATCGTCAAACTCACTGCAGTAGGAGGAGAAATTAAGTCAGTGATTGCCAGACGTTTTGGTGTAGATCCCTTGAAACTCTTGATGGCGTACATATTGCAATTGGGAAATAGAAAGGTCTATGCTACACTCTTGTGTCATCAAAAAAATTTGTTATTTTGAGTTTGAAAAATGAGTCATCAAAGTTGTATTCCGCACCAATTCACTGCTCTCCAGTACACAGCAATACACTCTAGCAATCAAATATTAGATATCTCATCCTATCTTGCGTATGGTCAATGCCAAGTTTTTCCAAACCACAGGATCGCTCTCTCAGCATTGAATGAAAAGGCTAGAATTCTCCTCGATAAATTTGCTGACAACGAACCTCCTTCTTCTGAAACCTTCAAGTATAGTTTTCAAAACTTGAATGCATCACACCTGACATGCTCTCATCTCTTATCAAGAATGAGAGCGAAAGATATTGACAACTTAAATGGCATCTTTCAATCAGTCGAGTTTTATGTGACCGGCCTTAATTCTGAAAGATTTGGACAAGTCAGTGCGGAACACCTGAGGCAAACCGATACAATTGCTACTAACGTTGATTGTTTTTCTAAGCTGGTTGAAAGAACGGATCAGTATAAAAAGGTATTCGGAAAGATTCATGATCTATCGAGATGGCCATACTACAGTGATATTGTCGTTGAAAGACATATCAATGGAGAATATACCGTCAATAGAACTGCGAAAAGCAAAGCTGTGGAAATTATTGCGAGTGCAGTAGTAGTTCTAGGTTGCCTAGCTCTTCTCGTACTCAAAATTTCAAAGTACTACTTCGCTGATCAATTCGTATCTCCTGCTCGTTCGTAATACAATATAATTGTTTTAAAATAGGCCTCTGCCACATCTAAAACTCTTTGAGGACAAGGAATTCCCTCAACTGTTTTTTGGGACTGACTAAGCTCTAAAGCTTCATCGAGATTATTCTGAATTAAGGTTTCTCCATAACAAAGAGGACTCTGAATGAGCCTTGTAAGACACAAGTTGCGGCAAAAAACTCCCTCAGCTGAAACCAAACTGTTTCCAAACCCACACACCTCTTTCTTTGCCGATTTCAAAGGAGGAACATTGAGATATTTGGTGAAGCGCTCGACTAAGTCTTGCGCCATTTGGCGGGACAATTCAAGATCTTGGGTACAGATGAGGCGGAGAAAGTGATACCGGTCTTCGTGACTCGCTAGTTCTCCTTTGCAAAATCCTCCTGGAATAAAGACAAGGTTAAAGTTTCTATCAGTTGGTTTTGTACGGCGGGGATCAGGAAGTTCCGAATCGATCGCGTTGTAATGAATAAGCACAGTAAGGTCAGGTTTAAAGTTGTTAATGAGTTCTGCACGCGAGCGCAAATCTAATCGGTTATAATGCTTGAGAAAGATCGTCGAGAGCGCCACCCCTTTTTCCCAAAGCTCTGAATGCTCTTTGAGCCAATCAAAAAAAGGCTCTGGATAAGCTCCTTCTCCAATGGCTTTGCGAGTAAGAAGTACTGTTGCCCCTTGTGCTTCTAACTTCTTTTTCAATTGAAGAGCTGTTAAAAAAGCAAGGGTCCCCTCATCAAATTCAAGAATTTTCCCATCTAATTCAATTGAGACATACCTCTCTTCAAGACGGGCAAATTGTCCTCCAAAATGGCCGGGATCAATGGCAATTTTTGCTTTGCTAAGAGGATGTTTGAACTCTGGAACAAAACTTGGAAATTCTTGCCCAAAATAAAGTGCATACCCCACTTTTCCAAGCTGCTTATCTTCTGGAGAAGCGTAAATTGCGAGTGCATTGGCAGTGATTTCAAAATAGTTTTCAATTTCATCAGAATACTGCAAGTAGTGGCGAATTTTTTCAGTCACATACTTTTTGGAAAGCTTTTGTTGGTACTTATCAAAGTCGTGAAAGTTCAATTCAACACCAAAAGAGCAAGCAGTTAATAAGAGAAAAAAAGTCATGAATCTCATTGATATTGTCCTATTGAGTATTTCATTTTACTCACATACCTGTTTTTCCTTGAATGGAAAAGAGAGATGCTTCAATGTGAAAGTAAACAAATTTTTTTTTAACATGGAGGTTGTTGATGAAATGTATCTCGTTTTTGTCAGCTGCATTTTTATCTACCTTTTTTCTTGGAAATGGGCTCGTAGCCGATGTCCAAGAAAAAATAGTTGAAAGCAAATTTCTTTCAGCTGCTTATAGCTCACAGCAAACAATGGAGCAAACATCAAGTAGGCCTATGCCGAATGGGGGAAACCCAGATGGCCCTCCAATTCCACCCAATAGAGACATCGTTGACCACAGTGCACAAGGGTGTCTTTCTCAGGGCTTTTCAATCCAAGGAGAATTCATTTGGTGGCGTGCCATCTTAGACAATCTAGAATACGGTCTGAAAGATAGTGCTGTGATCACCGATCCCACCAATTTTCCAAATGACCGCGCCCACAACTTCACTGTGAAAGAGCCTAGCTTTGAATTCGATCCAGGGTTTAAAGTTGCTGCAGGGTATGATTTTGGACGAGATAACTGGGATGTTTTCCTACGATGGACTTACCTCCACTCTAACCCTTCTGATAGCGTCAATGCAGGTGACAATAATTTAATCCTTTTAGAAACGCGCGTTGAACCCATCGCAGTTACACAAAACTTTGGTGGAATTGCACTAAGTTCAAATGGAAAAGTAAAGTGGGATATTCATTTTAACGTCCTCGACTTTGAAATGGGTTACGATTACTTCTTTAGTAAGCGGTTCTCTATTCGTCCTTTCATGGGATTGAAAACTGCATGGATCGATATGGATTACCATGTCGATTACATTGCTGCAACAGTCCTTGAAGGTGGAGCAAATGATATTAGAGACCTAAAAGGTAAAGGAGACAGCGACTATTGGGGCGTTGGTCCATGCTTTGGAATTGATTCGTATCTCCACATCGGATGGGGCTTTAGTATCTATGGCCTCCTTTCTGGGGCAGCTCTCTACGGAGAATTTGATACAAAATACGATCAAATCAATATTGAAAACCCTGTAAACACAATCGAAGTGAATCTTAAGTTTAAGCAAGATAGTTTTTACCGCTTGCGCAACATGGTTCAAATGGCTCTTGGTGTTGAGTGGGCATACTGCTTTTCAAAAGAGTACCTCCTTGCTCTACATGTTGGTTGGGAAACACAGTACTGGTGGAACCAACTTGAAATGCCCTTCTTCGGCTACTTTCAGCCAGAAGGAGACCTGACTTTTAGTGGCCTCGATGTAGGAGTTCGCTTTGACTTTTAATCATACTTTGAAAGTAATACTAGGAGTTTGCGCATGAAAAAAGCCTTTCAAGCAATGACGCTCGCTTTTGCGGCAATTTGCGGAAGCGCAGTTGCAGAGCAAAATGCACCCGATATGGGGCCTCCCCCCAATCGTGACATTATGACTCAATCAGCTCAAGGATGTCTTTCAGAAGGATTTTCTTTTCAAGCAGAATTCCTTTGGTGGCGCGCCATAATGGATGATCTTGAGTATGCAATTAAAACAAAAGAACCCCTTCCCATTTTTCAAGCATTTCCAGTCACTATTTCAGGCGATGTAAAAGAGCCTGAGTTCAATTTCGAACCAGGCGTTCGTCTTGCTGCAGGATATGATTTTGGGCGAGATAATTGGGATCTTTTTCTCACATGGACATACCACTACACAAAAGCAACGGATCGCTTTAGCCCTATTGTAGCTGACCCTACGATAGCACCTCTTACAAGCATGATTGCTTTTGATTTGAAATTGGATGTCTTAGACAACAATGCTCCCAATGCACCAAATTTTGGAAATCTCATCGTTTCAGCAGATGGTTCGACTCAGTGGCAAATTCGCCTGAATACACTCGATTTCGAATCAGGCTATGACTACTTTTTTAGTCATCGTTTTTCAATCCGCCCTCATTTGGGATTAAAAGCTGCCTGGATTGATATGCATTATCAAGTCAAGCACAACACAATGCTCATAGTGCATAATTTCATTAGCGACTCTTTAGCTCATGGCTCTGGACGAGGAGACAGTGACTATTGGTCTGTTGGGCCACGCTTTGGTCTCGATGGATACTTACACATCGGGTGGGGCTTCAGCCTCTATGGAAAAATCAGCGGCGCTCTTCTTTATGGAGAGTACGATACGAAATATCGTATTGTCGTTGATAACCTGACGGATCCTAGTCAGAACCAAGATATCACAGTGCGACAAGATAGCTCTTATCATTTAAGACCTATGAGTCAACTTGCAATGGGTCTCGAATGGGGCTACTGCTTTTCGCAAAACTATTTTCTTGGCCTGTACATTGGTTGGGAAACACAGTACTGGTGGAATCAGCTTGAAATTCCTTTCCTTACAAGTTTCCAACCAGATGGAGATTTGACATTTAGTGGTTTAGATGTAGGAATACGCTTCGACTTCTAACTACTGAGATCATTTGTGGTTGCGAATAAAGGTTATCTCCCACTTTGACTTCGCAACCACTTTTTTTTGTTCCCACGAAAATTTTTTTTATAGTCTTTTCTTTTCGAAAACTCAACATGTAGAGACGACAATGAAACGTTTTTTATGATAATGGCTTCATCATTTTCATTTTTATCTACGACTTGCTATGGAGATGCTGACCCTCTGCAACAAGTTTTTTATGATTTAGTTGTGACAGAAGAACTTTTGACTCAGGCTAATGAAAATAATAAAATCATTTCTTCATCTGACTATATTTATTCGGTCGATCAATCAATTCAACTCTTCACACATCACTACAATGCTCTTAATGAAAACTATCAAACTGACCTGAAAGAAGTGGTTCAAAACATGATTTCAAGTGGCTTGGTTAAGACTTCCATTAACAATACAATTGTACCCGCTTACACAGTTGATACAATTCTCGAAGTTCTCCTGAAAAGCCTTGTCTACAATGAGGAAAGGATGGAGGAATTGATCGAAAAAATCAACGAATTCATTATCAAATATCAACCCTCAATCTCAAACCTAGAGGTGTGTTTATCTCAACCTAGCGATTCCATAGCTGAAACACATTTATCTCCGCCTGTTGACCCTGGGCAATCTGTAACAAATCTTGTTAACCATTTTAACCGTTTGATACTCAACCGTCAATTAATTAACAATGAAGACTTTGTAGAAAATCTCCTAATGGCTTTTGTAGGGTCTGAACGAGTATTTGAGCTAGATTCACTAGGCCTGATGTTTTTCAATTTAGACCTTGTTGCAGCTGGTTTGTATTCTTGCCAAACAGGTACTCTTCCCCCAACAGGTTTGGTCCGGAACTTTTCAACTCCTGAAGAGTTCAAATCTCTAGTTGTCAATTTGGTTTCAGGTGCAAACCAATTGTTTTTTAGACAAATGTGTACTCATCTTCAAATGGGGTTACTTCCAATAGGCAAAAACGTTTTAAACAATCATTAAAAACTGAGCTGTTTTGTGGTTGAGAAAGATCTCAACCACTTTTTTTATTTTCACTAAAATTTTTTTTTTCTATTCTGCTCTTTTCGATAACTCAATATGGAGATTCGACAATGAAACGATTTTTATTGGTGATGGTCTCATCACTCACTTTTTTCTCTATGACATGTTTTGGTGACAATACCGATCCAATGCAACAAGTTTGTTACTCTCTAATGGTAAATGAAGAGCTCTTCGGTCAAGCGAGTGAAAACAAGCAAATCATTGCTTCTTCTGGCTATATTTATGCAGTCGATCAAGCAATTCAAAACTTCAGTAATAGCTACAACTCTTTGGAGTCCTATAACAAAATCGATCTGCTTGGAGTGATACAGACCATGCTCACAAGCGGTTTGATACAGCCCGGAACTACCGGTAGCTATTATCCCGCATATACTGAACAAACAACCCTTCAAATTTTGATGATAGGTCTCAGTAACGATCGAGAAAAACTAACACAGCTCATTGAAGAGATGAACGCATTTATCGTTACCAATCAATCACAGTTCCATCAATCAGGGACACCTCCTTCTACGATACAAGATGATATCAAGACAATGATGACTCTCAATAGCTACTTGACTCAACTCAGTCTCAACCCTCTTCTTATCATGCAAAACGACTTTCTAGATAACCTCTATCAAGTCTTTAATAATGCCGAGCCTTTGTTTGGAACGTATGGTTTAGACCTAATGCTATTTGACTTAGATCTCGTCGGAGCAGGATTGTATAAATATTCTTCATCCACTCTCCCTCCATCAGGATATCTGTCGCCAAACTTTCAAAATGCTGCAGAACTTCAGCCTTTAATTCTAAGTTTGATTACAGGTGCAAATCAACTCTATTTTGCGCAGATGAATAGTCATCTTCAAATGGGCATCAACACAATGATAGAAAACGGGTCTTAAACGCTTAGATCCTTCAAGGCTGCGAATCAATTAGTTTTTTGTGCTTTGACTTCGCAGCCATCACTTACAACTATTAATTCAAATTGGAGATACAACAATGAAAAAGTTCTTTTTACTGATAATTACGTCACTTGCATTTTTACCCATATCGTCCTATGCAGATGGAGACCCTTTGGAACTCGTTTACTACAATATCATAGTGAATGAAGACTTGTTTTCCCAAGCAAGTGAACAGAAGCAAATTATTGCTTCTTCTGACTATATCTATTCAGTTGATCAAGCTCTAAAATGCTTCCTATATAATTATGGCTCACTAGACACCAATACTCAGCTTGAGCTTTTGGGAGTGATCCAATATTTGCTCTCAAGTGGTTTAATTACTGGAGGAAATAATGGGGGTTACAATGTATCCTACTCAGAACTAACAACTCTACAAGTTTTGATGGGAGGCCTAGCCAATAATCCAGAAAAAATGGCTCAACTTATTGGATACATGAATGAATTCATTATTCAAAATCTTTTTATTTCATCTTCATCGCATAACAGTTCATCTACACTTCAAAATGATATCGAAACGATGATGACACTAAACAATTGTTTAACTCAGCTTAATCTTAATCCACAACTCATTACCAATAACGACTTTTTAAACAGTCTCTATCAAGCCTTTGAAAACGCAAATTCTCTATTGGGACAATATGGGAAAGACTTGATGCTATTTGATCTAGATCTTGTAGGAGCTGGACTCTATCAATATTATTCATGCACTTTGCCTCCATCAACTTCCCTAACGGCAAAGTTCCAAAGTGCCTCAGAACTGCAACCTTTGATGGTGAACTTGATTACAGGTGCGAATCAACTCTACTTTGCAGAGATGAATAGCCATCTTCAAATGGGAATCCTCTCGATGCAAGATTAACGGTCCTTAAACGTTTCAATCTACCAAGGCTGCAAGCATCGTCTTCGCAGCCATTTTTCTTTTGTTTTTGAAATACTAGCAGGAGAAACGACAATGAAACGCTTCCTTTTAATAATGGTCTCTTTTTTTTCACTTCAATCCATGACTTGTTATGCAGATCCCTATCCAACCATACACTTTTATTATAGCTTGGTCTTGAATGAAGATTTGTTTGCCCAAGCAGATGAAAATATGAAAAACCTAGCGGTCAGTCATTGATGCAAAGTCTAATAAAATGTGGTCTGATTAAAGGTTCCACCTCATATGCCCCTGCATACAGGGGTCAAACAACTCTCAAATTAATAATCTATGGGCTGATGAGTGATCAGGGAATGAGAGAGCGGATTAGAGATGAATTGCGTGAACTCATCATCATTTTTCAATCGGAGCTCCCTTTTAGCGTAGCTCGCTTAGAAACGATTGATGACGATATCAGCACGATGATGTCTCTATACAACTACTTAGTTCAACTCAGCTTTAATCCTCAATTGATCAACGATAGTGATTATCTTAATAATCTCTATCAGGCCTTTTCAAAAGCTGAACCATCTCTTAACGGGTGTGTAAACGACTTGGTACTTTTCAATTGTGATCTGATAGCTGCTGATCTCTATACAGCAGGCTTTATTGTCCTTCCTGACTTCCAGCTGACTGCTAATTTTCAGAATAGCTCAAACCTTCAACCGTTGATGTTGAGTTTAATGACTGATATGAATCAATTGTTTTTTCAGCACATGATCAATCATCTTTTGATAGGCATCAACACGATGATAGAAAAGAAAAGTTAAAACCTAGGTTATTAGAGCAGCCCATCTACGTTAACGTGCAAAGAAAAAAAACCTTTGTACGTTAACATCTGAAAAACTCGTCTAAATCTGTTGTGGAGTCGGATTCATATCTCCACTAGAAGTCTTCTCTGATCTACGAGGAGGTGGAGGTGGAGGCTCTTTGCGATGAGCTTCACTCATTTCTTTGAGTTTTTGCCGCTTCTTATTCGTATCCCATTTTCCATCCATGATCGCGTGGACATCTTCCTTATCTAAAGTTTCAAACTCCATGAGCATATCTGTCATGAGTTGAACTTTATCTTTACTGTCTAAAATCACTTGGCGGGCACGTTCATTTGCTTGATCGAGAAGCTTGCGCACTTCATCGTCGATTTGTTTTGCTGTTTCATCAGAATAGCTTTTTGAGCTAGAGCCAGGAACCATGTAGGAACCCTCGTCACCGTTCGCATCGTATGCGACAGGTCCTAAGGCATCGTTCATTCCCCACTGGCATACCATACTGCGAGCGAGCTTGGTTGCTTGAGAAATGTCCATTTGAGCGCCACTCGAAAAGTCACCAACGAAAATGTCTTCTGCAATGCGTCCACCCATGAGAACAGCTAATCGATCAACTAGTTCTTTTCTCCAGTAGCTGAGCTTATTTTTTTCTGGAACAAAGTGAGTTGCCCCTAAAGAGAAGCCGCGAGGAATGATGGTCACTTTTTCAACAGGATCGGCATGTTCAACCGAAAGGCCGACAATGGCATGCCCTGATTCGTGATAGGCGGTGTGCAGTTTTTCTTTCTTATCGAGTTCTAAACTCTTGCGCTCTTTTCCGTAGCGTACTTTATCACAGGCTTCAAGAGTGTCCTCCCGCGTGACAGCTGAACGTCCTTTCCGCGCTGCTAAAAGAGCAGCTTCATTCAGAATATTCATGAGGTCGGCCCCAGATGTTCCAGGAGTTGCGCGAGCGATATCCATTAATTGTACGGTCTCGTCGAGTTTGATCTTGCGAGCATGAACCTTGAGAATCTCAAGACGTCCTTTGATATCGGGCAGATCGAGCATCACTTGGCGATCAAAACGTCCAGGACGAAGGAGGGCTTTATCAAGAACATCAGGGCGGTTTGTTGCCGCCATTAAGATGACTCCCTCATTGGTATCAAATCCGTCCATCTCAACTAGAAGTTGGTTCAGGGTTTGCTCACGTTCATCATGGCCTCCACCAATTCCTGCTCCTCGATGGCGTCCAACAGCATCGATTTCATCAATGAAGACAATACATGGGGCATTTTTCTTGGCTTGATCAAAAAGATCCCGAATCCGGCTTGCTCCCACACCCACAAACATCTCCACAAAATCAGAACCTGAGATGGAGAAGAAGGGGCGGTCAGCTTCACCTGCTACTGCTTTCGCAATCAAGGTTTTTCCCGTTCCTGGAGGACCGATCAATAAAACACCTTTAGGAATACGTGCTCCAAGAGCTGTAAATTTACTGGGATCTTTCAAAAAGTCAACGATCTCATGTAGCTCTTCTTTAGCCTCTTCCACTCCGGCAACTTCATTAAAAGTGACTTTATGAAGGCTTTTATTGAGCATGCGAGCTGGCGACTTTCCAAAATTCATCGCATTCGATCCCATCCCTTTCATTTGGCGTGAGAAAACGAAGTAGAGGAGAAGGATAATCACCACAACAGGTAGGATCGTCATCAAGATATAGCTGAAGTAATTGGGCGAAGGCTCTTGACTCTTAAAAGTCTTTTCAAGAACAAGATTACGTGGCTGATCTGGAGCTTTGAATGCAGCTCCTTTATTCCCTGTAAAGGCTTCCCATTCACCTTTTGCATGGGCAAACCACAAGCTAAACTCTTCGGGATTTTGTCTTTCTAATGCTTTAGTCGAAAGTTCTTTATTGTTAAAGAACCAAGTCACATCGGCAACACTTTGGCGCGCTTTTCCAAGTTCTGCTTCATTTTCATCGAGCGAACCAATCAGTTGGTTGTACTGTTCAAGATCCACGAGATAATTACGAACACTACGCAGCCCTTCTAAACGGACATTGTTGGTTTCTTTATTGAGTTCGGTAACGATTTCTTCAACTGCAACAAGGGCTGTTTGATATTGAGCGAGTGCTTCTTGAGGGGTAAGGTTCGAGTTAGCAAGGGCGGTATTGATGTTTTGCTCGGTTGTTTTCAAAGTTTGTTTCATCGTTTCATTTCCAATTCCGAGGGTCGGAGATCGAAAACCTTGAACCACTTGAAGAACATTCATTCCAAAACGTTTGACCGCCTCACTTGTAGGATTTGCAGTCACTTGTTTTGCAGTCTGTTTAAGGGTTAAAACATTGAGCTCCTGAGACTCAGCAGACTCGAGCACAACACTATTTTCTCTTTCATGCGTATCAAAGGCTGGGCTGATGATCATGTAGCCCCCTTTGGGGATGGGCAATCCACTGAGGGTTAAGAAACGTTCGCCCGCTTGACGCACATTATCCTGAAGCGCCGTTAAGTTATGTGCAAGATCAGAGCGTCCCTCTTTAAGAGTATGATTTTGATCTAAAAGCTCTAAATAACGGTAACGCGCTTTCGAATCGTCTGACAGTCTCTCTTTAAATTTCCCTGTAAATGTCACAAGGTTATCATTTTGAGCTGTCTTACGACTTTCATCTTTCTGTACAAGGTCTAAGTTGACAAGGTGTTCAACTTGATGACTAAAAGAAACTTTTCCCCCTTTCTCACTCGAAAGGTTTTGAACAGTTAAAATAATCAAAATGGCTGCCAAAAGGAAAAGAATAAATCCCCCTGGAAACCGCTTCTTCTGTTCCGGGCTTTTATTTGGGTTGTCCATACGCCGTTTTATCTTTTTTTTATAAAAACCGAGATCTTTTTTAGGCCCTCTTGGCCCCTTAATTCTTTCTATTACTCGCATGGAATTTCCTAGGCAACTGAAAAGTTTAGATGAGATTTTAAACACTTTTTAGACAAAGGGTTGAATTCGACATCACTGATCTAATGAATTTTAGAAGATTTCTGATTTTCTGCCACCAATTTTTTAAATAATTGATTATGTGATACTTACGCTTCTTCCCGTCAAACATTCTCCCACAATTTTCGATCCAATCACGAAAATTGGTGCTTTATCGTGCAAAAAAGGAGGAACTTGGTGCTTTGCATACCATTTTTTCATTTTCTTTCGCAAGATAGGCGTTAGTTCATCTAAAAGCTTCATTTGACAGTGACTAGGAGTGGTAAGACATGACCCTTTCCAAAAATCTTTCCAGTTGGAAGGCTCTCCTTTCTCCTTCCATAAAGACCTATCAAATGGAGGAATTTCGTTTTTTAGAAGAAAGAGGTAGTCCTTATTTAATATATAGGTAAGAGGGCCGGCTTGAACTTCGGCTTTTGGAGCATTGATAGCAATCAACCTGAGCAAAATCTCACAGCTATCTTGAGAAAGGTGAGCATGAGAGGCGCGAGCCATCTCCTCTAAAAAATAACGCATTTCAAGCACTGGGTACTTCGAAGGATGTTCTAAATACGCCCCGTAGGGCCCTTGAACAAGTTTTTGCATAATCGCCTCCTTTTTTTCGTCTAAATACTGTGAGATCTCCTGAAATAAAAGACCAAGGCGATGAAAATTACGTCCAATTCCCTTTCCAAATTGCTTTTCAAGCTCAGGAAAAATCTTCTGCCGCATCCGTGGACGGAGGTAGCGCAGGTCGAAATTGGTCCAGTCATCAAATGGCTCAAGCTTTTTTCGATTAAGATAAATCAGTAATTCAGCCTTGCGCATAGGTAATAGTGGACGCCATAGAGTCAAGTTTCCTCGCTCTGTTTTGGCTTTGAGACCTCCCAACCCTCCCAAGCGAGCCCCCTCACAAATTCTCTTGAGAACAGTCTCGCCCTGATCATCAGCATGATGTCCAAGTAGAACCGCTTGAAAGCCCCACTTTTCTTGAAGTTCTTGAAAATAGGCATACCGTTTTTCACGGTACCGGTCTTCGAGATTCGACCCTATCATTGGAGACAGTCGCTTCTGATGAAACGGGAGCTTTAAGTGTTTAGCTAGACGGTCGAGTAGAGCTGCTTCTCTTTCACTTTCTTCGCGCCAAGCATGATCGACATGGGCAATGTGAAGTTCAAAGTCGAGTTTTTCTTGGCATTCAATCAAAAGATAAAGAAGGGCAAGCGAATCTCCTCCACCTGATAGAGCCAAAAGGAGTCGTTTTCCTGGAATGAGATTCAAAGTCAAAAAATCTCTCACACATTTAATCGGTTTTTCCATGAAAATAACGCTCTTTTTTTGAGACAAAAAAAGAAAAAGAGTACAATAAGGTTCATTTTAACTCACGTAAAGTTGTCAAATGCCGATCATATGGCGTTATCTTCTTCGAAACTACTTGCAGGTGTTCTTCCTCTGCATGAGTGGCTTTATTGCGATCTTGCTTGTCACCCGCTTGCAAGAGATCGCTCGTTTAGCTGCATTTGACTCAGATATGGGGTCGATTGTCCTTTTTACCCTCTGTCAAATTCCCTACATTCTTCCGATCGCGATCCCCATCTCGGGACTCATAGCCTCAATCCTCCTCCTGCAAAGACTTAGCCATACTCACGAACTCACCTCCTTTCGCTCTGCAGGTCTAAGCTTAAAAGTCATCAGTACCCCCCTTCTTTTAGTGGCATTTCTTCTTTCTCTGATCAATTTCATGATCGTTTCTGAAGTCACTCCCCGCACTCGCCTCTACTCTCAAAAGCTTTTACACCAAGTCATGACTACAAACCCACTCTTTTTAATGAAAAAAAGCAAGCTACTAAAGCTACAAAGCTCTTACGTTGATATGAATATGACACATGTTGGAAAAGAGGCTCGTGATGTCATTTTTGCCATGAAAAATGAGTCAAGTGATCGCCTCACATTGCTCACGGCAAAGAAATTTCATGTCGAAGACAATCAACTTATAGGAAAAAACGTCGCTATTGTCTCACATCTTGATTCAAAAGATCCCGACTTATTTGACCATCTCATCATAGAAAACCAACGGTCTATGGCCACCTCGGCAAAAGCCCTTTCAGAGATGATGCAAAAAAACACCTTTCATCTTGGCTATGAATATCTCCCCATGAGCGAACTGATTGAAACAGCATTTAGTAAAGCAGCAAAACCTAAAACCATTAAACGGATGCGCTTTGAACTTAGCCGTCGTCTCTTTTTCCCCCTGATCACTTACGCCTTCACCTTTATGGGAATTTCCTTAGGACTACAAATTGGGCGCCAGAAAAAAAAGATGGGACTCATTTTAGCGATCTTTTTAGCTGCTTTCACTCTCATCTGCTCAATGGCTGCAAAATCATTTCACCTAGCACCTACAAAGGCGATCCTTTGTTATGTGCTCCCTTTCCCCTTCATTCTCCTCACATCTTTTTGGTTTCAAAAACGGGCTATAGAGGGAATTGAATGATTTGTAAGCAAACATGGGAACGGTACCTTCTGAAAGAAGTCTTAAAAGTCTTCACTCTCTTCCTCCTCTCCTTTTACTTCCTCTATACTGTTATCGATTACTCCATGCATGTACAGGAAATCATCAAAAGCCAAAAAATTTCCCTAAGTAATCTCTGCCTTTATTACTCGATGCTTTTTAGTAAACGATGTGACCTTCTCCTCCCCCTAGCCCTTTTGATAGCCTCTCTTAAAGTGCTTCTTTCATTGAATCGGAAAAATGAACTACTCGCATTTCAAGCAGGTGGGATCAAACTCAAGCGCCTTTTACGCCCCTTTTTCTTCATGGCTGCTGTATGCACGCTCATCAATTACCTCAATTTTGAATGGGTCATTCCACGCTCCTTAACCTTCATTGAACGTTTTGAAAAACACAACTTCCGCTCTAAAAAATCCCAAAAGAGAAAAGAAGAAGGAGTGCATATGCTTCCTCTTGAAGATGGAAGCAGGCTCATTTATCAAGAGTATGATGGAGACGCAAAAGAACTCTTTGATGTCTATTGGCTCCATTCAATTGATAAATTCTTTCACATGAAAAAACTTGCCATTGGGACTGAAATCCCAACAGGGCTGTTTGTCGATGCTTTTTTGCGGACAGAAAAAGGATTGTTAGAAAAAGTTAATTCCTATGAAAATTATCCCTTCTATCGTCTAAAACTCAATTTTGATTTGAAAAATTATATTGGAAAACCCATGGAAAGCCGGTCGATCACTGAGCTCGTCAAGTTGCAGCGAAGTCATAAACCTTTTTGGAAGGAAAAAAAAGATAAGATTCAAGCTCATCTCTACTCAAAACTCCTCCTCCCTTGGCTCTCTCTTTTTGTTATCCTTGGAATTGCTCCCTTTGCGACTTCCTTTTCCCGCAATCTTCCTACTTTCTTGCTCTTTTCTCTCTCGCTCTTTGGTTACATTGCGCTTTTCATGATTTTCGAAGCCTCGACAATCTTAGGTGAATCCCACATTGTTTCTCCTTTCGCCGCTATTTTCACGGTTCCCTTCCTATTCCTTTTATATTTTGGTCGAAAATTTCTTAAATTAGGTTAGACAGATGAATCATTGGAACCTGAAAAAACTCTTCATCCCTCCTTTGATCATCTTGCTTCTCTTTATGAGCTGGCTCACCCCCCTCTTTCGACCCTATTGGAATGCTTTAGATTCTTGGACATTTTACACGCTCAACACATGGATCCAAGAAAACACTTTTTGGCAAAATTTCTGGGCCTTCACAGGGACTCGTCTCATGGATTGGATCCATGACATTTTTATGTTTCTCTTTTTCTTTTACGCAATCAAAAAGGCTACCTCAGATTTAAAGGAGAGAAAAATTGCCGAGCTCATAGGAACGATCTTATTTATGGCCCTAACCATCTGCATCGTCAATGGAATCATGTTCCCCGAGTTCATCCATGCTCCCCGCAAAAGTCCCACTATGATCGATCGAGAAGCTTTTCGCCTTTCCTCTGTGATTGAGTGGACTAAAGTCAAAGATCATTCACGAAAAAGTTTTCCAGGAGACCATGCCACAACAGCCATCTTGTTCACTTGCTTCATCTACCACTTGATGGGCTGGAGACTCGGTATCTTCGCAACAGTCTATGCCATTTTCTTCTGTCTTCCTCGCCTCATCGTAGGAGCTCACTGGCTGACTGATATCCTTTTAGGAAGCTCTCTGATTGCCATCACAATCAGCAGCTTAATTATGGGAACCCCCATAGGAAACAGCGTGTTTCGATTCTTCGAAAAGCTGATTTTAAAAATGCGCAGGCGCACTTTTTAATTTTCTCTCGATAGTGTCGTTATGAGATGATCAATCAAGAAACGGCTAATGGAAGAAAAGTTAAAGGCGACTGATAAAGGAAGCCCAAATTGGGCTTTCGAAGGAAGGCAGCGATGAAATTTTCTCCAGGAGTTGTTTGAGTATAAGTAAAACAGTTAAGATGCTACGATCACGTTTATGAAACAAGGTCAATAGTGGAATAGGCGCATGAGTGTAAAAGAAAAATACGACAGACTCCATAAAATAGGAAAAGAGATCCGATTACTTGTTTCTTTTGGATATTTCCTAGAGTGGGATCAAGAAACCTTTATGCCCAAAGGAGCCATTGAGTTTCGGAGTGAACAAATCGAACTCATCTCCAGCATCACCCACCGTGAAAAAACAAGTGAACGCTTTAAAGAAGCGCTCGAGGCTCTCATCGACTTAAACTCAGGCAAACCCCATTACGAAGACCTTGACGACGAGCAAAAGGCGAACTTACGCGAATGGCGGGAAAGCTATTTGCACGAAACAAAACTTCCCAATGACTTTGTTAAAACGTTTGCTAAAACAGCATCTAAAGCAACCAATGCTTGGGCTAAAGCCAAAAACAACGATACGTTTGAGACCTTCGCTCCTCATCTTCAAGAACTCGTTCACCTCTGTCGAAAAAAAGCCGATTTCATTGGTTTTAAAGAACACCCTTACGATGCATTTCTTTCCATCTACGAGCCCGGAGTCACCACTCAAACTCTAAAAGATCTCTTTGCCACTCTCAAACCATTTCTCAGCGAATTACTAAAGACAGTCTCTCGAAAACAAACCGTCGACGATCGTTTCCTTCGTGGAAACTTTTCTCAGCAATCCCAACTTGAGTTCGACAAACATCTCTTAGAAATCATGCATCTCGATCCCCAACACAGCCGACTTGATCTTTCTGAACATCCCTTTTGTTTGGGTTTACACCCACACGATGTCCGTCTGACTACACATACGGTTTGCTCTAACTTTATGCACTCAATTTCTGCTGTCATGCATGAAGGAGGTCATGCTATTTATGAACTCAACCTTCCTGTAGAACAGTATGGAGCCCCTCTTGGAGAATTTGCAAGCTATGGAATGCACGAAAGCCAGTCCCGTTGGTGGGAAACCATGATTGGACTGAGCCGCCCATTTTGGGAGTTTACCTATCCTAAACTCCAAAGTACATTTCCCAATCCACTTGATAAGGTCAACCTCGAAACCTTTTACCAAGCTATCAACCGATGCCGCCCATCCTGTATCCGAATCTTTTCAGATGAAATTTCCTATGTCTTGCACATCATTCTCCGTTTTGAAATCGAACTCGCATTTCTCGAAGGCAAACTTGAAGTAAACGACCTTCCCCAAGTTTGGAATCAAAAGATGCAGGAATCTCTTGGTATCACTCCTCAAGACGACAAAGAGGGGTGTTTACAAGACATCCATTGGGCTGCAGGTCTATTTGGTTATTTTCCAACCTATGCGCTGGGTAACCTCTATGCCGCTCAACTCTACCAAGTCTTTATCCAAACATTTCCCGACCATCAAGACCGGATACGGCAAGGAAACCTCACCTTCATCAAAGACTTTTTAAAAGAAAAAATTCACCGTTTTGGTAAACAATACCCCCCTCTAGAACTTCTTGAGAGAGCAACAAGCTCCTCTCTTTCTCCAGAGCCCTATATGAACTACCTCAAAAACAAGTTCCAATAAAGTTCCTATCTTTCTATAATATTTGCCATGAGTACTGTTAACCCTCCAGATTCTTCAAAAACGGAATCGACCCGTATCGTCTACTATTATCCGAATCAACCCCTGCGTACAAATTTAAACCATACGATTTCAACAATTTCCTCATATGTTCCCGAAATGCAACCCTTTTCATGGCTTAAAATCCCTTTAGAATGGTTTCGCTCACTCATCAACTCGATCTTCCGTTTCTTTGAAAAAGCATCTGCAAAAAATCTTGAAGCAAAAAAACCTCTTGAATCTCAAAAAGACTCTGTCCCTACTCCACCTAAGCAAGACCTTGGCGACATGACAGTATTGCAAACAATTTTTGAAGAGACAAAACAAGCGCTCGATCAAGGTTTTTATCTTCTCCCGGACAAAACCAAAGTCTGCTTAAACCTTGAGCCGATGAAAAAGTCAACAAAAGTATGGACTCATAACGATCTCCATGCAGCGACTGACCTTACAGGTCTTCCTACTTACAAAACAATCTTTGAGACCCTCGATTCAGACACTATCGTAGCAGGATTAAAACTCTTAGATGAGGGGCTCAACCCTCTTCTTCTCAATATGGCCAACCGGTATTCTCCTGGTGGTGGCGTAACAAGAGGCTGTTTAGCCCAAGAAGAAGAGCTCTGTCGTAAATCAGCTCTTTATGCCTCTATCAACCCACCTGATAATCCACACATCGCAACTCAAATGGGCAAACACTACCTGATTCCAGAACATGGCTGCATTTACACAGCACACGTTCCTGTCATTCGTGAAAGAAAAGATGGCTATTTTACTTGGATTGCATCTCCCCAAGAGCTCAGCTTTGTTTCTTCTGCAGCCTATGACTGTCGCCCAAAAAGTACCCAATACAATCCCACAGGAAAAGACTTTGAAGAAGGAATGAGACTGAAGATTCGATCTCAAATCCGTTGCGCGTTAAAGCATGGACATGATTCTCTAGTCTTAGGAGCCTATGGTTGCGGAGCCTTCATGCAAGACCCAAAACAAGTCTCCACCTGGTACAAGGAAGAGCTAGCTCCCTACCAGCAATATTTCAAAAAGATCTGCTTTGCAGTGCTTATTGCGCGTCCTTCGGACCAAGCTAACTACGATTCCTTCCACGCTCTCTTCTCCTAATCTTCAAAGTTTAGTATTTTTCCTTACCTCATGCTCTTCTCAATATCTATTGCTTGAATTTTTAACGTCTTGCGCTTTCCTAAGTAAATACGATACAGAAAAACGAAAATTCGTAGCAGACAATCTCGAACAAGTCTAGCAAAGGTTGACTATCTGAAACACTTGAAGTAGTTTGAGTACAAACTGAAATGAATTCAAAAGTTGGGAATTTGAGCAGCAAAGAGGTACCTTTTATCATTCAAAAGATACGAATGTCTTATGCAGTTAAAAAAACAATTCTTGAATTCATTTTATTATATCAATAAGAAATAAAGAAGAAGCTGCTGTTAAGCTATATAAGTCTCTCTTCAAAGAGAATCGTTAATCTCTACAGCAATAGCACGTTATGGCTAAAATGATGCGACATCACCTTCCTGAATACTTAATTGAAGCCGCTGGTCTCGCCATTTTTATGATCTCAGCGGCTTTTTTCACAGTTCTTTTTGAAGAGTATTGGGTTGTCTCCTCTCCTCTCGCACGACGCTTTTTTGAAGGGATCGCTATTGGCCTTACAGCACTTGGACTGATCTATTCCCCCTGGGGAAAGCAATCGGGAGCTCACTTTAACCCAGCCGTGACATTGACATTTTGGCGCCTTGGCAAGGTCCATCATATCGATTTTGTTTTCTATGTTATTTTTCAGTTTATTGGAGGTTACGTCGGTGTGGTTCTCTTTGATCTATTTGCCCAAAAACCGTTCCGTTCAGCTCAAGTCAATTTTATTGTCACTGTTCCGGGAAAGCCTGGCCTATTGGCCTGCTTCTTTTCCGAAATGTTTATCTCATTTATTTTGATGCTCACTATTTTGGTCGCCACCAATATTCCCAAACTGGCCAGGTACACAGGCCTATTTGCAGCGATTTGGATCATGCTGTTCATCACGTTTGAAGCGCCTTACTCAGGAATGAGCATGAATCCTGCCCGGTCAGTTGCAACAGCGCTACCGAGCGGCATTTGGACGGCTATGTGGATCTATTGTATTGCTCCCTTTGCAGGTATGCTCCTGTCAGTCGAGTGTTACAGGCTCATTCGCAAAGATACTTCCGTCATCTGCGCGAAACTGCATCATCTCAATCCAAAACGTTGCATTTTCAAAAGGTGTGGATATGCGCCTCATTAACCTGTTTATTTTCTTGCTCTCTTTTCAACTACATGCCGGAGTTTTTTCCCAACCATTTGAAAAGCCATCGGTTGATGCCGTCATTTCTTATGCTATGACTGTTGAAGAGATGGATCGCTCTGTGGAATTCTACACGAATGTTCTAACATTCACAAAAGTTGCAGACTTTTATGTTTCGGGAAGTGCGTATGATAAACTTTACAACCTAGACAACGTGCGGATTCGTGTTGTCCGCCTTAGACTAGGGCAAGAAACACTCAATTTAATGCAATTTGATAAGCCAAAAGGGAGGAAAGTTCCCGTCAATGCTGAAAGCAATGACCGGATGTTTCAGCATATTGCCATTGTCGTCAGTAATATCGATAGTGCTTATGCTAAGCTTCTCAAAAATGGAGTGGTAAACATTTCGCCCAACCCCCAAAAACTCCCTGAATGGAACCGCAATGTCGCAGGCATCGAAGCCTTCTATTTTAAAGATCCCGATGGCCATCCTCTTGAGATCATTCACTTTCCTCCCGGGAAAGGGAATCCACGCTGGCAGGAGGCTCTTGGACTCCTCTTTTTAGGAATTGACCATTCAGCCATCGTCGTTAAAAGCACAAATAAAAGCTTGGCATTTTACCATAGCCTTCTCGGGTTAGATGTCATGGGAAAATCATTCAATTATGGGCCCGAACAGGAAAAGCTCAACAACGTCAAAGGGGCCAAGCTGCGCATTACCTCTCTCCATGCTGAAAAAGGGCCTGGCATTGAGCTGCTCGAATATGTGAGCCCGAGCACAGGAGCAGACATGCCATCTGATACAAAACCCAATGATCTGTGGCACTGGCAAATTCGCCTCCAAGCCCCTCGTATTTCAGATCTTTACAAATCGCTCGTTCAAGCAAATATGGCCACACATGGAATCCTCACTTTTACAAATCCCTATCTAGACTATCATGAAGCGTTTCTAACAGCAGATCCAGATGGGCATGCTTTATTAATCACCCGCTAGTTTTATATACTCAAACAACTTCAAAAATGAGTTGGAGTAAGTTGATTTACTTATCAATATTTAAAGTTCTTACATCCAATTAGCATTAATCAAAGCAATCACATTGTCCCTCAGACCAAATTTCCTGTCCTCTGTTTATCTTTGGCCACACAAGGAGTGAGATTGAGAGGAGTTTGGAATGATACCCAAACTCCTCCTCCAATCTCACTCCAAAAAAAACCCCAGGCTAAAAGCCAGGGGTCATGTAAAAAGAAAAGAGAGGTGATTGGTAGTTTATCGCTTAGAAAACTGGAAGCGTTTTCTAGCGCCAGCGAGACCGTATTTTTTACGTTCGCGTTTACGTGGATCACGTGTTAAATAACCTTCTGCTTTAAGAACTTGCCTATGGTGCTCATCTTGAGCAACAAGTGCTCGAGCAACACCAAGTCTTGCAGCAACTGCTTGACCAGCAATTCCGCCACCTTTGGTGCGAATGATCAAATCGTGACTATCAGTCAGTCCTAGTTTTTCAAGAGGAGCGAGAACAGTTTTTCTATCGAGTGCAGAAGGAAAGTAATCTTCAAACTTTCTTCCGTTAACATCAACTTTGCCTTTGCCTTTACGAAGTCTAATAGCTGCGATAGCTCTTTTGCGTCTTCCTACTGCGAGTGCTTCTTTTACCATTTACGTTCCCTTATTTATACGTCTACTTGGACAGGCTTTTGTGCTTGTAATGTGTGACTATCTTCAGCAAAAATTCTAAGCCGTTTCATCTGTGCTCTTGCAAGTTTTGTTTTAGGCATCATTCCTTTGACAGCTAAACGCAAGATTTCAGTTGGTTTTTTTTCCATCATTGCGCGGTAAGTCGTTTTACGACCTCCGCCAATATGGCCAGTATAGCGATGATATTCTTTTTGGGCTTCTTTGTTCCCAGTGACTTTCACTTTTTCTGCATTCACTACAACCACTCCGTCTCCAGAGTCAACGTGTGGTGTGAAAGTCGTTTTGTGCTTTCCACGTAATACTTTTGCAATTTCAGCTGCAAAGCGTCCAAGCGTTTTTCCGTTAGCGTCTAGGAGGATCCATCCTCTCATCGGTTCGGCTTCTTCCTTGGATAAAAGCATCGTTTCGTTTTTATTTCGTCTTGCCATGTGTCGTTTCCTGCAAGTCAATTCGTTGTTTTTGGTGAAAATATACTCTTTTTTTACTTTTTTGCCAAGAGGGTTTTCGCAGATATTTTCATTTATCTTAAACAAGAATAATTTATCTTATATTTGTTATAATTGTTTATATTTAAATAATTTTTATTTAATTTTTTTTATTATTATAAATTGATTATTAAAATAAAAATCTCTCAACCCCCTCTTGCATGAAAGGATACAGATGTCTAAACTTCTTTGAAAAACTGAAATGAATGAGGGCGTGTTGTCAATTACGCGCTCAAGAAACCCAAGTGACTCCATAGTTATGCATAAGAATGTGAAGAAGTTTTATATCCGCACCTACGGATGCCAAATGAATGAGCTCGACACCGAACTGATGATCGGCCAGCTAGTCCAAAGAGGACTTGAGCGCGTACACGATGAAGAGGACGCCGACCTTCTTATCTTTAATACCTGCTCAATTCGAGACCTTGCAGAGCGAAAGGTTATGGGGAAAATCGGTCAGATTGGTCGCTCTAAAAAGAAGAAAATCATCGGGATCACCGGTTGTATGGCCATGGCTAAAAAAGAGACCCTTTTCCGAAAATTACCCAATGTCGATTTTGTGATTGGAACGAATAATATCACAGATCTTGGAAGTGTCGTCGACGAGGTCTTAGAAACGGGTGAAAAGCGAATTAAAACCGATGACAAATTCGAAGAAAATCTCGACTATTTCGTAGCTAAGCGGGATGACACCGTGAAAGCCCATGTTTCTATCATCCGTGGATGCGATAAATTTTGCACTTACTGTGTGGTTCCCTATACTCGAGGACAAGAGGTTTCTCGACCCCCCCAAGATATTGAAAAAGAGTGCCGCTTACTCGCTGACCAAGGTTATAAAGAAATCACCCTCCTTGGGCAAAATGTGAATAGCTACGGAAAAGACCAAGTAGAGTGGAAAGAGCTTTTTCATGACCTTCTTTACCGCCTAGATAAAATCGATGGAATTGAGCGGATCCGGTTTATGACGAGTCACCCCATTGACATCACGGTGCAGCTCATGGAAGCGATTCGGGACCTCCCCTCGCTCTGCGAATTTGTCCACTTTCCCATCCAAGCTGGATCAAGTCGCATCTTAAGAAAAATGCATCGGATCTACACGAAAGAAGAGTACCTTGAAAAGGTTTCCCTTTTTCGGAAAATCGTTCCCAATGTTTCACTTGGCACCGACATTATTGTTGGCTTCCCGACTGAAACTGAAGAAGAGTTCCAAGAAACCTATGACGTGTTCAAAGAGATCCGTTATTCAGTTGCATTCCTCTATACTTTCAGTCCGCGAAAAGGAACTCCAGCTATGCGTTGGCGCGATGACATCCCACAAGAAGTCAAAGAAGAACGCCTTCAACGTCTGATGGGTCTCTACCATGAAATCTGCACGGAAGAGCGGCAAGCCATATTAGGAGATGAAGTTGAAGTTCTCGTCGACCGCTGGAACCGAGATGGACAGCTCCGTGGGCGAACACGTTGCTGGAAAAAAGTGATTTTCCCAGGCGATGAGTCGTCCATTGGAACGTTGCAGAAGGTAAAAATTCACAGCTTCAATCACCAAACGTTAATAGGCGAGCGTGTTCCTACATCATTAGATCCCGCTCAGGCTTCTGCTTAACAACGGCTGCCATCAATAGGCCTGCCAAAAACCAAGTGATGACCAAATCGGCTACGCTAATCAATAAAAAGAGGTTGCCTCCGCCGAACCAATTCCAATTCGGAATACTGCCCAGGACCCCAATAATGAGTCCCATAGTCGTCACAAAAAGGAGGCGCCCCATATAAGAAGATTCGGCTGCCTTCAATAGCAAGAAACTAATCAAGGATGCTCCAACAAATTGGGTCAAAAAAGAAATAATATACTGCTTGGGGCTGGTATAATCGATCCCTTTTCGTTTGATCTGTGCATAGATAAAGGGGCCTTCTTTTGTTTTTGACTTATCTGGATCAACTTTGTCTTTGAGCTCGCTAGGAGTCAGCGCAGTTTTCGAAGAACCTTTATGCGGAATGATATAAACACCGTCTTTTTTCACATTCTCTTTGATCACCCAAGAGACAAATTCTTCATTACTGAAAGATTGAAGAGTCCATTCATGCCAAGGCAAGACCATCCAAGAAACAAAACTCCAAACAAAAGCGATGATTCCTCCTAGAATTCCCCCAAAAATTATTCTTCCCATATTCGATCACCTCATGGTCGTGTAAAAATTTTAATCTAGGCTACTCAAGAACTTCTTTAGCGTCAACAGAGGTTTATACTCAAAAATTAGAAAATTAATTCTTTGAAATTGAATTAATAAATTCTGTCGGGTTATAATTTTTTGAAGAAACAAAGGTTTATATGGCTACAATTCAAAGAAATTATTCTGATTTAATTGCAAAAGCTGAAGAAGCTGCTGTCTTCAATTTCAACCAATTCGGTTCCTTTTGGAGCGGGGTCGATGATAAAAATCCTCGCGCACAAGACCATTTAATCGACTTGCTCCAAACCGCGACAACAAAACTCAATACTTGTATCCGCCTTTACCGGACATGGCATACAAAAGAAAGTTTCGAAGCCAAGGAAACCTTAGAGCATCTTCAAAACGTTGAATCTCTATACAAACGCACGATAGAAACGAATTGCGGTCGACTTTACCAATTTTCTCGAGCTGCTTTAGACTTACAGCCTTCTGATTCCCTTCCAGCTCTACCCATTTGTTTTCAAGAAGCTCAAGAAAATTTTCAAGTGCTTGTAGAATTTTTATTTAGGGAAATGGACGGGGAAGACATCCAAACTGCTACAGAAAGATCTTCTTTTGGATGGCGCGAGATGGTTTGGCAATCTGTTTACCCAAAATATCTAGGTGAAATTCTCGGAGCAATCGATAGCTTAATTCATCAAGAAGGTTTTTTTACAGAGACAAATGACGTTGTCGAAGCAAAGCTTTTTGAAATTCAGGAGCGCTTAAAAAAGGCAAAAGATAAAAAGTCTCTTCTAGAGGTTGAAACCGAGCTAAAAGATCTTTTCGCTCTAGCTTTTTCAAAGCCCCCTAATGGCTTGGGATATGGTCCTGGACTTAATCATCGGATGAAGTGTTTAGCAAAGCTTGAAATTCCAAAAAGGTGTGAAAAGTTTTTTGCTCCTCTCTTTCAAAGCATTTTTGCAGAGCAATTAAAGAGAATCAGACAGCTTGTATATAGCGGTATAATCCCAGCTTTTTTGATGAATACTCTTAAGTTGGCTGTTGATGCGGCCTCCAAACCATATCTGGTTAAAGTAGGAGATTTTAAAGCGCCTGATCGCTCAACTTAGATTCATTACAAGCCATTCTCGAATCACTTTTGCTGACTCAACTTTGCCAGCAACATCTAAACTGTCTGCAAGAGATTCAATTGCGGCATACATGACTACGGGATTCGAGCGTGCATAATTTTGCAATGGCTTGATCAGGTTTAAAACATCTTTATCAGAAACACCTAAAAAGATACATTCTCTTGCAAGTTTGACAGCATTTCTCCACGATTCAGGGCCCTCATGTACAAAGTTTTCCAATTGGAAAACGGCGTTTCCAATTAATTCCTCATCCTTCGGATTTTTTTGAATTTTTTCAGTTAGCTCTGAAATCACACGGCTTGCATGATCAGCATTTACTTTTGACTCTTTTAAGCCTTGGAGCACTGCTTCTCCAATAAATTCTTCAATTGGAGTCTCTGATTCGAAAGCGAAAGCTAAGGCTGACTTAAAACTCGTTGAGTCAAGATAATCGACAACTTCTCCTGGAGTGAGACCTATTTCCGCGCCAATTTGAAAAGCAGCTGTCGTCGCTTCTAATAAATCTAAACTTTCCTTTGTGAGAGGAGCAGGTAACCCTTCTAAATTTTTTCTCTCTTCTTGAGGATTGATCGTTTGAAGGTATTTGATGACTTTAGGTTGAAACGGCTTATCCATTTGAGGCCAAAATCTCCAGCCCATTTTAATTTGAGGCTGATTCTCATGAGTGCTAATACAAGGTAGAATGTAATCTAGATCAATATGTGTGAGTTCAACTTTACCCTCGCGTTTCTTGAAAAGAACATTCCCAAGGTGTCCATCTCCATCATAGAGTCGCCCACGAAACACCCCAGCAAGCTGCACTTCTTCCGCTCCAAGTTTAAATCTGTCGATTGGTGGAAGTGCATTGAGTTCACCACTACTTTTTCGAAAAGTTTGGAGCGATCCTATCTCCTCATCTCGATAACTTAAAGTTGAAAGAGGAACATCAACAAACGAGCCATGCATTCGACTCAATAGATAAGCTCCTACTTGACGTTGTGCAACAGCTGCATTATTGACTCCGGGAAATGGGGAGGGTTTATCACTCAATGGTTTAAAGAGACTGGCTTTCTTTCCTAAGGTCGGATGAATTAAAAAGTGACTTGTATTAGCAGAAACTGCACCGTTTTTTTCAGTTCCAACTCCTCCAGAATTCACACAATAAGAAACGACAAATTCATAAATCGCTTCATAAACTTTTGGGGCTTTCTCTGGGCTTAACCGGTCGAGTCGTTCCATTCTTTTTAAATAGAGTGGAGAGATAGAGTACTTGTCTAAATTCTTTGCAGCTCGTTGAAGATGGAATGCATGCAACTCAAGCATGTCATGCAGAAACTGTGAAAGTTGCTTCTGATCTGGACTTTTTGGATCGAGGAGCTTTAGAGCTTTCTCAGCCCTTAAAAAAATAGGCTGTTCTTCAGGTGATAGCGTCTCTTCTGCCAATTCATTTAGAAACCCTTTGTATTCATCATTATATCTCTGATAATGTGATACTTGTGAAGATAAACTTGAATTTATATTCGTAAAATCGCTCATGAACCCCTTCCTTTTTTATAATTATAACATATTAAAAAATTAATTTAAATAAATGTTAAATTATTGATTTAAAGTAGTTTAGAGAGATGCTTTAAAGGATTTTTCGTCCAGAATGGACACCCCAAGCTGCTTTGCTTTATCGTATTTGGAACCTGGATCTTCTCCGACTAAGACAAAGTCGGTCTTTTTACTGACGGAACTAGAGACTTTCCCCCCACGTTCTTTGATGAGATTGGCCGCATCTGTTCGTGTAAATTCTTCGAGAGACCCGGTAAGAACAAAGGTTTTGCCTGCAAAGGCATGACCTGTAATTTTTTTGTGTACTGCGGTCGGTGTGACACCTAGCTCAATGAGTTCATCGATTTCTTGAGAGTGCTTTTCGTCTGAGAAAAACTCAACAATCGACTCAGCCACTTTATCACCCACTCCATCAATTTCACATAGCTCTTCTTCTGTCATCTCTTTGAGACGGTCCATCGATCCAGCCGCATCGGCTAAGAGCTGCGCGGTCCCTTCTCCGACATAAGGAATGCCAATAGCAAAAATGAAACGGGCAAGGGTTACTTTTTTCGATTTCTCAAGACTATCAAGCAAGTTGTGAATCGACTTTTCTTTGAACCCTTCAAGCTGAGCAAGCTCGTTTTCGGTAAGGCGATACAAATCGGAGAGACGTGACACAAATCCAATCTCGACGAGCTTTTTGACAATTTCTGGTCCAAGATGATCGATGTCCATGGCGTTTTTGCTAGCAAAAAAACTGATGCGCCGCAAGTTTTGCCCTCCACAAGAGATGCGATTGGGACAGCGAACGGCTACTTCTCCTTCTGTGCGGATCACTTTGGCGCCGCAAATAGGGCAATGGGTGGGCATATGCCAAGGTTTCGATTCTTTAGGTCGTTTGCTTTGGATCACTTCGACGACTTTAGGGATAACATCGCCCCCTTTTTCAATCATCACCGTGTCATGGACTCGAATGTCTTTGCGGGCCACTTCTTCTTCATTATGTAAAGTCGCTCGGGAAATGGTACTTCCAGCAAGAGGAACAGGGCGTAGTTCTGCGACAGGTGTGAGAACTCCTGTGCGTCCGACTTGGACGATGATGTCTTCAATTACGGTTTCTGCTTGTTCGGGAGCAAATTTGTAGGCAGCTGCCCAACGCGGGCTCTTTCCTGTAGCTCCCAAAATGTCATGATCACGGAGATGATTCACTTTGATCACAATTCCATCAATTTCAAAAGGGAGAGAAGGACGTTCTTTTTCAATCCGATCGGCAAAGGCAAAAATTTCATCAAGGGATTTGCAGACAGTAAAGTGTTTTTCACTTCCTACAGGAAGTCCCATTTTTTTGAGAAAATGGTGATTCTCTGCTTGGGTTTTGAGGATTTTTTCACGGGTGATAACATTGTAAAAAACGATGTCGAGCTTCCGTTTAGCCACTTCGGTGGCATCGAGCAGTTTGAGTGAGCCCGCTGCGGCGTTCCGTGGATTTGCCCAGGTGACATCTCCCGCTTCTTCACGTTCACGGTTCATCTCAGCAAAATCTTTCGTCGGAATGAAAACTTCGCCTCGCACTTCGAGAAGATCGGGGATATTGGTTCCTTTGAGTTCATGGGGAATGGAACGAATCGTTTTCACGTTAGCCGTGATATCATCTCCTTTGCGTCCGTTTCCACGGGAAACTGCTCGCACGAGTTTTCCGTCTTCATACCGCAGAGAAAGGGCCACTCCATCCATTTTGAGTTCAACGCAAAATTCTACATCTTCCCGCTCGAGAAGTTTATAGACACGAGCAACAAAGTCAGCCACTTCCTCCCTTGAGTAGGTATTCGCAAGAGAAAGCATCGGCACATCGTGCTCCACTTGTTTGAACCCTTTTGTCGGCTGCTCCTGGACTTGGCATGTCGGAGTGTCTGCTGGGACCCACTCAGGGTGAGACGCTTCAATTTTCTCAGCTTCTTTAAGTAGCAAGTCATACTCATAGTCGGTGATTTCTGGCATCCCTTGATCAAAATAGAGCTGATTGTGCCTTTTGATTTCTTCTAAAAGTTTCAGGTACTCTTTTTTTGACATAAGATGCTTGTTGCAAAGGGTGCTAGATTCAGACATGCGTTACTGATGTTTGGGTTTAGTATGCCATACCCTCCATATTCTTGCGAATCGGTATTAAAAATTTCAATGGGCATGAAATTTTTACAGGGAATAGCGACATTTTCTAGCTTTCGAGAAGTGAGATTATGAACACAGAGGAGAGTCTCGTTTTTTGCATGACGAAAATAACTAAAAGTCATTTCGGTATCCACCCATTCAAACCCCTCTTTTGAAAAATCTTCTTCCCAAAGTGCAGAGTGGTGTCGATAGAAATGATTGAGGTCTCGGACACAACATTTCAGCTTCTGATGCATCGGAAGTTCAATCAGGTGCCACGGAAGTTCCTCTTTGCAATTCCACTCTTTCCAAAGACCAAACTCCCCTCCCATGAAAAGGAGTTTTTTTCCTGGATGACAGATCATGTAGCTCAAAAGCAGGCGTAAATTGGCAAATTTTTCCCACTCATTTCCTGGCATCTTCGACAGGAGGCTTTTTTTCTCATGCACAACCTCATCATGAGAAAGAGGCAGGAGATATTGTTCGTCGAAGTAGTAGGTGAATTCATGCGTTAGAAGGTTTTTTCGATGATCACGGTAGTCAAATCCCGTTTGAAAAAATCTTAAGGTGTCGTTCATCCAACCTAAACCCCACTTGAGGTGAAATCCAAGCCCTCCTTCAGAAACAGGTTTGGTCACTCCTGGGAAAGCGTGAGACTCTTCTGCAATCATCAAAACACCAGGAAACTTTTTTTGCACTTGGGTGTTGAGTTCTTGCAAAAACGCAATCGCTTCAAGGTTTTCATTGCCTCCCTTTTCGTTCGGAATCCACTCCCCTTTTTTACGACCATAATCGAGATAGACCATCGAAGAAACAGCATCGACGCGAAGTCCATCAATGTGCATCTTTTCGAGGTAATAAAGGGCGCTTCCAATGAGAAAATTGATCACTTCAAAGCGGCCGTAGTTAAAAATATGAGTATTCCAGTGTGGATGATACCCCTGTCTGGGATCTTGATGTTCGTAAAGATGGGTTCCATCAAATTGGACAATCGAGTGTAAATCTGTTGGAAAATGGCCGGGAACCCAATCAAAAATCACTCCAATATCGTTTTGATGGAGATAATCGACCAAATACTGGAAGTCTGCAATTGTTCCATAGCGGCTCGAAATCGCATAAAACCCCGTCACTTGGTATCCCCATGACTCATCGAGAGGATGCCCCATGATTGGCATGAATTCGACATGAGTGTACCCCATTTCTTTGCAGTAATTGGCAAGATGAGGTGCTACTGTGCGGTAATTCATGAATTCAAAGCCTTGCATTTTCCAAGAACCCATGTGGATTTCATAGATGTTGAGTGGCTGTTTTAAAGGAGCATCACTTGTTCGCCTTTCTAGCCACTTATGGTCTTGCCAAACATGCTCTTCACTGCGTGTGACAACAGAAGCCGTGTTGGGTCGCATCTCCCCTTGTAAGGCATAGGGATCGGCTTTGAAGAGCCCATGCCCTTCAGAAGTGAGGATGTAAAATTTGTACTTTTCCCCTTCTTTTAACCCCGGAACAAAAAGCTCCCACACTCCCGAGGCTCCCATGAGCCGCATCGGATGCAAATGGGGATTCCAGTGATTAAAATCGCCAACAAGGGAAACCGCCTGAGCACAAGGAGCCCAAACAGCAAACTTCACCCCAGCGATTCCATAGTGAATAGTTAGCCTCCCGCCCATCACCTCGGCGATTTTTTCATGCTTCCCTAATGAAAAAAGACGTTCATCTTCATTGGAAAATGTTGGGAGAAAGGAGTAGGGATCGTGTGCTTCAAGTCCTGACGGATGGGTAATACGGTAATCGGTTGCGCCAATCGAGGAATCAACCATAAGCTCAAATAGCCCCGCAGTGTCTACTGCTCTTGCCTGGCAAACTTTCCCCTTCACTTCCAATGCAGCCTCAGTCGCTTCAGGCCGCCAAAGACGAATCACCTTTCCCTCAGGCAACTCATGGAGTCCAAGCAATTTATGGGGGTCTTTCATCAATATTTTTTGCATACGTTTTTTCTACAGAAAAAACAGTTCTAAAGCAAGGGGTGTCATCAATTTAGATTTTCCTATGGAAACCCTCCCCTTGTCTCATGGACAATGTAGTCGATTTTGAGAGAGAAAAATTCAGCGAAAATCTGAATCAAATTAGCTATGGAATTTTTTGTTATGGAGCTCTAGAATAAAATGGGTGAAGATGAAACGGTTTTTTAAAATTCTTCTTATCTGCCTTTGCCTCTTTTGTGTGGGAGCCAAAAGCCCTCCGAAAAAAAAGGTGTGTTTCATTGTCAATCCGATTTCTGGAACCGGAAAAAATAAGAAGATCAAACCGCTTATCAAAAAGCATCTCGATCGGAAACAATTCGAATATAAAATCTTTTATACCGATCGACCCAAGCACGCAACAGAACTGGCTCAAAAAGCCCTCGAAAAAAAATTCGAAGTCGTCGTGGCAGTTGGTGGCGATGGAACCATCAACGAAGTGGCTCAAGGACTCATTGGATCGCCTGCAGCCTTGGGAATCATCCCAACGGGTTCAGGTAACGGTCTTGCTCGTCACTTTAAAATCCCAAGTGATCCTAAGCTTGCTATCGAAATCATCAATGAAAACCACGACCAGTGGATCGACACCGTCAAAATCAATCAAGAGTCGTATATTGGGGTAGCTGGGATCGGATTTGATGCCGAAGTCAGCCATGCTTTTTCTGAACTGGGAAAGCGAGGTTTTTCGTCTTATATCAAAGTCGTCCTCAGCGAGCTTCCGAACTACCAACCTCAAGCGTATGAGCTTGTCATCGACGGTAAACCCCTCGTCGAAAAAGCATTTCTCATCTGCTTTGCCAACAGTAAGCAATACGGCAACAATGCCTTCATTGCCCCTCACGCTGAAATTGACGATGGCTATCTGGACGTGATCATCTTAAAAGAATTTCCCAAACACGCCACCCCTAAACTCGTTCACGACCTTTTCAATAGACAAATTGAAGATTCGAAATACACCATCGCTCTCAAATGCCAAGAGGTGATCATCAAAAAGCCTTTGCATTACCTCCATCTCGACGGGGAACCCATGCAATTCAATGAAGATGTCTACATCCGCATCCTTCCTTCCTCTTTGAAAATTCTAACACCAACGGAAAAAGAAAAATGGTCCGACTTCCTTTTTTAACCGCCTTAAAAGATTCAGTTGCGACTTTTTTTGCTTACTTTCCTCTCGGGATCGTCTTTGGAATTCTCTTTGTTACAGAACTTAGCCTCCCTTGGTATTTGGCACCTTTGATGAGCCTTCTGGTTTTAGCTGGTGCAATTCAATTTGTTGCCATCGGAATTTTTGCTGCTCATGGGTCTATTTTAGGATTTTTCATCACCTCTCTCTTTGTCGCTCTTAGAAACAGTTTTTATGGTCTGTCAGTTCTTCACAGGTATGAAAAGGTCAGCTTTTGGCCCCGTCAATATCTCATCTTTGGCCTAGTTGATGCGACTTACTCTATTGTTCAACACCATGGAGAACGAAAAAATGAAATCCCCTACCTATTTCACCTCACTTGGGTGATTCATTTTTATTGGGTGAGCGGTACATTTATTGGGGCGTATTTTGGAAAGGGGTTTTTTCAAATTCCTGGGCTTGAATTTTCTCTCACAGCTCTTTTCACAGTCTTTTTCATCGAGCAGTGGAAGAAATGTAAAGACCTTTCGATTGCACTTGTTGCCCTGTTAGGTTTTGGTCTTGGGGTGATTTTCTTCCATAACCAAGCTTTTATCTTTGGTATCCTCATCACGCTCTTTTACATCTGCCTTAGATTCTTTTTGAAGGAAAGTAAGAAATCATGACAATCTCCACTTTCATTTTCATCACTATTGGACTTGCAATCATGGTTTTTTTCACACGCGCCCTTCCCTTTCTCTTTTCAAAACAGCTTAGATCAAGTAGGCTGGCGCAAGTTCTTTCCCGCTCTCTTCCTCTCGCGATCATGCTTTTGCTTGCCTTACACGGTGTCCGCACCAGTTCCAGTCACACAGCAGCGCTCATCGGTATAGGAATGACTGCATTCATCCACTTGACCTTTAAACAGCCTATCATTAGTATCTTTGCCGGAACTGCAACTTACGTCTTATTGATCCGCTATTTTGGAGGTTAATTATGAATCCATTTCAGCAAAAAATGATTGCCGTTATGAATCAAAGCTTGGAAGCAGGTGTTGCTCTCAATGCCCTTGCACACATGTGTATGGGACTAGGTGCTTCACTAGGGCCAACTGACCTCCTACTGATGGATTATGCTGACAAGAATGAAAACGCTCATCCCAACATTTCTAAAATGCCTTTAATCGTCTTGCGCGCCAATTCAAATAAGATTCGAGCCACACGCCAAGCTGCAATTGAAAACGGGATCGCCTTCACCGACTACCTCGATACGATGATCGGGGGCACTTGGGAAGAGCAGGCACAAAATACGCGTCAAAAAAACGATGAAGAACTGACCTACTATGGCATCATGCTATTTGGAAAGTGGGAAACAGTTTCCGAATTGACGAAGAAATTTTCCCTTTGGAAATAACCTATTTTTCAAACCGATCGAGAATATATGTTTTACCCGCTTCCAATTGAAGAGATTCTTCTATTTGGATGCGCTTTCCATCTAGACGAAAGGATTTGAGGTCTTTTTGCAGTTTGAGCTTCCATAACTGCTCTCCACTAGAGCGAAGCGTTAAACGGCGAACTGTTTTTTTCGACCAATCGAGATCGAGATTGAGATGCTCAGAAACCTGCAAATTCTCAGCGCGACCAGAGTGCAACTCAACAGGAAGGCAAGGAAGAACTTTGAGGTAGTCTCCTTCAGCACCGAGAAATAGCATTCGAATAAGATCGGCACCGTGACTAAGCAAAATGAGTGGTGAACCTTGCGCCTTTTTTTGAGGAGGAAGAATTCCCTGGAAATCGGTGTCGAGAAGCCGCGGGGTGAGCATACCTCCAAAACCGATTTGAAAAAGTTGGAGAAGCAGCGATCCGATTTGGGTACGATCCTGGGCTTCGATAGCTGTTTCACACTCTTTGAAAAGGACAGCTGTCCCTTCATAATGTAAATCCTCTTTAGGGCATTTGCGTCCTAATGCAAACCAAAGGGGTAGAATTTCTTCTAAGCTTAGTCTTCTTCGAATGAGTGTCCAATCTTGCTTTTTATGACACCCAAAATGAATTTTTTCATGAGGATGGACAAGCTGCTTATGAACAAGTGGAAATGCATACGATTCTTTTCGCTTTAAGACTTTTTTCTCTCCTTGAAACGAAAATGGAAGACCTCCCTCAGGGCATCTTTCGAGAAAGAGCACTATTGCATCGGGCTCTGCAGTCAGACGAAAGGAAAAGTAACCATCTTTTGCTGTACCGTAGATGCGAACAAAATCCCGCTCTAAGTCTTGCATTAGAGTGTACCCTTGAATGGGGCCTTGAGCTTCTAAAGAAAAGAGAATTTTTTCTCTCTCCACTCCTAGATTTTCGAGTTCAAACCGGGTGGGGTAAGCCCTCAATTTCCAAGATGAACTGGGTAACATGCACGTTTCACCAGGTAGATGAGAAAAGGGACGGATACGATTAGTAAGCTGCAATGGCATGAGCCTCCACCTTTTTTCCAATTAAACCTTCTACACTATTAGCAAAACACTCCACTTGAATCATTTCATTCGAGCGAAGCCCTTTCTCTTCAATGTACACGGGAAGAAAGTGATTGGTATGTCCCATGTTTTTACTTTCGATGAGGACATCAAATGTCCGTCCAATATAGCTTTGCCTCAGATCGTACGCCACTTCGTCAGCAACTTTAAGGAGGAGTTGACGCCTCTTATCGATTACTTCTTGGGCCACTTTGTTTGGCATGCGAGAGGCGCGCGTTTTTGGACGGTCACTATAAGGAAACATGTGCACTTTTGCAAAACGGATCTCGCGAATAAGATCGACAGTTTCTTGAAAGTCTTCTTCCGTCTCACCTGGAAAACCCACAATCACATCGGTAGTGAAGGTAAAATCGGAACTGGCTCTCTGGAGCCGCCTAGTTGCATCGAGAACGTCCCTGCGGGTGTATTTCCGGCGCATCCGTTTAAGCGTGACATTCGAACCAGCTTGCAGGACAATATGCATGGAGTGACAAGTCTTTTTTCCATTTATCACTGCATCGATTAAATCGTCTTCTACCTCATCGGGATCAATCGAAGAGATCCGGATTCTCTCTAGCCCTTCTATTTGATCGACGAGGCGAACAAGGGTACTCAGACGAACAGGATTCTCGGGCGTCCCTCCATCAAAATCTCCAATATTGATTCCTGTGAGGACAATTTCCTTGTAGCCATTTTCGACAAGTCCTTCGATTTCGGCGAGAATGTCGTAAACAGTTTTAGAACGCGAACGACCACGGACAAACGGGATAACACAGTAACTACAGTAAGAATTGCACCCATCTTGGATTTTGACAAAAGCCCGGGTATGAGCTTCAAACCGCTCAATCTTAAACTCAGGCCAATCAGTTTCGGGAAAGACTTCATCAAGGAGAGCTTCTTTCCGTTGATTCGGAACCACATCGGTGACTCCCTCAACTGCTCGGATTTCATCGGCAGCTCGCTCGGCCATGCACCCCGTAACAATGAGCCTTTCTGGAGAGTGCTCGCGCGCTAGCTTCCGAATTTGGTAAAGGCTGCGCTTGTCTGCTGAAGCCGTGACCGTGCAAGTGTTAACGATGCAGACATCTGCACTTTCCGTTTCGGCGGCTTCGCTATAGCCAGAAGCTTTCAACTGATCGATATAGGCCTGCGATTCATATTGATTGGTCCGACAACCTAAAGTGACAACTTTATATTTTTTCTTTTTCATCGATGCTATTATGCCACAGAAACCTCAGAAAAGAAAGACCTACAAAAAAATTCTATTTCTCTCTAGAATGCTTCGTGAATAAACCTAAGGAGATCATAATGCCTGCCCACCCTATCTCGATGGCGGTATCCCTCTTTTTTGTTATCAACGTCCTCGGGAACATCCCCCTCTTCATCGGCCTTTTAGCGCGCTACAGCCCGAGACAACAGCGTGTCATTCTGATCCGCGAATTCGTTTTAGCCCTCGTGATTCTCCTCCTCTTCAATTATTTTGGAGCCAATATTTTTCATCTTCTAGGTATTTCTCAACCCATCTTGGGAATGGCTGGAGGAATCCTCCTCTTGCTCATCGCCATTGGAATGATATTCCCCAAGCATGATCAAGAAGCTGGCCCCAAACACGAACCAATATTGGTTCCTCTTGCAACACCTGTGATCGCCGGACCTGGGTCAATCACTGCTGTGATGCTCTTTTCTAGTCGTTTAAACGATCAGCTCACTATGACAATGATCATCGTTGGAGCCATGTTTGTTTCATTCATGATCACCTTGATTGCCTCTCTTTTGAAGCATGGCCTTGGTGAAAAGGGGTTGATTGCTTTTGAGCGTTTGGGTGGAATGATCGTTGCCCTGATTGCCGTTCAGATGTTCGCATCAGGCGCGGTTGATTTCGTCAAACAAAGCTTTGCAATATAGAATGTAGTAACCTGAATTCTAAGTTTATTTCGCTCTTTCTTAGGGATTTTTCTCTTTCTTCTCAGCCTGCTTGCCTCGAAAAGGACCGTTTGGCCTTTTCCATCGGGAAAAATACCTCGAATTTAAGAGAACCCTCTTTCTTGAGTATAAGCAAAATAAACCCAGAGCTCAGGTTAGTAACCTTTGCGCCGAATGGCTCCTCTTTCCCAGAGAGAAACAAAAGTTCGTTTGCCAATGATAAGATGATCATCTAAGCGGATTCCCATAAGTCGACCCGAAGTCTCAACAAGTCTTGTGAGTTCAATGTCGCATTTGGAAGGAGTAGGACTGCCACTCGGATGATTGTGTACCAGGATGAAGCTAAACGCTCGATGAATGAGAACATGATGAAACACTTCGCGTGGATGTACGAGAACTTCGGATAGCGTTCCAGAGGCAATGATTTCATGGTGAAAGATTTCTCCTTTCACATTCCGAAAGAGAAGCGCCACCTTTTCTTGCTTTTCATCTTCCAAGTAAGGAGCAATGAGATAGTAGGCATCTTTGGGACACTTAACGGGAAATTTGGCAGCACCTGCGCGGCGCTGGAACCGCTTAGCAAGTGCAAAAATTGCTTTGAGCTGAACCGCTTTTGCTTGTCCGATTCCCTTGACTTGTGTGAGCTGACTTACTGAGGCTTCGAGAAGGCTCGAAAGACTTCCAAAAGTTGCTAACAGCTCCTCTGCAAGATGCAAAACAGAGTGACCTTGCCTCCCACTTCCCAAGCAAATGGCTAAAAGTTCGGTGAGAGAAAGGGCATCGCCGCCAAGAGTGAGAAATCTTTCACGAGGCCTTTCTTGAGGAGGAAGTTTTGTAAGCAGTGACATTCTAACTCTCCACAATGATGTAGGGCTCAACTTTGTGAAGCAAATGCTTCGGAATTTCAATCTCTATCAAAATATCATTTTCTTCATACTCTTGATGAATAAGCCGTCCCTCATTAAGTAAACGACTGACAAGGGCGTATTCTTTTTGCGGAATGCGAAGTTTAAGAACCGTTCTAAGGTCTTTGATCGTGTCCATCATCGTCCGCATCAAATCGTCAAAGCCTAGCTCTTTTAAAGCTGAAATCCCCACTACACGGGGATATTTCAACTTAAATCTTCCAATGATTCCTTTATTTTCAATGGCATCAATTTTATTAAGCACAGTGATCATAGGTTTACCTTCAGCTCCAAGTTCTTTCAAAACCTCATAGGTCGACTCGGCATGTTCTTCGGCTAGAGGGTGATTGATATCGACAAGATGGAGAAGAATGTCGGTATACATCGCCTCTTCAAGCGTGCTCTTAAAGGCTGCAACTAGTGTATGAGGAATTTTCCGGATAAAACCAACTGTATCAATAAGGAGAATCTCTTGGTGGTTCGGCAAAGTGAATTTACGCGTCGTCGTATCAAGTGTCGCAAAGAGTTTATCTTCAATGAGCACTTCTGCTTGCGTGAGCGCATGGAGGAGTGTCGATTTCCCCACATTCGTGTACCCAATGATGGCAAAAGTTGGAACACCAGAGCGAATACGTGCATGACGCTGCACATCTCTTTGGTGACGCACCTCTTCGATTTCATTTTTAAGCCGGGAGATCCGATCGCGCACCATCCGACGGTCTAATTCGATTTGCCGCTCCCCTGCCCCTTTCAAGAACCCTTTTCCACTTGCAACCTGTCGCGATAAGTGAGTCCAAAGGCGTTTGAGTCGAGGCAACTGGTAATGGCTCTTCGCCAGCTCAACTTGCAGCTTTGCTTCCCGCGTTTGAGCTCTTTGCGAAAAAATTTCTAAAATGAGTTCAGTCCGATCAATTACAGGCCGTTTGAAGATTTTTTCTAAGTTGCGCTGTTGATTGGGAGAAATCTCATCATCAAAAATCACTACATCTGCTTTGCTCTCATCAGCAGCGGCTTGTAGTTCTTCGATTTTACCTTTGCCAATATAAGTACTCGCTTCAATTTTTCGAAGCGGACACGGGTTTTTTGAAACCACTTCAAATCCATACGTATCAGCCAAAGATTCGAGTTCATCGATATGTTCTTTGCAAAGCATGAGATCAGAAGACTTGGTGTAACACCCAATTAATAGTGCTGTATTTAAATCGCTAATTTCATAGCGTACATCTTCGTATAGTCGCTTTTCATCTACCATAAGCGTATTTTCAATCCGTCGTAAGCCATTTCCATTCCATTTGGAAGTTTTGCATTCATTACATCATGATCTGTTTCATGAGCAACATGCGTTAAATAAGTTTTCTCACAGCCAATTTTTTTTGCAAATTCAATCACTTCCTGAATGCCCAAATGAGCTGCTGTTCGCTCCCAAGTCATCCCATCAATTACAAGTGTCTGCACTCCCTCTAATTGCTTATAAATCGATTCAGGATACTCTAAAATATCCACCACATAAGCAAAATCCTTAATCCTAATCCCCGTGACTTTCATTCCCTTTTGAAAGTAGCTAAAATACCGAAGTGAAAGTCCTTCAAATGTCGTTTCTCCTTCATGACCTTCAAGTACCTGAAAGTCAAACTTCATCACATGTGAGACATCTTCTTGTGAAGGGGGCATGATGTAGTGATACCGAATTTTGATTTCTTCTAACGTTTCTGGCGAAACCAAACATGGAACGGGGATTTTCTCTCGAAAAAAATAAATGCGGAGTTCATCAAGTCCTGCAATATGATCATAATGACTATGGGTAATGATCACTCCATCCAAACGATCGATCTGATGTTGCAGCGCCTGCGTCCGAAAATCTGGTCCAATGTCAACGACGTACCGCTTATCTCCAACTGTTAATAAAAGGGAAGGACGCAACCGTTTGTTTGCTGGTAATGACGAGTTGCAAACAGCGCAGTCGCACCCAATAACAGGAATTCCCATCGAAGCGCCGGTTCCCAAAAAAAGAGCTGCAGCTGTCATAGACGGACCTCCTTGGGAATCAATAAGGGATCATTTGCTACGATTGCCTGTGCAAGCATTTTTCCCATGAGACCATGATAGAGGAGTCCACGTGAACCCATTGCTGTGAGCACCCAAACCCCTTCTCGGAGCTTTCCAACAATTGGATGGTAAGTTTTCCGATTCACAACGCGCATGCCTGACAAACACTCTGTCACTTCGAATGCTCCATAGGAAGGAAGAAATTGCCCAATTCGCGAAAAAATCATTTCGGTTGCATGACCAATGCAGGGCTGCTCAGTGATAAACTCATGCTCATAAGTCGAACCCAAATAGCACCGATTCTCGTCCTCGCTCAAGGCTAAATACCCTTTCCCAACTAAACTAAATCCTGGATTGAAATAACTTGGCTTAGTGCATACTAAGAGCTGGCCCTTGTTAAGCTTGACATTCAAGCTTTCACACTCTTTCATCTTTCGAATGCCGCTTCCTGCTGCAATTACGATTTGATCAAACCCTTTTAATGAAGCCACATCGACTTCTTTCTTTTCCAGCTCAGCTCCCTCCTTTTGACACACTTTCCAAAGTCCTTTCAAATAGAGTTTTGGATGAACCGTTTGACCTGAGCGAATGAAAATACCAGGGCAAAAATGAGCACCTTTGACACGCTCATGACACGTCTTAGCATCCCACCACTCCACATCGTCTTGAGTATTTGCACGCTGAAGAAAAGCTTCTTTCTTTTTCTCGCTAATCGCTAGGTGTAAAATACCCTCTTTGCGGGCAACCGCACGCCCTAAAGCCTCGCTTGCTTTATCAATCAAAAGCTCGGCCTCTCGCATGGCTTCAAGTCCCCTCCAGCTCATACGGGCACTTTCTCCTGGGTACGGGTGCAAAAGACCCGAAGCTATTCCAGAAGCGCCACCCCCAATCCCTTTGGGATCAAAGAGTGTCACTTGATAGCCGCATTGCAGCAGATGATAACAAAGACCTAGGCCCGAAAACCCGGCGCCAACAATTGCAATCTTAGGCATGTCTTTTTTGCATGTGTACGTAGCTTTCTACCGCGAAATTGAAAAAGAAAAGAATACCCGGAGAAAGCAATGCCGTAAAGGGAATCATGATAAAAAACCACTGAAGGGCGATCGCTAGGGTTTCTGTTCGCATAAAAAAGTTTACTCCTGTCAAAAATGCAGCAAGGCAAAGAACTCCTACAATGACAAGTAAGGGAATGATCCCAACTAAAAATAAAGCTAGGTTAGAAAAAATATTTTCTGTAAACCGGCGGAAAACCTGCTCAGCTAATTTGAGTTTCATCCCTGTTTGAAGGGCAATATGGGGCGTCGCAAAAAAGAGGAGAAAGAGATTAAACAGACTTAAAACTAAGGATCCAAGAACCAATAAAAAGGGGCCAAATGCCAATAAAACCCCTAGTGTTTCACCTAGTGCTGGGATCTCTTTCAGCAAGTAAAAAACTCCCATGAGGACCCACAAAAGTAAATAGGAAAGCATAAGTGGCAGTGTCAAATAAGAAACCCCTACGAGAAGCTCCCAGGATTGACTGAGAATCTTCTTATAGCTGAGTGGAATCATCTTGACTTCATGGTGGTAAACGCGCGCTAATACGACCCCTGCAGCAAGCAAAAGCCCTGAAGACAAGAAAATCGGCAAGAAAGTCAAACTTAGAACCACCCACTGCCCTGCATGAATGGCAACCGCGCGACAAAAAACGGTCATTAAACCGCAAACGAGAAGCACAGGGAACATGAAGAGAAGCTTCCGTTTTGAAAACGAGAACTTCAAAGCGCGATTAAAGATGTGTTCAATTTCAGACCAAGTCATGGGCAGCACTCAAATACTTTTTCTCAAGTATAGGAACCTGCTTCATAATAAATCAATTTTTATCGATCAAGCTCTGTGGCTTGATCATGCTTATCTAAATCCGGTGGAGGATAGTTCGTAGACTCCTTAGGATCTCCTAAAGGAATATATCCCTTATAGGAACTCAACGATACGTCCAGCCAGGTAAGCTTGTTCTCCACTTTCCGTAGAGCAATGATGAAAAAAACTTAATTGCAAAAATTCTAATTTCTTTTGGTAATATTCAATTAGCTATCCAAGAGTTGGTTCATACGGCCCAGAGTACCATGGATGAGGTTTCGATAAAAGTCTCGTTCTTTCATTGGGAATTGATTCGCTCATAGTTTTTCAAATACCCTTCTTCTTTCTTTAGTACGCGTTGCCGGACCTGTAAGAATAAAGTGGCTTCCCTGCTCTCCATACCCAATTCCTTGACGTGTTGGGAAAGGAGCTGCATTATCATATACCACAACCCGATCAAACAAGAGCTTCAGATAATGACGAAAGTGTTCAACACCGACTTTCTCTGCTTCTCTAAATGCATTAAATCGGTTGGGATAATGCTCACTTAAGATATGGTAGAAAAAAGCTAAATCAAGCTCCTTTTCACCACCAAAACCGATGAGAGTCTCTCTTTCAGAAGCCTCCATATTGCCTAAAAAATCTTTTTTCCTCTTTGCAAATTCTTTTTCTCCCACCTTGTCTTTCCATTCTTGAAAAAGAGTGCGGTTCTCGTTCATTTCTTTTGATTGAAAACTCATTGGACAATTGATAGAACCATTTGGACAATCTACCTGAACGTCTTTGATATCAAATAAAATCCCCATACATCCCGTCGAGGTTTCAGTAATGAGCTCAGAAGATAAGAGTGGTTTTAACAAAGGAGTAACCTTCTGCCAAGCCCCGCGAATGAATTTAAGTGTCGAGATATCCACAACAACACGATCAAACATCCCTTCTAACTTTTGAATTATTCCTTCATCAGAGAAGTTCATTTGAAGATCGACACGGTTTTCTAGAATTGCAGGATCCCCTGCAATATTGCCTGCTACCCAAAGCCAGCCGTCTTCCTTAGGTACTGGCTGATTCTTATCTCTTCCGATGATTAACCCAATTTTCTTCCCTTCAGTAGAGGCTTTCAGTATCGTGTCAATCCCAAGCTGGTTCAATCGGTCAATCTCTTCTTGAGAAAGTCCGATTTCTTCTATAGGAGTTTCATTGATTGAAAAGGTTTTTTGATAAGCACGGCTCAGATGGTAAAGACCTGTATTGAAAAAGAGCAGCGCAGAAATTTCCCAGCCAAATAAAGTGCAAGAAAAGGCTACTAGGACTAACCCTGCGACTTTTTTGGCGCTTCCCTTCCAAGAGTCATCTTGAATCTTTCCGGCTTCTCGGTTAGTTGGAGCCAAGATATGGTCCCAATGAAGTGCAATTTTTGCTGTCTCTAACACCCTTGACATCTGCATATTATCTCCGATTTTAGCAAATCCAGAGAAAAATATAACCCATTGAATCTTAAAAGAAAAGCCGATTTTTTAATCGGTAAGATAACTGACTTACAATATCTTTAATCTCTTGGATATAAGATGCGGTATCATTATGTTAAAAAACGAACTTTATTAACCTAAACTCCGGGCTTATATAGTAAAGCATGAGTAGTAACGTCAAATGTAGCTCAAGGAATATACTATTTTTAAAGAACTTAACAATCCAAATCAGTTAGGAATATTGAAAATTGATGCGCTTATAGTTTTTTAAATACCATCCTTCTTCATTTAGTACGCGTTTTCGGACCTGTGAGAGCAAAGTGGCTTCTCTTCTCTCCAGCCCCAATTCCTTGACGTGTTGGGAAAGGAGTTGCATCGTCATATACCACAACCTGATCAAACAAGCTCCCCAGATGTTGACGAAATTGTTCAACGCCAACTTTTTCAGCTTCTTTTTTTGCATTAAATCGGTTTGGATAATTCTCATTTAAGATATGGTAGAAGAAGGCTAAATCACATTCCTTTTCGCTTCTAAAACCGATGAGCTTCCCTCCCATAGAAGCCACCCTATTATCTAAAAATTCTTTTTTCTTCTTTGTGCATTCTTTTTCTCCAACTTTGTCTTTCCACTTTTGAAAAAGAAGGCGATTCTCCTTCATTTCTCTTGATTGAAAACTGAATGGGAATTCGATAGAACCATTCAGGCAATCTACCTGAACCTCTTGGATATCAGGTAAAAGGTCCATACATCCTGTTGAGGTTTCAGTAATGAGCTGAGAAGATGGGAGTGGTTTTAGCAAAGGAGTTACCTTCTGCCAAGCTCCATGAATGAATTTTAGTGTCAAGGAATCGACAACAACACGATCAAACATCCCTTCTAATTTTTGAATTGTTCCTTCATCAGAGAAGTTCATTTGAAGATCGATACGATTTTCAAAAATTGCTGGATCCCCTCTAATATTGCCTGCTACCCATAGCCAACCCTCTTCGGTAGGCACTGCTTGGTCCTTATCTCTTCCGATGATCAACCCAATTTTCTTCCCTTCAGTAGAGGCTTTCAGTATCGTGTCAATCCCAAGCTGGTTCAATCGGTCGATCCCAAGCTGGTTCAATCGGTCGATCCCCTCTTGAGAAAGCCCTATCTCTTCTCGTGGAGGTGGAGCTGAAACATGATCCCAATGAAGCGCATTTTTTGATGTCTCTAACACCCTTGAAATTTCCATAGCATCTCCCTTCTTAGCTAATTCAAAATATGATTATAACTAGTCGAATCTTAAAAAACAAGAAAATCTGACTTAGAAGATCTTTAATGCTTTGGCTATACAAATTTTACCCTACTGCTATCACGTTAGACATCGCACGAAGTTAAAATAGCATCAATAAGCTCTTAATCAGGCATAAACATTAAGATTTGTTAAACGACTTTTAATTACTGAGGCTTAAAAAGATAGCGAGGACGAATAATCGGTGTTCCCTTTCCTCCACGAGCTTCACATCGCTCGTAGACGATTTGAATTGAAATGCCTAAGCAGCGGGCAAGACCAAAGAGAACGGTAAAGTACTCGGGATAACCAAATCCAGCAGCTGTGAGAACGGTCCCTGAAACTGCGTCGACATTCGGATAAGGGTCAGAAATTTTAGGGTTTTCTTTCAAAACTTTTGGCCCTTCAGAGCGAAGCAAAAAGGCGATTTTCACGAGAGGATGGTCTTTAAATTTCTCTTCAGCAATATCATAAAAAATTGCCGCTCGGGCATCTTCTGCACGAAGAACAGCATGGCCAAATCCATAAACAAGTTCATTATTTTGCAGACGCTTTCGGATAAGATTCTCGACTTGATTCGCAGAAGCTCCTTCACCCACTTCATCGAGAACTAATTGAACAAACTGCAGACAGTCTTGATTCGCTTTTCCATGACGTGGACCTGCTAAAGCACACATTGCTGATGCAATCGAACCATACATATCTTCCAGACCTGAAGCCACAGCCTTTCCTACAAATGTCGACAGATTCCCTCCTCCATGATCGTAATGGAGAATGTTAAAAAGTCTAAAGACCTCAGAGAGCTCATCTTTTTTGGCCTTAGGGACTTGCAGCATGTGAGCAAAGTTTTCCATGTAGCCCATTTCTCCATTTGGAGCAGGAGTTGGACCCCAACCAGCATGATGGTTGATCACTATGGCTGTTAGATGAGGAAGTTTTGCAATTAAGTTGAGGCAATCTTCTTTATAATCTTTTAGCCCTTCAAGCATTCCCAAAATGAGCAGTGCTGAGCAAAACAATTTCATGGGGTGTCCTTGACGAGGCAAACTCTCGATATGTTTCGCTACAGCTTGAGAGCAATGAGCCCTTTTTTTAAGCTCTTGTGAAAATTGGGAGATGTCTTGAGCTGAGCCTTCTTTCCCGTGATGGAGAAGGTAAATCACCCGTTCAGGCTCCCACTTATAAAGCTCGGAGATCGGACGCCCTCGATAAAAAAGTCCTTTAATGGGATCCACATAGGACGTGGTGCAGTATCCGACAGGATAACCGCGCATCCCTGTTTCGAGTTGCTCTTTTGTCACTTCAAAAAGGACTTCTTCCATCACTGCCTCATTTCAATAAATGTGCGATTGCATCGCGTTCTTCTAGGAGCTCTTTTTCGGTTTCTGCAATTCTTTCTTTCAAAAATAGATCCCACTCAAGCCCGTTAACGATGTTTACTTGATTTTCTTTTAATGTCCGACATGGAAAGGAAAAAATCAAGTCATCTTTAATACCATAGGGATTTCCATTCGACAAGACACACATGGAATACCATGAATCGCCTTTCGTTGGAGTGAGGATCGACCGCACTCCATCGAGAATTGCATTTGCTGCAGATGCTGCAGAAGATTTACCTCGCGCACCAATCACTGCGGCTCCACGCTTTTGAACGCAAGTGACAAAATCTCCTTCTAAATAGGCTCTATCTTTAATGACGTCTGTTGCCTTTTTTCCTCGAATCGTCGCATTGACAAAATCAGGAACTTGAGTCGCTGAGTGATTCCCCCATATTGTCACTTTCTCGACTTCAGTAATATCCACTCCCGCCTTATGAGCAAGTTGAAATTGCGCTCGGTTTTGATCGAGGCGTGTCATCGCGAAGAAATGATCGTTTGGAATATCAGGCGCATTGTGCATCGCAATCAAACAATTGGTATTGCACGGATTACCCACGACAAAAACGAGAACATCTTTAGCAGCGGCATTATTTAGCGCTTGGCCTTGACCTACAAAAATTTTTCCATTGTCTTGCAGGAGATCTTTCCGTTCCATTCCAGGTCCACGAGGCTTTGCTCCAATGAGTAGTGCGACATTGACATCACCAAAAACATCAACAGGATCGGTGCCGATTTTAATTTCTTTCAGCAGTGGGTAGGAACAATCTTCAAGCTCCATCACCACCCCTTTTAAGGGTTCTAAGCCTTGGGGCACTTCTAAGATATGAAGAGCAATGGGCTGATCAGGGCCAAAGAGTTCTCCACTTGCAATGCGAAAGAGGACGCTATAGGCAATTTGCCCTCCCCCACCTGTCACAGCTACTCGTTTTAAAGGTTTTGCCATACTATTTTCTCCAAAAGGGCTAATAAATTCTATTTAAAGGTTTACACTCTTATTCCTCAAGAGAAAAAAGCAAGGAAATTTTGTGAAATTTAAAGATTTCTTCATTGTTAATTTCTAACATTTTCTGTATAGTTTTTGCAAAAAGTAAAGGCAATTATGGAATTATACGATATTTTACATGGTTCAGATGCTTTTTATACGCAATCAAACTACATAGAAAAAGCAAAAGAAGAGTTTAAGACCAATCAATCTCCTGCTCCGACTCATGTAATTGAGACAGGTAATAAGGTCTGGCGCATCGCGCAGCAAGTTCTCTTCACAGTGGGATGCCTCTGCCTCTGTTACATGCTTATGCATAAACTCGGAAGTTTTTTTGAGTTTTTTCGAAATTATGGCCTTCCTCTTGTGCCCTCAGTTTTACAACTCGCCCTTTTTCCTTTTACCCTTCCTCACTTAATTCACGGCCTAATTGGCCTTGCAACTGTACCGGGATCGGTCCTTAGCTTTTTTGTTTCCTCATCTTGGAGAAAAGAAATTGACATAGAGGGATTAAACGAAGAAGGCTTCAAGGTGAAACGTTTCTCAATTGAAGTCGATGGTTATACGATCGATGCGATGATGATAGGCCGCAACTTGGCTAGTGATCGTTGGATGCTCATGTCCGGGGGGAATGGAGAGTTGTACGAAGCTTTAGGTTGCCCTGACTATGGGCAATACATTCAGGCTAATTTGACCTCTTTTTTAGATGGGCTTAAAACAAATGCTATTCTCTTTAATTATGCAGGTGTAGGTGCAAGCTCTGGACTACCAAATCGAGACATCATGATTAAAGCCTACAAAGCTCTTTTGGAAATCTTAGAAGAAGACATCAAAGCCAAGACAATCTTTGGATATGGCCACTCCATTGGTGGAGGGGTACAAGCTGAAGCCCTCAAAAATCACGAATTTAAAAAAGATATCCGATATCTCTTTATGAAAAGCCGTACCTTTACTGACTTTGCTGATACAGCCGCAGATGTTCTCTTTAAACCGCTCGATAAGCTCCTCCGTTTTGTCAATTGGAACTTTGAAACTCTTAAGTGTTCTACAGAGCTAAAATGTCCTGAATTGATCTTTCAAACAACAAGTGCTCATTTCTACGAAGATATCTCTAAATACATCGAGTCTATCATCGCTGATCCCCTTATTTCTCCTGCTGTTGCGCTTGCGCAAGGTCTTCTCTCTCAAGACACCTCTTGGAAGCATAAATTCTTCATGGGAATTCGCGAACGGCACAACGATGGAATCCCCTTTGTCAACGGAAGAATTGCAAAGAAGGTTGAAGAAATGCTCGATGCGTATTATGGCAAGAAAGCATAAAGTGAATTTGACTTCATTTGCGGACTCGCTCAGAAATAAGGGTTTGTGCTATCTTGTTTCTCATGTTTGAAAATGAATTTATTTTAACTCTATCTTGCCAAGATCGGATTGGAATCGTTGCTGCTGTTACGGGAATGCTTGCAACAAATGGAATGAATATTCTTGAACTTTCTCAGTTTAGTGACCCGTCTACTCAGCAGTTTTTTATGCGCCTCGATTTCCGAGTTGAAAGCGGACCTTCCAGTGAAGACCAGATTTGCGAAGCTTTTAAGCCCGTTGCCGAAAAGTTTGGCATGAGTTTTGAGTTGCATGATAAAAACTATCGCCCAAAAGTATTAATCATGGTCTCGAAGCTCAGCCATTGTTTTAATGACCTTTTGCATAGACATAAAAATGGCACTCTTCCGATTGAAATTCCTGCCGTTGTGTCCAACCATGAAGATCTTGAGGAAATGGCTTCTTGGTACAATCTCCCCTTTTATCACTTCCCGATCACCCAAAAAAATAAAATCGAGCAAGAAAAAAAACTTTTTAAGCTCGTTCAAGACCTCGAAATCGATCTCATAGTTCTAGCTCGGTACATGCAAATCATTTCTGAAGATTTATGCAAAAAACTTCATGGAAAAATCATCAACATCCACCACTCTTTTCTCCCCAGCTTCAAAGGAGCAAAACCCTACCATCAAGCCTATGAGCGAGGAGTGAAAGTCATAGGAGCAACAGCCCACTACGTCACCGCTGATTTAGATGAGGGGCCTATTATCGACCAAGAAACGATCCGGGTACGCCATGATCACACACCCAAACAGCTTGTGCAGCTAGGATGTGATGTCGAATGCCTCGTCCTTGCTCGCGCTCTCAAATATCAAGTTGAACAGCGCGTCATTCTCAACAACAATAAAACAGTTGTTTTTAGTTAACCGTAATTTGCCGATCTTAAGTGACCACATGTTTCTAATATTGTATCACTTAAGTCCAAGAATCTATCCAACTAAAAAGTTAAATGCTATATTCTTTTAAAAAAATTTAGGAGATGACATGGCAGGATTTAAGTGTTTATCAGATGAACAATGGCAACTCATTGAAGGTCTTATGGACCATACTTTTCCTTTGGAGAGAGGAACTCCTCGAAGTGATCTACGCAAAACCTGGAATTCAATACTCTTTATCTTAACGAGAGGATGTCGTTGGGCGGATCTTCCGACAGATTCCTCTCTTTTTATCCCTCGTTCTACAGCTCACAAATGGTTAAAGCAATGGAGTGTTGAAGGAGTTTTTGATAAGGTGATGAGTGGGCTATTACAGATAGCAATAATGGAAGGAAAAGTTGATCTTTCTCAAGTAGCTGTGGACGGTTCTTTTTCCCCCCGCTCCAGGAGGAGGGGAAAAAGTTGATTATGGTTATAAAGGCAAGGGAGTTCTGCTTCACTTGCTTATCGATAAAAACGGCAATGCAATAGCCATTACAACTACCGATGCAAAGGGGGATGAAAAACAGGAAGTTAGCAGATTGCTTACACAGCTTCCATTAAAGTCACTCAAAGGGCGAGTAGTTGTTCTTGAGGCAGACAAAGGTTATGATGCAGGCTGGTTACGTCAGTTTTTGTTAAACATGGGAATATTTCCTCTAATTCCCTATCGGAAAATCAAAGGAAGATGGGCGCCAGAAATTAACGAAGTTACCCATTTCTTCAAATTGAGCCCACAACGCTGGAAGGTAGAACGAGCTTTTGCTTGGTTAAAAAGACGTTGTCGTCGGCTATTGATGCGATGGGAGCGTTTATTCGTGATATGGAATGGATTGGTAATATTGGGGGTAGTTTATACTTGGATAAAAAATTTAGTTGGATAGGTTCAAAGAATTCCGAAAGCTTTCGCGTTGTCTGAACCCAACTTTTGAAGTTGTTTGAGTATAAATCAAAACTCTCAGTTGCAATAAATTTTAACAGAAAATAATCTTCAAGCTTTCCAGAAAAAACTGGAGAACTCATGAAAAGAATATTACTCTGTTTACTCTTCCTACAGAGCACTCTCATTGCTGATTGGTCTGACAGGTTTTCTTCTAATGTTCCTTGCGAAAAATACTTTGTTTGCCCTTATCATTGTGGCAGCTGGGGCACGACCGGTGCTCGCGAAGTGGAGTGGCAATTCATCCTCACTTTATGGGAACTCCATCGTTTGAGCGCTGCCTCGCAAAATGAGGATTTTTGCTTTTCAAAACCCACTCATTTTGATGACCCATGGTATCAGAATATATTCAATGAAAACTTACTCATCACATCAAATGCGGTTAACTGTTCAGAGCGGCTAAACTGGAACATTGAACATCATGATGAAGATGGAGCTCATCAAGGAAAAACATTTCATTGGACCTATTATACAGATTTTGGTTCAGGAGAAAGACACGAAGATTGGGGTTCTCATCAATTTGACAATCTAGAGAATGCTATAGGAACACTAGAATCTGTTGCGTTTCAAGAAGAAATGATCTTCTTTGGGCACATCGAAGAAGTATACAGTCATGAATTTAAGCTCATAGAAATAGAAAATTCAGAATGCGAAAGCCTCCTCAGGAATAATAAAATAAATCTACAGAAACAACTCGACTTTATCGAGAAGTGCGAACTAGAAGACCCCTCTTATACAAGTTCGTTTGCAGAAAAACGAGTGAATAATTTCACAAAAAACATTAGCAAATACGAAAAACAATTAGCTGAAAATAAGAAGCGGTTGGTTAAACTTGAAAAAGAATATGCTTCTAAATCTGCTGCTTACACTGAATTTCACCCCTATTTTTCTGCTCAACTCCAAAAGGTCAAAGATACCTATCTTAATATTTTCACTCATTGTATTGAAGAACATGAAGCCCCTAGTGCTTTATATACACGATCTCAAATACACTTTCTCGATGGATATTTCATGGATTGTTTAGCAGACCTCAGCAGGCTCCTTGAGATCACTTCTCTAGAAACACTTAAAGAAAAAACCGAAGAAGACTTGCTACTCAGAAAAGGCCAACTACAAACCCAACTAGGTCTTTTTGACGAAGCAATCCAAACTCTCACATCCTGTATTCGTGAGAATCCCAAGAACAAAGAAAGTTATTTCGAGAGAGCCGTTGCCTATTTTGAAAAAGGTAACTTCGAGCTCTCCATCGCTGACTTTTTGCAAGCCGACTACAAACCTAAGCCTACAATAGGAACAGTCGGCCTAGATTTTTGCGCTGGATTAATTTCGGGCATTTGCATCAGTGCCGGTGATACAACTATCCACTTCATTCCTTCTATGCTTAGCTCGATAAGTGGCCTAGCTCATGGACTCTGGGCTTTTGCCTGTGATCCAACAGATGTCTCTGTACAAATGTACCATGCTTGTCGAGCGCTAATTGATTTTCTTACCGATCACTCTACTTTAGAAGTGATTCAAACTCTTGTCCCTGAAGTAAAAGAACTCATGCATAATTCCAAAACTCTTTCCGAGAGAAGAAAAGGAGAGCTCATAGGTTCAATCATCGGGCGTTATGGGACTGACTTTCTCCTCTTTGCCGGTATTGGAAAAGGTGTGAAAGTCTTTCACGATCTTCAGCGTGCAAACCGCTTCTTAACCCTAGAAAAAATGGCAAAAGATGCCTCAAAATGGACGACGCTTGAAGAAATTCATCAAGCATGGTGGAAAAAAACAAAGTCAACCCTCGACCAAATAAAAGTTGCAGAAGAGTCAAAACTAAGCCACGCTTTAGGATCTGCTTTTAAAAATGAATGCTTATCAGAGCTTCAGGTCAGAAAAATACTGCATCATTGTGGCTATAAAACCTTTCCAAGACCTAAAGGTATTCCTCAAAACTGGAAGATTATGATTTCTGAAAAAGGGGGTGGTATGAAATACCGACTGGAATCTGTGGGGAAAGGAGGAAAAACGGTTGTCCATGCTGAAGTAAGAATAATGCCTGGTAATCCTATAAGTTCTAACCCATTACAGCAACAGCCTTACGCAAAACATTCGGTACATGGAAAAAGCATAGATAAAAATGGTAAATTTGTAGACGCTTCATCTCCTTCATCCCATATTCCACTCCAAGATTACGACTTTGAAAAGTTAAGTAGAGCAGTACCATATGGATGAAATCATACTCACAGAAAAAAATGACCTAAGTTACTACGAAGGATTTTTGGCTTCTCTGAAATGTTTATTTGATACTAAAAAACAAAAAATAGCTTGGTTAGACAGTGATTATTCAGAATTTACAGATTTTTCTGAAATTTATATGGATTTTTGTAATTTTTGTGTAGTCATCCTAACGTGGTCTGAACTCTCCATAGAACAGCATTCCGCCCTCCAAGAACTATACAATGCTATGATAAACTATGATCAATTGGTTTCTAAAGAAAACAAAAGCGATAAAGAGATTTTCCGTGACCCAAGATGGCAACTGATCTGTAAGCTTGCCAATACCGTCTACGGAAAGATTAGAAATGTAAAGCTTATTAACAACTAAGGAGATGTCTAACTTTCTAATAGAGGATTTGGCCCATAACGGTTTTCTCCTTCTTGCAAATAAACGTTGCAGAAGAGTCAAGACTCTAAGCCACGCTTTAGGATCTGCTTTTAAAAATGAATGCTTATCAGAGCTTCAGGTCAGAAAAATACTGCATCATTGTGGCTATAAAACCTTTCCAAGACCTAAAGGTATTCCTCAAAACTGGAAGATTATGATTTCTGAAAAAGGGGGTGGTATGACTTATCGTAAAGTTGGGACAACAAAAAACAAAAAATAGTTATGATAAATTCATCAATTGATATGTCCGTAACTCCTGTGTTTGTTTGATCTCAAACAGGTTGTTAAGAGAACGGAAACAAGGACTTAAGTAAAGTGTTGGCAATGCTAATGATGTTGGCATTAGTAGCTTCCGCAAGAAAAAATTTGGAAAAGATTTTCAAACTTTCTCTTGCGGGAGCCCTTGGAATTTGGGATAGATCCTTCTCATTTACTCGTTTTTTGTGTACAATCCGGCAAAAAATATGAGTTGTGTCAATGAAACCTTTTGAAATTGAATCTGTCATCCAAGATGCTCTTGAAGTCACGCATGTAGAAGTGCGGAATCCCCGTGAAGATGGGCTTCATTTTGAAGCACTTGTCGTTTCGCCGGTCTTTGAAGGGAAGTCGCTCGTGGAGCAACATCAACTTGTGATGAATTCGCTCAAAAGCCACTTTGAATCGACACTGCACGCTTTAAGTTTAAAAACCCTGACTCCACAAGAGTGGAATGAGAAAAAACATGGATAGTATTTTAGAAAAAATCAAAAAAGACATCGAGTCTCACCGCGTGATTCTCTTCATGAAAGGGACAAAAATGATGCCTGTTTGTGGATTTTCTGCACGTGTCGTCAGCATCCTCAATCAGCTTGAAATTCCTTACGAAACTCGAAACGTCTTAGATGATGACAAATTGCGGCAAGGAATCAAGGATTTCTCCAATTGGCCTACCATCCCTCAACTTTATATCGATGGAAAGTTCATCGGGGGGTGCGATATTGTGACAGAAATGCACACAAAAGGAGATTTGAAGAGACTCGTATCATGACAATCGACAAACCCGGACACGAAATCTCAAACCTACTTTTTCATCAAGGATGGATCACCCCTGTTTCGCTCATTATTGTTCTTGCGCTTGTTTTGCATTTTTTGATCAGCCGTCTCTATAAAAGGCTGATGCCAAGGCTGGAAAAAACCCATTTGGCTTGGGATTTCTCCCTTCTCAAAGCTGTCGTTCTCCCTCTGAAATTTCTGATCTGGATTCTCGCTATCACTTTTGGAGCTGAAATCCTCGGCTACCATTTTGAAAACAACACATTCGTCCCTTTCTTTCGAGGAGTCCGTTCATTTGCCGTCATTTTCCTCTTTTTATGGATGACTCTTAGGTTCATCAAGAACATGGAAATCCATCATGTACGTGAACAACGAGAGCAAAAAAAACAATACGATAAGACGACTGTTCGGGCTGTCTGTCAAGTCTCTCGCATTGGTGTAATCTTGATTGCACTCCTCGTCTACCTACAAACGCGTAATATTAATATCTCTGCCGTCCTCGCCTTCGGTGGCGCTGGAGGTATCGTGGTAGGTTTGGCTGCAAAAGACTTGCTCGCCAACTTTTTTGGAGGGCTGATGATCTACCTTGACCGCCCTTTTAATGTCGGGGATTGGATCCGCTCACCAGATCGGGAAATTGAAGGATTTGTCGAAACAATTGGGTGGCGCCTAACCCGCATACGAACGTTTAGTAAGCGCCCACTTTATGTTCCCAACGGGATCTTTTCCAACATCTCCGTTGAAAACCCCTCTCGGATGTCAAATAGACAAATCAGAACCCGGATTGGAGTTCGTTACAATGATGCTCCTAAGCTTGGCGCCATAGTAGCTGAAGTTGAGGAGATGCTAAGAAACAATCCAGAAATCGATACAACTATGTATCTCATGGTCCGTTTTGATGAGTTTGGTCCTTCATCTTTGAACTTCCTCGTCTACTGCTTCACCAAGACAGTTAAATGGGCTGAATACTTACTCGTCCAGCAAAAAGTCTTTCTAAAGATCATCGAAATCATCGAAAAACATGGAGCAGAATGTGCATTCCCTACAACCACCTTGCACATTCCTGAAGGCGTTCACATCCACCCACAAGAACCGTCAATGCCGTGAACGAACTGCTCTTTTTTTCTCACATCTTTGTGCTTATCGGCGCCATTTTAGTCGCCCTTCGTTTAGGAAAGTCGGCTCTCATTGCTTTACTCGGATTGCAAGTTGTAATTGGCAACCTCTTTGTCACCAAACAGATAGTCTGTTTTGGGTTTCACATCACTTGCACGGATGTCTTCACAATTGGCGCGTTATTCACATTGAACCTGCTTCAGGAATACTACGGAAAACATGTTGCCAAACGAGCTATTTGGATCGCTTTTTTCCTCTTGTTTTGTTTTATCGTCTTATCTCAATTGCATTTACTCTATGTCCCGAGTCCTTATGACACCATGCAACAGGTGTTTGAGAAACTTCTTGCAGAAGCGCCACGGATCATGATTGCTTCTTTTGTCGTTGGTCTTTTGTGTCAAAGACTCGATGTTTGGATTTACGGGCTTTTGAAAACCAAATTTCGAAGCCAAACACTTATCCTCCGCTTCGGAGGGGCGTCTCTCATTTCCCAATTGATCGATACGGTTTTGTTTAGCTTTTTAGCTTTATATGGACTGGTCCATTCGATGACTCATATCATTTTTGTGAGCTATCTCGTCAAAGTCTCACTGATCTTTTGTATGGCTCCCTTTACTACATTTTCCAAGAGGTTTGTCCGTGATCCCATTCACATTTGAAATCTTACATCAGTCGAAAAAATCGCGGGCTAGGGTTGGGCGCATCCACACTCCTCATGGAATCATCGACACTCCGAATTTTGTGGCAGTTGGGACCAATGGAACGTTAAAAGCCCTCGATAACGAGATGGTTAAAACGATTGGCCTTCAACTCATGTTTTGCAACACATACCATCTCCTCCTTCAACCGGGAACATCTGTCATTCGTGAAGCTGGAGGAATTCACAAGTTCATCAATCGCAATCTCCCGATCATCACCGACTCGGGAGGGTTTCAAGTGTTTAGCTTGGCTTATGGTGGCGTTGCCGACGAACTCAAAAGTAAAGGGACAAAAAAATCAGAAGGCTCCGTCCTAAAAATCACAAGCGATGGAGTTCTCTTTCGCTCTTATCGTGATGGGCAAAAAGTTTTGCTCACTCCAGAAACATCGGTTCAAGCACAAAAAGCCTTAGGCGCAGACATCATCATCCCTTTTGACGAACTCCCCCCCTATCACATTTGTCCAAAAGCCTTAAGCCGCTCACTTGATCGCACACACGAATGGGAAAAAAGATCTTTAGAAGAACATCTAAAAAATCCCCAAGGTCAAGCAATGTATGCCGTTGTACATGGTGGAGTGGACAATAAGCTGCGTGAAAAAAGCTGCAAATTCCTTGCTGACCTCCCTTTTGATGGCTTTGCAATTGGAGGAAGTATGGGCAAAACCAAAGAAGAGATGGTTACCATGCTCAGCGCTACACTACCCAAATTGCCAGAAACTGCGCCAAACCATTTGCTCGGGATTGCCGATCTCGAATCTCTAGAAGCTTGCGTTCCCCTCGGAATCGACACATTTGACAGCTCCTATCCAACCAAAGCTGCGCGCCATGGAACCCTTCTCACTCACGAAGGTCCTCTCAAAATCACTCGCGGTATTTTCAAAAATAAATTTACATCTCCCGTTAAAGGGTGCAGCTGTTACACGTGTGAACATTACACCTTGGCCTATTTACACCATCTCTTTAAGGCCAAAGAGATCTCTGGGCTCACTCTCGCTTCAGTCCATAATCTCCATTTTATGGTTGAATTGATGTCTCAATATAAAAATAAAATTTTAAACGATATTATTTAGATAATTAAAATATTAGATAATAAGAATTTAATTATTAATTGTGTTATAATCGTTTTAATAATTTATTAATTGGGATTGTAATGAGCGCGGTTGGGGAAAGAGCTTCTCTCATTTCTAGAGAATACGTATCAGATAAGCTCTGGCAAGAAGATTTAAGCCATTCTGATAAAGGGCGAGCGACCTACCATGACCACATTGGGAAAGACCATCGTGGAAAGGATACGCCAGGCCTCGTCGTCAAGGTAGAATATGATACTCATGTTTTGCAACCCTATCATCCTAAGCCTAATTTTCAGGGAAAAAAAGTTACTTTTGAAAACCGCGATACACTGCTTGAACATGAAGTTGCAAGACGGATGAGTGAAGCGAAGGATCTCCCCAATAGCGAGCGGTATGTAGGATACAATCTCTCACTCCTTCAAAAGATCAAACTTTTATTTGGGTTAAATATCGACTCAGAACTACAAGATAATTGGAAGAATGTTCTCAAACCAAATTACAGTGCCGAAAACATCTATAACATGACAAATACTATCTCCCCTTCTAAAGAAATCCGGGATCAATTGGGCCTTGGCTCAAGTGAAACCTATAAACTTGGAACTAAGGTGACTTGGGCTTTCAATAGCTCGCTTAACGGTTACGAATATATCGACGAAAGTGGAAAAAAAGTGGCAATCCAAAATGGGGTCACTTCAAGCAATGATCGGACAACACGCAACGTGTGTATGATGCGTCGCGTTTCTGACTTAGAAACTGGAGAAACTCTCGCCTATACAGGACGACCCGACACAAGAGAAAAAGCAATTGAGCAAGCTAAATTCATTATTCGTAGCGAATTGAAAAGCAGCCATCCCAAAGGGCTTGTCAAAGGAGAAGACGGTTTTACTCTCACCTATGTCATCAATAATCTAATGACTCCTATGACAGGTATCGGCCTTATTTCATTCGATGAAAAAGGAGCTATTTTAAAAGAGCAAGAAATCTTACATGCATTAGATGGAGAAACAATCGAGGTCAACGGCCATAAAGTGCGTATCAATACCTTATATTTTTCTGAGCCTTTTAATCAAACAACCAATTTGGCATCAATCGTAACAGATAGTCATAATGGAAACGGAAGATCTCGAAAAATCAACAAAGAAGGGTATCAAACCTTGATTCCCATGGCTCAAGCTCAGCTGAAGCTCATGGAAAATGGGAATAAAAAAGCGATCGTTGAAGGGGCAATCAAAGCGCTTAATGGAGAGTTCGGAGAACTTTATCCAGAAGAAGAACTTTTCAGCCGCGCCATCTTGTGCCAAACTTTGAATCTTCCCATGGTCATTCACTGTAAAAGTAGCACAGACCGGACAGTCTTGGCTCTTGCAGTTGCCTTAGTCTCACATCAATGGCAGAAATTAAATGTCGACTTAATCACAAATAAAAAAGGGCAAGTTGTTCCTCATCTTATTTTGAAAACAGATGCTGCAAAAGAGCTTGTGGCAGGTCATTGCTTGTCGGGCCACCAAATCACTCGAGTTTCGAGAACTTGTGAAGGGATTGTGAAAGAACACGAAATTGGAACAAGAATGCTTGGATTCGAATGGTCTTCTAACCCCATCGCCGGGAGGATTCTTCCAGAGCGCTACACAAAAGTGAATGAAGTTTCTCCTCTTACAAAGGCTGGAGTCGGACTCCTCTCAACAATAGGATTCCTCGTCAACTTAGCTCTTGCGATCCCTATTTGGCTTGTTGGAACTGTCATAGCGGGCGACCCCTTCTTCAACCCCATTTACATTAAGCCCGGCCTATCTCCATTTGCGGAAAGATTGATCGATAAAAAATCTCCTTACGTCGGAAAAGGGAAAGGACGCAGCCTTCTCAAACCAGAAGGAATGATTTCCTTATAACCTGAGCTTTGGGCTTATAACGTTTGACCTCAAAGCGCATTCCAAGGTAAACTTCCATTAATCGAGGTTAATTCAAAAAATTTCTATGTTTGTAGCGCTGGCGATTTTCATGTACGCGGCTTGGTCAAGCATTTTTTCCCTAGGAAAACTTGCTTTAGAAAACAGCCCGCCTATCTTCCTTACGGGTTTTCGCATGTTTTTTGCGGGCCTGATCCTCATTGGATGGCTAGCTCTCAAGGACCGGAAGTCGCTTAAAATCGGAAAAAAGCAAATTCTCCCTCTTCTAGCCCTCTCTGTATTTAGTATTTATTTGACAAACATCTTGGAATTTTGGGGCCTCCAACACCTCACCGCTGCTAAAACATGTTTCATCTACTCTCTGTCTCCCTTCTTCGCCGCCATTTTCTCGTACATCCATTTCAAAGAAAAAGTGAATTCAAAAAAAATTGTTGGGATGCTCATCGGTTTTCTAGGGTTTATACCTGTTTTGACGTTGCAAACAGGTTCTGAAAACCTGCTTAGTGCCTTCAGCTTTTTCTCTTGGCCTGAGCTGGCAATCATGGGTGCAGCCCTCTTCTCGGTTTACGGTTGGGTCCTCTTGCGCATCATCGTAAAAAACCATACACTATCTCCTCTCTATGCTAACGGATACAGCATGCTGCTAGGCGGAACCATGGCTTTTGTTCACTCATTTTTTGTCGACTCATGGAACCCCCTTCCAATTGCGGCAGGAAAGCTCACCCCGTTCTTGCAAGGAATCGCTCTTATGATTCTGATTTCGAACATCCTTTGCTACAACCTTTACGGCTTTTTGCTCAAACGGTTCACTGCGACATTTCTCTCGTTTTTGGGTCTTCTCAGCCCCATCTTCGCATCACTCAATAGCTGGATCCTTCTAGGAGAGCCCCCTTCATGGGTGATCCTCGCCTCAACAGGTGTCGTTTCCCTCGGACTCTTCCTCGTTTACCAAGCAGAACTCAAACAAGGTTACATCCTCAAAGCAAAAGATGCCCTCGCCAAAGCTGAAACTTAATCTCTATCAAAAACTCCTCGGGCTCGATCATGCCCAGTTTTCGCTTATTCAACATGAAGATGCAATTGTCGCCATCGTTTATGAAGTGATAGAGCCAAGCGGCAAAAAGCTCATTTTAAAAATCTGCGAACAAGAGCGGCACTTTCTTAGAGAAGTCTACTTTTTGGAAGCTTTAAAAGATAAAATCCCCGTCCCGCAAATCCTTCAAGCAATCGAACCAAATTCTAAAAGACACGGGGCAATTTTAATGGAATATCTCCCTGGTCAAGTCTTAAATAAAGAGACTCTCACTTGTGAATTAGCAGAAAAAGCCGGCTATCAACTAGCACGTCTTCATCTCAATTCAGAAAAAGGGTACGGTGATCTCATAAGTAAAGATAGCTTAACTCAAGACCCTAAAGCTGACCTTATCCAAAGATTTGAAGAAGGGCTGGATGAATGTGAGGCTCATCTTCCCAGCTCATTGCTTAATGAATGCCGTCATTATTTTCATACACACCTTTATTTACTCGAGCTAGCAGATGGCCCCTGCATCATCCATCGCGATTTTCGCCCAGGAAACTTACTCGCAAATAAAAATAAACTCCTGGGAATTATCGATTGGGCCTCTGCTCGAGCAGGTTTTGCGCAAGAAGACTTCTCCTCTTTAGAAATGGGAGAATGGTCTACACAAGCGTCAATCCAAGCGGCGTTTCTTTCTGGCTATGAAACCATTCGCCCCATTCCGAGGTATCAAGAATTGATGCCATTACTCAAACTCAGTCGCAGTGCTGCCATTCTAGGTTATCTTTACAGGAAAGGAATTTATCATAAGAGCTCTGCAAAGCTCCACCAGTCTCATCTCAACTTTCTAAAAACCTTCATCGAAGCTTAATGCGAGCAGAAACCATTTCTTTTTGAGACTCTGTCTGCTATAGCAATGAGCGTTTAACCCTTCTCATCAGAAAAGATATAGAGGATTTAAGAGAACTCTCTCTATCCTGAGACTAAACAAAATAAACTCAAACAACTTCAAAACCAATTTTTGAAGTTGTTTGAGTATAAACCCAGAGTTCAGGTTATCAGGAAAACTAGAATTTGCTACTCTGAATCCTTGCCTTATAGTCAATTCTATTTGGTGGCATTAAGGGAGCATCTTTACAATGAAGTGCTTTTGACAAAAGTTGTTCAATTTAAAAATGGCTAGCTTATGAAAAAATACCTTTTCTTCTTTGTAGTGTACATTTGTCTTCCGTCTTTGCTAAGCGCTGCTCACCCCCGTTTTGTGCTCCCAAGTGATAACAGAGATCTCTCAACTGAAGAAATTACGCTCGCATATCAAGTGATTGAAAAAATAGATTATCTCATTCAATACCGAGAAAGTTTAATTCGAGATTGTCAAATAGATCTTCTATTTGTGTCAGGAGATAACTTTTGGAAAAATGGAGAAGGACTTGTAACTCCCCTTTCCCTTCTAACTTCCTGGATCATAGAGAACAAATCAGTTGAAGTGCTTAAAAACATACGTTTGTTTTGTCCCTTTTTTACTGGTTATATGCCTGTAAAAAAAACCAAAACTGGTTTTTGGTTTTTACAAAATGAGACTGTAGAAATTACTGAGAATTTTCAGGAAGAACTCGAACAAAATTTAATCTGTACGTTATCAGATGAAGGTCTCGATTATTATCTAAATTTAATTAAGCGTTTCAATCTTCCTCCCCAGTGTATCTATCAACCTCCAATTTTTTTAGGAGAGTTTGGAATCAAAAGTTTTAGCTTTGGAAAAACTTTGGTGTATAACCCTGATTTTGCTTCATACCAAGAACGTATTTGTCTCATGCAAATCATGGGTGTTTTTCAGAAGCTTGAAGCTCTAGTTAAACAAGGTAAACCGATTAAGGTCCTTGAGATCGGTTCAGGATATGGAGCTCTAGCACTTTTTATGAAGCAGGTTTTCCCCTCTGTCCAATACACTCTTCTTGACATTCCTGAATCATTACTTTTCTCCTCTATTTATGTTTCACTAAACTGTCAAGATTGTACTCACGCATTTGCAATTTGCGATTCTGTAGAGGAATTTCAAAAAGCAGACTTTAGATATGTTCCTAACTATGCCGCCCATACACTTGAAGAAGGCTTTGATTTGGTCATCAATACATTATCGATGAGTGAAATGACTGAATATCAAATTAAAACTTACGTAGATTTAATGAAGAGTTTTTGGCTTGTAAAAAGAGGAATCTTTTTCGAGCAAAACCAAGACAATCGACATCTAGGATGGACAAAAGCTTCGATTGTCATTCAAAAAGACCTATTCCTAGAGCACACACTCGATCCTCATACAAACGGGTTTAGACAGGGAGTCCCAAATATTTGGAGGCTTCCATAAAATGGAGCGCTAGTGCTCCGTTGCAAAAATTCTTCATCACAGCTTAATGCGAGCAAAAACCATTTCTTTTGCTAAGATTTTTCCTGTATATGTCCATTGCAAAGCATAGTTTTCTTCTTGTTTCGAAAGATAGACTGAGGATTTTCCGATCCCCCCTTTCTTCGGATAACGAGTATCGTCTTTCCGATTGTGCGGAATACGCGTACAATCAATCACTCTAAAGTGATGCTTGGCTTTCATTTTTCCAAGGACAGCTTCAACAATCATTATATGAATCGCTGGAGTCGACTGCTCGACATCAAAATTTTCTTGTGGCTCAAACCCAATGGGAAGATAAATCAAAATATCTCCAGGAAGAATGTCTTCAAGAGTGTCAATGACTTCCCAGTGTCTTAACTCCTTGTTTTTCAAAGCTGCAGCATAATTGTATGGACACGGCATTCCATCAAAGGAAGGTGGAACAATTTCTTTTAGTTTCTCCATTGCTTCAACCATTTCCTGAAAGGCTTTTGGTGCCGTTTCTTGAACTAAATGGTTCAAAAATCCGTAACAATTCATGTGGTAGAGCACTTTATTTTCATGTGAATAGGTTGAAATAGCTTGCCTTTGATGAACGGCATTAAAAATCTCCTGCGCTTTGAGTAACAATGGAGGAGATGTTTCAGTGCAATAGGCGAATGAAAAAGAAACCATAGCAGACACAAATAAATTGGTTTTTGAAAAAATGGTATAAGCAAGACGTAGAACGGATCTTAGCAAAGAGCAAGAATTTTCATAGAGAAAATCACCCGCATGATAAAACGGGGTTTGAATAGATTGAATAGTGAATAGGCACCTCCTATGGGGTTAAACAGCCTTTTCTTGTTTCCGTGCAAGTTGCACCATTTCTTTAAAGCTTGTAGCACCGAGGCGTAAGCTAAAAGATTTTGTAACTTTATTGTAATCGTAAAGACCAAAATTCTGCGGATCCCAACCTTCAGCCCACTCGGCATTTTTTGAAAGAGACCAAGCGTAATAGCCGCGTACATCGGCACCATCTTTCATAGCTTCACTCACTGCATAAAGGGCGCGGTCATAGTATCGATTCATTTGGAGATCATTCTGGGCTGAAATTCCATTTTCAGTCACATAAATGGGACCTGGCATTTCTCTAATCGCTTCGTAAAGTCCTTCAGGATCTTCGCGGAACGGCATCTTTGTCATTTGCCCTCCTTCAGGATGTGTGGAGATCATAAATTCTTTTTTTGCGACCTGTTTCAAAAGAGGACGGACGTAATAGTTCACCCCATTAAAATCGTTTGGCACTTCGTCAACAGAAAATCTTTCATGGGCTAAAAATGGCACTTTAAAGTCAAATACACCGGTCTTGATAAAGTCACGGACCACGTCATGGGTCATCTTTGTGAGATAATGACATGTGAGCCGTTCGATCGGATGCCACCAACGTGTTGCTTGATAGCGGAGAACATTGTGCACCAGTCCAATTTGCGCATCAGGTCGCTTCTTTTTCAACACTTTATAGACTTTACAGTGCGCTTGAAGGAGATGCTTAAGTCCTTTTCCCATCTCTGCTACAGAGTGATGCTGTGGAGGGAAATCTCCAAGCAAATAGCCCATGAATGCTTGGATTTCAGGTTCGTTGATCGTATTCCAAAGGTCAATTTCTTCAGAAAGATGAGGGAAAACTTTCTCTGCAAAATGCGTTATGAGTCCTGGGAATTCTGGATTTAATATTCCTCCTTCATCTTCAACCCACTTTGGCAATGAAAAGTGGAGTAAGCATGCCATAGGCGCAATGCCAGCAGCTTTGAGTTTTTTCACAAACTCAACATAGTGCTGAATAGCGACTTCATTAAACTTCCCTTTCTCAGGCTCAATTTTGCTCCATTCAATCGAGAAGCGAAACGAGTTCACGCCAAGTTCTTGAAGTTTTTCGATATGGGTATCCATTCGATTCCAAAGATCTGTAGCCCATTCTGATCGGTTACCTACCTGTAAAAGCTCATTTTCAAACTTAGCCCACTGAGAATCGGGACAATTATTCATTCCTGAGTATTGGTATTCACTTGTGGCGACACCCATCAACTTTGGAAAGGTCTTTTTGCTTGTATCTACCACAGACCAATGCTTTGGATCTTTTAAAATAGCTTGAAATCCGGTTGGGGCTTTATCCGTCAAAGTCGCAATCACTGCGCCCATTAATCCTATTGCTCCAAAGAGAGGTTCAAGGACTGTCAAAAACGTGGCTTGAAAAACCTTTCGCGCAAGCTTTGCAACTGCAAGGGAGCTATTTTGCCACTCTTCATGTGTTAAGGGAGTTAAAGCATCTTCAATGAAATGTAGATGTTCGAAATGAGATTGGGTGCACCAATCCCCAAAGCTTTTGATCGTTTCTAGCATTCTCTAACCATAGTACTTGGGGAAATGTGCGGTTACCAAGACTTGAACTTGGGACCTCGACATTATCAGTGTCGCGCTCTAACCAACTGAGCTATAACCGCGCCAATAAAAGGGAATGATGGAGGCTAGGAGAGTCGAACTCCTGACCTTCTGAATGCAAATCAGACGCTCTACCAACTGAGCTAAGCCCCCATTGCGATAAGGAGAGAACATACTAAAAAAACAGGTTTTACCGCAAGTATGTTTTATACGCCAGTATTAATCTTTTTAAGAGACCATGACAAAATGTCTTTCATTGCAAAGTGCCGTTCTACTTTTTTCTCTAGGTCATCAGCGACTAAAAGCCATTGCTCTTCTGGATGCCAAGGACTGGTGCTCCATGACAAAAAATTCTATAGCTAATTTGATCCAGATTTTCGCTGAATTTTTCTCTCCCAAAATCGACCACATTGTCCATGAGACAAGGGGTGATTTTAAGAGGGGAAAAGGCACTGAAAAGATGATTAAGGTAGCTATAGAATTTTTTGTTATGGAGCACTTGAGCCATAGTAAATACTTTTTGGGAAAATGCTGCGATTTGCGATTTCTCCTTGCCAGTTCCGATACAAAATTACAACCTCTTGGTCGCTCATAATATTTCTTCTTCAATGCTCAAACTATTTCAAAAGTTCTAAGAACCTGAACTCTGGGTTTCTTTCACTCATTCTCAGGGATTTTTCTCTCCTGAGACTAAGCAAAATAAACCCAGAGTTCAGGTTAAGATGACAAATATTTGATTTCTTAGCCATAATTTAGTTAGATGGAAAATTCATAAAACTAAACTTCTATTTTCTGCAGAGCATAAACTTTTTTAGTGTAATTTTAGATGCAAACGAATGAAATTCGTGAGGGATCCCTTAGGCAATTATGGAAAATCTCTTGTTCTTTAATGATCTCTTTTTTTTCAATGGTTGCCATGATTTTTTGCGACCGATTGTATTTGGCAAACTACTCAGTGAGTTCGCTAAGCGCTGCGGTCAGTGCTGGAACCTTTTGGTGGGGAACAACCTTTGCTGTAGCAACCATTTGCTCGATGGCCGAGGTCTTTGTAGCACAATATAATGGTGCAAAAAGATATAAAAAACTCGGTGAACCAGTTTGGCAAATGATCTGGTTTGCCCTCTTCTCGATCGTTTTCTTTTTTTCTTTGGGAACCGTAGTAAACATCTTTCTTTACGAGATTGGCTTTTTCAATGTGGATGAGATGACCTACTTCAAGTGGAATAATTTCTTTGCTCCAAGTTTTGCTCTCCTTGCTGCCATCTCAGCATTTTTTATTGGCCAAGGCAAAACCCGTATCATTCAGTGGATGGCTCTTCTTGGAAATACCATTAATATCATACTCGATCCCCTTCTGATCTTTGGAGTCAAAGGATGGATTCCTGAAATGGGTCTCAAAGGAGCGGCTATTGCCACAGGCATTGGTATTATCATTCAGATTATCATTTTAGGAGCCCTTTTTCTCCGCTTAGAGAACAAGAGAACTTTTGGAACGGGGAACTGGAAGTTCCGGCCACTAGCTTTTTGGAAATGTTTAAAAATTGGATTCACTCCAGGGATTTTTTTCTTATCAGAGATTTTTGGCTGGGCCCTCTTCTACAAAATGATGGAAACAATCAGTCCAAAACACATTATCGTTTCAAGTGTCACCCAAAGCATTCTGATCCTTCTTCTTTTTTTTGCCATGGCGATCGAAAAAGGGGCAGCTGCTGTGACTGGAAATCTCATTGGCTCGAAGCAACTTAACGAAGTGAAACGTGTTTTAAAATCAGGCACCATTCTGACCCTCTTTTTTGCGGTTATTCTTGTAGCTGTGCTGATCGGGTGCGCTGATCTATTGATCGATTGGTTTTTCAGAAATCCTGCTGCATTGGAAGGAGACCTCTTATTAACCGAGGAACTGATGTTTGATGTGAAGTCAACCATCAAGTTCGCCTTAGCTACTTTGATTCTCTACCTCACATTTGAAAATATTCGTTACATGCTGAGTGGCATGCTAACCGCTGCAGGTGATACTGTTTTTTTGATGACAGCCGGTACAGCCTCCATTTTGATTTGCTTGCTTGTTCCAACCTACTTCTTGATGGTGGTTCCAAAGGGACCTATTGAAATAGCATTTTTCATTTGGATTTTTTATAGTGGTACTGACATGGCGATCCTCTATTGGCGTTTTAAAAAAAATAAGTGGCGTAAAAAACATCTTATTGAAACTTGTTAGAAAAGGGGGTATTTGACATAATAGGCTACAACTTCAAAGGAGCTTTAGTCAGACCCATGTCAGTCTTCACTGCTTGACCCAGTTTCTTCGTTAATGTCCCCCAACATCCTGCGGTTTGGTGGACCACCACGTTCAAGAATCTTGAACGATTGCTTATTCAAAATATTTTTAAATTTATAACACTTGAATCGATGAGTGTAATCCGATGAAAACGAATGAAATTCGTGAAGGATCTCTGAGTCAACTGTGGAAAATCTCCTCTTCTCTCATGGTCTCCTTCTTTTCAATGGTTGCAATGATGTTTTGCGACCGTCTCTTTCTTGCAAACTATTCAGCAAGTGCCTTGAGTGCTGCTGCTAGTGCAGGAACCCTCTTCTGGGCAGGAAACTTTATGATTGTCACCTTGTGCGCCATGTCAGAGGTTTTTGTTGCCCAGTACAATGGTGCGAAAAGATACAACAAACTGGGTGAACCGGTTTGGCAAATGATTTGGCTAGCGATCTTTTCGAGCATCTTTTTCTTTTGCTTAGGAACATTTGGAAGCAACCAACTCTACAATTTCGGTTTTTTCAACGCCGATGAGGTGCTTTATTTTAAATGGAATAACTTCTTTGCCCCAGCTTTTTCGCTGCTTGCAGCCATTTCTGCCTTTTTTATTGGGCAGGGAAAAACCCAAATCATTAAATGGATGGCAATTCTCGGGAATGTCGTGAACATTGTCCTTGATCCCCTCTTTATTTTTGGAGTCAAAGGATGGATTCCAGAAATGGGAATCAAAGGAGCGGCCATTGCCACAGGACTGGGAATGATTATCCAAATTTTGGTTCTGGGCGCAATTTTCCTCCGCCAAAACAACCGAGAATTTTTTGGAACAAACGATTGGAAGTTCAAAACAGGCCCCTTTTGGAAAGTCTTAAAAATCGGACTTCCTCCCGCATTTTTTGTGATGTTTGAACTGATAGGATGGGCCCTTTTTTACAAAATGATGGAAAGGATCAGCCCAAAGCACATCCTCGTCACAAGCGTAACGCAAAGCGTACTCCTACTGCTTATTTTCTTTGGTTTGGCCATTGAAAAAGGAGCTGCTGCGGTCGCTGGAAACTTGATTGGAGCAAAACTGCTCCATGAAGTCAAACGGGTGTTTAAATCAGGTGTAGTTTTAGCACTTTCTTTTGCCGGAGTCTTGGCTGTTGTACTGATTGGATTTCCAAACTACCTGATCGAATGGTTCTTTCACAACCCAGCAGCTTTAGAAGGAGACTTTGTCTTTTCTCCAGAGCTTCTTCTAAGTGCAAAGTCGGCAATTAAGTTTGCGTTAGCCGTGATGGTTTTTTACCTCACGTTTGAAAACATTCGGTTTTTGCTTGGTGGAATGCTGACTGCTGCAGGAGACACGATGTTCTTAATGATTGCAGGAGCAGGATCGATTTGGCTTTTCATGCTGGCGCCCACTTATTTTTTCATGGTCAAACCCCAAGCAAATGTAGAAGTCGCCTTTTACATCTGGATGTTTTACAGCGTTGTTACAGCATTGATTCTCTACATCCGATTTTCCATGGGCAAATGGCGTGAAAAGCACCTAATTGATGATAGCTCAACTCGTGATAGTGCTAAGGCCGGCACCATGCCAAGCATGCATCCCTCCGGGGAGGTGTCCGACTAAGGTATGTCCTGCTCGTTTTGCCAGACTGGCTGCCCAAGTTGAGCGGTAGCCACCTGCGCACACAAAGACGAGTTTTTTCGGGGGCATCTCTTCCATTTTTTCAGGGAGCTCAAAGCATGAAATGTGACGAGCTCCTGAAATATGCCCCATATTCCACTCGGGATCAGTCCGAACATCAATGATGGCGATTTCAGGATCAGCTTGCAATGCGCTTATAATTTCCTCTGGAGGAATTTGACTCACATAGCTAATGGGAAGGCCAGCGGCTTTCCACGTGGCAAATCCTCCTTTTAAGAATCCTTGAACGCGGTCAAGGCCAACCCTGGAGAGCGAATAGACAGTTTCTTGTAAATGCGTAGGATCGTCTGTCACTAAAACAAGGGGATGGTTATAGGGAACGCACCACGAGGCCCAAAACCCCACTTTCACCCCTGCGCCAATGCAAATGGAATGGGGAATATGCCCCTCTCCGAATGCTGTTTGACCACGCAAATCAATCACAATTGCCCCCGCATCGACTTGCTTTTTGAATCCTGTCAAATCTAATGCTGTTGGTAAAGGAACTTCTTGCCGATCGCTGCAAGAATTGTAGGCTTTCATCCGCGCGTAATAAGGAGGTGTTGGCAATTCCCTCTGCAAGAGTTGATAGACAAAACCTTTCTCAGAAAGGCCTGGGTTCAGAAACGGATTCGAGAGTTTCTCAAATCCCAACTTAGAAAAAGGGCGATCACTGATCCCAAAGCCACAAAAAGATCCCGAACCATGAGAAGGAAAAATATCAAGCTCGTCAGGCAACCCTTTCAGCTTTTCCTGAATCGTATGATAGAGCTTTTTTGCAAGCATTACCGCAGCGTCTTTGCCTAGTAAATCAAGGCGCCCCACAGTTCCAAGTAGCAAGAAGTCTCCGGAAAAAATCGCTGTAGGGACTGTTGAAGACTTTTTCAAATCATAAAGCAGTAATGAAATATGTTCGGGTGTATGTCCAGGTGTATGCATCACCTTCAGTTCAATCGATCCAAGACGAAAGACGTCCCCTTCAAAGCATTCGCGATGGGTAAATGAGACCTCATAAACTTCTCCCTTGTCATAGCCAGAAAGGCAAAGTGTCGCTCGCGCACGTTTTGCTAATTCTCGCGCCCCTGATGCATAATCAGCGTGAATATGAGTTTCGAAAACATGTGAAATCACCAAACGATTCTTTTCTGCATATTCCAAATATATTTCGACGTCGCGACGGGGATCGATGACGGCAACTTGTCCTTTTTCTTCACACCCAATAAGATAGGAGTAATGAGCCAGGCCCTTTTCTTCAAAACGTTGAAAAAGCATTTCTTGCCTCGATTTCATTAAGATGGTCCGACTCTACGCCTTTGCCGATTTTATGAAAACCCTATTGACTATCACTAAAAAAATCATTAATAACCTGAGCTTTGGGTTTATTTTGCTTATTTCTAGATATACACAAGCTACTTCAAAACCAACTTTTGAAGTAGCTTGTGTATAGTGTCGTCATAAGATGATCCATAAAGAAACGGCTCACGGAATAAAATTCAAGACAACTGATACTCTTTGAAGTAGTTTGAGTATACAGAAGTCTTCTTAGGAATAGGTTGAAATGTCTTTATTTGATCAAAAAATTCACTGGAAATCGATCTGGAGTCAAACAGGTCTTCTGCTTCATGTTCCTGCAGCCATGGCTGCGGTTTCTCTAATCATTTGCGTGATCTACCAAGAGTGGTTTGCCCTTATTCCTCTCATTTCTGTTGCCGTCTTTGGCTTTGGGGTAGGGCAACTTCTGTACCGCCTCTTTTTAAAAGAAGAAAACAACGCCCACCTTTGGGATGCAATGATCATTGCCGCTAATGGTTGGCTGATGTGTTCTATCCTCGCTGCCGTCCCCTTCTTTTGGATTGCGACAGAAAGACTCTATGCAGGAGTCATTTCCGATAATCTCGTGATTTTTTCTCATCCGATTAACGCCCTTTTTGAAGCATTTTCAGGGTATACGAGCACTGGGCTCACTATGCTGCAAAAGACAGGTCCCTTTCCTAATACCCTTTACTGGTGGCGCTCTTTTTTAGAGTGGACTGGCGGTTTAGGCCTAGTAGTTTTTATTCTTTCTCTCACTCATCTCAACAAAATGGGATTTCAACTCTACTACGCTGAAGCTCGCACAGAACAGATGTCGAATAACATCACACAAACAGCGCATTGGATGTGGGCCATTTATGTTTTTTATACCTGTATCGCCATATTCTTATTTTGGCTTTTTGGGATGACCCCATGGGAAGCCATCAATCATGCTTTCACAACTCTTTCTACTGGGGGATTCACACTTGGACATGAAAGCTTTGCAAACTTTTCCCCTCTCATTCAAGGAACTGCGATTTTCATGATGATTCTCGCTTCGATGAGTTTTCTCGTTCACTTCAGACTTATCCGCGATAAAAAATGGGAAATACTCCTCAAAAGTCAACAGACACGTCTCTTAATTTTTTTCTTACTCGGCGGGTGGCTCATTGTTGTCGGGCTTAATTACTGGAATGAAACAAAAATTCAATGGATGTCTTCATTTTTTGACTGGACTTCGGCTTTGACAACATGTGGGTTCTCCTCAACAAAACTCAGCACATTTAGCCCAATGACAAAACTGTTTTTGATCATGGGAATGTTTGTGGGTGGGGCAACAGGGTCGACATGTGGTGGAATCAAACTCCGCCGACTGATTTACCTCCTTGGAGGTGTGATGCTCCGTCTCAAAACGCTCACCCAAAAAAAAGAAAAACAAATTACAGACCATTATCGGTCCACGAAAGATCCGCTAAATTCTGAACCTCCAGGTGTAGATCTCCCTAAAACAGAGCAAAGCGAAAGACTCTACACCGCAGGTGTCCTGTTTTTCTTATGGACCTTCTCACTTCTCATCGGGTGGTTTTTGATTCTAAAGTGGACGCCCAGTGGGCAAGCTTTAGATGCACTTTTTGAAGTGACAAGTGCGATGAGTAATGTCGGTCTCACAAGTGGGCTTCTCACTCCTGAATTCTCATCTTTTGGTAAGTGCATTTTCATGTTAATGATGTGGATCGGCAGGCTAGAAATTATTCCAGCAATCATATTACTATTATCCATACCAATGACACTTAAACAGAAGGACTAATTGTGAATAGCCACCGCAGCTATATCGTTATGATCATCTTATGTTTTTTCCTCGGAACTTTGGGAATCCACCGCATTTATGCAGGAAAGGTAGGAACAGCCTTTTTGATGTTTATTACCGGTGGCGGTTTATTAATTTGGTGGCTCATTGACCTCATCATCATTATTATTGGCGCATTTAAAGACAAAGAAGGATATCCCATCCGCCCATGATTACCTTAAGAAATACCGCTCTTGATGGAGAAGAGCTCGAAGCTATTTATGCTCCTGAAAAGGGGATGAATCTCATTAGTTACCGCAAGGGAAGCATCCAAGTGATCGACCAGCAAACGACTCCCCTTTTTGAAGAGAGATGCGCAGGATTAGGAGCACTCATTGGCCCTCATTTTTACGAGCAATCGGAGCCTCCATCCGATTATGACCCCTCTCTTTTCCCCCACGTTGCAAAGATGCAAGCCCAAGGAAGAAAAGATCCTTTCTCTCATGGAATTGCCCGCTATGTCCCTTGGAAATATGCCAGCAGCGAAACCCAAATTCAAGCCGAACTCCGCGGCACAGACTTGATTCAAAACACTCCGCTCACCGCATTTGAAGGGCAAGATTTTCACATGAAATATGAAGCGCGCCTCCTTCCTGACGGCCTCTTTATTTCCGTTGCCATTACAAGTGAAAAGCCTTCCCTAGTTGGACTCCATTATTACTACGCCTTTTCAGGAAAAGGGAGTGTTCAAGGGCAAGTACAAAACACTTATCGAGACCAAGCAAATTGGAATTCCCTGCCAGCGAATTGGACCGACACGAGTCCAAACCATCTTTACTTCACTCTTCCTCAAAAGGCTGACTATGGGTTCATTCCCGCTTATAAAACAGAAACCGACCACGAGTACCATGTGCAGCTCAATACAGAAAACTACTCACTCCATTTTGAGTTTAACACCAGTTCAAATGAGGAAGTGTCATTTCAAGTTTTCCATCCCGAAAACGCTTCCTATGTCTGCGTCGAACCCCTCTCTGCCCGCTTTCCCCCAGGGCCTAAACTTTCGCAGAGCAAGCTAGAAACCAAGCTGCAAATTTACAACCCATTGCAAACTACATAACGCCCCTATCTAATTCTCCTATTAAGCAGAACTCTGGGTTTATTCTGCTTTTCTTTCTAGCATTACAGGTGGAATACCTTCTACGTTTAAGCCGTACTGCTCGATTACGTCAATTACCCTATTTTGTAACAGTCGTGCTCCTTTCCGAAAGGCAACAACCGTGTATCTGTCAGTGCCTAACCCCTTAGAAGTTTCATACGTAAAACTAATCGCAGTCTCGGCATCAAGCTTTGGTAGGAGCATTTTTTCGAGAAAAAGATCTATCTTAATAAGGTAGTGATTTGAATCATGGATGTCTGCAGATAAAAAGGTCTTATAAACTTCATGCTTTTTAAGGTTGCGTACAAGTTGTCTACAAAACGAATCTAAGCATTCCAAAATCTCAAAGGCTTTTTTATCTACATCAAACGCTCTAATTGGAATCGCCATACTCACATTAATATTTTCAGTATAGAAACTCCGAGAACCGAATTGAATCATCCAAATAAGATGAGAGGGCACACTCTCGCCATTTCGATATCTTTCGACCTGAGCTTGGTAGAACTCACAGAATTGATCGTAGTTTTTTGAAGAATAATTTGTAACAGCCATGACTAACCCCCTAGCTTCCATCAATTAAAGGGAGCAGTATAGCAATATTTTCATAAAAAAGCTACTCTCTACACAACTCATTTATTTTCAACTATTAAAATCAAAGGTTTGATAATATTCTCTATTCCTTTATCTAGAAGATAGAGGTGAGCTTATGAAAAAACGAATTGTGATTCTCGGAGGAGGCTTTGGGGGAGCCTATACGGCAATGCATTTGCAAAAATTCTTAAAGAAGCAAGATGATTTCGAAATCACCCTTGTGAACCGGGAAAACTACTTCGTTTTCCAACCCATGCTTGCTGAGGTGGTTGGCGGATCACTCGGGTTGCTAGACACGATCAATCCCCTCCGAAAACTGCTTCCAAAAACAACTCTTTATGTGCGTGAGATCGAAGCAATAGATATCGAAGGAAAAAAGATCTTTTTAGCCCCAAAGTTCACTCACAAATCTGTCGAAGTCCCTTATGACCACCTCGTTATTGCCCTTGGAAATGTGACCGATTTTAAAGGAATGTCAGGGCTCCATGAACATGCCCTTCCGTTTAAAAATTTAGCCGACTCAATCACGATCCGCAACCAAGTCATTGATGTGATCGAAGCTGCTTCCTCCGAAAAAGATCCCCACTTAAGACGGCAGCTCCTTACCTTCGTTGTTGGAGGAGGAGGCTTTTCTGGAACAGAGGTGGTTGCCGAAGTCAATGACTTTGCACGGAAGCTGGCAAAACAATACAAAACGATTGATTGCAATGAAATCAAAGTTGTTCTTGCCCATAGTAAAGACCGACTCATGGAACGAGAACTCAGTCCTTCTCTTGGAGAATATGCAGGAAAACTGCTAAAACGAAGGGGTGTTGATATCCGGTTTAATGTTCATCTCATTGCAGCCACTCCTGAAGAAGCTGTTCTCGACAGTGGAGAGCGGATTGCTTCAAAAACAATTATCTCGACCGTCCCTTCTTCTCCCAATCCCTTAATTGAAGGGCTGGCTCTTAAAACTGTGAAAGGAAAAATCACCGTTGATGCCAACATGCTCGCTGAAGGGCGAAATGATGTTTGGGCACTTGGGGATTGCGCTGCCATTCCAAATTTAGAAGCTGGTGGAATTTGCCCTCCTACCGCACAGTTTGCCATTCGACAAGCAAAAGTTCTCGCCCATAATATTGTCGCTTCTATCCGAAACAAACAGAAAAAAGAGTTCCGCTTTAAAGCACTCGGGATGATGGGAGCTCTGGGACACCACTCAGCCGTTGCAGAACTGTTTGGAAAATTCAAGTTTTCAGGGATTTGCGCCTGGTTTTTGTGGCGTTTGATTTACTGGATGAAACTCCCAGGGGTGGACCGAAAAGTTAAAGTTGCCCTTTCATGGATTCTCGATACAATGGTCCCTATTGAAGCTGTCCAAATGAAAGCTGCTCCTTCCCAAGGAATTGCCCAACTCCACTTTGAATCAGGTGAGACCATCTTTCACGAAGGAGATGTTGGGGATTACCTCTATATTATCGTGAATGGCCAAGTTGAAGTGTTTAATACTATTGAGGGAAAAGAAAACCTCATTGCAAAACTGGGTAAAGGGGAGTATTTTGGTGAAATGGCTCTTTTAAACCAACGTTCCCGTTTAGCAACTGTCCGTTGCTTAACCTCTGTGGATGTTTTGGCTCTAAGAAAAAGTGATTTTGGTATTTTGATTTCAAATTTTGCTGAACTCAGGCAAAATTTTGAGCAGACGGATAAAGAACGCCGTCAACATATCCAATAAGGTGAAGAATAGATGGAAATTTGGTTAGATGGTGTCGATCCCGACCTTACAAAATGGGGCAGTAAACTTGGAATTCTCCATGGAGTGACAACAAACCCTTCGATTATTGCCGACTCTGGAAAGAGTTTAGAGGCAGCTTTAAGTCTCATTTTAAAAAGTCATCATGGACCAACAGCTGTGCAAGTCATCTCTACAAAAGCAGAAGACATTGTAGAACAAGCAGAAACACTGCGTGACCATTCAGAAAGAATCATCGTGAAAATTCCCGTCACACAGCAAGGGCTTAAAGCGATGCACTCTCTTTCTCACTTACAGCTTCCGATCATGGCAACAGGCATTCTGACACCCTTTCAACTCCTTCTAGCCTGCCATGCAGGTGCAACATTTCTAGCTCCTTATTATTCACATATCGAAAAAACAGGAGCCTCACCTGAAAGCACAATTGATACTATGCTCCACATCATCGAAACCTACGGATTCGAAGCAGAACTGATCGCCGTGTCCTTTTCTTCACTTGATGAGGTCATGAAATGCTTAGAACTCGGCACGCATGCCGTCTCCCTTAAGCCGGCTTTATTCACTGAATTGATTGGTGATCACCCTTTAACTTCGTCTTACATGGAAAAGTTTACTAAAGCTGTGAAAGAAGGTCCTCCTTCTAGACTTCTTACCATATGAGAAAAGATAGTACACCGCATGCAATTGCATACTCTCTTTCTGCTGCATTTTGCTATGCACTCCTCGCCTACTTGATCAAGATGACCGAGCAGTATTTGCCCAACCCGATGATCATTTTTTTTCGGCAAGCCTTTAGCTTTCTCCTTGTGATGCCACTCATACCTGCCAAGGTAGGGTCGTATAAAAATTTGAAAACAAACTGCTTTCATCTGCACCTTTTGCGCGCATTTTCAAGCTTAGCTGCGATGTTTTGCCTCTACTTTTCATTGCGCTATCTCCCTCTTGTCGATGCCGTCCTTCTCACTTACACCCGTCCCCTTTTCATTCCGATCGTTGTCTTCCTTTGGTTCCGCAAAAAATGGACCAAGAGCACTTGGTGGGGCCTAATTACCGGCTTTCTTGGCGTTCTCATCATCTTACGCCCTGATGAAAAGATTTTTGATATTGCATCACTTGTCGGACTTGCAGCCGGGATGTTTGGCAGTATTGCTTTCACGACAATCCGTCGCCTCACAAAAACCGAACCTTCTGAAAGAATCCTCTTTTACTATTTAGCCCTTTCTCTTCCCATTGCCAGTGTTCCCCTTGCAACAGGGTGGCAAACCCCTTCCCTCTTTGAGTGGGGATTGCTCATTGTGATTGGAGCGATTGCTACTATCTATCAAATGTTTCTCACCAGAGCATATCAACATGCTAAAGCATTCAAAGTCGGATCTCTTCTCTACTCTAGTGTGGTCTTTGCTTGGTTTTTTGACATGATCCTTGGTGATGGTCAGATCCAACTCATTGAAATTGCTGGGATCGCCTTAGTCGCTCTTGGTTCCTACATCGCTCTTCGTGATCAAAAAACCTAGATAATAATTTCCTTCCGGTTTAATTTGTTTTCCATGTCTACGTTAACATTAGAAAAAAAACTCACCGTACAAAAAACCCCACTTGAAGGGGTCCTCTTAATCACACCCCCGACGATTTTTGATGACTTCCGAGGCGATTTTGTAGAAATCTACAATCAGGAGCTGTATCAAAATGCGGGAATCACCGCTGAATTCGTCCAAGATGACTATGCTACCTCTACAAAACACGTCCTTCGCGGCATTCACGGTGATGACAAAACGGGGAAACTCGTCAAATGCCTCTATGGAACGCTGTATATGCTCATAGTGAACAACGATTCGAGCTCCAAAGAATACAAAGAGTGGACGTCATTTACTTTAAATTGCCGCAATCACTCGCAGCTCTACATCCCCCCAAAGTTCGGAACCTCTTACCTCGTCATGTCGGATAAGGCGATTTTGCATTACAAGCAAACCGCCTATTATCACAATGCGAAACAGTTCACCATTAAGTGGAATGATCCAGAATATGACTTTTGGTGGCCTATCTCAAACCCCATCACATCTGAAAGGGACTATCCTTTTAACACAAGGTGAGGACGGAGTCGCGCAACCCGATTGGCAAGCTTTGCCTCTTCAACAGCTTCGACAACTGTATCGACATCTTTGTACGCATCGGGCATCTCTTCAGCTATCGTTCGATTTGAAGACGCCATCACGATCACTCCCTTCGTTTTCATATGATCAATCAGATCAATGCCCTGCCATGATTTGAGAGATTGGACGCGACTGCGTGCCCGCCCGGCACCATGACAAGAACTGGAAAACGTCAATGGATTACCCAAACCAACCAAAAGGTAGCTGGCACGTCCCATGTCACCTGGGACTAAAACAGGTTGTCCTGTTTTTTTGAAAAGAGGCATGAGCTCTTCTGCACCCATCCCATAAGCGCGTGTTGCCCCTTTACGATGAACGCACACCTTTCTCTGCTCCCCTTCAATCCAATGCGTTTCAAACTTAGCAATGTTATGACAAACATCATAAATCAGACGCACTTCTTCCATCTTAACGTTGCATACATCGTGGAATGCTTGGCGCACTTCATGCAAAATTTGCTGCCGATTGTTGAAGGCAAAGTTTGCGGCTGCAGCCATCCCTGCAAAATAAGCCCGTCCCTCTCCGCTATTGATCGGCGCAGCAACAAGCTGCCTGTCGGGAAGTCCCTCATGAAACCCTTTTTTTATAAAGATATTCAATGTATCTTGGCACACTTGATGTCCAAACCCACGCGATCCTGAATGAATCATAGCATAAGTCATTCCCTCTTCAATGCCCCAAGCACTTGCTACATCAGCTAAAAGGACCCGTTGCACCTCACCTATTTCTACAAAGTGATTGCCTGATCCAATTGTACCAAGTTGATCTCTACCCCGCTCTAGCGCATGCTCAGAAACAGCTGCTAAATCAGCTCCTTCAATGCAACCGTGACTTTCAATGTGTTCGAGGTCTTGGGGAAATCCATAGCCTAATTCAATCGAGTATCGGGCACCTTGCTTAACCAATGTTTGATAATCTTTTTGCGATAAAGCTTTTTTTCCTTTTTGCCCCCGCCCAACACCCGAAGGAACAATCTCGTAAATTTTTTCGATCAACTTCTTCTTCATTTCAGGAGTAAAATCCCGAAATGGAACTGGAATGATAGCCAAACGAACTCCGCAATTGATGTCATACCCAACACCACCTGGACTGATCACCCCCTCTTTTGCATCCATCGCTGCCACTCCCCCAATCGGAAATCCATAGCCCCAATGAATATCAGGCATGGCAACACTATAACCGACAATTCCAGGTAAATGGGCCACATTGCGCACCTGTTCTAAAGGTCTTTCAATATCCATTGATCGAATGAGCGGCTCTGTTGCAATGAGGAGGCCAGGAACCTTCATTCCCCTCTCTTTAGGAACAAGGTATGTCGCTGGACCAATCTTTTCCAATTTAGACATCTACGATCATCTCCCACATGTAAAGGCCCTCTTTAGTCTGCTCTATTTCCCCATGAAAGCTTACAGCTTTAAAAGGAGTCCCTTCACTTTGATCTCCCATTGTTACCATTTCGTTAAGCTGTATGACAATCTCTTCTACTCGACTTTGCAGCTTTTCAAATTCGACAAATTTTACAAGGGAGGGACACTCAAAACATAGGGCAATTTGGGCATTGAGATGGACCTCTTCTTGTGTTTGCCCAAAAACGTGAAAGGCGATATCAGCGACATGCTCGATTTCAATAAACGGAAGCTTAAGAGGAAAACTCCAAATTGGTTTGTAGTGAGAGTTTCCTAAACTTTCATAGAGGTGAAGCGTTGAGTAAAAAAGAGGAAGTGGTGAAAAGAAGTTTTCCCACTTCTCACGATCGAATGGACGACGTCCTATTGTCACGTGCGGCAAAAAGCCCCTTTTTTCAAATGTGTAGTGATGAGTTACCAAAAAAGCCGTAAGCGTTTTTTGGTAAGCAAATAGAGGATCTTCTTCTGTCGCAAAATGGGGATGATAAGCAACCACTCGCGCTAATTTGGGTGGTAAGAACAAACATTTGTCAAAAACTCCAACCCGCCCAAGCACCATCGGTGGTTTTGGCATCTCTGCCAATAAACTTTGGATCTTTTGCTGAGAAGTATTACCTAAAAATGCCACAGTTAGATGTCGGTGTGTTGGATCAAGCAGTCTTGCCTCTGGCAAATCCATAGGCCAAGGAGAAGAGACTTCAAATCCAAAAAAAAGGCGTTTTTCATCGTTTGTATTCATAGCTTGATTTGATATTAAACGATCAATCGAATAAGTCAAACAGCTAGAGGTACAAATGCATTTTCACTAGGCATCGATTTGCTTTTTATTTTTTCAATCCTTATCATTTTTCTGCAACTCAACTTATTCGGAAAAGAATTATGCTTAGTGCAAAGGTAGAGTCTTCAAGAGAAAAGTATTTTCATCAGGTATCGCATGATACAGAGAACTCCCCCAAGGGCAGAATTCTTTGGGTGCAATTTGCAATCGATCTTATTGGAGACTTTCCATCCTGTCAAAGATCCTTACGATGTTTAAACCTTGCACCGCTTGAGAGGCGCTTTAAAAGCGTTTTACAACAAGAACCCGGATTGTCAAGGGCTAGAGCGCTATTAGGGGCTATTCTTTTTTTTCAACATAAGACTCTTGAAGGAGAATCAAAAACGAAAAAACTAAGAGAGGCGGGAGACTGCTTATTTGAAGTTTTAAATGGAAATTCTAGCAATTTTAATGCATCATATTTAATTGCAAATGTCTGTCTGAAGCTTTGTCATTGTGTTGAAGCTGAAGAAGCCGAATATTTGACAGATTTAGCAAAGCAGTATTTTTTTGTAGTACTGCAAATGGAACCGACTTGTGAAGACGAATGGGTAATTTTCAGAAAGGCAGTCTTCGAATACGGTATGCTTATTAATAATGAAGATAATATGTCTGAGTCGGACTCAGGCGAACTAAAAAAAAGTGAGTTGGACTGTCAATACAAACACTTAGCTGAAGCAGTTCATAATGATCCAACAGATCTTCAAGCACAATATTTGTTAGGACGGGTTTGTCTTAAATATCGCCATTATTTTTCAGGTGAAGAATACATGCAGTATGCTGCTGAAGCTACGAGATGTTTTGAAACAATCATTGAGGCAGCTTCCGATTATTGCTTAATTGGAAATGCACTATATCAAAATAGTAAGCTTCTGAGAGGAGAGCTTAAAATGGAACAGCTGATGGTTGCAAAAATGGTTTTTGAAGGTTGTTTGTCGATTCAGCCTGATAATCCATCTCTCTACTTAAGTTTGGGAAAGACCTATTTGGCTTTTAGGAGTTTTAGTGCAAATAAAGATCAAGAAAAACATCTAGAAAATCAAGGTCTTAAATGTATCGCAAAAGTTTTTCTATTGGAGGCTTCTTCATAAAAGATCTAAACAGGGCTGCTCCCTAAGTCCTTCTATGCCCTTTTCAGTAAATCGCAGTACCCCCATCTATTTCTGTAACTTGTTGCTTGCTTTTTCCAGCTTTTAGATGTCCTAGAGCAAGAAATCTCATAGGTGTTGTGGAATTAAGGCTCGCGCTTCATATCAAATCAATCTCTATAATCTTAAGCTGGATATCTTCTAATGTCTTCACACAATATTTTCTTTAGTTCAGTATTATGGATCGACCATGAAGGAAAGATTAGCCTGAAGCCTCTATTCCGAATCCACTCGAATAAAAGGCTGGTATCAAACCTAACCTTGTGCCTTCAATTGCCTTTAAAGAGCCGGGTTTTGGGTTTAAATCGAGCATGTAATCAAATGCTGAGTTATCTAATTTAAATTCGTTGGAAGATCGTCTTTCTTTAGGAAGCCGAGAAGGTCAAAATCTCGTTCTCTATTAATGGCTTATATCTATAAAAACTGCAAGATGTGTGAAAATATACCTTTCAACTAAAATCATCAAACCCTACCTGCTCCCAAGACTCTCTTATTAAGAGACTAAACTTTCTTGCATCAGTGTCTTGAATAGCCAGTTTTATGGTTTTTCTAGCAAATTCGAAAAAATAATCTTTTTCCCCCTTGATTTTTAGATATCTAGCAGCATTAAACCAAATAGATAAAATCTTCGTTTTTGAAGAATTGAATTTTTCACAGTTTTTGCAAGCAAGGTAAAAAGCATGACTTAACAGTTGGCTGTTGTAATGTACATGCCCATTGTCATTTCCCTTTTCTGTTTTCGGATCATATTTGGGAGTGAAATCACAATTTACATTTGTTTTTGTAAATGACTGACTTAAATTTCGGTGTGTACCGTTAACCTTCCAGTCATTGTACTGATCAGAGCTCTTCTGCTTATACATAACCCCAACGATGTCAGCGATGGCTTCGTTTATAGCGCCTAGTTGTCCTTTATTACCAAGAGGAGCTTCTCTCAAATTCTTCATAACCGCATGAGTAAACTCATGACATGCTGCTTCTGGATATTGAACATATTGATTATGAAATTTGAAACACTCTGGCTGTGGACTGTCAATTTTACCTTCCAGATTAATGAAGAACGACGGCATTTTTCCTCGATCTTCTGCTCCAACTAGTTGGCAGAAAAAGTCCTGTATACCATTAACAGTTTGCTGTAGTTGATTTGCACTAGGATTACCAGAGTTCTGTAACATGTGATATCTGTCTAGTGGTAGGGGTTGTTTGTATTTTTCCGAGTCCACACTCGTCTCTTGATATGGGGATACGGTAGTAGGAGCGCCTATTAGTGCATATGATGTGTACCCTGACATACAATTCCTCGTGCTTCATAAATAAAAAAACATAGCTAAATTTAACATATTCAAAAAAATTAATACTAGAATTATACTCGGACCAGCGAGGTTCATCAGAAAATCGTAGGAAGACGTGCTTTAGATTTCAAAGAAATGTGTCACTTCTTCCACCTGAAAGTTCCCGATCACAATCCTCTAGTAATATGCCTGAAGACTTAAAGGATGCACTACTTGGTTTCAAAGATATTCATGAAAAGAGCTAGAGTAGGAATAAAGGATAGGCAATCAATTCTTTCATACTATTGCAAAGGTGATTTTATAAGTGCCTTGAAAAAGAAGTCCAAAAAAGGAAACCTATTATCAATAATTTTCTCTTCAACATATTTACTTCCGAAAATAACTGAAAGAAACTCCGAGACCAGGTTACGGCCCTTGATATAAAATCTCATCTTTACTAAGTCAAATAATCAGAAGTCATTTGAAGGTAACATGTCTCAAAAAGATCTCTATAAGCGTTGGATCATCTGGACACTGGCAGTCCTATTTTACTTTTATGAATATTTTCTTCGTGTTGCGCCCGGGGTCATGGTCGAAAGCCTCTTAGAAGCCTTTCATATTGGAGCGGGAGCATTTGGAACGATGACAGCATTTTATCTCTATGCCTATGCCCCGATGCAACTTCCCGTTGGCATGCTCATGGATCGCTTTGGAGCGCGTAAACTGCTCACGTTGGCAACGCTTGGTTTAGGGATCGCAGCCTTTCTTTTTGGTTCTGCAACGACCTTATGGGTCGCAAATATTTCCCGTTTTTTAATGGGAGCTGGCTCGGCTTTTGCTTTTGTCGGACTCGTTTACATCACTTCGCACTGGTTTTCAGGAAAAACGCTAGCCCTTCTCGTCGGTATCGGAAATTCCCTGGGGATGCTCGGAGCCGTATTTGGTCAAGGGCCTCTTAGTCTCATGGTACAAACTCTTTCGTGGCGCCCCTCGATGTTTGTAATGGGAGCCCTTGGCTTGGTTTTAAGTCTTGTCATCTTTCTCGCCGTTCGCAATGAACCAGCAGGGGGGCATCCTTGTCAACCATCTTGCGCTAAGAAAACACCTCTTTGGAACAACCTAAAAATTGTCACGAAAAATCCTCAGACATGGATCAACGGGATTGTTGCCCTTTGTTTTTACACCGCAACTGTTGCTTATGGAGGTCTGTGGGTCATTCCATTTCTCGTGAATACACATGGAATGAAAAACGAAACAGCCAGTTTTGCTGCTTCAATGGTTTACATGGGTTGGATCATTGCTGGTCCTCTCATTGGTCATTTTTCTGATAAAACTTGCAATCGAAAAACCACTCTCATTGTAACAACATTTCTCTCGATTATCCTCTTTCTTATTATTAACTACGCGATCGGAATGTCTCACTTTTGGACCTTCGTCATGATTTTGCTACTTGGTGTAACCCTTTCAGGAGAACTTCTATGTTACAGTTTGGCAATCGAACTCAATCCACGTGAAGCGAAAGGAACAGCTTTAGCATTTACAAACTTTCTCGTCTTTGTTGGGGGGTCGATAGCACAAACACTCGTAGGATGGTTACTTGATTGGAATTGGGATGGTCTCAAAGTGGGTGGAACTCCTGTTTATCTGGCAAAGGATTATCAAAATGCCCTTCTTATTTTCCCCGTCGCGCTTCTGATTGCGTTTATCTTTTCATTTTTTATCAAAGAAAAAACAAAATCTTGGTGTAAAAAAAGCTATCCATTTGGTTTAGGCTATCCAAAAAAACTTTTTCTAATTATGAAGAAAAAAGAGGGTGTAGGTAAATGATTACATTTACCTTTAAATTTTTTTCAGCTAACGGATGAGTCGCAAGTTTGTTTTACCAGGTTTAGCCATAGTGGGGCTTTTTTTTGCTCTCTTTATGGTCTTTTATGGGATGCGTACGCCACCTGTTCCTCCTATTGAATTTCCTCCTCCAAAGCCCCCTTACAAACACTATGTTGCAGGATCTGGAACCGTTGAAGCTGCTTCAGAAGACATTGCGATTGGTGTCCCATTTAATGAAATCACTTGGAAAATTTTCGTCAAAGCAGGCGATCAAGTAGAAGTGGGAGACCCACTATTTGAACTCGACACTCGGGCTTTTAGAGCTGAACTTGCTGAAGCGTATAAAAAACGAGATGTCAGCATCGCGAATTATGAAAATGAAAAGACTACCTTTGGTCTCTATCAAAAACTCAAAGATAAACGGGCTGTCAGTGAAAACGAGTACAACAAGCGGTTTTACGCAACAGAAATTGCCCTACAAGAAATTTACGAGGCTGAAGCTAGCATCGAAAGAATCGAAACCAACATTCAACGCTCGATCATTCGCGCGCCGATTTCAGGTGAAGTTCTCAAAGTAAACATTCGTGTTGGAGAATCAGCTAACATCAATCCGTTTAACAATGTTTCCCTCATCGTTTTCGGAGATACCAAACACTACCATGTTCGAGTTGAAGTCGACGAAGATGATGCTTGGCGCATTGTTAAGGGCGAACCCGCGATGGCTTATGTGCGTGGCAATAGTTCGATTTCTGTTCCCTTGCGTTTTCTCTACATCGAACCCTACGTCATTCCCAAAACATCACTTACAGGTGATAACACCGAGCGGGTTGATACGCGTGTCCTCCAAATTGTTTACGAAATGGACCGCGATAGTCTTCCGATTTATGTCGGACAAATCATGGATGTTTATATCAAAGGGCTCCCGTCAGATGAAAAATTCTAAGATATGGATTCCCTTTCTTGTCCTTTTGACGGGGTGTGCTGTCGGGCCAAACTATCACACACCAGAAATCGCCATGCCTATGTCCTATGAAACCCATCTTTCCCTTTCTGAAGAAGAAGAGGTGCAGCTTCGGTCTTGGTGGACTCAATTTGAAGATCCGATGCTCAATGTCCTGATCCATGAAGCAATCAGTCAAAACCTTGATCTAAAAATCGCCTTAGAAAAAATCAATCAAGTGCGTGCGCAGTACCAAATCAAAGCCGCTGAACTTGCACCAAAGCTAGACATGACAGTTGAAGAACGACGCAGTCGGATCAGCCAAAACCTGTTTGATTCGACTTTTCTCGGCCCGCCAATGCAAAATTTCTACAAAATTGGGTTTGACGCCAGCTGGGAAATCGACATTTTTGGCAAACGTCGTCGTGAAAAAGAATCGGCATTTTACGAGTATGAAGCCGAGCGAGAAAACGCTCGTGATATTTACATCACTTTGCTCGGCGATGTGGCTCAAAGTTACATTGAAATCCGCTCACTCCAACATCAAATCCAAATCACCAAAAAGCAAATCTTCATTCAACGAGAGCTCCTTGATCTCACTTCCAATCTTTTTGAAGCAGGTCTTGCAAGTGAAATCGATCAGAAAGAGGTACAAGCCTTACTTGAATCTATCCGTGCTAGCCTGCCCCCTCTTGAGATCGCTTTAAAGCAAACCATTCATGGACTTGCTACACTCTTAGGAAAAGCTCCTGAAAACTTTGAAAATGAATTTGTAGATGAGACCCCCATTCCACTTAGCTCGCAAGAAATCCCCCTTGGGCTTCCCTCTGATTTACTCCGCCGTCGCCCTGACATTCGCAAAGCTGAAAGACTCCTTGCTGCTGCAACAGCAAATATAGGTGCCGCGATTGCCGATCTCTTTCCCCGCTTTTCCCTCATTGGCGATTACGGATTTCAAAGTAATAACTCTTCGAATTGGCTGAAGGCTCAAAGTCGAACCTGGTCGATCGGCCCCTCAATGAATTGGCCCATTTTATACTTCGGGCGTATCAGAGAAAACATTCGCGCCCAAAATTCTCTCCAAGAGCAAGCGCTTCTCTCCTATGAACAAACCATCTTAACAGCCCTTGAAGATGTCGAAAACTCTCTTGTTGCCTACTACAAAGAAGAAACCCGCAGAAGCCGATTAGAAAAAGAGGTCGAAGCTAAACACCGAGCCTACGAGCTGAAACGAGATCTCTACCTGAGTGGATTGGCTGACTTCCAAACCTTTCTCCAAGCTGATCAAGATTTACTCAACTCGGAGAACGATCTCATTTCGAGTACACAGCAACTTAGCACCTATCTTGTCTCTCTCTATAAAGCACTTGGAGGCGAATGGTGAATAAAAATCAAATCCAAGCCTTCACACAGGATAGGAAATGCTTCTCCTCGCACTGAAAATACTTGTGGGGGACAAAGCCAAATTCATTGGGATCATTTTAGGGCTCAGCTTTGCTTCATTTATCATTGTGCAACAAGCTTCTATTTTTATTGGACTCATGGTTCGCACCTATGGTTTCATCACTGATACTTCCCAACCCAATATTTGGGTTATGGATGAAAAAGTGCAATTTATTGACGACATCAAACCACTTCGCGACACCCAACTGTTACAAGTCCGAGGCATTGAAGGGGTCGAATGGGCCGTTCCATTTTATAAAGGACTTCTCAAAGCTCGTCTTCAAAGTGGAAATTTTCAGCAGTGTAATGTCATAGGAATTGACGATTCAACATTAATTGGTGGCCCGCCAATCATGCTCGAAGGAAAGCTCCGCGATCTGCGCCTTATTGATGGAATCATCGTCAACAAAGTTGGCGCCGAAGACAAACTAGCTATCAGCGGTTCAAGCCGAGATAGTTCTCAACCCCTTATTCCCCTTCGAGTTGGAAACACGATAGAAATCAATGACCATCGCGCTGTTGTCGTAGGCATTTGCGAAACATCACGGACATTTCAATCCCAGCCTGTGATTTACACGACCTACAGCCGCGCCCTTTCGTTTGCTCCCCCTGAGCGAAAACAACTTTCCTTCATTCTTGTAAAGTCGATGGACAATATTGCCCCTAAAGTATTGACAAAACGGATTGAAGAAAGTACGGGGCTCAAAGCTCTCACTCAACAAGAATTTGAGCGCCTTACTGTCGAGTACTACCTAAAACGGACGGGTATTCCGCTGAACTTTGGGATCGCCGTTCTCTTGGGATTTGTGATAGGAATCGCCATCTCAGGGCAAACATTTTACAACTTTATTCTCGATAATCTTCGCTATCTCGCCACTTTTAAAGCCATGGGAGCAAAAAATAATCTCCTGACAAAAATGGTTCTCCTTCAAGCCGGTTGGGTCGGATTTATCGGTTGGGGAATTGGAGTAGGTGCCGCAGGAATTTTTGGGTTTCTTTCGCGTAACTCAGATCTTTCATTTCGCCTTCCTTGGCAACTCTATCTACTCAGTATTTTTACAATGCTTATCATTTGCGGTGCTTCAGCTTTCATTGGTCTCATCCGCGTTTACCGAGTTGACCCTGCCATAGTCTTTAAGGGAGCCTAAGATGAAGGAAAACCACAATCCTCCTGCAGTGACCTTAAGAAATGTGCGCAAATCGTTTGGAGAAGGAACTCTTCGCTTTGAAGTCCTGCACGGCATCAATCTTGATGTCAAGCCAGGAGAACTTCTCATGCTTGTAGGCCCTTCTGGTTCAGGAAAAACGACATTGATTTCAATCATTGCCGGTATTTTAAGCTATGACCAAGGGGAGTGTGTGATTTTTGGACGGGACTTTCATAAAATCAGCGATGCCGAGAGAACAGAATTTCGAGGAAAATTTCTCGGCTACGTCTTTCAAGCCTTTAACCTCATCCCTATGCTAACTTCTGCCGAAAACGTCTCGATTCCCCTTCTTCTAAATGGAATAAAGCGGGAAAAAGCACTCAAAATTGCTGGGGAAAGGCTCGAGCAATTTGGACTAGGCGACAAAATTAATACCTACCCTCCACAACTTTCCGGTGGGCAACAGCAACGAGTCGCGATTGCAAGAGCCGTCATCCACAATCCAAACTTAATTGTCTGTGATGAACCGACAAGTGCACTCGACCAAGAAAATGGCAAACTCATTCTCACCCATTTACGCGAAATCGTCACCAAAGAAAACAAAGCGTTGATTGTTGTGACACACGATTCACGCATCTTTGACTTTGCTGACCGGATCGTTCATCTAGAAGATGGGAGTATCATTAAGGACGGGTACAGCATTCACTAGCCGAATTCCCGTACATTGCCAGGAAGAGTGGGGATAGAAAAAATTCCGATAACTTGGACGGATGTGATCACGTGGGGTCATACAAGAACCACCTCTTAAGACTTGCTGGTTACACATAAACTTTCCATTATACTCTCCAAGGGGACTAAATGGAGCTTGATACCCAGGATAAGGAGAGTAAGAACTTTGAGTCCATTCCCAACAATCGCCAAAAAGTTGATTTCCTCTTGCAACTTGAGGATGAAACCGCCCCGATTCGACAAAATTTCCTTTTATCGTCCCCTTTTGCTTTGCTGCAACTTCCCACTCAAATTCTGTGGGCAACCTATGACCAGCCCACCTAGCAAAAGCTGCAGCTTCATAAAAGCTCACATGACAAACAGGTTCTTCTAAGTTCAAAGGAACCATGCCTGATAAGGAAAACTGCATCCACACCCCATCTTTTTGCTCCCAATAAAGAGGGGCTTTGCAACGCGATCGCTTTAAATCTTTCCATCCATCAGAGAGCCAAAGTTCTGCCCTCTCATACCCTCGATCTTCGATAAAGGCGAGATACTCTCGATTCGTTACAAGACGCATTGCTAACTCAAAGTCTTGCAAATAAATTTTATGCCTTGGGCTTTCATTGTCATAAGAAAAACCTTCTCCTTCAAACCCCACCTCATAGACACCTTCCTCAATTGACATCCACTGCTGCAGAGGGGCAACTTCTTTGTCAGTAAGATCTCTCTCGTTTAAAGCCGGCTTTAAAGGGTTGCAAAAGAAATTGTATTTAATGTCTGTGAGGATCAGTTCTTGGTGTTGCTGCTCATGTTGCAATCCCACTGTCACAATTGACTCAACCTCTTCTCGATCATATGATCCCTTTTCTAGAAAGTCGATCATACGTCGATCAATTTCTTTCCGATAGGCAAAGACTTCTTCTGTTGTGGGCCGAGATAAAAGTCCACGATGAGGACGTGCATGAAAATTTCCAACCGTTTCGTAGTAAGAATTGAAGAGAAATTTAAATTGAGGGTGAAACCAAGTGTAGCCTTGGCAAAACTCTGAAAGAAGAAAGTTTTCAAAAAACCAAGTTGTGTGCGCAAGATGCCATTTAGAGGGACTAACATCATCCATGCTTTGAATCACAAAGTCTTCGACTTGTAAATTTTGGCATAAATCTAACGTCTGCCTGCGAACTGTCTGATACTGATTCGTAAAAGAAAGCTTTATTGGCATTATTGTAAACCTGAAAACTCAAACCAATCAAAGATGGCGTAGTTGTTGTTCTTGTCATTATGCGCCGCAAAAACTCCAGTGGGATAATTCGGAGGGATTTTTAGAGAAGTGACCCCAATTCCATCTGTTTTAGTCACCCCTTCTGCATGAATCGATTTCACAAACTTGTTGCTGCCTGTCCGTTCATAGATTTTGAATGTCGAATCTCCCTGACTTGAAACGAGGAGATATCCCTTCCCATTTGCCATTTTGTAAAGGCCTAGTCCTTCACGGTCTCCTTTGATCCCATCAGCAAGTCCAAAGGCTTTAATAAATGGATCTTTTTTCACATCGGGATCGGCATAAAATTTCAAGATCGCATGTCTTTCATCACAAGCATAAAAATAGCCGTATTCATCATCTGCAACCATCCCTTCAACAAAGCTCCGTTGATGAGTCACTCCAAATTTGCGCACCAATGTTCCCTGAAATCTTCCCGTTCCATTATCATCTAAGCGATATTGATGGATATTTTCTGTATGTTTCGTACTGACAAAGCAAAAAAGCTGCCCATCAGACTGTCGTTTATAGAGGCAAAACCCATAGGTATCACTGTGAAATCCTGAAGAAATTCCCGAAGAATGGGTCACATCAATAAGTTCCCGCGTGCTCGGATCTATTTTAAAAATCTTGATCTCATTTGTCCCGCGAACACCACACCCCACAACGTCAATGACATCTCCATTCTTCATCTTGATACCATTGCGTATGCTCACCCCCACAGGACGGTCCATATTATGTGAGCGAGAAATTTCTTTTCCGCTGAGATCAAAAACAAAGAGAGCTCCAAACGGAGACTTGTCATTGCAAATGAGGGCGCTATTAGAAGGGTCATTTGTATCAGCCCAAATGCCACATTCATCCGCTTCACCGGGTAGAGGATGTGTCACTGCTTTCGGTGCTGGACCTTTTGGAAAAATCCGTTTATTTAAGTTGACACAACTTGTGGAGCAAATCACAAGTATGCCAAGGAGGAAAAAAGTTACATTCTTTTGCGCGCGACCCATACTAATAACACTGCAACAATAATGGTAAGTGGTAACATCACTGTGTAAACATACGCAGCCATGAGGGCGGCTGCAGCTGCAAAAATCCCCATAAGAAGACCAATTAAGAAAAAGGTCGCTTCTACATAGATCCCTGCAATAAAAATCGTCAGAGCTAACAGGGTGAGAACAACAAGACCCGCTTCAAACCGACCCATCAGCCCGATTTTCACAAAAATCGAAACGAGATAAACAGAAAGAGCAAGACCAACCCATTGGACCAATTCATGCCAAATTGTTGCCGCCGACATGATCTTCTTTTGACGTCTTAAATACCACGATAAAAACAAACACAAAACCGCATAAATGGGAACCATAACACGCCAATAGTTCCATGCCCCATTTTGCTTAATATCCGAAACAATCAAACCAATAAACGAAAGACCTAACATGATCAGCGCCACCAATAATCTCATTTTCCAATGATGGTGGTGTTTTTTTATCACGATTTCCCGATCGTCTAGGGAACGGCGAGCCATTTTTTTTCCTTACACAGAAACATTTCCTTCAAACTATGGAAAGTCATTGAAAAAGTCAATTGACATCAAACCGTAAACTCTTAAAATTTGCTTTTTGAATTTAGTTTGAGGGACGTAATGGCAATACCTATGATCGAAGCACCAGAGCAGCTGACAGCTGAAATTCAAAAGCCGTCTATTCACTCAGAAATTCTCAATCCCCTTGTTGCTTACAAAGATCTCGTTCCATTCGACACAATTAGACCCAAACACTTTGTTCCTGCAATAGAAACCCTTCTTCAAAATGTCGAACCGAAACTCTCCTCCATCGAGCATAGACAGCATCCGACATGGGACTCCATTATGGCTCCTCTTGAAGCGATTGAAGAAGAAATCCATCGGGTTGTCGGTCCCATGATCCATTTAAAAATGGTGATGGACTCTTATGAACTTAGACAAGCATGGTCTCAAGTGGAACCACTTTGGACTGATCTCATGCTTCGAATCAAGCAAAGTAAGCCTCTTTACAAAGCTTACAAACAAATACGAGAAGGAGAAGAGTGGAATGACCTTGTCCCAGCGCAAAAACGGATTCTTGAAGGACGTTTGATGCAGGCTGAGCTCAGTGGCATCGGTCTCGAAGGAGAGAAAAAAAAGCGGTTCAACGAACTCATTTCCCACTTAAATGAACTTCAATCCAAATACAACGCGAACGTTCTAGATGCCATCAAAAACTTTTCTCTCATCGTTCGTGACAAAAAGCTAATGGACGGCGTTCCTGAAAATGTGTTTCAGCTCGCGTCGAACGCCTACAATTATTCTCGACTTGAAACCGATCCTATTTCCTCACCTGAAGAAGGGCCATGGAAACTCAGCCTCAACCCCCCCGTTTATCTTCCCGTCATGCGACATTGTACAAATCGGGATGTCCGAGAAAAACTTTACCGCGGCCAAATACTAAAAGCTTCAATTGGAAGCTACGACAACTCTGAAAACATCGTCGACCAACTTTCCATCCGAAAAGAAATGGCCCGCATTTTGGGTTTTAATTCTTATGCCGACCTCAGCCTCACTAAAAAAATGGCTCCCGATGTTAAAACCGTCAAAACCTTTTTGCACGAATTACGTGACGCTTCATGGGATGCAGGAAAAAAAGACCTCGAAGAAATCGAACAATTTGCGCAAGAAGCAGGATTTACTGAGCCTTTGATGCCTTGGGACTGTTCTTTTTGGGGTGAACGGCTCAAAGAAGAAAAGTTCAACCTCTCTGAAGATGAACTCAAAGACTACTTTCCTCTCCCTAAAGTTCTAAACGGTCTTTTCGATCTTTGTCACACTCTCTTCGGAATCACCATTCAGCCAGCACACTTTAAAGCCCCTGTTTGGCATATGGATGTAAGCTACTACACCATCTGTGACGAAGAAGGAGAGCAAATAGCAGCTTTCTATCTTGATCCTTACTCGCGCCCTCAAACCAAGCGAGGAGGAGCCTGGATGGATTCATGCCGCAACCGTTACATCAGCGGAGAAGTGAAACAAAATCCCATTGCTTACATTGTCTGCAATGCCACGCCTCCTATTGAAGAAACTCCAGCCCTTTTTTCATTTCGCGAAGTGGAAACTCTCTTTCATGAATTTGGTCACGCCCTTCAGCATATGCTGACCGAAGTCGACTACGCTTCTGTTTCCGGTATTAACGGAGTCGAATGGGATGCCGTTGAAATGGTAAGCCAATTCATGGAAAACTGGTGCTACCACCCTGCAACGCTTAAGAAAATCACCTCGCACTACATCACGAAAGAACCTCTGCCAGATGAATACATTGAAAAAATATTAGAAGCTCGTACCTATCAAGCTGGGCTTGGCATGCTTGCTCAACTTAAATATGGAATGACCGACCTTGTCCTCCACGACCAATTCGACCCTTATAGTGAAACATCCCCTTTTAAAATCTGGTACGACATGTGTGAATTCACCTCCCACATTCCATGCCTTGAAGAAGACCGCTTTCTCTGCTCCTTTCACCACATCTTTGGAGATGAAGACTACGCGGCTGGCTACTACAGCTACAAATGGGCTGAAGTTCTCAGCGCCGATGCCTTTAGCGCTTTCGAAGAAGCTGGTCTCGAAAATGAATCGGCCATTCGTCATGTTGGGAAGAAATTTAAAGAGACTTTCCTGCAACTTGGTGGAAGTCTTCACCCGATGGAAGTGTTTCGCCACTTTAGAGGACGCGATCCCCGCATAGAGCCGCTCCTTGAGCACAATGGCTTCGCTAGAAAATAGTCACCTCTACTAGTACAATTTAACAAAAGTTTCTAACGCTACTTGACCGATCTTTCGAGCATCTTTTCATCTTTTAAAATCCCCCTTGTCTCATGGACAATGTGGTCAATTTTGGGAGAAAAAAATTCAGCGAAAATCTGGATCAAATTAGCTATAGAATTTTTTGTCATGGAGCACTAGCTTGAATGGGAGCAAACTAAATACCCCCATTCAAAAAACATTAAGGATTACGCTTCTTCAAATGGAATCCAGCCAAATAGTGTATTGAAGTGCGCTTGAAGATCGATGTTATCGACAAAGAAGTTTTCAACAAAAGATGTCACCGATAAAACCGTGCTACAAGCTGAAAGAATGGCGCTATCAAGTAACGGACCAGCTGCTTCGTCAAATACAGCTTGGCGTGCCCTTTCAGGTAGAAGTAAGCTGAACAAAGAAAGGAAAATCCCAAGAGCACCTTTACCAACTGTTTCCACAGTTCCTACAAGAGCAGCAATGCCGTACCCAATCTCTGTAGTCACCCTTTTGCAAAAAGATGTAAACCATGAACTGTCTTCATTACGCCAATCTGTGATCTTGTCAATCATCCATCCTGACAAAGATTGACTTGCTTGAATCCCTTCTGATTCCATACCCATTATTTTAAACCTCATCAAAATTGATTTGAAACGTTATTAACATGGTTACAATTGTAATAAATATGAAATTAATTATAAATGAAAACAAATAAATATTAAATAATAAAAAATATAATTATTATAAAAATCCAATCTAAAAAAATTATACTAAAACAGCTTCAAAGTTGATTAAGTATAATTTTTACTGTAGACGCGTAGATCTGAAATAGGACTAAAAGACAACGCCGACTTGAGCTCCAACTACCAGAGCATCTGGGATATTCCCAAATCCTTTTGGATTGATGATGTACTGGATATCAGGAACAATTTGAAACCACTGATTCACCTGAAACCAATGGTTGAGTTCGATCACCGCTTCAAAATTTTGAGGGCGGTTGCCAAAAGGACCCACCATCTTGGTCTGTTTTGCCAGCTCTTGTGCTGCGCGCATATCGGAGCTGTATTTTCCATAAATCACTCCAATGTTAGTGTAATCCTGAGGACGCTTTGCAAAGAGCCCCTTATAGACTAGTCCCGCTGTCATGTAGAAAGGCTGGATATTCCGGTCTTTGGGAGCAAAAAGCAAAGCCACAAAAGGAGTTAACCCACGGTCAGTTTCACCATGTCGATAAACCATTTGGTCAAGCAGAAAATAGTACCCCCAATCTCCGTGATAATTTCCTCCCTTAAACTTCGGTCCCTTTTGATCGGTTACATAGTAGAAACCTACGCGATAATTTCCAGGATACCCGGTATCTCCTTTGAGGCGATTCACCCGATACGACCATTCGGTCATAAGTAAGACCCCGTCACTTCCATTAAAGGTCCAGTTGAATCCGTGATATCTGTTTTGACTCACATCAGGCTCTGCAACATAGATCGCAAACTTCGCAAGCAATCGCTTATAGGTAAAAAACTGCAAAAAGAACCCCCAAGTCGCATTTGGGTAAGCTGTAAATGAAGGTGTATTCAGGAAAATAGAGACCGGGTTTCCATCAAAACCATTGTTCACATATTTGTAATAGAGCTCTGATTGTAGAAAGTCATTTCCCCCATCGAGACGTCCTGCCTTCATCAAGATATAACCAGAGAGTAAAGTCAATCTGAGATAAAGCTCATTATAGCGAATGTTTTGTCCCCCATAAACTTGAGCCACAGTGAACTGGTTCCCAATTTTCTTTGCACTTAAATTCGTTCCCGTCCGCGCTACAACAGATGTATAAAGCTCTAGCCCCTTTAATGTAGAAAACACACCAAAGTCGATATTTATATCCAAGCCAAACGACCCTGCAAATGCAATACCATGGGCATTTCCTCCCACGGGATTTCCTAAAATATCAGCAACATAAGAAGAGCCAATTGTCACGCCATCACGTGCCAACTTTGAACGTCCTCCTCCCCAATCTCCTGTCATGTATTTCCGTTCCCAAATTCCAGGCTGTTTTTTCATCTCACTATAATGCTCTACCATCTCGTCATGCCTTTCGTCAGCTGTTCCTGAAAAACGGTAGTCTGCTGCTAAAAGAGAAGAAGTTAAACATAAAAAGGCTAAGAACTTTCTCATCGCAAATCCTCTGAACGATCATTAGGGATTAAGTAATTACTGAGTATTTTTGTATTGCGCTCTAAAACATGATCTCGATCCAAGACAATTTCACCGTCTGTTTCTAAAGCCAGATGAATGTAAGGACCTGTGCTCTTTTCAAAGGCATTGATCAAGTCTCGAATGTTGCGGATTTTCACCCCATTAACAGAAGAGACCACTTCATCAACGATTTTTTGGTAACCCACGTTCACAGAATCAGGTAAAACCCGTGTCAACACAACCACTTGAGAACGATCCTCTGATATTTTACCGTGCTTTAAATAATAAAGAAAATTGAGAGCTGGAGAGTCTTGTTCAAAAGCATGAATTAAATAGTTAACCGTTAGAGGTTGAAAGACTAATCCCCCAACTGTGTAGTATGTCGGCCGCTTGTTATATTGGATTTCACCAACCAAATCTTGCCCTGCCATATTACTTTGTAAGTGAACTGAAAGTGTAAGTCGCTCACCATCGCGCAAAATTTCTAAATCGATAAATTCGTCATAATACTTGATCGAAAAAAGATGCGACAAAGAAACCCTTTTTCGGTTCTCAAAATCAATGGTTCCATCATTTGCAATCGAAACCCCATCGATTGCTAAGAGAACATCACCTGGATAAAGTTTATCGTGAAAAAATGAAGTTTCATTCACCAAGGTGATCAAGACGCCTGTTGTTTCCTTACCCATTTGATAAAATCCGCGAAGTGCAGGGTTTTCCATCGTTTGAAATCGTACTCCTCCCTTAGGGAAACCGTGATATTTCCCTTCATCGACTTCTTTTAAAAAATGACGAATGATGGGAATGGGAATCATATAACCGAGATTTTGCCCAAAGAAAATTGCCTGATGAGCAACACCTACAACTTTCCCATTTTCCAGCACAGGCCCCCCACTATTTCCTGGATTGAGGGGAGCGTCAATTTGAGAACAAAGAAGAGAATTCCGACTAAAGTTATAGTTACAAACTTCGGTTCTCGAGATGATGCCTCGAGTCACAGAAAGGTCAACTCCTCCAACAGGATAGCCTAAGACTTTAACCTCTGCCTGAACAGGGGCAATCTCTGTTGCAATTTCAAGAGGATACGTCCCTTCAAAAAACGCCTCATCAGGAACCGTGAGAATCGCCAAGTCACAATCATGTCCAAGCCATTCAACTTCGGCCAAATACTTCTCTGAATCGTGTGCTTTTTTGACTTGAATAAAGGCTGCATCAGAGACGACATGGGCATTTGTTAAAATTCGATTCCCCGAAATGATAAATCCCGACCCACCTCTTTTTTCTTGGAAAGGTGAACTCCAAGGAGATTCATAGTCATATGCATTACGCGTTTGATAAATTTTAACGACAGACTCTTCAACAGAATAACTTCCAAAAACTAAACTGCAACACAGCAGAAAAAAACACGTGAGTTGTTTCATTTATATTCTCATTTCAGTTCCAATTAGATTACTTACGTTACAGATCCCTGCGAATGAAATCAACTTCTTTGTTGCATGAAAAATCGTTAACTCTCTATTGAAAAAATAAAGAAGAAATATGAGATAAGATACATGCATGATTTTTTTTCCAAACTTGGACATTACAAACGTCAATTAGTGTGGCTACCGATCTTTGTAACCCGTCTTGGCATCGGAATTTTTTTTATTCTTTCAGGTTTCTTTAAGCTTTTTGATTCTGATCAACACGCAAAGCTTTTAAAGACGATGATTTCGGCCAACATTCCGTTTCCAGAATTTAATGCTTACTTTGTTCCGCTAGTAGAACTTCTTGGTGGAGCGCTCATTCTCATCGGGCTTCTCACCTCTCTTTCAGCACTGGTGCTTTTAATCATAATGGTCACTGCTATTGTGACTGAACGGATTGCGGAAGTTGCCATGCATGGCGGGCTCATTCTCATCGAAAACTTCTTCTATCTTCCTGAAGTTCTCTACACATTGATTTTCTTTTGGCTCTTCTTTTCAGGGCCAGGTAAAATCAGTTTTGATTACGTCATTGGAAAGAAAAAGAGAATGTCACGTTACTAAAATAAAGCCGCAAGCTTTTCAAGCTTGCAGCCTTAAACTTCCAAAGCACACGAAAAGTTGACCTTAAACAAGCATTTTTACAACATAGTCATTTTTAGCGAGGACGTGATGAATTTAAGCCCAACTTTGTTATCATACCTTTCATTAATGGGGCTAAATCTCTTAAAAGCCTTATTTTTGAGCTTTGGCTGAAGCTTTATTTTATATCTGACGATCAGGATTCAAAATAAACGTCAATCGCATCTTTGAACAACTATCGTAATCTATCAATCGTTTCTGAAAACACTTAATGCTTTCCTCAACAATTTGATTATGTTGTGTTTCTAATCGAAGAGCTGTTATTTTCTTTTCGATTGCAATGCATTGTTCTGCTGTATTTACATTAGGTTGTATCAAGTTTGCTTGAGCGAAATGAGTTTTTGCCGATTCGAGAGCACTTAGTTTATCCTCAATCTGTTTTAAATATTGACTACAAGCAAGCATCCGCCTTCCTAAAAACATGTGAAATGAATAGAGATTCATGGGAGAACTAATAGAGCTCTCAACTTCTTTGAGAAAATTCCACTCACCTCGGCAATTATGTCCTGAAAAAAGTTTGCTTTGAAGTTCTTTTATCTTCTCGAGGACAGCCCAATATTCATCTTGATTAGGATCTCTGAACAACTCTTTACTCAACAACGCTTCAGCAGAATCAAGATATTTAGAATTTCTGGGATTTTGATCGATAGATGACATTACAGTTCTAATCATATTTCCTTGAAAAGGTTTCGATTATAAAATATTAAAGATCAAATATATATATATTAAAAATCATTATATTAACAACAAAAAATCTATTCCGATAATCCTTTCTTTCTGAAGTACTTCTGATGATAGGCTTCCGCCTCATAGAAGGGGCAGGCAGAAGTGATTTCTGTGACAATCGGGATTCGGAATCGCCTTTGAGCATCTTTTAGCGATTTTTCAGCGATTTTCCTCTGAGCTGAGGAATGGGTGAAAATCGCCGAGCGATACTGCCGACCAATATCTACTCCCTGTCGATTGAGGGTCGTCGGGTCATGCATCGTCCAAAATACCTTTAAGAGAGATTCATATGAAATTTTTTGAGGATCATAGAGGATTTCAATCGCTTCGGCATGACCTGTATTTCCCTCACAAACCTCCTCATATGTCGGATTTCGAACCTCCCCTCCTGTATAACCTACGCGAGTACTTTCAACCCCATCCAACTGATCAAAAACTTTTTGAACATGCCAAAAACAACCCGCGGCGAATGTAGCCTTTTCCATATTATCCCTACTTGTTTATAATCTCTTTTATGTCATTTATGGATTTTTGGGTATGGCTATACTAGACGCAATCAAACGCCCTTTTGCGCAGTGGTTTCCTGAAGCAACTCAGGTAAAAGGTGATGGGTTAGGAACTTTTTCCGGAGTGTACCTCCCTAGCGTCCTTCAAATGCTAGGAGTTATTCTCTTCATGCGCCTTGGCTGGATCACCGGCTTAGTCGGTCCTTGGAAAATGAGTCTAATCATCTTGATGTCGTCTACCATTCTCTTTGTAACCAGTCTTTCTCTAACTTCGATTGTCACCAACATGCGCGTCGGGAACGGTGGCTCATACTACATCATTTCCCGTTCCTTAGGGATGGAGTTTGGAAGTGCAATTGGTATCCTCTTGTCGGTCGCGCAACTCACAACAATTGCAGTTTGCGTTTCGGGATTTGCTATTTCCCTTCAAGAGATCCTCCCTCATTACTCCCTCACGACGATAGAGCTCTGTACCATTTTAGCACTTGCAATAGTCTCATCTTTTCCTGTGGATTTTGCCTTGAAAACCCAAGGACTGATTTACATCATTGTTTTGTCGGCAATTGTCTCGGTTTTCATGGGAAGTGGAAGTCAAATCCCCGCAGATATGACCCCTACCGCATCCCTAACAGCCCTTTCTTTTTGGCCTGCTTTTGCTCTCTTCTTCCCTGCTGCAACAGGAATTGAGTCGGGCATGGCAATGTCAGGCGATTTAAAAAACCCCTCACGCTCACTTGCCCTTGGATCTCTTGCCTCCGTTTTAACAGCTTACCTCGTTTATGCAAGTTTATGCCTCTTTCTCTCTTCTCAAGTTTCTGCCGACCTGCTCCGCTCGCACCTGTTGATCATTCGCTATGTTTCGAAATACAGCATTTTATTCATTTTGGGAGTTTGGGGAGCAACACTTTCAAGCGCTCTTGGAGGACTATTGACCGCACCACGCACGTTGCAGGCATTAGCGAAAGATAAGATTCTTCCCTCCTTTCTATCGAAAGGTTATGGCAAAGCCAATCACCCTCGCGCGGCCAGCTTGATGATCATCTCGATTGCCACACTGATGATTGTTTTAACAGACATGAACCACCTTCTTCCTATCCTTTCGATGGTCTGCCTCATGACCTATGGACTCCTCAACTTTGTAGCTTTTTTTGAATCGCTGCTCAAAAATCCCAGTTGGCGCCCCCTGTTTCGCACACATCCCCTCCTTTCCCTCTTTGGAACTGCAGCTTGCTTGATGAGCATGTTCATGATCAATGCCGGAGCCAGTTTCATCGTGATCTTTTTAGTTGGAACCCTTTGCTTTTGGACAACGAAGCGGAAACTCAAAGGAAACTGGGATGACATCCGGTACAGTATCTTTTCTTTCTTTGCATCAACAGCAACAAATAAGCTCGTTCACATCAAGAAAAACCCCAAGAGTTGGCGCCCTAATATCTTGGCCATTGTGGATCCCTCTCTTAAAGAATCTAACACCATTCACTTTGCCCACACATTAAACCAAGCCAAAGGGTTTTTAACATATGGAACAACGCTTCAAGGAAATGGGCAAAATGTCGATTCTGTCAGACAAGCCTTTGCAGAGTATTTCGAGAAGAAAGACATTGCTTGCTTCTACCATATCAATGCCCACAATGAAACGACCATTGGAAATCACCAAATTGTTCAAAACTATGGCCTAGGTCCATTGCAACCCAATACTATTATCTTAAAAGCACCCTCTGATCCTGAAAAGTTTTCATCGTTTTGTGAACTCATCATCGAGTCATTTAAACTGCAAAAAAACATCGTTTTGTTAAAAATCGACGAAGATAATCTAGCTTTCCGAGAAGAAAAAAAAGACAAACAGATCGACCTTTGGTGGGGAGGGAAATATCACTCTAACTTTGAACTGAGCTTGGCCCTCGCCCACATCATGCAAAACGATAAAACCTATTTAGGAGCAACCATTTGGATTAAAACACTCGTTCCCAATGAAGTGGCTCGCACACATATGACAAAACTTTTCAGCAAATACCATCAAGTCTTGCGCTTCAAAAACCTTTGCTTCAAACCCTATCTCGACGAGACAGATGACTTTTACTCTCACATCGCAGACTATTCCACAGAAGCCAATCTTACATTTCTTGGGCTTCGCGCTCCAGAAATCAACGAGCCACGTAAAGCCTATGAAAACTATTTCAAAACTCTCATGAAAAAAACCGAAAAGATCCCCTCTGTTGCTTACGTTTTAGCTGGTGAAACGCTCGATTTTCAAAGGATTTTCGAATGAATATTGTGATCTATGCCGACGAGGGCGTCAGCACCTTTTCGCTGCAAGAAACACTTGCAACTTTTCGAGAGCTATTGCCTCATGCAACGGTAGAGCCCATCACCCACCCTTTTGTTGCACTCGGAAACTGGATTGAGCAGACCGATCTTCTCATCATTCCAGGCGGAAGAGACATTCCGTATGACCGACTTCTCAAAGGGAAAGGAACAGATAACATCCGACGCTTTGTCGAAAACGGCGGAAAGTTTTTAGGCATTTGTGCTGGAGCTTACTTTGCAGCAAAAGAGGTCATCTTTGAAAAGGGAACTGACCTAGAGGTTCACGAGCCTCGCGATCTCCAGTTTTTCCCTGGATCTGCTGTAGGAACTCTTTTTCCCACACGCCCTTTTGCTTACGGATCAGAAAGCGGGGCCCATGCTCCCTCCATCCGCATTGAAGATGAGCTCATTCCTCTCTACTACAATGGAGGATGCTACTTTGCAGAAGCCAAAACTCACCCCGTTAAAATTCTTGGAACTTACGCTGACTTCGACGATGAAGCAGCGATCATTTCCTGCCAAATCGGGCAAGGAATCGCCCTTCTCAGTGGAGTTCATTTCGAGGTGCGCCCTTCGGCCCTACTTCGGGAAAACACTCCAGCAGAAGTGCGCGAAACTCTTGCGCACTCAGAAAATAAAAGAAAAAATTTTATTGTAACTCTTCTGCAAGAATTAAATATATAACTTTAATTTATTATTAATTAGAAATTGTTTATAATTATCCAGATAATTAATTATGGAAGGGGTTAATTATGGGGATACTATCTACTACAAATGGTCATAAAACATGAATCTATCCAACTAAAAAGTTAAATGCTATATTCTTTTAAAAAAATTTAGGAGATGACATGGCAGGATTTAAGTGTTTATCAGATGAACAATGGCAACTCATTGAAGGTCTTATGGACCATACTTTTCCTTTGGAGAGAGGAACTCCTCGAAGTGATCTACGCAAAACCTGGAATTCAATACTCTTTATCTTAACGAGAGGATGTCGTTGGGCGGATCTTCCGACAGATTCCTCTCTTTTTATCCCTCGTTCTACAGCTCACAAATGGTTAAAGCAATGGAGTGTTGAAGGAGTTTTTGATAAGGTGATGAGTGGGCTATTACAGATAGCAATAATGGAAGGAAAAGTTGATCTTTCTCAAGTAGCTGTGGACGGTTCTTTTTCCCCCCGCTCCAGGAGGAGGGGAAAAAGTTGATTATGGTTATAAAGGCAAGGGAGTTCTGCTTCACTTGCTTATCGATAAAAACGGCAATGCAATAGCCATTACAACTACCGATGCAAAGGGGGATGAAAAACAGGAAGTTAGCAGATTGCTTACACAGCTTCCATTAAAGTCACTCAAAGGGCGAGTAGTTGTTCTTGAGGCAGACAAAGGTTATGATGCAGGCTGGTTACGTCAGTTTTTGTTAAACATGGGAATATTTCCTCTAATTCCCTATCGGAAAATCAAAGGAAGATGGGCGCCAGAAATTAACGAAGTTACCCATTTCTTCAAATTGAGCCCACAACGCTGGAAGGTAGAACGAGCTTTTGCTTGGTTAAAAAGACGTTGTCGTCGGCTATTGATGCGATGGGAGCGTTTATTCGTGATATGGAATGGATTGGTAATATTGGGGGTAGTTTATACTTGGATAAAAAATTTAGTTGGATAGGTTCATGGGCCTATGTCGATACTCAAAACCAAGTCTACATTGAGCAAGATCATTTTTTTAGTCCTGCCATCCGCACGCTTTTCTCAATGATCGGCCTCCGCAACTACGACCTTGCAACTATCCTTCCTGCTATACAAACCATCCCCACATCTCTTGAGCAGACCGCAAATGTAAAGTATGTTTTTGAAAAGCTCGCTAAACGATCTGGGCTCACCTCTTCAGATCTAAATCATCTCAAAGAGCTTTCTTCAAATACTAAGATTACAGAAGAAACCCGTAAATTTGTCGAAAACAGCATTGGCAATCAAAGGCTCAATAAGGCGCTTATTTCTTTCCGCTCTCAGCTCCATGATGACTCCCTCATTGATCGAAAGGTTTTAGATACACTTGCGACATTCTCATATAAGACACGACCCGCCGCAGCCTTTGAGCAAGCGTTTGAAAAAGTGAAAAAAATCCAACCCATGCTCCGAAAACAGGGGATGGAAGGAGCGCTTCACGAAAGCGATAAGCTCACCCATCGAGATCTGATTGTGATCGAAGACATGGCAAAACTCGCCCCCATCATCAGTCAGTTTAAAAAAAGGGGGATTCCTCTTTCAAAAGATACACCTTTAGGAACCCTCTCACGTAAAATAAATAGAACGGAAAACTTTATTAACCAGGTCCACAACATTGCTGAAAGACAAGCGCCCCACTCAAAAGGCGGCACTCTCATTTTTTACGACATTCACAACTTTGGGGCCAAACGTGACTACTGGACTAAACTTTTTGATAAAGTCGTTTTTAAATATCTCTTTGGAACTTCATTATTTCACGCTTCTGTTGGCTACAGAAATGAAAAAGGACAAGACATCGAAGCTGATATCTGGGCCCGTTTTCGTCAAATGCGCCGCACTCTTTACAGTCGCACCTTTAAAACGATGGAATTTAATTATAATAAAATTGCCGGCAACGAAAAAACACGCGCTCAACTTGAACTGCTGTATGGTAAAAACTGGCAGCAGGTAATTGAAGCAAAGTTTCAACGCAGGCTTCAGGCATATTTCCAAAACACGAAACCCTACCAGCACTTGTTCAACCCCTCATTGCGCCGCTTCTTAACAGGATTTGGATTCCGCTTTAATCCCTTCAAAACGGATCTTCTTCAGAAAATTCAATTAGGAAAAGAAAGCGTCTGCTCTGAATTTGCCACAAAGTCAATCATGCAATGCTTCATGCAACTGCAGGAAGAAGTGCATGCTGATTGGAATAAATCTAAGCGCACTCCCAAAGATCAAGAAGCTCCAAAACTCGAGCATCCCATCAGACCTTCAAGACGATTACACCGCGTGACCCCACACGAAATGGTAAAAAGACTCCAAAACACGGGATTTGCAACTGAAGCAAAACCGCCTGCTATCATTGAAAACCTCATCCAAGTCCATGACTTCAAACTCTAGTGTTCTACCCAAAAATTCTTCACCGCTATTAATCCATCTCTTGACGCCCTTTGCTTCCTCAAAATTTGGTTCACTTCGATGTAGGATTTTTGGGAGGGAACACTATGGTTAAAGTAGATATAGAATTTTTTGTTATGGAGCATCAGTGATAACTTAGGATGCTAAGGCTTGAGTTTCAACTTGCATAAGTCATAGCTTCTATGTTAAATTGAATGCCTAACAAACACAGGGGTGCCATTTATGGCTGAAAGGACACTGGGTCCAACCCTTATTACCTGATCTAGACAATACTAGCGTAGGGAGTGTCAAGATGAAAAAACCCACCTATTTTGTTGCCGCATCTGTCGGCAATCTTTTTGAACATTACGATAAATTTTTATTCGCATTTTTAGCGCCCTTTTTGGCGCCTCTTTTCTTTAAATCAGAAACACCTCTTTTATCTTTGATTCTAACTTTTGGAATCATGCCTCTTGGAATCCTTTCTAGGCCTTTGGGCGCACTCGTTTTTGGCAAGATGGGCGACACCCAAGGAAGAAAAAAGGCTCTTACTATCACATTAATGGGTATGGCCCTTGTAACCTTTTTCATGGGACTTTTACCCACTTATTCTCAAGCGGGATGGATCGCACCACTATTGCTGGCACTTGCGAGACTGATACAAAACTTTTTCGCAGCAGGAGAAGTGACCGGGGGAGCTCTCTTGATTTTAGAACACTGCAATCCAAAAAAACGAAGTCTTTTGAGTAGTATCTACGACTGCTCATGCGTCCTCGGAATTTTGATCGCATCGCTTTCTGTCACACTGCTTGCCCAGTTTGGACTCATTGAAAAAGGATGGCGCTATCTCTATTTTGCTGGAGCTTCAACGGCTTTAGTTGGTTTAGGCTTGCGCCTCTTCATTCGAGAAGATTTTATCATTAGAAAAAAAGCTTCTTCTACCTTGCCTCTGATTTGGCAACAAAAACGGCTTTTTCTCACCCTCTGTTTAGGGATGGGGTTTTCTTACGCCATTTATGAAAGCGCCACAACACTACTAAATGGGTACCTCCCCTTTGTGTCTCAAATCTCTCAAACCGATTCGGTTTGGATTGGAACGTCGATTCTTGTCTTAGATCTCCTCCTCCTCCCGGTTTTTGGCTACCTCGCTATGCGCATTTCATACCAAAAAACGATTTCCTTTTTCCTCATACTGACTGCAGCAATGAGCTTCCCTCTCTTTCATGCCTTAAGTCATGCAGGAGGCCTGACAGTCATACTTGTTCGTGTGATTTTTGTGATTTTAGGAGTAGGGTTTTCAGCTCCTCTTTATGCATGGGCAATGGAACTCGTACCAAAAGAGTTTCGTTACACGTTGATTTCGCTTGCGACAGCGGTTGGATCACAGCTCTTTGGAGGTGGAGCCTGCGCGCTTAGCTTGTGGCTGTATCAGATAACTGGATGGGTCGGAGCTCCTGGGCTTTACTTGGGAACTCTTAGTCTGTTGACGTTTTTTGCGGTCCAAAGGGTTTTCCCAACTCATTGCATCCAAACGATCCACTCCAAACTCCTCGATCAGAGTTGTGAGCGGTGTTAAAAGTGGAGAGGGAAGCGCATCTAAAGTAAACCAAGACCATCCTTCACATTTTTCTGGTTCACAGCAGATGGGGCTTCCTTCAAAATGTGTAATGAAAACGAAAAGGGTAATGTAGTGCTTGCCATCAGGAGCAATCACATCGTTCGTATACGGGCCTATCACCAATGAAAGAGCTTTCAAACTCGTTTCTTCTAAAAGCTCTCGCTCTGCGCAAGCTTCAACAGACTCTCCATACTCGAGGTGTCCGCCAGGAGTCGACCATGCGCCAGCGCCATGAGACCCTTTCCGACGTCCTAGAAGGATCTTTCCTTCTTTAAGAACCATTGATGAGATCCCCACGCGAGGGGGATGCCCTTCTTTTCTGAGAAATTTAGGATCAATACCCATATTTCCAGATTATGCAAACTTCTTCTTTATGCGCAAATAGAGACCACTCATCGAAGTCGCTAAAATCAATTTAAATCCTGCAAGTGGAAGAAAGGGAAGAACCCCCAAACTCACTGCCATTTTCATTCCGATAAGTCGAGAAAGAAATAAAGCGCCAAGAACGTAAATGATCAACTGACCACAGAAAATTGAAAACATCACCCAAAGTGATGAATCACTTTTCTTTTCTACAAGTGTTCCGATCACGTAAGCTGCGATTGGGAAAGCAACAAGGTAGCCAGCAGTTGGACCAAATATCCAAAGAGGATTTGCGCCAGCGGCTAACACAGGAAGACCAACAGTTGCTTGAGCAAGGTATAAAAGCCCAGCTAAACCTGCATTTCTGCCTCCAATCATCATCGCTAAAATAAAAACACCTAGTGTTTGAAGCGATAAAGGAACAGGTTGCATTGGAATGGTCACTTTCGCACAAAGGGCAAGAAAAAAGCTCCCTAACACAACTTGCAAGAGTGACTTAGAAAAAGAGCGAACCTTCTCCGAGAAGACTGGAGTCGTTTCAATAAAAATATCCATCATAACACCTCATGCGTAGAGATGCCCGGTATTATCCGCGTTTTGTATTTTTTGGCAAGTCACTAAAATTTTTACCACATCTCAATTCTAATTCGATCCAGATTTTCGCTGAATTTTTCTCTCCCAAAATCGACCACATTGTCCATGAGACAAGGAGAGATTTTAAGAGGAGAAAAAGCACTGAAAAGATGGTTAAAGTAGCGATGGAATTTTTTGCTATGAACCTGAGCTCTGGGTTTATTTTGCTTAGTCTCAGGAGGAAAAGTTCTCTTAAATGCTCGGTATTTTTGCCGATGGGAAGGGCCAAACGGTCCTTTTCGAGGCAAAAAGGCTGAGAAGAAAGAGAAAAATCCCTGAGAATGAGTGAAAGAAACCCAGAGTTCAGGTTATGAAGTACTAGAAGTGCCATCTTTACGTTCCTTCAAAGGCCCCTTTGTGGCTTTTTTCATTAGTACAGCTTTTTGAAAAAATTCTTACCCGTTGCTTAAAAATTGCGTTTTGAAAGGCAAAAGATTTTTTTCTTCTATCTCTCCTCTAAAATCTTAGTTGCAAAAGCAAGAGCATGATCAATATGAGAAAAGATGTGATCCTTCCCCAAATCTTGGACAATTCCAAACTTTTGAAGGTTATGCTTCAAAGAAGGGCCTACACCTGAAAGAAGAAGGAGAACCCCTTGTTTCTGACACTTGAAAAAAAATTCTCTAAGAGCATGCATCCCACTTGCGTCAATTGCAGGAACTTTTCTCATCCGAAGGATAAAAACTTTGGGGGTACGTTCTATGTTGACGAGAACAGTTTTCAAACTATCTGCAACCCCGAAGAAAAAAGGTCCTGCGATTTCGTAGACTTCAACTTGAGAAGGTACAGATTTTCTATCAATCGCATCGATGTCATAAACCTCTTCTTCTTTGGCTTCTGCTTTTTGAAGGTCGATAAGAGATACAACTTTTGAAATGTCCCCAACTCTTTTCATAAAGAGAAAGGAAGCTAAAACCATTCCGACACCAACAGCAACTGTTAGGTCGGCTAAAACAGTCAGGAAAAATGTTGTCAAAAGAACACCAACATCTCCAAGTGGTGCTTTGAAAAGGCGGCGGAAATGGCCTATTTCACTCATATTCCATGCGATCATCATCAAAACCGCTGCAAGAGAAGCTAATGAGACCTCTTTAACAATAGGAGAAAAGAAGATGAGTATAAGTAAAAGTGTCACGGAATGAATCATTCCAGCTAGAGGAGTTTTCGCACCTGATTTAACATTGGCTGCAGTCCGTGCAATGGCTCCTGTTGCAGGGATGCCCCCAAAAGAGACCGAAGCAATATTGGCGATCCCTTGAGCCATAAGTTCACAGTTTGATTTATGCTTTGTTCCAGCCATTCCATCCGCAACAATTGCCGAGAGAAGCGATTCAATACCGGCTAAAAAAGCAATGGTGAATGCATCGGCCATATACGAGGCCCAGTGTTCGAGATTAATAGAAAATCCAAAAAGAGAAGGAGTTGGAAAAGTCTTGTTAAGCTCCCCAAATTTCGTATAAATAGTTTCCACAGGAATCTGAAAACCCCAAGTGACTGCTGTTGCTAGGGCTACTGAAGTGATTCCCCAAGGAAGAATAGGAAAAAATTTTCGAATCACAAGAATCACCAAAAGAGTTCCAGCTGAGACACAAAGAGCAGGCCAGTGAATCGTATGTATCGAAGTGATAATTGCTCGCCATTTATCAATAAAATCGGCTGGGACCTGACCAATCTCGAGCCCAAGAAAGTCTTTAACTTGCGATGAAAAAATAATAAAGGCAATCCCTGTTGTAAATCCTGTCACAAGAGGGTATGGGATAAATTTGATCCAGTCTCCGAGTTTGCAGAGAGAGGCAATAAGAAGAATCACCCCTGCTAAAAGAGTCACAAAGACAAGCCCATCAAAACCATGTCTTTGGATAACGCTATAAATGATGACGACAAAAGCACCTGTGGGCCCCCCAATTTGGTAACGACTTCCTCCCAATAAGGAGATTAAAAAGCCGGCAATAACAGCAGTATAAAGACCTTTTTCTGGGGGAACACCCGAAGCAATGGCAAAAGCTAACGCTAAGGGAAGAGCTATCAGTCCAACTGTGATGCCAGCAAAAAGATCACTTTTAAAGTAGTGCCATTTATAATGATGAAATAATAAGTCCCAAGATTTTGGGATAAATGGAGAAATGCGGGATTTTTTCATAAAAAATCAATGTTTTCCCTCCTGTTTGATAAGGTGTTGAATAGGGATTTTCACTATATTCATTTCCCTCGATTCTCAACAAGATCAAAAATTGTCCAACAAAAAGGAAAAAAAGAAAAATTTTCTAGGTAGGTATGGCTGAGCGGTTCAGGACAGTCCCAACAAGATCATAAGTAGCAACATCGGTGATTTCAACGAGATACCGCTTTCCAAAGGCATCCACTGCCTCTGTATCATTTAAAATAACAATTCCATCTATATCAGGACATTGGCCACGATGACGTCCCACCATGAGTAGGTCTGTCTCAGGATGGTACCCTTCGACAACCACTTCCAATGTTTTACCTATTTGTTTTTTCAGCAGCTGATTGACCACTTTTTGTTGCACTTTCGCAAGACGATGTTGCCTTTTCTTTTTGACATCTTCTGGAACTTGGTCGGGAAGAGAAGCAGCAACTGATCCAGGCTCTTGAGAGTATTGAAATATCCCCACTTGATCCAAGGGGTATTCTTGAATAAATTCGACAAGTTCTTGGAACTGCTTGTCGGTCTCTCCCGGAAAGCCCACAATTAAACTTGTCCGAACAGAAATGTCTGGGATTTCCATGCGAAGCCACTGAAGCGTCTCGATAATTTGCTCTTTTGAAGTTGCCCGATGCATTGCCTTTAAAATCGTGTTATTGACATGTTGAATAGGCATGTCGAGATACGGGCAAATGCGAGGATCACTTTTCATGAGTTGAATGAGTGGGAGAGTGATTTCATCGGGATAAAGGTAGAGGAGACGGAGCCAAAAATCGCCTTCTTCTTTCAAAATTTCCTGCAAAACATGAATCAACCCTTCCGACCGTTTATATCCATGCTCTTTACCCCAATCTCCAAGATCTTGAGCAATCAGAATGATTTCTTGCACACCTTGGTTACGAAGTAAGCGAAACTCTTTCAAAATTCGATCGACAGGCTTGCTCTTTAGCGGTCCTTTAATCGTGGGGATAATGCAATATGCGCACCGTTTCCGACATCCTTCGGCAATTTTTAGATAAGCAAAGTGACTTGGAGTGGAAATCTGACGCGGCACTTCCCCCGCTTCTAAGTAACTGCGTGCATCAGTCACATGACTACCATGAGTCGGTTCTTTCACTGCCTTCAAGATGTTTTCAACATCGCCCGACCCTAAAAAATAATCCACACTCGGATAATGTTTTTTGATTTCCATTTCATGCGTTTGCACCATGCAGCCTGTGACAATCACTCGAGCACCTTTTTTACGCCCTTCAATAGCCTCTTCGACTGTTCCAAGTGACTCTTCTCTCGAAGCTTCTAGAAAGCCACAGGTATTAATAATGATATGATCGGCTTCTTCAAGATGAGGAGTGATTTCATAGCCAGCTTTGAGAAGAATACCGAGCATCACCTCGGTGTCGACCAGGTTTCGAGGGCAGCCAAGGCTGATAAAGTGCATCTTATTGCCGCGATGCTGAAAGCGTGATATCGGATTTTGCATGGCAGCAATAATAACCGCCAAAAGGAGCTAAATGCAAGTGATTTTGAGCAAGTAGCAGCTCACCCTTTCTTATTAGGAAAGAATTGCCGTACACAATAAAAGGCAGCCAAAATGACAAGCCCACCCAACATCCAATAGAATAAATTACCAGAATTGCTTTTCTGAGGTTTAGGAGGAAGGGTGCTGGGCTGAGATCTTTTAGGTTGAGGGTCTTCTAATTCTACTGCAACATCTTCAATCCCATTGAGTTCCGGCATGACTTCTTTTGCAACATTTAAACCTATTTCCTGAAGTGGGGTTAAAAATCTTTGAAGGTTCTCATAAGCTAAAGGATGGATTTGAATAGATCCATATTGCTCATTGAACGTTTTTTTAATTGTATCAAAGGCCTGTTTAACTGTGACACCAAGATCCATTCCAAAAGAGTGATCGGCATCTTGCTCATCATGTTTTTTCGCATAAACGATAATCCCTCGAGCCATAAAAAATTTTTGACTGTACTCATTCCCCTCTTTCGCTTCAAGACACTCGAGGTTTTGATTTCGAAGCTTTTGAGCTAAACCGGCCGTTTCCAACGAACCCAGTTTTTCGGTATCAAGCACTATGCAGAGTTGGTGAGCTTCAGATCTCTCTAGAACTCCAAAATTGATTGCTGGAGAAGCTAACGTCATTATTTTTAACCCCCTTAAAATTGTAAATAATTATATATCAATATGATATAACAATCAAGCAAAGGTTCGAATTAATCAACTCACTTCATAATCTGGGTTCTGGATTTATTTTGCTTATTTTCAAGAGAGAATTCTCTTCAATACTCAGCATTTTTGGCCAAGGGAAGGGCCAAATAGTCCTTTTCGAAATAAAAAGGCAAGGGAGAATGGATGAAAGAAACCCACAACTCAGGTTCTTAAGATTTTAAGGCTTCAAGATCTGCCAATAATTTTTGTTGGTTGGCATCCGTGGGATCTTTCATATAAGCTTGATAGTCATTTGCAAGAGCTTTTTCTTGAGTGAGTTTTCCCTCTTGCAAAGCTGCATGAGCAGTTTTATTCATGACATCCAAAGCCTCGTCCATGACTTTTTTGAGTTGCTCTTTCTTGTGATATTCAACATTCGGCTTGCTGTATTCTTTTAGAGCATTTTCAAAAAGGTCAAAGCTTTTTTGATAATCTTCTTGTAAATGTTGGGTTTGCTCTGGAGTTAAAGGTTTTTGTCCCCCTGTCCCTCCAACGCTACTGACATCTTGCATTTTTCACGCCTCGTACATTTTTTCTTTAGTATATTTTCCTTTTATGATTAATATATTTTTTTTTGTAGCCAAAAACACAACCCCGGCACCTGAAATGAAAAAAAAGTTTCCATGCGCATTGCTCTTTCTGCTTCTTCTGACATCCTCTTTTATCCACGCACAATCTCCTCCCCAGTCTTCACAGTACCCTTCACCTACAGATATTCCAAAAATTGATCAAGAACTTGCTCAAGCACAAAGAGACTTCGAAATCGCAAAGAGCATGTTCAATCCCTACTACGCTGGACCACTACTTACTCCCTCAGCCCATAACGTTCCTCCAGGTCACTTCAATATCCAGCCTTACATCTTCTTCACTTGCACCTTCGCTGAATTCAACAACAATCGTCGCTCTGTCAACATCACCGACAACTGGCAGCTCAAGGGATCCTTTATTTTTCAAATGGGTCTCTTTAATTGGCTCGACTTCACTGCAACGTTCAATGGTCAGGAAAACTGGCAGGGTAACCAGAGTTCTGGTAACTGGGGAGATACGCAAGTCGAGTTCGGAATTCAGCTAATGAGAGAGCAACCTTATCGCCCAGCTCTTCGGATCACCATTACCGAAAATATTCCAACAGGAAAATATGAAAAGCTAAACCCTGCAAAAGCCGGCATTCAAGCTACAGGATCAGGTTCTTATTCCACTACACTCTCATTTAACATCACGAAAGTGATCTGGTGGGTGTCGACCCATCCGTTTAGCTTTCGAGCCTCTTTCAACTATACCATCCCAACTCTCGTCTACGTTCAAGGATTCAATGCTTATGGGGGCGGATTTGGAACACATGGAAAAGTGCGTCCTGGAAATAGCATTGCTATTGATACTTCAATCGAACTCAGCTTCACCCAGCATTGGGTTCTCGCCATCGACTTAGTATACACTTATCAAAACCACTCTACTTTTTCTGGCCATAAAGGGAGGACAGCAACCGGAGCTGTTGCCTCCGTTGGTGGCCCCTCAAACGACAGTCTTAGCTGTGCGCCTGCAATCGAGTACAACCCCACAGAGAACATGGGTTTCTTAGCAGGAGCTTGGTTTTCCATCACAGGGCGTAACTCCGGTGACTTCATCGCAGCTGTTCTGACAATGACCTACTTCTGGTAATCAAAGTACTTCTTTGAAGAAGTTATACATCGCATGCATCGATCTTTTCTCTGCAACAGGAGAGTAAACTGTCCCCATTTTTGGGTCATTTGCAACGGGATTCGTAAAAGCATGCACTGTTTGACCATAAACATGAACTTGCCAATCTACATTAGCTTCTGTCATCTCTTTCTCGAAAGCTAGAACCTGCTCTGGAGGAACCATCGGATCATCATGTCCATGTAACACGAGAACTTTTGCCTTTATGGGTGGATTCTTCATCCTCTCTGGGGCCATAAGAAGGCCGTGAAAACTGACAACCCCTTTGAGAGGCGCTCCACTGCGGGCTAAATCTAGGGCGCAAAGTCCTCCAAAACAAAACCCAATTGCTCCAAGGCGACCGGTATCCACCAAAGGATGATTACGCGCCACTTGAAGCCCAGCTTGCATCCGATTTCTCAAAAAATTACGATCTGCCATGAAGGGCTCCATAAGCTTCGCATTAACTTCTGGACCACTTCCAAGCACACCTTTTCCATACACGTCTAAAGCGCAACCTACAAACCCAAGTTCCGCCAGCCACTTTGCCTTGTCACAAACAAAATCATCCCGTCCACGCCAAGCGTGAAAAATCAAAACCCCAGGTCGTTTTTCTTGATTGGCATCATCATAGGCAATAAATGCTTCAAGTGTTGCATCTTCATGAGAATATTCAACTAGCTCTGTTTTCATTGCTACCTCTTGTAAATCTTTATACTCAAATGTCTAGTGCTCTGTCTCAAAAATTCTTCACCGCTATTAATCCATCTTTTGGGGCCCTTTGCTTTATCAAAATTTGGCTCACTTTCGATGAAGAATTTTTGAGACAGAGCACTAGGTGTAACAAATTGTAAAAAAAAGTCATACTCTTTAGTATGGTCAAACTCAAGGCAACTCAAAAACTTGACTGCTCTTAAGAATGGGCCCTCTTTTCTCTTCAGAAGCAAAAAAGAGTAAAAACTGGCGCCGTTAAAGGTCAAGTTTTCGAGTTGTCTTGATGAGGCCCCGGAACTCTGGGTTCATTTTACTTAGTCTCAGGAAAGAGAAAAATCCCTGAGAGTGCGTGAAAGAAACTAAGAGTTCAGGTTAGAAGTCACTGCAACGGAGGAGGAACTCATGCAAAGACTTATCATAGCTTTTTTCTGTTTCGTTTTACCTTTAACAACCCTTTGCGCACAGGAAAATCAAAACCCTATCTTGAAATCCAAACAGTGGTTTGAAGAAGAAAAACAAAAAAGCGATCGCGGCTTTCATCGCTTCGCGACTTTGTCGACTATTGGACCTGATGGCCGCCCTTATTCTCGTATGATTGAAATCGTAGGGATGAGTCAAAAAAATGGAATCCTCTTTTTCACCCATCGCAGCACAAATAAAGCAAAGCACCTATTAGTGAACCCTTACGCTGCACTTAACATTTGGCTTCCTAAAACTCTCCGCCAAATTTCTATCAACGGCCTAGTCAAAGAAGTGCCAAATGATATTGCAGAAAGTTCATGGAAAAGAATGCCCCGCTTTATGAAAATCACCTTTCTTGCTTCAGAGCATAATGGAGTGCTTCCTTCTCCTGATGCATTAGAAGAACGTAAAGCCAAACTAGAAGAAGTTTATAAGGAGAGTGAGATTCCGATGCCTGAAACTTTTGTAGGTTATCGACTCACACCTGACCAGGCAATTTTCTATGAAATCAAGCCCCGTAGTTTCCCTGAGAGAGAGCTTGCTGAGCTTCAAGAAAATCAATGGATCGTTTCTCAATTAGAACCGTAACGTTTCTGAAATTCTTCTAGAAGCTGATTTCCTTCCTCTGCAGCTTGATGCAAAGCATCTTCAGGAGTCAACTCGCCTGTTAAGGCTTTTTCTAGATAATCGACAATGAGATCTCGCACTTCGACATAATTGCCAAAACGGACTCCCTTTGAATAAGAAGTGGCTCTTTTTTCCATGACCTCTAAGACTGCAATCTCGTGGGCAGGATGGCCTTCGTAAAAGCCTCTTTTTTTGGTCAGGTAATAAGCGGCGTCAGTGACAGGGAGATAACCGGTTGCTTGATGCCAATTGGCTTGGACTGGAGGAGAAGATAAGTATTCAAAAAACTGGGCAATCGCCAGATACTCTTTTTCACTAAACCCTTGCATCACCCAAAAAGAGGATCCACCAACATTGAGATTGTGTGGCGACTCAACAAGGTGAGACCAATAGGGCATAAAGCCCACTCCAATCTCAAAATCAGCAGCGCGACTTAAAAGAGGCAATCGGTTTGCTCCTTGTAATAAGATTGCGCACTCCCCGTCTGTAAACTTTTTCTCAGGTTCAGCAGTATAACGCCCACTGTAAGAAAAAAGGCCACTTTGTTGCCATTCAGTAAGTTTTGTCCAGTGGAAGATTTGCCCCTCTTGATCAAAAATCAAGCGGCCATTCAAACTTTTAAACCCATTTTCTTCGGTACCAAATGGAAGGTTATGCCAAGAACATAAATGTTCTAGATGATACGCTGCAGGCCATGCCGTTGTGAAACCTTGATACCCGACAGCCATAAGTTTTTCACCCATCTCCTCGAGTTCAAGCCATGTTTTTGGAGGACGCTCTGGATCAAGTCCAGCTCTTCGAAAGGCTTCCTTATTGTAAAACAAAATTCCCGTAGAAGTATTCCATGGGAGAGAATGCATCTCTCCTTCAAAACTAGAATAGAAATCACGTACGACATCGATATAAACAAAAGGGTCAAAGCTAGGATAGTAATTTTTCATGATTGTTTCTACAGAAACATATCGACTAGACTCTAACATCATCGATAAGGAGGCCACTTCATATACTTGCAAAAGATGAGGAGGATGACCTTCATCGAAAGCGCGGATTCCCTCTTCATAAGTCACTTTGTAATTTCCCTTATAGACGGGAATGACCTGATAAGTATCAGAATGATGATTGAAATCGGCTACAATTTCCAAAAACTTTTCTTCAAGAAATCCTTCGAATGCATGCCACAGATAGATTTCTTGCGCTTTCAAGCAGAGGGGAAGGCAAAAGAAGAGGATCGAAGTTAAAAGAGCTTTTTTCATCATTCACTCCTAGAGAAATAAAAGAAATCATAACAGATACCGCATTTAAGCATTGAGAAAAATTTCTCTCTGATTATAGTGAAGTTTTAAACATCTAATAACTTGGTAGGTCACCATTTCTAATAAGAGAATATTATTCACTGGTGGACGGTGGATCCCCACTCTAGATTTAACCCGCCGTTTTTATGAAATGGGGCACACAGTCTACACTGCTGACTCGACCCGTTTTCATATTTGTCGCTACTCAAAAGCCGTTAAGAAAAATTTTATTGTCCCCAGTCCCCGTTTTGAGCCGAAGAAGTTTATTGATCGCCTTGTTGAGATCGTCGAAAGAGAAAAAATCGACCTGATCATCCCCACCTTTGAAGAGATTTTTTGTTTTTCAAAAGACCTTCACCGCTTCCCTCAATCTTGTAAGATTTTCAGTACCTCATTCCAAATACTTGATCAGCTCCACAACAAGTGGCTCTTCAATGAAAAGCTTCACCATATGGGCATAACTGCTCCTGAGTCTTATTTAGTCAAAACGAAAGAAGATTTTGACACCCTTCCACTGAAGTTTCCTTATATTATCAAGCCGTGTTATTCCCGTGCTGCACAGAGGGTGATCAAAGTTCAAGACAAAAAACAACTCGAAAATGTCTTAATTGATCCTCATAATCCTTGGGTGGCTCAAGAATGGCTCAAAGGAAAAAAACTCTGTACTTATAGCATTGCAAATCAAGGAAAGCTTTCTGCTCATGCTGTCTATCCCCTAGAGTTCTCGATCGACGAAAGCTCATGTTTAAACTTTGAAGCCATCGAACATCCAGCTATTGAAGAATGGGTGAAAAACTTTGTAGAGAAAGAAAAATTCACAGGTCAAGTCGGATTTGATTTCATTGAGCTAGACGACGGAAGCCTATACCCTATTGAGTGCAACCCTAGATCGACGAGTGGACTCCATTTGTTCAGAAAAGAAGATCACCTCCCCTTAGCTTTTTTCAATGAAACCTTGCAACTGATCAAGCCGAAAATAGGTTTCTCTAAGCAAGTTGCGATTGGAATGCTTCTCTATGGCTGGAAGACAAAACACCCTCAAAAAAACTACTCTCACTTTATTAAAAAACTCCTCAGTGTTGAAGATGTCATCTTTTCTCGACACGACTTGAGTCCTTTTCTCATTCAACCCTTTTTGTTCGTAACCTATATTGTCCGCTGTCTTAAATTGCGGATGCGTATTCCCTCGATGTTTACCTTTGACATTGATTGGAACGGAGACGCACATAGCATGCACGAGCAAATGAACTACAAACTCGACTAAAAAGATTGTTAGTGACATAGTCTCGTTAAGCGTCAAGCACCATTTTGAAATCCATTTGATGAGGCGTAAGCTATGAAAAGAAAAGTTGTCAATCCTGATATCCAACAAAAAAAACGTCAACAGGCCGTGGAAAAAGAGCAAGAGCGGGATCTCAAAAAAGAACTCGACCAAGAGCGAGTCATCTACCCAAAAAAAATTCCTAAAAGACAGCCTAAAACAGGCCACAAATAATCGCGATCTGTGTTACACTTGGGCGGCATCTTTTCGAAAACAAGTTTAACTAGGGTTACATGAAAAGGATTCTATTTTCTATGTTTATCAGCAGTTTTTTAGCACTTGCAACCATCTTGGTTCCCCCTCTACACGCAGGAGAGAAAAAGCAAGAAACACGTGTACTCATCATGCTTGGACCTCCAGGAGCTGGAAAAGGAACTCAGGCCGCTGTTGTTCGCGACACTTTGCAGATTCCCCACATTTCAACTGGAGATCTCTTACGCGAAAACAGAAAGCAAGGAACAGAACTTGGGAAAAAAGCTCAAGCTTTTATGGATAAGGGACAACTAGTTCCTGATAACCTCATTCTAGACATGCTTTTTGCTCGCGTCTCCCAAGAAGATTGCCAAAAAGGGTACATCCTTGATGGGTTTCCTCGTACACTCGCTCAAGCAAAAGCTTACGATGAACGGCTAGGAAAAAGCTCAAAAGTGATTGCCATCAACCTCGACATCGCAGATGAAGAGATTATTGATCGTTTAACAAACCGCATGGTTTGTTCTTCTTGCAGTACACCCTATCACCGCATTCACTTTCCTCCAAAAAAGGAAATGACATGTGATAGTTGCGAAGGAACACTCGTGCAACGAGCTGATGACACTGAAAAAGTCGTTCGCAATCGACTCGATGTGTATCATCAACAAACAGAGCCGTTAATTTCTTACTATGAAAGTCAAAAGACCTTGCAAACTGTTGTGTGTAACCAATCAAAAGACAAAATCACAAAAGAGATTTTGTCCATTTTGAGACAAAGCTACTGATTTCTTCGAACGAAGAAATAGCAACCAATCTGGATGCAAACAAGTGGGAGAATGAGAACAAGCGCGTAAAAAGGCGACTTTAAATAGACGTGAATAAATACCGCAATTTCTCCCACATAAATTAAGCGATGTAATCCTTTCCATTTTCGATATCCCATCTTCTTGATACTCCAATTATTACTCGTGACTGCAAGCAAGAGCAAAATCAAAAAGGCAAACAGCCCTGGAATCACCACAGGATGCAAAAAGTAGTGGGGGTCAAACCACCCTTTTTTTTCGATTGCGCGTATGATAAAACAGAAAAAGTGAAAGCAAGCATAAAAGAAAACCGCAAGCCCAATTTCACGACGGAAACGATTGAAAAATTTAATGAAATGCCATTTTGGGAAAAAGCGATTGAGAGGTGAAAGAACCAAACTGAAAATCAACATTGAAAGTGTGATAAAACCCGATTGGATGAGAAGTTTTTTCCATGTTTTCTCTCCCCACATTCCAAACACAACCGGAATGAGTAAAAAAATCACCGCCGGTAATACTAAAGACCCTTCTATGAGATATTTCTTTACCCTTTTTTCCATTTTGAATATGGGTTAAATCATGAATCTAAAATCCAAAGCCTTCCTCATTCTGCTCCTAATTGTTTTTTCAATGACCATTCTCCTCGTCATTCTCTCATATTTCTTCGTAGATCGAGAAGTCTCAACTTGGGTCTATGAAAAGCAATTGCGTCGATTTGCTTTTCTCAACTGGTTTTCTGAAATTGCAAAGTATCTTAACGCTCTTTCGGCTTTTAGCTTGATCTACTTTGGGATCAAGCGACTTTGGAAAAATGGAAAGATACCTGAGCAGGGACTTTTAGCTGTAGCACTTTCTTCCATTTTCGCAAGTGTCATCACCGATTCTTCAAAAGCATTTTTTGGTCGTTACTGGCCAGAAACCTGGATCCAAAATAACCCTTCTTGGATTCAAAATAAAGCCTATGGATTTCATTTCTTCCATGTGGGTTGGAGTTATTTCTCCTTTCCATCAGGACATACTGCCATCATTGTTGCTGTGGGAACGATGATTTGGCTTGTCTTTCCCAAATGGCGTCTTTTAAGTCTCCTCCTCATTACCCTAGAAGTGATGGGGCTTGTTGGCATGAACTTCCACTTCGTTGGAGATGTTATTGGAGGCGCTTTTATTGGCTGGCTAGTCGCTCTTTTTGTTTATCACTATTTAATCCCCAATCGTGCAACATGACATCGATGACAGATGGATCAATCGGATAAAGATAAGCTGAAAATGTCGCGAAATACTTAGCTTCTTCGTCTTCATCATCTTTAAAAAAGATGCGCGCTTTGGAAACAATTGCCCCATTTTCAAGCTGAATATTTTCCACTCTGACAATCACTCCTCCATCGGCGTCAAATTCTAAACACTCACGGAGCTCGGTCCAATCCCAAGGAAACCCGACAATTTCTCCTTCGCCAATAAATTCAGACTCGGGATTTGATGCTAAAAACTCATTGGGATCGTCTTGAGGAACAGCAACATGTTGAAAACTAAAAATCCCTTCTTCAGGAGAGACCAAAAGGCAAGAGTCGATGATCAGACCGTCCTCATTTAAACCGCTACGCTTCAGGAAGAAAATCCCAAAATGCTCAGGGTTATTTTCGTGAAGATACTGACACTTCATTTCCCCCATATAAAAAGCTTCTTTTGAAGGTTCTCCCCATAAAAAGGGTTGAAGGAAAACTGCAAACATCAACAGCATTTTTTTCATTGTCTACTCCTTTGTAAAATATCGTGGGCAACCTTGATCCCAATAGACCGCGCATAATAGCGAGCTTTTTCTTCTAGTTGCTCCTCATGATTCAAATCCCCTTCTGTTTTGCCTCGCATCATTTGGTACAAACTTAAACCAGCAGACACCGACAAATTAAAACTCTCGACCATCCCAACCATAGGAATGTGATACAGAAGATCACACATTGCCTTTGCTTCTGAAGTTAGCCCTTTTCTTTCATTCCCGAAAAGCAAACATAGAGGACGATCTTTCGGAAGTTCTTCTAAAGTAAGCTCTCCATCAAGCGAAGCTCCTGCAAGGATAAATCCTTTCATTTTTGAGCGAAATACTTCGAGCGTATTGTGCCGGTATAAATGAATCCATCTTGAACTCCCCCGCATCGTTGCCTTTCCTTGTCCTTTGACAAGTTGAGCATCGATAAGATGAAATTGATAAACCCCAAGAGCTTCTCCTGTACGCGTAACTGCTAGTGCATTGTGAATGTCAGCTGGGGCTTCTAATGCTACCTGCACACCTTTTACCCGCTTCTCAAGGACTTGATCAATCCTTACTTTTCTCTCTTCAGTGAGAAAAATGCTCAGTGCCTCGATAATCTTTTTAGGGGAAAATTTGATTAAGAGGTCTTCGAGCTGCATTCTATCATAACGGGTTATGAGACCTTCTTTTAAGCTATACTGAACCAAATTTCGAAGTTAGTTCAGTATAGCTTAAAAGAGAGTCTGAAGCAGTAACATTAGGACCTGCAGGCAATTAAAACAAGTTGAAAAAATCAATTCATCTCGCTATGCATTAGAGGAAATAAAGCAACAGTGAGTTGTAAATGATCGTCGGACCTGATCCTAACGAAAAGTTTCCAGTTAAATCACTTGGCAAAAAGCTCTGCTTTGTGAAAAACGTCCTTTCATCCCACAACTGTGATGTTGGAGACTATACTTACTACTACGATCCGCTTGGAGCTGAAAACTTTGAAGACTTGTGCATCATCAACATGTTTGAGCACAAAAAGACTCACCTGAAGATTGGGAAGTTTACTTGTATCGCTCCCCGTTCTCTTTTCATTTTAGACCGAGCCTACCGCAAACTCAAAGGAACCTCTTCCTACCCCTTTCAGTTGTTTGAGGAAGGTTGGCATGATGTAGGAGATTGTGGCACCGTTGCTTGGTGTGGGAATGTGGAAGTTGGAAATGATGTTTTCGTGGGAGCTCACTCTATTTTAATTCCTGGGGCAAAGCTTGGAGATGGAGTCGTTCTCGCTCCAAACTCTACAGTCATCGATGAAATCCCTCCCTATACAATGGCAGCTGGCTCACCTGCAAAACCCATTCGGAAAAGATTCAAACCCCGTGTCACGGAAGAACTCCTCTCGATTCGTTGGTGGGATTGGGATATAGAAAAAATCACCCGAAATATCCCCGCGATTCAAAGCACGGATATCGAGCTTTTAAAAAACGCAAAATAATCAGATATACTCAACCTACTTCAACAGTTGTTTGAATATAAATGATTCGAAACCTCTTTCCACTCCTTAAGAGGTCCCGAACCATGAATTATTATCTCTTTGCGCCCTTCTTCTTCTTGCTGTTTTTCCAAGAAATGAGATGATAAATCATCGATAAACCGAAGATCACATAAATGATTCGAATGATCCACTCACGATCAAATACATAGGTCACTAAGTTCAAACGATATAGTCCAATAAACCCCCAAACAATACCACCGATTACTAGTAAAAGAATGGCTAAACTATCGAGCTTCTTTAGCATTTTCTGACTCCTCCACATATACTAACTTGATTTCCAACGTTTTTGGATAGACTTCCAGCCAACAGCTTGATAAATCGCAGAGGCGCCGATTAAAACGTAAATCAAACGGTCTAACCAAGTTCTACCAACAAAGTATTCTACAAGATTGAAATCGAAAAGGCCAATCAATCCCCAGTTCACCCCCCCTAGACAGAGCAAGAAACAAACAAGAATATCTAATTTTTTCATGGATATAACTCCTACACAGATCTATTTGTCCTAAACCTCTAATTAATCAATCAAGACCTTTATGTAAAGAGATAGAATCGATTTTTTAATAATTAATTTAAATGTTTGATGTTTAAATAAATCTAAGAGATCTACTCAAACAACTTCAAAAATTAGATTTATAAGGAAACAAACTTCCGTTCAGTCCAATATTCATCGCCATATGAATATAGGAGCTGCCGTCCTTTCCTCACTCCGAAACGCCCTGTCGTAAAGACTACCCTTGGCCCTTCATCAATATAATGCTCCCAGGGAATGACATTGGTCGCTCCCTTGGCAGGATCTCCATGGTTCATGAACCGAGTCCAATTCCCCTTGTGCATCGCATCAATAGAGTAGTCCTTATATTCTGAGAAAGAAAACGTACTATCATGATCAGGGTCAATGTCCTCATCGAGCATTAGGACACCTGTATAATGATGCAAAGTCGAATAAGGAGGAATGTCTTCTGTTGCAAAAACCCCGTATCCTACTTTTGGACTAATATAGCGGATAGTGACCCGACGGCAATACCTTTCATCTGTCCCATCGATTTCAAGCTGGCGAAAGAACGCATCAAGCCTTTCACCCCGATACTCGGAGATGATTGGTTTTGCTTTTGGAAGAAATTGTTTCCATGAGCGTTTAAAACGAGCGGCAACATTTGAATCGACTTCAACATCATTTAAATATTGAATCTGAGTTTTAATTCCAAATCTTTCTTGAAAAACCACATCATACCCTTTGCGTAATACTTTAGTCATACTTACGCTATTATTCTAATTAATTAAAAAGGGCAAGCATACTTGAAAAAAAACCGATTTGCAGGAATAATGATAGTCGCTTTGAGCCGAAGTGTTAAGGTTATCGGGGTCAGAACAGCTGGTTTTCAGCGCTGGACGTCTCTTGTAGACTTTCCTTGATACAATCCTTGCTCAAAGCGTTTTTTTTTCAGAGGGAAAATGAACATTAAGTACTCACAGCATTTTAATCTCAGGAATCCGAAAACACCTCAAACTGAAGCTGCTTATGGAGCAACATTAAACAATGCAGGCGGCTATTCTTTTGAGTTAGATCGATGGCAAAAATTAGATCGCTTTCTCATTTTAGGAACAGAAGGTGGAACGTATTATGTCACAGAAAGAAAACTGACCCAAGCGAATGCCAAAAATGTTCAGGTGTGTATTCAAACCGATGGAATCCGAACTGTTAAGCAAATTGTAACAATTAGCCAGTCAGGACGTGCTCCAAAAAATGATCCGGCTCTATTCGCTTTAGCAATGTGCGCAAGTTTAGGAAATGAAATAACCCGCAACGAAGCCTTGAAAAGTCTTTCTCTTGTTGCACGTACAGCAACGCATCTTTTCGTCTTTGCAGAGTACGCACACGCTTTTCGAGGATGGGGGCGCGGATTAAAAAGGAGCATTGGAAATTGGTACAGTGAGAAAGAGCCAGATTTTCTCCTTTACCAAATCATGAAATATCAAGAGCGAAATGGATGGTCCCATCGCGACCTTCTTCGTCTGAGCCACCCTAAACCTGTTTCTTCAAAGCATCGAGCCCTTTTTAGTTGGGCTTGCTCTCAAGGTAAAAAAGAAAAACAAGAAGAAGCGATTCAAAATTTTGAGCAACTTCAAGCGACTCACCAACTTAAGCAAGAAACTTCTCTTAGAAACGCTACTGAGCTTATTTCTAAATATAAGCTTCCTAGAGAAGTCATTCCCACAAATCTTCTCAATAAAAAGGAAATCTGGGATGCTCTTCTAAGAGACATGCCCATCACCGCGCTCATTAGAAACCTTGGAAAAATGACAAAAATTGGCCTCCTCCAAGAGCTCTCTAAGGCTGAAGATTTTGTCATCGAAAAACTAACAAGTCGTGAACTCCTAAAAAAAGGAAGAACCCATCCACTCACCATCCTCACAGCCCTCATGACCTATACAAAAGGAAATGGCTTTCGAGGAAAATTAGCATGGAAACCCAATGGGCGAATTTCTGAAGCTTTAGAACAAGCTTTTTACACCTGTTTTGAACATGTGATCCCTACTCATAAACGTTTCATGATTGGAGTCGATATCTCTGCTTCCATGTTTTGGGGCAACCTTGCAGGGTCACCTATGACTCCAGGGGATGCTGCTGCTGCACTAAGCCTTGTGACTAAATCAACTGAAGAGCGTTGTATCATAAAAGCTTTTAGTCATGAATTTATCGATCTACCCATTTCTAAATCCATGCGCCTTCAAGAAGTTATTTCTCTGATGAGAGCTCATGGATTTGGAAGAACAGACTGTTCCTTACCCATGGTTTTTGCTAAAGAAAACAAACTCAATGTGGACGCTTTTCTCATTTTGACAGACAACGAAACTTGGGCAGGAGACATTTATCCATCTGAAGCTCTGCGTGATTACCGCGCTTCATCTGGGATTGATGCAAAGCTCATTGTTTGCGGAATGCAGGCAAATGCTTTTAGCATCGCCAACCCTAACGATCGAGGAATGCTAGATGTCGTAGGTTTCGATACAAGCACACCAAATATCATATCAGACTTTATTCGTGATTAAATGAGTTCTTCTAGAACATTCAAAGAACGGAAAAGAAGTGCACCATCTTTTGAATGGCGATCTATCAATTCTCGGTTGAGAGTGGAAAGATTCCAATAAATTTTCACAATCTCTTCGCGACTTGGAATGACTTCAGGATCTAGTAAAAATGGAATGAGTCGCTTTAACATGAACTCATTGATACTATGTGCTGCCTTTTGACAAAGCCTTACATCTGATAGATCTAAAGAGCCTTCTCGATAGTTGAGAAGATTATAGTAAATTCGATCACTTGTCATGAGATTGAAGAGAAAGTGCTTCACTAATGTTACAACACCTTCTTCTAACGCCCCATCAAAGTCGAAAGGATCAAGAGTTTCTTTGAGCTTTACAATTTTTTTCAAAAGCTCGCGCATTGCTTCGCGCAACTCTGGAGTTTTCATATAATACATTGCAGGAACCAGATACCGATCAAAAAAGGCTAACAGTTCTCCAATCAATTGACGTGTTTGATTTTCTTTTAGATTACCTGAGCTTAATTCCGAAATCTTCTTTGTTAAGGCATGTTCAAAAGTCTTTTCAATTAGAGGATGAATGGATTTTTTGAAAGGCTCAAGCTTTTGAGAAAGGGCTTCGATCTGGCGAGAAATTGGTGCATTATCATAATTGTGTGCCAAGAATTGACAGCTAATTTGACCCAAGCGCTTTTTTAGTTGCCCATATTGTTTCCTTTCTTCTTTCGAGAGCTTTGATGGAACATGGTCGACAGCATCTTTCACGAGTTTTTCAATGAGTAAAAGGTTCCACTCTCCAACCGCACGATTGGAGCTTGCGTAGCAAACCCTATCTGGGTCTAGCTTCAGCAACGTAGATAGACACTTTTTCTCAGCTAAATCACTCATAATAGATTCTCCTAATCTAATTATAATGATTTATTAATAAATAATCTACGATTTTGTAAAAATTATTTTAATACCAAGACTTTTAAAATAAGATATTTATATTAAAACAACAAATATTTAACATAGAATGATTTATGACCCAAACCTTTAAGAAACAGATTCATTGAACCACTTGGTTTCGAGTCTTGTCATCGACCGACCTTCTGTCATTTGAGTCAGATAAGCCCTCGCGTCCTTCCTTCGCTTAGCCCCCACAAGGCATTTGAAATAGGTCTGACGGAAGAGATCAACCTGAGCGTCACTCCCTCCAACAGCCCCCACCTCTCCGATCATGGGGTCAAAGTACTTGAGAGCAGTCTTATAATCCTGATTTGCAAAGGCTAATGCTCCATAAATCAAGGGAAGCCCGATCCCCTTCCAAACCTTCTGATCTTCTCCTCTCTGAAGCTCTGCAAACCGAAGAATCGAACTTAGACCTTCCTTCACTTCGTCTTTTTTGCCTCCTCTCTTCAAGGCATAAAAAAGCTGCGCATTTACAAACGGAATTGAGCCAAAACTTGCCTTCTCGCCAATAGCATCTGCTAACCCTTCCCATAAAGTAGTTACATCTTGCTGTTCCAAATCAAAACGCCAAAGAAGCGAAGCCAAATCGACCTCTTCCCCAATCATACTCACTTTAGATTCCCACTTTGCTCTCTTTACCACATCTAACGACTCTTCAAAATCGAGATTTTCCAAATACATAAGAGCCAAATGCCACATGTTATGTGATTCGATGAGCCGGCCCGACTTTTTCCAAATAGGAACATACGATTCAAGCGCATCAATTCCCTTATCAATCGCTCCTCGATTGATGTAAACATGACAGAGGGTATGGTGAGCCCAAGAGTTGAACTTATCGAGATCAAGCGCTCGTATTGCCTCCTTTTCTGCAGCATCCAATTGGCCAGTTAATTCAAGTGCAAACGAATGCATCGAGAGAAACAAAGGATCATCTTTCCATTTGGGATAATAAGCATCTGTCAAAGTTAAAAACCTTTTTCCCTCATACTGCTGCCCCTTACAATAATAAATGAATTCGGTTGCCTTAAGGGCCACTAAATCGTTGCGCCATTTCAAGCAGTGTTTTTCCAAATGATTCAAACATTCCGACAAATGGTCTTGATACCATAGATGGAGGGCTTCATAAAAACTCTCTTCCCTTTCCGACACATGATGAGCTAAGAGTGCTTGCGCTTTTTGCAAAAAAAGGCGTGCCTTTTCACGCGGCTTTTCTGCTTGACCATAGAGGTAAAAAAGAGCCGCATAAAGCTGCAAGAGATAGTTATCCGGATGACGCTCAGCTGCATTAGTGATATCTGCAATCTCTGCCCCTAGACGGAGAAGTTGATCAGTAAAATGATCGATCGCATCGATGACTTCAGTTTCACTTGTCGTGACGAGATTTCCTAAACGATCCTTGAGATTCACGAATTGATTTCCCCCAAGAGCTTCGTCACAAGCTTTTTCGGGTCCCTCTCTAATATAAGTAACTCTAGCGAGTCAGGGTCTAATCTCTCTACAAGAGCCGAAACTTCATCGGCAATTCCTCCCGAGCCAACTAAAACACCAATTGGCTTCCCCATGTCGACCAAGTTCGTCACTTCATTAAGAGTTCCCCACTTTCCACCAATCACAATCGCCCCATCACAACTTGCTGTCGACAAGACATTCCGGTATTTCTTGGAAACACTCAGAATTTTAGCGAAAGGAAACGTCTCAGGAACAAAGATCATCTTATCATAAATCGAAATGTCATCATCCGGAGTGAGCTGAAGTTGCTCCTCATAGTTTCGCACGGGAGAAAAGCCCCACTTTTGTTTTTCACTGGCTGCTGCCGCAACAGCATAGGGCAATCCTGAACAAGCACCTGTCATGAGCAGCACATCGTGCTCATTGAGGGCTTGTCCCAAATGCACAGCTTGGGTCAACACTTCAGAGCTTTCGATTTCTGACGAACCAAATATTCCAATTCTAACTTCCATGATTTCCTTTTAATCAGAAAAGAAACAAGGATCAAATTATTTTTTTAATTTTATCCAAAATTGCGTAAAAAGTTTTTCTTTTGGTAGAGTTTGTTTTCATTTTTTTAGGTGTTCACATGAAAAAGCTTCTCTTCTCCCTTGGCTTCCTGCTACTTCTACCATTGCACAGTGCAGAACTTGACCAATTCCAATGGGGCATGAAAAAGTATCTTACGGTCCTTGAAAAAGGGATGCAACTTTGTGAGCAGCAAGGCTATGCCTACTTTAAAATGGAGCATTGCCTCTTTAGATCGGACGATGGGAAAGAACTTTCATTCAAAGACATCATTCGCGATCCTTCAGGGAAACCCTATGAAGAAAGAACGTCTTCGTACACCTTTACGCTCTATCTCTATAAAGACAAACCAGACGACCTCTCAGCAGTCGATGTGAAAAAACACAACCTGCTCAAAAAACTTGCTTCAAAGCCAACAGATATTAGTGCGCAAGGTGTGAAAGAAATCCAATCTGAAAAGGAGCTTTTGCGTGAAATCGAAATAAGCGAGAGCCCCATCTACATCAAATGCTTTTCCCCAACATGCCCCCCTTGTGGACACCTAGCTTCCTTCTTTCAAAACTGGGCAACCGTACATGCTGACAAAGGGAAATTTCTCGCAGTTGATCTTAATAAAATGCCAACATTCCGTGAACGGTACCAAGTCGATATCATGCCAACCCTTCTCATTTTCAATGAAAAGGGAGAACTGATCGACCGCTACTCTGGACTCAGTGACATTGGCCTCTTTATCGAAGTTCAGCTTAGCTCCTAGAAAAGTCGAGGCGTTAGTCCTAAGCGGGTTGTCACCATGAGAACACTCAAAGCTATTCCCAAAACGCCTAACCCTACAAATCCTACAAAATTTCGCACATCCACAGACATAAATTTGGCTTTATAATCTGAAGGAACATCACCCCAAACCTTATCTAAACCCCCATTTTTTTCTAACTCCTTTAACCAAGAATCTAAAACACGCACAGTTACATGTGCAAAGGTACAAAGAGCGATAGCACTTCCCACTAGGTAGGGAGCAATTTGACGGGTAGAAAGTTTAACTGCAGCATAGGGCAAACGTGCAACAGCTGCAAAAAGAACTCCAGCAAGAGCGCTGACATGCCACGAAGCGATCATCCCCCAGGCAATCGCGTTTAAGTTTGGATCCAGTGTCATGATGGGACGCTTGTCAAGTTTCTGCCCATCCCACACATGTCCAAATGTGAAATATTCAATGCAATCACGGCAGGCAACCATGTCATTAATCGTAGCATAAAAAATTCCTGTAAGCGTTGTTCCCCCAATCATACGAACTGATTCCCATGGAGCCAAAAGACTCGCTCCAGCAAAAGCTGTTGCAGCGCAAGCAGTGTAAACAATCAATTTATATTCTGGATTGACAAAATTTTGATTAATAGCAGACATCATTCCACCTTAATTAATAAAAAACTTGTAGGATTTTACTCCTAACAAATGTTTTTTTTCAAGTGGAAATAAATGAATTCATTATATATTATTTTTACAAAAAATTATGGAGATTATTTATGAAAATTTTAGATTCATCTAATAAAGTGGTTTTTCATATTGATCCAGCAAATAGAATTCTTGAATATTTCAACAATGAAACACTCTGGCTGGACCTTAATAAGGGAGTCTCTATCCCACCCTATGCTCAAAGCAGCTTTGAAGGCAAAGAAGTCATCTTCCCCCCTTGCCCTGATGATGCTCCTGAGCTTTATGAGCTCTTCGAACAGGCCGTTCAATTCCGTTTTACTAACGAGTATCAAAAGCACGGTTTTTGCATTGTTAAATAGCTTAAAATAAGTGATTTACTCTATTGTTTAAATTAATAAGTTGATATGATATAATAGACACCAATAAAAGAAGGAGGAGACACATGGCAGCTGCGGCAAAGCTAGGCCGATTTGCAAGTCTATCAGTCATTATCCCAGAAGATACACTAGAGCCTACTTCAGAAGAAGTAAAAGCCGAAGTTCTTAATCTCGAATTAAGAACTGCAAATCAATTCATTTTTCAATTCGATCATGAAGCGGGCTCTTCGAAAGAGTTTTTCAAAGCACGTTATCCAGATCAAAAAGTGACATATACTACAATTCAAGAAGGAGTTTCGAATGCCACAGTTGTTAAAATAGATGGAACTGCAAAATATGTTCTCAAAAAAACAACACTTCCTCCTCAAGTTTTTGACGAAATAAGCCATTGGAAAGGTGTTTCCCAAATTTTAAAGTATGCAAAAGGGGCTTCGCTTAGTGAAAAAGTTAAAGATCTCTTTTTCAAAAACCCAGGGCAAGTTCTCCCTCAAACGTTTCCTCATGTCAATTATGGCCAACGGGAAAAATTGGCTTCTATTGTGGGGTCTCAATTAAAAATCGCAGTCCCAGAAAGCTCTACCTTGTACACTCCTGAAGGACTCTACACTATACACACCTATATTCCCAATGCAGGCTCGGCTCTTGCTTTTGACGTTGCAAAAGTAGAGAACCAAGCAAAAGTCAGCCTTCAAAGTCTTCAAGACATCGGAATTTTAGATATCCTTCTTGAAAACCAAGATCGCAACCCAGGTAATATTTTGATCATTCCACGAATTGTAATCCCGGAAGGTGGAAGGGGACCAAGTCGCGAAGTTTTAGACCTGATACCTGTCGATCATGCACTTACACTCCAACATTCAAACTTTTGGGCAAGTATGGCATTTAGCCACCACCAAGATCCCTGTTGGAGAACTTGGTCGAAGGCTGATGCCCCTCTGACTTTAACCACAATCGAAAAAATCAAAATGCTCGATGCAAATGTTCTATTAAAGTCCCTTGAAGAGGGTGGTCTCATTGTTGATGATAAAATTGCATCCTCAATTACAAAAAATATTGCGATTCTGCAAAAGGGTGTGCAGATAAATCCTGAAATGACTCTAAACGAGCTTTATACCTTTTATAAAGATGAGCTCAAAGTTGACTCGCGAGCTGCTGAAACCATTTCTTTTTGATGATTTTTTAGCCTCTCTCCGACATATTGAAAAATCAGAGGGGCTACAATTGTAGCATCTGATTCAATGACATAGGAAGGAGTTGTTTCTGAAATTTTTCCCCAGGTGATTTTTTCACTTGGTGTCGCTCCACTATAGGAACCATAGGAAGTCGTACTGTCGCTGATTTGGCAGAAGTAACTCCATAAAGAGCACTCTTCTTGTTGAAGGTCTTGACGAATCAGTGGCACAACGCAAATGGGAAAATCGCCCGCAATACCACCGCCAATTTGAAAAAATCCAATGGGATATTCTCCTGCAGTTTCTTGGTACCACTGGACTAGAGATTCCATTTGTTCCACACCCGATTTGACAATGGATAGACTCTGAATCTCCCCTTGAATTTTGTTAGAAACAAAAATGTTAGCCGTTGTGGAATCTTCCCAACCTGGAACAAAAATAGGCAGCTGTTTTTCATAAGCTGCGTAAAGCCAAGAGTCTTTGAGGTCGATTTCGTAAAACTCTTCGAGCATTCGATACTCAAAAAGTTGATAGATAAATTCATAAGGAAAAAAGCGCTCCCCGAGCTTTTCAGCCCTTTTCCACAGCACTAAAAGTTGTTTTTCGATACGACGGATCGCTTCATCTTCAGGAATGCAAGTGTCAGTCACACGATTCAGACCACGATTATAAAGCTCCTGCTCATCCGCTTTTGAAAGGGAGCGGTAATGGGGAATCCGTTCGTAATAAGTATGCGCTACGAGGTTGAAAATATCTTCTTCGAGATTCGCACCCGTGCAGCATATGGCATGGACATGTCCTTGACGAATCATTTCCGATAGGGAAATACCAAGTTCTGCTGTACTCATAGCACCGGCAAGCGTGACAAACATTTTACCATTTTCTTTGAGTAGCTTAACCCACCCTTCTGCAGCATCAACACAACTTGCTGCATTGAAATGTTTAAAATGTTTTTTCATGAAGTCAACGATCGCCATTTCTACTATCCTTGGGTTCAAAAAGATAACTAAGTATTTTATACACAAGTTTGGCTGCCAAGTAATCAGGTGCATGCATCCCAGGGATAGGACTCAGTTCTACAACGTCAAATCCCACCAGACTCCGCTTTTCAATCACTTTTTTCAGCAGTTTAAGTGCTGGGTTCCAAAAAAGCCCACCTGGTTCGGGAGTTCCCGTTGAAGGCATAAGCGAAGAATCAAAAGCATCTACATCAAAAGAGAGGTAAACCCGATCACTGAGCCTATCGATCACTTGGTCCATCCAAGCTTCTCCATCTAGTTGATGGGCGAAAAAAACATCTTCTTTTTCCATCTCTTCCTTTTCCCTCTCAGCCATACTTCGAATTCCAACAGCAACGACATTTTCTACTTCTGGAATGGTTTTAACTCGCGCCATGACTGAGCCGTGGCTGTAGGGATTTCCACCTAACGCGGGATGGAGGTCACTATGCGCATCAAGCTGAAGAACACTTAAAGAGCCATATTTTTCAGCATGGGCACGAATGGGGGCGTAAGAGATTGAATGTTCTCCACCAAGGGTAACAACGAACTTGCCTTGATCTATGTACTGACCTACAGCCTCATAGGTAACCTTAAGCATTTCTTCACTTGTTACAGGTCTTAGCTCTGGAGCCGTGTGAATACCTGCTCTACACATCTCGGTGTCAGTTTCAATATCGTAGAGTTCAATATATTTTGAGGCTTCAAGTAAAGCTGCAGGCCCTTTATCGGTCCCTTTGCCGTAAGAGGTTGTTTTATCAAAAGCCACAGGCAGGATAACAACTTGCCCTTTTTCTAATGTGCAATTCATTGCTAAAAACATCAAACCACCAAATAGGTATAATTTTCCATCGAAGCTTTGTACTTTTTCTTGATCATGAAAGCTTCTTGATCGGTCATGATTCCTTTTCTGAGAGCATTTTCAATCACTTGATGCAATTGAGTACTGAGTTCGTGGGGATCATATTGCATGTACTGCAATACTTCGCGAATCGTGTCCCCTTCAATCAAGTTCTTAAAGCGCCATGTGCCATCATCATGCATATCGACATGAATCGCATTGGTGTCACCAAATAGATTGTGCAAGCCACCGAGAGCTTCTTGATAAGCTCCTACTAGAAAAATGCCCAAATAGTAGGGCTCATGTGGTTGAAATTGGTGAAGCTGAATACTTGATACTGGCCCATCTTGAGAAATAAACCTCTCGATAGTTCCATCGCTATCACAGCTTAAATCGACAATCTTTGCCTTCCGATCAGGTGGTTCGGCAAGACGATGGATTGGCATGACGGGGAAGAGCTGCTGAATTGCCCATGAATCAGGAAGAGACTGGAACACCGAAAAATTACAAAAGTAAATATCGACGAGAAGCTCAGACAGTCGCACAATGTCATCATGAGCATCTTCCAATTCATCATAAAATGAATGGACTTTGACTAAAACATTGCGATAGACCTGCTCGACATAAGCACGCTCTTCTAAACTGAGTCCACCATGAATGAATTTTTCTAGTATCTGTTCTTTGACGTAATGGGCATCGTGCAACCCCTCTAAGCAGTTCTGAGGAGTGAGAGAGTGGTACATTTGGTAGAGATCTTCAAGCAAATCGTGATCACTTGGCGGTTTATCGAGTTTCAAAACTGGGGCATCATATTTTGACACATCGATGACTTCAGTCACTAAAATAGAATGATGAGCAACAAGTGCTCGCCCAGATTCACTAATTAAAACAGGTTGCTTCACTCCATTTTCTTTACAGATGCTTCCTACAGTGTAAACAATATCTCTTGCATACTCTTCAATCGTGTAGTTCATTGATGAGTCACTGACAGTTTTTGACCCATCATAGTCAACCCCTAATCCACCACCGACATCAAAAAATTCAAGTTTCGGACATTTTTTTGCGAGTTCAGTATAGAAATGGGCGGCTTCTGCAAGGGTTTTCTTAAATGGAATAATCGAACTCAGCTGACTTCCAATGTGAAAGTGTAACAATTTGATCCAATCGGACTTTCCTGCCTCAGAAAAGAACTTCCACGCTATGAGAAGTTCGTGAGTACTCAGCCCGAATTTAGCAAAGTCACCTCCAGAGGAAGCCCAACGTCCACTTCCTTTCACCGAAGGCTTCATTCGGAACCCCACCTCTGCTTCGATCCCGAGCCGCTCAGCAACTGAAAGAATCAGTTGGCACTCATAGAGCTGTTCAACAATGACAATGGTCCGCTTTCCCAACTTCCGTGAGAGCAGTGCCAGCTCGATATACTCTTCATCTTTATAACCATTACAGAGGAATAGCGAATCTCCATCATCTGGCAAAGCTAAAATACCCAGCAGCTCAGGCTTACTCCCTACTTCCAATCCTGAACGCTTGCCAAGACCCGCAGCACGAATCGTGTCGATCACATGCTTTTGCTGGTTCACCTTAATAGGGAAGACATGACGATAGTCGCTCTGGTAAGAATAGAGATTGACGGCCTCTTGAAACGCAGAGGAGATTTTTCGAAGACGGTCCTGAATGATTCCATCAAAGCGGATTAAAACCGGAACTTCAACTCCACGTCCAACTAAAGTTTTGACGATTTCATATAAATCAACAGCATTACCATCCTGAGTAGGAGTAACTTCAATATTTCCCTTGTCATTGACATGAAAATATCCTTCACCCCACTTATCCCAGGAATACAGCTCTCTGCTTTCATCGACATCCCACTTTTCTATATCTAATCTTTGCACAGCAACACCCTCAGATTCGTTATTGACAATAAGAATACAAAAATCTCCAGAAATCAGGATACAAAAATCTCACATTATCGATTGTTTTTTTTCGCCCAATTCTATAAAATTTGTTGCAAAACAAAGAGGTTGCTTGTGTTTCCAGTAGTTGCTTCAGCACTTTCAGGAGCCTATCATGGGGGGCTTTCCTACCTCCTTGACTTTACTAAAGCTGACAAAAAAGTTTTTGATTTTGCCGCTCCAAAAGTGACTCACGCTCTTGCTTTTGGTATCTTTTCTTCACTCGCAAACTCATGCGGAGAAGTTTTTGTTCGCAACTTAACAAATACCCGTTTTGGAACAGAATCAGGAATGTATTCTCGTCGAGAAACAACCATGTATTCAAGCAATCCAGTCGCATACAAGTACGGTTGCTTCGCAGTTGAGCTCTTGAGCTTATTTGGAACAGCCTATGCCTTAAATCAGATGAACTACCGCATCCCCACTTGCTACATTCCTATCAGCATGACTCCGATTATCCTATGTTTTCTCTATAATAACTCGTAATTTCGAGCGTTTCTCTCGATTTTTTTTGCTCATTTCGAGTATAAGAGTAAAGAACTTCACTCATTACATACTCTATGGCTCGGCTTAAACTCCCGGTTATCTATCTCATCTTCGTCTCTGCCCTTTTTTTGAAAACTTTAACATTAATTCCTCCATCTACCCCCTATCAATTTCAAAGTGCAGTTCTTGTTGAAAAAATTCCGATTCCCAAGTGGAAAAAACGGTTCACCCATCTCATAAAACAGGCAAGGCATCTCCATGAAAAAGCAACTGTTGATCGTTTGATTTCTCATACACTGACTCTCTTTCGTGATTTATCCGGATTGCGCACTAATCACTTCTTAGAGGCCAAGTGGAAAGCTCTTCATCAATTCATCGCTACACTCTATTTTTATGAAAGACACTCTCTCACAGTCGAAGAAGTGACCAAAAGTAAAAAAAAGCCATGCTTACGACTAAAAAAAGGATCAAAAGAGTGGGGTTACTTAAAACCTAGGGGCAACCTCTACTTAGAACAAGCTTGTTGGGATATCAGTTTACTTCTAGAAATGGAGACGCTAATTGCACCTTCGTTTCCCGTTATGATTGAAGGTAAACCCTATGTTTTTCAACCCTTTCTACCCATCCGTACCTATCAAACGATTTTTACTTTTCCAGAAAAACTCTCTAAGCGCACCACAAAAATTTCGGAGCTTAATTATTGGAAAGCCAACCTACTCATGACCCTCTTTGGCCCTAAGGATCTTCATGCAGGAAATATTGGCTTCACAAAAAACCATTCTCTTTTGTTTTTTGATAACGAACACATCTTTTCTCAAACGAACACTTTTTTAAGTATCTCTCTTAAACTCACACCACCATGCATCAATCATCTAATCGATTGGCCGGCAGCAAAGAACCCTCTCACAAAAAGTCATGCCAATCACATTGCAAAGCTCATGGAAAGCTGGAGGAAAAAACGGTCTCAACTCCTTGCTTATCTAGATCACCCCTCGGTCTCTAACTTCTTAACAGAGCCGGAGCGACAAGCTTTTTTCGACAGATTTGATGAGCTCACAAAGATTTCAATTCAAAGTGAAGTCACAACTTTTGAAAGCATCATCACCCAACTTTATCCCAATCTTTATGAGGGTTTAGAAGATTTAAAACCCATCATTGAGCAAATCACAAAACAGTCCATCTCGCCCATGTCTTCCCTCCAATTTGTCACTTCACATCGCCATTGGTGGAAAGAAATTGATACAAGTGCTGAGGAAAAAATGCGCATCTGGGTTGAAAAATATCATTCATATCATAAAGAATGATACCATTCGTAGTAACACTTTAAACTGTAAAAGAGTGATCTCTATGCGCCTTGTTTTGAACCTATTATTTTTTGCTTCCTTTTCTCTTTATTCAAACGAACATTCTTTACTCGAAAATCTCTCTGCCGAATCTTGGTGGGATTATCAAGACATCCTTGTGAATGGAAAGACAATTCATCATGGATATGCTCAAAGTGGTGAAAGTCGCTACGCAGCAATTAAACAGATTCTCGATCAATATGAGCGTCCCATTAAAGTTCTCGATATTGGAGCAAATAACGGCTACTTTTCCCTCCGTATCGCCCAAGACTACCAAGCTGTAAATGTCCTTGTTGACACCTCAAATCGGCTCCGAGATATCTGTGCCGCAAATACGGATCATCCTCATCTAATCTATATGAAAACCAAACTAACTGTTGAAGACCTACAAGATATGAATAAAAGAGAACACTTTGATGTGATTCTTGCATTTCATGTTCTGCACCATGTCGGTCCTAAGTGGAAAGAGTTTGCCGATGAACTTTTTAAGCTCGGTGACAATGTCATCATCGAAATTCCTCCAACAAATGATGAGTCTACAAGCTTTATGCCTACAATCAAGCCCATCGCTAAGTACCTTACCAGCCTAACAAACGGAAAACAAATTGCCTCTTTCCCTCGCCAAGCATCGCATATTCTTGACCATATGATTTGGTTTTGCTTTAAAGAGAAAAGTGATTACCCAAAACTCTACACTGAAGATCAAAATATAAGCCTGTCATTTCAGACCTTTCGCAACCACCATGGCCGCTTTCCTTTAAAAGAGCAAATAGCTGAACAAAAAGCAGCTCTTCCTATTTGGAAAAGGCACTTGAAAAGTCTGATTGAAATGGACGGTGAAGCCCTTCGTTAAGAACCCTCTGAGCGTGCCCCTTAGCACGCACATTTCTCCATGCTTTGATAAGACCTCCTGAAGGATCGATCAAAAAGGTGCTGCGGATCACCCCTTTATACTCTCGTCCATAGTTCTTTTTGAGCCCCCAGGCTCCGTACTGTTTCATCACCACCTTTTCTGGATCAGACAAAAGGGTCAACTTTAGATCATATTTGGCAATAAACTTCTGATGACTTGCAACTGTATCAGGGCTAACACCGAGAACGACCACATCTTCTGCAAGCTTGGAAAAATCACACGCCTCAGTTGTACACCCTGGCGTATCGTCTTTGGGATAAAAATAGAGGATGACCCACTGCCCTCGGAAATCCTCTAAAGAAACAAGTTCACCATTTTGATTTTTGAGAGAAAAAGAAGGGGCCATGTCCACCACTTGATGCATAAGATACTCCTATTTTGAGGGTCTTTCATGCCCTCTCCGACTGTGTTGAAAAAATCAGAAGAGAAGTCTTGATAAAAATTTCTTAAAAAAGAGAAGCTCCTTATGGTTTAAGTCACTAAACATAAAGGAGCTTCAGATGCGTAAACGCAATTGGCACAAGTATAATCGAGACTTAGTAAAAAGAGGAAGTATAACTTTTTTCATCGATCCAAATGCGTTAACTGAAAAGCCAGAGGAAAACAAACGAGGTCGACCTCGTTTGTTTTCCCTTCCACTCATCTATCTCCTTCTTGTCTTAAAGATACAATATCGCCTTACCTATAGAACTCTCGAGGGTTTTGCCAAATCAATCCTTCCACATATAGAACCTGATGTTTTTCTTCCGACCTACTCTCTGATCTGCAAAAGAGCTTCCTACATGGAAGCTCTTTTGCCCAAGCTCTCTTCTAGAAGACCTAAAGTGGTGCTGTTAGATACTACAGGGATCAAAGTCTATGGGGAGGGAGAATGGAAAGTGAAAATGCATGGAGCCTCAAAGAGGAGAAAATGGGTTAAATTGCACATCGCTATTGATGAAAACACTCAAGAAATTATCCACTTTGAAATCACAAAAGGGCATGAAGCTGACTGCAAAATAGGCCCGAAAATCATAGAGAAGCTCCCTAAACCCGTTGAGACCGTCATAGCAGATGGAGGATACGACACAAAAAGATGCAGGGAGGCCATCAATCAAATAGGAGCGAAAGACCTTATTCCGCCTAGAAAAAACAGCCTATTATCTCCTTTTATGACAAGAAGGAACAACGCCTTACGCGAAATAAAAGGACTGGGAGGAGATCAGCTAGCGCGAGAAATCTGGGGAAAACTGACAAGATACTCAAGAAGGGCATTAGCAGAGACAAGCTTCTCAAGATTAAAGCGACTGTATGGGGAAAGGTTTTTCTCAAAGAAAATAGAAACTCAAAAAATCGAAGGTCATATTAAATGCAAAATGCTGAATCAAATGCTTCTGATAACTTAATACGATTGATGATGAGGGGGGGGGAGTCTACGAAAATTGATTTTTTCAACACAGTCGCCCTCTCCTCAAAAAAGTTTACACTGCAACTTTGTTGAAAATCAAATCATATTCTAACATTGACTTTATCGAGATTACGATTCAAAATATATACTCAAGAGTTTCTTTGGAAAGAAAAATGTCAACAAGTCAAATCCGCAAACAGTGGTTAATTTTTTCCATTTGTTACCTCTTAATTTATCCTTTATTGAGTTTAATGATTAACTTGCCCCAACTTTTTAAACTTGATTTATCTCAATTTAACTTGTTGGAAAAAACAATTTTTTATTAATTTATATCTATGATCTTGTAGTTTTCATAGCTTTATATAAATGTGCTTATAAGAAACCAGGGACAAGTTTATTAAATTTAATTCTAGCCTTAGGATTCATCTCTTTATTTTTAGAATTCTTTGGGGCTAATCTTGCTGAACAACGGAGTTACTTATATTCCGACCTTCAACCCGATAAAGCTCGCGCTTTCTTTTCAGCTTCTATCACAATGCTAAACATCTTATGGCTTTTTATGTGCATAAGACTAAGCAGGTTCAACGCAAAACTTCAAAAGAAAGCAAAAGAGGCGTAAAAATACTCTTATTTCACTCTAATTCGTCAGCAAAAACACGTGTGACCCATACTGCAATCTTCTTTTCTGGATGAATCATTTCATAATCCTCATAGCGATTAGAATGGGTACTTTTATTGAGGATCACCCGATCTCCTTCCTTCCAATGCTGCGTGCTAAAAGAACCCCAATAGCCCGCCATCCAAAGGTTTCCATCATTTGTACGAAGAGCATAGCCTGTTTCATCTACTTTGGTCAAAAAGTAGGCCTTTGACAAATTGTCACATTCAACGCTGAGATGAGTTAGATAAGCGCTCTTTTCTCTCACATTTTTTAAGATAAATGCATCATCTTGTTCATCAGCATGATGAGCAATACGAATGTCATCCCCTTTTTTCCAATTATTTGAAATCTCATCAAAAGCGTTTTGATATTTCTCACTATCAATATTCCATTTAGAGCCATCGCTAAGAATTACCACAACTCTTGAAGAATCGACTTGGCAGACCTTCTCAAACGCAGTACAAATTTTTGGTCGAATGCAAGAAGAGATCTTAAAGTCTACTTTCTCAACTGCCTTTATCTCTTCGCTTTGCTCGATAGAGTCTACTCCTTTAAAATCAATAGGAATATCGCCTTCTGAAATACCCTCAACTGACATCATATTTCTCCATCTGAATTAAAATAGATAAAAGAAGATATCATACCTCAGACTAAAAAACAAAAAATCACACTCACATCAATGTTTAAAGATGGTGCACGTCTTAGTAGACGTCTTGTTTCTCATTCATTACCAACAGTTAATATATAATAAAATTAAACTGATCCAATTGTCGCGCAAAATGATTTGAAGGTGTTTGTGATAAGAAACATCAAGCGCTGATGCTTTTCAGATTGCAGCTCATCGCCTGTTCCTAAAAAATAACATGCCCAAAAGTGATGAAAGATAAATGCTTCTTCAAAAAAAAACTGCTTCCGTCTTGGAAACGCTCCCTTTAAGACTTCAATCCCCTGAAAGACAGCACTAGCATCTTCATATTTTTTATTTTTTAGCAGCTGATAAGCCAAAATAGATTTGATCAAGAGCTGATCTTCAAACCGCTTTCTCAATTCCTGAAACAGTTCATCAGCCTCTTCAAAAAGCTCAAAAAACATGAGAGCTCGGTGGTAGACATACCCCGCATAAACGCTTTTAGGGTACTGCTCATAAGAACTCTTCAATTCTTCTAAAGCCTTTGGACCTTCTACACCAATAGAATGAGCAAGTTGCTGCAAACGGATCGTCACCTCATTAGGCATCGAAAAGATCAATTTAGGATGAAAATCAAAATGGATACTCTGTTTCACCTTTTTTTTCTTTTCATTCCAAGTGCATTCCAGATCAAGTTTCATGAAGCTCCCTCATGTTAACCGTAAATTTTTAACATGATGTTAAGGAGCTTCACAAGAAAATTTTTTCAAATCATGGACTAATTGCTTCGATCACATGTCCTGAAGATTTGAGGTTTGGACCAAGAGTAACTTCTCTGTCCTAACGCATGGTGAGCTTATTAAGGAGGAATAGGGCTGAGATGTAAAAAAACGTTTAAATGGGGGCGGCCAGACTCGAACTGGCGGAGACCGAAGTCGATGGATTTACAGTCCATTGCAATTGCCACTATGCGACACCCCCGCGGGGTAAAAAAAATTTGCTGGAGAAAGGACTTGAACCCTCAACCGTCCGATTACAAGTCGGGCGCTCTACCAGTTGAGCTACTCCAGCAAATGAGTGATCATTATACCAAATCATTTGTTTTAGGATCAAGACTGAATTACCTGTCTTTTTCAAGATAAAGGATGAGAAGCCCTTCCAATCTAAGTGAGAAGAGAGGGAATATGGAACCAAAATCCCCATTCGAGATGAGTGAAAAAAAAAACAGCACTCAGGTTATTAGAAAAAGGATCGTTGGGGCAGTTGTGTAACTTGTGCAGAATTTGGCTAAAGCAGTAAGAACTGCCACCAAAAACCAAGTCACAATCGTTAAAAAAATCGCTAAAGTAAGATTTTGGTGTTTCACTCATCCAAGGAAGTTGGCTCTCTCTCTTCCTCTTTTTCGGTGATTTGAATCTTTTCCTCAACCTTTTCTTTAGTTAGAGGAGCAGAAGAAAAACGTTCAGCCAGTGATGGAGCATTGGTTTGAACCTGAGAAATGGTACGGCCACCCAACTTTTGAGAGACCATTCCAGAGATCTTTTCCATACCCGTTCTGACATTTTGAGGGGTTAAATTGGTGAAGCTGCGCCGCTGGACAGCAGATTTCTGTTCACAACATTTTTTATACTTTTTCCCTGAACCACAAGGACAAGGGTCGTTACGGCCGACTTTCGACATTTATTCCTCAAAAAATCATTACTATGCCATATATTATACACGATTTTTTCATCTTTGTATAGCACTTATTCTTTGGAGCCTCTATCCTATTTCCTATGGAAATTCCAATTGCACGCCCTCCTTGGACTGGTAAAGGCAAGAAAATCGAAAGCATGTGTCGTAAAGCTCTTTTTGATTTTTCATTGCTCGATAATGCTAACGGAATTGCCGTTGCCTTAAGTGGGGGAAAAGACAGTCTTTCATTGCTTTTCATGTTGAAGGCCATTTTGGGAAAAGGATTTCCTGATTTGCCGCTCCTTGCCATTCATGTGCAAGGAGAGTTTTCTTGCGGTGCTTCTGTTCATGCAAACTTCTTGCGAGGCATTTGCAAGAAGCTTGAAGTTCCTTTACTTTTCCGTGAGTCGACACAAAAAAGAGAAACACTTTCTTGTTATCGATGTTCACGTGAAAGACGAAAACTGATTTTTGAAGCAGCTAAAGAAGAAGGGTTTTCAACGATTGCTTTTGGTCACCATCAAGATGACAGCACACAGACATTGCTTTTAAATCTCCTCCATAAAGGAGAGTTTGCAGCCAACCTTCCAAAAGTCCCCATGCACGATTATGGGGTGACGATTATTCGCCCTTTCATATATGTTCCGGAAAAGGAGATAGTGCATTTTGCAATTAAGCATGGCTTTGCACGCATAACGTGTCAATGTCCTGTTGGACAAAACTCCAAGCGAGGAGTTGCCAAACGCCTCTTGGAGCAACTGGAAGAAGAGTTTCCAAATGCCCGAGTCAATTTGGCGCAAGCTGCACTTGAGTATGGCTCAAAAAAAGCAATGACAAAATGATCCCTATTTCTGAAATTAGTGCCATTGCCATTTATGTGGCGATATTATTTGTGATTGGATTTTGGTCCTATAAAGGCCATAAAACAGCTGATGATTTTATCATTGGCGACCGATCGCTAAACTTTTGGCTTACCGCACTCGCTGCCCACGCAAGCGATATGAGCAGTTGGCTGTTCATGGGATTTCCTGCAATTATCTTTGTCGGTGGAGTTTTTAACGCTTGGTTTGCTATTGGACTCACCTTTTTCATGTTTTTAAACTGGCTCCTTGTGGCTCCAAGGATACGCATCCAAACAGAAGAATATAACAGCCTTACATTCTCCTCATTTTTCGAAAGCCACTTTCATGACACCTCAGGTCTCATTCGAATTTTTACTGCTGTCATGTCGTTTGTGTTTTATACCATTTACATTTCTGCTGGTATTGTGGGGCTCGGACTTCTCATAGAAACCCTCTTCAACATCCCCTATCATCTTGGAATCACGATTGGGATTTTTGTGATCATCCCCTACCTGTTTATTGGAGGATATACCACCTTAGCTTGGCTCGATTTGTTTCAGGGACTCTTTCTCATGATTGTGATTGTAGCAGTTCCTCTTTTTGTCTTACCCCAAGTTGGTGGACTCAGTGGTGTTTCGAAAGCATTAGACACTTACCATGTTTCGAAATCACTTTTACCCAACCTGAAACTCGAAACATTTTGGAACATCTTTTTAAGTCTTTGTGGTTGGGGAGTCGGTTACTTTGGCCAACCTCATATCATCACAAAATTTATGGGGATTCGTAAAGTTACAGACATGCGTAAATCCATGGCTGTCGGAATGTCTTGGCAAGCTATCACAATGTGTTTTGCAACACTGATTGGCTTGATTGCGATAGCTTACTACCAAGGATCGCTTGACAACCCTGAACTTGCATTTGTCTTAATGGTCAAAAAAACCTTTTCTCCAATGATCATGGCCTTTATTTTATGTGCGGTGCTCGCTGCCACTATTTCAACAATGGATTCTCAAATTTTAGTCCTCGCTTCGAGTTTGACTGAAGATTTTTACAAACGCATTTTCCGAAAAGCAGCTTCTCAAAAAGAACTTCTCTGGATCTCTCGCGCTTTCGTTTTAGCGGTAACAGTCATTTCTTTTTCAATCGCGTTTTTCAAAATCAGCACGATCTATTCGCTTGTTTTTTATGCTTGGTCAGGATTGGGATCATCTTTTGGACCCCTCCTCCTCTTTTCTCTCTATTCAAAAAAAGCCAATAAATATGGAGCTTGGGCTGGCATTCTAGTGGGAGGATTTACATCACTCATTTGGCCTCTTGTAAATCAAACAGTTTCTCCTTTGATTCCTGGCTTTTTATTGGGAAGTTTGGCAATCTATTTAGGATCAGTTTTAATGAGAGATAAATTTCATATACATGAAAAAACCTAAAGTTCTTTTAACAAACGACGATGGAATTCACTCAAATGGCCTAAAATGCCTTTGGGAATCATTGCGTGAAGTGGCAGATCTTTATATTGCTGCCCCTATGACACAGCAATCTGGAGCAGGTGTTGGGGTCACTTTCGATCGAACGCTGCAAGCAAAGCCTGTAGAGTATGGTACAACTCCAGCTTGGATGATTGACGGCAAACCAGCAGACTGCGTTAAACTCGCCCTTCATCGACTGCTAAAAGAAAAACCTGATTTTATCATCTCTGGAATCAACCACGGCTCTAACGCAGGACGTAACGTCCTTTATAGTGGAACCATTGGGGCTACAATTGAAGGAATGATGCGAGGAATTCCTGGAATTGCATTTTCCTATCTCTGTGATCAAACAAAAGACTTTCCCCACGTTCAACCCTACATTCGCAAAATCTTTCAATACGTTCTACAGCACCCTCTTCCCGAAGGGACCGTCTTAAATGTGAATTTCCCCCATGTCCCTCCAACTGAAATCAAAGGATGCAAAATGGCGCGCCAGGGGTACCGCTCTTGGCTTGGAACACCTCGTGAAGAAAAACATTTTGAAAGCCACAGTGAATTTTTATTTGGTTGGGATGATCATTTAGTAGATGAGCATTCAGAAAGCGATATCGCACTTCTTGAAGCGGGATATGTCACTGCTGTTCCCCTATATGTCGGTGAGCTCACCCATCACAGCCATCTAGACCAAAAGAAAAAAGCATTTGATTTTTAGGGCAGTGTGCCATCAATGACACGGTTCTCACTTTTTCCTTCTTTGATCATAGGCATCAAGGGTTAGAAGAGCTTCTCGCTCAAACCGCTCAAATATAACGCGCCCACCCTCGATTGTGTAAATTCTTTTCATTTCTTGCATCAAGTCATCGCTATCTGTGTGGTCTTCCTCATCTGGAATCACAGCGCCTCTTTCTTGAAGCTTTTTGAGCCGGATCATGAGATCCACAAGAATTTGAACTTTGCGGCTGATTTTCTCCTCTTTATCAAGGAGATCCTCTCGAGTCTGAATCTCTTTGAGATCTGCTGTCAAAGATTTGATGACCCCTTTAGCTTCCCTTCTGCAGTCTGTAACTGTCGAGGGGCTGCACCCGATCGAGATGAAAAACAAAAAAAGAAATATGCTTTTTTTCATACGTTCATTGTACCTAAAAGAGAAAATATTCTTGAGGAAAATTCTTTTCCCTATTAGAGTAATTAGTCTATTCTGGGAGGGCGTATAGCTCAGCTGGTAGAGCACCTGTCTTACACACAGGCGGTCATAGGTTCGAATCCTGTTGCGCCCATTAAAAAAGCTAGTTGTGCGGGAGTAGTTCAACTGGTTAGATCGCCAGCCTGTCACGCTGGAAGTTGCGGGTTCAAGTCCCGTCTCCCGCGAAGCTTTTTAAAGCCGCCATTTGGCGGCTTTTTTTTATTCTGTACTTATGGTACAGGGTAAAAGAAAAATTGAAGTTGTGCTTATGTCAAACGCGAGAAGATGGTGGGCCTTAATCGGCCTCGGTTTAGCTAGCTCTTTTGTTTTCACAGAGCTTGTGATGGTTGCAGTCATTCTTGGTACGATCCAAGTTTATTTCGAAGCTTCTTATATTCAGCTTCAATGGATTGTAAATATCTACGTATTGACAACGTCGGTGTTCATGATGACTATGGGGCGTTTTGGGGATATGTTTGGAAACCGAACAATGGCACTCCTTGGAATGGTCGGTTTTGGTATCAGCTCCTTTTTTGCTGGAATTTCCCCACATCCTGAATGGATGATTGTCTCACGTGCATTCCAAGGATTCTTTGGAGCACTCATCATTCCTTGTACTCTTGCCCTTGTGAATAATATTTTTCCCGATGAACAAAAAGGACGGGTCATCGGTGTGTGGAATGCACTCGCCATGTTAGGAATTGCCATTGCCCCTGTTTTAGCAACTGCTCTACATGAAATTGGATCTTGGCGCTGGATTTTTTTCATCCACGTCCCTTTCATGCTCATTTGGACTGTGTTGAAAAAATCAGAAGAGAAGTCTTGATAAAAATTTCTTAAAAAAGAGAAGCTCCTTATGGTTTAAGTCACTAAACATAAAGGAGCTTCAGATGCGTAAACGCAATTGGCACAAGTATAATCGAGACTTAGTAAAAAGAGGAAGTATAACTTTTTTCATCGATCCAAATGCGTTAACTGAAAAGCCAGAGGAAAACAAACGAGGTCGACCTCGTTTGTTTTCCCTTCCACTCATCTATCTCCTTCTTGTCTTAAAGATACAATATCGCCTTACCTATAGAACTCTCGAGGGTTTTGCCAAATCGATCCTTCCACATATAGAACCTGATATTTTTCTTCCGACCTACTCTCTGATCTGCAAAAGAGCTTCCCACATGGAAGCTCTTTTGCCCAAGCTCTCTTCTAGAAGACCTAAAGTGGTGCTGTTAGATACTACAGGGATCAAAGTCTATGGGGAGGGAGAATGGAAAGTGAAAATGCATGGAGCCTCAAAGAGGAGAAAATGGGTTAAATTGCACATCGCTATTGATGAAAACACTCAAGAAATTATCCACTTTGAAATCACAAAAGGGCATGAAGCTGACTGCAAAATAGGCCCGAAAATCATAGAGAAGCTCCCTAAACCCGTTGAGACCGTCATAGCAGATGGAGGATACGACACAAAAAGATGCAGGGAGGCCATCAATCAAATAGGAGCGAAAGACCTTATTCCGCCTAGAAAAAACAGCCTATTATCTCCTTTTATGACAAGAAGGAACAACGCCTTACGCGAAATAAAAGGACTGGGAGGAGATCAGCTAGCGCGAGAAATCTGGGGAAAACTGACAAGATACTCAAGAAGGGCATTAGCAGAGACAAGCTTCTCAAGATTAAAGCGACTGTATGGGGAAAGGTTTTTCTCAAAGAAAATAGAAACTCAAAAAATCGAAGGTCATATTAAATGCAAAATGCTGAATCAAATGCTTCTGATAACTTAATACGATTGATGATGAGGGGGGGGGAGTCTACGAAAATTGATTTTTTCAACACAGTCGCTCATTTGCTTAATCATCCTTGTCTTCACCATTAGAGAGGAACTTCCAAGACAAGAAAAACAACAAATTGATTGGTGGGGATTTCTCTTTTTAACTATCGGAACAAGTACAATTGTCACAGCTGTTACCCAAGGCTTTATTTGGGGATGGACATCTCCATCAACCTTGCTTTTGCTCGTCCTCGGATCTATTTCGATTGTTCTCTGGATCATGACCGAAATGACCCAAAAAAATCCGATCGTGAATTTTGCCTGGTTCGCTAATAAAACCTTCGCAAGTTGTGTTTCTATTGCAATCATAGCAACTAGCTGCGGGATCGTTTTGCTTTTTTTACTTCCTCTCTATTTACACAATGTTCTGAAGTTTAACTTTGTGCAAGTTGGTCTTTATCTATTCGCGATGACACTTCCAGCTGCAATCTTTGCCCCTCTTGGGGGAATTTTGACAGACAAAGGAGGTCATCGTTTACCAATTTATATTGGAGCAGTCACCATGATTGTCTCTATCTTCCTTTTCACCTATTTCTCAATGGAAACTCCCCCTTGGTTTTTTCTCCTAGCATTCATTCTTTTTGGAACCTCTTGGGGATTAACTATGGGACCAGTTAAAGCAGGAGTTTTGAGCTCTCTTCCCCACCGAATGGCAGGAACGGGAACGGGAACTCTTCTTAGTTTCGAACATCTTGGTGCAGCTATTTTCCTCGCAGTCATGGGAACCATCTTTCGACGCTCCGAATATCTCTTTTTACGAGAGAATCTCGCGCAAGAAAATATCCATTTATCTCATCCAGACTCCTTATATATTCAATCTCTTATCTCCCATCCACTTAAAATCAAAGAAGAGCTGCAGCATTTGGGACCTAAGCTCAAAGAAACGATCATTCCTATTTTCAAAGGTGCTTTTGTGCATGGTTTTCAAAGTGTAAGCTGGATCCTATTTGCAATTTCCATTTTTGGAATTCTCCTTTTTGCAATTCTTAAACAAAGAAAAACTTAAACCCTTTACTTTCTGTGTTAAGTTTGCTACACTTTTAAGAACTTATAAGAGATGACATCATGGCTCTAGGTCAAGTATCACGTACTCCCAAACAAATGGTTCTTTCCTACTTTTGGACGGCAGTTGGAGCATTTTTAGCAGCTCTTGCTATCCGCATTTTCCTTTTCCCAAATGACTTGATTGACGGAGGCATTATCGGTATCGCGATGATCTTATCGCGCATCACCTCAAAATACCTCTTTCCCATATACTTTATTGTCTTAACTCTCCCCTTCATTTACCTCTCATACAAATACATCAGGCGCACTTTTTTCATTCAGATGATCATTGCCGTGTTGCTCTTTGCAGTCTCTCTTAGCATTTTGACAAAAGTCCCCCCTTTCGAAGCGGACATTCTAGAAGTGATTTTTATTGGCGGCGCTATCTTAGGCATTGGAGCCGGTTTGATTATTCGGAATGGAGGCTGTCTAGATGGAACAGAAATTTTAGCCATCATTATCAATCGCCAAAAAGGATTTACAGTTGGCCAAGTTGTTCTATTCATCAACATCTTCATCTTTGCCGCATACGGATGGATCTTTCTCGATTGGCATATTGCGTTTCGCTCTCTTTTGACCTACGTTGTCGCCTTCAAAATGATGGACATTGTCATCGTTGGTCTAGATGAGCTTAAGTCGGTCATCATCATGACCAAGAAGCCAAAAGAAATGAGTGAGAAAATCATGCATGAACTCGGCCTCGGGCTAACAGTGATGTATGGCCGTGGGGGTTATTCTGGTGATGCACGCGAAATTCTCTTTGTGATCGTCGAGCGTCTCGATCTTTCTGACCTCAAAGAAATCATCTTAAGAGAGGATCCCACAGCCTTTATGGCGATTGAAAATCTCCATGAGGTTGTGTATGGGAAACAAGCCAAAATTCCGGTCAAAAAGCGAGCTCGCGCGAAAAAAGAAAAGCGCCATCAAGCCATGATTAGCTAAAGCATTCTTGATTGGGATAGAATTTATAGATATTTATTGTAATCTTCGAAATTTTTATTTATTTTCCCAGTAGACTTTCTCAGCTTCTATTTGAATTTCACTCACTTCCTGTGTGAAAAAATCTATTGATGGATCTCGCCATTCGATAAGTAGTAAAATTCTTTTATTTTTGATTTCAAATTCAAGAATCTCACCATCTTGATATCGCTTTTTTAAAGTCTCCTTCAGGATATGATCGTTTTCTTTGATAAGCTTAACATGGATTAAACATAGACAGCCAGTTAGCCTATTTGACTTTGACAGTATTTCTGGTTCTTTTATTTCATGAGGATTGATTTCGGCACTTTCAAGAATAAGAAATATATTATTTTCTTTGCTCCAAATATCCCTTAGAGATCCATCATGAAAAAATGCGGTATAGTCAGCAATATCCATTTCGTGTTTTGTTTTGAACTTAGGAAAATAGATTCTCTATAGGATCTAATTTTCCTTTGTGGATGATATTTCTCACGTAGTCATCATGGGGGTGTCCACTACATTCGATAGGATTATACTTTAACATGAAAAAAGTTAATCATTAACGTTAGGGCCGAATTTATAACCCTCTGCCCAAGACATATTTTCCCAATAAATTTCATCTGTTTCGATTTCAATTCTACTAACGTCATTGGTTTTAGACTTAGGAGGAAAGGTACTCCATTCAATAAGTAAAAATATTTCATTTGGGTACACTTCAAAATCTAAAATCTCACCGTCATCATAGAATTTATGAAAAACGCCTGTGTAGATCTTACGATTCAACTTTATTGATTTAACATTCTTTAGATGTAACTTTCCGAATAAGGTATTTGATTTTGATAAGATTTTTACATCTTCAATTTCATTAGGATCAATTTCAGCGCTCTCTAAAGTCAGAGTAATACCCTTATCTTCAATATCGATAGCGAGAAGAGATCCATCATGGAAAAACGCAGTATAATCAGCAATATTCAATATTTACTCCTTACTTTCTGTTGAATACAGATGAGAATCAGGGCTTCCTTTTGCAACAGGATTGCCGTTTGCATCTAAATATTTATCGTGGTTGCCAGTCATATTGGGATTAATCCGATGCCAATGTGACCGCCCTTTGTGACCTGGCTCGCCAGGTTTTCCTTCATCGAAATGCAGTCTTTCCCCTGTTTTCTGATTTTCAAATGCTCTATGTCCACTCCCTAAAGCTTCTGGATGTGTGGTTTCTATCCAGCTAGTATCTATTAATAAATCATCTGGGTTATTAGGGAGCCTTGGATCGATATAGCGATTACTAATTGGCGAATCAGCATTTGTTAAGGCACTGCCAGCAACAGCTGTCCCAATCCCTGTTGTAGTTCTTGCTCCTAAGCCAAGAACCTTAGAAACTAAAGCTCCTATTTTAGAAACTGCCTTACTAGAACCATTGGGGATAATAAATTCAGCGGCTTTTAACTCAGGGTCTTGCTTAACCTCTTCTAAAACAACTATCACCAACTTTAACGAGTCCCGAAGTTGTTCAACCGCAAAAGCTCTTGCAATTTCTTTAGCAGCTTCGTCTGTATTATTAAAAAGCTCGAGATTGGTTGATTCTAGTATTTCCTCTTTAACACACTCTAATTCTTCAGCAAGTCCTTCAAAATCTAAAGCCAACTCTTGGACAGCAGCCTCAAGATTTTGGTCTGAGTATTGAAAGTCTTCAAAAGGAAGGATCGCGATCGATTCAGATAGAGGCACAGGATGTGGTGGTAAAAATTCTGGTGAATCACCACGAAAATGCACTTCACCAGGCTTATTGATACGCAGTGAGGGAGAATCACCTTCCGTAGCCACCCCAACCAGAGCTCCTCCGACAGCAACACCAGCGCCCGCTCCTCCTCCCATAGTGAGCGCTATAACTGTAGCACCTATGGCAACAGCACTAACAGCTATTATCGGAGCCTTATTCTTATCTACCCAGTGAGTAAAGTGATGCCATTTCCTCTCAACCCAGCTTTTCTTCTTTTTCTTGCATAAGAGGAATTCAGGGTTTTCATCACCAACAGCTGGAGCAAATTCCCAATGGAAATCTTGGTTCAACAAGAGTTGACATTCTTCCTCATCATCTTTATCCCCATACATAAGCTCAAGTAGTTCTGCAATTTCGTGTTCATATTTTTCGGCTAAATCTATTCGATTCTTAGGTACACTAAAACGCATGTTAAAAATCACAAAATCTATCAAGCGCTCAGCTTCTTCATCACAAAGACTTTCTAGGAAATCAACATTTGTCAGAAGATCAACGAAAGCAAAAACATCATCAACATAACTATCAAGATGAGTCAAAATAGTTCGAGGACTAAAATAGCCCCATGGATTAATTAACCCATTTTCATCTCGAGGAATGAATAGCTCTTGGCCTTTTTCAATGTGGCAAGGGTTGGGTTCAAAGGCAGAGGAAGGAACGGGACCTAATAAAAAAGTTGGGAAACAAAAAAACAAGAGAACGCGAAAAACTTTCACTTTGAATCTCCATTCCTACCTGACAAGAATGAACAATTTATCAAGAAATTTTCGCAAAGCAAAGACTTTTCTTGATCACTCTTAATCAACTGCCACATATCAAATAAGTCAGTTGGTTTAAAAAAGACATGCAGCATATAGCCATGCTCGGTTATGCTTTATTCAAAAATCCAAAATTGGAACTTGCCACTCGTAGATATGAAAGCCCGAGCAGGTAGAAGCCCTTCATTTACAAAACTCCTAAGTATCATCGGAATTTGTTCTGGCTGCGTCATGATGGGCCTCGTCTTCACCATGGTAAATGCGACCATTCCTGTCATCCAACAAGCTCTCGGAGTTCCGCTTCATCAAATGCAATGGATGATGATGGTTTTTGGCCTGATCAATTGCGCTTTCCTTGTAACAAGTGGAAGACTCGCAGATATGCTCGGAAGAAAAAAAGTCTTTTTGGTCGGACTAACCTCTTCAGGAATTGGCATGCTGATCGGAGGCTTAAGCCATAGCGGGATTGGGCTCATCACAAGTATGAGTTTTGCCGGGCTCGGAAATGCGATTCTACTCCCTGTTTCGCAAGCCATGCTTGTTTCTGAATTCCCCGAAGCCCAAAAGAGTCATGCCGTAGGTATTTGGGCTGCTGCAATCGCCTGCGCGATGGCACTTGGCCCTCTTGTAGGTGGCATCATCTCTATAGAATTTGGCTGGCGGTGGGTTTTTTGGTCTGTCATTCCCGTGTTTATCATTAGCTTAATTCTCATTGCATTGTTTTCTAAAGATAGTAAAAACACCGTTGACCCACCTGTTGGAGATTACAAAGGGATGTTTTTTCTTGGAATCGGACTGACAACCTCTGTCCTTGCAGCCACTGAATCCAACCGTTTCCCATGGGTTGTAACCGCTCTCTTATCACTCATTGCCGTTTTGGCTTTTCTTGCTTTATGGAAAAATAGTAAAACAATCACCCACCCCATCTTACTGCCACAACTCATACGAAATCGGACTTTTCTCTCCGCTTCTGTAGGAAGTGCATGTTTAGTTTTTTACATTTGGGCCACTTTCTTTTTACTTCCTATCTATCTTCAAGAAGTGCGCCAACTTTCTTCTTTGGGTTCAGGCCTCATCATGCTAGCAATTACGATTCCGGTTGTCATTCTCTCACCTATTGTTGGCAAACGCTACCAAGCCCATAATGCCTGGATCTTTGCCCTTGCAGGGTTCATTTGTCTTCTAGTTTCTTCAACTGTGCAAGGCACCTTAGATGAATCCTCTCAGATTTTCTTGATCGTACTCACACTTCTCATTTTTGGAGTGGGGTATGKTCTGATTTTCGGTCCCACTGCCACAGCTGCCATTTCAACTGTTCCTCCTCATAAAGCGGGAATTGCTTCTGGATCTTTTGTCACCGTCCAAGAAATTGGAGGAACTCTTGGCCTTGCCCTTGTTGTCACAACCGTTCGCCTTCATACTCCTCTCATGCATGGTCTACAAAAAGGAGATTATGTTCTGATTGGAATTAGTCTCATAGGCTGTATCGCTTGCCTGTTTTTAAAGCCTCGGGCAGCAAAGCGCTCTAGATAAAATAGGGTGGTTGGCTTATAATTTGACCTCTTAGCTTAGGATAAAACAGTGGACAAATGAAAAAACTTGCGACAATACTTACGCTTTTTTCTATCTTCGCTCTCTTTGGGCATTGGTTAAAACCCTTTTTTTCTTCCAGTTGGAAAAATGATGCCTTCGGGGCGATCACACCCATATATATGCTTCTCTTTTTGGGAATTGTAACCAATATTTTTGCCCTTTTACCTAAGATCAAAGACAGGACTCGGGTCATTTTACAAGGGCTCTTCATCCTCTCATGCATTCTTTGTTATTTTCACGAAGGGCTCGCTCTTTTTTTACGAATTCTTCCCCTAGATCCTTTTCTCTTCCTGGTTCTTATAGCTTTTGAGCCAATCACGCCCAATATCCTTTTTCTTGTACTTGCCCTCATTGCGGCTTTCAAAAATCAAAAACCTACTGCCGCTCCCGTGAATTAAAAAGGCCCCAAAGTTGGGGCCCAAGTTTTATWTCGTATTCCAGATGTACGCTTCATAAGTCCCGTCAGGGTTGAACGGGTTATAATTGTAGTGCAGCATCAGCGACCACGAAGTCGAGGTCGTGCTTGGCAATGGGTTGGAATACCATCCAAATGGAATGAAGTATCTCTTACTTGCATAGACAAATGCGAGCTTATCTGGCGAGATCGGAATCAAGGTGTCATAGTTAACTGGACGCGATGTTGAATAAGCATCTGTTCCTGAATAGCTATCATTCCGAAGCGTGAGCAAAGCCGTAACCATACTATCGTGATCGGCTTGAAGTGCCGCTACGTATCCCTTAGCATCAGTTTGTTGAGTGGGAGAGTAATCGCTCGAAGTTTCTGCTTCAGTGTACTGGGTGATAAGCACACGTACCATGTTGATCGCTCCAGCTGTCCATTCAGCTGAAATGATTCCTTCTTGATAGTTACCATTCTCTCCATTATGGTCTTGGTCAGAGTATCCGACGCCCCAAATCTGTTTGTTGGGACCGTAAAATCCTCCCCAACTCTTCACATTTTGCCAAATTTTGTAAGCTGTCCCAAAACCAAACCACTTATCAACGAGAGGTTGCCCTAAAACAGAAATTCCCCAAGTGTTCACATCGACGGCTTTCGGTTCAACTGTTGGGACCCATGTTGAAGGCTGATTCGGATCATCGGCAAACCCACCTTGATAAAAGATGCCATTCGTTGCATCCCAAGCATGATTTTTCATGTATCCTAAAATCCCACCGGTTCCATCAGATCCATAAATGAGCGTTTGAATGGTCTGCAGCGCTTCACTAATCTGCTCTTTTTGAGCAGCTGTTAAGTAAGTTTCATATTGCAACTCATCTTGGAGCACCTTTTGTAAAGCAAGTAAGCCTCCTAACGTTGAAGCATTATTTTCTGTTGAAACTTGATAATCAACTGTTTGGTCACCTGTATTACCAAGTGATCCTTTAACTGCATACCAAATGGCTCCTGTAGAAGGAGATTGCATATAAGTGTAAGTTTCAAGAAGTGGCAAGGCATTTTGAACAGCAACAGATGAAAACGGAACATAGCTCATCCCATATGCTTTTTGCTTGAGCATTTCTGTATGCATAGGTCCAACAAAAAACGCCCAAGAGTTTTCACCCGTGATTGGCTTCCAATCCATCCATGAACAAACACCAGCCTTATAAACTGGGTTGCCTTGGGGAAGGTTCGTTGCTGTAACATACGACATGTAAATGGTGTCCATGAAAGGGTCCGTTGAAAGCCAATTTTGTGTTACCATCCTGAAAAAATATGCTTTCTCAAGATCGGTACAAGGATGGCCATAATAGTCAAACTGTCCGCTAGTTGTCGTCGCACGATTTGCACCACTTTGTGCTGGCGGAGTTTGATTTCCGTCGTAACCAAATTTAAGAAGAAGGTTTTGGTTATTTGCCAAATCAAATAAAGATTGATTCCGGTCGGGATTGGGGACACCTGCTTGAGCAGCAAGAGCCATAGCAATTTGCCAACATGCTGCATCGTAAATATCTGCTCCATTATAGACATTCAAACGTTCTACTTGGAGCTGAGCCCCAATTGAGTTTGGATTTTGAGGTGTTAAAGTATAATTTTGTGAATTGTACGCATCTACAACATCCAAAGGATCTCCTTGTGGATTAGTCACAGTGGTAGGGATATACGCTCCCCAATAGTCAATCGTGCTGTAATAACTTAAAGGCAATCGAACCCCATCGAGTTGATCTGTCTTTCCTAAATAAGTTACACCGATGCCATTGGTTTCATCTAAATTTCCACTAGCAGCCAAAAAATTCACAACCTTATTGACCTCATCATCAGTTTGAAAAGGAGCAAATGTCGTTGCAACTAATTGACTCAMAGCAATAAATGGCGTTRTCAGTAGCATTTTTTTCATCGCGTTCTCCATTGGTAGTTTTGGAAAATTAAACTTGAAAGATAGAAGGGTTCAKATTTTTTATTAACAAAAATTTTAAAAATTTATGCTCTTAGATCTTGGCAGTCTAAACTTSCGTTTGCTRAATTTCTMCTTGCCTAAAACCCATTTTTCACATACATTTTTAAGTGATATGGATGCAAAACTACAACAAGAAATCACCCGCAATATCGAACTTGCCCTTCTTGAAGATCAGGTCGATAATGACATCACCTCACATGCATGCTTTGCTCCCTCATGCACGGGAATTGCAAAACTCATTTTGAAAGAGGATGCTATCATTGCAGGTTTGATTTTTCTTCCTTTGATTTGTGAAGCAGTCGATCCAAAAGTTGAAGTGAAACTGCACAAAGAAGAGGGGAAGATAGGAAATAAAGGCGATCTCTTGGCCACGGCTAAGGGCCCCGTCAGATCCCTACTCGCATTGGAACGAACTGCCATCAACTTCATTCAGCATGCGACAAGTATTGCAACGCAAACTAGCCGCTATGTGCAGGAAGTTAAAGGAAAATGTGACATTTTAGACACGCGCAAAACCTTGCCTGGCCACCGTTTTTTACAAAAGTATGCAGTCCGTATAGGGGGTGGGAAGAACCATCGACTTCATTTGGGAGATCAGATTCTCATCAAAGATAACCACCTCTCGCAGCTTGGAAATGAAACAGCCTATCCTATCAAGGAAAGTCTCCATCGCGCTCGAGCTCATGCCCCCAATAAAAAAATTCAGATTGAAGTCGATAGCCTAAGCGGATTAAAATGCGCTTTAGAATTTAAACCTGATGCCATTTTGCTCGATAACATGAGTCCCGAGGAGATAAAGCAAGCTGTCGAACTATGCCCTGAAGGGATCTATTTAGAAGCCTCAGGTGGAATAAATTTAACAACAATTCGCTCATACGCAGAAACCGGCATCCACGGAATTTCGATTGGACGACTAACCCATTCAATTGATGCCATCGATATGAGCTTTAAAATTTAGACACAACATCAAGGAGAAACAACATGACTTCGACACCCAAAGAGCTGATTTTCGAAGAAGAAGCACGCGCAAAGTTGAAAGAAGGAATTGACAAGCTTGCTGATACAGTCGGCGTTACGCTTGGACCCAAAGGAAAGAATGTAGGACTCGAGTCCAGCTGGGGTGCTCCAACCATCACAAACGATGGGAACAGCATCGTCAAAGACATTGAACTGAAAGACCCTTATGCCAACATGGGTGTTTCGATGGGAAAAGAAGTTGCACGTAAAATCAAAGACAAGTCGGGCGATGGAACCACAACTGGAATCATTCTTTTGCGCGCACTTGTCAAAGATGGGGTCCGTAATATCGCATCAGGTGCTAGCCCGATCAACGTGAAACGTGGAATGGAAAAAGCTGTAAATCGCGTTCTAGAGGAGCTCGATGCGCTTGCCACACCCGTCGAAAAAGCTGAAGCTATTGAAAATATCGCCACAGTTTCTGCTTCTGGAAATAGAGAAATCGGAAAAGTGATTTATGAAGCCATTGACAAAGTAGGTAAGTCAGGTGTGATCACAATAGAAGAAGGAAAAGGAACCACAACGACGATTGAAATGGTTGAAGGGATGCAATTTGACCGCGGCTACACCAGTCCCTATTTCTGCACTAATGCAGAAAACATGCTGGTTGAAATGGATCAAGCGCACCTTCTCATCACTGATAAGAAAATTTCAGCCATCCAAGAAATCCTCCCTCTGCTTCAAGCTGTGGCTGCATCAGGCCAATCCCTTCTCATTATCGCTGAAGACATCGAAGGAGACGCTCTTTCAACGCTTGTCGTGAATAAACTTCGTGGCACGTTAAAAATTGCAGCTGTAAAAGCACCTGGATTTGGCGATCGTCGCAAAGCGATACTTGAAGACATTGCAGTGCTGACTGGTGCCACAGTTGTATCAGAAGATAAAGGAATGCACCTTAAAGATGCGACCTTGGAAGTCCTTGGAAAAGCAGAAAAAATTGAGATCAGCAAGGATTCGACAACCATTGTCGGTGGGATGGGTCAAAGAGAAGATATCGATGCACGGCTTAAGCAAATCGATGCAGAAATTGAAAATGCCTCTTCCGATTACGACCGAGAAAAACTTGAAGAACGTAAAGCTAAACTTCAAGGTGGCGTTGCCGTCATTCGTGTTGGCGCTCCAACAGAACCTGAGATGAAGCAAAAGAAACAGGCATTCGAAGATAGCTTGAATTCAACCCGTGCGGCTCAAGAAAGTGGCTTCGTTCCAGGAGGAGGAGTAGCCCTTTTGCGCGCAAGTGCAAAACTTCGCGATATGAAACTCGATGCCGAAGAACAAGTTGGCGCTGCAATCGTCATGCACGCTTGTTCTGCTCCCTTTAAACAAATCGTCGAGAATTGTGGAAAGGACAGCTCAATTTATCTTGAAGAAGTCCTTAGCAAAAAAAATAACATCGGATTCAATGCCATAACCGAAGAAGTCGAAGACCTCATCAAAGCTCAAGTCATTGATCCCACCAAAGTGGTTAAAAATGCCTTGAAGTTTGCCGCTTCAACAGCTGGTGTGATCCTCCTCTCGGAAGCACTCATCATTGATGCTCCTGATGACGATGAAGAATCGGCTTAAATATGAAATCCGTTGCGATTATTTGCGCTCAAGGTTTGGGCGACGGTCTTCTCATGATGATTGTCGCCCATCAGCTCAAAAAAGCTGGATGTAATCCCACAGTTTTTCACAACCATGTTGAGGAACTTTCTGCTCTTTTTAGCGACATTCCCATTCTTCCTCATCCTCCACTCGATCAATTGGAACAAGTGATCGCTTCTTTTGACCAAGTCGTGATTGAAAATGATCATTCGGAGCGAGCTTACCATCTGTCTCGTCTTCGTAAAAAAAGAAAGCATGAAAGCATCCTCTTTTTTTTCCCAACCCCCTCTCCTCTCTTTCAAAAAGGGGACTTTGTCTTTGACTCCCGACTTCCCGTTGCCTCAAACTTGAAACTGGGATGCCAAAAAAGTTTCAACATTAAATTAGCAACTAAAGAAAATGGAATTCAAATCCCCAAAGGAAAAATCCATCGCCGCTTTCCCAAACGGATCGTGATCCACCCAACCAGTAACGATCCTAAAAGAAACTGGTCCTCCGCTCAGTTTCTCTCGCTGGCACGCTCACTCCAAAAAGATGGATTCACTGTCAGCTTTTCTGTGAGTCCCAATGAGCGAAAGGATTGGCTTCATGTCCTCGGAGAAGGGTTCGAACTTCCCATTTTCACAAATCTAGCGGAGGTTGCTGCCTACCTCTATGAATCGGGTTTTTTGATCGGGAATGATTCTGGGATCGGTCACTTAGCTTCAAATCTCTCGATTCCAACTCTCACAATTTCGGGCAATCCCAAGCGGGTCCGCTTATGGCGACCAGACTGGCATGTGGGAGATGTTGTGACTCTTCAGTTTCCTCTTCCAAACTTCAAAGGGATTAACTGCCGCATTCGGGAAAATTTTTGGCAGCACTTTATTTCCGTCCCGCGTACACTAAGGGCCTTTCGAAAGCTAAAAAAATCGGTTGAATGAAAGCTGCAGTCATTTGTTCCCAAGGTATCGGAGATGGGCTCCTAATGATGGTTGCCTCTCACCGTCTCTTTTCAAGAGGCTACAGGGTGACGACCTACCAAAACGCCCTTCACCAACTCAGCAAATGGTTTCCCGACCACCAGTTTAAAAAGCGGTCTTCCCTTGAAGACCTTGACAAACTGAATCAGCTTCTAAGCCCCTACGATCTCATCATTCTCCAAAACGACAATAGCCCCCTCTCCAAAAGTATCATCGAACTCTACAAACAAGGGAAACTCCATAATCTCAGCGTTTTTTACTCGAGTTATGAAAAAGGAAAACATGCCCCCTTAACTTCTTGGGACCGGATTTTTGATCGGTCTCGTCCCATGGTTGATAACATTGCCGAAGCAGTTGCATCTGTTCTCCAATGCACTCAAATCTCAAAAAATAATGGTCTTGTCATACCAGCAGGACTGGAAAAGGGGCAATATACCAAGCGGGTTCTCATTCATCCCACAAGTACCACCCTCTATGGCACATGGGATTCCTACAAATTTATCGAAGTAGCAAATCTCCTCGCCTACAAAGGGTACGAAGTTGTCTTTTGTGTTAGCCCTCAAGAAAGACCGGAGTGGGTTCCTCTCGTCGAAGGAAGCTTTCAACTCCCTATTTTTCCAACGTTGAGTGAACTCGCAGCTTATGTTTATGAATCGAGCTTTTTAATTGGAAACGATTCTGGCCCCGGACACCTCGCCTCAAATCTACACATCCCCACCCTCATCATCGCTTCTTGCCGCAAACGAATGGCCTTATGGCGTCCCGGCTGGTTTGCAGGAAAAGTCCTCACCCCCTCTCGCTTCATTCCTAACTTTAAAGGATCTCGCCTGCGCGAAAAAAAATGGAAAGTCTTCATTTCTCCAAAGCGGGTCTTACGCACGTTTCAATTCATGCAAATGAGGAAACGTTATAAGTGAAAAAATGGCTTCTCCTCCTCCTAGTCTTTCCTTTGACGCTCTTTGCAAAACTATTTGAAGATGGAGATTTCCAAATCTGGAATACTGATGCGATCAGCATCCGACTCTCTCCTAGAAGTTCCTTTTATGGAGATATCGAATTCCGCTATGGTGACGATGTTCACAAACTCTATTACAAACACATTCACCTTCAATTAGATTGGACTCTGAATCGTTATTTCTCAATCGCCCCTGGGTTTCGTTTCACTTGGCTCCGTCTCAACGATAAATGGGTCAAAGAAAACGACCCTCTCATCATATTCACCCTCTATTTAGTGAACTCACGTAGCTTAGTCGTATCAAATCGGTGTTGGTTTCAATACCGAAACCTCCCAAAAGAACTCGGTGGGAAACACCGCATACTCTATAGAAATCGATTTCAAATGCTCTTTCCTTGGAAAATGGGAAGCAGTCAGATCAATCCTTACATCTCTGACGAGATTTTTGTTCAAAAAGATTGGGGTTTTTTCGAAAACCGTGCAATCATCGGTGCCTTAATTCCACGAAGCGAGCGGGCCTATTTTGACTTCTATTACATGTATCTTTCCACTAAGGATCATGAGCGAAAGTGGGTTCAAAGTAATGTGTTTGGCGCGGGGGTGCAGTTTTATTTCTAGCGACTGGAGATATATTCAAACAACTTCAAAAATTGGTTTTGAAGAGCGCGCAAGCTTTCAGAATTCGTCGATTTTAAGTGACCTAATATTAGGAATATAAGGCCACTTAAAATCGACTAATTACAGTGCTTTGGCGCAGCCGAAAATCCAATTTTTGAAGTTATTTGAGTATAGTATTGAAAAAGAAGTTCCTTATATTTTTTCTTTTTCCGATTTCCCTCTTTGCAACCGTTGGGGAGAATGGAGATTTCCAGATTTGGAATGAAAATATCGTTCATTTCAAAATCGATCCAAGAGTCACTCTCGCTGTGAGCAATGAATACCGGTGGGGAGACAATGGTCGAAAGCTTTTTTACAAACACCTGCAACCGACGCTTGCATGTGAAATCAACTCTTACATCACCCTCAAACCAGGCTACAGGACGATCTGGTTAAGAGCTTCTAAGGGGTGGGCTATCTTCTACGACCCTTTTTTTGAATGCATCTTGCATTTGCTTCAAAGTCAACATGTTGAAATTTCAAATCGGAACCGGATTACATACTCAATTACCCCCAACAAACTTGGAGGCAAAAATGCCTGGCAATACCGTAATCGCATCCACATCTACATCCCTATAAAAGTTAGAAGCTACAGGTTTAAACTGATGCTTGGGGATGAAGTTTTCTTTCGTGAAGGACGAGGCTTTTCCCAAAACCGAGCGATCGCAGGGTTTGTTTTCCCCCGTAGTGAACGAGCCGATTTTGAGTTTTTCTATGTCTATCGCAATCTTAAAACCCGTGCACATCAATGGATTTATCACAATGTGCTCAGGCTCTCAGCCAATTTCTATTTTTAACTATACTCAAACAACTTCAAAAATTGGTTTTTGGGCAACGCGAAAGCAATTTTTGAAGTTGTTTGAGTATAAACTCTGAGTGAAATAAACACAGAGCTCAGATTTTTAGATTTGTTGCATTATTCCCCTACATCGATTAGATCGTAAAGTATGACAAGTGAGATGTTGCTTCTCTTGAAAGGGCTTATTACCGGCTTTTTCTACACCTTTATTTCTATCAATGCGATGCTTCTGATCGCCTACTACGTCGTGAAAGAAGATACCAAAAGCGGCATCGTTGGAGCCCTTGGTGTGATCGTCGTACAAGCCATTTGGGCGTCAATTGCAGTGCTTTTACTCCACTTTTCCTATCATGGATTTGGTAAAGATCCTAAAATCTATGCCTTAATTGGTTCGATCATTTTATTCATCATGGCCATCAAGGTCTATCGCTCACGAGGACGATATGGGAAAGAGCCTAGACTTAGAACCCGTCCTATCGCCATTTTTTCTTCCACTTTCTTTTTAGCCCTTGCCATCCCGATGCGTATTTTTGGATATGGGGCGATCCTCCTTGCACTCGATATTCACCCATCAGCTCCCAAGCTTGCAGAGTCAATTTTTCCCATAGTAGGAATTCTTCTTGGAACATCTCTTTTCTGGTGGATTTTTATTTTTGCGGCCCACCACTCGAAAAAAATCATTCCCCTCAAAACATTGCAACACTTTCACCAGTTTGCGGCATTTTTACTCGTTGCCTTTTCAATCGTTGGCCTTCTCCAAATCTACTTTTCATAAGCTTCTAATGGCCTGAATTCTGGGTTTACTTTTCTCGTTATCAGAAGAGGATTCTCATAGATTCTCAGCATTTTGGCGATGGGAAGGAACAAACGGTCCTTTTCGAGACAAAAAGGCTAGAATAATAAACTTTCAAAAAAAACTCTTTGTAAATTCATTTAAAAATTGGGATTGCAACTCCCAAAAATTAGCCAAATATTGGGATTAACACTCCAAATATTTGAGTGATTATGAAAAATCTGACTCATTGCAAGAAAAAATTTAAGTGATTAGACTAAGGGAAACCTCTTAATACTAGGTGGGCATATATGAAACCGCAACGTGCTAAGCGTGAACAAAAAAAAGCCATTCGTAAAGCTCAAAAAGAAGAGACTTACGCAACAGAAGAGAGCGAAATTTCAGAAAAGCAAAAAAAGACTTACGTGGCCTCTCCACGCAGAGTCAAAATTGCAAAAGCTCGGGCTGCATCTAAACACAAAAGCCATATGACCTCTCCATCTGAGGTTGATTGGGAAACAGAGCCTGAAAGCATCCACAAGGAAGGTGAGCACTGGATACGCACTGTTCAAAAACAAACTTTAGACGCTGCGGGCCGTTTGCAAAAGAAACTGCAAAAATTTAATTTCCTAAAACGTAAAAAGTAGCGTGGAACTTTTCTTTCAAAAAGTGTAAAATCGTTGCAAATAACCCATCTTAGGACGGCAACTTTTGCGGATTGCACACATATCAGATCTTCACTTTTCTAAGATCTCTAAGGGAATCACTCAATTCTTTTCCAAAGCTTGGATTGGAAATCTCAACCTCCTTTTTAATCGTGGCTATAACTTTTCTCCAGAGCGCCCTTACGCCCTGATCGAACCTCTCAAGCAAGGAAAAGTGACCGATATCATCGTTTCAGGTGATTTAACAACAACCTCTTCCCCTACAGAATTCCAACTCGCCGAACAATTCATCGATAAGCTCAAAGAGGAAGGCTTTCAGGTTTACCTGATTCCAGGGAACCACGACCACTACACTAAAAGGGCTCATCGACGCCAACGATTTTACAAACACTTCCCCTCAAAGCACAGCTCCGATTTGCCGTATAACTTAGCAGACCATGGAGTGACGGCCAAAAAGCTCACGCTGGGCTGGTGGCTTGTTCTGATGGATACGACGCTGGCAACGCCTCTCAAGTCTTCAAACGGCTACTTCTCAGAGAAAACTGAAGCTTCTCTTAAAAAACTGCTTCAAGACATCCCCCCTCAAGATAAAGTTCTTCTCGTCAATCACTTCCCTTTCTTTCAACACGATAAACCAAACAGATGGCTCAAACGGGGAACCGTTTTAGAAGAACTCTTACAAAATCAGCCCAAAGTGCAACTCTTTCTCCACGGGCACACTCATCGTCGCTGCGTTGCCGATTTAAGGGAAAATGGCCTGCCCATCATTCTTGATAGTGGATCAACAGCTTATTGCAATGGATCTTGGAACCTCCTTGACATTGAAAAAGACGCATGTAAACTACAAGTCTTTTCCTGGGAAGACGCCAATTGGTCTCACCTCGAAACGCACAATTTTAGGTGGAAAAGTGAGTGACCTTTCACTTCTTGATGATATTTGGTATAAAGATGGACTTCGTTTCAAGTGCACGAGTTGTGGTGCATGCTGCACAGGCGCACCAGGTTATGTTTGGTTAGAAAAAAAAGACATTGAACGTCTTGCTAAACGACTCAATTTGCCACAAGATGTTTTTCTCAAAAGATACACTCGCCAAGTAGGCAGCCGGATTTCTCTCACAGAAGACCCCCTTTCTTATGACTGCGTTTTTCTAAAAGATAAAAAAATCTGCACCCTTTATGAAGACCGTCCAAAACAGTGCAAAACGTTTCCTTTTTGGAAAGACGTTCTTGAATCTCCTGAAGCTTGGGAAGAAACAAAAGAGCGGTGTGAAGGAATCGATCATCCCGACGCTCCCTGCATTCCATTAGAAGAGATTCAAAATCAACTTGATTAAGTTTTTTCTTCTTGCTAATTTGAACTTATGAATCTACCACCAGAAGTTCAAAAGCGGACTCAGCAGTGGCTTAAGCCCCCGTTTGACGACGAAACAAGACATCAAGTCCAAAACCTTCTTGATCACGATCCAGAAGCGCTCATCGATCTTTTCTACACGACAATTTCATTTGGAACTGGTGGGATGCGTGGCGTGATGGGAATCGGCACCAACCGGATGAATCCCTACACCATCCGCGCAGCCACACAAGGACTTGCTAATTACATTCTCAAGCAAAGAGAAAAAGACACTCCTCGCGTTTTTATTGGTTACGATTGCCGAAAAAACTCACGCAAGTTTGCTGAAGAAACAGCCCGCGTTTTAGCTGCCAACGGCATTGAAGCCCATATCACAAAAGAGCTCCGCCCCACACCATATGTTTCCTTTGGTTGTCGCCACCTCAATTGCATTGCAGCTGTGATGATCACCGCTTCTCACAACCCCCCTGAATATAATGGCTACAAAGTCTATTGGAGTGATGGTGCTCAAGTCGTTCCCCCCCACGATACGGGAATCATCGAAGAAGTCAAAAAAGTAGATCGGCAAGAAGACGTTAAAATCGTCCCCTTTCATCATCCTCTCATTCATGAAGTAGAGCAAGACGTAGACGAAGCATACTATGAGGCCTTAACACCTCTTCAAAACTTTCCCAATGACAACGAGCAATCCGGCTCGCAACTTAAACTCGTCTACTCGAGCCTCCATGGTACCGGAATCACCTTGATGCCTGAAGCTCTGAAACGGTGGGGCTTTACCGATGTTTCGTATGTTGAAAAGCAAACCACCCCCGACGGCTCTTTTCCAACAGCCCACTCTCCTAACCCAGAACAAGCAGAAGCTCTCTACCTTGGCATCGAGCAACTTTTGCGTGAACAGCGCGACCTCTTCATCGCGACAGATCCTGATGCCGATCGGATGGGAGTTGTGGTGAATCACCATGGAGAAGCTGTGATCCTCAATGGGAATCAAGTGGCAGCCCTTTGCCTCTATTACCTCTGCTCAACAAAGAGTAAACTGGGAACTCTGCCTGAAAACGGCGCTGCTGTCACAACAATTGTCACAACCGATCTCTTTCCTCTTATTGCGTCTGCCTTCAACTTGAGCTGCTTTCAAGTCCTCACAGGTTTTAAATACATTGGAGAAAAAATTCACGAATGGGAAAACGGCCTATTTTCCTTTCTTTTTGGTGCCGAAGAATCCCTTGGCTACCTTTACGGAACCCATTCTCGCGATAAAGATGCAATGATTGCTGCATGCCTTCTATCTGAAATTGCCCTTCAAGAAAAAAAGAGAAACAAAACACTCGTTGACTATCTTCATGCAATCTATCGCCAGTTTGGCCTCTTCCGAGAAAAACAACTTTCCGTCTCCTTTGGTACGGGGAGAGAAGGGGCTGAAAAAATGAAACACCTTATGAGTGTCTTAAGAGGAGCTCCTCCAAGAGAAATTTGCGGACAGCAAATCGTCACTTATGAAGATTATCAAACAGGGATCAAGACACACGTTCATTCAGGAAAAAAAGAAAAGCTCATCCTCCCTAAATCGAACGTTTTGGTCTTCATCTTAGAAGATGAAAGTAAGTTCATCATCCGCCCTTCTGGAACAGAACCAAAGATTAAAATCTATGGCATGGTCCATCAAAAACTCAAAGGAGATATTGATGAAGGGATGCATGCTTGCGACAGGCGCCTCGATAAAATCCTCAAAACACTCAAAGAAAATCACCTTTCATGAAACGGGCGCTCATCACAGGAGCCACCTCTGACCTAGGTCAAGCTCTCGCAAATGCGTTAGCAACTGAAGGGTACACCCTTTTTCTCACAGCACCTGATCCCGAAAAACTCGAAAAACTAAAGCGACTTGGCCATTGCCTTGCTGCAGATCTTACCTCAGAAAGGGAGCGAGAAAAGGTCATCCAATGGATGAAAAAGCATCCTCCTACCCTTCTCATTAACAATGCAGGTGCTGGTTTGTATGGTCCTGCTTTGGAATTCGAGACAAACGAGCAGCTTTCTCTTCTCAAACTGAATGCAGAAGCGACTCTCGCACTCTGCTTAGAAGGGGCTCGGTGTATGAAGCGCCCAGGAACCATTCTCAATATCAGTTCAGCAGCAGCATGGATGCCCTATCCCTACTTTAGTGTCTATAGCGCATCGAAACGGTTCTTGCTTGATTTCTCTCAAGCTTTTGATGCCGAAATCCGCCAAACAGGGCTCCGCGTTCTTTGCGCTTGCCCTGGTCAAATCGCCACCTCTTTTCGAATCAAAGCCTCTAAAGGGCGCTTTCAAGACAAGACCCCATTAACTCTACCTATAGAAAAGGTTGTACACAGCCTACTCAAACAGATCGAGAAAAAAAAGCGGGTTCAAGTGATTGATTGGAGGTATCAGATCCTTCTGACCCTCATGAAGTGGTTGCCCTCTAGAGTTCAAAGCTCAATTCTGCAAAAAACCCTATCTAAAAGATTCTTATCTAACTAATTATTAATTGATTACACAAATAACTGAAAATCAGTTTATTATAATTAAATATATAAATATTAAATTATTTATTAATTAATAATAAATAATTTGTTATAATTGTTATTAGCTTTCAAAAATTAATGAAAGCATTGGGACAAGGATAGGAAGGAAAGAAAAGGTGGAGTTACTCCATCTCTGGGAAGATATTTTTTCTCTTAACTGTGCATTCGCACGTTCATTTCTCCCTTATTCCACGCTTAAATAACTAATTACAAAATAATTAAATGAAAGCTTAGTGGGAAGAAAAGAAACGGGAAGTAGAGATGGTTCAAATTCTATCAGAAAGTCATTTTCACAGTTTGAGACAATCCTCAAGACATTCACAACTTCTTCATCTTACCTCTACACCTAAGCATTTAATTGTTAAAAAAAAGGGGTAAAAATGACTCAAAAAATAACAAACAATGACTCACAACAGCCTTCAACGTCAAATACTCAAACCGTTTCATCAACTGACTCACAAGGACGTGAAGTCGCACAAGTGAAGCCAAATAAGGGAAACTGCCTATGGAATGGGCTGGTTTATATTGCCTCAGGAATTGCCTCTCTATTTGACAGCTGCAAAAAGCCAGCTATTGACGCTGTCAATCAACCAGTCGTCTTATCAAGCTCAAAGCCAAAAAAGCAAGAAGCTGAAACACTTTGGAATCTTTTTATCCAAGATCCAGTCATTCAAAAGCTACCTAAAAGCGAACAGAAAAAGGTCTTTGAAAAGTGTTTAACTGATTACCAAAAAAGCGTTACGGCATATGAAAAAGCGGCAGGAGAAGTTGCCTTTACAAATCCAAAAGCTCAAAAATTTGCCGAAGATCTATCTGGCCGTCTTTCTGCTATTGTGAAAGCCTATAACGCAATTTGTGAAGAGGAAAATCCTTCAAGCGCAAAGAATCCCCTCTTCACTAAAGAGTTTATGGCTGCCATGCGCTTAGCTCAGCTGTTTGGAAACGACTCAACAGGGTCGGGTAGTGTTGGAATGAGCCCTCTGACAATCATGGGAGCGCTAAAAAATGGAAATTTACGTGAGCGAATGACCTTAGCCTACCGCACTGTTTTCTCATTTTTTGCAGCTGAGATTCTCGACAAGCCAGGGATGATTGATAAAATCAACGACAAGTTAAAAGAACAAGGTGCTGGCTTTCAAATTGACAAAGAACGATTTGAACAGGATCAAGCTAAAGGTGAAGGGATCATCACTCTTGATGGACAGCGCACCATTAAGCAAGCCCCCGTTGTTGACAACTTTCGCAATGTAGAGAAAAAGCGGCTCTCTCTTCCTCAACCCACAAGACACGAAGCTACAGGAGCTGTTCTTTCAGAAATTCCAGGTCTATCTTGGCGTGAGGCACGTGTGGGAACCCGCTATGATGTATTTGATCAAACTCTCAGACAAGAAGCCAATACACGAAAGCTCGAGTGGATCCCAGGAAAAGAGTGGGTTGCAGTCGACCCTACAAGTACTTTTGCAAAAGAAACCGAAGCACTTGGAAGTCTTCCAATGCTTACTGGTCCTTCAGGAACAACAGACGGCTTTATCCATGCAGCACGCTATTTAGGTCTTGGTGACCAAACAGAAGAAGGTATGCTCGCTTGTGTTGGTTGGATGATACCAGTTGGAGATCACACCCTACATGAAATCCGTTCTGGAGCAGAATTCCATGGTGTTCCCTATGAAGGGCTCCCGTCTGATTTTTCTACATTTGCTAGCTCAGACCCAACAGTCGTAAGACAAATCAATGCAAAGTTACAAGGGCAGGGCTTAGAAAATCCAAGCCACTATTTTTCAGCTGCATATATGCACGAAGTTGGCCTTGACTTAGGAGTTGTCGATCAAATCGAAGTCGATCTTGACGTCACACTTAAGCAAGCCACTGTTGGAGTAGAAGCCTACGATCTCACACATCTTAATGCTCCAGTAGAAGTCCAAAGTCAGCTTAAAGCAATAAACCTCGAACTCAGAAAACACGAGGTGATGATTGCAAAGCTCGGAGAGTTAAGTCTTTCAACACCAACTTCAGAAAAAGAGAAACTCGCAGCCATCCGTGAGCGTAAAAAGACTTTAGTTGAAAACTACGAGGAACTCAAAGGGACTAAAATGAAGTTCGTGAAAGCTCACTTTCAAGGTGGAGACCGCGTTTACGCCATGTCGAACCCTCGCGTCCTCAGAGCTGGCACTGATCTTTATACTTGCAACAAACCTGCAAAGATTCAAAAAATCGTCTATGGTAATGGATTCTCTGAGTTTACAGATCCTTCAAGATTCCATACTGGCTATGCAACAGACTACGTACAAACAGGCCGTTTCGGCATGAATGAAATGGGCGAAATTGGCCACTATTTCTCAATTGGCGAACCCGGATACATGTCATCTGACTCGCCACATACACTTCATATCGCGCTCAATCAAGATCTGACAGGTACCTCAATCATGTCTGTTACAGAGCTTAAATCCGCAGGATTTTCAGACTTAGAAATTGAAGAAGGATACCGTAGAATCCACCAAGAGTACCCTTACCTCCAAAACGATGGGCTTCCACCAAAAGACTCTGAAGTTGTCATCCTTAGAGCGCAAGGAAACTTTAACATTGTCGAACTCATTGAAGGTCAAGATCCATATGATACTGTATCATGGACACGACGCACTATTGGAAACTATGCTGCTACACATGCTCTGACATCAGACCAAGCTCACAGTTCTTGGGCAAACGCAATTGTTCCAACTTACATGACAAATGCTGAAAGAATGGAAGCTCTCGTTCAACATGATTTAGATGGTGTCACAAACGGCATTGTCGCATTTGATCATGTCAATCTAGACGCCCCTTTACTTGTGAAGCAAGAGCTAAAAGCAATAAACTTAGAGCTTAGAAAGCTTGAAGCAACATATACGAAGCTAGATCAGCTCTTTGACACAACGCCTCCGACTGAGAAAGGAAAGATTGCTGAAATCCGCAGACGTAAAGAGGAAGTGAAACAGCAGTACTACAGCCTAAAAGAGAAGAAAGTTCAATTTGTTAAGGCCAATGTGAGCTTTGAGCAACAAGTCTATGCGATGTCCAACCCACGCGTTCTTAATGCCGGGACAGACCTCTATACTTGCAACAAACCTGCAAAGATCCAAAAAATCGTCTTTGGCCATGGCTTTTCTGAGTTTGTTAATCCTGATGTTTTCCACTCGGGCTACGCAAGCGATTACGTACAAACAGGCCGTTTTGGCATGAATGAAATGGGCGAAATCGGCCACTATTTCTCAATTGGCGCGCCCGGATATATGTCATCTGACTCGCCACATACCTTGCATATTTCGATGAATAGAAACGTTACTGGAACCTCGATCATGTCAGTAACAGAGCTTGAATCTGAAGGCTTTACCAAAGAGCAAATTGAAGAAGGATACCGCAAAATCCACCAGGATTATCCTTTCCTTCAAAACGACGGTCTCCCTCCAAAAGACTCTGAAGTTGTCATCTTAAGACCTCAAGGAAACTTTGATATCGTTGAGCTGATTGAAGGTGAAGAGGCATGGGATGATAATTCTTGGACTAGACGCACAGTTGGAAACTATGCGACTACCCACAGTCTTCCATCTAGCAGTGTCCATTCTTCTTGGGCAAACGTTCTTGTACCAAAGTATAAGACAGAGGGTGAACGCACGGCGCCACAAAGCCAAGTCTTGCCACAATCTCTTAAGACTGGAACTCCAATCGATGCCAACACAACCCAAGGAAAACAGACAACTGATAATACTGTCAAAGTGACAAACTAAATCTATATGGAAGGATCACCTAAGGTGATCCTTCTCATTTTTGAATAAAAAATTAAAAAGAGAGAGAGAGATATGTCCGCAATTTCTAGCTATGCTTCATCTGCAACAGCAAAATCATCGATCACAAATACAATGCCTAATAACAAATACGAATCCATCCTAAATAATGTTCCAAAGAACCTGTATAAAGCTTTCAATCGTTGGCTGATTCTACCTGAGATCAATACCGATGCAGATCGTCAAGCAGTTGCAGCAAAAATCGAAGGATTGGCTAAGAAAAAGGGTGAGGGATTTAAAGGAGACTTCATTCCGACTACAAAGTTTGGGGAACATGCTAAAGGAGACAAAATTCCTTTTACACTTCTCGATCCCAAAACACCTGTTGGACAAATCAAGAAAGAAATTTCAAAGCTCACTAATATTCCCGGAGAAGAAATTAGCATTAGCTTTTTTAGCATGCGGAAGTTAAATGATCACATAACCTTCAGTGAGGATTTGAGCTGTCATGGCAAAGGTGGAGAAAGATTCTGGATAAGTAGAAATACTGCTTCAGCTTTAGCTCCGGAAGTTAAAGATCCTGAAGCAGATTGTTAGATCTTCTATTCCGCTCGCTTTGAATCAGAGGGTGGAGTGAGGATGAGCCAAAAATTTTCACCCCCTTTTCCATGGCAACCTAAATCGGAATGCAAAGAAAAATCATCTCGAATTGGACGCAGGCTATGAAAACTGATCTTAATTGCATCTGCTGACACATCAAGTAGACCGGAGAGTTGATCTTTCATTTGCCCTACTGTGATTTGACGATCTAAAAGACTAAAAGGAACTGAGTCCCCTAACGAAAAGCTTCCAAAGTCTGAGCGGAGTCTAAAGTTGCCCTCGAACTCTGCTTTTTTTTCTTTGGCCAACTGCTCCATTTTTGAAGCCACCGTTACAAATTCTTTAGGAGAAGACATCTCTGGTAAAAAGAGAAATCGGTTAGATATTTTGTAATAATTTTTGGGAACCGAATTCACGAATCTCTCGATAGATGCCGAATCCATCGATGAAAAATCTAAAGCTTTTGACATATTTAACCTTAAGATTGAAAAACTTTTTGATAGGCTGCCCATTCCTTATCTTTTGGAACAGACAGGATGACGGTCTTCACAGTCGAGCCGCCGTTTACAAGATACTCTTTTAATGTTCTTTTCACGACTGCTGCTGCATCATTCAATGGAAAGGCGTAAAAACCGCACGCCACGCAAGGAGCCACAACTGATTCCAATTTGTATCTATCGCAGAGATTCAGACAATTTTTGTAACAGCTTGCTAGTGCTGGTTTATCCCCTTGTCCATCTTCTAGAAGAAGTGGCCCTACAGTGTGAAGCACATATTTTGCTGGGAGATCATACCCTTTAGTGATCACTGCCTCACCAACTTCACAACCATTATGATAGGCGCATTCCTTCACAAGATTCGGACCTGCACCCTCATGGATTTCCTGATCAGCACCACCACCCCCTAAAAGGGTCTCATTAGCAGCATTGATGACAGCATCCGCCTCAAATCGATTGATCGGCTCCCGGACTAAATAGACATCAATCGATCTTTTACCATCTTCTGATGTCAACTTCATTTTGAAGGGAGCTTCTTGAGCAACCTGATCAAGGGTATAGTAATTTTCCACTCGGTAAAATTGACGGCGGGTCAAATGGGACGCATCACAGGAGCTTCCCCAGTTTTCGAGAGAAACCTTAAAATTAACTTCTGCCCGCTTATCCTCAAAAGGCTCTAAGCGATACTTCTGACGCATCTGATCGAAGTAATTCAAGACAGGGCAAGTATCTGTAAATGAAAAACTTGTATCATTTTTAACTGTCATAAACCCCAACCGTTAAATTTAACGATGTATCTATTGTACCTAACTTATGAAAAAAAAGACAGCGTAATACATACTTTGAAAAACTTCAATTTGTTTGTTTTCAGATACTTAAATTTTTACTGAGAAGAATTATTTGATCTGCTGATTTTCAACAACGCTTGCGCCTAAATCTCCTTTTAGGCCTGCTTTTCTGGATATTTGATGCGGAGGTGGCGGGCAACGGCAAGGTTTTTAATGATCGTCCGCTTAATGGTTTCAAACTCTTTGAACGTGAGCTCACAAGAGTCAAACTGTCCATCTTCAAGCTTTTCCCCAATAAGCCGCTCGACAAGCTCAGTGATTGACGCTTCACTGACCTCTTCTAATGAACGGGAAGCGGCTTCCACTGTGTCGGCCATCATGATAATAGCAGACTCTTTGCTATGGGGTTTAGGTCCAGGATAACGGAATTGATTTTCATCAACAGCATCGACATCGCCTCCCATCTGTTCCACTTGCTTACAATAAAAGTAGTAAACAAGAGTAGTTCCATGGTGCTCGCGAATAACATCGATGAATCCTTGAGGTAACCCAAACTTGCGAGCGAGAACCTCACCATCTATCACATGAGCAATGATCACCTGAGTCGACTCTAAAGGAGTGAGAAGCTGGTGAATGTTGAACCCGCCCATTTGATTTTCTGTGAAATAGTGGGGGTTGGAAAGTTTTCCAATGTCATGATAAAGGGTTGAGACGCGGCAAAAAAGGCCATTCGCTCCAATTGCTTGCGCTGCTGCTTCAGCAATACTTCCTACTACAAGACAGTGCTGGTAGGTTCCAGGTGCTTCCACGCTGAGTCTACGCAGTAGCTCATTATTGGGGTCCATGTATTCCATCAGTGTGATGTCAGTCATGATATGGAAAATCGACTCAAAAATAGGGAGAAGCCCAACAATGAGAATGGATGTCAGAACAAGAAATGCAAACGTGCTTGTCAAATCAGAAAGAATGTAGAAGTTCCAAAAAACATCTTGCGCAAAGTTGTACACAAAGAAAATGGGAATACAAGACACCCAAATCTTGGCACAAACGGCAAAAACCTCTTTCCGTTTGCGCATGGTTCGGCAACTTAAAACAGCCACAACACCTGTGATAAGGTTGGCTGTTAAAAAACGGCTGTGATCTACAGCTAACGACAGCCCTAAAACAATAGTCAGTAAAAAGGTCGAAAAAAGGGCTAACTCGGCATCGAGCAAAACAGTGATTAAAATCGCAGCAAAAGGAACAAAGACGGGATAACGCACCACCTCAAGTAAGCCTGTCGCATTACGCAATAAGAAAAACTCGGTCACTTTCGCAAGAAACAAAGTGAGAATAATGATCGTAGCAAAGAGGGAAAGTTTTTGAACCGAATGAAAAATCTTGGGATGACTCATTCGGAAGTAGAATGCCCCCAAAAATGTGATGATTGTTGCAAATACGAAACTACTTAAAAGAGGGAGCGGCTCCCACAATTTGCGCCCTTCAGCAATGGCTTTTTTCATCGATTGAACCATGGCAATATGAGACGCACTGATTTTCTCCCCTTGATCGATAATGCGGGTTCCAGCTTGAATTCTACGGTACTTTTCGGGGACTGTTGTTTCTACCATTTTTCGCAAACTACGTTGGGCTGTCGTGTCTTTTTCAAGAGGCCACGAAACAGTTTGAAAGTAATCTAAGACGTAAGCAACAGTCGGTCCTTGAAATTTGTTTTGATCTAAAACTTGGTTTTGCACACTTTCCCAAAAACTTTCAGGCAAAATGATCGAGTTTCCATCAAAGGAGGGAGGAAGAAGAAAGTAGTTATCTTTGAGAAGTTTGAGAGATTTAAGCCGTTGCAAGGTGCGCTGATCGGAAAAACGGGCTTCTAACAGAAGGTCTTTCACTGCGTCGCCCGCTTGATACATATCCTCGAAGGTGCTGTTCGGAAGAAGATTGCGCCACCTTTGATCGTGAATCAAAAAGTTGTCAAATTGGAGCCGTTTTTTTTCCACAGCTTTTGAACTGAGTTCATAAATGGCGCCGATATCTTGAGCCGATTGCTGGCGCATAATGACAGTCCCTTCTTCATCAGGAAATTCAAAATCGACTTGCGCAACAACGTAGTTTTTTGCGGAACTATCAAGTTCTAAAATATCAACCCGCACTTCGCGAAAGTGAATAAAAAACGCAAGCGCAATCAAAATACATACAGCGATTAAAAGTCGCTTTCCTAAGTGATCCTTTTGAAGCGCCTGGATCCACTTAGATTTTTCCTTAGATTCTTCGGCCATTAAAAAAATTGCCTTTCAAAAAACGAAGTAGTTTATACCATTTATCAAAATAAATGGCATTATCCTCAATGTAGCACACTAATGCTTTTCTGACTCTTGATATTTTTCCCGCAGGAAGCGAGAATAGAACTTTAGAATCTCGAGGAAACATGACAACCTATCAAGGCCTAGCTAAAAAGTACCGACCTCAAAAATTTTCTGAAGTGTTTCAGCAAGATCCAATCGTACAGACAATCAAAAATGCGTTGCGCCTCAATCGCGTCGGTCATGCCTACCTTTTTTGCGGCACACGGGGAACTGGAAAAACGACACTCGCCCGCCTCTTTGCAAAAGCCTTGAATTGTCAAAATCTATCTGATGAGCAAGAACCTTGTAACAATTGCCCTTCTTGCAAAGAAGTCGTCTCAGGTCACTCACTCGATGTCATCGAAGTCGATGGAGCTTCCAATCGAGGGATCGACGACATCCGAAATCTCAACGAAACAGTTGGCTATGCCTCTTCTTCAGGAAAGTATAAGATTTATATTATCGATGAAGTTCATATGCTCACCAAAGAGGCCTTCAATGCTCTCTTAAAAACACTAGAAGAGCCTCCCGAACATGTCATTTTCTTTTTCGCCACCACCGAACCCCATAAAGTCTTACCTACAATCATCAGCCGTTGCCAGCGGTTTGACTTAAAACGGATCACTCCTGAAAAAATCTTAGAAAAACTCAAACAAATTCTCCAAGACTTAGGTTTCCAAGCTGAAGAAGATGCTCTCCATCTCATTGCCGCACATGCTGATGGAAGTTTGCGCGACGCAGAATCACTTCTCGATCGCCTTCTCTGTTTTCACGAAGAGGAAATCACCGCAGAAAAGCTCTCTGAAACTCTCGGTCTCGTTTCGCGTGACCTATTTTTCAAACTCGATCAAGCAGCACTAAGTCACGATCTCCTCTTTGCCTTTCAACTTTCCGAGCAAGTGTTTAATGAAGGTGCCCACCTTGAGTACTTTTTAGAAAGCTTAGCGAATCACTACCGCAATCTCCTTGTGATCAAGCTTGGCAAAGCGCAAGAACTGGGCGCTCTTCTCACTGCCTCCGATAAAGAAAAATATCTTAAGTCTGCCTCCTTCTATACTCAAGAGCAATGTTTAGAAATTCTAGACATTCTCCGTTCCCAATTAGAGCAGCTCCCTAAAAGTCCCTTTAAGCGAATCGACTTAGAAATCTTGCTCCTTCAAATCATTCGCTCGATGAAAAAAATGCCGCTTGATCAATTAGTGAATCAACTCGTCGAATTGAAAAGTGCTGTTTCGCAAGCCCCCACTCAAAGCAAAAAAAGCGCTTCACTTATAGAAGAACCTAAAGTCCAAGTTATCACTTCCGACGAAGAACCCTCCCCTTTTAAAGAAGTTGCTCTATTACCCCAACAAGCCCCTTCTCCTGAGATAGCAAGTCCTCCTCTAAAGACAGAAGCTCCATCGCCTGCATCACAAGAAATCACCCCGCCCCTTCAAGAAGCTCCTCCCCCTCAGATTCATGCTGAAAAAATTGACAGCGCAGTTCAAAAAAAGATTAAGCATGATAAAGTCATGTGTTTTGCCAGTGTGGAGCTCAGCGGCTCTATAAGAAAGGGATGAAAATTCTCACTTGTAAATCACAGAGCTTTATTTAAAAAAAACTCTTAACTTACTCTGAACTATAGTAACTTGGGTTTTAATCAATTTTATGCTATTATTGGAAGTGTAACGAAAAAATTTTATCGAGGTGTCTCACATGGGTAGCGGTTTCTCCAAAATGAAAAAGCAAGCTCGACAATTCCAAGAGCAGATGTCGAAAATGCAAGAAGAAATGGAAAAAATGGAAGTGACTGGGTCTGCTGGAAATGGCCTAGTTGAAGTGACCCTAACCGGTGATAATAAACTCAAAAAGCTTAAGATTAAGCCTGAATGCGTCGATCCCGATGATATTGAAGGGCTTGAAGATCTCATCACAGCTGCGTTTAACGAAGCAAGTGGCAAATTGCAAGAAAATAGCCCTGGTTCTTCGCTTCTCGATAGTTTCCCATTAGGCAATCTTCCTTTTGGTTAAAAAACTTTCTTGCCTGATATCTTTCAATAAAGCACTATAGATTTTCTACTATAAGTAAAGCTTAAGATGACTTTAGTTACTGGAAAACAATCTCTAACTAAATATCCTCTTGCAAGTTTCAGAGAGCTATCTGCATTGGCTTTTCCTTTGATTTTATCGCTGCTTTCTGCCAATTTAGTCATTTTTGTAGATCGTTATTTCTTATCTATCTACTCATTAGAAGCGTTTGAAGCCTGTACTGCTGCAGGAGGACTTTTTTTTCTTTTTCAAGTTACCACCTTGCGCTTCGTCACAACTATTCAAGCCTTTGTTAGCCATGCACTAGGCTCGAGACAGAAAGAAAAAGCTTTTTCGTACACCTGGCAAATGATTTGGTTTTCACTCCTTTCTTTCTTTCTGATAGGCCCAATCGGACATCTAGTTGGTTATGCCTTTTTTAAGGGAACACCCATTGAAGCACTTGCAAAGATATACTATAACTATCTGATCTGGGGAAATGTACTCTTCGCTCTTGAAGGTACCTTAAGCTCTTTTCTTGCAGGGACAGGTCACACACGTAAGATTCTGCATATTCACTTGATAGCAAACTTACTCAATGTAGGGTTTAGCTTCTTCCTCATTTTTGGTATCGAAGGATGGATACCTCCTCTTGGGGTCAATGGTGCAGCCATTGGAACTCTTCTAGCAAAAGCAGCATCTTGCATATGGTTTGCTTATTATTTTCTAAAAATTTCGAAAATTAAGTGGATGAAAATCATACCTACCCAATTTTTAGAATGTATCCGTAAAGCTATGCCTAGAGCTATTGGGTCTTTTATTACCGTTTTAGCATGGAATGCAGCAGCTCATATCCTCATTCAAAGGGGCGGAATTGATCTCCTCGTTTGCTCTTTTGGTGTAAGTGTTTTTATGCCACTAATCAATGACGGCGTTGGACAAGCATTTTTATCCGTTAGTTCCTACTTGCTAGGAAGCAACAAGTTGCAGCTTTTTCCAAAACTTTTTCGTTCAACCGCAATTTTCATTTTTTTAAATATGTGTCTTATGTCGGTCCCTTTCTTGCTCTATCCTAACATATTGATCAGCTTCTTTGAGCACATTCCATTTTCTTTTGAAGAACGTTCAGCTCTTCTTAATACATGCATCTGCATTGCTCTTTGTTACTTTACAAACAGTATTTACGTGATATCTTTTATGTTGATTACAGCTTTTAAGGACACACTTTTTTACATGACTTTCCAAACCACTCTCGGTACCCTATCATTTTTTTTACCGATTTTTATTTTGGCAAAACTAAACAGCTGGACACCTGAGTGGTTTTGGCTTGCCAACTCTCTAAATTGTGTCCCATTCACTCTTATTTATTTTATGCGCTGTAATAAACTCGCTAAAAGAAAAACGGATTACTTGCAGGGAAAACAAGCTCCCGGAGCACATCCAATAGATGTGACAACAAGATCATTAAGATCCTGATAAACAGGAATTGTCCCATTCATAAATCCTAATACTCCATAACGATTCGGAACAATCCGGAAAACATGGCGATGGACAGTTTTATCTCTGTCTAAAAATGCAATATAAAATAATCCTTCTTGCTCTGCCGGAACTAGGAAGTAAGAATAGATAGAAGATTGGAGAAGCTTAACATCGATTTCTTCGTTAGAAAGCGAATCTTTCCAAGCAGGATGTTGATGCAATTGTTTCATCAAGGCTGAAACTTCTGGATGCTGACCCAAATTTTTGTGTAAAATCGTGCAACCCATTGTCTTTTCCTCATGTTTAGTGAATAAACGACAACGATGTTAAAAAATATTTAATAAAAATACCAGATTTTAAAGTTATTTGAAGCGACTATAAGCGTAGTTAACAAATCCTAAGTTATTTACAATTGGAACTTGTAAGTTTTCGCTTTTTAAATACCGCTCATATTCATAGTAGATCGGCAAAATCAAATGCTGATTTGAGAAGATCTTAGCTGCTTCATGAAGATACTCTAGCCGCTTATCAAGGTCTAATTCATGATCTGCAAGATCTAAGAGTGTTTGATACTCTTGATCCTCCCAAAAGAAAACATTGAGTTTCTCATCTCTGTTTCGATAGATATTTAGCGTATAGATTGGATCATTGATCCAAGAAATCCAACAAAAACAGCCAACTTGAAATTCACCTCTACCTAACCTTTCAAAGAGATCAGCAAACTCATAAGGCTCAATGCGGCAGCTTATACCTAGTATTTCTCTCCATTGCTTTTTAAGTAAATGTGAAGTGCGATTTGAAGCTTCACTGTTATAGTGGATAACTGTTACTTGAGGAAATTCTCTTTTGGTTATCCCAAGTTCATCTAATCCCTCCTTAAAAAGCTGCTCAGCCCTTTCAGAATTTTCTTCCATTCCTTTATGACCTCGAAATAACTCCGTATGATTGAGAGGAAGATGAGAGTAAGCTGGTAGCATGCAGTCCCGATTGGTGCCAATGATTTCACAACGGTTTACAGCAAGACAAAAAGCTTGACGAATCTTATGATTTGTAAAGGGAAATATCTGATTGTTAAAGAGGTACCATAGAGACTTTGTGGTGGGCAAATAGTGAATTTTTTCTCCAAGCTGCGAGAAATTACTTCTTCCATAGCCTAAAGGAGGGCCGAGCCAGTCAAGTTTCTTTGTACAGAAGAGTTCAGTTGCCTTTCGACTATTGACTCGGGACAGTAAAATATGATCGAGTTTAATCGAATCTTGATTCCAAAAACGATGGTTCTTGGCTAATTCAAATGCATAAAATGAGCGGTTTTCTCGTAGACGAAATGGACCGTTGCAAATGAACCGATCCCCTCTTTCTTGCGCCCAATTAGGATGGATTCGATCGATATAGGAGTTCACTGGAGAATAGAGCCCTAATGTCGTAGATTCTAAAAAATAGGGAGTAGGGGTTTCTAGGTGGATCTCTAAATGAGTATCGTCAAGAGCTTTGACTTTGACTTCATCTACACTGCATTGCCCTTCTTTAGCCAAACGGGCATTTTTTATGGGGTAGAAAAGGTAAGCAAAGCGGGTATTAAATCCTGGGGATAAAACTTTCTTCCAAGCATATTCAAAGTCTTCTGCCAAAACCTTCATCCCATTTGACCAGTAGGATTCTCTTAAAGTAAAGAGATAACGCGTTTGGTCGTCAGAAACTTCAACTTTCTCGGCAATAGCAAGTTGAGGCGTTCCCTGCTCATCTAAGCGCATGAGCCCTTCGAAGAGCATTTTATTAATCATGCTTGATTGATGATCTCCTCCTATTCTTGGATCTAAGAATATTTTTGTCTCTAAATTAAGATTCAAAACCTTGGGTTTGATTTGATGTTTTAAGTAGTTTTTTAAAATTCCCTCTAGCTGCAGCTCGATCTCTTCGTGATTGTCAAAAATCACTCCTTCGTAGCGGAACCCATGATGGAGAAGTGAAGATGAAATCATCAGCTTATGTTTCAGGTCTTGCTTTTCAAGCTCCTCTTCAAATGCCGCCCTAAAATGATGATCGTTACATCTCGTGAAGAGAAACAGTTGACTTCCCTTTCTATGAAAGCGGTAGGAGAAAAAACCTTCTTCTTCTGCTTCAAGCAAGGAAGAAAACGTTTCGAAAAAGAGTTTCAGCGATTCCGTTTCGATGGTTGCTTGAATTTCAATGGGGTTAAGTGAATAGAAAAACTTTTCGAGAAATTCGGGATTTTCTGAATCGACTTCTGAAAAAGCCTGTTTAAAACGGACGAGATTTTCGCTCTGTTTGAGAATCATCCCTCCATTATAATCTCGAATCTCTCCGACAGCAGCTTCAATCACTTCGATCACATGATGGCGTGCTTCAAAAAAGTTGAAGGAAAAATTCCGTCTCGTAAATGGGTTGACATCAGAAAGTTGCACACGAAATACATTTGCTTCTACAGGATCTTTTCCCCCAAGATAACTGACAATTTGTGTCCGTTCGGGAATAAGCGCAAGTGAGTGATTCACTTTAGAAAACGCCTCTGTCACTGAGTCTTGGCCTTCTTTTAAAATCCGCACCAGAATGACACAAAAAACAAGTGTTTCTTCATCGTGTTGTTCATAACGGACCGTGACCTGAGGAAAGTCTTCTGCGCTCCGAATTTCTTTTGTGAGGGTTAAAATGTTTTTCATGATCTCTTCTTCATTTCGAACCATGAAAAGCTCAGGAACAAATCGTTGAACGCGCGCTTCTATTTCAATAGGTAGTTGGGATTTTAGTTTTTCTATTTCTTCATCTGTAAAACGCATGCCATCTTCTCTTTCAAATTCGATATACATCATCTGAATATTCGATTTTTCTAAATGAACTTCAGGAGAAATTAACAAGTTGGCTGAAGGAATGACCGCTTCCAATGCCGAACTCAAATGCTTCTCAACAAATCGCTCACAGGAAGGATTGAGCCCGACTCCAATGGTGCATCCTAACACAGGTTTTGTTCCAAACGTAAAACTCAAGCTTGAGGGAAAGAAAGAGAGTTGGATGTGTCTTTTACTTGAATCAATTGTCTCTTTCCATTCCAATTCACGCCTGATTGAAATGAGATTAAAAAGAGCTTTTGCAAGAAGAAGAGGCGAACGCTTTTCCAAAAAATCTTGGCTAAAAGCCATAAGCCACCGGTCGACATCAAGCAAGAATTGCGTGTCAAATTCCTCACCTTTTTCTTCAATGTAGCGCAGAACTTGTGAATGAATCGCTGTGATTTTCCGATCAAGACGGACATGGTGAGAAAGTGCTAGACGAAAAGAGAAGTTTTTATTTAAGAGAGCGAGTCGAAGTTGCTCTTTCAAGATCATGACTTTTTCTTTAAATCGTTCATATGACTGCTTTTCACTGAGATGGATCAGATAGTCTGCAACATAGAGACGTGGCATATCTTTCGCTTTGAACTCAAATGTAAAAGCTTTTGACTCGAGCTCAAAACAGCGACTTTTCGAAAGGACAAACCGGTCAAACAGCTCGTACACAAAGCGATTGGTATCAAGTGACGGAAACTCTAAAGAAAGAAATGTAACTTTGACAATCCCTGCATCATCATTTGTATAGGTGCAGGAAACTTGAGGAAGTTTAGAAACGATTTCTCGCAGGGCTTTTTCGTTTTCAATCTCTTCCAATCGGAGAATACTATTCACAACTTCCAGCAAGCTTTCTAGAACTTGTCGGAGTTCACATGACAAAATGGGATGAGGAACCTCAAGCCATTTTGATACAGTTTTAAAAACTGACGTCATAAAGAAATCTCAGAAATGAGTTTTTCGTATCTCTCTTGTAGATACTGCTCCACTTCTTGGCAAGTTTCAAGTTTCAAAATATCATCTACTTGATCTTGGCACTCTGCAAGAGTTAGACGTTTCGTCATGTCCCGAATTGCGGGAATATAGCGGGGGGCACACGAAAAACTTCTCACACCTAAGCCCAGAAGTAGTGGAAGCATTAACGGATCAGCAGCCATCTCACCACATAAACTCACAGGTGTTTCTGATTTCAATCCTTCTTGAACAACATGCCGCACCATCCGAATGATACTTGGATGACTGGATTTATAAAAAGAATGCATGTCTTGATGAGTTCGATCTGTTGCTAAGGTGTATTGAAGAAGGTCATTTGTTCCAATCGATAAGAAATCACATTCTCTGGCAATTAAATCACAAATAATCACAGCCGAAGGAACTTCAATCATTGAGCCAACAGGAATTTCATCGGCAATTTCATGCCCTTCTTTTCTGAGGTCGATCGCCACTTCTTGAATCAGTTCTTTCGCATCGAGAAGTTCAGTCACATCAGAAATTAAGGGGAGAAGAATACGTAAATCTCCTTTTAAGCTCACCCGCATAAGAGCTCGCAATTGCATGATAAAAATGTCTCGGTTACGCAAGAGAAAACGAATCGCGCGACATCCAAGTGCTGGGTTGGGCTCGGGTTCATAACGGCTAATACACCCTTTATCTCCTCCTACGTCAAACGTACGAAAAATGAGAGGTCTTCCTTTAGCATTTTCCATAACCCTAAGGTAAAGATCGTACTGCTCTTCTTCAGAAAAAGAGTGAAGCTCTTTTCCGAAAAATAGAAATTCGGAGCGAAAAAGACCCACTCCATGAGCTCCATACAAATCGATAAGATCGAGATCGGCAATGCTTTCAATATTGGCAAGCAGAGTGATTGCGCAGCCATCAAGAGTTTCGATTTTTCTGTCGGGTTTTACTTCTTTTTGAATCGTGGGTTTCTTTCGCTCTTGTTTTCCTTTGTAATGAACCACTGTGTCATAAGTCGGATTGAGAATGACCACCCCTTGATCAGCATCAATAATGACATCACACTCTTCAAATTGACGCAATGTCTCCACGTTAATGTTTGAAATGTAAGGGATCCCTTTCGAGCGAGCTATGAGAGCTGCGTGGGATGTTGAACCTCCCATTTCTGTAATGAATCCAAAAACTTGCTTCGCAGAGGATTCTGCAGTTAGAGACGGAACAAGTTCTTTTGTGAAAATAACAACTCCGTCTGGAAGATCACTGAGTGTCACTTGTTCGCGAGGATAGAGGTGACGTAAAATTCGATTGGATAGGTCTTTCACATCCAGCAGACGTTGTTTGAAAAAACTGTCTTTGATCTTGGAAAACTCTTTTTCGTAATCGGACATGACTGAGCGAAAAACAGCTTCGGTATTTTTCATCATTTGTCGAATCTTTTTCTCGACAAAAGTCGTCATAAATGGATCTTCAAGCATTTGAATGTGGGTATCAATAATTGAGGCAGCTTCATTAGATCCTTCTTTGGCTAAAAAACGTTGAAGGGTATGAAGATCTTCCCGACTTGAAAGAACTGCCTTTCGGTAGCGGGCAATTTCATTTTCAACATCACCAGATTGAATGGGGAATTCAGGAATGATGTCGTCGGGAAAATCTTCCATAAAATAGAGCTTTCCAATCGACACTCCCTTACTTATTGGAGCACCTTTTAAGATAATTTCTTCGAGTGCTTCGGTCATGTTACGCTCAACCCTTTTTCCCCAAATTGATTTTCAAATGCTCCTACAAGACGTTTCATTGTTTCAGCAGCATCACTCCCTTCTACAGAAATGAGGACTTGGGCATTTTTAGGAGCGGCTAAAATCATAATGCTCATGATACTCCGAGCATTGACTGACTCCCCTTTATAAGTCAATGTTACTTTTGACTGGCTATTTTGCAATAGCTTAGCAATAAATGACGCAGGTCTGACATGCAGTCCCATCTTATTTTTTACTTTGACAACTTTTTCAAACTTTTCAACCAACGTTTAACCGTCCCTTTCGTTGTCTTTTAGCGATTGTTTCTAGCAATTTTATATTAAATTCTTTTGCTGAATGATATCCCATTTCCTTCAGTCTGTGATTTAATACCGTTGTCTCAATTAAAAGTGCCACCTCTCTCCCAGGTTTTACTGGTAAAACATAAGAGGGGATATGGAGACTTAAAATTTCTTTAAATTTTTCCTCAAGCCCTACTCGATCATAATAATGGTCATCGTTCCATTCTTCTAAATCCATAATCATTTCAACGCGGACACTTTGTCTAATAGAAACGGCACCATAAAGATGTGCGATATTAATAATTCCAATTCCTCGTATCTCAAGTAAGTGACGCGTAAGCTCTGGTCCTGTCCCTTCCAAGTATCGATTATCTTTCTTACGCAAATGCACTACATCATCTGAAACTAACCGATGCCCTCTTTCAATTAATCCCAACGCAGCTTCACTTTTTCCAACAGACGAATCCCCTTGAATAAGAACTCCTATTCCAAAAACTTCAACTAAGGTGCCATGAACAGTTTCAATAGGAGAAAAAACCTCTGATAAAATCAGCGTCAGCTGAGACATCAGGGTCATCGTTTTCTCTCCACTCCGCAAAAGAGGGATTTTTAGCTTTTGACAAATTTCTTTTAGCTCTTTTGGAGGTCTTTGACCTCGCGCTACAATAACTGCAGGATTGTCCTTTGTCACCACGTCTTCGAGTCGCTCTTTGCGCCTTTCTGAAGCAAGATCTCGCAAATATTCGAGTTCAATCCGACCAAAAAGAAGAATCCTTTTATTAAACTTTCGCTTCACATATCCCGTAAGAGAAAGTCCAGGCCGCTGAATTTCAGGGACAGAGATATTTTTGTTCATCCCTTCTTGAGGACAATCGACAAAAAGACCTAAGGTCTTTCCGTGATCACTTATCAAATCCTGAATCCGAAGCGGTTTTCTTCTCATCCTTTTACTCTAAGTAAAAAACCAACCAATCCAAAAAAGTTGGAAAAGCCAGCGTCTCATCCTCTTTCCAGCTCGAGATAGCCCGATCTGATAAGGAACAAAGAACATTTCCTACTTCCCCATCTGGATACCAATCCTTATAAAAACACTGATAAATATCCAGTCCAAATGACCGATAAAAAGGAAGTAGCAGCTCGGGGTCTACACTTTTCTCTCCAAGAAAAAAACCCTCTTGAGCTTGCATAAACCATTTGCGCTCTTCTTCTAAAGATCCCGAAGAGAAAATTCCACTATCCCCTCCTTTAGCAAATCCATTATGGATCCGAAAAAAATTCAAGAAGTCATCAGGAAGAGGATAACTGATCGACCGTTTAAACTTTTCAATTTCTTTTTCAAGTAGTGGCGGACGTCCTAAATATAAACGGTCTTTTAACCGATAGGTAAAAAACGCTTCATAGGGACTATTTTCTCTCTTTTGAGCGAGAAATCCTCCCACCTCTAATACTCCTGCAAAGAAAGTATCTAAAAAATGGTACACATGTGGTTGATAAGGAAGGGCATTAAACCAATAATCTCGAATGAATTCGAGCTTCACCCCAGGATCCAACTTTGAAAGTTCCCACCAACCTTTAGGAAGGTTGGGAGTTTTTTCTTTTGCTTTTTCCCATGAGAGCTCAGGCGCATCTTGAAGAGAAATTGCGTCATGATACCCCCCATCCCCTGTGAAGTAATCGATCACACTCAATCCTTTCAAAAGACCATCCTTTTATCACCACTAATCAACTTTTTTCAAGTTCGAACTCAGAGGATTAACGGTAAATGATATACGAAAAATGGTGTTTTCTTAAAGAAAAAAAACATTCATATGAGATCCTTTACCAAATCAAGCAATTGTATTATAAATGAAAGTAGGAATGGGGAAGGCTGCAGATTTTCTAAGCTGATCCCCTAATATTTTTACTTTAAGGTGCTTACTCATGATTTTCACGAAAGTGGTTGTCGTTGGAGGTGGCTTTGCAGGATTGAACGTCATCCAACCGTTGCGCAAAGCAAACCTTGACATCATGTTAATCGATAAAAAAAACCATCACCTCTTCCAACCTCTTTTGTACCAAGTGGCTAGTGCAGCTCTTTCTCCTGCGGATATTGCAACTCCACTACGAGAGATCTTCAGTATGCAAAAAAACACGACGGTTATCATGGGAACTGTCGAAAAAATCGAAAAAGAGAAAAAGCAAATCGTTTTGGCTAATGGAGATATCGTTTCCTATGACTATCTCGTATTAGCTCCTGGTGCCCGCCACTCCTATTTTGGAAATGATCAGTGGGAACCTCTCGCTCCAGGGCTCAAAACCATCACCGACGCCTTAAAAATCCGTGAAAAAATCCTCGTTTCATTTGAAAAAGCAGAACGGATGGATAGCATTTCTGAAGCAGAAAAATTTCTAAACTTTGTGATCATCGGTGCGGGTCCCACGGGTGTTGAAATGGCGGGAGCCATTGCCGAAATTGCCCATAAAACACTTTTTAAAAACTTCCGACGGATCAATCCCGAAAAATCGAAGATTTATCTCGTCGAAGCTGCCCCAAGAGTCCTCCCTCCTTTTCCAGAAAAACTTTCGATCAAAGCACGTAAAAACTTAGAAGATATGGGAGTGCGAGTTGTGACAGGAGAACTTGTCACTGATGTCACCGAAGAAGGGGTCCAGGTTGGAGACGATTTCATTCCTGCTCGGAATATTATCTGGGCAGCAGGAAACCAAGCAGCTCCTTTTTTAAAAACATTAGATGTTCCTCTCGATCGTCAAGGGCGCGTGATTGTCGAGTCTGACCTGACTGTCCCCGGCTATCCCGAACTTTTCGTCATTGGAGATGCTGCTTGCGCAATGGGGAAAGACAACAAGCCTCTTCCAGCGATTGCACCTACTGCAATTCAACAAGGGCGCTACGTGTCCAAAATCATCAAAAAGCAAATCCCCAAGAAAAAACGGCGTCCATTTCGTTATTTTGACAAGGGAAGTATTGCAACGATTGGAACCAACAAAGCCGTCGGCTATGTGGGGAAAATATTGATGTCGGGATTTTTAGCCTGGCTCACATGGGGATTCATTCACGTTTTTTACTTGGTAAGCTATCGTAGCCGCTTTACAGTAATGCTCAACTGGGTCTTTCACTATATGACTGGACTAAGAGGAGCACGCCTCATCCACAAAGGATTGGATGAAGAAATGATCATCCTCAAGCAAAAGTTAGAAAAAAAATAGACATTCTATTCTTGCGTCAAATTCAAGCTGTGATTAACTTTCTTTTTAACCTGAACTCTGGGTTTATTTTGCTTAGCCTCAAGAGAGAGATTTCTCTTAAATTCTCGGCATTTTTGCAGAGAATTTAAGAAAAATCTCTCTGAGAATGAGTGAAAGAAACCAAGAGCTCGGGTTTTAGTTGTTGAGAGAGTTTCATGCACATAGTCTTAGTTTGTATATTTTTTCCCTTATCTCTATTTGCAACGCTGCATTTTAATTCAAATGAATTGCTTCAAGACGGCGATTACAAATCTCTCTATGAGCATGCATCAACATCACTTGAATTGGAAGCAGTCCCAGAACGTAAAATCGAAGCCCTTTTTAATCGAACGCTCAGCCAAATCTTTTTAGATGATTTTGATGGAGCATTCCAAGACCTAAGTGGGATAGAAGAAATCGCTTCTCAGGTTCCTGTTTCGACATTTACATCGAGTAGTTTTCGCCAGGTGTTTACCGAATACGCGTGGTTTCGTTTAGGAATGGCTGCTGCTCAAAAAAATAAACAAGATATGTTCCGCTGTTTAGAAGTTCTAAAGATCATTGACGATTCTTTTCCAACAATTATGACGGAAGATCATACCATCCAAATCATCCCTAAATGTCAATTTCAAAAGATCTCTTCTTTTGTAGACATGCTTCTTGGACTAAACGTAATTTCCAATCGAGATCAAGTCACTTGCGAAAATCAAACGATTCGCATTTCCTATCCCGATTCATTTTTTGCTTTAAAGCCATCACACTATCTCAATAAGATTGAAATCGCTGCAGCTAGAAGCTTTTGTCTATCCCATTGGGCTGATGTTTCGTGGGAATTTATTGGAAAGTGCCTTAACTCCTCTTGCATTTGGACCTATTTCAGCTTTGGAGATTGGCATTATGAATTGCTCAAAAAGATTGAAAAAAGTGGGGGATAACCCCCACATCATTATCTACTGCGTTGGAATTCATTAGTTGGATTTAAGATATACCAAAATGCAACAGCCCCTGCTGACTGTCTTGCAAGTTGCTGCCATGTCACATTGCGTCCAACAATTAAGAAAATCGGAGTGATCGATGCGCATGTTGTAAAAAAGGCCGCAGCATAAATTAAAGCCCGTTGCGTCTCAGGCTGCAGTTCCTTAAGAGTGTCAACTTGTGTAAAAAGGTACCTTGTGGCGCCTAATACTGTGTAAAAAACACCTTGCTGAGCGACTAAAGATGGAAAATTAAAATCATTATGTCCCGCATAAAAAAGGGTTTGAAAAGCTGTCCAAGCAAATCCTCTGCGAAAGGTGTCTTCAAAAATATATTTCCCTGAAACTGTCATAATATTATTCCTCACGACGTTTAAATCGGGCAAAGTATACACGAATCATTCGTTGAATTCAAACAAAGAGTAAAATATGCTCAAACACCTTCAAAAATTAGATTTTCGGCTGCGCCAAAACGCCGTAAGATGAAATTTAAAGTTTTAACTAGCATTAGTTTGGCAACCCGCTATTTTTTAAGCCGGTATCCTGCCCTTAAACTTGCACTCTTTTTTTTAATTGGGATTAGCGCTTTTTTCCATCTGAGTCTCTTATTATTAGGAGCGCTCTTTTTCCTTATGGAGAAAAAATTTTTAACACTTGTTGTCATCACTTCAGGTTATTTATATGTTGTGCTACTCACCCCTTTTTCCCACTTTGCCGAGCCTATTCAAGGCAACGCTCTTTTTCATATTGAGCAAATCAAGCACCATCCCTCTCCTTTTAAACCGTTGCTTGTTTATGAAGGAACTCTTCGCAGCTTTCATGGAGAAAATGAGACTTTCTACCGACTTCCGTGCCGCCTCTACCTTCCCCTTATGAAAAATCGCCCTCTTGCTTCACACGATTACTTTCTTCAAAACGTGTCGCTCATGGAAACTTCTCCATATTGCTACGTCGTTAAAACATCAAACAAAACATCTTGGAATCCTCTACAAGACGCAAAAAGTCAAGCTGAGTGGCGTTTTCAAATAAAAGAAAAGGTACGCGATTGGGTCAAAAAAACCTTTTCCGAGCAACCCGTCCAACATCTGATTTCGGGATTGCTCACTGGCCAAAATGAAAGCCGCCTTCAAACCTTTCAATTTGGACAAATGGGGCTGCAGCACTTACTCGCGATCTCAGGATTTCATTTTGCCATCTTAACTTTTTTTCTCGGCTTTTTACTGCGCCCGATTTTGCCGCGCAAAGGAATGGCCCTTGTTCTCATTTGCCTTCTTTCTGCCTACTTTTACTACATGGGCGAGGCTCCTTCCATTAGCCGCGCATGGATTGGAGTCATCGTCTTTTTAGGCGGAATGCTGTTTCAGCGAAAAAGTGAGCCGCTCAATGCTCTTGGTATTGGCTTACTTACTGCTTTGGTCTGCAAACCCCTTATCATCCTAGACGTTGGATTTCAGCTCAGCTTTACAGCGACATTTGGAATTCTCGTTTTTTATGCTCCAATACAGGGCAAGTTGCAGCAAATTTTCCCTAAGAGACCTTTCCAAGTCATCAAACAATTCCCCATTCTCGATCAATGGGGAGCTCTCATCTCAGTCTATTTGAGAAAAGTCCTCGCACTCAATGGTGCTGTTCTCATTTTTACCCTCCCACTTGTACTTTTCCATTTTCACCGTTTTTCCCTCATAAGTCTCGTTTACAATCTTTTTTTTCCTCTTCTTTTCACCCTTTTGATCGGACTCCTTTTGCTCAGCTTGCTCTTGCCATTTCTCTTACCAGTCCTGGCAAATTACGCAAGCTTATTGCTTAAACTTGTCGCCTTTGCCCCAAAAAGGTTGATGTTTTGGTTTCGCCTTCCCGAATTTCCTCTTGAGCTTGCTGCGATAATCTTTATTGGACTTTTCTTCTGGGGAGCTTACCTTAAATGGTCAAGCTCAGTTATCAAAGAATGGAACTATTAACCTGAACTCTGGGTTTCTTTCACTCATTCTCAGGGATTTTTCTCTTTCTTCTCAGCCTTTTTGCCTCGAAAAGGACCGTTTGCCCTTCACATCGGCAAAAATACCGAGAATTTAAGAGAACTCTCTTTTCTGAGACTAAGCAAAATAAACCCAGAGTTCAGGTTATTAAGGAGAGTTTAGGTTATTAACCGAAAAAATTGACCAAAAACGGTACAATCAGCCAAAATAGCTTCTCTACTCGGTGGCGATCGTAGCTCAGCTGGTTAGAGCGCCGGATTGTGGTTCCGGAGGTCGCGGGTTCGAAACCCGTCGTTCGCCCCATTTATACTCAAACCACTTCAAAAGTTGGAGTATACATTCCAATTTATTTCTGATACTTTGCAAATTGGAATAGATAGAGAATCCAAATGTCTGACAAGCCAAAAATCAAAGCTCACCCTGAAATCAAGGGTCTTTTGACCCTTACTCTCACTCTTTTTCTTTTTCTTTCTGTTCTCAGTTTTACCCATGAGGTCCCAAGCGCCAATTGGCTCGGTCTTGTTGGTTACTATGTCGCTTTGAGTCTGCTCTATACTTTTGGTCTTGGAACTTACCTTATTATGGGATATTTAGGCTGGATCGGATGGCGCTTTCTCACAACAGATCAAAAACCAAAGCTTAAGGTAAAAACTCTCTATTTTTCACTCCTCCTCCTTTCAGTCTGTTTACTCCTCAATCTTATTGCAGAAACAAGCAGTGTCCCCTTTCCCTTTTTGCAAAAAAGGATTTTTTCTGAAATTTACGTGAATGGTTACCCTGCGCCCCATCGGATTGTACGTTTCAATTTAGGCGGAGTTCCTCTTTACTATCTTTATCATGACCTGCCCACTTTCAACCTCGAACATCTACTGAGCAACATCGGGGTCTTTATCACCTTTTCTATCACTGGCCTCTTTTCTCTCATTTTACTCACAAACACTCGGGTAATTCCTCTCTTTAAAAAGCTCCTCCACTTTTTAAAAGAAGCGCAAGTACTACTCGTCAAAGTGATCAAAGATATAAAGCCTTCACGTAAAATCCCCGTTCTAGTCGCCCCTGAGCCAATCTTTGAGCAGCCCATGCAAACCCTCCCTCCCATGGAAACACTTGAAGAAGATCTTCCCGAATTTGAAGAAGAGGATGACCCTTCAGTCAAAGTGACAACCCTCCTCGATCGCAAACCCAATGGAAATCAGGGCAAACCGACGAAACATAACTCCTATGAAGGAGAATACAAACGGTACCGCCTTCCCCCTATCAATCTTTTAACCAATAGCAAAAAAGTTGATCAACCAACCCTCAAACGAGACCTGACAAAACAAGCTGGGATCTTAGAAGAGACCTTGCAAAGTTTCGGCATCGAAGCAAAAGTCGGTGAAATCAACTGCGGTCCAACAATCACTTCATTTGAAGTGCATCCTCCCATTGGAGTCAAAGTTCAAAAAATCAAAGTACTTGAAAACGACATCGCCCTCAACTTGCAAGCAAAATCGATCCGCATCATCGCTCCCATTCCTGGAAAAGCCGCTGTGGGTGTCGAAATCCCTTCCCCCTATCCGCAAGAAGTCAGCTTCAAAGAAATGCTCGGAGAGTACATCAAAGGGAAAAAACAACACATTCCAGTTTTGCTTGGACAAACCGTAACAGGCGACAACATTGTGACCGATTTAACGAAGATGCCTCACTGTATTATTGCAGGAGCCACCGGATCTGGTAAATCTGTTTGCATCAACAGTATCGTCATGTCGATTCTGATGACAGCTCGTCCCGATGAAGTCCGCCTCCTTCTTGTCGATCCGAAAAAAGTTGAACTCAGTTCTTACACGAACCTTCCTCATATGATTGCTCCCGTTATCACGGAAGCACATGGCGCCTATGCAGCATTAAATTGGCTCGTCAAAGAGATGCAACATCGTTATGAAATTCTCAAACATTTAGGTCTACGCAATATCCATTCATTCAATTGCCGTCGCCCTCGCTTCGAAATAGAACAAAACGCCCCGTTTGAAATCCCACGAAAAATGCCTTTCTTCGTTGCAATCATCGACGAATTTGCCGATTTGATGATGGCCTCAAGTTCCGATTTGGAAACCCCCATTGCACGCATAGCTCAAATGGCTCGAGCAGTAGGTATTCACCTCATTTTAGCAACTCAACGTCCTTCACGCGAGGTGATTACCGGCCTTATCAAAGCAAACTTCCCCACTCGCATTTCATTCAAAGTCGCAAGCCGTGTCAACAGCCAAATCATTCTCGATGAAAATGGAGCCGAATCTCTTCTCGGAAATGGAGACCTTCTCTTCTTGCCTCCAGGAACATCGAATCTGATACGAGCACAAGGTGTTTTCATTCGTGATGAAGACATCAATCGAGTGATTGAGTACATCGAAAAACAAGCTCACACCCAATATCTGATCAAATCTTTCGATCAGATGGCTCCAGAAGATATGATGGGAGAGGGAGAAGAACCCAAAGACGACATGTATGATCAGGCTTATGTCATTGTCACTCAGACAGGTACTGCCTCAACAACCTTTCTTCAAAGAAAGCTCAAAATCGGGTATGCCCGCGCCGCTTCTCTCATGGATGAGCTCGAGTCTCGAGGAGTCATTGGTCCCCAAGAAGGGAGTCGCCCACGCCGTGTCTTGCAAGGCACTTCAAAAAAAGATGTATAAACATTCCCCAACATTTGCTACAGATAAAGTAGGAATAAAGTTAATCCAGATGCGCTCTCGCCATGAAGGAAAAAAAACGGATTCTCATCGCCGATCCCTCAACAGCTTTGCTCGACGCAGTCGTCACGGCCAGCGCAGCAAAAGCTTATGAAATTGTAGTCGTCAGAACAGGGCCTGCTTGCATCAAAAAGCTAAAAGATTTTGAGCCCGATCTTGTGATCATTGATCTGATGATTCCGCATATTCATGGTATTGAAATCCTTAAAACCATTAAAACCAATTCACGCTTGATCTCGACAGGAGTGATCATCACCTCTTATCATGTGATGATCCAAAACTACCATGCTGCAATCGAAGGAGGAGCCGACTACTTTCTCGTCAAACCATTTGAGATTTCTCAACTCTTCCAACTTATCGAGCGGTACTTCAAAGGAGGCTTAAAGCCCGAACCTTTCACAATGAAATCGGGCTCCATCATCGAGCAAAATCACTGCTATCACCCGATACCCTCAACCTTAACTTCTTATCTCCGTTTTTGGGGCACACGAGGGTCAAACCCCGTCTCGGGGCCACAATATGTTCGCTATGGTGGAAACACTTCGTGTTTAGAAATCCGTCACAACCAAGAGCTCATCATCATCGATGCAGGCTCGGGGATCCGTGAACTTGGAGACATGATCGACGTGCAAGACCATCATACTATCCACCTTTTCATTTCGCACACACATTGGGACCATATCACAGGATTTCCCTTCTTTAGCCCTCTCTACAAGAAAAGCTGCAACGTCGTTGTCTGGGCCCCTGTTGGATTTGAAAAGAGCACTAAAGAACTCTTCACAAACATGCTTGCTTACGCCTACTTTCCTGTGCGACTCGATGAAATGAAAGCCCAAGTCACCTTCAAAGAACTGCGCGATGATAAGCCCGTCTCTATTGGAGACGTGGTCATCGACTCCCACTTCACAAACCATCCGGGACCAACCGTTGGGTTTAAAATCAGAGTTCCTGGGAAAACAGTCGGTTACATCACAGACAATGAAGTTCTCCTTGGCTACCACGGTCATCCCAACTGCATCCATCAAAAGCATCCCCTTCTCGAGCCTCACCTTGACTTAATCGAATTTCTCAAAGACTGCGACATGATCGTCCATGAAGCTCAATACTTTCCGCAAGAGTATTACCGAAAAACAGGTTGGGGGCACTCCTCCATTTCCAATGCCACTGTCTTACTTAAATACACCGGATGTAAAGAGTGGATTATCACCCATCACGATCCTAACCACAAAGATTCTGATCTTCAAACCAAAGCGCAACTTCACAGCGACATTATCAAAGAGTGTAACTTAAATATTCATGTTGAGATCGCTTACGACGGTCTTATGCTCCCTCTTTAACCTATACTCAAACCACTTCAAAAGAGAATTTTCTGACTGATTTTTTCTTGATATGCAATCGAGAGTCCCACTTCTTCATCTAAATGCTCGCGCACTTTCTTCAGCGCCACCTCGGGATTGTTACACTCCTCAGATAAGTGAGCTAGATAGACATGTTTCAGTCCTGGATGTTTGATTTCCTTGAGAAGCTCTGCGCACATTTCATTTGATAAATGCCCTTGCCTACCCAAAACACGCTGTTTGTAGATAGGCGGTCTCGGACAAGCGTAAACCATTGAGGGTTCATGATTTGCCTCAATATACAAATAGTCACAATCCCGCAAATGCGCCGTTACAAGTGTTGTCACATATCCTAAATCGGTACAAATCCCCACCTTTATTCCCCTAAACTGAAAGGTAAACGCCACCGGATCAAGTGTGTCGTGCTGTACACTAAAAGGATGAATTTGCACATCTCCAAACTCAAACGACTCCCCTGTCGAAAAGATCTTAAAACGGGGCATCATTTTCATGTTGCTTAGGATCGCTTTTGCCGTTTCACTATTGGCAAAGACAGGAATTTTATGTGAGCGACATAGTTTTTCAAGTCCCCGAATATGATCAGAATGTTCATGACTGATCAAAACCGCATCGATCTCTTCAATAGAAACTTCAATTTCTCTAAGTCGCTCTTCCAATGTACGGTAACTAATACCAACATCGATCAAAAGCTTGGTTTGATCTGTTCCAAGATAAAGAGCATTACCTTTTGAGCCGGATGCGAGGGGACAAAAACCTTTCATGCCAGAATTTTTTAGCACACACCTCGAATCCTTTTCAAACAATTTCTACTCTCAAAAGCTTATGATACAATTTCTAGCGTTAAAAAATTATTTACCAATCCATTTATTGATTTGACAATATTAATTATATCTTTTTATACGTAAAAAATCGTTTAATAACCTGACTGTTGGGTTTATTTTTATGGAAGCCAGAAAAGAGCTTCTTGCAGAAATTGACAAGACCATCGATCAACTGATCGAAAACGGAGAAACTCTTAAGCGGATCTCTTCAGATCCCCAGTATAATATGGAAGCAGCAGCTCTTGAGAAAACCCAAGAGAGTCTTCTTGCTCATCTCATGCACCTCGAGTCCTACCTTCAAGAAAAAGGAGAGACCTCTCCAAAACTCACTCCTTCTATCAAAAAAATCCTCTCTCCTCCTCGTGTACGGCATACAAAGTTAAAAAAATTTCTCACTCATTAAGAATATCTTCTCTTAAAAGCTTTCTTTCTTTATTATTCTACGAAAAAAAAGTCATTTTGAGGGAAAAAAGATGGAAAATTCTCCTATTAGTAGTCATTTAACAAATTATTTACCCCCGTTAAAGGAACTGACCTTCCGTACAGTCGCCTATGGGGCAACTTCATTATTACTCGGTAGAGTCGATCCTGTCGTATTATTCATTTCAACTTTTAACGCAGTAACAGTCTCGTTTGCTGCACAATTTTCGAAAAAAGAGGACAAGGATCTTAAAAAGGGAATCATCGCATTGGTTTCTTTAGCTGCTTCTACTTTTATTGCTGTGAAAGCCGCTCCTGCTCTAGTTGGCCGAGCAACTCTTGCTTTTGCGCAAGATATTGCCTGGAAGCTTTTTCTCTTCAACACTATTGGAGAAACTGCTTTATTTTCACTTCCCTATTTCGCAAAGTGGGACGCTCCAAAACTACCCGAAACTGTCGACGATCTGGATAAACTGACTGAAAAAAACTTTCTCTATATGCGCAATCACTTTGCAGGCTATGCAGCCATGTCTACTGAAGTCTTTCTCCACTTTACTGATAAGCTTCTAAAATTAGAAAAACCTGATCTTTTCCCTAATCCCCCCGAAACAGCTCAAGACATCCAAAATTTAGATGCTTTTTCTATCCGTTTGATGCATGCACATCCAGATTACATGAATCTAAAAAACGCCAAGATTGAAATCACATCCCCTCTTTGGGAAGCACTCTATCTCCGTTTCATCGACGAAGGACTTACTCTTCCGCTCGATGACTTCGACAAACACACTTCAAAAACCCTTCTTCACATTCGTGATAACTTTGAAAAGTACACTTCAATGGATTCTAAAACTTTTGGATCGTTTGTTAAAAAGCTTGAGACTCTCGGTCAAGAAGACATTTTTCCAAAACCTCCAAAATCAGTTGAAGAGATTGAGCAATTAGATCCCTTTGCCGTTCGTTACGCACATGCCTTCCCAGACGAAATGAACACTGAAATCAGCGCAATGAAATCTGGTACCAAACCTCTTTGGGAAGCCCTTCATACACGTTTCTTTGAACAAGGCCTTTCTCTTCCCCGTGGAGACACCATCGAAAATGTAAGGAAAGAGAACAAAGGTTATTATCACATTAAGATTGATCCTTTGCCATCCCTCGAACAGGTCCAAGGCTTTTCAATTAACAAACTCTCATGGCTCTATTGTCAAATTGGAGTAAAATTTGAGGTTTTTGCAACCTATTCGATCAATGATCAGATCGCGCTCAATAAAATCTTTGACGAGAAATTTAAGTCAACTTGGCATTACAGCCCAACAATGGCCAACATTGCCGACCTTTCTGATGAAAGCGCAAAAGAGCTCGATGCATATTATTCACAAATAATAGCAAAAGAAAATCACCGATTCCTTTGCTTACCAATGGATGTAAAAAACGCATTAAACGAGCGCCTTACAAAATTAACTCTGCGATTAGCCTCTTTTGGAACCACTTATAAGATTCCTGATATTGAAGACTTCAAAAAACCCCAAGTTGCGACAACTTGGCACGAATATTTCACGAATAATCCAGCAGAATGGGCAAAAGTTGACAAAGCGCGGCAAGAAGCGTTCAATAAGCTATTTAAAGGAAAAAATTTAGCTGAAATTGCTATCACTCACAAAGACTAATTTTTAAGGGGCGCTTCTAGCGCTCTTTCTTGAAAATGAAGCTTTTCACAAACTCTTCTTTCTTATATAATTTTTGCCAATCATAACAAAAAATTTACAAAAGGTTTGAGATATTATGGATTCTGTAAAAACAGACAGCTCAGCTGCAAAAAGTTCTTTTACAAATTATTTCCCACCTATCAAAGACGTTGCAACCCGCGCGGCGGCATATGGTGCAACATCCTTATTGTTGGGGAGAGTCGATCCTGTCGCTTTATCAATTTCAACTTTGAATGCAGTGACCGTCTCGTTTGCTTCACAATTCTCGAAAGAAGATGACAAGGCCCTTAAAAAGGCAATCATCGCAGTAATTTCTTTATTTGCAACCACTTTTATTGCTGTAAAAGTCTCTCCTGCTTTAGTTGGTCGCGTTGCATTTGCTTTTACACAAGATGTTGCTCTGAAACTTGCTTGTTTCAATGCTTTGGGTGAAGCTGTTTTATTCTCCCTTCCCTACCTCGCAAAGTGGAATGCTCCAAAGCTTCCAGAATCTGTTGAAGAACTCGAAAAGCTTACCGAAAAAAACTTTCTTTACATGCGCAACCACTTCGAAGACTATGCAGCCATGTCCGCAGATGTCTTTACAGCATTTGTCACAAAGCTCGAAGAGATGAAAAAAGAGGATATTTTGCCAAAACCTCCAAAAAGCCTAGAAGAGATCCAGCAATTAGACGTCTTTTCCGTCCATTTTGCACATGCTTTCCCAGACAAAATGAACACTGAAATCAGCGCAATGAAATCTGATACTAAACCTCTTTGGGAAGCTCTTCATACACGTTTCTTTGAACAAGACCTTTCTCTTCCCCGTGGAGACACCATCGAAAATGTAATTAAAGTGAACAAAGGTTATTACCACATCAAGATTGACCCTTTGCCATCCCTCGAACAGGTCCAAGGCTTTTCAATTAACAAACTCTCATGGCTCTATTGTCAAATTGGAGTAAAATTTGAGGTTTTTGCGACCTATTCGATCAATGATCAGATCGCGCTCAATAAAATCTTTGACGAGAAATTTAAGTCAACTTGGCATTACAGCCCAACAATGGCCAATATTGCCGACCTTTCTGATGAAAGCGCAAAAGAGCTCCATGCATATTATGATAAAATTATAAAAACAGCAAATAGCCGATTCATTTGCTTACCAATGGATGTAAAAAACGCATTAAACGAGCGCTTTACAAAATTAACTCCGCCATTAGCCTCTTTTGGAACCACTTATAAGATTCCTGATATTGAAGACTTCAAAAAACCCCAAGTTGCGACAACTTGGCACAAATATTTCACCAATAACCCAGAAGAATGGGCAAAAGTTGACAAAGCGCGGCAAGAAGCGTTCAACAACCTATTTAAAGGAAAAAAATTAGCTGAAATTGCTATCACTCACAAAGACTAATTTTTAAGGGGCGCTTCTAGCGCCCCATCTCTCTATTCAAACAACGTCAAAACGGGGTTTTCGACATTGTTTAAGTAGAAAAAGAAACTTCCCCCAAATCTCTTCGTTCTATATAATTCCCCCAATCAAAACAAAAAATTTACAAGAGGTTTGAGGTTTATGGATTCTACAAAACCAAGTAGCTCAGCTCAAAAAAATTCATTTACAAATTACTTCCCACCTATCAAAGACGTTGCAACCCGCGCAGCGGCATACAGTGCAAGTTCTTTATTAATGGGTAGAATCAATCCTGTCGCGCTAGTTATTTCAACTTTTAACGCAGCGACAGTCTCATTCGCCTCACAGTTCGTCCAAGAAGAAGAGAATCACCTTAAAAAAATGATCATCGGTGTGGTTTCTTTAGCTGCAGCTACCTTGATTGTCGCGCAAGCAGCTCCAGCTCTTGCAATGCATGCTGATCTAGCCCTCACACAAGACTTTGTCTACAAACTCGGTCTTTTCAATGTCTTTGGCGAAGCCATTTTATTTTTAGTCCCCTACATTGCCAGCTGGGACGCCCCTAAGCTTCCTGCATCTCCTAAAGAGCTTAAAGATCTCACTGAAAAAAACCTTCTCCACATGCGTAACCACTTTGAGAACTTCAAAAAAATGACACCTGAAGTCTTTGCAGCATTTGTTGAAAAGCTTCAAGATTTAAAACAAGAAGATCTTCTTCCTAAGCCACCAAAAACTTTGGAAGATATCAAAAAATTAGATGCTTTTGGTGTTCGCTATGCGTATGAATATTTAGATGATCATATGGAAGATGAAATCGTTTCGCTCGATGAAGAAGCCCCCCTTTGGGAGGCCCTTTACACCCGTTTCATTGAGGAAGGACTTCCTCTCCCAGTTGATGATTTCGATAGACATAGCAAAAAAACCCTTCTCCACATCCGTGACAACTTTGAAAACTACAAAATGAATACTTCTGTTTTCAATGAGTTCGCCAATCGTCTTGCCAAATTACAACAAGAGGATCTATTTCCAAAGCCACCAAAAGCTGTAGAGGACATCCAAAAACTAGACGCTTTTTCTGTCCGCTGTGTCTATGAGGACAGTGACAGCACAATGCTCTCTGAAATCACCAGAATAAAAAAATCAGAAGACCAAGCCCCACTTTGGGATGCCCTTTACACCCGCTTTTTCGAGCAAAAGCTTCCGCTTAGAGTAGACGATGTTGAAAATCTCACTGAAAAAATGCTCCGTCATATCCATGCCAATTTTCAAGACTTTACAGCAATGGATCATGCTGCCTTTGAAGAACTTGTCGACGAGCTAGAAAATCTAGACAAGGCTCTTGCACCAAAAGCTCCAGCAACAATTGAAGACATCCAGAAACTAGACGCTTATGCCCTTCGCTATGCAAATGTCTTCCCAGACTCTATGACCGCAAAATTCGGAAAGACTCCAGAAAATAACCCCCTTTATGAAGCCCTTCATTTATGTTTCTTTCAGCACGACCTCCCTCTTCCCAATAGAGACACCATCGCAAATATCAATGCAGAGAAGCGACCTTATTACCGCATCAAGATAGATCCAAAGCCATCTATTGAGGATATTGAAGCTTTTTCAGCCAATCAACTGAGCTGGCTCTACTGTCATTTTGCGACTGATGGCGACTTCAAAGCATATTCCCTGGAGGAACAAGTCAAGATCAACGCCCTTTTCTTAAAAAAGTTTAATCGGTACTTTTATTACGTCCCTACAAGTACCGAAGAGATCAAGACACTTTCAGACAGCGCTGCAAAATCACTTTTTGACCATTTTTCAGGTGATCCAGACAATATCCATCAGTTTATTCGTTATTTCACAATGGCTGAAAAAGAGGCCTTTAACGAACGTTTCAAAACCGTAGAAGGATATAAAGACGCTCTTCATACCATCTACACACCGTTAAAACTAGTGGATATCCAAAAACTCAAAGATGGTTCAAATTGGTATACGTATTTCAGAAAAAACCCTGAGCAGTGGGCAAAACTAGATAGACCATGCCAAGAAGCATTTAATCATGTGTTTACAACGGGCACATACAAATATACACCGATTGCTATCACTTATTAAAACTAAATCATTAGGGGCGCTTTTTGCGCCCCATCCTTTTTTAGCAGTTACATCGCCATATCATCTCTAAATATTTGATCTCAAGCTCTTATTTTTAAAGGATTAACGGAAAATCTTCACCTCTCTTGAATTAAAATTTTTTATTTGATTCCCATTAATTGCACGGTCTTTTATAATCCTTCACATTGTTTAAACTTTTTCTTAAATTTAAGGATTGAGATATGGCAAAACCAATTCAGGGAAACCAATCATACCTAGAAACATTATTCGATGTAGCTTCGCACACACTTGTTGGTGCTGGAGCTGGTGCTCTTGCTTCAAAAGCATTCTACCCTCTTCAAATGAAAGAAGGTGCGATTTTCGGAGCAGCTCTTAACACATTCGCAGCTGGCGTACAACAACTCGTTAAGCTCGCTGGATTTGAAGAATCTTTTGCTAGCAAAACAATCGTTTCTGCAGCAACTTTAGGTGCAGCGTTCTTCGCATTATCGCAGCCTAGCGCAGCTACTCTTCTTGGACGTGTAGGCCTTGACTTCGCAAAAGACGCAATCATGAAATCCTGCGCAGCAAGTTTCCTTGCTGAGCTCGTTCTTGGCGTTGTGAAAGCATACGTCACTAGCGCTCCAACTGCAGAAAGCAAAGTTGCAGCTTTCACAGCTGAAGAAGTAAAAGAGATCTACGCAAAGTGGACTGAAAAAACAACTAAAAAAGGCGAAGAAGAGCCAGAAATCCCAGCAGAACTACATGAAGCATTCTTTGCTCGTTTCGAGAAAGATGGCCTTTACACAGAAACTGCTAAAGGACTTAAAAACTCTAAAGACGTCGTTGACGCACGTTCTGATGTTATCGTCTTCATCTTCAAAGCAGCTCCAGAAGGAATGGCTTTGAATGATGCAGGTCAAAAAGCTCTAGAGAAGCGTATCGGTGAGTTGAAGCTTGCTGAAAAGCCTGCTAAAAAAGAAGATGTTGACAGCCTAGATCCTGCTGTTGTCAGATACGCTTTTGAGCACTACACTGTTTACACAGCTGGTATGGACAAAGACGTTAAAGTAGCTCTTGATGCAAAAATCATCGAACTACATGCTAAGAAGCCAGAAAAAGAAGAAGAAGCTGGAAAAATGACTCCTGCTCAACTTACTTTCGTCTATGCTAACTTCGCTTCTTACACAGACAAAATGGATGCTAAAATCGTTGAAGCTCTTGAAAAAGCTATCCTCGCTGCTGGAGTGATCAAAGCTACAAAGCCAGCTGACAAAGACGCTCCTGCAAAACTTGGCAAGCTAGAACTTCAAGCTTTACATGCTCAGCATGAAGCGATCTTCGGCAAAGCTCCTAAACTCACGGATGCTGACGTTATTACAGCTCTTAACGTCGAGTACAAAAAAGCTGGTCTTGCAGAGCAAGTCGTTCCAAAGAAGATAGATCCTAAAACACCTGAGAAGTCTACAACAGACAAAGTCATTGGCTTTGGAAAGTCAATTTTGGGTTCAGTTGTAAGTCATCCTATACAATATGGTCTTGCAGCATTAGGATACGGAGTAGTATACGGTGCTGAGACTTACTTTGGTGTGGACGTTCCTTACATTCCAGGTATCTAATATTAGATTTTTATCATCTAATTGGTAAAAAGAGCGCTCCTTGGAGCGCTCTTTTTTTATGTCTTTTTTTTCTAACTCCATGGTATCCTTGTTGCAAATTTTTTAGAAAAAGAGGTATCTCATGCAATTTCAATTTCCTTCTTTACAAAGGCAAAATCCTGTAGATTTTGCTCTCCGTGCAGGTCTTTATGCAGCATCAGGCGCTTTAGCTTCCCGCTTCAGCTCGCTCTCGCTCGTAAATGGTGCACTCACTGGCTTAGTGAATAGTCTGAGCGTCCAAGTGGGTCAGACTGCCTTTAAAATTGATGACATGGCAAGTCAAAAAATGATTGCAAGTATGACTCCCCTTGCCCTTTCAACAGCTCTCATGACTGTCATTGCACCTCGGTTCAATCTTCCTTTGAATTTTTCCGGTGCTGTCACTCTTTTCCTTTGCAATGCAGCAGGCGAAATCGTTAAAATCTTTGCTTTGAACTTTCTTGCTGCTCCTGTTATTCCAAATAAAACAGAGGAAGTTAAAGATTTAAGTGAGGCAGGCGTTCGAAAACTCCACGCAGATTATGCAAGCCAAAAAGATAAAATTGACAAAGCTGCTCTTCCAGCACTTCATGCCCGCTTTTATGAGTTTAATCTCCCCTTGCCAGAAGGCAAAATTTACGCTGAAATGAGCAAAGCAAAAGAAACGTTTGAAATCACCGAGCTTCCTCTTCCACAATCAGAAAAAGAGGTCCAAAGCCTCTCAAAAGACCAACTCTCTTGGCTTGCGTTTTCACTCCTGCAACATAAAGGACTAGCTAAATTAGATTTCAAAACTCAAGTGGCTCTTTGCAACGCCATGAAAGAGATCGGCTTCTTCTTTTATCCAACCCCCAAAACTCCTGAGGATTTAAAGGGTTTTGATGATGCCTATATCATCCAGGGTTGGCGTACGAGATATACGGCAGACGCTACAAGATGGATAAGTGTATCTGAGCCTCTAAAAAGCGCCTTTAACGAGTGCTTTACTCGCGCAGGTCTTCACACCATTTCCCTTACTTTCAAGATCCCTACTAGACTAAAAGAGATCGGCAAGATGAATCAAGGTGAATTCCAAAAAGTTTATGATCATTATGATAAAAACCGAGAAGAATTTAACGCACTGCACATTGTTCTTAAAGTCGAATTCAACAAGAAAGTCAGTGAATTCCGTTTATCTCCACTTAACTAGAATTTTTTTTGCATCACAGAGAGAACTTATCTCTCTGTGATGTCTATACAATCAACAGTGTACTCAAATGTGTTCAAAAGTTTGAATATAGATACACCCTAAGTCTTATTTGATTTTCTAACTCAGAGTTTAGGTGATTAACCGGAATCGTCAGGCCCTGAGTGTTAAGATGTCTTTCCAAATCGCTTGTTTTAATTTTTTGCGAGATCATAGAGTGAGACTAAAAAGTTATCACTCTACCTCAGTAATCTCTGTGCTGAAAACTAATCAATAACCTTCTGGGTTTATTTTGCTTAGTTTCAGGCAAGAGAGTTCTCTTAAATTCTCGGTATTTTTGCAGTCTGGAAGGGCTAAAGGCCCTTTTCAAGACAAGAAGGCAGCATATTCATGATTTTATTTTCACGAATGTTATAAACCCAGAACACTGTTTAATAAGAAGCAAGAGAGCGGATTGCTGCTTGGATGTCTGTTTTTTGCGGAAGGACCCGATCTTCGAGCTCTTTGCAATACGGAACGCAGGTATCGAGGCTGCCCAGTCTTTTAACAGGGGCATCGAGAAATTCAAATCCCTTTTCTGCAATTTGAGCGGCGATTTCAGCTCCAAAGCCGCAAGTGAGGGGGGCTTCATGCACGATAAGGGCCTTTCCTGTTTTTTCAACAGAGGTTAAAATGGTCTCAAAATCGAGAGGGCTTAAGGTGCGAAGATCAATGATCTCAACATCGATCTCTTCAAGCTGCTGCGCGATTTCATAGCACATATGAACCATCATCCCATAGCAAATCACCGTCACGTCTGATCCCTCACGCACCACCTTGGCTTTGCCTAGGGGAAGGATTTCGTCTTTAGTAGGCTCACTTTGGGCACAGAAAACGCGCTGGCGATAGAGCCCTTTGTGCTCGAGAAAGACCACAGGATTGGGGTCCCGAATGGCGCTTTTAAGAAGCATCTTGGCATCGGCAGCATTGCTGGGCATCACAACTTTGAGGCCGGGGCAATGAGCTAAAAACGCTTCGATATTTTGGGAATGGTAAGGACCTCCTTGAATATATCCCCCAGTTGGGGTCCGGAGGACCACAGGACAGTTCCACTCTCCGTTTGAACGGTAGTGGTAACTGGCAAGTTCATTAAAAAGTTGATTAATACCTGTCCAAAGGTAGTCGCAAAATTGGACCTCGGCAACGGGTTTGAAATTCCCATAGACTGAGAGGCCGATAGCGGTCCCTACAATGGTCGATTCAGCTAAGGGGGTATTGAAGCACCGGTCGACCCCATATTTCTCTGTCAGGCCTCGTGTAATACCGAATACGCCTCCTTTCCCATGAGCAACGTCTTGTCCAAAGATGATGACCCCCTCATCCCGCTCCATCTCTTCATCGAGGGCGTGGTTTAGGGCATCCATGATCACAACAGCTTCACCGCGCTTTTCTTTCTCTTCATGGAGAGTCACTGGGGTTGGCTTGTAGATGTGGTCGAGGACGCGGTCTGGATCTTGGATGGGAATCTGGTCGGCAGTGACTGCTGCCGTTTCAATTTCTTCTTTTACATTGTCGCGAAGCCTTTCGATCTCTTCAGGACTCAGGATTCCATGGTCGATCAGCCATGCTTCAAAGCGGGGCAGAGGGTCGCGCTTTGTTTCTTCTTCGAAATGGGCATCGGTCTTGTATTTTTTAGGGTCGTCACTGCTACTGTGGGCTCCAAGGCGTGGAATCTTTGCCACAATAAGTGAAGGGCCAAGCCCTTCGCGCCCTTTTCGGACGGAAGCGTCTAATGCTTTTGAAACCTGCTCAAAGTCGCAGCCATCCACATCATGAACGGTAAGCCCTACGTAGCCCCTAGCCATGTGCACAATTGAGCCCCCGGCAGTCTGCTCTTCAACTGGAACTGAAATGGCCCAGCCATTGTCTTGAATCACAAAGATCACACTGAGTTTGTGGATACAGGCGTAGTTGAGTGCTTCGTGAAAATCACCTTGAGAAGTGGCTCCATCTCCTGCTGAGACATAAACGACTTCATCGGTGTCGGCTAGACGGGCCGCTTTGGCCACTCCTACAGCTTGGAGAAACTGGGAACCGACAACGCTTGATTGGCAGGGAATCCGCAATGTCTTATGGGAGAAGTGTTCGGGCATCATCCGCCCACCAGAGTGGTGATCAACTTCACGAGCTAAAAAGGCTCCTAAAACCTCTTCGAGAGTGCAGCCTAATCCTAAAGCAAAGGCCCGATCCCGATAGTAGGGAAGCCCCCAATCTTTTCCAGGTTTTAACGAGAGGGCGCTCAGAGCACCGATCATCTCGTGTCCATTGGCGCAAAGATGGAATGTTCCCCCTTTGTTTTGGCGGACGAGTTTTTGCATTTTATCGTCGACATAGCGGCAACGCATCATCGTTTGAAGCGTGTCAAAACACAAATCTTTGAGGGATTTTTCCTCTGCAATCGCGAGGAGTTCTTGCAATCGATTTTTAACTTCCAACCCTTGCATCATGGCGCCCTAAGTTTTCTTTTTCTTAATCTGTGTCACTTGCTTAATTCCTGCTTCACGCTTTTTCTTCATGAGCTCTTGAATTTCAGCTTTTTCTTTCGGTGGTCGTCCTTTTTTCTTGGGCAAAAGTCCTTTTGCAATGTCTGCAATCTTGCTTCCTTTTCCTGCTTCTGGGTCAGTACCTGTGCGGCTTACAGCTTCGAAAAGCTTTTCTTCTTTTTCAACGCCAAGACCTGAAGAAGTGCGCAACCGGTCTGAAAGGTGGCGTAACGACTCAAGACGTTGTGAAAGTGCTTCGAGGCGAGAGTCGATTTTAACGCGTGAGCTTCCGCGCAAGCTGGCAATGAGTTGCGCTTCAGTATCAAACTTCGCAGAGAAGGTCACCGAAGTGCTGGTAAAGTCTGGCATATAAAGGAAGGGACGGGCTTCGGGAGGAACTGTTTTATAAATGTCGATTGTGTATTGCGGCTCAATTTCAACTTTTGCTGCTTGCTTTGGTGGGCGTCCTCGCTTGGGTCTTGGGTTCAAGGCTTCATTTGAGTAATATGTTTTTGCTTTGGCTCCAATTGCATCACGTGCTGTTTGCACATCGCGAGGAACTTTAGTCTCAAAAATGTGCTGCTTTACTTTTTCTAAAACATTTTTCGACAGTTCGAGATCTTCTTCAAAAACAAAGCTAAATTCTTGCATGCGGAGCCATTCAATTACCCGAATGCGAGATCTTTCATGATAATACTGTTGCCATTTTTCAAGTTCAGTCAGATGGTCATAAATGAACTCAAGAAAGTTTTCGCGCGCCTCTTTTGATTGGATGATATCGAGCAGTTTTTCTTTGGTGTCGATGTCGTAAACTTTTTCATTCACAAACCCTTCCATGAATTTCTTGGTTTCATAAAAGGTCATTTTGGGAATGAGACAGTACCGATCCAAGTTATTTTCGATCTCGACTTCGAGGCGATCGATATCTTCTAAACCTTTATCCAGGTCGGCAAAGACGATAAATCCTTCAATACGGTCTAGGTAGAAATCCCGTTCATCATCAGATTTTGCAAAGGCGTCCATCAAGCGGTGAAAACGGAGAATCAAGGGGTTTTGTGCTTCAGGATGTTTTTTCTTGGTCATGACTCAAAAAATGTTTAAATATAATAATACCCTAGAATACCAATAAAAATCCTTCCTTTCAAGGAAAAGCTCACCTCTGCTAAGATGATCTCTTGCGAAAGGAGATTTTTGATGCTTGATATAAAACTTATTCGAAATGACCCCAAAGGGATTGAAGCTAAGCTAAAAACAAAAGACCCAGCGGTTTCAATTGCTCCTATTTTGAAACTCGATGAAGAGATCCGTCAAATAAAAAATCAAGTCGAGCAATTAAAAAATCAAAAAAATCAAAATGCCAAGCAAATTGGTGAAAAAAAACGCAAAGGAGAAGATGTCTCCAAACTCATGGAAGAAATTGCCGGTGTAGGAGATGAAATCCAAAAACTTGATCATCAGTTAATGGAGCTTGAAAAAGCCTTTCATGATCATGTGGCTTGTTTCCCGAACCTCCCTATGGAAGACATCAAAAACTCACTCGACCCTGCTGATAACGTCTGCATCAAAACTTTTGGAGAAAAACCCTCTTTTTCTTTCGAGCCCAAAAATCACATGGAACTCAATGAGAAGCTGAAGCTGTTTGACTTTAAACGGGGCGCTAAAATTGGAGGAACAGGTTGGCCTTGTTACCGTGGACTGGGTGCACGCCTTGAGTGGGCTCTCATTCAATTCATGATCGACACCCACATTACAAACGGGTTTGAAATGTGGATTCCTCCTCTCGTTGGCCGTCCTGAAATCATGTACGGTTCGGCTCATTTGCCCAAATTCGAAGACCAGCTTTATAAAGTACACGACGATGATTACCACCTCTACCTGATTCCTACTTCTGAAGCAGTCTTAAACGGACTCCACTTCGATGAGATTCTCGAAGAAGAATCGCTCCCGCGCAAATACACGGCGTTCACTCCCTGTTTCAGACGTGAAGCAGGTGCCGCCGGCTCGCAAGAACGGGGTCTCATCCGAACGCACCAATTCAATAAAGTCGAAATGTTTTGCGTGACACGCCCTGAAGAAAGTGAAGCCATTTATGAAGAGATGCTGAAGAGTGCTGAAGAGATTTTGCAAGCGCTTAACGTTCATTACCGAAGCATGCTACTTGTCACTGGTGACATGTCGTTTGCCTCGGCTAAAACAATTGATTTAGAGGTTTGGCTTCCTGGACAAAATCGTTACTACGAAGTTTCTTCTATTTCTAATTGCACCGACTTTCAAGCACGCCGTGCGAAAATCCGGTATAAAAAGGGAACTGACAAACCACAGTTTTGCCATACGCTCAATGGTTCAGGACTTGCGACTTCTCGCCTCATGGTCGCACTTTTAGAAAACAACCAGCAAGAAGATGGAACTATCCTCTTGCCTACAGTTTTGCACAAATACTTAGATGGAATGAAATCGATTGGTTAAACTCTCTGCGCTAGATCATCTTGTTATTACAACAAGACAAATTGAAAAGATGATTCTCTTCTACGTTGAGATTCTTGGAATGGAAGAAATTACTTTTGGAGAAGGGCGTAAAGCTTTAAAATTTGGATCTCAAAAAATCAACCTGCATGAAGTAGGAAAAGAGTTTGCTCCCCATGCGAACAAACCAACACCTGGCAGTCAGGACATTTGCTTTATCACAAGCACTCCCCTTGAAAATTGGCTCTCTCATCTAAACAAGAAAAAGGTCCCTGTCGAAGAGGGACCTGTAAGAAGAACGGGCGCAATAGGACCCATTCAATCGATCTACTTGCGCGACCCTGACCATAACCTTATTGAAATTGACTATGTTGTCGCAAGCCACTGAGGTTTATAGATCTTCCAGTTTTTTAACGTTTTTACCATCGCTGTCAGAGAGCTCTTTTCAACCCATTTGACAGTGTCTTTTTCAAAGTCTCCCTTCTCATCGAAAAGCTGATGAAGGAATGTAGGCAATTGCTTAATTTCTTTTCCAAACAGGAAGTCTTTATGCAAGATCCATGTCGTATCTTTCACTCTTGCGCAAGCATTATTGACCAGCTGCTCAATTTCATCTAATGAAGTAGGGTAAGAGCGCAAGAGTGGCTGATAAACTTCAGCCTTGAAACTTTCATGAGCTTGGTGCAATTCAGCTGCAAAAAATGCTGCTCCTGCAGAAAGGCTAAACGTTATCCACCCTAGTGGTAAATAAGCAGATGCCAGATAAAAAGCAAGTGCTGCAGATGTCGCTGCTGCTCGCGCAAAAGCAATCGGCCTTAATGCCTCAAGTGCAAAATTCGCCACATGGTAGGAGTTTAAGGGATCAGTGCGAGCTGTCATCGGATTCATAAACCTTATGATATCCGCTTTCAAGCCTTCTTCGTATTGGGCAACAGTCACGAGATTCTCACTGCGATCAGGAACCCATTGAACACCAGAGTGAGGAGCTGCTGTATCGTGTTTCTTTGCCGCTTCAGTTCTTGTATAAATGTAGTCAGGAAGAAGACGTATTTCTTGCCCAAACATGAATGAGCGGCTAAAAAATAACAGGTTTGTTGCAAGTTGAGAACTGATCGTAAAAAAGAAAGGAGAGATACTCCGAGGGTCTCTATCTTTCCACCAAATCACTTTATCGCCTAGAATACGACTATCAATTTTTCTCTTTGATTCCGCAAAAGTCGTTTGAATCTGATAAAATTCATGCGCTGCCAAAAGTGAAACAACAAACTTCACTTTTAAAAGTGGAGAAAAGGCAGATGTATAGTTCATAGCCCAAATAGAAGCGGCTGCGACTGCAATAGTTGCCCACTTTGCAACCACTGCTCCAAAAACAATCTTATCCATCAAGACAACAACGTCTTTTTTGTCTAACTCTTCGATCGGAACTGGCATATTACCATAAGTCTTATCGATAAATGCAGATACATCCTTTTCAATTCCAGAAGTTACTTTTGTAATCCCTGTATTCACATGAGCTCTAAGACCACCTAAAGTGTTTGTTACTCTTTCATAAGCTGCCCAAACCGAATCCATCGAGATAATTCCCATATGATCTCTCCTTTGTAAGAAATAAGTCGGTGATTTTAAAGATAATGAAAATTAAAAAAAAGGCTTTTTTCTTCCATGTAAATATTTTTTTTGAAATCACTAAGAGATGTCATTGATAAAAAACTCAATGTAATTGATGACATTCGATTGATTCATTATTCTTTTCAAAAAATCTGAGCTTCTTTATGCTTTCTTCAACTTTTTTATGAAAAAACTCGTTTTTTAAACTTTTTAAAAAGGAATTTGAGGAATGGAAAAAGTCACTCCAAAGTCAGATCAAGTCCAAGGATGGGGCGAATGGCTCTGGGACGGAGCAAAAACGCAAGCTTCAAATGCAGCTAGTGCGGTTTATCACCTTTGCCCAAGTCTATTTGATCGTATCCAATCAATTTTTGATTTTGTTTATCCAAAAAATGCCATTACAGGCTACCGAGAGTTTTGGTATCTCCCAACCTGGGTAGAAAAAGTTTTAGGAGAAGCACTCTATCCTACAACTTGCGCCTCTCAAGGTGGAAAGCTCAATGATGATAAGCAACAAACTCGTCTATCTAACATGGTTGAAAAAACTGCTAAGCATGCTCAACGTGAAGGTGAAGACCAACAGTTTGAATACGAAGTGACTGTTCTTGACTCAAGCGTGATCAATGCTTGGGCGATGCCAGGTGGAAAACTCGCTTTCCATAGCGGTCTGATCAACAAGATTGATAAGATGGATCTAACCGAATGGGAAGGACTCACAAAAGATGACGTTTTAGCAGCCGTTGTCGGACATGAAGTCTCTCATGCAGCTATTGGACATACACGTAAACGTCTCGAAAAAACACTTCTCATTCAGCTTGCTCTTTTCGTTGGAAAGATTGCTGCAAACATCTTCATTAGCCGCAAAGAACAAGAAGCTGTTGAAAAAGGTGAGGAAAAAGGCTCCCACCGTGCTCATATCGAAACAGCAGATGAGCTTAAAAAGTATGAAGGCCTCCGCAGAATTGTCACAGTTGTGTTCGATTATTTTGCTTACTATGCTACGCAGCTTTATATGCTTGCAGAAAGCCGCGGTGCTGAGTACGAAGCTGATAAGTACGGAATCGAGCTCATGTATAAAGCCGGCTATGATGTCCGTGGAAGTTTAGCGCTTCAAAAACTTTTCCAAGAGATTGGTCATTCACACCAAACAGACTCTTGGCTTGGAAAAGCTATGGAATGGATTTCAACTCACCCCACTTCAGACAAGCGCCTTGCCGAAAATAAAAAAACGGTACAAGCGCTCCACGAAGAGCACGGAAACTACAAAGCTGTTACCGTCTAACATCTTCAAAACCTGCCGCTTACCTGCGGCAGGTTTCTTTTTTCATTGTCAATCCCCTCTCCTCTCATTTATAAAGCAAATTGAGCATTGCCTCGCTTTTTATCAGCAAATTTGTTAAAAAAAGTTCATGAATTACGCACCTCTTCAAGATCTTATACTTTTTCTCCAAAGCTCGCCAACCCCTTGGCATGCAGTTTCTCAAATTGGGTTGCGACTAGCGCAACAAGATTTTACTCCTTTAGAAGAAGGGGAAAAGTGGGATCTGAAACCAGGTGAGCGGTACTTTGTGGAACGAGGAGGCTCTCTTTGCGCGTTCACCCTACCTAAAAATACTCCAGTTCGCTCAACCATTTTAGCCTCTCACACAGATAGTCCTGCGCTTAAACTCAAGCCCCATCCCCTTTTTGTTGAAGAGGGCATTCCCTTCTTACGTGTTGAAAGCTATGGGAGCCCCATTATAAGTACTTGGATCAACCGTGATCTTGCAATCGGAGGAAGACTCCTAGTTGGAACACCCGATGGAGAAATCGAAGAAAAACTGATCTACCTCGACCAAACGCCTGTTCTGATTCCCACTCTTGCAATCCATCTCGATCGTGAACAAAACGACAAGCCTAAACCTGTGAGTAAACAAGACCATCTTTGCCCCTTACTTGGAATCGAAGCCAAAGGAAAAGATCCTGACAGTCTCTTTCACGATCTTTTAAAGCCTGTTGTCACAGACAATCTTCTCGGATTTGACCTCTATCTTGTCCCCTGTGATGCACCCCGAATCATCGGGCAAAATAGCAGTCTCCTTGCTTCCTACCGTCTCGATAATTTAGTCAGTGCTCATGCCTCACTTCTCGCACTCCTCGCAACGGATAAAATACCTGAAGAAACCATCCAAATGGCCATCTTCTGGAATCATGAGGAAATCGGCTCTCAAACGGATGAAGGGGCAAGCTCCCCCTTTTTCCTCGATGTCATGACACGGATCTCCCTCTCTTTCAAATTGGGAGAGGAAAATTTTATTCGCCTTAAGCGACACTCTCAGCTTATCTCTATTGACTTAGCTCATGCCTACCATCCCCTTCACAAGAAAAAATATGATAGCAACAATGCTCCTCGCATGGGCAAGGGAATCGTCATCAAACACAATGCAAATCAGCGCTATGCCACGCAAGGACTTACAAGCGCTCACCTCGTTCAAACTTGCCAAAAAGAAAACATCCCTTATCAAGACTTTGCGTGCCATTCTGACCTCCCTTGTGGCAGCACGGTCGGAGCTCTCACAGCTACGCGGACAGGAATCCCCACGGTTGACATCGGCTTAGCGCAGCTTTCAATGCATGCGGCGCGCGAACTTATTGCGGTTGAAGACCATCACACCTTGTGTCGTCTATTAAAAGCCCTCCTCCTTAAATAAAAGAAACCGTATAATGTCCTAATCATACTTTTGGAGTTTCAGAATGACGTTGAAATCGGACCATTTCAAGGGGAAAGATGTCTACGAACATTTAAAAGAAGCACGGGCACGGGGAGCAAAAGCTACCCAAGAAATCCATGGGACAGAAGCACCTGGTCACTTAGTTGCTGCTACAGATAGTTTGAAAGAAACGGCTATTGTTCTTTTAGGATTTTGGATTTTATTGCTTGCTTTTCGAGCGTCTGCGCCTGTGACACTTTTGGCAATTTTTTCTATCGGTTGGATTTTATGGAAAGGAGGTCGGAGCGCCCTACTTGGATGGGGACGTTTAGAACGATTGCACCGCCTGATTGAAGAAGAGCGGTATGAGATCCAGCATCACAGGGCGCAAGAAAAAAAGGAACTGCGCGGCATGTATGAGCAAAAGGGATTTACAGGTGAATTATTAGATCAAGTGGTCGAGGTCTTGATGGCAGACGACAATAGGCTTCTGCGTGTGATGCTTGAAGAAGAACTCGGCCTCACATTAGAAACCTATGAGCATCCCCTGAAACAAGCTGTTGGTGCTGCTGTTGGTGCTTTTATTGCTGGCATTGGAGCTCTTATCGGAGCCTTTTTTGCGGGAATGTGGGGTATCACAATTGTCTTGTTCTTGTTATTTTCCATAGCAACACTTGTGACTGCTAAACGAGAGGGAAACGCGCTGATCAAATCTCTTATTTGGAACTTAGCAGTTGGAATCTTATCAATTGGAACTCTCTACTTCATCTCCCAACTAAGGTAGCTGTATGGCCTCTTATATTTTTGACGAGTTTTTTACTTCAGGCCAGGAAGAAAGTATCAGCCCTTTCCTGACTGAAGACTCGCGCAAATGGGCCAAAAACCTCAGTTTAAAAAGTTCGATTCTCTCTGGTGTCTTTCTAATTGCCGCATTTATCACCTCTTTTTACTCATTAACTCTTTCCAATTTACTCCTACTCTTCGTCTATTTTTTAGTTGGAACACCTGCTCTTCAAAATACGATTGAAGACATCAAAAACCTCGAAATCAATATTGATGTCCTCATGACACTAGCAGCCTTTCTTTCCTTTTTGATTGGAAGTCAAATGGAAGGAGGCCTTCTCCTTGTGCTGTTTGCATTTTCAGGTGCAATGGAAGAAACCGTGTCGAGAAAAGCCAAAGGGGCTCTCCTCAATTTAAATGAGCTCTCTCCGACTATGGCAACGGTACTAGGTGAAAAGGGAACGCTGTTCCAAAAGTCGGTGCGTGAAATCACAGTAGGAACTCGCCTTCTTGTGAGGGCTGGTGAAATCGTTCCTCTTGATGGAATCGTTGTCGATGGAAACTCGTTTGTTAACCTCGTCCATCTCACTGGAGAAAGTGTCCCCGTTTCCAAGACAAAAGACCATGAAGTTCAAGCAGGAAGTCGTAACTTAGATGGAACCTTAACCATCCGTGTCACACGGACGAGCGCAGATTCAACGCTTTCAAAAATTATCCAACTCATTAACCAAGCGCAAGAAATGAAACCACGCGTCCAACGGTTTCTCGACAGGTTTGGGCGTAGCTACGCAATCACGATCATTTCGCTCTTTTTCCTCTTTTCGATCCTCCTCCCTTGGATCTTTCCGATCAGCTACTTTGGAATTGAAGGATCGGTTTATCGGGCATTGACGTTTTTGATTGCCGCTTCTCCCTGCGCCTTGATTATCGCCACTCCCACTGCCTACCTCAGTGCTATTAGTGCCTGCGCCCGAAAAGGGATTCTCTTAAAGGGGGGAATCACCCTCGATGCTTTAGCAAGCTGCCGTACAATCGCCTTTGACAAGACAGGGACTCTTACGACAGGAAAACTGAGCTGCGAAAATGTCGTTCCCCTTTCAGAAAATCCTGTTTGTACAACCGATGAAGCCATTCAAATAGCTGCTGCCCTAGAGCGTCATGTCACTCACCCCATGGCCGAAGCCATCATCTCGTTTGGCAAAAAGAAAAATCTTTCTCCTCTCGATATCGACAAATTTCAATCCGTTCCAGGGTTTGGGCTTAAAGGAGAATTAAATGGGCGCACAGTCTTCATTGGAAATGAAGCCTTCATCATAGAGCAGCTTACAAAAAAGCCCGATCTTAAATCACTGATCGCTAAAGAAGACCAATCGGTCACCTTCCTTCTTGTCGAAGAGTCTCTTTTTGTCTTCCATTTTAAAGACACCTTACGACCAGAAGTCCCCGAAGTGATTCGAAATCTTAAAAATGAACACCGACTTGAACTCATGATGCTCACTGGTGATCATCAGGCAAGTGCTGCAGCGGTTGCAAAATCGCTTGGAATTGAAGTGTTCCTCTCCGACCTGCGTCCTGAACACAAACTCGAAATGGTTTCTAATCTCTCTATGAAACATGGCCTGGCCATGGTCGGAGATGGAATCAACGACGCACCTGCCTTAGCACGTGCGACCGTTGGAATTTCCCTCGGAGAGATTGGAAGTGCTACGGCGATCGATGCTTCAGACATTGTATTTTTACAAGATGACCTCAAGCTGCTGAGTTGGCTTTACACAAAAGCGCGTAAAACCATGCGCATTGTTAGAGAAAATCTCACACTTGCCCTTGGCGTCATTTGTCTCGTCACAACTCCCGCTCTTCTTGGGTGGATTCCTCTTTGGCTTGCCGTGATCCTCCACGAAGGAGGCACCGTTCTTGTTGGGTTAAATAGCCTTCGCTTACTTAAGAAATAATCTCATTTTGAAAAAATTGCCTAAATTCGTATGGTGAAGCCAGGGGGTGGATAGGCGGTATCCACCGGTATCCATATCTCTTTTGGAATGAGCGAAATGAAGCGACCGAAAAAGGAAGACAAGAAGGAAAAGGAACACGCTGTCCAGTTTGAGCGTCAGCAGTTCGAAGAATATTATGTCTGGCTACGGGACCACATGCCCGATGGATTCTTCGAAGAGGTTGAGCCCGAACAGCTTACTCTTATCACTCACTACTTGATGGGATTTCCCCTCCAAGATTACTTTTGCCAAATCCAACTCAAAGATCGAGCCTTTGTCCTGATCTTAGATAGTCCAGATGTCGATCTCAAAGTCTTGAAACATTTCAATTTATATGGAATTCGCAATTATCAAACATTTATTTCAGATGAGCCGCCACCTTTTAAAGGAGTGAAGCAACGCCTCCGCATCGCAACCATCTTTTTCACCTCCTATGACGATAGCAGTCAACATGAAAGCTGTGATAATCTGATTCCAAAAGAGCAACAGCAAGAGCTTTACGAAGGAATCAAAGAGCGCCACCCAGAGATCACATTTGAAGATTTCCAAGAACTTGTTTGTTGTATGGACAGCCGTTTTTTACGTACTTTGACTGGAGACCGTCTCTTATCGGCACTGCTAATGTTTTTGCGTGCTCGTGAGCGAGACCATTGCCAGTATGAGATGCGTTACAACGAAGACTGGAAAGAAAAAGGAGGCGAAACCCCTTCTGTTCAAATTGTTTTAGCTTGGCGCAACACTCCCAAGTACCGGTTCATCTATAGATTAGCAAAAATGATTTTCCGCCATAATTTGAATATGGTGCGTGTCAATGTTGCTTACGTGCAGCCCTATGAAAAAAATAGTATTTTAATCATGTCCTTAGGACTTCATGGGATCAAAGGAAAAGCCGCATGGGAAGAAGCAGATATTTCCGACTTTTTAAAAGAACTTGTCACTCTCAAATGTTTTCCTGGAACAGACGAAATCGAAGATACATTTGTCAATCCGGGACTCGTGACAGGAAATCAAGGGAATCTGATTCGAACCATTGCGAGTTTTGTACACCAAACACTCGTTCATGCTGATATTAACCAGTATAGCCTCAGGAACGTCGAAGAAGGGCTTTGCCGCCATCCAGAACTTACTGCTCAGGTTGTTCAAGCCTTTGAGCAGAAGTTCCACCCTGAGAAAAAAGACATCGAGTCCTACAAAAAGACTAGAGAAAACTTGCTCATGTTAGTCGACCATTTAGACACAGGAAATGAGCACAATGATTTACGGCGCAAAAACATCTTAAAAACGGCCATGCATTTTGTCGACTACACTTTAAAAACCAATTTCTTCCGCAACAACAAAAGCTCCTTTTCATTCCGACTCGACCCCAAATATCTCAACCTCGTTCCTTATGACAGAAGAGAAAAATTTCCCGTACTTCCTTATGCTATCTTCTATATAAGGGGGATGTACTTTATTGGGTTTCACATTCGGTTTAAAGACCTTTCCAGAGGAGGGCTGCGAACTGTTTTTCCTCAGCGATTTGAGCAAATGGAAATCGAACGAAACAATGTCTTTGCAGAATGTTACAACCTAGCTTTTACGCAACATAAAAAGAATAAAGATATTCCCGAAGGAGGATCAAAAGGGGTTATTTTCTTAGAACCGTATGAACGGCTTTTGACTGAGGCAGACATTCTCGGGAAAGAGCTTGTCCGCGCTGGAAAAGGAGAAGAGGAAATTGAAGAGATCGTGAGCAAATTCAAAAAAGAGCAAAAGCTCGTCTATCTCTATTTAACTCAACGCTCTTTCATTTACAGTTTTATTTCTCTTTTGAACTGCTACGACGATGGGACGTTAAAGCAAAAGAACATCGTCGATTATTACAAGAAACCCGAATACATTTATCTCGGCCCAGATGAAAACATGCACAACAACATGATCGAATGGATCGCTGAGTATAGCAAACTCAGTGAATATAAGCCGGGAATCGCATTTATTTCGAGTAAACCGACTTATGGCATTAATCACAAAGAGTATGGTGTCACTTCGCTTGGGGTGAATGTCTACATGGAAACGACGTTGAATCACCTTGGGATCAATCCTATAAGAGATCCCTTTACCATCAAGATCTCAGGAGGTCCTGACGGCGATGTTGCTGGAAACCAGATTTTGAACCTCTATAAATACTACCCTAAAACTGCCAAGCTTTTGGCTCTTACAGATGTTTCCGGAACAATTTACGATCCCGAAGGACTTGATCTTTCGATCATGGCACACCTTTTCCATGAATCGAAGCCCATCGCCATGTATCCACCCAAAAAATTGCATGATGGGGGATTCCTCCTCGACTTGCAAACCAAAAAAGAAGAGTCGGCTTACGCAACCAAAACCCTTTGTTGGCGACGTGAGGGAGGAAAACTCCGAGAAGACTGGCTTTCTGGAAGTGACATGAACCATCTCTTCCGACACAACTTACATCGAGTCAAAACTGACATTTTCATTCCTGCTGGTGGACGCCCCCGTACTTTGCATATCAATAACTACACTGACTTTCTAGATGCAGAAGGGAATCCCTCTTCGCGAGCAATCGTCGAAGGAGCCAACCTCTATCTCACACCAGAAGCGCGCATCGCACTAGAAAAAATTGGGGTACTCATCATCAAAGATAGCTCGGCCAATAAAGGTGGTGTCATTTGCTCTTCGATGGAAATTTTAGCCAGTTTGACGCTGACTGAAGAGGAGTTTTTGCAAGAAAAACCCGAGCTTATGGAGCAGATTTTAAACATTATCCGTGAAAAAGCACGCAATGAAGGAGAGCTCCTTTTAAAAACGAACAGCATCACAGGTGAATTCCTTACAGACATTTCCGATCAAATCTCGAAAAGGATCAATACCTATACCTATCAATTACTTGATTACCTCGAGAAAAACGTCTTACCTGCACATCCCGATGATCCTCTAGTTAAAGCTCTCTTGAGCGTCTGTCCTCCTCTCCTAGCGACAAAATATCGAGATCGGATCATTCAAAAATTGCCTGAAGTCCACAAAAAGGCCATGGTGGCTTGCTATCTTGCCTCTCAAATCGTCTATAAGAAAGGACTCGGCTGGTCCCCTTCGATTGTCGATGTGCTTCCTCTCATCGCCTCAGACCCGAAAATCACCTCATCCAAGCCTTTAGAAGGTCACGATTTCGAAGTCCTCTCCTAGGATAATAATAACCTGAACTTTGGGTTTATTTTGCTTAGTCTCAAGAAAGAGAGTTCTCTTAAATTCTCGGTATTTTTACCGACAGGAAGGGCCAAACGGTCCTTTTTGAGGCAAAAAGACTGAGAAGAAAGAGAAAAATCCCTGAGAATGAGTGAAAGAAACCCAAAGTTCAGGTTAATAGAGCACTAAAATCAATGATCTCACTAAAATATCCGCTATCTCGGATACTGTCACATACGCCATTTACATGGATAAGAATTGGCCAACAAGAAAAACGTTTTGGAAGGGCAATATTTTGTATCTTTTGTTTAACTTCCTCAACAACATTCATTTTCAAGGGATGAATTGAAAACTTGATCTCACATGCAAAAAGAGTATTAAACTTTGTTTGAACCAAGTAATCAATTTGACACCCTTTCTTAGTCGACGAAGGTTTTTGAAAATAAGGGTTATCAGCTACAACATCTTCTGGGCAGATTCTTAAACTTTTCCATAATTTTTTTCGATTGTTCAAAACTAAATTTTCAAACTGCAACCCCATAATGGCATTCCATCCAGGGAATGATGAAATATTGACATCTTCAAACCTTTCTCGAATGATTTTATCTCGATTAGGAAGAATATATTTAAGATAAAATCTCAAATAGTTGTCTCTTAATCGATATTGACTAAGCTGAGATGATTTGCCAGATTTAACCCACCACGTATAATCGCGTGATACAAATCCCGATTGTACGAGATCATTTAAGTATTCACTCAAAGTTCCACTTTTAGAATAATTCAACTTTTTGCAAATTTCGTTAAACTCTGTTGGACCATTTGCTAAAGCCTCAACAATAGCCCTATAAATTCCGCTTCTCCTTTCAAATAGATCATGAAATATTGAATCGAATTCATGGAATAACATCCCATCCTTTCGAAAACATAGATCACGAATGTTTTGGTCAGCATTTAACCCGGATTGGACCTGTTCCAAGTACCAAGGAATTCCCCCAGTCACACTGAGAAATTTAAATTCTTCATATGGAGACTGATGAAACTTCTTACTCAAAAGAAATTCATGACAAGTATTTAATGGTAATTCCTGTAGTTCTAGAAAAAGAGAAATTCTTCCAAAAAAGGCAGTATGACTTATGATATTTTTTTCAATCCAAGTGGAGACAGAACCACATAAAATTAAAATGAGATTGGGATTATTCTTAAACTCAAGATCCCAAGCATTTTTTAGTTTTCCTAAAAATAATGGATCTTTTGAGCCCATCCAAGAAATTTCATCGAGCAAAACTATGACCTGCCCTTGATTTGTATATTTTGCAAGCAAAGAAAATAAGGTTGACCAGTCTTGAGCAGAAATACTCTCTAACCCGATCTGCTTTCCTAATTGTTCGGCAAAAACATCTCTTTGAGATTGAGCATCAATATCGCCATTCGGCGGTATTCCAGCAAAAGAAAGAAAACGTTTTCCCTTTGCAAACTCTTGGATAAGCCGGCTCTTCCCAATTCTACGCCTTCCCCTTACTACAACTAAACTTGCCGTTTTTTTCCTTAGTAAAGAAGAAAGCCTCTCTAATTCCTTCTCTCTTCCTATAAATAAATCGTTTTTCATGAAAACCTTCTGCACAATACAACCAAATTGTAAATTTTGTGCAGAAAAATCGCAAGAAGAAATTGCTCACAAAAAAATGAAAAACGTTTTTTGTGCAGAATTAATGTCTATACCACTGATTATAAGATAGAAAAGAAAAATGATTCGAAATAAAACAACTCTCTGAAAACAAAGGACTTAAAAACGAAACAAGCAGTCTAAGGCTAGAACTGCTAAAAATCGTTGCCAGCTATCCCCTCCTCTGTTATATTTAAGGTAGAATTTAGCAAAACTATAAAACGAGTGCTACTTTATGGCGCCTAAACTGAAGCAGCGCGAAGAAAGAGAAAAGACAGTCCTCATTGGGCTTGTGGAGCTCTACCTCATCACAGGAAAGCCTATTGGCTCTAACACACTCAAAGAGCACGGGTTCGACCACATCAGCTCTGCGACAATCCGCAACTACTTCGCTAAGCTCGAAAATCAAGGGTTCTTGGAACAACAACACACTTCGGGTGGACGGATTCCAACTCCTCTTGCTTATAAATATTACGCCCAGCACCACTTTAATGCAGCAGACGTCGACCCCAAAGATATCGAACTGTTGCGCAAAGAGCTCAATAAAGATACCCGCGAAATTGCCCGCTACCTGCAGAATGCTGCGGAACTCCTCAGTCAGATGACGCAAAGCGCAATCTTTTTGTCATCTCCTCGCTTTGACCAAGATTTGATTCTCAATATCAAACTCGTCTCCATCGACAAAGAGCGCTATTTGTGCGTACTCGTTACTGATTTTGGCCTCGTGCATACAGAAATTCTCTACTCCCCAAAAAAACTGAGTAGCTTTTCACTCAAAAGAATCGAAAAGTATTTTCACTTTCGTATGACAGGACTCGAAAGACCCAAATTGAATGCTTACGAAGATGAAATCGCAGCCGAATTTTATAATGAAATATTACTACGACATATTGTAGACTACTCTAATTTTAGTGCGGAAGATATTTACAAGACAGGATTTTCAAAATTGCTGAAGTTTTCTGAGTTTCAGGATGCAAGCGTTTTAGCAAAGGGGCTATCTCTTTTTGAAGATACGCAGTACATGCGTCACCTTTTAGAAGAATGCGCTGAAGCTGTTGATTTGCGTTTTTGGATCGGAGATGAACTTGGAAGAGGCACCGCTCACACGAGTATTATCGCAGTCCCCTACTTCATTCACGGGAAACCTGTTGGTGCCATTGCTCTCTTAGGGCCTATGCGGATGCCGTACCCTAAAATTTTTGGAATTCTTAGAGCGTTTTCAGCAATTTTAAGCGAGATGCTCACACGCAACTTATATAAATACAAAATCACATATCGACAGCCGAAAACTCGAGAAATAGGCTTACAAACAGATAGCACGGTTTACCTCGATCAGGCGCAACACCTGCTCTTGGAAGATAAACGTTAAGGAGAACGCATGGACCCCGAAAGCCAAGGAGAAAAACAAAACGAAGCTCAAGAGGAAGCTCCCCATGAAGGGCAACTTCCTACTTCAGAAGAGTTGCAGTTTGAACTGAGAAACCAACAAGAGAAAAATTTGCGCCTTTTAGCAGAGATGGAAAATGCCAGAAAGCGGATGCAGAAAGATAAACATGATACGACCCGCTTCGCTGTTGAAAACGTGATTGGAGAGTTTTTATCCCCTCTCGATAATTTTGAAAACGCCTTCAGTTTTACACGCCAAGCATCAGATGAAGTGCAAAACTGGGCAAGAGGATTTGAGATGATCCTAACCCAATTTAAAGATGTTTTATCCAGCCACAATGTCACATCTTTTTCGTCAGAAGGAAATCACTTCGATCCTCATCTGCACGAAGTGATCGAGATTGAAGAAACGGAAAAGCATGCAGAAGGTACCGTGATTCAAGAGTTTGTCCGCGGTTACAAATGTGGTGATAGAATCCTTCGCCCGGCCAAGGTTAAGGTTGCCAAAAAACCGGTCAAAGAAAGCGAAGAAACCCGAGCTAATGAAGAAGAAAAACAGTCTGAAGGAGAACAGTAAACATGACTCAGAAAAAAAGCAAAGTCATTGGAATTGACCTAGGGACAACTAACTCCTGTGTTGCCATTATGGAAGGTGGAGCTGCAAAGGTCATTGCTAATGCTGAAGGAACACGCACAACTCCTTCCATCGTTTCATATAAGGATGGGGAACGCCTCGTTGGAATTCCAGCGAAACGACAAGCAGTGACAAACCCAGAAAAAACGCTCTATTCAACAAAGCGTTTTATCGGGCGTAAGTATGCCGAAGTGGCGGAGGAAATCAAAACAGTTCCCTATAAAGTTGTTCCAAACAGCAACGGCGACGCTGTCTTTGAAGTGGATGGGAAAACCCTGACACCAGAAGAAGTTGGAGCTCAAATCCTCATCAAGATGAAAGAGACTGCCGAAGAATATCTCGGTGAAAAAGTTACAGAAGCTGTCATCACAGTTCCTGCCTACTTTAACGACTCGCAAAGACAGTCGACAAAAGATGCTGGCCGTATTGCTGGTCTAGATGTCAAGCGTATCATACCTGAGCCCACTGCTGCTGCTTTAGCCTACGGACTCGATAAAGAAGGTGCCGATAAAAAGATCGCTGTCTTCGACTTGGGTGGAGGAACATTCGATATCTCCATTCTAGAGATCGGTGATGGAGTTTTTGAAGTTCTTGCCACAAATGGTGACACTCACCTGGGCGGAGATGACTTCGACAACGTCATTATCCAGTGGCTCTTAAATGAGTTCAAAAAGGAAAACGGAATCGATCTTTCGAAAGATAAAATGGCTTTGCAACGGATTAAAGATGCTGCTGAAAAAGCAAAGATCGAGCTTTCTGGAACGCAGCAAACTGAAATCAATCAGCCATTTATTACAATGGATGCTAGCGGCCCTAAACACTTATCTTTAACACTTACCCGTGCAAAGTTCGAAAGCTTAGCTTCTGATCTTATTGAGCGTTGCGTTGATCCATGTGTCAATGCCATGAAAGATGCAGGAATCACAAAAGATCAAATTCACGACGTTCTCCTTGTAGGTGGAATGAGTCGTATGCCAGCTGTTCAAGAGAAGGTCAAAAAAATCTTCGGAAAAGAGCCTCATAAAGGAGTGAACCCCGATGAAGTTGTCGCAACAGGTGCTGCAATTCAAGGGGGAGTTCTTGCTGGAGACGTTAAAGACGTTCTTCTGCTCGACGTCATTCCTCTCACTCTCGGAATTGAAACACTTGGTGGCATCATGACACCGCTCGTTGAGCGTAATACCACCATCCCAACGCAGAAAAAACAAGTCTTCTCAACTGCCGTAGACAACCAGCCTGCCGTAACAATCGTCGTCTTGCAAGGTGAGCGTAAAATGGCAACAGACAACAAAGAGATCGGACGGTTCGACTTAACGGACATCCCTCCTTCTCCAAGAGGTTCTCCACAAATCGAAGTCAGCTTTGATATCGACGCAGATGGAATCTTGCATGTCTCTGCTAAAGATCTTGGAACCGGAAAAGAACAAAAAATTCGGATCGAGGCAAAATCAGGCCTTTCTGAAAATGAGATCAACCGGATGGTCAAAGACGCAGAAGAACATGCTGATGAAGACAAAAAGCGCAAAGAAGATGTCGAAGTGAAAAACAAAGGTGATAGCTTAGTCTTCCAAGCTGAAAAAGCCTTGAAAGATCACAAAGATAAAATTCCTGAAAAGCTTACAAAAGAGATTCAGGGTAAAATTGATACTCTCAAAAAAGCCCTCGAGTCAAATGACATTTCCAGTATCAAAACGGCAACAACAGATCTTGAAACCTACATCCAAAAGATTGGGGAAGAGATTCAAAAGCAAGGTGCAGCCCAGCAACAAGCTGGCCCCGGCGCAGGACCTATGGGGGGTGAAGCTCCCAGGCGCGAAGAAAAGAAAGAAGAAGAGATTGAAGAAGCTGAAGTCGAAATTCTCGATGAGGAAAAATAACTCTCTTCTTTTAGTGGAAGCTCCCAATCGGGAGCTTCCCTTCTGCTTTTACTTCCCCTTTGATCACCTTTAAGACAGCTTTTTCTGCATCACGCACCCCTTCATAACCTACGATAATTGTTCCACTTTTCGGACAATCTTTGAGAACATACGGCGTTGTAAAAATCACAGTTGTCGCATGAAGCATGCGCAGCTCTTTGGGCACTTCTGCTTGGTAAAGAGCTAGAATAATCCGATCATAGCCATCGAGAGAAATCCCTTGCTCATATTGAATGGGAGTCACATCAAAGGTTTCTTGCAAATCGGCACAAAAAGGGGAGATTTCGTCTCTTCCTAGTTGGACAAAGGCAATTTTTTCTCCTTGAGAAGGAAGACCTTCATCTCGAAATAAGGTCACAGCTTCTTCAAAAAGAAGAGAGATCAGCTCTGCATAGGCTGTGTTATGGAGTTTTTCCATGAGGTCTTCTCTTTCAGGCACAAAACGGTTTTCATGAAGACCTAAGTTTTGCTTGATTTTAAGAATCTTAAGAACTCTTCTATCGATCTCTTCTTCCGAAATTTCAGCGCTCATGATAGCTTGAAAAGCAACAGGTACAAATTCATCTAGAATCGCATCGACAACTTCATCTCGATGACTCCCATAGAGCAAAATATGATGGCCCGCTAAAAAAGCTTTTAGCCCTACTTCCCCTTTTTCATAGTAATTTGTCAGCGCTTTCATATTGAGAGCATCTGTAATGATAAGGCCTTCGAACCCAAGCTGCTCTTGGAGGATTTGAGTGATCAAAGGGTATGAAAAAGTGCAAGGAATCGAGTCAAGTGCTGGAACCAGTAAATGGGCCGACATGACGCAGGCAACTCCCCCTTGGATTGCCTGCGAAAAAGGAACAAACTCTATCGATTGCAGCCGCTCTAAAGGATGTGTAACAAGAGGAAGATCGTGATGAGAGTCAATAGAGGTATCTCCATGCCCTGGGAAATGTTTCACACAGGCGAGAATCCCCATTTCTTGCATTCCTTGATACAAAGCTTGCGCATGTACTGAAACTTGGAAAGAATCATCACCAAAAGCGCGGCGATGAATCACAGGATTTTCAGGGTTGGTATTGATATCAACAACAGGTGCTAAATTGATATGAGCACCCACAAGCTGGCATTGTTTTCCAATTTGACGCCCCATTTCCCTCAAAAGTTCGAGGTTTTGCACGGCTCCAAGGGTAAGATTACGAGGGTAGGAAAACGTTTCTCTCATACGCATTCCAAGGCCCCATTCGGCATCTGCAAAAGTGAGAAGAGGTATCTTCGAGCTTTCTTGGACTGCATTTAAAAAAGAAACTTGTTCTTCTGGATGAGCCTGCTTCAAAAGCACTCCACCCACAGGAAAACTTTTCAAAAAACTTTGAATGTGACGCAAATGCTTTTCACCACGGGGAGGAGCAATGGAAATCGCAAAAAATTGCCCAACCTTCTCTTCTCGCGACATCCCCATTAGAGTTTCTTCAGCCCAATCGGCATAGAGAAAAATTGAACATGCCAAAAATAATGCTATGAAAATTTGTGTCATTTTTATCCTTCAAAGAAAAGCTTAATCAAGGTAATATTTTTGCCATCATGAGATGATTATTTGCTAGGAGAATAAAAATGTCATTGCGTTTAGCCGCTCCTTCCAATCAACAACTTGATTGGTTCACAGGGTTAGCTTATCAAAAGCAATTGCTCATGCGATTGTCATCGCAGTACATCGCGCATGTTGTCGTATGGTTTCAAATGTCGTCAATTTTTCAAAGCGTGGTCAATCTTTTCCTCGTAAAAGTCGTCAACCCCTTTAAAGATAAATTCTATCCCACGCAACCCCTTCTTCCTTCGTCGGTCAGCAAGCTCGAAGCTTCCTCTCTTCAAGATCTCCAACGCTACATCTTATCCCAGATCACTCCCCATTCAGAGCAAATCAAATTGAATCTGCGAGCAGTCGAAGACTTGTCTAGTGCGCAAGGTGAAGAAAAAAAACGGCTATATCAAGAAGCGATCTCTCTTTATCACCAGATGTCTCCTCACATTGAAACAGTGTCTAAATGGCTCACTTCTCATAAACAATTAGAAACCGAGCACGCCTATATAGAAATCAAAACCGAGCTCAGAGAAGCAGCCTCGCTCGTCAATAAAATTGCACAATTAAATACTGAAGCCCCCTTTCTTCGACATCGCTCAGATTGTCCTCCTCCCTTGAGCCGTCCCATTGGACTTGTCAATGAGAACAGGAATGACTGTTTCATGAATGCTATAAGACAGCTCATGTTTAACATCAAAGTTCTTCGAAAGTGTGTTCTTGAAAAACTGCCTGCAGAAAAATACAGTAAAATACTTGCCAATGCAGCCCTTTACTTCTTGGCTCAACGAAGAGGAGATACGGTTCCCCTTGGAGGCAGCAGTGCCTCTCGTGAAGAAGTGGATATGCAAACAGGGCGCCAAGAAGATGCTTTTGAAGCTCTCGGCCAACTTTTAGGTGAGATTACTGAGATTGAAAGAGTCAATCCTCTCCTCCCTCTTTCTCCTGAGAACGTTAAAGAACTCAACCCTTTACTCTTTTGGACTGCCAATCAGAAAAGAGTTGAAATCATCGGTAATTACGCGGATTTGACAGAGCAGAGTCAAGAAAGAGTCAGTGAAGGAGGATGGCTTAAAGCAGAGCGAACACCCAACTCAAGTATCATCCTTGATCTCAAAGGAGTTGAAAATATCTCTCTTGAAATGGCTCTAAAACGTTGGGCCTTTTTTCAAGGACGGGGTGATTCATATAGAGTCTCGACAAAAGATGGTGGAACACTCGAACTCCCTATTATCGAAGAAACAAACCAATTTGCAGACCTTCCACCTTCCCTTATTCTCACTCTCAAAAGATTTGAAAGAGATCAGGGAATCAATAAAAAAGAAACGCGTATCGTCGATATGGATGAAACCTTTGTTCTTCCAGGAGAAATTGTCAGTAATGGCAAGAACGGTCGCTATCGAATCAAAGGTTTTGTTTCTCATCATGGTGACACAGCTGATAGTGGACATTATGTAGCTTATGTTTTTATTCCCAATTCAGAAAAGAGCCAAGAAGGCACGTGGTACTGTTGTGATGACAGAATGGTGACTGAAGTCAATATTGCAACGGTTCATGACGCCTTATCTTTTTGCTATTTTGTTTATAGTGAACTTGAAGCAGAAATTTCTCCTATAGAAGCCAAACTCTTCCTTAAGACGCGTCAACTTCAAACGCTCGCAGTTGAAACCCGTCTAGCTGAAGAAGCCTCGATTGAATTCGAGAGGCAAAACACCCCCGAAAACAGAATAAAGGCCTTACAAACTGATCTCGAAATGATGCAGCTTTTTGCAATGGCCGCACAAGATGAACATGCAGATCCAACATTCCTCACATCTCTTTTTAACCAACTCTCTAAAGACGCTTACAGCTTCTTTATAAAAGTTCTTGAGTTTGAAAAAGGACACTCTCAAAAAGATGCTCTTCTCCATCTAAATGAGCTTCGTACCATTGCCGCTTCGTACCTTGTCCGAGAACAGGGAGACATCCTCACGAGAAACATCATCGAGCAATACATCTACATGAAGGAGCAATACATCCTCCTTCTTCAATGTAGTGAAGACTTGAAAATCGCCGCAGAATTCCACTTAAGACAACTCCTTGCTCTTCAAGCTCTTCTTGAAAACGAAGTCACCACAGCAGAACATGTTAAACTTATCCTTCCCTATCTTTGCGAAGAGTTTAAAAAGAAGCTGACCCCCCACGTTAAAGACCCATTCGATAAGGCCGGATTTGAAGAAGCAACACGTGGATTGATCGAAGCCACAGCAAAAATCTTACAAGTTTAGAGCAACTCTGCTATACTCAGTTTTTTTGGGTATTAAAAAACCTCAAGGATTTAAGAGAACATCTGGTTAATAGGGAGAAAAAGCAATGAACTTGAAGCAAGAAGAAATCGAAATCGCTGATTACGAAAAGGTTGTTAAATTCACAGATGCGGATTCAGGTCTTACCGCAATCATTGCCGTTCACAATACTGATCTAGGCCCGGGACTCGGTGGAACTAGGATCTATCCCTACAAAAAGTTTGAAGACGCACTGACCGACGTTCTTCGCCTCTCAAAAGGAATGACTTACAAAGCCGGCATGGCCCAAGTGGGACTAGGCGGAGCAAAAAGCGTTATCATTGCCGATCCCAAAACCGAAAAAACTCCCGAGCTCCTTCATGCATTTGGCGAAGCCGTTAATACTTTCCATGGAACCTACATCTGCGCTGAAGACGTTGGATGTACACCAGAAGATATTGAAATCATTCTTCAAAAGACCAAATACGCCTGCGGCGTTCACAATCTTCGTGGAAGTGGAAACCCTTCTGCCTACACCGCTTGGGGCACATTTCTCGGCATTAAATCCGCATTAATGCACCTTGAAAATCACACCTCTTTAGAAGGAAAAACTTTTGCCATTCAAGGAGTCGGAAGCGTCGGCCGCCGCCTCATTGAACTTCTTTTCTGGGAAGGGGCTCAGCTCATCATCTCAGATATCGACGACGCTGCAGTCGCTCGCTGTGCTCACCAATATGCTGCTAAAGTCGCTGCCCCCGACGAAATTCTCTATGTCGACTGTGACATTCTTGCTCCCTGCGCGCTTGGTGGAGTTTTCAACGAAGAGACCATCCCCAACCTGCGCTGCAAAGCTATCGCTGGAGCAGCTAACAACCAACTCTTAAACGAATCAGATGCTGATCTCCTTTCTAAACGGGGTATCCTCTATGCCCCCGATTTTGTGATCAATGCTGGAGGGCTTATCAATGTGATGCACGAGCTCTCGCCAGACGGTTATCAAGCACCTCGTGCCAGAGAAATGACCAAGAAAATCTATCAGCAACTAATCGATATCTTTGAGATTGCAAAGCAAAAGAAAATCTCTACGCACCAAGCAGCTGTAAGTATCGTTGACCATCGACTTGAGCATGGAATTGGAAAACGTTCAGAAGAACTTTTTTTCCGCTTTGCGCCAATAGAACCTTCCCATGCTTTGACATCTTGACAATCTCATCTTAGGATAAAACCTCCTAGCCAAGAGCGATGGTGTCAAATAAAGTTCCTCCAAAATGAAGTGAAAAAGTGCACTTAAATGGGGTTTTGGCCATTTCTAGATTCCCGTTTCGTATGGCAGCATGAAGCTTCTATCATTCGATTTCAGCAACCAAGTAGGGAGAATTTTCACCATCTCCTCTGAAAAGGCATTTTTGCAACAGATGCTTATTCCGAAAATCAATGATCCTTATAATAGGCGCACGCCATATACATAAAAAGGTCTGCTCCTCATCTACCTCTCTGAATCAAAAACAATTCAATAGAGAGGTCTCTTCCCATTGGTTTTCTAAAGCTAAGTCAAGGGGCGTTTCCAACTGTATTTTTTTACCAGATTCCAGTATCATTATGCCCTTTGTAACATGAGTTTTTATGATCGGGATCGATTTAGGAACAACACATAGCCTCATTTCTGTTTGGAAAGATCAAAAGCCTATTTTGATCCCCAACCAGTATGGCAAAATGCTTACTCCCTCTGTTGTTGCACTTGATGAGGAAGGTCATCTTCTTGTTGGAGATTCTGCATTGAAGAAGGTCCATGCGCTCCGCAATTTTAAGCGTTATATGGGAACGGCAAAAAAGTTCCTTCTCGGAAATGAGAGTTTTCTTCCCGAAGAACTGAGCGCCATGGTTTTGAAAAGCCTTATCCGTGATGCTGAAGCGTTTCTTGGGACAAAGGTTACAGAAGCTGTTATCACAGTTCCAGCCTATTTCAATAATGCTCAACGAAAAGCCACACATTTAGCAGGAAAACTTGCGGGAGTTCAGGTGGAACGACTCATTAATGAGCCAACTGCTGCCGCCTTAGCATACGGTCTTCATAAACGAGATTTAGAAACAAAGTTTTTAGTTTTCGACCTCGGTGGTGGGACTTTCGATGTCTCTATTGTGGAACTATTTTCTGGGGTGATCGAAGTTTGTTCAAGCGCAGGTGACAACTACTTAGGGGGCGAAGATTTTTCTCAACTGATTGCCGAATTCATGAAAGGTCAGCTTTGGAAGCGCTTCCAAATCGATCTCATTGAGTTGCCACAAGAAGTTCAACAGTCATTTTACGAGCAAACTCATATCGTCAAACACGCTCTTAGCAGCCATGAGGAAACGACATTTCAAATAACTCTTGATGAGCAAGAGGTTGTTTTTCCATTCACCCGCAGCCAATTTCAAAAGCTCGCTTCCCCACTTTTTGATCGACTTCAAGCACCGCTTGAGCAAGCGCTGAGCGATGCACGTATTCGCCCTCACGAATTAGATGCGGTGATCCTCGTTGGAGGAGCAACACGAATGCCTTTGATTCAATCTGCCATCGCAAAAATGCTGGGGCTGTTTCCACAAACAGCTGTTCACCCCGATGAAGCTGTTGCTTTAGGAGCCGGTGTACAAGCGGCCCTTAAAGAGCGGCATGAAGAACTTCGCGATGTTGTCATCACTGACATCTGCCCCTTTTCACTAGGGACGAGTATTTACAAAACGCAGTATCAGACTTACAGTTTTTGCCCGATCATCGAACGCAACACAACTATTCCTACCAGCCGGGTTTCGACTTTTTGGACAACTCTAGATCAACAAACACGTATGTGTATCGATGTCTATCAAGGCGAAAGCTATAAACTCTCTGATAATATTAAAATTGGGGAATTTGAGATTCTTGTTCCTCCAGCATCTGCAAGCCAAGAATCGGTTGATGTCCGTTTTAGCTACGACATCAATGGCCTTTTAGAGGTGGAAGCAACAGTCAATAGTACAGGCGACAAAAAAAAGATTTTGATTCAAAACCAAGACCACCACTTATCAGATGAAGAGGTCCAAAATAGCCTAAGAAAACTTACAAGTTTAAAAATTCACCCTCGCGATCTTCCCGAAAATCGGGCAATTATGGCAAAACTGGAGTCTTTGTTTGAGTTTCATAGAGGAGAAACTCGACAGGAGCTCGCCTCTATGATCGATGAATTTAACGCGGCATTAAATACTCAAAATCCACATACTATCGAAGAAATCAAGCAAGCACTCTATGAATATCTGGACTATTCTAAACATTGAGCCGACTACTGACAAAAAGCGGATCCGACAAGCTTATGCACAAGCATTAAAGCTGACAAATCCCGAAGATGATCCTGAAGGGTTTGCTAAACTTCGGCAGGCTTATGAAGAGGCTTTAAGTGGTGAAGAATCTTCTCTTCGTGAAGATGTCTGCTTCCCCCTTTTAGATGAAAAGGCACAAGTAAAAGTCTTAGAACTTCTTAACTCTCCTCAAGACCAGGCTCTCAAAGTCTTCAAAAGGTTTGTTAAAGAAGGGTTGTTTGCCGATTTGAGCTTTCGTATCGCATTTGAAGAATGTCTCTTTCAAGCCCTCTACGAATTTCCTCCCCTCTCACGAGACCTTTTCCTTGCCCTCCATTTTTATTTTCATTGGGAAAGGAGACGTTTTACCGAAAATTTTGAATGGCTCACTGATCAGCACGAGCTCACCATTCACCTCAACTTACTTGATCTTTGGAAACAAGATCCCTCTTTCACCCCATTGATGCAAGCTGTCGCGATGTTAGATTTAGAAGTAGTCAAAACCCTCCTCCCCTCAGATCTCAACTCCCAAACCAAAAATGGAGATACAGCTCTACATCTTGCTTGTCTTTTACGAGCTCCTTTGATCGTAGAGGTTTTGCTTCAAGCCGGCGCAACAGTTGACGTTGAAAACTCTGAAGGGAAAACACCTCTATCAATTGCTGTAGAGCATGATGACTTAGAAATCACCGAAGCTTTGACAAAGGCGGGTGCGAATCTTAAACATCAAGATGTTAAAAATCGAAGTGTTTTCCACCTAGCAGTCGCTTTTGGCAGCGTCATGCTGTTGCTTTTTTTAACAAAATATATCGACATCAAAGACGAATATGGCGCTTTGCGAAACGCTATTCTCAATAATCAAAGAGAAAAAGTTAAAATTTTAGTCGAGCACGGAGTCGATCTTCACCTCCCACCTAATGGAGAAGAAGACACCCCAATCATATGCGCCATCCGCAACCAAAAGCCCGAAATCCTCATTGACTTACTCGAGCATGGGGCAGATCCTAACGAGTTGCAATTGGATTGCACTCCCTTAGAGTTTGCTGCAGTTCGAAACAACTGTCATGCCATACAAGCCTTGCTCCGAGCAGGAGCAGACCTTTCCCATTATTATGGCCGTTGCATTAGGCGCGCATTTGATTTCTCTCAGATCGAAGCTGCACACCTTCTTTTCGCTTCGCTAGATCCCAAAAAAGAAGAAGAGCTTAAAATGATGAACTGCTACGCAGTGCAAGGAGCCATTGCCGGTTACATCGGACTAGAAGATGAGATTCGTATTCTGTATGGTCTGGAAAACTACCCCCCTTTCACCTCTTCCACCCTTCCTCCACTTCACCAAGCAGCTTACCTTGGCAACCTTGAACTCTTAAAAAAGGAAGTGGAACATGGGGGACAAATCAATGACATCGACCCCACTTTCACACTCACTCCTCTCTACTGTGCTGCCCAAGCAGGACACACAGCCTGTGTAGAATTCCTCCTGAATCAAGGTGCAAAACCAAACATCACAACGCATCACGGCCTTGCTCCCCTTCATGCTGCTATCCAAAACCACCACTATGAAATCATGAATCTTCTTCTCGAGTATGGTGCCGATTGTAACTTAGCTAAAGTGCTCATGTTCTCTCCCCTTTTCATAGCTGTTAAATTTCAAAATGAAACTGCATTTGATCAACTCATTGTACATGGAGCAAAAGATCACCCAACTGGTTTTTTTCACTCTGCCCTAGCGCCTGCTGTTTACAATGGAAACCTCGAAATGCTGAAAAAACTTACCTCCCATAGCGCCAATCTCAAACAGGTGATGCGCTTCAGATGCTTTTCCTTGCTATACATTGCTGCCCGCTACAATCAAACAGAAGTCTTATGCTACCTTCTCTCTCTTTCTCTTCGCCCTGATTGGGAACCCCGTTCCAAGCCAAAATTTCCTGAAAACTTCCAAGACCTCCTCCCACTGACACCTCTCACTGCAGCCATCAAAAACGGAAATGTAGAAGCCACGCAATTATTGCTTGAAGCAAAAGCGAATCCCAACCGTAAATCCAATGGATTCCCTCCTCTCCATTTTGCTAGAAGCCATCCTGAAACGGCTCACTATCCCGAAATAGAAAACGCCTACATCCAAATCATCGATCTACTCCTCGACGCAGGAGCCAAGATTGATGCGAAAGCAAAAAATGGGGATACTTACTTGATTCACGTCATACGCTACCGCTTAGAAGGGATTGCAATACACTTAATAAACAATGGAGCAGATTGGACCATTCCCGATGCAGAAGGAGTCGCGCCTCTTGAGCTCGCAGAAAGCCATGGGCTCAGATCACTCGCCCACCTTCTCAAAGACCATCAGATTCCTCATGAAACCCATTTCATACCAAATTAACAAAATCGCATTTTGGTATGAGAAATTTAAAACTCATTGATTACGGACTTAAAAAACCTTCAGAAATGAAATATAGAAGCACACTTTTGTGATTGCATTCTGCTGCAAGGGCAAAGGGGGTTTTGACATCTGGAGGAAAAAGGTCTGCGCCATGTCCTCTCAGGAGTTTGACCATCTCCAGATTTCCGTTTTCTGCGGCAGCATGCAGAGGTGTCCGCCCGCCCTTCGACCAGCCATCAGAAGAGTTTTGCAAATTGACATTAGCGCCCTGCTCTAAAAGAAGTTTGACACCTTCGAGCCAATCGATTTCAGCTGCTCGATAAAGGGGGGAAATTTTCAATCTTTTACAGTTTAAATCCACCCCTTTCGAAAGACACTTTTGCAAGAGGTGCATACTGCGAAAATCAATGATCTTTAAAATAGGCGCATCGCCATCCCATTTATGCGCAAACGGGTCTGCTCCTTTTTCAAGAAGATAATCGGCGAGCTCTTCACGCATCTCTCCGAATCGAAAGCAATTCATTAGAGCGGTCTCTTCCCACTGATTTTCTGAGTTGATATCAACTCCCTGATCAAGCATGTGGCTGACGATGAGTCGACTGCCAAGACACGCCGCCTGAGGGAGCATGTCCGAACGGTTAGCTTTGACGCCGAGAGAAAAAAGCTTTTCGGCAATTTCACAATCCCATCCATCATAAAGGGCATAATGCAAGAGATTTTTTCCATCTTGATCGACAAAATCAACCGCTGCCCCCTTCTCTAAAAGATAGTTTACGACTTCGGGTTTTCCTTTTTTCACAGCTAAAACTAAAGGAGTGAGTCCATGAAAATTCTCTGCGTTGATCAGAGCACCTTTTTCAATGAGCTTTTTCACGCTCTCAAACTCTCTACTGTCAACAGCACAGTGCAAAGGAGTGTTGCCTTCCCGGTCAGAAAAATTCGGATCGCCTCCATGATCGAGTAAGATGCTGAGGCATTTAAAACAGCCATGCCGACTAGCGATGTGCAGTAATCTCTGAATGAGCTCTTTAGAAATTCGCTCTTCCATGAGCGCCAACAGCGTATCGGAATCATCTTGATAAACCGCCCAAAAAAGAGGTCCATCTTCATTTCTTGTCACAAGGCGCTCTGCAAAGATTGGACTTAAGGGACGTGAGGGGAAAAAATGCTGAAGATCTAAGATGACTGACTGAGGCTTAATTTCGGTTTGGCGATATCCTTCTGTAACAAGAGTCACTTGATTGCCTTCTACCTTCAATTGCCCAAACCATCTATCTCCCAAAAAATGTTCACCAACCCGTTTAATGACAACCCGTTCTCGTTCTCCGTTTTCATCAGCTAAATAAGGTTCCACTTCAATTGTAAAAAACAATAACCCTTTAAACTGCCCTCTTCCTCCACCACATTCATCTGTCAACAAAACGTAAACATCTTGATCCGTTTTACCAATATAAGAATACTCAAACGATGCTGTTTCCAAGGAACTCAGTTCTTGAGTGAATGAGGGGAATTCATAATTTTCTATGGCTTTACTTTGCCCATTCCAAAGTTCAATGGCACTTCCATCATTATGCGCATAGCTCGGCCATGGGGGCGTCAGACTGTGAATGACATGGGGGCTAATGTAGGGAGGTTCCACAAACGAATAGGGAAAACTTCTCGTTACATCTTGACTCAGCTTTAAATCGGTTTTAATTTCTCGTTGCTTTCCTGGCTCAAATCCAAAAAGGTTTTTCTCAAGATATGTCGTGTACCACTGAGTTGCTTCAACTGAAACAGACGCTTTTGCATAAGAGACATGAGTGCTTTCCGCATGATATGCAACCACCTCTTCTAGTTTTTCTCTAAAGTCCCAAAACGACTGCTGAAGCTCTCCTATTTTCTGTTGTAAAGCTTTATAGGAAGCTTCCCACTTTTCAGCAAAGTAGATGTCAAGTTCACCTTCATCGGCTTTCCGAGAAGGGAGCTTTATCTCATCGAGATAGATTGTTAAGTTGTTTTTAAATTCAATCCACCTTTCATCAGCCTTCTTGAACTCATCAAACACTTCTTCTTCAAATGATTGCCCCTGCGCAAGGGTAAAAAGTGAGAAAAATAGGCAGGAGAACACTTGTTTTTTCATGACACAGTTTGGACCACTTGATCTTGCTCTAATATCCACATGACGAGTTCTTCATAGCCAGCTTGGCAAGCAAAATGGATAGGCAAATCCCCTGATGGCTGTTTTTCTAGAAGTTGCTCAGGATATTTTTCGAAAAACCAACGGATAAAACCCTGGTTCTTTTCATACCAACTTAAGAAATGGATGGGCAATAAGCCTTCTTTTGTTCTGTCATTTGCGCAAGAAGGATCTTTTTCTAAAAGCCACTTGATGACTTGAAAGTTTGAACTAGAAAACGCATGATGAAGTAAACTATACCCTTCGTCATCCTTAGCTTCCAATTGAGTAGGATCTTGCTCAATCAACCATAAAAACAGAGTGAACCCTTCATAATCTAATTGATTTTGCACAAACTGATGAATCAAGAGTCGACCGCTTTTATTTCGTTGTTGAAGCACAGTTGGTTCTTTCTGAATCACCCATTTGAGAAGCTCAAATTGCTTGGTATAATATCCAAGAGAGTGGATCGGATAGTCCCCACTGTATTCATTCTTTTCGTGAAGGAGCTTAGGATCATACTCTGCAATCCGCTTAAATAATTTCGGACATTCTTGAAGAACATGGAGAAGGGTGTTGTTGTCATTGTCCCGTGTTTGCATCAAATTTTCATCGCGATCAATTAGTTTTTCAACCAAATGAAAATGACCACAATATGCAGCTTGCATGGCAGGAGAAGCCCCGCTTGAATTTTTCTCATGTAACATTTTATTAGCCCTCATTTTAACAAAGATGGGCCAAACGTTAAAATACTCTGACTTTGCTTGCAACTCTTAAGTTTTTAGTGAAGCAGCAGCTTTTTGAGGTTCTTTGATCCTTGCTAATGCTATGAGGGCAATGACAAACCCGATCGGGAAGATCATAAACGCTGTCATAAAATCTTTTAAAGCATAGAGAGGTGCACCATTTTGCATCGCTCCACTCCAGCTATAGTCGAGCAATTTGCCTGAAAGAGGTTGAATCACTCCTGCTATCCCCATGATGATCAGCGCGGCAATGCCCATCGAAGTTCCCGTTAGCTCTTTAGGATTACTTTCTGTAATGGTCGGATACCCGATCACTTGGCTGCTCGTAAAAAAGCCCAATGCAAAGAATAAAGCTGTGAGCATTTTCTCAGATGGATGAGGAATGAGGATAATGGCAAACATCACAATCAGTGAAGTGAGGCCTCCAAATAGCATTGGCAAGCGGCGCTTACCGATTTTATCAGAAACCCAGCCATAGATCGGCGATCCGACAATGGTTCCCATACAAATCATACTGACGATAAAGGAAGCATTGGTCAAAGGAATCTCGTGCACTTGCGTAAGAAAAAGGGTTCCCCAAACAGCACTGATGATCATAAGCGGCATGTTTAAAAAGCACGTATATAGCCCGCAGCAAATGTTTTGGATGTTAAGGACTGAACGTTTAACTCCTTCCCAAAATGGAAGCTCAGCGCTTTCTTCTTCAGCTCTGAGAAATCCTTTTGGCGCGTCTTTGACAAAGGAAAAAATTAACGCAAAGATAGCAACACCAATCAGACCATCGATAAAGAGAGCCTGACGCCAATCAAATTTTTGGGCAAGAAGGGAAAAGGGAACTTGCGCTACAACACCTCCAAGCATCCCCATAGTGATCATCAGTCCGACAATAAACGCTTGTTTTTCTTTAGGAAACCAACGTGAAATGAGCATCATGCAACTTAAGAAACAAAAAGCATTGCCTATTCCTGAAAGAAAATGACAAACACAGGCAAAACCAAACGAGTGAGCGCGGCTAAAGCCCAAAGTTCCAATCACGCAGAGAAAAAGGGCTGTTAAAATGACTTTCCGCACTGAAAAACGGTCGAGCAAAATGCCAGCAGGCAAAAGAAAGATCACATCAGCAAGTAAATAGGTGGAACTGAGCGTTCCAAATTGAGTTGCATTGAGTCCAAGATCCCGAATAAGCATTGGGGATAAGGCATTCATTACATGCAATTGAAGCAATTCATAAGCAAAAAAAAGGGACGCCGAAAAACAGACGATCCAAGGGAGAATTGCTTTTTTCCAAAGACTCACTTCAGACGGGGAAGATTGGGTCACTGACATGATTAACTCCTATTAGAATGGGTCTTTCCAAATGCAATTTCTTCGATGGCATCGATGGCTTCGACAAAATGCTTCATGCAAACTGAAAGGTAACTTTCATTCCCACCAATATGGACTTGATTTCCTTTACTTACGGGACTCCCTTCCTCGTCGATACGCATGTTCATGGTTGCTTTGCTTCCGCAATGGCAAATGGTCTTAATTTCAACAAGTTCATCCGCCCAAGTGAGCAAATACTGGCTCCCTTCAAAGGGCTCTCCTAAAAAGTCTGACCGGAGACCATAACACAAAACAGGAACGTGTAGTTTTTTCGTAATTGAAACGAGTTGTGCTACCTGTGATTTCGTAAGAAAATGGGCTTCATCAATTAGAACACAATGCAATGCGCCAATCTCATCGATTTTTTCTTCGGTTTGATAGTAGATATTCGTCCCCTTTTCGAACAAAAGAGCTTCCTGTTTCAGGCCAATGCGCGAATAAATTGCAGGATCGCCAAAGCGATCATCAAACCGAGGGGCCAAAAGGAGGGTGTTCATCCCTCTTTCACGGTAGTTGTAACTCGATTGAAGCAGTGTTGTACTTTTTCCCGCGTTCATTGCCGAGTAATAAAAGTAGAGTTTTGCCATGAACCTATCTCAATGTTTTAAAGTGATGATTTTTGAGCGAATTTTTTTACATTCTCGTGACATTTCGACCTACATAATTGAGCTGTCAGGAAAATTTTCCTTTTACGATACGCAAAACTCACTTTTCTGCACACTCGAAAAGACTAGAATTCCATTTCATGAAAAAAAATTAAAAAAAAAATTCCCATTCTTAGTAGGATTAGCTTTTTGATTGAACCAAAGTAAGCGATCCCCAAAAAAATAAAAGGACAGCGAATATGTATCTTTCCTATTTTGCTAGAATAATAGTCTTTGTAGCGACAATTCTCTCTACGCAACTTTTGCAAGCCGTTCCGCCGACACCACTGCAAAACTTCTGTCCCGTTGTTTTAGTGAATAATTCAACTCTGGATGCAAGTCGCGTTTACTTCGTCGCTCATGGAAATGACCCGAACGGTTTCCCCTGTTTTTTGGTTCCAGACGGAAATGGAGTTTGTCAGTTTGTCTACCCTACGGGAAGCGGCTCCCCAAGCTCAGCTGAAGTGAGTAAAACTCTTAACCAGCTTCCCACAGCTACCGACTTACCACCTGGTTTCACTAATGGTTACTTGATTTATCTCCCCATCAACAGTTCATCTAGAGCTTATCTTTCGATTGACCTCCCTATGTATTTGGGAACAGCTATCAATCCTGCCCTTGGTGTCATGGGCATCCAGGATTCTTCTGTCACTTCACGAACCGATCCAAACTTCTACACTTTATATCAAGACTTTGAGTTTGGGATGGTCAATTCCGTTACCGATTCCGAAACGAATTTATTTTTAAATTTGTCTTGGGTCGATTACTTTTGCCTCCCTATGCAATTGTATACCTACAGTTACGCGACAGGTCAGGAGATTAATATTGAAGGGACGTATGCCTCTGGCACAATCGCTTCTAACACACGCGAAAATATCATTTCCGCGATGAATACCGGATTAGGTCAAGGACAAACCTACCCATCATGGGAGTATTTGGACGTCCCGTTTTACGATAATCCTTACACAGATACAACACCCTCTAGTTGCGTTCGTATTCTCGCAGCAAAAAACAGCATTGACTTGGGAAAAAGTCCACAATTTCAAGGGGGGCAAGTTGCTCCAAAATTTTTCCCAGCTAACTACGGCACAGAAACGGTGCATCCCCCACTAGCTAGTACGAGTTTTTACCAAGCTGTTTATAACCACTACCTGACAAACACCCTTTATGCTCAAGTGTTTCCTGCCAATGAACCAGCTGAAAACTATACAATCACTTCCGTCTCAGGTTCACCTCTTGTCTTGAATTTCGCAGCTCAAAGCAGCGGTACTCTAGATGTGCAACTTGATCTTAACAATCTTGATTTTGATCAGTTGCTAAGTGGCTCTAAATGGCCTTTTACACCAGCATCTGTTCCCGCAGCATACACAAATGAACTCTCGAAACTCATCAGCGCGCTCTTTACGATCGGAGAATTACCGAATACAGGATTTACAACATCTCCTGGTAGTCCTTTTGTGAATAACAATGGGGGGTATGGTGCTCTAACCTATTTTAGCAACCCTACTGGCTATGCCAATGGCCCTTGGTATAACCTTTACGACATCGAGCTGCATAAATTACAAATCAATAAAGGAAAAGTACCTAGTAATCCAAACTATGGGCTAGGGTATGGTTATGATTTTGATGACTTATTGAATATGAGCGGGCTGATCAATGGGATTGAAATTCAAGACGGCGTGGGCAACCCGTCGCAAGTAACAGATGCTTCCGAGCCTTACATTATCGTTACGCTGGAGAGTTTATCTGGAACAACTGTTCCTAATCTTGCGCAAAGCAATCAAGCCTATCAGGTAAGTATGGGTTCGGCGGCAAACGGTACAACGGTATCGTTTACCTACTTTGATGGGACAACAACCCATACAGATGTTCCCGCCTCCACAACTACGAGTACAAACTTAGGAATGGTGCAAGTCGATGAAAGCAACCCTTTTATTATCAAGTTCACTTTTGATGGAACAGATTATGAGTACCATATAAATGTTCAAAACCAAGCCGTTCTTCCCGCTTCTGCAACAAGCACATATTCTGCAATTGACCAATTTTTCCTAAATAGTATTGTCTTCTCAAAATCGGGAGGAACACAATCAAACCCACAATTTACAATCACTTACAATAGCTCACCACCTCCTTGGGCTGGATAGGATTAACTCTTAAAAATGTGAGTCTAAATGAGATTAAGAAAAGCTTTACTCTTACTAATCATTCCCTTCAATTTGTTCGCTGCTACTAAAACTTGGCAAGGAACCACCAGTTCCATGAATACCGCGAGTAATTGGAGCCCTTCCGGAGTCCCTGCCGCAAATGATGATTTAGTCTTTCCATCAGCAGCTACAATTAAAACGCCTAATAATGATATTGGCACTCTGACCGTTGGCACATTGACGTTCAGTGGTGGCAACTATACGTTATCAGGTAGCCCAATTGTCTGCTCGGGAGCTGTCAATATCACTCAAGATAGCGTGATTCTTAGTCCCTCAAGTCCAAACCAATTTACCGGCGTCATCAATGTAGGCACGATCACAAATCAAGCAACGCTGACTGCTGGGAGTGCTGGAGCAATTGGAAGCACATCTTTTCAGCCAAGTGTGACGATACTGGGCCCTATGGGAAGCCCCAGCACATTGGCTTTAAATGGCAATGATAACACCTTAAAAACCCTGGCTGGGAATCAATACACTTCAGTCACTCTAGGTTCGGCAACACTCACCGTGACAGGAGGCTCTACAAATCTCCCTCTTTACGGACCCGTGTCTGGAACTGGTAATTTAGCCGTCCCTTCGGGAACACTTGCTTTAATGGAAACAAATACATATTCAGGAACAACGACCATTGAGACTGGTGGATCTTTAAATGTTCTAAAGGGATTAGGTTCAACATCACAAGTCAATTTCACATCTGGTGCGGGAACGCTTGTCTTTGGAGATTCACTGACTTCAAACAAACCCCTTCAAGTCACGGGTACTGCTTCTATTAGTGTCAATGACTACAATGTCAGTCTTACCGGGGCGTTAACAGGAAGCGGAGCTTGGACAAAACTTGGGAGGGGAACACTAACTGTAACGAACTCTAGTTTATCAGGGCCTCTCACCCTCTCAGGAGGGATTTTAAATGGCAACGCAGCTAGTTTAGGAGCTCCATCATCGATCACGTTCAATACTTTTGGGGGCACTCTTCAAATCGCTGGCAATATGACACTCAGCCAATCTATCACCCTTGCAAACCCTGGTGGATTTGATACTAATGGATTCAATCTCGAACTCAGTGGTCCTATCACCGGAGCAAACCCGCTTACAAAAACAGGAGCTGGCACACTCACCTTGACAAACGTAGGAAATAACTACGCTGCAAAAACGATCATCAAGCAAGGAACCCTGAGTGTGACACCACAGACATTTTCATCTGGCTCCACACAAGTTGTTTTTGATAGCCCAGGAAGTGGCATTCTTCAAATTACAGATGACTTCTCCAGTTTTACCCCTTCGGTTGTCTTGTTTGGGGACGGAACGATCGATACAAACACGCATAACATGACCATTTCTGGAGTGGTTGCAGGACTTTCGACAAATGCTTTTAACAAAAATGGAACGGGAACATTGACTTTCACTGGTCAAAATGTTTATCAAGGGCCCACAAATGTCAACGCTGGAACACTTCAAGCAGGCATTGCTTCCACTTCAACCTATGGAGCCTTCGGACTCGGTTCAGATGTTACCGTTGCCTCTGGAGCAACTCTCGACTTTCAAACCTTCCAAAATACAGTTGGAAGTTTAGACAACTCGGGCTCAACCCTAAGCAGTGCTACAATTGATGCTACCAGTTTCACACAAGCGAATTCTGGATCGCTCGGATTAAACTTTCCGACGACTAATTCAACACCTGTTGGGAATATCTCAACAACAGGTGCCATTAATTTAGATGGCACACTAGATGTCACAAGTACGGGTGGTTTTACCCTTACGAGCGGCGAAGTCATCTTACTACAATCATCAGGGGCAGGAAAGCAACTCGCTGGCACATTCTCCACGACCAATCTCCCCTTTGGAAAATTAAAATATGACTATACCCAAAACCAAGTCATTTTGGGAGTAGGTGGCTGTGATGGGACTTGGAACACAACAAGTAGTGGTGAATGGGGAACAGTAGGAAACTGGCTCTCTTGCGTCCCTGGAATTAATAACAATAGCCAAGATTCTGCCACATTTCCTGAACTTGGTGCAGGAAATGTCACTGCCACTCTTTCAACTGCAGGGTCTACTCAACCTGTCACCCTTCACGAAATCGCATTTAATTCCTCTACCACTAACTATACAATCAAACAGTTTAACACAAGTAGCGTGATTACCTTAGACGCCCCAGTTGGGAGTTCCAATCCTACTATTCATGTCACCGCAGGAACTCCGACAATTGATGCTCCCATTGTCCTCAATACTGACTCAATGCTTCAGTTAAGTTCTGGAACGCTAACTCTAGGTTCAAACACGACGATCTCATCTTCTAACACCGCAGATTTACAAATCACCGAAGGGAACATGAGCGGAACATTAACAAATAACGGCTCGATCACTCCTCACAGTCTGACAATCGTAGGAAGTACTCTTAATAACAATGGGACCGTTCAAACCACGGGCCCCATTGACATCGAAGATCTCCAAGGACTTGTCAATCCCATAAACATCAACAATTCTTCAACATTTACTGCTGGCACAACTTTAAGCATCGGAGGAAACGCGACCGTTACAAATAGCTCTACCATGACTTCTGGGGGGAATTTCACAATTAACAACGGCTCAGTCACGAATCAATCTGGTGGTCAGTTAAACGCTGGCTCAGGTAGCCTTCTCTCTATTACGGGAGGCACTCTTATAAATGATCAAGGTGGAATGTTAGGATCTTCAAATGCAGATCTATTATTAACGGGTGGTTCACTCAATTCTTCTGACCAGGTCTTGGCAAATAACTACACTCAGAGTAGTTCTGGAACGTTAGGACTCAACTTTCCGACTGCTTCAGCATCTCCCGTTGGAAACATTTTAACTATGGGTGCAATAAATTTAGCAGGCACCCTAAACGTGACAAATACGGGTGGGTTTGCTCCTCCTACTGGAACTGAAATCGTTTTATTAAAATCATCGGGCGTAGGGCAGCAACTCTCTGGCACTTTCGCCCCTACTAATCTCCCTTTTGGTGTATTAAAATATGAACACAACCTAAACCGAGTCGTTTTGAGTGTGGGTGGTTGCGATGGCACTTGGAATACAACAAGTAGTGGTGAGTGGGGAACGGCCGGGAACTGGGTCTCTTGCATCCCAGGAATTAGTGGCAACTCTCAAGATTCTGCCACATTTCCTGAGCTTGGCGCTGCAAATGTGATTGTCACTCTTTCAACTGGTGGCTCCGCTCAGCCCATTACACTTCACCACATCTCATTTAACTCGTCTACGACCAACTATACCCTCAAGCAGTTTGACAACACCAGTACGATCACTTTAGCCCAGCCCGGGGGAAGTTCCAATCCTTCTATTCACCTCACAGCTGGAAATGCGACAATTGACGCTCCCATTGTTCTCGATGACACCTCGGTGATTCAATTAAGTTCCGGAACGTTAACTCTTGGTTCCAACACCATCATCACATCTAATAACAATGAAAGTTTACTCATCAGTCAGGGAAACACAGGTGGTACATTAACAAACCATGGCTCAATCACTCCCGCCAGCCTGACCATCGCAGGCAATACCCTCATGAACCAATCGGGTGCTCAGATAACTACTGGCTCAGGTGGAGTTCTCTCGATCACTGGTGGGAGTATTACAAACAGTCAAGGGGCGACATTGGGAAGCAATGATGCAGATTTTACATTTACTGGTGGAACTCTGAATAATTCTGACATTATCAAAGCAAAAATCTATACCCAAAGTAGCCCAGCCACTCTTCAGTTGAATCTCTTGACAAGTACAGATTTTGGAAAAGTTGTTGCAAGTGATAAAGCAACCCTCGGTGGAAATCTCATCGTCAATGCCTCTTCAGATCCTTCCTTAGCAACAAACCAAACTTTCGATCTAATTACAACGGCAAATGGCATTTCAAACACCTTTTCTAACGTCTCATTCCAAGGATTTCCCGCCTCAGTTATTCCCGATCTCGTCTACCTATCTAATGCTGTTCAATTAAACACCGCTCCCGCAGTTCCAGGACATTTTAGTGGAAATCATTCTCATATTTCCGTGGGAATCCTCAAACAACACAACTCATATATTAGAAGAAAATGCTTTCAATTTAGAGACCGACTTCCCAATGGTGCTGCCCCAGCAAATCAAAACGCCATCTCACAAATTGACCTCTTAAACCCAGAAGTCAAAGGAACTCTCGCATCTCTCGATGATCCGCCAAGCATGAACTCTACCGAACAAAAAGAGATCAACCCCAACTTACTGCCACTCCCGACAGGAGCGAGCTCCTCAAGATACGGAAAAGTCTACATTGGTCCAGTTGCCTCCTTTGGAGAAATCGATTCAAGAAAAGATCAAATCGGCTCAACCTACACCTCTGTTGGAGGATTAATTGGCGCAGATTATCTTTTTAGCGAGATTGAAAAATTCCCCTGTAATATTGGACTGGGTGCTACCCTTCAGTACCGTAGACTTTGGGGAGACGGAAAAAGCAACTCTGGAGATTATCAAAGCCATATTCTCCATGGAAGTATTTATACCTCCTTTATTCCCCAAGCACTCCAAGCACTTTCTATCGAAGCCATTCTTGGATACGCTCATATTTGGGACCACTTAAATCGAAAAACTGGTGTTAATAACAAGAGCACAGCAAGAAGTGATACAGATCAAAACCTCTTTGATGCCCTGCTTGGTTTGGAGTATACCCTCACCTTACCCAAACAGTTTTCATTCACACCCTATCTGTACTTGCAGTACATCTACAATCACATTGATGGTTTCAAAGAAAGTGGAGCCGGTATTTACAACTTAAAAGTGAAATCTCAATCTATTGACTCTTTGAACACACAATTAGGAGCTAGAACCTGTTACAGCCTAATAAGAAAAAACTACACGGTGACATTCGAACTCGATGCGGAATGGATCAGAGAGTACTTAAATAGTGATCGATCGGTCGGATTTACACCTTTTGTCATCACAAACCAACCCACAAATGTCACAGCTTTTGGACCGTCTAGAAATAGCCTCTTGCTTGCAGTCGATCTGCTATTACGCTTTGCTAACGGATGGCAAACTGAAGCCAGCTACACTTTCCAATACAACAGCTCATTTTATGACCATTTCTTTTACCTAGGGGTGGGAAAGCGATTCTAGAGAGTGTTGTCATATCACGGTAGACAAAAAAGTGTTTTAGGAGCATCCTTTGCCGTTTATTTGTGAGATTTAACTATGCTTCAATCTCTTTGTGCACAGACGAGTATTTCCAGCCTTTGCGAAACTGCTTCGCAATTTGCTTCAAGTTCGAGTCAGTTTCACCCCCTTTTTCAAGGATTTGGGGGATACGCTTTAACAACTGGAGTCGATCGCATCGCAAGGTTTTTCTTCTTAAGTGGAAGTGAGCGAGCTGTTCCAAATACATTAGCTCAACTCTTATTTAGCGCCGTTGCCGAAGAATGTCTCTATTCTATCATTCTCCCCTCTTCGACCCTTTATGCATTACCGCTTCGTCTCATCTTCTCTTTTTCTGTATGCTCTAGTGCCACACGTTCTCTTGTTGGAAAGCCAACAACAAATGACCAAGGACTGACAACAGATACAAAAGTTGGTCTTGTGTGGGCGATAATGCATGAATTGATCTTACAAACAACCCCTCCTGAAATTTCAACGCCCATTTTAACTCTCGCATACATCTCTATTTTCGCCTTGAGCGAAGTCGCTCCTGCAAATCAATGGCCTGCAGCTCCAGGGATTTTAACGCCTGCCTGGAATTATAAAGTCATCTCTGCTTGTTTTTTCCGGGCAACTGCGAGCTACTTGAGAACTTATTCTCCTCTCGCTCCCTTTGTGCAGCATGCGTTTTTCAATCTTCATACTTACTTTTCAAATCAGCATCAGAGATAAGCAAACACTCCTCAAGCATTTAGGCTAGAACAAAAAATATTCTTTACATAATTGAGAGAATTATCCAAAAAGCCTTCTTTGTCTTTCAAGCTCTTCTCTTCTTGCTTCTCGTTCTTCCTCCTCTCTCTTTCTTAGTTCTTCTTCTCGCTTTTTCTTTTCCTCTTCGCGTTTGGCTTCTTCTTCTTTTCTTTGACGTTCTTCTTCAATATGTTTCCGATCCTCCGCCTCCATCTTCATTCTCAATTCCCCATCTCGACGAATAGCTTCTTCATCCGCATGAATATCCAATTTAGGAGCAAAAGCAAAGCATTTAGATCCCAAAGATGAAATCGGATTTATTCCAATAAAAGCCAGACCAAACAAGAAAAATAACAGATAATAACGCATATGTCTCACTCAAATTCATAAGTACCTCGTTTATTAACGGAATTTAATATACCTCAAAACTATCAAATTTTGTTAACATTTAGAAATTTTATCTTTATAATAGTCGTATGTGATGTACACCTTTCTACTAAAAAAAACGCCCAAAAATGCGGGTCAGATCATTATAAGTTAAGTAAATGAACACAAAAATAAGCAAGATTACAAACGGAATAGTGAGCCGTTGCATAGTTTTTGCTTTGAGGGGCTTTCTTCGAATTTTTTCAATAATCGAAAAACAGATATGTCCCCCATCAAGAACTGGAAGAGGAAGAAGGTTTAGTACACCAAGGTTAAGACTGATGGCGCCGAGCCAAAATAGAGCTTCTTTAATCCCCACTGCCCAACTATGTTGCATAATCTGAACAATCAGAATCGGACCACCAAAATCAAGTTGCTTTGGGCTTAATGGGCCTGCAATAAGAGCTATTAAACTATTCGCGATTTCTTGGAAAACATTCCCAAAAAGAGCAAAAGGATTGGGATTGTAAATGACTAGGCGGTCTTGAAAGTGAACGCCAAGCATCAAACGGTTTTGAGACGCTTGAATTTCTTTCATAACAGCATCCTTTGTTTCAGGATCACTGATTTTCTCCACTTCAGCGAGTTGTTTTTGATACTCCTGATCGAGTTTTGCTTTCATTTCAGCGGGAAAAGGAAAATCTTTCAGAGCAATCGGTGTGACGGGATTAAGGAGGTAAAAGTTTCCATTCTCACGAAGAGGTGTAGAGGATCCAATAGAAGTAGCAATCGGGAGGAGATCATCCCAATTTGTGTCGTTTTCAAACGCTTTGTCTTCGTCTTTCCAGAGAATTTTTCCCAGTTTGGTGTTCCTTTTAACAATGAGTTGCACTTGACGTGTTTGAATAGAACTTAAAAACTCAGGGCCCGTTGAAACAGGTGTCCCATCTACTGCAAGGATCTGATCTCCGACTTCAAGCACACCATCTAAAGGAGAACTTGGAGGAAGATTAGAGACATGGGTCAATTTAGAGTTCTCTCCCACAAACGAAAGGCCATTTTCAACGGTAAGATTGCTAGAAAGGTTATAGGGGATAAAGTAGAGAGTTCCTTCTTTTTTATGGAGGTTAGCTTCATAGCTCCAGTCCCTCAGCTCTATTGCTTCTTCTCGCGTCAATCGCAGGTCTACTGCATCAAGACGGGGAACTTTTGCTAAAAAAACTTGCCCCCCTCTCTTAACTGTCAAGAGAACCTTACCACTATTTAACACTTGGATCAGCTGACTTTGAGAAAAGACAAGTTCTCCATCGACCCAAACGAGGTGGTCCCCTTTTTCAATACCACTGACGGCCATAGGGGAATGGGGAAAAAGAGAATCGGTTTGTGCATTGGCAATTTCATCGTAGATAAGATAAGACGCTGGGGCCAATATCCCCACAGTTTTCAACCCTTTGCGAACTAAAGGACTTTCATAGGGCTTTACAGTGTAGTCGTAAGGGGTTTTGAGGTCTTTGAAGTAATTGATCTTGTTTCCTTCGATCGTCGCAGGATGTCCATTCTTAAGTGCGGCATAAATGAGGTCTTTGAATCCTTCAAAAGATTCCCCATTGTATTCAGTGATTTCATCTCCTGCACGAACCCCATTGGCATAGAGCTCGGATTGAGGATCCATGAGGCCAATCAAGCGGGTAAATTCACTAAATGATTTTTCGCGACCACCGAGACCCCAAATGATTCCAAAAGCAACAAGGGCAAAGACAAGGTTGACAACAGGTCCTGCTAAAGCAACTTTGATGCGTGAGTAGGGCTTTTTGGAGTAAAAACCTTCAGGAACTTCGTGAGGTTCTAACTCTCCTTCTTTATCCATGCCAGCAATTTTGACATACCCTCCCACGAGAATGAAACAGATTTGCCATTTCACTCCTTTGCTCATCCAAGACACGATGGGTTTCCCAAAACCAATACTGAACGTTTCGATTTTCATTCCTTGCCGTTTGGCCACAATATAGTGCCCGAGTTCATGAATGAAAACGAGAAAGGTTAAACCAAGTAGAGCTAAAATGATGTAAATCACACTATGCACAGGACCTCTATATGCTTATTGCTTCTTTGCGGGCTTCTTGATCCACAGCGAAGATGGTTTCTAAATCATTGATTGGACAGATTCGATGTCGACTCATCAGCGTTTCGAGCTTTTGCCCAATCTCTATCCACGCAATCGCACCGTTTAAAAAGCGATCGACGAGGACTTCATTGACAGCATTCATAAAACAGGGCAAAGACCCCCCATTTCTTGCTGCTTCGTAAGCTAATCCCAAACAGGGAAACCGGGCATGATCCGGATGATAAAATTCTAGTTTAGAATACTTGAGAAAATCGAAACAAGAGACAATTCCTTTTGCGCGGCTCGGATAAGTCAAAGCGTACTGAATGGGAATGATCATGTCGTGTTCTGCCATTTGAGCAAGGAGCGATCCATCGACAAACTCGACAAAACTATGAATTAAACTTTGAGGATGGACTACCACATCAATTTGGTCGAGATTCACCCCAAAAAGGTGGTGAGCTTCGATCACCTCTAGCCCTTTGTTCATCAAAGTGGAAGAGTCGATAGTGACTTTTTTCCCCATGCTCCAGTTGGGATGTTTGAGAGCACAAGAAGGGGTCACTTGGGTCAATTTTTCTTTTGAATAATTACGAAAGGGTCCTCCTGATGCTGTCAGAATAATCCGTCTGACCCCCTCGGTTTCTTCTCCATTGAGACATTGGAAAATCGCACTGTGCTCACTATCGATTGGAACAAGAGAAACACCTTTTTCTCGCACCCGTTTCATGATAAGATCTCCTGCAGCAATCAGCACCTCTTTATTAGCCAAACCCACTGACTTGCCAGCTTCAATCGCTTTCAAAGTGGGCCGAATCCCTTTGGCTCCAACAATTGCTGATACGACAAAGTTGACATTTGTATGAGTTGCTACAGCTTCGAGTCCTGCCATTCCCGCTAAAACGGGAATATGGGGAATCCTCTTTTCAAGCTCTAAAGCTTTGTTTACATCATAAACAGCAAGAACCTCAGGATGAAACATGCGAGCTTGCTCTTCTAAGCGATCAATATTCGAATGGGCAGCAAGTGCGACAACCTGAATTTTGTCTTTGAGGTGAGCGGCGACTTTAAGAGTGCTCTGTCCTATGGAGCCGGTGCTTCCGAGTAAGGCGATTTGTTTCTTTTTCATGAGAGATATTTCTACTTTTCTTTAGTGATAGTAGCACATAGCGGAGGGTAATGCCAATCAAAAACAGCCCACCCAGGGTCATCGCTGTGAGCCCTGCTGTTGAAAAAGAAACTTGATAAACTGAGAGAAAATGGCGAGAGAAAGCCACAGCAATCACAGCTCCAAGCGATCCAATGAGGCAAGAAACAACTAGCAGCGGTTTAAGGCGATGGCAAAAGAACCGAGCTGTTAAAACAGGAACAACAAGGAGGGCCAAAAAGAGAAACACTCCAAGGGCTCGAAACGCCCCAATGGCCGTTGCTGCAGCTTGTACCATGAGCAAGTGATTTAATAAGACAACCGGCACGCCAAAATTGCGAGCTAATACAGAGTCAAATGTCATCAAAGCAAACCGCTTAAAAAACACCAAAATTAAGCCCAAATTGAAGAGAAAGAGGTAAAAAGCTAACCTGACATCATGAAGATGCAGCGCATCAACATTTCCCATAATCGTTTCGACTCCTAAATGGGCATTTCTAGAAAAGAGAGTGACCCCCACAATTCCCAAAGCGAAAAACGTCGTGAAAACAAGTCCAATGCTAGCATCTTCTTGCAATCGCAAGCCTTTGTGAAACCATTCAGTGACAAAAGTCGTCAGAAATCCCGTGACAAGTGCGGCGATGACAAGAGTTTGGAAGTCGAGTGTCATCACGGACCCACCTGCATGCCGGACTAACAAAAAAGTCACAACAATTCCAAGTAGAATCGTATGTGAGAGGGAGTTGGCCAGCATCGTCATACGACGTAAGACAAGAAAAGTCCCCACTAAGGCAGAAGAACAAGCAATCAAAACCAAAACTAGAATTTGAATTTCATCACTCGCCAAATTTTGCATTCCCAAGTTGCCGCGTAAGGCTTGCCCCATTCTTTCGAAAAGGGTCATAAAAAAACCGCCAAAACCTTTACCCCAATATGGATTCATCAAATTTCCTCTCTTGTTGGGATAGGTTGTTGGTGCGGATCTTGCGTTGGATTTTTGAGAACGCGAGTTAACCTCTCTTCTATTTCGGGAGTTAAAATATGTTCCATTTCTTCTGCGCTAAAGTGGACCCGATCTTCACACACTTTAAGCTCTGAAGTGAGGTAAAGTTCCCACAGACGATGGAGGCGAACCAACCGTGCTCCTCGACGTGTTCCTTCGCCGGTTAATACCACAACGCGACTTCCTTCTGCCCACCCTTCTTTTCGGATGAGATAGAGCAGATAAGAAAGAGAAAAGTTAGACACTCCCATTTCATGTTGCAATTCTTTAAAAGAAAGGGTTCCTCGCTTCCAAAGAGCTTTAAGAATATGGTCAACTTGCCGCTGCAAGCGAAAGCTGCGAATGCGGACTGCACGCGATACCCAACCCCGTTTCGGAGAAAAGAGCAATGACAAAAACGTAAATGTCACTGCAACAAGTAAAATCATCGGTCCAGTTGGGAGAGAAAGTGGATGCTCTATATCAATAAGAAGAGGCAATTTTACAGAAAGATAAACTCCTAAAAAGCCACTCATCGTGCCAACAACACCAGAAATGACAAACATTTTCCCGAGCCTTTCTGTCCATTGCCTAGCAAAAGCAGCTGGAGCAATCAACATGCCTGACATCAGGACCACTCCAACACTTCGTATCCCAATCACCAGCGCCAAAATGAGTAAAAAAGAAGTTAAAATGTGACATCCTTTCATTGGGATACCAAGACTTTGCATGAACTCTCGATCAAATTGCATCAACTCAATTTGCCGAAAACGGAAAATCACAAAGCTCATGATACAAAGAGAAAGAAGGGCATAAATCCCAATATGTTGATCTCCCATAGTCGCAGCTTGTCCAAAGAGAAACACCTGAATTTGTTGGTACCAGACGGGATGGGTCATTTGGACTCGACTCGCCAATGTCACCCCTGCTCCTAAAAAGAGAGAGAGGACAAGACAAAGCGCCGCATCTGGATGTAGTCGCAACTTTTTTTCTAATTTACCAATGCAAAAAAGTCCTAACCATGCAAAGAGAAAGGCCCCAAATAAGACGCAAAAAAACGCGAGAGGATTTGAAGGTTCAAAAAACACTGCAGCGAGCAAAATTCCCACGACCACTCCAGGGTAGGTCGCATGTGCTAACGCTTCACCAAGCAAGGAACGACGGCGGACAAAAGAGAGCACTCCAATCAGTGACGAGGCTAAACACATGAGCATCGCACCGAGTGTGGGTGCTCGCAAAATAGGATCGGTAAAAAATTGCCAAAACGAAAGTGATTTCATTTCAACCCCGAAGACTTGCTTAGAGAGAGGCTAAGAGCTTCATCAAACAGAGCTCCTTTTTCTCCATAAGCCCGATTCAAATTGTCGGCATTGAAAACATCTCCTGTCTTTCCACAGGCAATGAGACTCGTTTTTAAGATCAATAAAGAATCAAAATACGCTTCGACAGTGTTTAAGTCATGGTGAACCATTACAATTGTTTTTCCTTCTTTTTTCAGCTGCGCCAAAATTTCCATAATGAGAGCTTCAGTCGCTTTATCCACCCCAGCAAACGGTTCATCGAGAAACAATAGATCGGCTTCTTGCATAAGCGCTCGTGCGATAAACAGCCGTTGCTGCTGTCCACCTGAAAGTTGACTAATTTGCCGATCCTTAAGCTCTTCCATTTGCAATAAACAGAGGAGATCTAAGGCTTTTGCCCGGTCTGATTTCCTATACCACTTTAACGGTCCCAACTGAGCATAGCGCCCCATCAGGACAACATCAAAAACTGTCGTTGGAAATTCCCAATCGATCGATCCTTTTTGAGGCACATAGGCCACCCGACTGCGATTTTTTTTAAACGGCTTTCCAAAAAATAATGCTTGTCCTGAAAGAGGTTTAACGATCCCAAGTAACGCTTTAATAAGAGTGCTCTTCCCGGCCCCATTTGGACCAATCACTCCAATGATTTGACCAGACTCAATTGCAAAGTCAATGTCCCAAAGAGCTGAAGAGTGGCCATAACTGACCGTCAATTTTTTAACGACTAGAGGTTTGTTCATCTTCCCTCAACATGTGAGATTTTAATGTATTTACATTATGTTCCATCATTTCTACATAACTGTTTGCACCAGCCATTGTATCTCCGTAAAGTGGCACATCTGCTATATGAACATCGAGTCCTCTCTTTTTGCAAACATGGACAATTTTGCGTAGAGAATCACGGCTCACATTCGATTCGGGAAACACCACATGCACCTGATTTTCACATAAAAAGTCAGTCACTTTCTGAATGTCGAATACACTCATTTGTCCATCGGGGGCTAGTCCTTCCGGAGCTTGCACTCGTCTTTCCCAATCTTCCTCTTCTTCGAGTGCTAAATACCGCTTAGTAAAGTAATGAAACGCGTCGTGACTCGTGACCAAAAATCGCTTTTCGGGAGGCACTTCGCTCATCGTTTCACGAAACAAACGGTCTTTTGCTTTCAGCTCTTCTTTCACTCGGTGTCCCCTTTCTTGAAAAAGTTCTTTTTTTGTCGGGGCCTTTTCACTCAAAGCAACAACTATCGGATCGACAATTTCAGAAAAAAGATCCATATCCATCCAAATGTGTGGATCTAACTCCCCACCCACTCGAACAAGTCTATCAGGAAATCGCTGCAAGAGCGTATCACCTACTGCAACAGCTTTGGAATCATGTGTGAAGTAATACCGAATGCTCGCCCCGTGCTCTAACCCAACGCCATTATAAAAAATCAAATCTGCTGTTTGAAGCTTTTCATCGTCTCCCTTAATCAGTTCATAGCTATGCGGATCGAGATCCCCCACAATCAAACAGAGAGAGCAGATCTCTTCGCCACCTACTTGCTTCACAACGTCTTCAATCATCGCGGTCGTTGATAGAACTTTCAAGCGTCCATCTTGCGCCATCCACTGATTAAGATTTTGCTTCGGTCCTTTTGAGCACCCCACAAACATCAAAAAAGCCAAAGCGCCTAGGGCAAATAGTTTTTTCATGAACCTATCTCTCTTAAAAGTTCAAAAGGGTAAATACCTTTTGAGCACCCTTCAGTAAATTGTATTTTGAGTGCATAGTTACCTACTTTTGTCAATTTCATTGCCATCACAGCTGGATTCACATCTCTTTTTCCTTGCTCACAGCGGGCGCAAGGACAGCGCTCTTGCAAATCAGATAAACGAAACCGCTGCACCAAGTCATCGGACCATTGAATTTCAAATTGGTACCGATCATTTTGTGTTAACTTGCAAAGCTCAATCATGTTGCCAAACCCATTCCTCTGGCTTTTTATCCGCTGAAGCCATCACCTTTAAACGGGACTCCAGTCGAGCTGCAACTTCCTCAAAGTTCGAGCGACTCATCGCCTCTGTTTCGAAAAGGGAAATACCTTCATCCCCTGTTCGACTCAGTTCTGCATCAATTGGAATCTGTCCCAAAAGGGGAATCCCAAACTCATCGGAAAGAAGCTTTCCTCCTCCCTCTCCAAACAGCGCGTACCGCTGATTTTGATGAAGGAAGTAACTCATATTTTCAACGACACCTAGCAGCGGAACATCCATTCGTTGACACATCTTCACTGACTTTCTCACATCAAGCAAAGCCACTTCTTGCGGCGTCGTCACCACCACAGCGCCCGATAGCTTTGCTTTTTGCATCAGGGTGATTTGAATGTCACCCGTTCCAGGTGGAAAATCAATTAATAAATCATCGAGCTCTCTCCAACAAATCTTGCCTAAAAATTGATCAATGATTTGATTGGCTACAGGTGCTCGCACAATTGAAGCCTCTCCTTCTCCTTGGAAAAAAGCAACAGAAATGACTGCTAACCCTTTCACTTTGGCAGGAACGATCTCAACACCGATCTGCTCCGGTGGAGCCGCTTCTCCTAAAAGGTGGCGAATCGAAGGACCATAAATATCTGCATCTAGAATCCCAACACGCCGACCTCTTTTACTAAGAGCCAGGGCAAGATTCACCGTCACAGTTGACTTGCCCACACCCCCTTTTCCACCTAGAACTCCAATGATATTGGAGACTTTATCCAAGTTGCCTTGAGGCTCATTTTGTCCATACATTTTAAGCGGCATGAATTATTTCCTTCAAATTGAATTTCCTACTTGAGCATAGATACATACTCAAAAATTGATTTAATTGTCAGTGTTCCCTGCTTTTCAATTTTTGGACAGACTCAAAAAAACTCAGGTTTCTCAAAACCCAACATCAAATCTTAGGCCACCACCTTATGTCATCCAGGAACAGTTAATGACTATTTTTTAGAAAAAGATTGATTGAAAGTATCTTTTGAAAAAAAATGTGGTTTATATGAAAAATTTTGAAAGGAGGCTCCCAGTGAAGTTTTTCTCCATGCTACCCGCTGCAGTATTATTATTTAATGCAAGCGGTTTTAGCGAAGCTAAAGCACATAACTTAGAAACACAAATAGAAACTTCTTCTATTTTCACCTATGCTAGCGATGATTCATCTTCGCAAGTGAAACCAAATGGTCTTCAGAGAAGCTCTGACAGCCTAGATTACCAAAATAACACCTCAAACTCTGGCGAACGGCAAAAAGTTGTTTTAACCTCAGCTCGTGGTTGTTTTGGAGTGAATGGGCCTTTTTTTGATGTAGAGTTCCTCTATTTGCGAGCTGTGGAAGATAGTCTAAAATACGCTTGGAAAGGGTCACAAAGCTCAGATAATAATCCGAATAATGGCCCAACAAACGTTAACGCAAAGCAATTAGACCAAGACTGGGAATTTGATCCCGGATTCAGAGTAGGTCTCGGCTATAATTTTGATTATGATGATTGGGATTTACATACTTATTATACTTGGCTCTATTCCTATCCTAAAACTTCGGCATCTGTACCTTCTGAAGACTTAACGGCAGATAATACACAATTTATTGTAGGCCTGTTTGGGTCGCATCCCTTTACAAATAATGGATCGACAACCTTCGAGCTTTTTCAGAAAGGAAGAAGTAACTGGCAATTACAATTTAACTCCTGGGATTTAGACCTCGGAAGAAACTACTACGTGAGCAAAAGATTAGCTCTTCAGCCTGTTGCAGGCTTGAAAGCTGCTTTAATTCGACAGCATTTAGCAGCTCACTATAGTAAACCTGTTAATCCGAATCAAGGGAATGACCCTTTCCAGAGCATGAGTGTCAGAGAAAAAAGCCGCTACTGGGGCGTGGGCCCAAAACTAGGGGTTTTTGGTTCCTGGGAACTAGGATACGGGTTTAGCATTAACGCTGATGTTCATGGAGCACTGGTTTATGGTGAAAGCACTACTAGACTCATTCAAAAAGGTGTTCGAAACAATGGAGATCTGTTAAACCTACGGCTTTCAGATGAGTCTTACAGATTACGTCCTATGGCCTATTTAAATTTGGGTCTTGAATGGGGAGATTGCTTCTGGGATTGGATGTATTTCAGCCTACATCTAGGTTGGGAAACTCAATACTGGTGGAATCAAATGAATTTCGTTTCATTTAACGACACAACTCCAGAAGGAGACCTTTCTTTAACAGGGCTTAACGCAGGAATCCGCTTCGATTTCTAAAATAGCGGCCTCTTATTTTTCTCCCAAAGAACCAAGGCAATAGCCTTGGTTCTTTTCATTCAAAAAATGACTTAAATCCGCTTATATCAAAGCTCATTAAGAATTGGAAAAACTTCTATCAATAGCTAAAGCCCTAATAAGCTGAATTCTGGGTTTGTTTTGCTTAGTTTGAAGAGAGACCTCTCTTAAATTCTCGGTATTTTTACCGATGGGTAGGGCCAAGTGGTCCTTTTCGAGGCAAGAAGGCTTAGAAGAAAAAGAAAAATCCCTAAGCATGAGTGAAATAAACCCAGAGTTCAGATTAATAATTAACTGTTTATTGATGCATTGTTAGAGCCTTTTGATAAAACGGATTTAAAACCCTATCATTCAAAAAGTTTAATTACCTCTTTAGAAGAACGTAATTCATTAATAGAGAGAAAAAACCGGGTAAAATTAATTAACATCTTGCACAAAAGATCTATTTCTATTAGAATTCCGCAAAAAATGGTGCAATATTGCAGGTTTTTTAGTGCAATTATGAGAATTTTTCATTGAAATAATTCAAAAAAATAATCAATAGTTGCAAATAAATATGCAATAGTATAAAAAAAATGATTACAAGAACCGATAAAAAGGTTTTTGAGAAAAAAAGAGCGTCTCTTGATGTGAGAGGAGTCCAATCGTCTCCAATCAAGATAGTCTCTTTTAACGAAGAGAATAAGGAATTATTGTCTAAACTATACACGAAAAGGAACAACCATGAGTTTCACAGAAGAGATGAAGACCAACACTAAGAGCCTTGAACAGCTCGAAGGTGTGATCGCTAAAGCGATTAAGAAGGTAAAAGGAAGAAAAGAAAACGACCTTTGTAAATACATTCCAATGTCTAGCGGGGGTTACATGCATCATTTTACTCTACGTAAAATGAAGTACAAGAGCCCAAAAGATCTAGGATCATTGATTGAAAAATTCATTCTTAACCCTGATCGCCCCCTTGTTGTCCCTCCAAAGCCTCGTGCTGCGCGCGGTTCACGCAAGAAAAGAGACAACATGAACTTTACAAAATTGCAACTTGAGCGGCTACTTAACATGGCACGTCTTTCTGGGGATAAAGAAATGGTTTCAATTCTAAGCCCTAAAAAGTCGCTTGCTCAGTGCAAACGTGAACTCATTCAGGCAGTCCGCCATGGAATCGTTGACCATGAGCTTTGGAATGGCTACGTAGAAGCTGTTAACGCACAGCAAGCCATGATCGCTGCTGGAGCAGAACTCATGATGAGCGACATCTAAGATCCAACTTAGTTGAATTGATGGTCAAAGAGCGCCTTTATGGCGCTCTTTTTTTTGTATAAAATAAATTTTCCCTTTTCGAATTAAATAGTTTTTTTCTCTTGCTTTTTATGGCAGAATGACTAAAATAAGTGTGTTTATTTTAGAAGCAATCCCTACTAGTTTTTAAATCAGGTTTACAAAGTTGTAGAGAATGTTTGAAAAAAAAGTTAAACTAGGAATGCAACATGTCACAATCACAAAATGAATTTGGTAAAGTGCGCTCCATCCTATGGCCGATTCATGGCTTTGAGCTCAAAAAGCTCGTTCCGATGGTACTGCTCTTCTTCTTAATCCTATTCAACTACACAGTCTTAAGAGATACAAAAGATACTCTTGTTGTTACTGCTCCAGGCGGCGGTGCTGAGGTCATCCCATTTCTTAAGTTCTGGGCTGTCCTGCCTTGTGCGGTCATCTTTATGTTGATTTACGCTAAACTGAGTAACAAGCTGAGTAAGCCACAGCTATTCTACACCGCTGTTCTCCCATTCCTAATATTCTTCGCGCTTTTTGCAACTGTGCTCTACCCTGCTCGTGATTATCTTCACCCTAACGCTCTTTGCGACACATTGCAAAATACCTTGCCAGCAGGCGCAAGTGGATTTATCGCGATCATCCGTAACTGGACTTACTCAATCTTTTATGTAATGGCCGAACTCTGGGGTAGCGTAGCACTCTCCCTCTTATTCTGGGGATTTGCCAACGACATCACCAAAGTCTCCGAATCAAAGCGGTTTTACTCGCTCTTCGGCCTTTTTGCGAACTTTTCACTTATCATCTCTGGATGGCTTATCCAGTGGGCGTCAAAAATCCGCGCAAGCCTTCCAGTTGGCGCAGACCCATGGCAAGTCTCTCTTAACTACTTGATGGGAATGGTCGTCCTCTCTGGACTCATTATTGTCGGAGTTTACTGGTGGATCAACCGCTACGTTCTAACTGACCCACGCTTCTACAGCCAAGATGAAAGAAAAAAACAAAAGAAGTCAAAGCCAAAACTCTCGATCAAAGAAAGTTTCCTTTACCTTACCCGCTCAAAATACCTCGGATGCATCGCCATCCTTGTCCTTTGCTATGGTATTGCAATCAACTTGATCGAAGTTACTTGGAAGAGTCAGCTTAAAATTCAGTTCCCTGATCCAAACGCTTACAGCACATTCATGGGACGCTTCTCTCAAATCACCGGTGTTGTCACCATCTTCATGATGCTCTTCGTCGGTGGTAACGTGATCCGTCGTTTTGGATGGGGACGTGCAGCACTTGTCACTCCAGTCGTTCTCTTAATCACTGGAATCGCTTTCTTCTCATTCATTATTTTCAGAGACAATTTAACTGGATTTATTGCAAGTATCGGAACTACACCGCTCATGCTTGCTGTTATATTCGGTACTGCTCAGAATATCATGAGTAAGTCAGCGAAATACTCATTATTTGATCCAACCAAAGAAATGGCTTACATCCCACTTGACCAAGAACAAAAGGTCAAGGGTAAAGCCGCTGTGGACGTTGTTGGTGCCCGCCTTGGAAAATCAGGTGGTGCTTTAATCCAACAAGGTCTAATCCTCGGGTTGGGATCGATTGCCGCGATGACACCTTATGTTGGAGGAATTCTCCTCTTTATCATCTTGATGTGGATCATTGCAGCAAAATCGCTTAACAAACAGTTCCTTGTTCAGACAGCTGAGACAGCTCCTGAAGACAAAACTGTTTCAGTCAAAGATGTCGAGCCTGCTTCTAAAGTTGAAGCTAAGACAGAAGAAGCTCCATCTACGACTTAAGAAAAAGCAATTTTTCAAGCAAAAAGCCTTTCCTAACGGAGAGGCTTTTTTTTTATCCCCAAAACATGTAAATTCATCATCATATGGCATTCAAATACGACCCCAAATTCATTCGAAACTTCTCCATCATCGCACACATCGACCATGGAAAGTCTACAATCTCCGACCGACTACTCGAAGTGACGGGCACGGTTCCTCCTCGCGAAATGCAAGAGCAGCTCCTTGATGACATGGAACTCGAGCGGGAACGCGGCATCACCATCAAGGCCCATCCTGTGACAATGTACTATGAAGCAAAAGATGGAAACACTTATCAAATCAATTTCATCGATACCCCTGGACATGTCGACTTTTCTTATGAAGTCTCCCGTTCTCTTTCTGCTTGCGAAGGAGCTTTGCTCATTGTCGACGCAGCACAAGGGGTCCAAGCCCAAAGTCTCGCCAATGTCCACCTTGCAGTCGAGCGCAATTTAGAAATTGTCCCGATTTTGAATAAAATTGATCTCCCTGCTGCTGATGTTGACTCTGTTAAAGAGCAAATTGAAGAAGTGATTGGACTTGATGCAAGTGATGCTATTCTTTGCTCAGCTAAAACAGGCCAAGGTATTACTGATATTTTAGAGCGCATCTTAGTCGCTATTCCATCTCCCCAACCTTCTGAAGAAACAGCCCTCAAAGCCCTCGTATTTGACTCGCACTATGATCCCTACCGAGGTGTCATGGTCTACATCCGAGTAGTGAGTGGCGAAGTTTCCAAAAAAACTCAGATCAAATTCATGGCAACAGATAAGAGTTTTGAGGTCTTAGAAGTCGGAATTTTCTCTCCAAACGAAAAACCTGTTGATATTCTTCGTCCTGGAGAGGTCGGATATGTGATTGGCAATATCAAAAATACCTCTGATGTGAAAATTGGAGATACAATCACAACTTTTCGCGGAGGAGCAACGAAAGCTCTTCCTGGCTTTCGGATGATTAAACCTGTCGTCTATGCTGGAATCTATCCGATTGATTCCTCTGATTTTGAGAATGTCAAAGATGCCCTTGTCAAACTCCAGCTCAACGACTCCGCACTACATGTCGAGCAAGAAAGTAGTTTGGCTCTTGGATTCGGATTCCGCTGCGGCTTTTTAGGGCTCCTCCATCTTGAAATCACTTTCGAGCGGCTCCAAAGAGAGTTTGATATAGACATCATCACAACTGCCCCCAGTGTTGTCTATAAGGTGACATTGTCTAATGGTCAAGATAAGCTCGTCGATAATCCTGCACATTTTCCCGATCCCTCTACAATTGAATACATTGAAGAGCCTTGGGTCATAGCCCACATCATGACTCCTGGAGAATATCTAGGTGCTATTATGAACTTAGGAACAGAAAAGCGGGGAGTCCTAGATAAAACTGAGTCGATGGGACAAAATCGTCTCCTCCTCACTTTCCGTTTTCCCATGAATGAAATTATCACTGACTTCAATGACAAATTGAAATCAGTCACACGAGGTTATGGCTCATTTGATTACGAATTTGCGACCCACGAAATCGGCTCGATCATCAAACTTGAAATTAAGGTCAACAACGAGGTTGTGGATGCCTTTTCTTGTCTCGTCCACCAAACAAAAGCCGAGTCCAAAGGACGAGCCATCTGTAACAAGCTCAAAGATGTGATTCCACGCCAACAGTTTAAGGTCCCGATTCAAGCTGCAATTGGTGGAAAAATCATTGCCCGAGAAACCATCCCGGCACTGTCGAAAAACGTCACAGCCAAATGCTATGGAGGAGACATTTCGCGTAAGCGGAAATTGTGGGAAAAGCAGAAAAAAGGAAAGAAACGGATGAAAGAGATCGGAAAAGTCAACATCCCTCAGTCAGCATTCATGGAAGTCCTTAGAGCTGAAGAATAACCATACTCTAATCTGAGTTCACGGATTTATTTCACTCCCTCTCAGTTTACTCTATACTCAAACAACTTCAAAAATTGGTTTTGAAGAGCGCGAAAGCTTTCGGAATTCGTCGATTTTAAGTCGCCTAATATTAGGAATATGAGGTCACTTAAAATCGGCAAATTACGGTGCTTTGGCGCAGCCGAAAATCCAATTTTTGAAGTTGTTTGAGTATAAATCAAGCTATTATATACGACAATTACTCGAAGCAAGAAATGTATTTGCAGAAATAAAAATACAGAAGTTCAGGTTATTAAAAATCAGATGGTTCAAAGAAATTTTTCTTTTTTACAATAGATCTCTAGCCGAATAATTCGTCTCAGTTTTAGAATGAAATTATAGAAAAGATAACTATATCCATGGGGGAAGTCCATGCAACAACCTGATCATAAACAAGCAATGGAAATGCTCAACTCGACTCTCCGCGAAATGAAAGGAGAGCTCGGCGAGGTCGATGGGATGTCGCTTAAAGGGCCAAAAAAGAAAATGGCTAAGCACATGCACGAGATTTATGATGAAATCAGTGAACTCATCGAAAAATACGAAAATTCACATGAACATGATGACCTCAATCATGCATTTAGGCAGATTGAGATCCTCAAGCCGGCATTTGTTCTGAATTACAACGAAATCTTACGTTAAACGTTGTAAGTTGTTGAACTGACGTCGCCACCTGTTCCTGTCCAATTAGTATGGAAGAACTGACCTCTAGGTTGGTCTATCCGCTCGTACGTGTGTGCTCCAAAGTAATCCCGTTGTGCCTGTAGCAGGTTAGCAGGCAAGCGGCTCGAGCGATAGCCATCAAAGAAAGAAAGTGAAGTACTAAAGCAAGGAGCAGGAACGCCAAATTCAGCTGCATGGCTGACAACGCGACGCCAACCCTGCTCGGCTTTGAGAATTTCTCCTTTGAAGAAATCATCTAAAAGCAGGCTTTCGAGATTGGGATTCTTATCGAAGGCCTGTTTGATTTTACCCAAAAAGCGACTCCGAATGATACAGCCCCCTCTCCACATGAGAGCAATCGATCCATAGTTGAGATTCCAACCCATTTCAACTGCTGCTGCATGCATGAGCATAAACCCTTGAACATAACTCACAATTTTTGAAGCATAAAGAGCCTGCCGAATATCTTCGATCATTTGATCTTTATCGCCAAAAAAGTTCTTATCTGGTTCCTTGAAGTGTTTGCTAACTTTCACTCGCTGATCCTTTAGAGCAGAAAGACACCGTGCAAAAACAGCCTCTCCGATAAGAGTCACAGGCATCCCAAGATCTAAGGCACTGATTCCAGTCCACTTTCCTGTTCCTTTTTGCCCAGCAACATCGAGAATTTTTTCAACTAGCGGCGATCCATCATCATCTCGATAATCGAAAATCTGGCTTGTGATTTCAATCAAATAGCTATTGAGCTCCCCTTCATTCCACTTCGCAAAAATCTTACTGAGCTTATCCGCTTGAATTCCGAGTTTTGAAGAGAGAAGTTGGTAGGCTTCGCAAATGATCTGCATGTCACCGTATTCAATTCCATTATGGACCATCTTGACGTAGTGACCAGCGCCTCCTTCTCCAACCCAATCACAACAAGGGTCGCCTTCTTCAGACTTAGCAGCAATGGCTTGAAAAATAGGTTTGACTTCGGGCCATGCATCGGGATTTCCTCCCGGCATAATTGAAGGACCGTGCCTCGCTCCTTCTTCCCCACCAGAAATTCCTGTTCCTATGAACAAGATTCCTCTTTCTTTGAGCGTTTGGCAACGTCTTTCACTGTCAGGATAGTGACTATTCCCTCCATCAATGATGATATCCCCTTTTTCGAGAAGTGGAGCCACCTCATCAATCATGTCATCAACGGAGCTCCCCGCTCGGATCATCAGCATCACTTTTCTTGGGCGTTTGAGCGCTTTCACAAACTCTTTCAAGCTATGAGATCCAATGACCTGAGTTCCTTTTGCCGGACCTTTTAGAAAATCATCAACTTTTGAAGTTGTACGGTTGTAGACAACAACCTTGAAGCCATGATCATTCATATTGAGAACAAGGTTTTGTCCCATGACCGCAAGACCAATTAGTCCGATATCTGCATTCTCACCCATTTTACCTCCAACAGCTTGAGATAATACTGCCCATAACTTAAACTTGTAGATTTTGTCCTCGTAGCTCAGTTGGATAGAGCAATTGCCTCCTAAGCAGTAGGTCGCGCGTTCAAATCGCGCCGAGGACGTTTTTTCTTCTTATAATTGATTGAACATAAAATATCAAAAAAGAGAAACTTGATTGCGAAAATAATTTCGAAGATACATCAAAATCCAACCTTCACGGTTGCGATTGATTAGAGAGCCATCTTCAGCAACAAGTTTTGAAGTTCCATCCCGATAAGAAATTCCCCAAATATCTTGACGATCGTTTCTTTGAACAAGAGGAAAGTTATCTGTTGCAAGCAAATGGTCTCGGTATTCTTTATGTTGCGCAAAAAAAGCAAAATTTGCGTGCAGAGCAACATGGAAAGACTCTTTTTCCCAATCTGATTCGCGTAGATCTGCAATGTATGTGTCTTTTGCTAATTCGCGTAAAAGACCCTGAGGAGATGAAAAAGAACCTTGAGCATTTTTGATTAAAGTATACGCTTGTGACCCTTCTTTAAATCGCTTGGCCTGAATGTAGTGTTCGCGACTTGCCCATTCAATTCCATCACAAAGGAAGGACTTACTAAATGTATTAGAAAAGCACCCATAAAAGACTTGCTGTTGATTTCTGCCAGTCCTTTGAATCGCTTGATATCGAGCGTTTCCCTGATTCAAATCAATATCTTTATAACAATAGAAAAACTCAACCACATTTTGTGTATTGAGTTTTGAAGATAACCCTTTGTAACTAAAAATCCCCGATTCTTCATCATCCATTTCTTGAAGCTCGAGAAATTTTCCACTTTCATTCCACTGCTCTATTAACTGCTTGATCAAAGTACCTTGAGGAACATATTTGTTATACGCATCTTTTTCGATCCAACCTTCATCCGACGAAGGCTTTGGTAAAGGAACAATCACGGGTCGTGGCCCTGGAAAAAATCTTTCTAAAAATCCCCAAGTCCGCTCTTCGTGTACACTAAGACAATACCAGCTAATAGCAACGTAAGCACCTGCATGAAAAACATTTTCAAATGCATTTCTGCAAGCGAGGTCAAACAAATACAACCCTAAGAAAAGTGTTGTTGCAGGCAACGAAAAAACAAAACCTAAACTTGCAACAGCTGGAAAAGAAAAATCCATTTGATAATAGAGAAAAAATTGTGCAGCTACAAGAGACAAGCGAATTACAATTTTCTTTTCTTTAGCTTCCATTTGTGATGATCTAGATTTGAGATCGAGAGACCAAATTTTTGCTAAATCATCAAAGGGTTTTGGTAGATAAGAGATTGCACCACTCATCACCCTCTCCAAAAAAAATTAATCAGTCCTATTTTACGCAATCCTAACTATTTTTGTCTCTAACTCTCCTGTTTTCCAAGTAGAGAAAATGATATTTAAAAAAATTTTTTTACTTTGTTTTTAGATTTGATCTTTTTTTACAATATATTTACAATTTCTTATTTTAAAATTTAAACGGGATTGCAAGGTATGGGCGCGCTCGAAGACATCAAAAATCAATTTTCTTTCCAGGATTTAGGCATCTCTACCGCTTTAGGAGTCTTAAGTGGTATAGGTACTTCTAAAGCACTTGGGGCTCCCTTTTCAGGGACTTTTGTTTCTGGTGCACTTTTAGGAACAGCTTCTTATATCACCGATTTAGTTCCAGAAGAGCATATGTCCCCCATGCGCTCTACCCTATTTACTGCTCTCACATTAGGGCTTGCCGTCTTTGCTCTGACAAAAGCTAAAGCGAGGTTTTCAACCAATGTTCTCGTCAAAGTTCTCCCTGCCGAAATAAAGCCTCTTGTTTGTGTTGCTGCATTCAATGTCTTGGGAAAAGCAATGATCATCTATTTTCCAGTGATTTTCCCTGGCTTTAGAACAGCACCAACACTTCCTAAAGGACTCAAAGACCTATTTGCTCTTCCAAGTAAAGAGGTACGCGCTTGTTATACCTACTTCGAAGGAAATTCTGATGCTTTTACCCAGTTACCTGTCAAAGCTCAAGTTGCATTGAATCACGCTTTCAAATCTGAAAGTCTCTCCCCTCTCACTGTAGCACCCTTTACTGCCACAACTTTCGATGATTGGGAAAAAGAAGACCTTAGGATGATCCGTGAACGGGAAATCAGTATGGGCACCGTCGAACCCGTATTTGAGCATCGTTGTTACACACTTGATCTTGAACCGCCAAAAGTTGTTTCTGAAGCCTTTGCAATTCCCAGGACACCTGTAGAGATCTTAAATCTTAAAGAGTCTCAACGGAAATGGTTTAAAACCTTATTTGAGTCTCACCCTGCAAAATGGGACGAACTCAGCCCGACAAAGCAACTTGCTTTTGTCTCATTCGATGAATTTGCTGCTAATGTTGTTCGCCATCCCAAAACAATTGGAGAAGTTGGCGAACTCTCTACAGACGGAGTCGCTTTTTTCCACAGAGATTTCGATAGCAAAAATTATGATGGGGACGTTTCTCTAGCTCTTATTCGAAGATTTTCTGCTGCAAGCCTTAAACTCCCTGAAAATATCCAAGCACAACTTGTGAAACTTCCAATCCCAGCGACAGCAGCAGACGTCGGGCTTCTCGCAGATTCTGAAGTGGTTCTTTATGAACTTCTATTTAACCAAAAACCAGATAGATGGAACTCTCTTGACACAACAATTCGATGGGCTTTCCGCGCAAAAAAGGGAAATTGGCCCGTGATGGGTCTTCCTTCTTCAGTAATTGAAATTCAATCCTTATCACCCGAACTCACCACTTACTTTCATAGAAACTTTAATATTCAGCAAACTCCTACACCTTCCATCCGTGAAGCATGGTATCTCAAATTTTATGAATGTGATTTGCCTCCTACTTCTGAGATGGCTCAAGATTGTGCTAGAATTTTCGAGCAGGCAAGAAATACCGCTCCTTTTAAGAATTTTACAAATGTAGGTGATGTTCGCGCTCTTACCCCAGCAAAGCTCAAGTGGTTTGAACAAACCTACCGGTACTACCGAGATGCTTGGATTGCTTTGCCACTCAATTACCAAACTCAATTTAGAAAAAAAGTATCCCCTACACTGACTTTCCCAATTTTTACCTATCCTATTACTGAAGTTGCTGTTACAAACCTGGATGCTGAAGCGGCCGAAGAATTTAAAAAAGTTTTTCAAATAGATATCATGCAGTCTAAAGGGCGCAGCAAGTTCTCTTTTGGAGAGAGCCCTCTTGATTATCAAGACCCACGCCTTTTCAGCTTAACTGATCTAAAACGGCGAAAAATTTTAGAAGAACTAGGGAAAAAACTTCCTGCTCCGCTCGGACCTGAATTTGACCCTTACATTAAACCTCCCATCGACCCAGTGGAAATCCAAGGTCTTGATAAAAACAAGCTGGAGCACTGGGCAAGGTACTTTAAAGCTGACGTTACCAATTGGAATAATCTTCCTTTGACCGTTCAAATCACCTATTACCAACAAGCAAAAGTAGGACATGTTGCTGTAAAAAGCTTTCCTCCGATCTTTATCAAAAATAATGAATTAAAAGACCTTGTGACAAATGCAAATGCAGATGCTGCTCATCTTGATAATCCCTATTTCAATGCAATCCGTTTGCTTTGGGACGAAAAACAGTTCGAGCTAGAGATGTGGGTCAGATGGCCCCTAGAAACACAGCAGCTGTTAAAAACTGCTTTTGGACATCTTGCCCTTGACCATAACGACGACCGAGTAGGGGGAGCCATTCCAAACCATCCCACTCCGCATGGAAATGTTGCTGGAATTATTGAAAACTTAGCTAAAGTGTACCACGAAAACTTTTACCCCTCAGCATTTGCTGGAGTAGATCTTGATAATTACTTGCAAGCCTTCATAGCTAAGTTTCAAGAAAACTTACCAACGCATGGTGTACTAGGTCTTGGGGCAATCTTGCTTGAAAAGATTGATCTTAAACATATGACTGATGCAGATAGAAATTGGGCTCAAAGAATTCTTGCAGATCCTGGAGTAGTTGTGTGGAATGGGCTCTCTTGTCACAAGCAACTCATTTATCGTCGAGAATGCGATGGCTTTAATGGCGCAGGAATCCCAGAAGGTACACATCTGTATAAAGCCCCAACATCAGACGAAATCCCTCGTTTCAACCAAGTTGAGTTAACACAACTTCGCAACTTCTATAACACTACCGGTCCTTGGATGACACTCAGCCCAGCATTGCAAACGGCCTTAAACGAGCGCTTCATAGAGCAAAAACTAGGAGCTCTCCCAACTCCATGGACGATTGACTATTCTTATGCAGATACAAAGCTTGTCGCAAGATCACCGAATGCGGATGCACTTGGCACTTATTTAAAAGACCATCCCATGCTTTGGAACGCTTTGGATTCTAGAACTCAAACGAAGTTGAATACAAAATTTACCGCTAATATTCCACAGGATCTAACATTTAGTAAGGGAAAATACTACTGGGCTCGTTTTAGAAAAGGGAGCAGCTTTTATTTTCAACGCTATGTTGAACCTCAGATGACAAGACGCAATCTTATCATTGGAGGACTTGCAACCGCTTATATTGTCACGGATCTTGCCGGTATTCCCAATTTAGTCCCTGATGTGATATTAAACACTGCATGGAGTATCGCCTCTGGAGTCACCACAACGACTTTTGGCTTAGGATGGGGTCTAGTCTCAGGAATTGGTTCACTTTTCATTGGTGGAAGTGAGTCCGAATAGCTTAAGTGTTAGTGGAAGTATTTATCGATCCCCTCGGCAATCCCTTGGGCAATCCGGTCGAGGTACTTTGGATCTGCTAGCCGATCACGCTCTTCAGGGTGGGTGATGAACCCACCTTCAACTAAGATAGCAGGCATGTTTGCTTCGCGTACGACATGAAAGTTTCCATGTTTCACTCCACGAGACGCAGCACCTGTTTGGGTAAGCAGACGAGAGAGGACGTTTTGGGCAAGCTTTTTTGAATTTGAGCTGCGCCATTTTGAACCTCTATCGTAAAAATAGACTTCTATCCCCTTTGCATTGGAGCTTTTGAAAGCATTGTAATGGAGGCTGACGAGGATTTTACTCTTGGTGTCATTTGCAATCGCGGTCCGTTTGTCAAGAGGTATGAATACATCTCGACTCCTAGTGAGAATCACGCGGTAACCCATGCTTGAAAGATACCGTTTTACTAACATTGCGGTGCGAAGCGCGAGCTCCTTTTCTTCAACATTTTGCGACTTCGCGCCAATGTCAAAGCCCCCGTGACCAGGATCTAAAACAACGAGATGACCATTCCCCTTTCTCGCATTATTTTGCGCTGCCGCAAGGGGCGTGTCCTGATCGACCTTTCCATTTTGCGAACATGCAGTCAGGAGCGGAGAGGAGAGAAAAATAAAAAAAAGAGCTGTACGCAGAAACATTTTAAACAATCGATCTATCCAAAGTTTTATATCTTAACCTGAGTTCTGGGTTTCTTTCACTCCTTCTCAGAGATTTTTTCTCATTCTTCCCAGAGAATACCCAAAATAAACCCAGAACCCAGGTTCTTAGCAATCACGGTGAATGACTACAAATTTCTCGTGCAACTTCCCGGTCGTCGAACGGTATGAGTCGTCCTCCAATCTTTTGAAAAGGTTCATGCCCTCGACCCGCAAGAAGTACGACATCGCCAGGTTTTGCTAACTCGATCCCCTTTGCAATTGCCGCTTTTCGATCGACTTCAATGAGAAGTTTGCGTGTCTCTCGAATCCCTTTTGCAGCCTCCAAGCAAATTTCCATCGGATCTTCCGATCGAGGATTGTCGGAGGTGAGAATCACGTGATCGGAAAATTTTTCAACGGCAGCAGCCATTTTGGGGCGCTTACTTGGGTCCCGATCCCCTCCACAACCAAAAATGGTGAGAATTTTTTTCTCTTTCACTTGGGTCAGCAAAGAAAGAACCTTTTCTAAAGCTTCTGGCGTATGGGCAAAGTCCACAAAAAGATGGATCCCACGATCATTTTGAATGCGCTCTAATCTTCCAGGAATTCCCGGAAAAGTGGCTAACCTCCGTTGGATTTGCTCGAAAGTTAGCCCTCTTTGATGACAGGCAGCAATCGCAGCAAGAGCGTTGAGCACATTAAAATCTCCAATGAGCGGTATTTTAAAACGACGCTCTTTACCTTGATGAGCGAGGATGAAAGAGGTTCCTTCAAGATCTCTATGCATGCCCTTTGCTTGATAATCTGCAGGAGACTCGATCCCAAACGTCACAGCTTTTGCACGTGAAGCGCCAAAGGCTTGCAAAGACGCAGCATCATCGGCGTTTAGAACGGCAATTTTTTCAGGAGCGTCAATGATTTTGAAGAGTTTGGCTTTTGCGGCGAGGTAGTTTTCCATTGTACCGTGATAATCAAGGTGGTCTTGAGAGAAGTTGGTAAAAATGGCCATGTCAAAATCAAGTCCTGCAACTCTCCCTTGCTCAAGAGCATGAGAGGTCACTTCCATCACTCCATTTTCTGCCCCCTGATCGCGCATTTCACGTAAGAATTTTTGGTTGGTCACAATATCTGCAGTTGTCAATTCTGACGGAATCCGATGCTGCCCAATCATGGTTTCAATCGTTCCCATGAGTCCACAAGGTGACTCTTTTCGTGTCAGTAAATGGTGAATAAGGTAGGACGTGGTTGTCTTTCCATTGGTTCCTGTAATTCCAATTAAAAAAAGCTCTTGGGATGGATAGCGAAAAAACCGATCTGCAATTTCTGCTTCAATGCGATCTGGATGGGGATGAATCACTTGAGCAGGTCCTTCTAAGAATGGATTGTAGAGATCGGTCAAAATTGCTGTAGCACCTGCTGATGCTGCATCGGGAATAAACTCTGTCGCATCAAAATTCGTCCCTTTTTTTGCGATGAAAAGATTGCCAGGTGCAACGAACTTCGAATGGGAACAGACTCCCGTTACTTCGAGGTCTTTGCAACCCTTGATTTCGACATCTAATCCTTGAAAAAGTTTTTTAACGGTAATTCCATTGCCCATACAAATCCTTGAGGATTTCAACTTGCTCCATCCAATCGGCTTTCTTTGGATCATACCGGGGATCTCCTAATGGATAGCCATGAGGATCATCTTCGGGAATGCCCAAATATTTCAAAGTGCGATACATGATTTTACTAAATGCAGGAGTCGCACATCTCCCACCAAAAAAAGTCTTCCCAATTCCAGGTAAGTATCTGTACTCAGGCTCATCAATTGCAATGAGAAGCACAAACCGAGGATTTGAGGCGGGAGCAAAACCGACAAAACTCGAAAAATGGTGTTTTTTGGAATAAATCCCATTGATGATTTTTTCGGTTGTTCCCGTTTTTCCCCCTTCTGTATAACCAGGAACATCGGCGCGACTTGCGCAACCTCCTGGTTTCGTGACTGATTTTAACGCATAAATTAATTCTCGGCTAATGTCCTCATCTAAAAGCCGCTTTCTCCCCTTCAACTTGTCTTGATGGTCAAACGCCACCCGATCCCCTTTTACAATTTTTTTTATCAGTGTTGGCTGGACATCCCACCCCCCATTCGCAATGATTCCATAGGCTCGAAGCATCTGCACACTTGTGGCGAGAAGGTTATATCCAAAAGAGAGTGAGTAGGGGGTGGGAGTTGACCACTGCGGCTTTCCTGAACCGTATTTCTTTTCTGGATTCGGTAGCATCCCTTCAATTTCAGATGGAAGCTCGATTCCCGTCTTTTGACCAAAACCAAACACCTCTTCTAATTGCTGCCGGTACCATTGATCTCCAAGTGTTGCAACCACCCGTTGGATCAACTTTGCGACATAAATGTTTGAAGACTTTTGAATTCCCAAATACATATTGAGATATTTGTGCCGTCCCACATCATGAATGGGAACTTTTCTTCCAGGAAACGCTCCATCCCAAACAGGAATCATTTCTGTTGGAGAAAAAATCGATTCTTTTCCCCGCCTTTCAAGTTCTTTGTTCGCTAAAAATGCAATGGCAACTGAAATCGGCTTCATCGTCGAACCTGGCTCAAAACAATCGGTGATCGCATGAACTTTTGTGGCTTCAATACGCTTCAAATCATTATAGTAATCCCGATAATTTGCAGGCTCAAACCCTGGATACTGCGCCAGTGCAATGATTTCCCCCGTATGAGGATCCATCATCACTGCCCAACCACTCTTGGCTCCGACTTGTCTCACTGCATGCTCGATCTCTTCTTCGGCAATGGCTTGAATATACGGCTCAACCGTTAAATAAATATCGGCTCCATTTTCAGGATGGGAAACCACCACTCCGCTTTCTAAGGGTTGACGAGGCGATCGGAGTTGAAGCCGCTTCCCCGGTTTTCCACGTAAATGTCGATCAAGTGTAAGCTCTAATCCCCCAGTTGGAAAACACTGGTTCGTTTCAGGATCTCGGTCATCACGCACAGAGTGCAAAACGCTGCCAAGCAATTTTCCATAAGGGTAATAGCGACGGTAATCTTCGACAAAATAGAGGGCATTGAGTGGAATTTTTTTCCATTTTGCATAGGGACGCCACCAACGCTCTATTCCCCCCTTTTCTGACTCTGTCAGCCACATTTTCAACTTTCGACTTCGAGACCGCTTGAGAAATTGCTCGGGAATAAAATTTTTCTCCTCCCAGGAAAGAGAAATAATGTCTTGTAAATTCTCGACAATTTCTTCTCGATAGGGCTCAGGAACTGACAATGGATCGACGTAAAGGTGGTACCTTTTGACATCGCAGACGAGAACTTGCGGCTCACCAACGTGATTTTCTTTGAGCTCTGAATTTCCAAAAAACCGTCCCCGTTTAAACGGTTCGCTAATTGAAAAATGGTGCTGTTGTTTGGCTAGACGAGACCACTTATCTCCTTCGACAATTTGAAGCTGGTAAAACTGCACAATAATGAAACAAAAGAGAAGAAGGACAAGCAAAGAAAGAGTCACTAGGCGGCGCGAATCTTTTGAGTCCATTTTCTCTACCCTTCTTCGATCTTGATCACATGGGTTGGCTCTCGTAAGTGGCTGTACTCAGGTTGGCGCATTTTTTCCATGAGGCTTTGAGGATTTTCGATTTTTTCGATTTGCAAAATCAGTGCAGCGTTTTCTTCTCGAAGCACTTGAACCTCTTCGGCAAGTTTCGGTATTTCGATTTTCAGTTCAGTAATATCGTTCAACTTGTCAATATACGAATAAAGCAGAAAAGCTGAAAACAAAATGCAGAGGAGTAAGCGAATGAGTAGTAGGCGGCTCACATCCCCCACCCATCTTTATAATTTCTCAGCAAAACGAAGCTTTGCACTTCTTGCGCGAGGGTTCACACGCGCTTCTTGACGCGACGGCGTCAATGGAGATTTAGTCACAAGCTTCATAAGGGGAAGAAATGTCGTCTCTTTCATTCCCTCAATTTTCTTTAGCGGTTTGGAAGCATCACGAAAAATATTTTTCACAATCCGATCTTCTAAACGGTGAAATGAAAGCGTTCCAATCAAACCACCTGATGCAAGCATTTTAATTGCTTTGCTCACCCCTTCTTGAATCGCTTCAAGCTCACGGTTCACAAAAATGCGCAAAGCTTGAAAGACAAGCGTTGCAGGATGCAATTTTTTGCGCGACTTACGACCGGATGCAGCAACAATATCAGCTAGTTCTTTTGTCGTTTCAATCGGTTTTTTTCGGCGTGCTTCAACAACAGCGCGTGCAGCTCCCCGCCAATTTTTTTCTTCTCCGTATTCACGGAAAATCTCACCTAACTCCTTTTCAGAATAAGTGTTGACCACGTCCTTGGCAGAAAGATTCTCGCTGCGATCCATTCGCATATCGAGAGGTCCCTCTTTCATGAAGCTAAAGCCTCTATCTTCTTGGTCTAACTGCATCGATGACACCCCAAAGTCAAAAAAAAACCGTCTACTTCTTGTATTTCTTGCGCTGCTAAAAGCTCATCCAAGTCCCGGAAATTGCCATGAATAAACTTCACTCTATCTTGCACCGCGGCTAAATTGTCTTTTGCTAATTCTAGTGCCCGCTCATCGCGATCACATCCAAAGTACGTTTCGATTTCTGGATGCTCACTGAGCAACCCTTTAGCAAAACCACCCGCTCCTAATGTCCCGTCAAAAAATGTTCGAATTTTTTTCTCGCGAAAAAATTCTAAACTCTCTCGCAGCATCGCTGGAATATGCCCCATCAGATTTCCTGATACTCCACTTGCTGCTCAGGCGTTAAACGTACCTGATCCTCTTCTCCATCAAGAAGGGCAAAAGCCTCTTCCATCATTTTAGAAAGACTGTCGTCATTTCCTTCCAAGAACTCTTCAAGCTCAAGAGCATATTTCTCTTTTGGCCAGATTTCGATCTTGTTTAGCACTCCTGCCACCACAATTTCCGACTGAATCTTTGCCGCTTTGCGCAGAACAGGTGGAATTACAACCCGTCCCAACTTATCGCAAGTTGAGTGGTGGAGAGTGGAAAAGAAAAGAGTAAAAAACTTTTGATAGCGTGCATCGTGCTGTTTCTTTTGAAAACCACGGACAATTTTCTCAATGTCGCTCCGTCTGTAAATCGTCAAACACCCACCAAGTCCAAGAGCAATGGTGAACTCGAGTTCTCCATTTTCAACAAGGCCATATCGCATCTGCTGAGGCAGAACGAACCGGTTCTTCTCGTCGACTTTGGTTTCTGTTGATCCTTTAAAAAAGAACATAGTGAAGTTTCACGCTTCAATTTTTCCACTTATTTCCACATCCTATCACTGCTTTCGAAAATCAGCAACATTTTTGGTAATTTTTTTCTCATCAACAAGGGCATTTTCTACCTTAAAAGACTCAGTTAAAAGAAGAAATCAAAATGTGGAAATGAGTGGAAATTGTATTTCGTTTCATTTCCGCCTCTGGTCAGAAATCGACAAAGTAGGTATATATTAGGTGAAACCCTAAGATAAGGATAAAATGGCAGAACCACGTACAATAGATAATCTTGGCATTGAGACCTCAGTGCGTTGGGCTACCGACCAAGAATTCCTCGATAAATCGATCATTAGCGAAGCCCCTCGCATCTCGAAACAAACCGTTATTGACGTCTATGCCCCTTTCTACACGAGTGAGTTCGATCTCATCTTCCAAACGAAGCAACGGCATCAACAATGGGCTGCCTTTTTTGCCCCTCCTGGATATACAACTCAAAAAATGCGTATCTTCACGTTTCAGGTGATTCCCTCGCTCGGAACAGAAGAGTTTCAGCAAGCTCAAATGCAAAAAATCAAAGAGCGGTGCGACCTCAACAAAATGAAGCGAAAGGAAAAAAAATCTGCTGGACAAACTTCTACTTATGCCTGGGAAGACGAACGTGATGAGGAAGAAGAGCAAAAAGAGTCTAAAACACTGCTCGACTTATTGGAATACATTCATAGTTTAGATAAACTGCTGAGCGCCATTAACGCCCGACGCAGTCAATATTCAAAAGGATAGTCATGAGCAAAACAGAGTGGTTAGACTTACTGGGATGGAGCGCAGATGAGATGGAAGATATCCGTTTTGTAGGATACTCTTACGTCAAGCAAGGAAAATATCAAGAAGCTTTAAAATTTTTCGAAGCCCTAGTTGTGCTTGCAGAAGACAATCTGTACGATCTCCAAACCCTTGGGGCCATCTATCTTGAAACAGGAAACAACCTTTCCGCTCTCAACTATCTCGAAAGAGCGCTCAAGATTGACTCCTCTCATGAACCTACCCTACTCAATCGGGCAAAAGCGCTTTTCTTACTGGGATACAAAAGACAGGCTCTAGCTCAATCAAGTCAGCTCGAGCGTAGCTCTGATGCGCTTGTGGCAAACCAAGCCCGCGCTCTCACTCTCGCATATTCTTAACCTAAGTTATGGATTTATTTTGCTCTTTCTCATAGGGTAGTTCTCTTAAATTCTTGAGGTTTTTACCGATGGGAAGGGCTGAAGAGCTCTTTTCAAGATATAAAGATCAGGAAGAAAGAGAAAAATCCCGGAGAAGACGCAAAATAAATCCATAACTCAGGTTCTTACTATTGATTCACGAATTGATCAAATAGTTCAATATTTCTGAGCCCTACCTGAATCTCACTATGTTTATCGACCTTATCGTCTAGTTTTCTCATAATGGTCGAATCTTTGCGGCCGGGTGCATAGTACTTACCATCTCCACCTCCATGTTTAATTTGATTTGCTGCTGCATCAGCACTCATATCTTGAAACATCATTAAGTAAGCAGCAACTCCCATCGCAGAACGACCAACACCTGCGCGACAATGAATGTAAACATTTCTTCCTTGAGCTAGCTCCATATCAATTGCATCAGCTATATAGACCAATTCATTTCGCTCTAAAAGTCGATGATCATCAGCATCAACACGATAATAATTGATGCCAGCATCCCTATACTCTTGACTCGTGTAAGGTCGGGAAACTCCAATTTCTTTCCTTTCCCAAGGTTCGTTAACAGAGATAACCGCTCCGATATTCTCGCCTAATACAAGCTGAGAAAGATCAAAGGTGTTATGATTGGGCAGAGCTCCGAGGAAAATCTTCGCTCCATTTTGGGCTGTGAAAACATGATCGTAGTTTTTGTCATTTAGACTCCGTTTCCATGCACTGAATTTAAAGGCCAACATCTGACCAAACCCAACATCATGGACATAGGCATCTTTAATTGTTGGGATGATCAGCTGCGCGATCAATGTCACTACAACAACAGAACCAAAAACAATCCAACCGATGGGGTTTGAGAAAAAGAAAGCAGCCGCAATACCTGCCACGGCTCCAACCAAGATTGCGAGCCCAATTTTTTGCATTAAGCTATCGCCGTTAATAATTTTACCAAAAAAGTCTCCTATTTTCTTGAAAACCCCTTTGGTAGCCTCTTGGACCCGATAATCTACTTCTACTGCATTTAGAGCTCTTTTGTGTGTTAGAGGAGCCACCGCATGATAATTCATAATATCTTGCGAAGATACCCTATCTTGCTCAATGGCAGTCTGATATAAATCTGTTCCGGATTGAACTAAAAAAGACACTGCGCCTTCCTCTTCTATAAACCCCTAACTTTATTATAACTAAATATTTATTATTTATTAATAAATATTTTAATTGTTAATTATTAATCACTTAGAAAGATAATTTACGAAAGAGCGAATCTATCCAGTGTTGAACGATTTATTCGAATTCTTCAATAATGGATAAAATTAGCTATAGAATTTTTTGTTATGGAGCACTAGAGTTATTGAGTTGTACTTAGTTTTTTCCTTTCACGCTTGATGAGGGGATAGTCCCCTTTTTGGAGCTCATCCATCTCGCAGAGGAGTGAGGGCAGATCAATCTTGTATCCCTCATTGAACTTATTGCCCCAGTCTTTCTTCTGAGTGAGAGTTTCTTCTTTCTCGAGCTTCAAAGGAAGGGCCTTTTTCTCTTCATAGAAAAGGGCGACGGAATGAGAAGGAAGGAGCTTTTTCCAAAGCTGCTTAAATGCTGCCAAATCCTGCACTCGATGGGAAGCTAAACCAATATCTAAAACAGCTTTGCGGCTGAGGCACATGAAAGGAGACTGCTTTTGTCCTTCTTCGCCTAGTTGCCACGCATAGGTACCATCTGTAATTTGAATGGCTTCAGGCAATGGAGAATTGGCAACCTTTTCATCGAGATTTAAAAAGAAATGATCGGCGTGGACTTTTTCAAGGGAAGTGATGCATTCATGTAGCATAAGTTTTTGCTCAAACACAAAGTGATCGTCCGTGATGAGAACAAAAGGGGCTCCATACCGCTTGTTTTCTAAAGTCTTAGTAAGAAGCGACTCAAAATCATTTCCTGGATAGTCACATACATCTAAAAACTGTACAGTGGGAAACTCATTTTTTAGGTTGAGATAAGCCCGACCAAAGGATTGGTCACGACTTTGATAGATCACATAGATTTCATTGACATCGCGTACCTTTAAGTAGAGTGACTCTAAGCAAGCATAGAGATGTAAGGGGCTATCTTCAGAAAAGATCAAAATGTCTCCTTTCAACCGATGAGCATTTTGAGCTCCTGGACTGAGTCTAAGCTGGCTTAATGTCGGATAAGACTTGAGAGAACGTAGATAGGATTCAATGGCCATCAGCTGATGGAGGTGCTCTTTGTGGTCCCCTTCAACTGTCGTATCGTTTTTCACAAGCATCACTTCATCCATAAATAAGACATGGGTGGGCCCCATTTCTAAAAGGGGGTAAAGAAATGCTAGCGAGGCTCGCTCAGCGACGAAGCGGCCATTAAAGAGAAGATCTTCTAGACGAATCTCTTTAAAATAGGCGACGGGAAAGGTTACAAGCGAGGGCAAAGGAAGAGTTCCCTGCTCTCGGAATTTTTTCTCTTGTAAAAATCTATCAGAAAAGGGTTTACCTTCTACTTGCTGGTAATCAGGGTGACGAATGGCTCGGCTATATGTTAGCCAGACATCTGGATGGGCATAGGCACAATTCAAATGATCGAGAACATTTTCATGGGAAAGCCAGTCATTTCCCTCAAGATAAACAACGATGTCTTGTGGACTTAACTGATGAATGGCATCGTAAACGACTTGCATATCAGCTTTTTTCTGCTTGTGACAAACAAGGGTCAGACGACCTGCCTTGTTTTCCTTTTCACAAAATGTTTTAACTTTATCTGCGGTTTGATCTGTAGAGCCATTATCTAAATAGAGGATCTGGTAAGCACTATAGGTTTGGTTGAAAATGGACTTGAGCTGCCTTTCGCATGAATCTTCTGCATTTTCTCCTAAAATGACAATAACAAAGTTCTTATCTTCCTGAATCGGATGAAATGTTTGCAGGTGGTTTTGAATCGCAAACGTCTCCCGGTTTTCTGTGGGTAATCCTGTGATGGGAACGAGATGTCGCAAACTAAAGTAAGCAAAAACAACAAAAGCAAGTGCGCAGGTAACGATCAAAAATTTTTTCATGAACCTTTCTCCAAAAAATATGAGCATGAAAGATAAGGAGTGTATAGCTCTCTCCTCCTTTTTTTGCAATTATGAAAACCAATGCAAGATGGGAGTTTTGAAAAAGTCCTCCAGGGAAATTCCCCTATTCCCCACAAGAAGAAGTTTACTTTTTGGAAAAGCCTGTTTGAATTCATTCATCCCAGAAAGTTTTTCTTTGCGGTCTCCACTTTTGACTTCGAATGCAACGACTAACTGTCCTTTTTTCAAGACAAAGTCTACTTCTTTCGCTCCTTCTTTCCAATAGAATAACTCAACTTGTGTTCCTCGGATTCCATTAACTAATGTAGCCCCAACTGCCGACTCAGTTAATCTTCCCCAAAACACTTTATCCTCTTTTGCTTCCTCAAAAGTTCTTCCACTCAGAGCACTCATTAGGGCTGTATTAAATACCTGAAATTTGGGACTAGAGCCTTTTCTTCGGACAGTTTGCTTCGCATACTTGCTTAAACCAGTCAAAACACCCGCCCTAGTTAAGAGCTCAAGGTAATGTGAAAGGGTGGTTGTATTTCCAGCATCTTGCAACTGCCCTACCATCTTTTGAAACGAAAGGATCTGCCCCGAATATTCGCAACCAAGTTGAAAAAGACGTCGAAGCAATGCAGGTTTATTGACTTGTGTCATGAGAAGGATGTCTCTAGAAATAGAAGCCTTTCCTTTATCTCATTAAATATAAATCTTTTATACATATATCCCGAATTTTGCTCAATACATTGAGCAAAGTCAATTCTCTTGTGCTCAGAGCTAGATGATGTCGTCAAATAATATTTCTCGAAAGAGGGCACAGAGAAATATTTGACGAAACTATCTAAATTCTATTAAAGTTATTTCTATGCGCATACTACTGACTGGAGCAAACGGTTACATTGGAACACGACTTCTTTCTTTTCTTGTTAAGGAAGGGCATGAAGTTCTAGCAATCGCACGTCGTGCAGATAGTGTTCGTATCCCCGAGGGATTTGAAAAACAAGTGAATGTCCTTGCTGCCGATCTATTAGATATCAAATCCTTAGCAAAGATTCCCAAAGATCTAGATGCAGCATACTACCTCGTCCATTCAATGGCTCGTAAGTACGACGACTTTGAGCAGCTTGACCAAAAAGCTGCCCACAACTTTGTCGAAATGGTGAATGCGACGAGTTGCCGCCAAGTGATTTACCTTACAGGACTGATTTCGAACCACACCCTCTCAAAACATTTAAGATCACGCTTAGAAGTGGAAACAATTTTGAAAACGGCGAAGTGTCCCCTTACCTCGCTGCGAGCAGGAATCATTATTGGTTCTGGAAGTGCTTCTTTTGAAATTATCCGTGATCTTGTGGAAAAATTACCCATCATGGTGGCTCCGAAGTGGGTGCTCAGCCGCTGCCAGCCCATTGCAGTTAGGGATGTCATTCATTATCTCATTAAAGTTTTAGGGCACAAAGATTGCTTGGGTCGAACATTCGATATTGGAGGTCCAGATGTATTGACTTATAAAGAGATGCTACTCGGTTATGCCAAAATACGAAAACTTTTCCGCTTGATTCTCCCTATTCCAGTTTTAACTCCTCGCCTCTCGTCTTATTGGCTCATTTTGATCACATCGACAAACTACTTTATTGCTCGCTCTCTCATAGAAAGTGTCAAGAACGACGCTATCTGCAAAGAAAACAGCATTCAATCGATTTTCCCAAAAAAATGTATGAATTACCAAAAGGCTCTCAAGCAAGCTCTTGATAAAATTGCCGCAGATCAAGTCTTATCGACTTGGAAGGACAGTTGGACCTCAAGTGATTTAGGTGAACTGACAGCAGATGACGTCGAAGTTCCCAAGCATGGGTGCTTATCTATGAGCGTGAGAGCCCCTTTTCGTACCCACCCAGAAGAAGTGTTCGCAAGGGTGCAACAACTTGGAGACAAAAAAGGGTGGTGTTACATGAATTGGGCGTGGCGTTACCGTGGTTTTTTCGATCGGGCCATTGGAGGAGTTGGAATGCGCAAAGGGCGTCGGAGTCAAAACGAGCTCAAGTCAGGTGATGTCGTTGACTTTTGGCGTGTTCTCCACATCGATTCGAAAAAATACCGACTCCTACTTCTTGCCGAAATGAAAGTTCCGGGCGATGCTTGGCTCGAGTTCAAAATCGAGCAAACTGAGAAAGAATGTGCCCTCATTCAAACAGCCATTTTTCGACCAAAAGGGGTTTTTGGTCGCATTTATTGGTACACTTTTTATCCTATTCATCTGATTATGTTTCCTGGGATGTTACGTAAATTGGTTAAAGGATTGACATGATACGTTTAGGGCTTTGTTGCATTTTTTACGAAGAACCGATCAAGTTCCGCACTACAACAGCGGCATATCTTAGCCGCAGCGAAAAGCCATATGATCACATCGATGCCATTGTTAGAGACAACATTCAGGCCCTTTTGAAAGCCATGACCTACTGTGTCTTGCATAACATCGGCTCTTTCCGCATAAACAGTCAATTTCTTCCCCTTTGCTCTCATCCTGACTGGATGTACACCCTTGCTGATTTACCTAACGGCAAAGAGCATCTAGAAGAAATCGAGAAGTGTCGGCTCTATCGTGAAGAAAAGGGGTTGCGCCTTGTTTTACATCCCGATCAATTCGTGGTGCTGAATTCCCCCAAAAAAGAGGTCGTAGAAAGTTCCATTGCCGAACTCACTTACCACGCAATGCTAGCCGATTTACTGGAGATTGATGTGATCAATATTCATGGGGGTGGAGTTTACGGCAACAAAACTGAAGCACTTGCCCGTTTAAAAAGTCATTACAAATCACTTGATACAAGCATCAAAAAGCGGCTGACATTTGAAAACGATGACAAGAGTTATACCCCTTCTGATCTACTTCCTATTTGCAACGAACTCGGAGCTCCATTTGTCTATGATGTGCATCATCACCGGTGTTTAAAAGACAACATGCTCACTCAAGAAGTCACAGAAGCTGCTCTCAAGACATGGAATCGGGAACCTCTTTTTCATATTTCTAGTCCCCTAGAAGGATGGGAAGGGTCCAAACCACAACGGCACCATGATTTTATCAATCCGGATGATTTCCCCGATTGTTGGAAAAGTCTGAGCGTCACAGTTGAAATCGAAGCAAAAGCAAAAGAAGTTGCAATTCAGAAGTTGCAAACCGCTTTAGAGCATAGAAGCGTCAAGCTTTGGAAAGCCACCACATGAAAAAGCATGTGTTTCTTTTTTCTATCATTGTTTTAGCTGCATGTTTAACACAGTTTGCATCAGACATCTATGCCCCTTCTCTTCCTGGCATTGCCGTCAGTTTGCAAACAGACATGGATTGGGTCCAATGGAGCCTCTCTATTTATATGGTAGGAGTGGCACTTTCGCAATTGATTTATGGACCGATTTCTGAAGGAGTCGGGAGGAAAAAGCCTATTCTTATTGGACTCTCTATTTTGTTTTTTGGAAGCATTGTGTGCGCTTTTGCTCCAAACATTTTCCTTCTAATTGCGGGAAGGTTGATTCAAGGATGCGGTGCTGGAGCAGTTGCAGCACTTTGGCGCTCGATTTTCCGCGATATTTTTAAAGGAGAGGAACTCGCAAAATACACCTCATATCTCGTGATTTTTATCATGTTTATTGTTCCAGCTGCGCCGGCGCTCGGCGGTTATTTTGAACATTATTTGGGTTGGCGCTCAACATTTTTTTTCATGCTTTGCTATACAATCGTTGCTCTTTGCGCTGTGGGTTGGGGGCTTAGAGAAACCAATAGACATTTCCATCGGGAACGTTTGAAGCTTAACTACATTTTCCCAACTTATTTGACTCTTTTGAAAAGCCCGGTATTCATGGGTATCACAGTATGCACATTTTTAACCTATGGAGCTTTTTTTTCATGGTTTGTTGCTGGACCTGTTTTGCTCATTAAACTTGCAGGGCTCACTCCTGTTGAATTTGGGTGGGTCACGCTGATTGGTGGTGGAGGCGCTTATGTTTTATCTGGATGGTTGAATGGAAAATGCGTTGGCCGATTTGGGATGAAAAACATGATGCGCTTTGGTTGGTCCGTTTGCATCGTTTCAGGGCTCTTCATGTTTTTCACTTTTTTTATCTATGGAGTAGAAGCCGCAAGCATTATTGCAAGTGTCATTGGATTTTACTTTGGCTCAACATTCATTTGGCCCAATGCCTTTTCGATGGCTTTTACACCATTTGGAGAGATTGCAGGGTATGCAGGAGCTCTGTATGGGTCGATGCAAATTGGAGGGGCTGCAGCATTAGGAAGTCTTGTCTCTTTTCTTCCCGATCAAAACCAGTTGCCTTTAGCAATTGTGTTTATCGTTGCTCCTAGTCTTGCATGGGGAATTTTCACTTCACTTCGATTGGAAAAATAAGAAGACGATTTTTGGGTGGGAATATTGTGACAAAACGGGTATACTTCGCACTATACTCAAACAACTTCAAAACCAATTTTTGAAGCTGTTTGAGTATAAGTACGTCACAAAAATGTCGCCTCGATTGGTTTGCTAATGTTAACACACTCACTTGAAGAAACATGGTCTGAATTTCTCCGCTTAATGAAAGAGCGGTGCAGTCGTGTTGAGTACGCAAACTGGATTGCCCCCATCCAATTAAGCACCGAATCTGACACAGCTGCTTTACTTGTTCCAAACGTTTTTGTGCGCGAATATTTACTCGATAACTACCGCGAAGAACTCTGCACTTTTTTTGGTTCTCTTAAAAAAGGTGAACCCGATTTGCAGTTTGTGGTGCAAGAGCTCAAACAAGAGCAACCCAAAGTCATCTCTAAACCCCGCCCTCGCATCGAAAAAGTTCCTGTTGAACAGGAAATGAAACTCAATGAAAACTACACATTCGATCATTTCATTGAAGGTCCCTCAAATCAGTTTATTAAGTCTGCTTGCTTAGGTGTCGCCTCCAAACCAGGAAAATCGTACAATCCCCTCTTCATTCATGGAGGTGTGGGACTTGGCAAAACCCATTTGCTTCATGCCATTGGTCATGTGCTCAAAAGTCAACACAAGAAACTTCGATTCCAGTGCATCACAACAGAAGGATTTATCAACGATTTAGTTTTTCACTTGCGCAACAAGTCTGTAGACAAAATGAAAAAATACTTTCGCAATTTAGATGTGTTACTCGTCGATGACATTCAATTTTTGCAAAACCGACTTAACTTCGAAGAAGAATTTTGTAATACGTTTGAAACGTTAATTAACCAGAACAAACAGATCGTCATCACAAGCGATAAACCCCCAGGACAACTTAAACTCTCCGAACGGATGATTGCCCGCATGGAGTGGGGACTTGTTGCCCACATTGGAATGCCCGATGTCGAAACCCGCGTCGCTATTTTGCAACATAAAGCGGAACAAAAAGGATTCAAACTCTCCAATCACATTGCATTTTACATTGCAGAACACATCTTTAACAATGTCCGTCAACTCGAAGGAGCTGTCAATCGTTTGGGCGCCTACTGTCGCCTCATGCACCTTGAAGCAACTGAAGAGGTCGTTGACAATACTCTCGGTGAAATGTTTCAATCCACACCTCAAAAACGGGTATCTGTTGATCGGATTCTAACGAGCGTATCATCGATGTTCAATGTCAGCGAAAGCGATTTGCGTGGCTCCAAACGGAGCAAAGATATTGCAACTGCAAGGCAAATTGCCATGTACCTCGCAAAAGAACTCATTGGAGAATCTCTCACAAAAATTGCATCGGCCTTTGGCGGAAAAAAACACTCAACACTTTTACATGCCTGGAAAAAAGTGTCTAAAGAGCTTGAGAACAATGAGCGCCTACGCCGTCAAATCCAAATGACACGCCAAAACATCGAAGCTTAAATAGCTTTACCCTGATTTAACGTTTTGCAAAGTTTCGTAGCTTACAGGATAACTACTCCCGAAAAACGGATTATCGTCATAGATCTTATCTCGTTGAAAGATAATCTTTTTATAAGACACCCTAGTGTTAAGTATTGTGAATACATGCTCTGCTATTGAGGTCGTTTTTACCATGTTATCTCTTTTTAAGACATCTTGGTGCTTTCCTAATACCACGACCTTTGTAAATCCTTCAAAAACCTCTGCTAATGAGTAATATTTTTTTGGAGGAGCAAAAATGATTCCCAAAATAGAACTTCCCATTTTATCAAGAAACTTAAGTGCCATCGCTCCTTCTAGAGCAACCCCTCTAAGTGACCAATTATCTAGGGCTTTTGTACCTAAAGCCCATTGAATAATACTAATTGGAATTGCAGGTAAAAACTTAACTGCCATTTTTGCAACTTGAAAAGTTGCTGCGATTGCATAGATTGGAACACGTACTGCACAAGATATGCGGCCTATAGAATGTCGCCAAGGGCGACTTGTCGTCATCTCACTGGCATCCATAGCCTCAATGAAATCAGCGACCATATCGTAACCATGTGGTCTTGATGGACTAACATGTGATGTAGCCATAATTCTCCCCTTTTTTTTCCATCTTTCCTAAAAGATAAATATATTATAACAAATAAATATTTTATTATAAATATTTTTTATAATTATTTAAATAATTGAAAATAAACAACTTATTAATAATGAGTAATTCAACACTACATAACAGATTATATTAAACCTCTTGTTATCAATATTTTATGAAAAAAGATCGTTTAGCGATTACTAGATGATTTGTTTTTTTGCGTTGATATTTTTCGCAAAAAATAAAATGGTGAGCGACCATACCAAACGGTAAAGCGCGACTTAAGGCTAAAAATTGGTTGCCAAGCAGACATAACCTGAACTCTGGGTTTATTTTGCTTAATCTCAGGAGAGAGATTTCTCTTAAATTCTCGGCATTATTGCCGATGGGAATTTCGAGGTAAGAAGGCTGAGAAGAAAGAGAAAAAAACCTGAGAATGAGTGAAATAAATCTAGAGTTCAGGTACATAGTCAAATATGACTTTATTTTTTATGAATGGCACATGAGTTGGCTTTATGATTATAAAGCCAACCAGGATGCAGATCACAGAAAAAAAATGGCTCTAAGTAAAATTAAAAAGTGTTAGAGCGAGGTATTCAACCAATGAAATATCCGAAAACCAAAAGCCACACCCACAACAGGAACCATTTCACCTGCATGATGCTCAATATGGCAACAGAAAAAAATCGTTGCAATGATCAGTGATAATCTAGGATCAAACTTGAGTCGGTAACTCTGTGCTACAATATCAGTACAACCCGAAGCACATGTCTCTGGCATTTTAGAAAGATCTTCTGTAAGCTCTGGCCAATCGCTTATCACACGTCCCCCAAGATGAAGCCCGAATCCCAAAGCAGACCATTTTGCAAATGTTTGAGGAAGTACTTTTAGTGCAAGCCCTGTTATTGCTATTGCGCAAATGAAGCGTACTCCTTCATAATAATCAGGAAGTTTGGGTTTGTGAACTGGCCCACATCCTGTTTTTCTACAACATGACATATGACACCCTCGTAAAAAAAGAATGGATCTTACATCCGGCGGTCAAATAATGCCAATGTATAAATCGTTTTTGGAAAAAGAGATAAAATAGCATCTCTGGCAAAGCGCATGGTATCACTGTCACGGACCATATCTGCGATGAGCAAAACCTTTTTGTCGGAGAGATTCCCTTGGAAAAAAGTTTTTGCCCGAAATCCATAGCTAATCCCTTTTTCCTGAGTTGTTAAAATAGGACGACAAGGAATTGAAAGGATTTTGCTAAGTGACTTTGCTATAAGGTAGTTAGGTTGTCTTTTCAGTGACAGCATCTCAAGTCGGCTATCGGGAACTGGGACAATTGCATCAGGATAAGGCCACGAGAGATTTTTCCATTTCACAACAAGGAGCGACGCAAAAATCTTAGCAACATCTTCACTTTCATATACGCGAAGCTGTTCATGTAAGCTATAAGCTGGCCCCTCAGGAAAAAAGCAAGAGTTAAAAGGCATAAGATAACTGGGACGTATTCGACACTCTTTACATTGCAAACTCACCCGATCTCGTTTGGGTCTCCCACAAGTCTGACAGGCTAAGGTGGAATCGATCCATTCAATTTGATCAAAACAAATTTTACAAATCCACTTATCTTTTCCATAGGTTTGACGGTTACAGTGGAGGCAAAAAGTGGGATAAAAAAACTGAGATAGAGATCTAATAAGAGTTTTGGCTAATTGGGTCATTTCAAACTGTAGCGAATATCTTCAAATGTTCCAGCAATTGAGAGGGTAAAGGGTTCAGTAATTTTAAGGAGAACATACTGTTTCATCTTAATGTTGATATTGAGATTTCCATCTAAATCAATAAACGAGGGCTCTGAAGGAGAAAGGTAAAACTTGGAACGTTTTCCTTCGCTGTAACTATCTGTGAGTTGGGTGAGAAAAACTTTTCCATCTGCCATCACATAGTCAAGGCGGCCTTTGATAGGAACTAGTAATCCCATATCAAGTCCCAGACGCCCCAAAATTTCAAAGGGAATGTCGAGGATGTTATAATCGCTTTTAAAAGTATTGGTGAAATTTAAGTTTCCTTTTCCGGTAAAACTTTTCGCATCTCCTAAGATCCCCCGAATGTTATGAAAACTCATATCACGAATGTGCAGAGGTTTGATTTGTCCCTGATAACGACCAACTTTTTTAAGGAGGCTTGGGCGGAAGTTTTGGGCGACAATCCGAGGAATGGAAACTTTCCACTTCTGGTCTTCTACTTTCGCGATACGTACATCATCTATCGAAAAAATTCCCGAAACATCACTTAAATTGAGCTTTGCCAACTCGATGTGATCTTTATGAATGGAAATCTCACTTAAAAGGGTTTCCATTTCAGATCCCATCAGTTGAAATCGTTTTCCTTTGAGATACCCAGTAAAGTGAGAATCTAAGAGTTTTTCTTTCGAGATGACCCAATCACCACTGAGTTCATATCCTTTTCCGATTTCAAATTCTTGGATTGTCTCTTGCATCGACTTAGGCAGAACTTTTGATAGCTTTGGAACATCGATCTTAAGCTGACCCGTTAACACCATTTGATCCAAAAAGGACCCTCTTGGATTGTGGTGAAAAGAAAAATCAAGACCACTCACTGCCCCTTCAATACTTTGAATAAAAAAGCCTTCATTTTGGTTCCAATTGCTCACAATGGTCAATGGATGAACTGTTGCCTGGTCTTCAACAAGGGTTTCTTGAATCATAATGCGTGTCTTCAAATGAGGCAGAAGACTGACTTGTGCTTGCAAATCAAAGGGGTGCTCATCAAGCAAGGTATTCATTTTGAGTTCGATTTCACCTCCAGAGAGTAGGTAGCGCAAATCATTGAGATACCACGCCTTATCTCCAATCCAATAGTATCCTTCTTTCAAGCGACCTTCAACTTCAGCTCTCTCTCCGAATTTGAAATCAAAGGTCAGCTCCATTTGATTGTCCCACTTGAAAGGCTGATCAAATAGGGTTAAGTACCCTTCTCCTGCACCTAAATAAGGGAGTGCACTTGTCGCTCCTAAATGGTGAACCATTTCAGGAGGTAAAACGAGTTTAAACTGCGTTCCTCTCCAACTTTTAGATTCAAAGTCATAGCCCAATTTTTCAAATTCACATTTCGCCCAATGTTGATTTGACCGGGGATGAAAAAAGTGAAACACCGCTCCGCCAATTTCCACCCCTCTTTCTTGCGAAAAATGCAGATGAATCGGCTTGGCACTTTCAACACGTAACCGTCCTTTCGAAAAGTCTTTTCCAAGAAGTTGCAACTGTGCATCTAAGCTCCAATCTTTCAGTCCTTTAGAAAGATTGCATTCCAAGTTTCCACTTGTTGCCAATTGCCCCATCAAATAACTCAGATCATATTCTCCTAGATTGGGAACTAGTTTGAGAAGTTCTTCTAAATCAACATTGAGGTGTTTAAGAGGAAGCTTCACCACCCCATTTTCCTTATCAAACAGTCCTTTTTCGCTGCGGAGCTTACAGTTTTTCCAATCAACGTAAAAGGTAGGTATTTCCCAAGTATCTTTCTCTTTGATCATATGAGCAGTCATCGTCAAAGAACCGACAGAAAAATGGTCGAGTTTGAACTCATTCCCTTTTCTTTCTCCATGAATGAGGAGCTTTTCCCAATCAATTGTTCCAAAAGCAAAGTGATCGCTTTTTGCTTCAAATGAAAATGCCTCATCCGCATCACTCAAATAAACTTTAAGATGGGTACTTCCTTCAAATCGAGGGCTTTGCATTTCCTCTAATGTAGAGGCTTTAAGCGGAAGTAATCCAGCATGAACGAGAAAATCTAAGTGATGGTACAAATCGCGTGAGGACAAATCGGTTTCAAAATCTAAACACCTGATTTTCCCTTCGTCGCCTATCGAAAATTTTCGAAAGTTAACTTTTGCTCCAAAAAACCGGGTCAGCTCGGGATCAATGTGAATCTGAAGCTCCTTTTTAGCTTCATCACGTCTAGCATCTCCCACTAAACGACAAATATCATGTGTCGGAGTTTCTAATCGAAGATCGTAATCCCAAGAGCCCTTTTTGAAGTCTGCTCGCGCTACGGGAATATTGAGATGGTAGTTTTTTGGAGATTTACCTTCCCCAAGACGTAAATATCCATCACTTTCTATCAAACTAAGAACCTGATCTCTCCAAGACCATTCAAAGCGAGTGGTGAGCCCTTGAAACGAGCAGCTTGGAGTGATGGGATAGGCTCCATTGTGCAAGGTCAGGCTCACTTCCCATCCAAGCAACTCTTCTCGCTCGCCAACAAAAGCCCGGAGTATCATCCCATTTTCCCCACTTGTGACCTCACCTCCTAAAGGAAGATCCATTGTTGAAAATGGAGAAAAATGGCGTAAAAACTTTTGAATGGCTTGCGTTGACCCTTTAATTTCATCTGTTTTGATGCAAAGTTCTGCATAGTCTCCATATTGGTAATCAAGAGAAACGGCTCCTTTAAATGAGGTGCCCTGAGCAGAAGCGACAACATTTTGAAACTCGAAAAAATCTCCTTCCAATTCGAGTTCACTGCTAAATGAATCGAACTCAATACCAAATGACTTTTCGATAAGCTTCGCATTTTTAAGAGGGAGTTTTCCAAACCACTGGCCTGATATGAGATCATATCGAAAATGGCAGGATGGCGCTTTTTCTCCACAATAACCTGCTTCTAACTGAACATAGGGAGAAGTATAAACAAGGTCAGAAGGATCGAGACTAAGAGCGATTTTTTCCCGGTTGAGCGTTCCTTCAAGAGCAGCTCTTCCCTGAGCCCGCCAATTTTTTTCAAAAAATTCTAAAGGCAAGTTAATTGTCTCCGCAGAGAGAGTGCCTGCTTTAAACCAACCAAGATTGAGACCATTTAAAAAACCTGCATGCAAAAGCTCTGCCATCTCCCATTTCGCTCCAAAAAGGACCGAGTCGGTTGGGCAGTTTTCTCGGATCAGGTCTAAATTTCCTTCAATAGAAAGCTCTTCTCGGGAAGTTCTAAGATGCATGTCAAAATCCAAAGCGAGCTTTTCATCAAATTGTGAAAGAGCATTTTTTCTCTCATGGCCAAAAAGTTCAAAAAGTGTTTTTGGAGTAAGACCAAAATCTAAATTCACATTGAGATGTGTATAAAGTCCCTCGAAATGCATGTCAGACTCAATGCCATTCAATATGGCCGTGACCTTCGATGGTTTCAGGTACTGATCATGCATCGAAAGGTCCGCATCAAGCCTAGCAACGTGGACATTTTCAAACCCGTCAAAGGCCCCTTCATGAATTTTGAGCTCCCAAAAAGTTCCATCAAAAAAATCTGCGTTAGAAAAGTCAAATTCCCCATTGCCTTTCATTTGTTTTGCGGAGAAGAGAAAGTTGTGCTTAAGATCTCGCAATTGGGCTTGGCCCACATTAAGTTTTTTAACATCTAAAGATTGAAATCGACGATTTTCAATAAGTCCTACGAAAGCCCCTTCAAAATTCCCTTGCTCGAGAAAATAAGGTTTTAAATGGGGGTATTTGATTTTTACAAGGCGTTGAACAAGATCTACAGGATCTTCTGAAATATTTTGGAAACGACTTTCAAATTGGTACTTCTTGGAGCCTAATGATGAAAAAGCCATGTATGTTGACATCTTTTCTCCCCCTTCTTCTTGAAGAGAGAGATCAACAGCCATTTTCCAATTTTGATCGTTTTCAATCAGTCCTTCTCCTAAGAGACGTAAGGGATATTCGCGTCCATCTTTGGTAAAAAGGCCATGAAAGTCAACCAATGGCTGATTGCGATGGCTAAATTGAAGCCTTCCTCGAAGCTCAACTACGCCTTGATTGGCTTTGGTTTCAGGATCTTCAAAAGAGATCTTTGCGCCATAAAACTCTCCGTCTCCAACAAAATAAGGCCAAATTTTTTCAAAAAATGGATGAGATGTCCACGGGCCCATTTCATCATTTGATGTGAAATGCTCTCGCCAATTGATTTGATACGCTGTGAACGCAACTCCATAATAGGCATGATTTAAGGTGAAATCGATGAGCTTTAGATCATACTGAATGTGCGAAATTTGATTAGCAGAGCTCAAACCAAATGCAAGTCCTCCTGAAAGGTTTCCTTCAGAAAGTTGGATAGACGGATCGATAGGAAGTGAAAAAAAGCGCGCCATCGAGAACATCCAAGGCAGCTGCAATTCATTAAAATGGACATCAAATTCAAAATCACGATCCCGCCTAAAAAAATGAGCTTTTAGTGGGGCATTTTCTAAAGCTTCCTCAGAATGAGCCAGAAATAAAGTGCCCTGTTGATCGGCCCCTTGCCCCGTTTCTATCGAGAAATAGGCCTCCATTGAACGGTCTTTATTGAGAGCGACCTTTCCTCGATTGACGAAAATTTCTTTTTTAAAGAGAAACTGCTCACAAAGAGAGTAAAGCCCCTTTTTTTTCTTTTTTTCATTTCGCTTGGCATCGAGCAAAGCTATTTCGGGAGAGTCGATCACAAGCTGAGACCCGAAATGAAATGGAAAGAATTGTAGGGAAAAAACAAAACGGAGGTCTTCAACTTTCACTTCAAACCCCGAGGATTTTTCAGCACTTTGCCTAGAAAGGCTCACGTGATGTAATACATAAGCACCTTTTTCCCAGTGCCCACTTTCATAATCAACAACAAGAGTCTCTCCTTTTGGGAGACGAGAAGTTAAAAAGAATTTCACTCCATAGCAGATGAGAGTATGATGAAAAATAGCAAAAGCAAAGAAAAACACGCAGAGTAAGGAAAAAATGATTGTGCGTTTTTTCGAAATGCGACTCATATGACCTCAGTAGATTTCAGTCTTATGATAGTCACTTTTCGAAAAATTATCCACAGCTCTCTCGAAAAAAACCATTTCTTAAAAAACATGGGTGAATTATGGATAGAATTTGAAGCCTTGGAGAGACGATGAAGAAACAATTCAGTATCATTACCCTTATCTTATCCACCTCAACTTGGGTTTGCTGTGTCTTGCCGATTCTCATCACGATCATTGCCGGTGCAGGAGCAGTTTCTACCCTTGTTTCTATTTTCCCCTGGCTAGTCCCTGTTACAAAACACAAAGACTGGATTTTTATCATTGTGGGAATCTTGCTCTTAGCGAATGGACTTTTCATCTACATTCCTTCTTTCAAAAAAGAATGCCCTGTTGACAAACGAGAAGCTTGTCAAACTGTTAAGGGATGGACCAAAGTCATTTATTGGGTAGCTGTTGCTATTTATCTCATTGGAGCCTTCACAGCCTATCTTCTCACTCCATTAGCTCTTGTCATGTGCCGCTATCTTGGCTTCGAACAACCGTAATAAAGCGTGACTACGGCCCCAATAAACTCATTTCTTCAGCCGGTATTGTCAATAAACTGAATTGTAAAAAAATTTCAAAAGTCCACATTATATACTCAAACAAGTTCAAAAATTAGCTGAGTATATAGAAGCAATGACTGAAAAAAACCGTTTCCGCAACCCACATTTTGACAAAAGAAAACAATCGATCAAGCAGATTATTCATTCACTCAAAATGGAGAAAAAGCTTGCTATAGCACCACATAACTTTCAGTTCCCAAATCCTCGTCAGCTAAATGAATCTGAAACAGAACCTTCTGCTTGTTGGTTAGGTCACTCTTCGTTTTATTTGAAGTGTCGTGGGTTCCATCTGATCACAGACCCGGTTTGGAGCCAGCGCTGCTCACCTATCCCCTGTCTCGGTCCCAAACGACGTCAACCTGTCCCATATGCTTTAAACCATTTTTCAAAAGTTCATTTTGTCCTTATCAGTCATAACCATTACGACCACCTAGACAAGAAAACAGTCCTCAAGCTTCACACACTTCACCCTCAAATTCACTGGATCGTGCCAATAGGCGTCGCCAAATGGTTTAAAAAGTACGAAATTCTCAATGTCTCAGAGCTTGCTTGGCACGAAGAGTTCCATTGCACACAAGATGGAGAATCTATTACGATTACTGCCGTTCCTACGCAACATTTTTCTGGTAGAGGGCTACATGATCGAAATAAAAGCCATTGGAATGGTTATGTCATGACATTCAAAAATCTAGATCATTCAAAGAAAGCCTATTTTGTTGGAGATACAGGTTATAACCCACATGACTTCAAAGCAATTGGCGAAAAATACGGTCCCATGGATCTTAGTCTTATTCCAATAGGAGCTTATCGCCCTCGTTTCTTTATGCGTGAAGTTCACGTAAATCCTGAAGAAGCTGTTATGATTCATCAAGAAGTAAAGTCCAAGCTAAGCATTGGAATGCATTGGAAAACTTTTAAACTAACCAGCGAAAAAATGCATCAACCTCCTTATGATCTCTATCAATCTCTCGAGAAACACAGTGTTTCAACTTGTCACTTCAGAGTTCTCGAAATTGGACAAACAATTCAATGGTAATTAGGAAAAATATGAAACTCTATACTTTAAAGCGGTCTCAAAACTTCCTTTTCCAATTGATCGCATCATTTCGTTTTTTGATCAGAGCGAAAACCTAGAAAAGTAGTGGCAAACTTGCTATTCTTGAAAAACTACAAAAAACACTCAACAACACTAAAAACCAGATCATCTAAATACCAACAAATAGAATGTACACCCCAAAAATTGCTGCACCAATCGCTAAGGCCAGCTTCCATTTACGCTCTTGTTTCCATGCCTTTTTTACCTCCAATGCTAAAAAAGCAAAACCAATTCCTCCTCCCACACTCTTGATCAGAACGTCCACCAAATGAACAAGAAAATTCACAGTATAGGAATGATCTTCCATTCTTTAAACCTACGTAACCTGAACTCTGGGTTTCTTTCACTCATTCTCAGGGATTTTTCTCTTTCTTCTCAGCCTTTTTGCCTCGAAAAAGACCGTTTGGCCCTTTCCATCGGCAAAAATACCGAGAATTTAAGAGAACTTTCTCTCCTGAGACTAAGCAAAATAAAGCCAGAGTTCAGGTTAGCATTTAAATTCTTTGAAAAAGCTAGCAAAAACAATTCTTTCGGTCAAGAAGCCGAATTGTGCAAAAAAACTAGAATAAAAAAATTCCCATCAGTCAGGATGTGGTTATGCTACGGAAGTTTTTTGATTATCAACTTACTCTTACAGAAGAAGGAAGACCGCTCCATCGCTACCGTCCACTTATCGAGGCTTTGGATACGTTTTTCTACGAAGCTCCTATCCGCACTAAAAGAAGCCCTCATATTCGTGATGCCATCGACTTGAAACGATGGATGATGATCGTTGTCTATGCCCTCGTCCCCTGTATCTTGATGGCTATTTGGAACAGTGGAGTCCAAAAATTCATCTATGAAAGTGGCAACTTCTCTTTGATGCTCGACTATCTTCGTGCTTCTGAATCGTTTTCTACTTACATTTCATTTTGCTTTTCTGAAGGACGGTGTATTCCGATCTTAAAAGCTGGACTCATTGCTTTTCTCCCGATCATGTTTATTTCGTATGCAGTTGGAGGGTTTTGGGAAGTTCTCTTCGCTATCATTCGCCGCCATGAAGTCTCTGAAGGATTTCTCGTCACTGGAATACTCTTTGCTCTCATCCTTCCCTCAACCATTCCTTATTGGATGGTTGTCATAGGCGTTTCAGCCGGGGTTGTTATCGGGAAAGAAATATTCGGTGGAACAGGGATGAACATTTTGAATCCAGCTCTTGTCTGCCGTGCTTTTCTCTTTTTTGCTTTTCCAACTAAAATGACTGGACCTGTCTGGGTAGGAACAAACCCTACTATCATTCAAGAAAGTGTTGTTCGCATGAACGAGCAATCGGGAAATTTGAATTCTCCAGATGGCGTTTCCCAATCTTCAGCCTTAAACTTTTTTAATGTTAGCCCGGCAATCAAGCGCATACATGTTGATGCCATCGGAATGCATTGGGGGAAAGAGGTTCGCACCCAAGCAATTGTAGAAAAACAGTTTCGCTATTTTCAAAAGTCGCAAGGGCTAAGTGCAGATTTGCAAACACTTGCGGAAGCGGATCTTGAAAACTTTTTAACAACGCCACTGAAGGAGGGAGGACTTGGTCTTTCCCCAGAAAATTATTCAGATGCTGTGCACTTTGCTCAGCTCCGCTTTAGCCAAAAGGGACTCACAGATGGAAATTTCTTTTTCGGAAATCGGATTGGATCAATGGGAGAAACTTCGATTTTAGCCTGTTTACTTGGTGCATTACTCCTTTTAGTCACACGCATTGGCTCATGGCGCACAATGCTCGCCATGGGGATCGGCGCCTATCTCTGTGCTCTTCTTTTTGAATGGGGCTCTTTGAATCTTGGCCCTTATCAAGGAGCTTTCAACCCAGCAAAGTTTGCATTGCCTGCCTATAAACACTTACTTCTTGGCAGCCTTGCGTTTGGCCTTGTCTTTATGGCGACAGACCCTGTTTCTTCACCAGGAATGAACGGAGCTCGTTGGCTTTACGGTCTTTTAATCGGAGTCATGGTCATTGTGATTCGAACAATTAATCCGGCATTTCCTGAAGGGGTCATGCTAGCTATTTTATTTGGCAATGTGTTTGCCCCTCTTTTTGATTACTACGCTCTTAACTTATTTAGGAAAAAATATGGTAGGAAAAGAGCGGCAATTTACTAGTGGAAAAACCCTCCTATTCGTGGTGGTACTTTGCTTTACGTGCGCTCTGGTGTTATCGGTTTTAGCCGATCTTTTGAAACAGCCACAACTCGATGCACGAGAACTTTACAAGAGTAAGCAACTTCTCCGTGCTGCAGCCATCTTATCTAATGAAAACGTGTTTCTTTTAAATGGAACTTTTGCAACTTATGATGAAAAAGAAGGCATCTTAGTTGCCACTCCAAATCAAAAAAGAAAGGCGCGAGATCGGGAGATTTTAGCCTTATTTGAAAAGAGGGTTTTAACTCGTGTCACCAATGCTCAAGGAGATGTACTAACTTTCGAAGAAGCTGGCCTTGATCAAGGGACCTATTTGCAAGAGAATGCAAAATACGGATTTGCCAATCTCCCTTATAAATTGGTCTACATCATCCAGCCCAATATCCCTACTACAAGCCTTCCTTATGGTTACGTCATTCCCATCAATGGGTATGGACTTTGGGATGCTATCTATGGTTATTTAGGATTAAAAGCTGATGCAGACACAGTACTTGGGATGACATGGTATGATCAAAAAGAAACGCCTGGCCTTGGAGGCAATATTGCTCTTCCTCATTGGCAAGGGCAATTTCAAGGAAAGGTCATTTTTCAAGAAAGTCCTTCTGGACAGACCAATTATGCAAGAGCTCAACTTGGGATTAAGGTTGTGAAAACAACGGTGGAAGAAACCTACGGAGATTCTTACCTTGCAAAAAGCGCCGTCGATGGAATTGCTGGAGCTTCAATTACAGTGATTGGGGTGAACGAAGCATTGCGCAAAAGTCTAGAACCCTACCGCCCTTTTTTAATTCGGGCTCATGAGCGGGAGGTTAGGCAATGAAGCTGAGCCATTACTACACCGATCAGATTTGGAAAAACAATCAAATTCTCGTTGCCATTTTAGGTATTTGCTCTGCTTTAGCGGTGACCATCAAAGTAAGCGTCGCCCTCACGATGGGCATTTCTGTTATATTTGTGACGGGATTTTCCTCTCTCTTCGTTTCTTTAATCCGCTCGATCACACCTCCAAATGTTCGGATGATTGCGCAGCTTGCCATCATCTCTCTCTTTGTGATCATTGTAGACCAAATGCTCAAAGCTTTTCTCTATGAAATGTCTCTCACGCTATCGGTATTTGTCGGCCTGATCATCACCAACTGCATTGTGATGGGACGTGCCGAAAGCATGGCAAAAAATGTTTCTCCCCTTCCCGCATTTTTAGATGGACTGGGTGCTGCATCAGGTTATGCACTCATCTTACTCATTGTGGGTGTCATTCGAGAGCTTTTTGGATTTGGATCGATTCTCGACTATCCTATTATTCCCGAATCCTGGTATGCCTCTCCAGAGCATCCTGATCGTTATGTCAATTCCAATCTGATGGCACTCGCTCCGTCTGCATTTTTTATCATTGGTGCAATCATCTGGATGCGTAATGTTCTCACGAAGGAGGAAGATCTCTAATGTTAATGGGGCCTTATTCAGTTTTAAATTTGCTTGGACTGGCAATTCAATCATGTTTCATCCAAAATATTCTCCTCTTTTACTTTTTAGGAATGTGTTCTTATCTTGCCTGTTCGAACAAGCTGAAAACTGCCAGTGGTCTTGGACTTGCTGTATTCGTCGTCATGACTCTGTCTGGCTTCCTCAACTGGCTTGTGCATCATTTCATTACAGGCGAAGGGGCCCTTCGCTGGCTTAATGTGACTGGAATTCATGCGCAGCATATCAATCTAAGCTTCCTCGAGTTTCTCATCTATATTTCGGTGATTGCAGCTTTTGTGCAAATTCTGGAAATCGTCATCGAAAAGTTTGCACCTGCTCTCTATCGAGCGCTTGGAATGTACCTTCCTCTCATCACGGTCAACTGCGCCATTTTAGGAGCTTGTTTATTTGCCACTGTTAGGGAATACCCTCTCATTCCTAATGTGGTTTACGTCGGATCAGCCGGTCTAGGATGGTGGCTGGCCATCGCCCTCATTGCAGCCATCCGAGAAAAGCTCACCTACTCGAAGGTGCCAGCTGGGCTTCATGGAATGGGGCTCACCTTCATTATGACAGGGCTGATGGCCCTCGCTTTCATGGGGTTCACAGGAATTGCTCTTGATCATATCTCAGAAACAGATACCTATCCCATTCTAATTCAAGAAGAAACAACAGAAAACAACCATTTCATAAAATTATAATTTTAATTCGCAGATTATCACTAAATATGTTATAATATTTAATTAACATAGAAGGTGAATTATGAATTTACTAGAATTTTTACTTATTTTTGATCTTTTCCGCTTCAGTCGAAAAGAAGGGCGAAAAGCCCCTCTTTTACTGACTTGGAAAGGCAAAAAATAGATTTTTACCTGAGCTTTGGGTTTTTAAGAGGGACTGAATTCTTCGGAAAATAGGAGAAGAAGGAAGTCGTGAGTTTACAGATTGAAAGGGCGGATCAAGAGCAATTTTCTAGCAGAAATTGTTGCTTCAACTTTAACTTTAGAGCCCTTCTAGAAAAAATATTAAGCGCAATCCAGTGGCTATTTCCATGTTTTGGTCGCCAAGAAACAGGAATAGCCTCGGTAAGTATTGCAGAAGAACCAATAGAGGTTAGAAGTCGAGAATTCATGTCTTGTAGTGCTGCTCAAAAAGCTCCTCCTTCCTGGTTTAACCGCGTTTGCATCGAAAATGTTGCAGGTAAGCCAATTGGATTGATCGAAGTTATAACCCACTGTAAGAAAGGACACCATACATTGTTTAAATCGTCCATGGAGCCACCCTCATACCCTATGCACTCAGCAACACGTATGGGAGAGGAATATCAGCTTGAAATCCTCGTTTCCAAAACAGCTGACTGCTTCGTTCCATTAGAAGCAACCGACCCTTTCCTCATTGAAGGTGCGTATCGCAACGAAATGGCTAAAGTTTTGCAGAACTATCATACAGCTGTTGAACCTGTTAAAGGAGTCGAAGATCTCTGCGAGTCACTGATCCGAGTTGGTGACTATACCCTTCCAGAAACTCTTCCAGCACCACTTCTAAAGGAATTAAGGTCCCTTGAAGCAGAGTGCCAGCAATATGCGACAGCTGAATCAGTAAACTTCTTTTCTGAAAGACATCGTGATACCATTCGAAAGAGAGGAGATACTGTTCAGATCTTAACTCCAGTGATTGCTCAAAGCGGAGAAACCCACATCAAGATTCACAGTGATCGTGTCGAAGTGACCTTCGATGGCGAAAAGAAAATTTTTTCAAAAAATGTAAAGTTTTAGGAGAAGGAGAAAATGGCAATTCAAGCAGGTTTGGCATATATCCAAAAACTATGGAGTTCACCTTCCTATGAGCCTGAAGAAAAGAAGCCTAATCGGTCAAGTGAATGGAAAGTCTCCCTTGGAGACGATGCTACCGAATCTGGGGTTGCAGAAGTTTTGAAGGATGCCTCCTTTAAGTACAATATTGATCCAAACTTCCGTCCACCAAACTCTTCTCATTTTCTTGAAGTGGGGCAAAATCGTGGCATCACCGTGAAATCAGATACCATCAAACCTCACGTCTCAGAAATTAACCGAGAAATTATCGTTTTGTTTCGAGCGATCAAACCTGACGGAACTATCTCTCAACTCGGATTAGCGCATCTTGCAACACGTGTTGACGAACTCAAAAATGTCCTCAATAACATACTAAACGAATCAGGCACAACAGTTGAAGTTTATATTGCAGGAGGAACTTCAAGTTCCAATAAACTTTATCAATCGGTGAGACAATATATCGAATCCGTGCAGAAAGTGCATCGTCATCGTGTAAATTTACAAGATGATTACTATCAAGCAACCGATCTACGAGCATGGTTACCTAAAGGCTCTCATCCAAAGAAAGAGCTTTGTGTTAGGGAAGCTGGCTTCGATCTCAATAACGAACCATTTATGATTCTCGATCACACTGCTTATGCAGCATCAAGATAAAATTTTTCATATACATAAATATTGATAATACTGACCCTAGCTCAACACTAGGGTCTTTTTTTTATACCGATTTTGTGCTATCTTCTCTTGCCAGATTCAAATAGAGGATTAGAACCATGGCAAGTCTTTTTTCAGCAGTTTCAGAGTGGCTTTGGCCCTCAAGAGTAGGTACTCCCCCAGTAATAGCTGCTTCCTCAGGGGAAACAGCCCCCACAGATAAGTGGTCAGTCTTTCTCACGCATGAGGGAAAAACAGCAAAAATTGATGAGCTAATCCAATATGTTAAATCAGATTTTGATTTCCCCATCTCTTCTATTCCTTTTACAAAAAAATTCGAAGCCTTAGAAGTCGGGATGAATCAAGGAGTTGTTCTTGAGGTCACAGCAAATTGGAAACCGATCACACAATTAGGGTCTAATGTTGTAGTTCAAATGCGTGGACGCACAAAAGAAGGAACCCTTTCGCACATAGGACTCGTCCAACTCTCTGGTGCACAAAATATAAATCTTTTCAAAGAGAAATTAGAAGAAATTCTCAATGCCTGTGACGGAACAATAGAAATTTTCATTGGTGGAGGAAGAACTTCTACCCAAAAACTCTATGAAAGTATCCGACAGCACATTGACTCAGCCAATAAAAAACATAAACGTCTCACTCGAACTGATGACTGTTATGGCATCACTAATCTAGCTGAAGTGTACTTTGAGCATAGGAATAAAGCTTACATTGGAAGCGCCCGTATAGAAGAAGCAGGATTTGATGAGAATAACGCTCCCTATATGGTTTTGACAGCAGGCTTCCCAAGGGGCACACCTCCCATTGAAGACGGCGAAGTATATTCCATGATGGATCAAGACTATCGGATTAAAGTCTGATAAGCCGTTTGATCGAGTAACTCGTCCACTTCGGCAGGATTCTCCATTTCGACTTCAAAAAGCCACCCTGTTGACTCAGGAGATGTGTTGAGAGAAGAGACATCTTCTTTCAACCTTTCATTGACTTTTGTCACCTTTCCAGAAACAGGAGCGTAGATATCGGCAGCTGCTTTCGTCGACTCGAGAACAGCGATTTCACCGCCCGCTTTTACCTCTTGGCCCACTTTAGGAAGTTCGACGTAGACAATTTCGCCAAGTTCTTTTTGCGCATGAGCAGAAATTCCAACAGTCGCTTGTCTCCCCTCGACTTGAATCCATTCATGTGAATCAGTATACTTCATAATAACCTGAGTTCTGGGTTTATTTTGCTTACTTTCAGGAGAGAGTTCCCTTAAATTTAATGAGAAGAATTTCTGAGAACAAGTGACTCAGGTGAATACTCTCATGTTAAAATCAATGTTGCCCAAAGCCCTGGATGTTTTTCAAGTGAAAAAAACCGAGAAGAAAGGTTGAAATGCTGGGGAGCTCCATTAGAGCGATTGAGCTGATAAGAAAAGCCAAGGCGTTTGAATTCGGACGGATCATATCCATGCAAGGCTTCTTTCGGAATATTGATTTCCATTTCATAGTCTCTCTTCCCCATACCTACTTGAACGACAAAGAGTTCTGGAGCTGCGAGTTCATGGGTCTCATCTAAGCGAAACCGAGTCACTTCTTGAGCTTGGACGCCGTCAACTTCTTCGGGAAGAAAGACAAAGTGGTGACAGAAACGATGAACCGACTGGGCATTTTTAAGATTGCGGGTGTCGATGAAAACTTCAAGGCTGTCGCTATCCCGGTAACGAGGATAAAGAGACTCTTCAAGAGGTTTCTTCACTTGAACATGTAAGGTAAGTCCTCCCGGACTCCAAATGACTGCGACCCGTCCAAACGATTGCTCATTTAGAAACCCCGACATGTCAGGCAAATAGGTTAGCTTACCGACCTTCTTTCTCACATGGGCAGAGACATGAAAAAAACACGGCGGCGGAATTGGGCTGAGTTCATTCAACATCTGTTTGCTGCAAGTGAATAGCGTCTTTTGCTTTAAGTTCTTCGAGCAATTCGACCATCAAGAAACGCTGCGCTTCTAGAGAGAGAACTTGACGCCCCTGTTTGATTTCTTGCAAATAAGTTTCTTCTGGCACTTGCTTTTCTTGAAGTTGGAAAAAAGAGAGTTTTCCATTGTTTAAGGCTTTGACAGACGACCACCCTTTTTCAACCATCGCAAATAGGCTCTCATCAAACCAAGGACTCTTTTCTGAATTTTTATAGACCTTTGTTTCCAAAGTAAGCTTCCATTGATCTTCAAGAGGAGTGCGAGAAGATAACTTTCCTTCTGCTTGACTTAGCTCAGCTTTAGCTAAGTAAGAACTTGTAGCCCCCTTGGTCCGAATATCACTTTCAGCAGCTTGCATGTACCGGTAGAGACTATATTTTGGGTAAAACCCATTCAAATCTGTAAACCGATTTTGATCAACTGTCACTCCAACTTGAGTGACTTTTTGATCGATGTCTTGCAAAATATTTTTGTAAACCATGAGGCCCACTTCGTTTTTTACTTGATGAAACGGCTTCCACTCTTCTTTCTCTGTTTTGAAAGGAGTAGGATTAAGAGCTCGCAACTTCTGATACTCTTTTTCCAAATGTGTATCGAGAAGCATGTCTAAAGCTCCACATTCATTTGCTTCGGCAAATGTCATGAGAGCCATTTCAGGGCTCCGATCGAGGATTTGGATACGATAATAAGTTGATCCATCTGCTGAATATTGTTCTAAGGCACTTCTTGCCTCAATCGCTTGGTCATCCGATTCGACTGCCCCTTTAAGCGCCGCGATAGACAAAAGCTTATTGAGTTCGAGAGCATTTTCCAATCCGACAAGGCCTGCTTGATGGCCATTCGGGGCAATGGTGATTTCTTTTGTGGTCATATGGGCTTCATCTAGAGCTGCAGCAATCCATTCGGGATGGCGCTCGACAATTTTCAAGCGAGATGCTTGATCTAATTTGTTATGGACCTCTGGTGAAAGCTTTTCCAAAGCTGCAAAAAAACTTTCTGCATCTGTCGCTCTTGACACAGCAAGTTCTGGAAATTCTTTTTCAAGAGTTTTGAAGTTGACGGGGTCTAACTGCCAGTCCCACATCTCTTTCAAACTGACATTTAAAGTCAGATCTTTTTTATGCACTTCAGCCACTTCGATCAAAAAGCGACTGCGCACTAACTCAGGGCATTTTTCTTTTGCACGTTCAACGGAAATGAATTTCTTTGGAAGCTCAAAACCTTTCATTTCACTTGAAGAGACAGCTTCACTGTAGTAAATCAATTTTAAAAGGGTGTTAAAGTCTTTCAGTTGAAGGGCTGGAGGCAGCTGATAAAGATCGACTAGAGCTGTTTTAGATGCGTACGAATGAAACTTTTGGTATTGGTGAGAATCAAGGAGGGCAGCATATCCATAGTCTTCAAAAAGACGGCGCATGAGCATCACCTTTTGCCAAACTATCAGCGCGGCTTTTTCGTCCATGCCGAGATACATCAATTGCTGTTTCCACAAGTTGGAAAGTTCTACTTGATCTACTTCTTTAGATTGATTTTGGACTTGCAAGGCTTCATATCCATTACGGAATAAATCGACTCGCGCTTCTTCTCGAGAAACATGGTACCCTTTTTGCTTAGCGATCAAGGCGGCATTATGCACAAATTGACTCACAAGTTGCATGAAATCTGGACCAAACCAATCTTCAACGGAAGAGCAGCGGAATAAATTTAAATCAACTTGAGGAAGGGCTGGGTCAGGTTGAATCCAGTTGTAGTGTTTTTGTTGAAACATGAGGTATTCACGTAAAATGCTCGGTGGGAAAGCTGTCTCACCAAGATATAAGTCGACAAGGAGCGAAAATAAGTGCGCATCAACGGGCAAATTTCCCTTTAAAAACTTATCGAGATTGTCTTTTTGGATTGGTAGAACCTGCCCCCAAAGAGACTCAACACTGATAAAAGGAGCTGTTGGGTGCCGATAGGGGTGGTAATGTTTGTGTTTTTCGACACGTGTTTCGAAGGAACCTCTGATCGATTCAAAATATTCAGATACAAGCATCACTCCTAAACCAGACGATAGAAAATCTTTACGAATGACGCCATTGTTAAAGAAATTGGGCATCACCCGCTTCTCGGTGAGTTGCATGTCCATCCGATCACTCCAAAGAAATCGGCTTATTTCATCGATTTCTTTTTTTCTCATTTGAGATCCATCGACAGCCATTCCAATGGGACGATCCTGAGTCCCTTTTGGGGTTGTGATGGCTTGGTGCGTCCCAAAAAAGGAAAAAGAAATCACAATGACAACTGCGATAACGATAAAAAAATAGCGTTGATACTTACGAAAAAACTCCAACATGTCTGTGCCTGTAACTCACTTTAGCAAAAGAAGGAAATCGTACCAAAGCTGGAGCTTTCACGCAAGTCGACAACCGATTTAGAAAAATTTTTTTGACATCTATCGCTTTCCCCATGAAGATGAGGAAAAGGCAAAGGTATGGTTTTATGGCACGTGAAAGTTCGAATCAAAAATGGCTTCTATCGATCATCAGTATCGTCGCTGCAATAGGGGGACTGCTCTTTGGTTACGATACAGGAGTGATTTCGGGCGCCATTCTCTACATCAAAAAAGAGCTGACTCTCACCACAGGTCAGGAAGAACTCATCATCGCGATTGTTTCTCTCGGCGCTATTTTTGGTGCCCTTTTTGGGGGGCCTCTATCTGACCGATTTGGGCGCAAGAAGGTCGTCCTTTCCTCAAGCCTTCTCTTTATTGTCAGTGCCCTTGGCCTTGCTCTTGCAAATACCATACACGAGCTGGTCATTTGGCGAGCAATTGTGGGTGTTGCCATAGGTATTTCCTCAGCAACTGCTCCCCTCTATATTGCTGAGCTTGCTCCCCGCTTCATGCGTGGCGCTCTCGTCACGCTTAACCAACTCGCCATCACTATTGGAATTTTAGGGTCATACCTCATTGGACTCCTCTTTGTTCAAAGCCATTCCTGGCGGATGATGTTTGTGATCGCGGCAATTCCCGCAGCACTTCAATTTATAATTATGAGTTTTTTCCCTGAAAGCCCTCGCTTTCTTACAAAAATAGGGAACTTTGAGGGTGCACTGAAAGTGTTAAAAAGGTTTCGAGGTTCCGAAGAAGACGCCAGACTCGAGATTGCCCATATCGAAAAGATGAGCAAACAGAAAAAAGCCCATTGGAAAGAACTCTACGGCAAACGGGTGGGGCCTGCTCTTCTCGCTGGAGTCGGGCTCACAGTGATCCAACAAGTGACAGGGATTAACACCATCATCTACTACGCCCCGACCATTTTTCAATTTGCAGGTTACACTTCTGATAGTGCTGCTTTGCTAGCAACCACCTGGGTCGGTGTGGTTAACGTACTCATGACCTTTGTCGCCATTTATCTCCTAGATAAGGTCGGACGAAAGCCTCTTCTTCAATTTGGCCTCGGTGGAATGGTCATTAGTCTTATCATCCTAGGAATTGGTTTTCACACCAACGTGCTTCCACAAGGAGCGATTGGAATTGTTTCTGTCATTTGCCTTTTGGTGTATATCGGATCTTTTGCTTACAGCTTAGGACCTGGTGGCTGGCTCATCAACTCCGAAATCTACCCACTTCATATCCGGGGAATGGCGATGGGAGTGGCAACGTGTGCCAACTGGCTCGCCAACTTTGTGATCACTTCGACCTTCCTCGATCTCGTCAACACTTTGGGAAAAACTGGAACGTTTTGGCTTTATGCCCTTATCGGCATTTTTGGAATGCTCTTCATTTGGCGCCGTATTCCTGAAACCAAAGGCAAATCACTCGAAGAAATTGAAGAGTACTGGAAGAAATAATACGATTCGTAAAAAATAAATCACAGAATGAGCGCCAAGATTTTCGAGGGAAAATTGAGCAAAGAAAAAAGATTTGGCTGGATATAGCACTACTTTAAATAGCCAAATGTATTTATTTTGAGAGTTCTTCGCGAACAAGCATCAGGATCAATCCTTGCTGGTTCCGGTTGATCCGCATCCCTTTTTCTTCATATTTGATTTCGCCAGGGTTAAAGGTAATCCCCCAAGCATCAGGATGATTATTGCGCTCGATAATCGGTGCCTTTCCTGTGCTAAGAAGAAGTTCTCGGGCGCCTTTGTTTTGTTTAAAAAACTCAAGATTTGCTTTGCGCAGAGTTGCAAAGTTTTCGATTGCCGTTCTTCCTTCAAGTAGATCGCCTTTGTATTTATCTTGTTTAATCTTGATCCGAAGAGTTCCTGGAGCTGCAAACTCACCTTCACAAGCTAAAATGGCTTTGTAAGTCGGGCTATCTTCTTTAAATTTGTGCGCTTGGTAATAGTGCTCACGAGTTTTCCATTTTATCCCATCAATTTCGACTTCACCTTCTGCTGTATTCGCAAAAATTTCATATTCAAATTGCTGCTTTCCGCCGTAAGTCAACTTAGGTCCTTGAGCTTTTGCATTGTTGCCTGTATCATTTTTCGAATAAAAGAATTCAACAACCTCTTGAGTTCCTAACTTTCCTGAATCAACAATCGTTTTTGCTCCAAAAACGCCTCTTTCAGGGTCTGAAAAGTCAAGTGCAATTGGATCTTCTTGTGAGATCTCTCCAGTCTTAGAGTCTGGTTTCTCTGGTTTTTTTGTTTCGACAAAAAGCGATTCTAGTAGGCCCATTGCGAAGCGATCACTGTACTCGATAAGCGCCCAGCCTGCGACTGCGTAGCCTAGGCTCAAAACTGTCTCAGAAAAAATATTTGTCACTGCTTCGTAAAGAAGATAGCTTCCAATTCCTATTCCTGCTGATGGGACCGATAGGATGCTCCCAGTCACAGCGATAGCAGGAAGAGGAAGCCCTGTTTGATTCGCGATAAACCACTGAGTAGCAACAAGGCTAAGTCTCATCATAATTTTTTTAAATTCAGGGTCAGATACGCCTTTTTGTTGATAGGCACTGTATGCGTCTCTAAGAGGCGCAGGACAAATTTTTTGTAACATCGCTTGCTCCCTGTGTCATTCCGCGAAATATTTTACAGGGAATGACAATAAAATCATAGAAAATTAGAGTATGAAATCAACCCAGAGCTTACGTTAGGGCGTATCATCAATTAAAACAAGTTGGAGAAGGGCTTTCGCGCTCTTCAAAACCAATTTTTGAAGTTGTTTGAGTATAATTGATGACATGCCCTAGTAAGACTTGGCGAAGACGACGCGCTTAGGGCTGGGTTTCCCGGTAAAAGGACAGGTTCCCTTCTCCTTTTCCCCTTCAAGAGGGATACAGCGAATGGTCACGCTGAGGTCTTTCCCGACCATCTCTTCAACGGCTGAATCTCCAGACCAGTGAGCGTATGCAAACCCTTTATTAGAATTAAAAAATTCGTAAAATTCTTCTTTTGTGTCGACTTTGACAAGATGCTCATCACGAAAAGCTTTTGCTCGATTGTAGAGAGACGACTGAATCGCTGCAAGCTGCTCAGAGACGGTCTGAAAAAACTGTTCTTCAGTGTGCTGCTCAAACTCTTTAGGACCATTTGTTCGTTTCACCACACTGAGGATGTTTTCTTCGAGTTCGCGTGGTCCCACTTCGACACGTATCGGAACACCTTTTTTGACCCAAGACCAAACTTTCTCTCCACTTCGAATGTCTCTTTCATCGACAATGACTCGGATCGGTGCCCCATCAAATTCGATTTTAGATAGCTTCTCTTTCAGCTCACGGCAATAGGTAAAAACTGCGTTTTTGGTTTCTTCTTTATGAATGAGTGGGATAATCACAATATGTGTCGGCGCAATGCGGGGCGGAAGAATGATGCCATCATCATCACCATGGGTCATGATGAGTCCTCCAATCATCCGGGTCGTTACACCCCAAGAGGTCGTCCATGCATGAACTTCACTTCCTTCTTGATCGCGGAAAGTGATATTCGCAGCCCTTGAAAAATTTTGCCCAAGAAAATGAGACGTCCCACCTTGCAGAGCCTTTCCATCTTGCATCATCATTTCAAAGGTATAGGTACTAACTGCTCCAGGAAATCGCTCGCTTTCAGATTTTTCCCCTTTGATGACAGGGATAGCTAAAACGTTTTCGATAAAATCGACGTAAACATCAAGCATTTTTAGGGTCTCTTCACGCGCTTCTTCTTCTGTTGCATGAGCCGTATGCCCTTCTTGCCATAAAAATTCAGTTGTCCGCAAAAAGAGGCGAGTCCGCATTTCCCAACGGACGACATTTGCCCATTGGTTGATGAGAAGAGGGAGATCGCGGTAAGATTCAATCCACTTGGAAAACATTTCGCCAATGATCATTTCCGATGTGGGACGTACAATCAAAGGCTCTTCTAGTTCACCATCTGGAACTAACTTGCCTTCCTCATTTTGAACTAATCGATGATGTGTGACCACCGCACATTCTTTGGCAAAGCCTTCAACGTGCTTGGCTTCTTTTTCTAAATAGCTGAGCGGAATAAAAAGAGGAAAGTAAGCATTTTGGTGACCTGTTTCCTTGAAACGTTTATCTAAAAAACGTTGCATATTTTCCCAAATGGAATATCCCCAAGGCTTGATCACCATGCACCCGCGCACAGGCGAATGCTCGGCAAGATCAGCTGCCTTGATCACTTGTTGGTACCATTCTGGATAATCTTCAGCCCGTGTTGGCTGAATGGCGTTCTTTCCTTTCTTAGACATAGAAAAAGATCATAATGTGTTTTTTCTTTCCCAGAAAGGAAAAAATGTTACCTACCATCTATAGGGCTAGGACCAAAACTTTCATCGGGTTCTTCAACTCGACTTTTTCCATCTCCAGGAGACGGTCCAAACTGTTCATGATCATCCTTATCTTTACTGCAACTTGAAAGTAAGAAAATTAAAGGAAGCACTCCGAGTAAATACAGTTTCTTAGACATATGTTTCCTCCATTTTTATATCTCTCTTTCTCATTAACCACGACCAAATGTATTTGTCAAAAAAAGAATGGTATAGCTAGAATTTTTAACCAAAAAACTCGAGGGAATAAATATGGCCGTCCACAGACGAGAGGGCGATCTTAGCTCTTACATGCCTTTTAATCAGATTGATCAAACTTTTTCATATCAAGATCCACAAGATAGTCATGGATTAGATGGGAGCCCTCCTAGAGACGATTATGGGACAATCCAACACACTTTCACATCTCAACCTCCTCTTGGATTTGGCGATGAAATCCCTTTCTCATTACCTCCTCCATCTAACAATAAAAATCGCACTGTTGTTGCTGTGACAAGCATCCTCTCAATGGCAACAGCAATCAGTGGACTCGCTCTTATCATATTTGGTCATTTTGGGCTAAGGTTCGACGCTACTGCTGGCGTGGGGATTGGTTTTTTTTCTTTTTTTTCTATCGTTGTCCTTTTGTCAAGAAAGGTAGGCGACGCAATCAAAGACCGCCTCCTTCAATTTGCCCCTTTTGCTTACTTTTATGTGACAAATACGGATCTCAACATTCCTGTTGACCACCATTTTTTCTCGCATCTGACTGCTGGCATCCTTTTGTCATTGTTGGGTTCTCAACTTTCAGCTCAACTGCACAATATCGTCAATTGGAGCATTGAAGACGATCTTGTTTCACAAAAAGACTCTGAGCTCCCCCTCCTCACACCTCCACAATCCCGGGGAACCCCCATCACAACCGATCATCGTATTCGTGTTTTCACCTCTCAAAAAGAAACATTAGGAAAGATAGAACTCAAAGCTGCACAGATTAGATGCATCCAACTAGCATTGCAAGGAGCTTTAGGACTAGGCGTCATGATCGCGGGATACACAACAAGTGCTGCTATCACTCTTGCTGCAATCAAAGTTGGTACGCTCATTTTTGGATCAGCGCTCGGAGGATTTCTTCATGAAGGAGTTCGCGCCGGAACGCGCTACTACGAAAGAAAATGGGAAAGTGACGGACAACCCTCATTAGGGTTACGCTTTTTTCGTCTTGTTGGAAAAGCTGAAATGATTGTAGGAGCCCTCTTTGTCGGACTTGTTGGTATCAACAAATGGTATGTTACATTGTTTGCTGCTTGCTGCTTTGGAATCAAGCGGCAAATTGAATGGATCCGATTTACACGTACCCCTGTCGCAAAACTCACTGAGCTACGCCTCCATGATAGCGATCACATGCGCACCACCTGTACACTCGTTTGTCTAGTTGGACTGGCAGTGCTATGGATCGGTTTTTACTGTTGGCAAATGGCTGTTGGACCAACTACAGAGCAAATTGCGCTTTCAACATATACTTGGATGGCGTTTCTATGGGGAGCCGCTGCCGTCATGATCGATAGGCATTACGATATTCTGAATGAACATAGCCGCCTACTCAACACCCTCTTTTTTCATCTCCGCTACTCTACAGCGCCGCCTATCTATTTCATCGGGATTACGCAAGTCATGAGAATCGGGAGTGAAGCTTTGACTGGGTATACATTTTTACTCAACTTCTTAGCTTGCATCGCTTGGGCTGACTTAGGTTGTGCATTTGGTTCACATGCCGCAACAATGCTTACCAAACGAGATACCAAATATCCTGCAAATCTCAATTCACTCTTTGCAATTTTTATCTATTACTATTCTCAACTTATATTTGGCGTAGCATCTAACGGAACAGGTGAGTGATGGCAATCGTTTTTGAAACTAAAAGTTCTTCAAATGGATTTTTCTCTTTCTTCGGGAAAAAATCTGATCCCAATGCTGTGGCGATAGAGCTCATCACCTTATTTGGGAGTGATAGACGTCACTACACCATTTTATGCGAAGCATTAAAAGGAAAACACATTGAACTAGAAACTTTTCAAAGAAGACAAAAACTTCACGATGTCATTTTAAAGGGAATGATCCAAAAAAAACCTGTAGAAGAACTTCCCGAAGTCAAGGATCAATTGAAACAATGTGGATTTTCATCAAGCTCGCCTGTTCAAACGCAGCTGAGAAACATGATCCAAATGACAGGGTTTACACTCTATGACATCCAGCGACTCAGCCGTCATCATAAACTTTTCGAACCATCATGGGAAACGATCCAACAAGGTCAAGCAACTCTTTCCACGGAACTGTATACCACTCTCATATTTTCTCAAAAAAGTGAAATTCCTCTTTCAAAATTAGGTTCTATGCATCTCTTTAGTTCTGCTGGTCTTTTCACCCCAAATGGCCCTATTTTCTGGGGAGAGCTCATTCTCGAATGGACAAAACTCATACCAGGAGCGGGTGACATTGGGACACCTTTTTTAAAACAGCATCCTCAATCAGGAGTCATTCTCGGAAGAAAAGGATTTCTTCCGACCGACACTGTCAGACTTGCAAACAGAACCCTACCTCCTCGACTTCCTCCATCAAGTCAGTCTGAAGCATGTGCTTTTCACCAGTTTGTCGTTTCACGCACAATCGAAGCGATTGAATGGACTCTTGGAGGTCCTCCTTTCTCCGTAGAAATTAAAGAATACCTCGCAAATATTTTTACACTTCATGAAGCTACTCGCATGGATGTTTCTTTTGCTACGAGTTATCCCGGTCAGCTTCTCAAAGACGAATTAGCTGTAAGCGGGAAAACGCCAGAAATCCTCTCCTTTTTAAGAATCCTTTTTAACTTTAATCTTGGTCATGTTCGCAAAGAGGACCGAAAAAATGCTGCTGTACAGCAAATCTATAGCTGGGCTTTTGCAACCAATAGTGAAAATGTCCGAGGACTTTTGAGTCATGAATACCCGTTTGCCCTCCAAGAATTTGAAAAAAAAGATGAAAGCCCAATGGCTCGCCCTTGCAACCCAAGCCAACTTGTCATTGCTGTTTCTTCCCTACGTCCCCTCTACTCTAACGATGAAGAGTTCAACAAAAATGCTTTAGCTCTTGTTTCTACATATCTTTTACTGGATCGAAGCGAAGCTGCTTTTAAATTTGTGTTAAAAATTTACAAACACCCCTGCATCCGGATTCAGACAAAGCATATACTCGATTACATCACTGAAAAAGGGCACCTGGAATCCTTTCATGAAGACGAAGAATTTTTTGCTTTTCTTACAGATAGTTTGCCACCAAATCTTGAGCAAAAACCTTCGGAAGAATTTTTTGCCATTCTCATCAAACCTTATCCAATATCACTCGAGGCGAGAAAAAATCTGGTTTTAGAGTTTTTAACTCTCATTAAAGGAGAAGGGGCAATCAACTGCGATGATTTTTTTCGCACTCTCCATTTAAAATTGAGGGGAAAGCTTTCGCCCAAAGTCGAAGAAGTTTTTGCCAACTTCGAAAGGGTATTTAAACAAACATTATCTCCTAATGAAAAGCTCTTTCTCTATCTCCAAAAACTTTCCCCATTACCCGAAAAAATTTCATTAGAATTTGTCGAACAAGTTGTCTTTCCAAATCTTCAAAGTCTCTCATATCGCTTTGAAAAAACTCATCGTCTTCATCTTTTTCATGAGTTAATTTCTTTGCAAGATCGGCCCCATATCTTCACACAAAATAGGCTATTTATTGGAGTTTTCGAAGAATTTTTAGGGATGCAACTCAGTCCCGAAATCGCTTACCAACTTCTAGCAACTCATCTTGACTTCAGTAAAAAAAATGTTGAGGAAATGTTTCGTAAATTATCAGAGCTACGGTTATCTATTCTCAATCAGGAACTCGATAAAGTGATACTATCCGAAAAGCTCGTTGAAGCGGTAAATGAAACGTTAGGTAGGCTCACTTCATCTGAAGGAATGCTAGATGATCACATTGCATCAAGTGCAGCCATCGCACAGTTTGTTTTAAGTTCTGCTCTTCTTTACTCTCGCTCCTTGCATCATACCCGTTGCTTCCCAAAAGGAGTGAATGCAAACGATGAATTGGAGTTTTCTGAAGCAGCAACACCTCATGCATTCCTCCCTCTATACCCCATTGAAACCATGAAAAGTAGCGTAGGCTATTGGACACAAACCCAGCTAGGAATCACCTACCACTTTTCAATTGTTCATACAGAGACTCTCGCTACTTTTTCAGGATCTGCCCACCTTCCTCTTCCCGCTCAGATGCTTAAAGAAGAACCAGACCTTTTTCAATTGTTAAAAGAACTTTGTTGGGCAGCTTTTTCGGATACTGAAATGTCTAAGTTCCCAGAAGATGAAGTCATAATGCTCACAGATTTACTCTCTCTTTATCGTCAAGGAAACACCCTTTGGTGTGAGTTTGAACCCAAAGAACTCGATAAAAAAGGGGTGATTGCCCCTGCAATTTTTTCTTTTCTTAGTGCTCTTAAGATCCAATCGCGTAAGGCAATACTATACCTCGCAACACAAGAACAATTTCGTCCTTCTCTTTTTAAAGACGAAAAAGTCTTGCAACAAGCTGGGGCTGCCATGCACATTCGTCCTGTGACGGTTGAAAAACAAGAAACTTTTGCCCTCTTACCGAAAAGCTTAGTTGATAGGAGTTCTCCCTACTTTCCTTTTTATGCCGTGATTGAAGATGTTGCACCTTTAGTAAATCTCATGAATGAGCAAGTCATCCAAGGCAAAAAAGAGCTTGAAGGGGTCGAGCTCAACCTCTATTTAACGCTCACTGTGCACAATCAAACAGCTATTTCTCCACCTCCCCAAGTTTTTATGACTTGTAAACCTGAAACAGTTAACTATGAGGATAAAAAATACGATAAACTCCATGAAGGTGACTCCCACTTTTTCTTTCAAGGCTACAAGCTGACACTCTACTTTCACTTTAGCGACCAAAAAGTGGAAACCACCCTCATTCTATCTGAAAAAGAATGCACTAACCCAGAGCGTCTAACGCGCTGCATCCAATACCTTGTCGCACGTTTGAAAAGCACCTTTTACAGGAAATTTTTTGTTGAAAAAGAACTCTATATTGATGTGGAAAAAATTCTGGAAGATGTAAAGGCCTCTAGTTCCTCATACCCTTCAGAAGATGACTCGAATTTCAAGTAGTGCGATTTTTGAAGCACTCCTTGAAGACAGATCTATTTTTTTGGTCCATAAAAATTTCTCTTTGCATAAATATTTTTTTGATCTAAAGTTCCCCCTTCGTCTTTTTACTCTTGAAAAAATAGGAGATGCAAATGTCAGAAGGAATTCAAGAAGTTTCAGGAAATAGCGAAGCCTATGGTTTTATTTCAGTAGAAGAAAACAATCGAAACGATTCATATACAGAAAAGCAAACGGAAGAAGCCTCTCAGTCTCTTTTGGTAGATCCAAGAGTTTTTCCTAAAGATTTATCGACCTGTCTTGCGCTAAAAAGTGGCATCCTTGCGAAGAGCGATCCAGCAAAAGGACCTCCTCCCCCTCCTCCTTTAACCCCTCAACAAATTCAAGCGATTAAAGAGGGAACAACCAATTTGGCAGAGAAAGATGGCCTTGCTGGAATCAATGACCTTTACTCTTCATTATCGTCTTGGCTAAAAGCAAACCCTTTTCCCCCTGAAGGTCCTTACCCTCCATGGAATGATTATGCAAAGAAATTGCAAAATGAAGTTGGGGCAGAACGATCAAAGTTTCAGCAACAAAGCAGTAATGCTTTATCGGGAGATATTAGTAAGTTCATTGCTGCTAACCCTAGTTTAGGAACAGGAGATCAGATTTGGGATTACATCAATAAGACAATGAGCCCCAATCCCTTCACGGTTTTACAACAACAGTTTACCGATTACTCAAACAGTGTCCAAAATTCTTTAATTAACCCAGTATGGAGCGGCAAGCCTGGTATTCTACCTGCGCCTCCTGTTGGCCCAGACATGCAACCCCTCACAGAAGCTACATTAAAGATTGATGGTGTTTCTTACGTATTATTATCTGACCCAAATGCTTCTCAAGACCCTTCAAAATCGATGGCATTTCCTGTCAGTCATACTTCCGATTCAGGCGGCCAAGGGATGCCAGATAGTACATCAACAGAAGCGATTTGGTATACGTTAGAAAATGCTTACGATAACGGAGATAAAACTCTATTTCAACAAACGATGAATGCATACCATTACTTAGTAGAGCAGAAAAAAGCGACAGTCGATGCAGCAAGTGATAAATACAAAGATTGGGCATATACCCCAGGTTTAGCCGGTTGGATTCTTTCACTTGGCATTCCTCCTGGAAGCACCTTTCATTCGGGAGGATTCCCTTACCCACAAGGAAGTGCTTCCAATCCCAATCTAAGTACTGCAACAGATGCTGATGAACAGATCATCAACCTGATGATCAATGGCCTAACAAAGTTTGGAGATCTTGATTTACATTGTTTTGGTTCTTTTCCAAATCAAGAATCTCCTTCAGATATAAAGATGAGCGCTTTATTACAACAGGCTCTTGGGACATTCCTGACGTATAATATTTCGAATTACCCCCAAAGTTCTTATGATCAGGCGCATCATGGATTTAAATTTAATGGAGTTGTTTATAACCCTGTTCTCTCTAACGATAATTGGGGAGGAGGGGGGTGGACAAATGATCCTAAAAGCCCATTACAAGGAACGTTTTTAAACCCTTCCTATTTTGATCCAACAATCCTTGCAAATATTTATGCATATGCTACCTCCAAAGGATTCCCTAAAGACCATGTGGATAACTTTCATACTGCGGTTGTAAACAGTGTTAAATATCTTCAAGTTTTACAAAGTCTATTCCAAGATAAAAGTGATCCTTCGATCGCAGGAATGCCAGATAACCCTGCATGGAATGAAAATGATGGGCCAACAGGTAAGGGACCTCACCCTGTAGGCTGGGACTCTATTCGATTTCTGACAAATGTAGGGAAATTTGTAGACTTCTGTGAAAATAAAGGGAATACAGATCCATTTGGTATTCTTGCTGACGTCAAAGATATGGGCTCGAAAATGTTGAAGTATGTGATTACCAATAGTAGTAATCCCTATCAATCTTCAATGATTTTAGGAGACACTCCTCAAGGTGCTAACTTAGATGGTGGGGCACTATTAGGGCCACTCCTTGTAGCGATGAAAGCTTTAACTCCAAATGACCCTAATATTCCAACTGTTGAAAAAAGCTTAGCAGATACATCTAAAATAGATATGGCTCAAATGGATCCAAAAAGACCTGGAGCATTCTCGTATTGGCAAAGTCAATATTATGGGGCAGAGCTTGCACTTACTAACAAATATGATGCAGATCATATTGGCAAGTGATACCACTTTGGTGTATATTTAGAGGTGCGTTAAGCTCTCAAGCTTCTAGCGCACCTCTTCTAAAACTAGTGCTCCATAACAAAAAGGTTTTGAAGAGAGAGCACTATTCCTTCATCGCTATCTCCCCTTGCTTTTGCATGATTTAGGTTACCTCGATGAAAATGACGCTGCCAAAGTCGATCATTGGGCTGGCATCCATGAATATATCGCAAAAGTGCTAAACCGTTAAGGATTCGATGAGAAGCGCGCGAAGCTCTTGACGCACCTCTTGTAAATCAGCAAGAGTGTAATCTCTGCCTAAAATCGAAAAGGTGTTTTGCTCCATTGCTTCGAGCACTTGCGTGCCTGGCAATAGAACATCTTGTAAAAAAATTTTTTGAGGGAGGGCTATTGCAATGCTTCCTTGATGGAGATACCCCTGCTTGACTCTTCTTTGGGCCGCTCCTGCGATTTTTTTTCCTTGAAGCATCACATCATAAATTGTTGGCTTCGCCATGCAGAAATGTCGAGAGCTCTCATCTAGAGGGGTCGGCTCGGAAGGAAGCAATTCAGGGGCCTTTGACTGTTTAAAAAATTTCTTCACTGCCTTTTTAACGCCATTATTGATAAAATTGTAGTTATCGAGCGTATTGAGCGAAAATGCGGGGAATCCCGCTGGAACGAGTGCTGAAAAGGCTAAATCACACACATGGAAGACAATACCTCCTCCTGTGGGCCGCCTAGCTAGGGAAAGTCCCCATTTTTCAGCCTTGGATAGATCGAGATACTGGTTAGGCTTGAGGAAATAACCGTAGGTGCCGCTATCCTGCTCCCACTCATAAAGGTGGAGGAGAGGTGGATCATCGAGTCGCATTTCTTCAAGCAGCTTGGCATCAAGATCCATATTTTTTTGGGCACTTGCTACCCCTGTATCGAGAACTTTCCACATCGCTATCTTACGCTATTAAACCCAAATGACACCTTAGTATTGTCATCTGGAAGTTGTATTTTCCCAGGTTTTCTTCGTGAAACGCAGTCCTATCTTTATTCAAGTATGTGGCAAGTCTCGCAAAGAAAACTTGAAAAAAACCTAAAGCCACCTGTCCACCCCTAGAGTGACATTTGAGTTTAAGTTATTGAAAGAGTATCAGATTCGGTATAAATTTACAAAAAAGGAAAAAGCCCTCAGAATGTAGGTTATAGCCGGCTAGAGGCGCAAACTCCTTTTGCCTGAGCTAACTTTTTCGCTATTAATTAATAAAGGAACGAGTCGATCATGTTTGACAAATTCACCAACAGAGCTAAACAAGTCATTAAACTTGCTAAGAAAGAAGCTCAACGCCTCAACCACAATTATTTGGGAACGGAGCACATCCTCCTTGGGCTGTTGAAACTTGGGCAAGGAATTGCCGTTAACGTCTTGCGTAACCTCAATGTCGATTACGATACCGTTTTAAGTGAAGTTGAGAGACTTGTTGGGTTTGGACCTGAAATCCAAGTCTACGGTGACCCTGCGCTAACAGGGAAAGTGAAAAAGGTCTTCGAATATGCGAACGAAGAAGCAGCCAGCCTCAACCACAACTACGTCGGAACTGAGCATCTCTTACTTGCCCTCTTGAGACAAACTGATGGAGTCGCGACTCAAATTCTCGAAAACTTGAGCATCAACTTAAAAGAGGTGCGCAAAGAAGTTCTTAAAGAACTCGAAACATTTAATTTGCAACTTCCGCCCATGGGAATGACTGGCTCCCAGTCAGCCGGGCGTCAAGAAAAGATGGCGGGTCCTAGTGGCACACCTGAAAAGATGCCAGCGCTACGCGCTTATGGTCACGATCTGACCGAATTGTGCCGCGAAGGAAAACTCGATCCTGTCATTGGCCGCTCGCAAGAAGTTGAACGGCTGATTCTTATCCTCTGCCGCCGCCGCAAAAACAATCCGGTTCTCATCGGAGAGGCGGGAGTCGGTAAAACAGCGATTGTTGAAGGACTTGCCCAAGCAATTGTCAAAGGTGAAGTCCCCGACCATCTAGCAAAGAAAAAACTCATCACACTCGATCTCACGCTCATGATCGCCGGAACCAAGTACCGAGGTCAATTCGAAGAGCGGATCAAAGCCGTCATGGACGAAGTGAAAAAGCATGGAAACATCCTGCTTTTCATCGATGAATTGCATACCATCGTCGGAGCAGGAGCTGCCGAAGGGGCAATTGATGCCTCAAACATCTTAAAACCTGCTCTATCACGTGGCGAAATCCAATGTATAGGAGCCACAACACTCGATGAATACCGCAAACACATTGAAAAAGATGCGGCACTTGAGCGCCGTTTCCAAAAGATTTCCGTTGCCCCTCCTTCTGTTGAAGAAGCTTCTCAGATCTTGATGGGACTGAAAACAAAATACGAAGAGCATCACAAATGTATCTATACAGATGAAGCGATACGGAGCGCCGTTTACCTTTCTGACCGCTACATCAATGGCCGCTTCCTCCCAGATAAGGCCATCGACCTGATCGACGAAGCTGGAGCCAAAGCGCGGATCTCGATGCTCCACCAACCCCAAGAAGTCCACCAACTTGAAATCGAAATCGAAGAGCTTCGCAAAGCCAAAGAAGAATCAATTGGGAAGCAAGAGTATGAAAAAGCTGCAAAACTCCGCGACAAAGAGAAAAACCTCCGCGAAAAGCTGCAGCAAGTCCACACTGAGTGGGAAAAAATGAAAGATCAGCATCAAGTGGTTGTCGACGAAGACGATGTCGCTGCCATTGTGGCAAAGCACACAGGCATCCCCATGTCACGTATCACCGAAGGGGAAGCGGCAAAAGTGCTCAAAATGCAAGAGCTGCTAAAACAAAATATCATCGGTCAAAGCGACGCTGTCGAAGTCATTTGCCGGTCTCTCCGACGCAGTAAGGCAGACATTAAAGATCCCAATCGTCCGATTGGTGCCTTCCTTCTCCTCGGGCCAACTGGTGTGGGTAAAACTCTCCTTGCCAAGCAACTGGCGATCCATATGTTTGGAGGAGAAGATGCTCTTATCCAAGTTGACATGTCCGAGTATATGGAGAAGTTTGCCGTCAGCCGTATGACAGGATCGCCTCCAGGATACGTAGGCCATGAAGAAGGGGGACAACTCACAGAGCAAGTGAGGCAGCGCCCTTACGCGGTCGTTCTCTTTGACGAAATTGAAAAAGCCCATCCAGATGTGATGAACCTCCTCCTGCAAATTTTAGAAGACGGCCATCTTACCGATTCATTGGGTCGTAAAGTGAATTTCCGCAACACAATCATCTTGATGACGTCGAACCTCGGATCGGATCTCATCCGCCGCTCAACCGAAGTTGGCTTTGGTGCGATAGAAGGAATGCCCGACTACGACACGATGAAAGAAAAGATCGATAAAGCGGTCAAAAAGCACTACAAACCCGAATTCATCAATCGCTTAGATGACACCATCATCTTCAAAGCTCTTGATAAGGAAAATCTCATCAAGATCATCGAGCTTGAAGTTGGTAAACTCAAAAAACGGCTCGAACGCAAAAATATCCAAATTATCCTCAGCGACAAAGCCAAAGAATACCTCGTCGACAAAGGATACCAACCTGAAATGGGCGCCAGAACCCTGCGCCGCACCATCGAGCAGCAGCTTGAAGATCCTCTTGCTGAAAAGTTGCTCATGGAAGGGGATGAGCCCCGTGAAATTTCTATCGAATTTGAAGAAGGCAAGTTGATTTTTAAAGATCAGGAGCTTTCTAAAGATAAGAAGAAAAAAGAAAAGAAAAAGCTCATTGCAACAACAGCAACAAAAGATCAGGAAGAGCCTCAAGACGAAGGAAATTGATTTCCTCTAGCTGGTGACCGCGCATAGACATAATGCTAACCTGAACTCTGGGTTTATTTTGCTTAGTCTCAGGAGAGAAAGTTCTCTTAAATTCTCGGTATTTTTGCCGATGGAAAGGGCCAAACGGTCCTTTTCGAGGCAAAAAGGCTGAGGAGAAAGAGAAAAATCCCTGAGAATGAGTGAAAGAAACCCAGAGCTTAGGTTAACCTAAGCTCTAGGTTTCGCTCATTTGTCTCTTACCAATCAGTTTTCATCGTAAAAGTTAGATCTTCAAACTGCACATTATCGAGATTTAGGGTGGGATGTGCCGTTAACACCTGTGGAAATTGTATCATTGGAGTATTCAAAGCAGAAACTTGTGTGAGGTTGGGGAATAGAAGGGCTTCAGGTGGGATAATTTCAATATCAGAATAAGAAAGGTCTAAAATCGTCACTCTTTTTAAAAGAGTATCATCGCATTTTAAATGATTGCGCATCTCTTCTGCGGTTTCTAAATGGGGAAATTTGTATTGATCTTCTAGTTTTCTCCAAACTCGTATAAGATTGCGATCCATGATTTTTGGAGCAATTTTGTTAATCAATAGAGCCATACTAATACAATGATCAAACGCTTCTTCCATTGTTCCGCTAAAAACTGGAACCGACACCGAAAATGAACCTTTAGTGTGGATATAAAGATCTTGAACTTCACGCTCAAACCAAAAAGAAAATGCCATAGTATCATAGAGAAAGCTAAGGCTAGTTGCACGAGAATTCTGAAAATCGAATTTTTGAGAAACGTTACTTGGATCGAACAACCTCACTTCAGGAGCTGGAAGAAAATTCTGCATTTTTTGCAGTTCTTCAGCAAGTCTAGCCCGTTGATTGAGGCAACTAGCGTTTGTAGAAAATGCGTTAGCTTGTCTACGAGCAGATGAGTGGTTGCCTATCGGAAAAAGAGATGTTACTGTACTCTTGATCTCTCTAAGAATAGAGCTTCTTAGCATCTAATGACCTTCGAATAATACCATTTAAAATACTTAACTTATGCGCAAAAAATTGTACTTCTCACTTCAATTTGAAGGCAATGAATATAGCCCCGGAACACAATCTAAACTTCATTCGAAGAGGATATACTCAAACAACTTCAAAAATTGGATTTTCGGCTGCGCCAAAGCACCGTAATTTGCCGATTTTAAGTGACCTCATATTCCTAATATTAGGCCACTTAAAATCGACGAATTCCGAAAGCTTTCGCGTTGCCCAAAACCAATTTTTGAAGTTGTTTGAGTATAAGCTTTCTGCAATTATCTACTGAATTTGCGGTAGGCAAATCATTTCTTCTGCCAGGCTTTGCGTAAGAGTGGGCGTTTTTAAAAATTTTTTAAAAAAATTCTTCCACTGATACATCCAGCTCATACAAATTGAAATCCCTTATCTAGAAAAAATGCAAAAACTGATATTTAAAGAAACCCTCTTATTGAGAAAGGACTTTCGACTCCCAATCTTTAATGTAGTCGAGAAGCTCTTTTTTACTTGGCCGCGATTTCAATAGCTCAAGCGCTTCGTCATTACTACTGAGATGAGCAAGTTTTGCTAGAAGGTGAAGGTGTCTTTTGTCATCACATGCAAAGAGAAAGAAGAGAGTATGCACCGGATGCTCGTCTAAGGCCCCCCAATGAATTGGTTTTTTGGGAAAAACAACGACGATGACATCTGTCGGCCCTTTCAAGAGAAAATCTCGTGTATGAGGAACGGCAATTCCATTGTTGAGTGCCGTCGGCATCAATTTTTCTCGATCGAGAAGGAGTTCGCTCATCACCGCAGGATCTAAAGACAGGTTATCTGCCACAGTTTCCATAGCTTCTTTAATGATCGCTTCTTTCGTTTGGGACGTAAGCTCGGTAAACACTCCACCTCTATGCACTGCTCGGTAAAGTCCAAATTGCTGCATCCCTCGCTTTTGAAGGTCTTCTGGATCTTTTTCTTTCTTTTTATCTTGAAGCTTGGGGTAAATTTCCTTTTCCTCTCCTGGCAGGAAATTGCCCTTTCCCTTTTCTAAACGACAGCTCATCATCCAGTTTTCAATTTCAATACGGCTGAAACGGTACTGATGATGCAAACGATAGGCTGGAATTTTTCCCTCCGCTAACCACCGTCTGATTGTCGTTTCTGAAACATTTAGCAGCTCCGCGACATCTTTGATTTTGAGATCCATTGATTTACCTCACCTACGGTAATTCTTTACAGAAACTTAAAGTAAACTCTTTTTACACTTATTGTCAAACCTATAATACTTCTGACTTTTATACAACATTCTATCCAAAAAAATCTGAAAATTTTCTTTGCAATTCCGTTATGAAAGAGGAGTGTTTTATATATAAAACATTGGTTTTAAAAGAGTTTTTATTAAAAAGAGAAATGGGTAAAAATGGGCAAAAATGCATGCATTTTTACATAGCTGACGAGAAAAATCTGCTGTTTTTCAACCCAACCAACATTCACTTTTGTTTACCACAAATGTCATATCCGGTAAATTTAATGGTTTTAGGAGATTTGCGAAAAATGTGGTCCTTTACTAAATGGCTACCCCTTTTCTTTGTTGTTGTCAACTTACTCCATGCAAACGCTAAGCAAGTTGCAATAGTCTATGATGGTCCCTTTGCTCGAGACGAAGTCCTTTCAACACAGATAAAAAAAGAAATTGAAACCCTCCTTGCTAATGATTTTCCAGTACAGTTTGTTGAACTTGATGGGAGGTGGGATCACGAAGAAATTGAAAAGTGCCTCAATGCAAGCTTATCTGATCCAGCCATCGACTTAGTTTTGACGATGGGCATTCAAAGTAGTTTCTTAGCCCTTAAAAAACAGACTTGCACTAAGCCTCTTGTTATCGGTTACAACCTAACTTATTTTTCTGATCCTGAAGTCGACTTTCCTCTGCAAAAAGATACGCACGTCGCCTTTTACGAAAGCGCCTTTACAGTCCCTGAAGAAATTCAGCTCTTTGCTCAGCTATTTCATGCCAAAAAGCTCGCCTTTATTGGAGATGCCTCTTTGATCGGAGACCCACATTTTTTGGTGATCCAAAAAAAAATTTTCGCTGAAATGGGAAAACGAAACATCGAGCCTCTGCTGATTCAGCTCACAGATTCTCCTACTCTTGCAACCGAAACGCTTACAAACCATCTTGTCGACGGAGTCGTTTTTCTTCCGACCTGGAGACTCTCTCCTCAAGATTTTTCAACTCTCATTGAGATCTGCAATCATCTTGAATTGCCCACTTTTTCCGTCTTTGGAGAAACAGAGGTTGAGCAAGGGATCCTCATGTCTCAAATGCCCAAAAGCGAAGTAATCCGCGCTGCAAGGCGGGTGGCCCTTAATGTCCAAGAGCTCTTCCGCAGCGGCCATAACCAAGAGCTTTCGACCCACTTTCGTCATAGCCTAACTCCTGTGATCAACACCCAAACAGCAAAAGATCTTGCTTTTGTGATTCCCACAAAGTTAGAAAGAGACGCTCTCCTCCTCGCTTACCGTTACCAACCTTTTGCTTCTCTTTCACTCTTAGATGCCACAAAGCGGGCGGTTAGCAGCAACTTAGAGCTCTTGGCAGAAGATTTTACGGTTAAAAGTGGTACGCAAGATGTTTTGCGCAGTTTTTCCAAACTCCTTCCCCAAGTCTTTTTCCATCTCGAAGGAAGAAAAATCGACCCCAACCAAGCGAGAAACACATTTGGCTTAGAGCCCGAAAATCTGATTCGCAGCTCCTTTCTCATCCATCAAACGCTCTATGATGATAAGAAAATTGCTGACTTTGTCGTTCAAAAACGTACACAAAAAGCGCGGGAGTACCACTTAGACTCGTTTGAACTCGACATCATTTTAAGCACAGCAGTTGCTTATCTCACCCTTTTACGCCTAGATGCCGATTTAGAAATCGCAAAAGAAAACATTTCCCTTTCACGGGCCCACTTAAGCCGTTCAAAAGAGCTTGTCGACTCTGGAATGACGCGTCTCTCTGAGGTTTATAGGTGGGAAAGTGAGCTTGCTGCAAATCAAGATCAACTTGTCACCTTGATTGCAGTGAAAGAAAATTTAGAGACCGAGTTCAATCGTTTACTCAATCGCCCCCTCGACACTCCGATCCATCTTGAAAAACTTTCCCCCCATTTTTACGAAACCCTAAGTCGTCAATTGCAACAAACACCCCTCCTTAAACATTTCAAACGGTCGATGGCTGAAATAGCACGCAGCAATTCTCCTGAGCTCAAAGGAATCGATGAAATGCTCGTTGCACTTGAGCGAAAGTTAACAGCTGCAAAACGCTCATTTTATTTGCCAGAATTTGCTGCCTTTGGGGAGTTTTCAAACAACCTCTACCAAGAAGGAGCCGGAACCACGCCTCCTCCGGGTATCAGCAATAAGAAACTTTACTCAAAAGTGGGTGTCAGCCTGACCTACCCTCTCTTTACAAGTGGTGGGCGTGTTTCTGAAAAGAATCAAGCAAACTTTGAAATTCAAAAAACAAAAACTTTGCGCGCTTCGCTCCTTGAAAAAATCGATGAAGCCATCATTCAAACAATTGATACCATGAAAGCAAGTTACGAAAGTATCCACTTTGCTGAACAAGCCTTCGAAACTGCCCAAAAAAACTTAATACTCGTCACAAAATCGTATGCTCATGGAGAAGTCTCCGTTGTTGATCTGCTCGATGCTCAACATCAAATGATTGTGTCGAAACAGCATCATGCCCATACATTTTACGACTTCTTGATCGATGTCATGAAATTTCAACGAGCCTTAAGCCATTTTACCTTTTTCCAGGAGTCCACATGAATCTGAAAATTTTTCTTCCTTTTCTTCTTTTAGTAGCTCTCGTAACAAGCTGCAAAAAAAAGGATTCTGAGCAGATTGTGATTCGTCCTGTTTTAACTCAAACTGCTGAAGTCATAGAAAAAAAGCCTTACCTCTTTTTCTCTGGTTTTTCCAAATCTGAAAAAAAGATTCAAGTGAGTTTTCGTGTGGGTGGCCAAGTAGCAGAACTGCCGATCAAAGTAGGTGAAAGACTACATGTCGACCAATTGATTGCACGACTTGACGACCAAGATTACGCATTGCAAGTGCAGCAAGTTGCCGCAGTAGAGGAGCAAGCTCAAGCAAAATTGAAAGATGCTTACTCTCATTATCAACGGCTCAAAATCTTGTACGAAAGTGAAAGTATGTCTAAGCAAGAACTCGAGCATGCGCGCGCCGTCTATGATGCAGCTAAAGCTGCTGCTTTCCAAGTAGCCTCTCAACTTGACTTAGCAAAAAAAGAGCAAAGCTATACAGTTCTCAAAGGCGAAGGAGACCTGTTTGAAGTTGCGGCAAAACATGTTGAAGTCCGCGAAAATGTGCAGCCTGGACAACCCATTGCAACTTTAATTTCGGCTCAAGGGCTCCAAGTTGAAGTGGCCGTTCCCGAATCTGAAATTGGACTAGTCAAACGAGGCACGCCTGTCGACCTCTTTTTTACCGTTTACCCTAACGAAACGTTTCAGGGGACTGTTGATGAAGTAGGAGTTTCCTCTACTGGAAACACCACCTTTCCAGTGACAATAAGACTCTCCAAACAAGATGAGCGGCTCCGCCCCGGAATGGCAGTGAAAGCTCGCATGGAAAAACCTGCGTCTCCTGCTTCTAACATGATTTGGGTTTCGCTCGAAGCCATTGGACATGATGATTCGGGCCATTTCGTCTATCTCTACGAGGATGGTCTCGCAAAAAAAACGCCAGTCAAATTAGGAGAACTTTCCTCCGAAGGAATCGAGGTGACTGCTGGTCTTGTGCCCGGACAAAAGGTCATTGTCGCTGGTCTCCGCTTTCTCTCTGATCAACAACAGGTAAAACTTCTCGAAAAGCTATGACTTCTCTCATTTTTCAGAAAAAATCTTTTGTCCTTGCTATCATCCTTCTCCTTTCTGTTGCAGGACTTTTAGCCTACAAATCGATGCCACGAGCAGAAGACCCCCCTTACAAAGTGCGTGAAGCACAAATCATCACGAGTTGGCCCGGAGCAAGCCCCAAACGGGTTGAAGACCTCATCACAGACAAAATTGAAAAGCATGTCCAAAAGCTTCCTGAAGTAAAAACCATCGAAAGCGTTTCCAAAACGGGACTGTCCATCGTGAAGGTAAAGCTTCGTCAAGACTGTAAAGAGATCTTGCCCATTTGGACAAAAGTACGCCAAAAAGTCGAAGATGCCGAGCGTGAACTCCCTCCTACTGCCATGAAACCATTTGTGCAAGATGACTACGGCGACGTGTTTGGAATCGTGATTGGGGTTGTGGGAGATGGGTTTGACTTAAACACGCTCGAACCGATTGCAAAAAAACTCAAAGCCGATTTGATGGAACTTCCCGATGTGGCTAAAATTGAGCTACTTGGAACGCAGGAAGAGCGCATTTTCATCGATTACAAAAACGAAAAACTCGAAAAGCTCGGCCTTTCTCCCGACTACCTCCACTTTCTTCTCGCAACGCGCAATATTGTTCAGTCTGGAGGTACCTTGTATAGTGGAATAGAGCAAGTGACCTTAGAACCCACCGGTAACTTTGAAGATCTCGAGGCCATCAAAAACACAGTGATCCCTCTCCCTCAATCGTCTCACCTCCTCTACTTAAGTGACATTGCAGAAGTGACCCGGGGTGTCATTTCTCCCCCCTCTTCCCTCATGCGCGTCAACGGCCACCCCTCTTTAGGACTCGCTGTTTCGATGCGAGAAAGAGGTGATGCCTTAACGCTTGGGAAACAGGTGCGTCAAATTCTCCGCCGCTACCAAGAGACCCACCCGATAGGAACCCAATTTGAAGAAGTTGTTTTCCAGCCTGATCGGGTGAACTATAAAATCCAAGAGTTTGCTGGGAACCTAGGTCAAGCCATTTTCATTGTCTGTCTCGTAATGCTCTTTTTCTTAGGGGTACGCATTGGACTCATCATAGCTAGTGCCATTCCAATTGTGATTCTCATCACGTTTTTCATTTTACCTCTCTTTGGTATCAGTCTCAATCAGGTAACTTTTGCCTCGCTTATTATTGCCCTTGGAATGCTTGTGGATAACGGGATTGTCATTGCAGAAAGTATGGCCGTTCTCATTCAAGAAAAAGGAAAAAAGCCCCTTGAAGCAGCTTTTATTGCTGCAAAAGAACTCAAAGTCTCTCTTCTCATTTCGACACTAACAACGTGCGCTGCTTTCCTCCCCTTCTACTTTGCTCAATCCGCAACTGGGGAATATGTCAGTTCCGTCTTTATCATCGTCTCTGTTGTCCTACTCGTTTCTTGGCTCATTGCATTCACACTCACTTCGATGATGTGTGTGAAATTCATTCCTTCTACGCCTAAACGGCTTTTTAATCCTCGCCTCCCCCTTCAAACCTATCGCCGTCTTCTTAGATGGACTCTGATGCATCGGATGAGATTTTGTATAATTTTAGGAGGCCTCTTTGCAGTTTCGCTTTGGGGGTATACTGCGATTCCTAAAATCTTCTATCCACCTAGTAACCACCTTCTCTTCACAGCTGAAATCGAATTGCCTGTAGGCTCATCTATATGGAGAACCGAACAAGCCCTTAGTGAAATCGAACACTTCGTCGAAGAAAATCTCCATACAAATGGCGAAGTTCTTTCGTGGGTTTCCTATATTGGGAATGGAGGACCTCGTTACCGGTTGCAACATGAACCCGAACCACCTAATTCTCATTATGCACTCATGCTCTTCACCGTCAAAGATTACGCCGCCCTCACATTGGCAACAGAAAAACTTGACCAGTACCTCTTTGAAAATCATCCTAGTATCCGTCCCAAAGTGCGCCGTCTGCAAGAAGGTGTTCCAATCAAAAACCCCATTGAGCTGCGCCTCTCGCGAGAACACAAACATCTCAAAACAGCACTCAAAGAACTTCCCGGGACAAAAAATGTCGATGATAATTGGGGACTTGAGACGAAAAAAATCGTGATCGCCGTTGATGAAACCCGCGCAAGCCGCGCCCACATCACCCATGCCGACGTTGCAAGCTCACTTGAATCAGCTGTCAGTGGACGGATTCTTTCTCTCTATCGCGAAGGGGACACGCTGATCCCAATTGTATTGAGGTCTCAAGTAGCACGCGACTTTCATCTGATTGAATCGGAAACATTCAACGTCTTTTCCACTGCTTCTCCCAACAATGTTCCTCTCTTTCAAGTTGCCACACCTCATCTCGATTGGGAAGCCCCAGCCCGTTTTCGTTACAATCGACAAGAAATGTTAACCTTGGTTTCAGATCTAAATAAGGGATTTACAGCACATGCGTTAGAAAAAGCAATTCGTAATCATCCCGAAATTGCAAAAGTGAACTATGAATTGGGAGGAGAGCACGAAGCTTCAACTGAAGCAGAACATTCCATTTTCGTCCATCTCCCTCTCACCTTGATTCTGATTGTACTCCTCCTTCTAGCCCAGTTCAACAGCTGGAAACACACCACTCTCATCTTAATGACCATTCCCCTCTCGTTCATTGGAGTCATACTTGGATTGCTTATTGGCCATTCCTACTTTGGAATCATGACGATTTTAGGTGTAATTTCTCTATCTGGCATAGTCGTGAACAATGGTGTCCTCTTGATTGAACAGATTCAGCTGATGCAAAAGCAAGAGCAGTCGCTTTCACAACATGACGCGATCATCGAAGCTGCGTGCTCGCGCTTCCGCCCAATTTTTCTTACTACTCTCACAACAGTAACAGGGTTAATTCCCCTTTGGATTGGTGGGGGGCCGCTGTGGGAACCCCTTGCGATCACCCTCTTTTTCGGATTACTCACTGGAGCTATCCTGACTCTTTTCGTCCTTCCCCTATTTTATACAATTTTCAGCAACTCTATGCACTCTATGCATAAAGAAAAAGCTTTTAGCTAAAAAAAGCCTATCCCTAAACTGCTTTGCATAAATCATAGGAGTCATCATGAAACGAGCTATTTCATTCATCGGAGCGATCATCATTGGAACTCTTCTCGCATATGTTTGGAGCTGCCTTTCTTGGACAGTTTTTCCGTTTCACGAATGGACCTTAAAGACATTCACCAACACTGAAACAGTTGCTCAAGTCATCACTCAGAACGCTCCAGAGTCTGGTGTTTACATGATTCCTAGCTGTGAACACCATCAAGACACTGCTCGAGGTCCCTTGGTCCTTTCAGCAGTTCGTTTGCAAGGAATCAACCCAAACATGGTCAAGGAAATCATCATTCATTTGATCACCATCTTGATTAGCACTACATTCATTGCAATCCTCCTTCAATCTTTGGCAAGCTCATTAAAATATGTGCAGAAAATAGGAGTAATTGTTTGCATCGCATTGATTGGAGCAATTCTCAACCAAACTCCTCTTTGGAATTGGCACTTTTTTTCCCCTTCTTTTGTCCTTATGGGAATTGTAGATCAAGTTGTCATGTATTTTATAGCTGGAATAGGAATGGCAGGGCTAATTAAAGCTTCGTGATGGTGATGACAAGAGCTTGGTAGTAGCCACAGTTATCGGGTACTTCGATTGCCATGAGTTCTTGCTAATCCGAATTAGACTCAAAGTAGATCACGCTCTGGTTCGATGTCATCTAGGCCAATGTCTGCTTGATCGATACTAAAAACCTCTGTTTGATTTTTCATAAACTCAATGACTGTATGATATGCCATAAGATACCCATTATTAAAGCTTTCATACCCCTTTTTTGGATGATCAGCCTCTAATTTTGCTTCTTTTGCTTGTTTTTTGATTATAGATATCAAATCTACAAGATAGCTTTTATATTTTTCGTCTTCCATATACTAATTAAGCCTTTCATTTAAGATAGACTGAAGAACATCTCGTTGTTCTGTATAACACTGTATCTCAGCAGGCCATTTTTTGTTGATTAATGCATCCTGTCTTTCGGGATGTAGTTTATCCCAGTTAGGGATAAATTTTGATGGGTTTGCAATCTTATCCTTGTGTTCAGTTATTAGCTTTTCATAGCTTCTAATACCCTTTTGAATCTCTTTTGCCGGTTTATCAAGGTAATCCCTTACCATTTTTACATGGCTATCCTTCCTAATGGCAGCTTTGAGCACTTCACTTTCTGACTGAGAAACTAATCTATCTAAGCGACTATTAATCGTACTTTCTAGCTTTCTAGCTTTTTGTAATTGCCCCATTTCCCCTGCAGTAAGTCCAACTTCATTTCCGAGAGACCTACTTGTCTTACCAGCATTAATAATTTCTTCAACTTTGACGGTATTTCCAACTCCTGCAACTGTTTCAAGAATAAGAGTTTCTTCAGCTCTTTGAAGGTTTTTTAAAACAGCAGCTAGCTCTCGAGCACTTTTTGCACTCCTACTTGCAATTTTAGCCATAGCTCCTGGAGCTAGAATGTCCACTCCATGCTTTCCAAAAGCATACCCTGCCAACTCTCCCTTTTTGTCAGAGGACAAGGTATCCCATTGTGTTACTAATTGATAGATTTCAGGTGAAAGTACTTCTCCTATCATTCCCCATTCATCTTGACTCGCAAGTCTAGCAAGAGTTGCAAGTGCTTCATATATCTGCGTTGAGGTATGGATAGGGTGAGAAATGAAGTCTCCAAGAAACAAAATGATCCCTTTTCCAGACTCATAAACTCCCTTTGGCAAACCTTTAGCAAAACCAAGAGAAAATTCTGGAGTTGAAAATGGGATTTCATTTGGAGATTTCTCAACTTGAGTTGTGAAATGATGAAAATCTTCGACGGAACGGTCATACAAGCCTATATCAAAATATGAAACGCTTCTTTGGAGATAAAGCGTTGGGTTTGTTGGATTCATTTCAATGGCTTTACTAAAGTCATGAATAGCTTGGTTATGATATCCAAAAAAACGCGCTGCTTCGCCTCTCATTTGATAAGAAAGAGCATTGAAATCTTTCTCCTGAAATGGATTAGAAAACATAGGACCGTAATCGGTAGAAAATCTCCTATCAATCTCTTGATGGCAAAAATCTAAAGGGCCTTGACTTGCTCCGGGAGGTAATTTGAAATTTGCTTGAGAGCTCAAGCTTTGAATCTCTTGAGCAAATTGTGGGTAGTTTGAAAATTGATTGTTGAATTGATTAAAGCTTTCATGAGCAAAAAGAGGGCCAATGACTCTACCAATTTCTTCTAATGAGAGACCTTGTCTAGTAGAATTAGATGGTTCAAAGAAATTCTCTTGAGCGAGATTTTCTTTGAAGGAAGAGATTTGTTCTTCCATGGCCGATGTAAAAATTGGGATGTCATTAGAAGGCGTTTGAATTTCTGAGCTATTTGCTATGGAAGGTGAATTTTCTTTAGACTCTGATTTGCTTGACCCTGATGAGCTGGAGCTAGATGAGTCAGAAATAGCTGAATCCATTTTTCGGTTTCTCGAAGGTATCCATAGTTGACTATTTGAAATGTAACTTGCTGTGAATAATTTTGAGGGTAGGCAGGTAGTGATGGAGTGGTAGCTAAAATCGTCCAGTGGGTCAACAACTTCAATTTTCGCATTAAAGGCCAAAGTTTCGATTTTTTAACGCGTCAGTCTACGATTCAGCTTTCAAGTTGTCAATTAACTTATCCCATCATCAGAAAAAAAAGAATATCCTCCTTGAATAAATTGCAGGAGGCTTGCAAAAGAAGATCTAATTTATGTCGATACTATTTAAAGCTTCGTGATGGTGATGACAAGAGCTTGGTTTTCTGCATAGTAGCCACAGTTATCGGGCACTTCGATTGCCATAAGTTCTTGTTGATATTCAAATCGTGGATCAGCTTGGATTGCTTTTAAAAATGCCGATTCCTGAAACTTAGAGATCGGATCACTAATAAAACAAGAAAAGCAGGAACCCGAGCGCATGTGCTTTTCAGCGCACTCATTAAAAAATAGGCTAAGCCGATCGGGGCTTTCTCTTTCAGGAAGGTTTTTCATTTGACGCTGCTTCATAAACGCTTGGATTTTTCCCTCTTCAATTTTGCGCTCTTTCTTATATCTTTCTAACATGTACTCTTGTTGCAATTGCGTGATCTGATTTTGTTCACGCAGTTCACAAAAAAATGAGAGAACATATTCTAGCGGGGTCGACTCAATAAGAGGGAGCTCTTTAAAAAAGGCATCGAGATCTTCGTCAGTGTATTTGAGAGAAACAAGAAAAGCCGTTCTGTCTCTTGCTTCGCGCATGAGTGGCTCTTTTTCTTCCATCATCTGACTCCATTGACCGACTTGCTGTGAATCGCCATCAAACCCCATCCCCGATTCTAAAGGATAATCGTCGAAAAAGATCGCATCAAAGACACCAAGTGAATCGAGCGCGTTTTGCCACGTATCTTGAACTAAGATCACATTTTCATAACTTTTCGCCCACTCTTGCGCCTTTTCAAAGACGACTGGGTGGTATTCGATAATGGTATGCGACTTGGGAAGATACGACTGAATGTGTGACGAAGAATAACCACAACCAAAGCCTATTTCCAAAACATCTCCTGAAGGTCCTAGCGCATCAATGCATGCTTCCATGTAAGGCCTTTCCCATTCCATCATGACTTGAAAACGGCCTTCTTTGATCAGGATCTCTTTTCCGTTCTCATCACGTGTGTACTGCATGTCGCAGAATTGAGGCTCTGTTTTTTTCTCACTTTGTCCCATAACCTCGTTTTACGATCTTAGGGGATATTTGACAAGTCTACCTTTTTTCAAAGCGCAAAAATAATTCTCAATTTTAAATACAATCTTCTTTATAATTATTTTCTTTTCTTAATCCCCAGAAGGATATTTTATATGTCCAGTATTTATGCCAGGTATGTTGCCCCATTTTCATTAGAACAACCAAGCTTGCCAAACCAGGTTGAGACAACATGGTGTGACGGCCAATCTAAAGTTTCTAGAGCATGGCAATCACACCAAGAAATGAATGATTGTAGATATTCCACAAGGGAAAAAGCTTTTTACCCTGTTCTTCCTTACAATACGCAAACACAGAATTACATGCCTGTAACAGGGCATTTTGACATTTCTCGATTAAGACAAACCCATGTACTAGACCTGATTTACTCCCCTCCGTTTACCATGAAACAATTCGGAGTGATTCCTGTTTCAGAGACAATTTCACCTTTAATCAATAAGATGGGAACCATGCAAGATCAGAAGACTGGAGAAAGCCTTGGAACTTGTACTCTCATCGCTGACAATCTAGTCATGGTTGCTCGTCACGCCGTTCAGGGTAGAGATGTAAGAAATATTCACGTAAGATTTGGACAGACGGAATTTAATGGAAAATCCTACATTGCCGGTCATACAAGTTTCCAGTGCGTCATTGAAGAAGATCTTGGCCTTGACTATGCAATCATACAATTAAATGAGCCAGTAGGGCAACGATTAGGGCATGTCCCTCTTTCTGCTCATGAGGACATCGTGACTGAACCCGTTTTGCTTCATTACCCCCTTCAGAAATCATTAAAGGTTTCGGTTCATTCATTCGTTCAAACTACCTATCAAACCAAGTACTTATTAGCCTATCATGACTCCGACTATTTCTCTTCTGGAGGAGCCTATTTTGATCCACTAGGTCGAATGAATGCGATGCATTTAGGTTCTCAACTCGAAGGAGATAGCATGAACCTTATCCGATATGCTGTACCTCTCAAAGATATTGTAAACCTTCGTCCTCACTCTTTCCTAGCCCTGCTTGCAACTGGAGAACTGTCACAAGCAAACTCCTATACTGCTGAAGCTGCTCCTGTTTTCTTACCCTCTGCTCCGCATAACTATCTGATGGATGAAGAAGGGTATCAATCCGAAAAAATTCTAAGGAATCTCCTCAGAAAACATCTCCTAAAAGATAAAAAAATTGGTCGAACAAAAACCGGTGCAATTTCCTTTTCAAAAGCTAACCTCGAATATATTGCCTCCAAATACCCTCGAGAGTACAAAGTTTTCCTAGATAAATGCAGTGGAATCACTGGAACTCATGGATTAACAAAGCAATACTCAGTGAAAGGGTGTATCGAAAGCGACCATACGCTTCCCCATGATGTTTGGAAATCAACCACCAACCCAAAAATGAGGCGGCTCGTGTCGGGCGGAGGCTCTCGTCCAGGAGAAAATGAGATGCCCGCAATGACCATTCCCTATGATAACCATCGGGAGCTACGCACAACTGGTTCGTCTACTGCAGCAATTGCTTTTCGAAAACAGCTTGTTCGTCTTTGCAACGCAAATAAAATCGATGACGCTTTAACTCTTTGCTTTAATGAGTATGCATTGCATGGGATCAACCTCAAAGATTATCAAATGCAAATCGACCAATGCCTAAAAGAACACGTTTTACTTAAAGTCATTTCCACTAAGGAAAAGCAAAAAATAATGAAAAAATTATTTCCTTAGAATCGCTTAACTTCAAAAATTGGTTTTGAGCAACGTGAAAGCTATGGAATATTTGACAAGTCAGACTTGCTGATCTTCACAACTTCAAATTGTTGCCTGCAATAAGTTTCACGAATAAAAAAGAGTGCTAAGAGGTATGCGCAAAGATAAAAAATTGGCATGAAGAAAAAACCAGCCTGAAAATCTGCATCTGTGAAATGCCCCGCTTTTTCGTGATGCATCGCAGCAGAGCGACCGATGAATGAACTGACAATCGGTGGTAAGACAGCTGCAAAAAACATAATCATTGAGTTGTTCAAGCCGATAGCAGTCGCTTGTAGCTTGGTAGGAACATGCTCAGTGATCGTTGCAAATGAAACGCTTTGTGCTGCACTGACAAATCCAATGAGAAAAAAGAGCGCCATATAGATTAACTTATTTTCTAAGTGGAAATAGACAACAAGGATCGTGACAACAATTCCAAAGAAAGCACTTCCATACAGAATGGGTTTCCGCCTTTTTATACTATCTGAAATCTTTCCTAGTACGGGCGACCCAACTCCCAACCCAACCCACATCATCGAAGCAATTGAGGCTGCAACGGTTCTTGAAAAGCCTCGCGCTTGTAAAAAACTTGTCCCCCAATAAGCTCCAAGCAAAGGAAGACACACATAGACAAATCCTGCATAAAGAACGATCGCCCAAACTTGGGGAATCCGAATAAGCTCTCCAAGTCGTCGAAGAAGCGACTCTTTACCAGGTTCAAGATGAATGATTTCTCCTTTTTGTCTTGGTGGAGTATTGCGCACAAAAACCCCGATAAAGACCGCTAAAACAAAGCCCAAAGCCCCAATTCCTCCGATGACTAAGCGCCAATTATCGCGGAATAGTGTTAGCAATAAGGCAAGCGGACCTCCTGCTAACATAGGTCCGGCAGCTCCTAAAAAATTCGCAATGCCGGCCATCAAACCAAAGTGTTTTCGTGGAAACCAGTTTAGCGCTAGAACAAGAAGGCAAACGTAGGCAAATGAGGACCCAAACCCCATAAAACAACGACTGAGGAATCCACTCGAAAACCCATGGACAAAAGCAAAAGAGAACCCTCCTAACCCCGCTAAGAAAACTGCAATTGTCAGCAAAAGCCGGGCTCCAAGTCGATCGACTAAAATCCCAACGGGAAGCTGCATGAATGAATAAATTAAATAGTATCCGGCTCCCATTGTGGCGAACTGTTGTGCAGTCAAACTTAAATCAGCAATCACTTGATCAGAAATTGTCGAAACAAAAACGCGCAAGAAAAATTCATATAAGTAAAAGAGAGCTGCTAAACTCCAAATGACTGTGCCCAAAAACAAGTGAGAGCGAGAATCTTTTTCCATCATTTTCAATTGTTTATAATATCAGGTTGAACAGGTGGAATCTCTCCAGGAGCGGGAGGAGGGATAGGCCGCTCGTAATGACCGATTTGCGCAATGATCTGCCCTTCATAAACTAGGGGCTGCGTGGTAATTTCCAGAATAATCCCCGACTCTAAAGCAGTGACTTGGTGCTGCTGACCTGTTCCAAACGGATCAGAAACAATACCCAAAGGCATTCCCCGTTCAATGTACATACCGGTCTGTTTGGTAAAAGAAAAAAGGCCACTTCCAGGAGCTCTTACCCAAGAAGACTGAACAATCTCATAAGGATTGCTTTCTTTTGGTAAAGATTTCAGACGAATCATTCCCAGCTCGGACATCACTTTTGTGATCCCTTTTACCCCTACTCTAACAGACCATTCATCCAGACGGTTTGCCTCTCCAGCTTCATATACCATTACGGGGCACTTTGGCTTCCCGGGATCATGATAAAAAATGCCTAATTTCTCTTTAGTTGAGCGAATAAGGGGGGCTTTAAAAGCTTTTGCTAACCGATATCCACTTTCATCACCTTCTTGATACACAACATGAGGAACTTTATACCGCTCAGGGCCTCCTGTTTTGATGCTCAAATAATGGGTACAATGGTCGAGAATCTCTGAAGTAAAAATATGTGCAAGGCGAGCAGCAAACGAGCCTGTTTCAGATCCTGGAAAACTCGCTTCTAAATCGTGACCATCAGGCAATAGTCGACTGTGATTGATGAGACCATAGACGCTCATGACAGGAATAGTGATCAACGTTCCAGCTAAATTTTTTAAGGTTGCAGAATTTAAAAGGCGCTGAATGATAGCAATCCCATTAACTTCATCTCCATGAAATGTTCCGCAGATCAGCAGTTTTGGCCCTTCTTTTTTTCCATGCAAAACATGCATTGGAATATGAAGAGGGGCGCAAGTGTAAATTTCGGGTGTGGGAAGAGCAAGCGTCAGCTTCTCACCAGGCTGAACATCGATGCCACAAATGGTTAAAGTTGTATTCTTCATGTCTTACAACTTAACGTAGCAAAACGAATAAATCAAGAAACGAAAGCATGCCATCAATATCTTGATGCCTTAGCAATCTGTAAATAAATTGATGATTTGTGTCGGGTTTTCGGCCATCAGCAAATTTCTGCGACGTCCTTCGTCTTTGATCGCAGACGTTAGACGGGAAAGAATTTGTAAATATGCCGTTTGTTGATTTGTCGGCCCTCCAATCATGAAAATCAGTTTAACGGGAGCTCCATCGAGAGCATCCCAATCAATTCCATCTTTTGATTTTTGCACTCCTACCGCCACAAAAAAGTGGTCAAAGCCTTCAAGCTTTGCGTGAGGAATTGCAACACCCATGCCAATTCCTGTTGAAACGATTTTTTCTCGCTTCAAAATGGCATCGAAAAACGCCTCAGCTTCTAGAATTTTCCCAGCTTTAACTAGGGCATCTACCAGAGACTTGAGCGCTTCATCTCGGTGAGCTGAGTCTAAAAAACAGATCACCCCATCCTCTAAAAGTTCAGAGAGAGTCACATTTTCTCCTTTCTTGAAAAGATGGCTAATGCGTTCCCGTATGGCCAAAACCGCCTTCTCCTCTTTTTGTTGCCACAAGTTCGTCTTTAAGGGCAAAGGTTGCTTGATAAACTGGGGCAAGCACAATTTGCGCAATGCGCATTTGAGGGGTCACTGTAAATGGCTCGTCTCCATGATGAATCAAAATCACTCCCAATTCACCACGATAATCTGAATCGATGGTTCCTGGCGAATTGAGAACTGTGATTCCGTGCTTTAAGGCCAAACCACTCCGTGGTCTCACCTGGATTTCATATCCCTTCGGAATTGCAAAACGAAGTCCCGTTGGAATCAACCTTCTTTCTCCAGGATGAATAATAATGTCTTCCTTGATGTGAGCCCGAACATCGGCTCCTGCAGCATCTTCAGATCCATAAACAGGAAGCGAAGCTTCCTCTTCGACAACTGTCGGGATGATTTGCTTTTTCATGTTTCACTCTGAGGTGACTTTAATGGCGTTTTTCTCTCGTTCTTTTCTCGAAAGTGCAATTAAATCGTCTAATTTTTCTCGCTCAGTTCCCACACCTAAATTCATCTCTTTCTTACTGACAAGAGGAATCTTGTTATCCATTAGAAAGTTGAGGAAAAAAGCGAGCTTTTCCTTGAGTTCCACCCGTCTTACTATGCAGTCGATCATCCCTTTCTCAAGTAAAAATTCTGACTTCTGAGCTGAATCAGGGAGCTTTTGCCCAATGGTTTGCTCAACAACCCGTGGCCCAGCAAAACCAATCAAAGCATCGGGCTCGGCAATGATTAAGTCGCCAAGAGATGCAAATGAAGCAGTTACCCCACCTGTTGTTGGATTGGCCAGAACGGAAATATAGGGAAGACGTGCTTCACTGAGTTTTGCAAGTGCCGCAGAAGTTTTTGCCATCTGCATGAGAGAGAAAATCGACTCCTGCATCCGAGCTCCTCCAGAAGAAGAAACCAGGATAACAGGGAGTTTATGTTTGATCGCATGCTCTATGAGTAAGGTAATCCGCTCTCCGACAACTGATCCCATGGAACCACCCATGAAACTAAAGTCTAAAGCGCCAAGAGCTACGGGCATTTTTTCGATGGTGCAAGTTCCAACCAAAATTCCTTCGTTGCGTCCCGTTTTCTTCCGCGCTCGTTTTAGGCGGTCATCGTAGTCTTCAGTATCGACGAATTTTAAGGGGTTAGTAGGCTCTATTTCAGAAAATAGTTCTTGAAATGTATCATCATCTGCCAGAAGTTCAACACGTTGAACCGCTGAAAGCCGATAGTGATGGTCACATTTTGGACAGCAGTTGTGATTGTCTTGGAGCTGATTCGCATGAATCATCTCCTCACACTTCGTACACTTCACCCAACCACTGAATCCATCTTTTTTAGTAGATGCAACTTTAATTTTGGGTTGATGACGGGTAAACAATCCTAAAAATTTCATCTTTACCTCACGCTAGGTGCCAAAAAGCTTAGCAAAGACCCCAAAAAGAGACAACCCTCAGGATCAATACAATTTATTTTTTGAACCTATCTCACAATGTAGAATATATTTTATTCCAGTCTTTTGACATCTTTAGAGTGCTTAGACTGAGCCGTTTCGCATCGACAACGTGTTCAATCTAAGCACTCTAAACCTCCTCAAAATGCTAAAAATCAAATTAAAGCAAAATTATGGGATAGGTTGACTCCTATTAAAACTGAGGACTTTTAAAAAGTAAATACAGAATTTAATTTGCTTTGCGTAATTGGGCCAATGGGGATTAATTTTTTATTCTTCGGGATTTCTCCAAAAATTTTTTTGAAAGCATCGACCGTCGAAGGACTTGTGAAAACGATTTCATCGATCTCTTCTAGTGCAGGACGGTTCTTTAATTCAACAGCCCGAGTATCATAGAGTTTGCAAAGTTGGTGCCGTATCCGTTTGATCATCAAAAAATGTGCCAAATCAGGCCGAGAAAGGGCTGAGCAAGGAAGAAAAACAAAGGCATGATCGAGATTTTGGACAGCAAGCATCCTAATGATCCCTTCCTGAGTTTCTTCTTTTGCAACTTGTGTCACATGAGCTCCTCGCGCACGAGCAGCTTTTGCTGTTGATTCCCCAATAGCAATGATTTCTTTGCCTTCGAGAATATCGATTCCATATTGGTAGTGCGCTAAGCAGTCGAAAAAAACGTTGACTCCCACTTTACTTGTAAAAATGAAGTGGGTGTATTTGGGAATGTCATCAAAAACATACTGAATCTGAGGAAGATTGAAATCACGTGGGAAAATTTGAATAATGGGACAGTGAATGAGAGTGTTTTCTGTTTTAAAGTTTGAAGGATCAAGTCCCAAATAGAGCGTTGTCTCAGCCATTTTTTTTCCGGGGTTGTGTCGTCTACTATCTAGAGAAGCAAAGAGCTTCGCCATTTCATGGTCTCCTTCCCTAGCAAGAACAGCAAGCTGCCCCTGAAGAGGCGCTACGGGCCCTGGAAGAGAGATCCGGTTTACATAAGTCAGTTCAAGGCGAATGAGCGCAGCTTCAGCTACAACAAGCGCATCGATCTCACCTTGGAAAAGTTTTTCTAGCCTTTTTTCAATCGTTCCACGCACCTCTACGCAGAGCAAATCAGGACGTAATGTTTGGACGATTTTATCTCGCCTGGGCGAAGAAGAGCCAACAAGGGCACCACTTGGCAAGGTCTCTAGATTTTCCCCCTCACGAAAGACAAGAGAGTCTGAAGGATCTTGCCCTTTTGTCAATGCCACCATCATGAGCCCTTTGGGTAAAGGTTCTGGTAAATCTTTTGCAGAATGAAGGCTGATACGGACCTTCCCTGCGAGTTGTATGGCATCAATGTCACGGGTAAAAAAGTCGGTTTTATCCATGTTTCGAAGAGAAACATCTAACTGGCGATCGCCAATTGTTTGAAGGTAGGTTGGCTGAAATTCGTACTCAGAAGAAAAAAGGTGGATCAGTTCGTCTAATTGCTTGCGCGAGAGTTTAGAGTCTCTTAATCCTACCGTAATAATCATGGTTTTGTAATCAGTCGCTCAATAGCATCTTCTACAAGAGAAATGCCATGGAGCTGAATTTTTTCCTTTAAATTTTTATTGATTCCTTTCAGGTTTTTTTCTGAAAGGTAGCACCGTTTAAAGCCCATATGGATGGCTTCTTTAATTCGCGCTTCAATTCGAGGAACAGAGCGCACTTCTCCAGCAAGCCCTACTTCCCCAACGACAACAGCGTCAGAAGGAACAGCCCGGTTGCAATAGGAAGAAGCAATTGCCAACACCACACCGAGATCGACTGCAGGTTCTGAAATACGCATGCCTCCAGCCACTGAAACGAAAACATCGAGAGCATGGAGTCGATAGGCCATCCGCTTTTCAAGCACGGCAAGTAAAAGAGACAACCGTTTGGAATCAATTCCAGTACTTCTTCGGGAAGGTGAAGCAAAAGAAGAGGGCGCAACAAGTGCTTGCACTTCGACAAGAAGTGCACGTGTTCCTTCCATAGTGGGAATCATGATTGAACCAGGTGCATCTTTCACCCTTTCTTCCATGAAGGTGAGGGAGGGATTTACGACTTCTTGTAATCCTTCTTCAACCATCTGAAAAATCGCAACATCATCGGTTGGACCAAACCGATTTTTAATGCCTCGTAGCAAACGGTAGCCATGCTGTCGATCTCCTTCAAACTCAAACACTGTGTCGACAATATGTTCTAAAACGCGAGGCCCCGCGAGTTCTCCACTCTTTGTGACATGTCCCACTAAAAACGTTGTGATGCCCAGTCCTTTAGAGAGATGCATGCACTCCATAGCCACATCTCGCACTTGGGTGACAGATCCTGGAGCGCTTGGCACTTCATCTTTGTAGACAATTTGAATGGAATCGACGATTAAAATATCAGGCTGCAACTTTTCAACATGCATCCGAATGGCAGAAAAGACTGTTTCGCTCAATAAATAAAGTTTATCACTCTGAATGCCGAGTCGCTTCGCACGGAGTGACGTTTGCTCAGCCGATTCTTCGCCGCATACGTATAAAACAACAAGACCTTGGTTGGCAAAATTCTTTGCAAGTTGGAGAAGCAGCGTCGATTTTCCGATACCGGGCTCTCCTCCTAGTAAGTTTAAAGAACCTTGAACGACACCTCCACCTGACAGCCGATCAAATTCTTGGTAATTCGATTTGTATCGCTTGAAGTTTTCAGTATCAACATCTTGAACAAGAACCGGTTTAGCCGTGCGCAAAAGTTTTGTTTCGAACCGCCCTTTTTTTTCAGGCAAGGCAGTTTCCTCAGTAAGGGTGTTCCATTCATGACAGACACTACAACTTCCCGACCATTTAAGCTGCTTGTTGCCACATTCTTGACAAACCCAAACTGTTTTAACTTTGCTCACTCTAACCTCATTGCTTCAATCGCTTGCTGTGCACACATTTGCTCTGCCTCTTTTTTTGAAGTACCAGCCCCTTTTCCTAAAATCTGATTGTCGAGCTTCACCACAACATAAAAAGTCTTTTCATGATCAGGTCCTTCTTCATTGATGACCTCATACGTAGGGGGCTTTTGATAATTTTTTTGACAATAGTCTTGCAGCTCTGCTTTCCAGTTACGGGTCGGGCTCTCAATAATTTCAGTGATGAAAGAGTGAAAATGAGAGAAAAAGAACCGGTGAGCTTCTTCCATCGCACCATCGAGATAAATCGCCCCAATCAAGGCTTCAAACAAATCGGCTAAGATCGTCGAGCGTCCTTTTCCCTGATTCATCGACTCCCCTTTTCCCATCAAAATAAAAGATTGAACATCCAGCTTTTCAATATACATCGCACAGGTGGTCGCCTCGACAAGGCGTGAACGCAAATAGGACAACTCACCTTCAGGATGATCGGGCAGCTCACTATAGAGAAAGTCGCTAACAAGAACACTCAAAACGGCATCGCCCAAAAACTCGAGTCGCTCATTGTGGCCTTTGACAACCCCTCGATTTTCATTAATAAAGGAGCGGTGAATAAAGGCACGCTCCAAAAGAGACTCGTCTTTGAACTGATAACCGACTTTAGCTTCGATTTGAGAAAGGGCGCTTTTAAGCTCTTCTATTGTTTGCATGAAAATCTTCTAGATAATTGTCTTATTCTAGGATACAATCTGAGGTATACCATTTATCGAAAATAAATTACAGAATTAGCAAGGAGATTTTCGAGGGAAAATTGAGTTTGGAGATGAACCTAACTAAATGCTCTTTAGCTAGATCGAAAACTCAATTTTAACTGAAAAAGTCAAGCTATCTTCACTAAGCTATTTTCGATAAATGGTATTATATACATCAAGAGAAAACTATTGCATGAAATTTGCCCTCGCCAGAGAACATCTCGATTTTTTTTATCAACACCACTACATCGAGTTTGAAAATCTTCTAACTCCTCAAGAAGTCGATACTCTCAAAAAATACATGTTTGAAACTCTTGCCAAACGGTTAAACACCCACGAGGAAAAACTCAAAACTCAAACTTTCACCTCACTCTACAAAGCAGGGTTTGATATGTGGCGCAGCTCAGATACGATTAAAAAAATCGTCCTGCGACCCCAATTCGCTGAAATCGCTTCGAATTTAGTCAAAAAAAAACCTCTACGCATTGGATTTGACCAAGCATTTTACATCCCTAAAATTTTTCATGAATCTAATGAAAGCATGCCCCCTCTTTTCAAAAGGGAAACATCTCTTGCCTCAACCTCTTGCTTGCAAGGGATTGCCTGCGGCCTTATTTTACATCTTGACGCACCAGCTGTTCCAACAGAAAATTTAGAACTTTCGATTCAAGAAGACGTGCAAAAACTGATTCCCATTCCAAGACAAGCAGGAAGTGGAATTTTCTTTTCACCTGATGCACCCCTCTCTCTCGAGCATCTCATTTCAACGCCAGGTATCTGCCAAATACTCATTGCATACACCAAAGACATCACACTTTATCGCCTATGTGAAGATGATCCTCAAACCCATATCTATAAAAAGATGGGATATGTGTTTGGAGACCGTTTAAAAAACACTTCCCATCCTCTTATTTTCAGAGGATAAGCCACTGAAAATCAATATCTCCTGACAATAACCTTGTATTTTATCCATTTTTTGGACAAAATAACCCTGTATTTTATCCATTTTTTGAATAAAACACCCTTTCTTATTAACCAAATATCGAATACAAAGAAGAAAAGGTAAGTAGAATGTTTAGAAAAATTGAAACAGAGCTTAAAGACTGGCATCGTAAAAAATGCCGTTTACCCTTAATCCTTCGTGGAGCTAGACAGGTTGGCAAAAGTTATGTGGTCCAAAAAATTGGAAACGAGTTATTTGAAAACACTCTTATCATTGATTTCGAGCTTCAACCTAGTTTTTGTCAGTGTTTTGAATCTTTAGATCCCCAAAAAATTGTTAATCGTTTAGAGCTGATGACAGGAGCCTCAATCAATGAGGGCAAAACTCTTCTTTTCCTAGACGAAATTCAACAATGCCCACGCGCAATTATGGCCCTTAGATATTTCAAGGAGAAAATGCCAGCCCTTCATGTCATCGCTGCAGGATCTCTTTTAGAATTTGTTATGCACGAAACTGATTTTTCTTTTCCTGTTGGAAGAGTGCAGTTTTTATACATGGGTCCACTATCTTTTTCTGAATTCTTATTGAATGCAGGAGAGAAAAAGGTACTAGACTTTTTAGACAATGTAACAGTTGAAGAGGGAATTCCATCAGAAATCCACAATAAACTTTTAGAATTATTTCGTTTGTATATTGTGATTGGAGGAATGCCTGCAACTGTCCATACTTATTTAGAAACCCACTCTCTTTCTGAATCCCATAAAATCCAGTTATCCCTTTTACAAACTTATCAAAATGATTTTGGGAAATATGCTTCAAAAACAGAGTATAAATATCTTCAATTGCTTTTCGAAAAAGCTCCAAGTCTTGTTGCAACCCATTTTAAATATGTCAATGTTTCAAATGAAATCAGGTCGCGAGAACTTAAAGTTGCGTTAGAACAGCTTTCTTATGCAGGGTTAATCAATAGGGTCTTTGCAACATCGGCTTCTGGCGTCCCCCTATTTGCTCAAATAAAGGAAACTCGCTTTAAGATTCTTTTTTTAGATATTGGATTATTGCACACCTCCCACAAAATGAATATCAGCGAACTTTGGGAAAAAGATATTCTTCAAATTCATTCAGGAAGACTTGCAGAGCAGGTTGTGGGACAACAACTTCTCACTTTAGGGGATTTTTATGAAAGTCCTCAGCTCTTTTTTTGGAAGAGAGAAAGCAAAAGTAGCTCTGCTGAGGTCGACTATCTTTTCACCTCAGGATCAGCTATCATTCCTATTGAAGTCAAAGCTGGTAAAACGGAACGCCTTCGGTCTTTACAAACCTTCATGAAGGAAAAACAATCTCCTCTCGGTGTTAAAATCTCTATGTCACCTCTCTTGCTAGACCATTCAATTCTTTCCCTTCCTCTTTACATGATAGACCAACTACCAAGATTTGTATCCAACCTAGCTTTTTGAGAATACTAAGGCGTGCCATCAATGATACTCAAATGACTTTAAAAGTTTGAGTATACAATATGTTGTTCATGGCCTTCCTTAATAAGGCTCTTGAAAAGCTATGTAAAAAACTTGTTATTTTTTCTTTAAAAAAGTTAAGATTTTCCGTCATGAAAAAGTACGAGTATTTCCATAAAGCTCTTGAAAAACATCGGGAACAAAAAGAGTATAGCCAGCTCCGATGTGTGGTTCCTCTTGATGAAAACCACATTGTTTCCTCTAAGCAAAAAATGCTCAATTTCGCATCAAACGATTTTCTAGGACTTTCACAACACCCTTATGTTAAGAAAAATACAATTAAATACGTTCTTGAGTGGGGAGCTGGATCTTCAGGCTCGCGCCTTGTCACTGAACATCTAGAATACCATAGAAACGTCGAAGAAAAACTCGCTGACTTACTTGGAAAAGACTCTTCTCTTCTTTTTTCTTCACCTTTTCAAGCAAAACAAACGTTATTCGGATCGATTGGAGGTTCGCGTGCTATTTTCTTTATCGACCGGTTTTGTGAAAATAGTTTGATGCAAGCGGCATCTGGTAGCCAATCGAAACTCTTACGCTACGAGCACCAAAACCTTAAGCAGCTGCGCACATTACTCGAGAAACATCGAGACACGTCTTGTACAACAAAAGTGATCATTTCAGAATCCCTCTTCGGTCTCAATGGAGAAAATGGCGATTTAAAAGGTTTGATCGAACTTGCACGCGAACATGATGCCCTCCTTTGTATTGATGACTCTCATGCTATTGGGATGATGGGAAAACACGGCATGGGACTTGCTTCGCACCGAAATGGAATCGACATAGTGATTGGAGCTTTTGGCAAAGCGTGTGGCTCTTTTGGAGCCTATATCGGACTCAGCCGCCTCATGCGCGATTACATGTTAGCCTTCAGTCCCCAACTCGTCGAAACAACAACCTTGCCTCCAGCGGTTCTTGGCGCCATTAGTGCTGCCCTCGACTTGATTCCCGATATGCAGGTCGAAAGGCAGCGTGTCTTAGAACAAAGCCGCCAACTGATGGAAAAACTTTCAAACCTTGGTTGGGTGGTAGGAGAAAGTCAGTCCCATCTTATTCCTTTGCTCTTTTCTTCTGAAAGTGAAGTGCTAAAAATGGCGCAAGTTCTCAGTCAAAAAGGAATTCTCGTTACAACGCTTCGCCCTCCAGCGGTTCCAAGAGGTGCAGCCCGTCTACGCCTGACGATGAATGCCCTGCATACTGATGAACATCTCACAACTCTTCTCGACACTCTTAAAAGTTTGAAAAAAGAGCCTTCCCTTTCAATTGTTTAAAACCCAAATCAAGACCAAGAAATTTTCTGGTGGGTTTCAAACTTTCTTTACTGGAAACAGTTTTTTGAGTTAACAAGAAGACATGTACACAAAGAAACAAAAAGTTGAAATATATGCTGTTTTCCTTTTGATCATCTTGGTGATTGAGCTATTTATGGCGATCGTTCTTCAAAAGGGATTTTCTGCATACTACAACTCTTTTCATCATCTTGACTGGGTGCTCCCACGCTACCTATCGATCCCTATTTGGAGTATCATGTATATACTTTACGCGATCGCTGGGGCAAGCATTTGGATAAAACGAAAGTCGTTTATTCGGAAATACGCACTTGCCTCATGGGTAATTGTGATCTTTCTCAACATTTTGTGGCCTATTACCTTCTTTTACATCCCCCTTCGCATATTGACGCCGATCATCTTATCAGTCCTCTTCATCTCGCTGCTAGCCCTTTTGTTTTATAGTTTTTTAGCCAGCCGTTTGGCAGGCTATCTCCTGATTCCCATCACATTCATGATTCTCTATTTATTATTGTTACATTGGACACTTTTCATCATTAATATCCAAGTCATTTAAATAGAGAATTATATACTCAAACAGCTTCAAACTTCTTAGTGCTCCATAACAAAAAATCTTATAGCTAATTTGATTCAGATTTTCGCTGAATTTTTCTCTCCCAAAATCGACCACATTGTCCATGAGACAAGGGGAGATTTTGAAAGATGAAAAGATGCTCGAAAGATCAGCCAAGTAGCGTTAGAAACTTTTGTTAAATTGTACTAGCATTAATTTTCATAAGATTGCCGCTGATTACAATAAGTCTCTTTAATAAAGAAGGACAAGATCAAGGCAAAGAGAAGATAGATAGGAAGGCGAATCAATGAGGTTTGAAATTGCTGAGTAGTATATTCAGGAGTATTGTGAATTTGTTTCCCAAGCTCAAGAAAGACAGTGATAAGGGATTGGCTGATTGCTGCAAAAAGAACACAAAAGGTATTGACCACGGCAATCGGGGTCGCTGTGACTTGAGGAACATTGTGTTCATGAACAATTGTATAACCGATACTAATATTTGAGGCTGCAAAGCCCAAGATGATAAAGCAGATCGAAGTGATCAAAACCCCAAAGTAAGGAGGATAAATGATGATAATTAACATGATCAATGTAATGGCAGTACCCAAGACAACAAAGAGCTTCCGTTTTCCTATGAATGTTGAGATACGGCCAAAGAAAATAGCTCCTATACCATAGCTAAGCACAAAAAATAAATTGTACATAATAGCAGTCGAAAGCGGGGTTTTATAGACAGTTTTAAGGAAAGGGATGGCCCAAATCGTTTCAAAAGCAAAAAGGGGGCCGATCATAAGGCCGATTGTAAGCCCCATGACCCAGACATGAGAGGCGTTAAATACTTGGCGTATATTCTTCCAAAATTCTTTTCGATCTTTAATCTGAGAGTATATCGAGAATTTCCCACCCGGTGAATCTTGAACAATAAAAAAGTAGACGCAAGCGAAGATTAAGCCGCTTAATCCAACGGTCATCATAGCCTTACGCCATAGAAGGACTTCTTCAAGATAGTTAAAACCCATTTTAAATAGCACAGTTAAAAAAGCGCTTAATGCGATGAAAATACCAAGAAGATAAGAAAATTGTTTGGACTTAAACCAGTTATTGATAATTCGGAGCCCATTTAAAAACGCAAATGCAGCTCCAAAGCCCATGATGCCACGAGCCATCGCAATTCCCCAATGCGTTTCTGAGTTAGACATCAAAATAGCACCAATTGAGCAAAAAATAATTCCCAAAGAGGGTAGAAACCGAGAACCAAACCGGTCAATTAGAATTCCGATTGGGATTTGGAAGAAAGCTAAGGAAAAATAAAAAGCACTCATTGCATAAATTAAGGCGGTAATTTGGGTTTTATCTTGACCTAGAATGCTTTCTAGACGTGGAGAAAATTGTAGGGTCAAGGTGTAAGCACTAAAGATAACGCTTAAGATAAAAACCATCCAAGCATAATAAGGGCGAGGATGCTCGACTAATTGATTTTTTGAGTTCATAAATTTCTTCTTATCGAAAATGTTTTTTTTTGTCATTGCTTACACCGAGATTCTAAGAGTACCAATTGGCCTAGACTTATGTTTTGAAGTATACTCAAGGCATCATGCAGTGTCATTATGGGACACGCGTTGTTCAGACTGCTCTTTAGAAAGCTTTTTATCTCTTTCATTTTTCTGTATCTTAAGCAGGTTTTTTGTTCACTCAAAAATGTCTGTTATTCATACATATTGGATATAAAAAAAGAGTGCTATGCTCATAATCCTCGTAAAAAAATTCGAACATAGCACCCATTGGCAGCCCCTTAAGCCGCCGAAAAGGAAAGGTAAAATAGTTTATTTATAAGCGTTTGCCTGGTTAATTTGTTCCATTGTTTTATAAACATCGAGCGCTTGTTGCTGGGTTGATTGCGCTTGGCTGCTTGATGTATCGGTTACCTTTTGAGCATTTTGAAGTGCATTATTTGCTACTGCTTGACGTCCTTGCCACTGTGCACTTTCATTTCTGAAATAACCTGCACTAGAATCTGCAGAACCTTTAATGATAGCGCTAACTCCTTGAGCATAATTATTTCGTCTAGTTGATCGCTTGTTGATTTTTCTTTCAAGCATATTTTTTTGATCTTCTTGTCGCTGAATGTATTTATGGACATTAGCGAGAACTCCCTCTTGACCTTCAATATCATTACCGGCAAGAAGGATGGCTTCTTTTTCGTTATTATTGATCGGTTCTTTACCAAAGTCATATCCAGCTCGTTTAAATTTCTCGATGCTCACGGATGAAGATGTGCCATTAGAAACAACTCTATCAGGAGACGATTCAAGACGTTCTTCGCAAGCCTTTTCGAAGGTTTTTGCATTGGCAATCTTCTCATTAATCTTGTTGATTTCTTCATGCTCTGCTGACATCGAACGACTATCATAGATGGAGGTTCCCACATTAATCATTCCACCAGCGATTTCTCCTAGCCCTGTTGTGAGAGCTGAAAGAAATTCATTTTCGCCCATTTCGTCGTAGGTTTTTTGAGTGACTTCGGCTGCAGTCGTTTGTTCCTCAAGAGCATCGATCACTTGCTGACCATATTTTTGTGAAATTTCCACAAGAACTTCTGCGAGTGCTAAAAGCTCAGAGGAGCAAACAGCCATTGTTCCAGGTTGAAAAGTTCCGAAATCTCCAAAAGTTGATGTTGTTGTATTTGTTTGTTCTGTACTTTGTGTTGTTGTCATTATTTCCTCCTTATCCTTGAAGCATTTCATTTGCAACAGCAAGTTGTGGGGCAGCAAAATCGCTATAAGTTGCTGTCATACTATTAAACGATGCAAGTGTGGTTTGCTCTTGCTTTTGGTTTGTTTGAACCATGTTTTGGTTTTGTGCTAAGGTAGATGAGAGGATTGCAATATTACCTTCCCACTCCTTCATCTTTTTTTGAATGTCGCCACGGTCGATTGTTGCTTTCCCCAGCATGATACTGTAAAAACCAGAAAGACCATTGGCAACAGTGCCCATCATCCGTCCTATATGCATTACGGAGTCAGCATTCATCGATAATTTCTGGAATGTTTGTGGATATTCTTCAGACACATAGCCGCTCATTTTACTCATAAGAGACTTTAACTGTGACGAAATCGCTGATTCCCCTTCTGCACTAGCTGACATCAATCCTCCGCCAAGAGTGGCCGCGATAGAACTAAGTATGACAAGCACTTCTAAAGCAATCATCCATTTCATCTTATCTTTTTCACTGACTGGAAGAACATTAGCAAGATCCATTCCAATATTTGTACTAGCTAGAGTTTGTCCTCCAATATTTAATCCGACACCAATAGCTCGTTTAAGATTAAAGCCAATCTTTTGACCTGCTTCTTCTGTGGTATTTGCAGTTGTTTCCCCAACTGATTCAACACCCATTTCTACCATCTCAATCCCCTCTTCTCCCGCTAAATCAGCAGCTGTCATTGATGTATCATCAATTGCCATCTCAATTCCTCCTGCTCCTGCTCCCGCAATCACAAAAGACAGCGTCACGATGACATCACTAAGCACTTTTGCTACCGATTCAGATAATCCGGCTTTTTCTAAACCTTTAGCGATTTCGTTTGTCATGCTATTTAAAGCACCTGATTGTGTGAGAGAGAAAAAAACAAGCGTTAAAGCAAGTAGTTCAATATTTCCCGTAGCACAAGCTACAAGAACAGTTGCAGCCATTGCAATGTAACCGAGACCTTTGAGGACATCTCCAAGAACAGGATTGTTTTCGATGTCCTTCAAGCTACTTTTAACCGCATCTGAATCTGAAAAAGTCAAAGCTGACGCCACTTCTATCGTATCAAATACGAGTTTGAACCCGCACTTCAGTTTGTCCCAAAAGGACATATGATCCCATTTTCTTTCTTTTTCTAGTTGCTTTGTGATTTTGTCGTATTGATCATCTAATACGTCGATGATTGCGCTACCCATTGTGACTAAATTTTCTGAATTAGAAGCAGCAAATTCGATATAGGTTTCTTGGAGTAAGCCCAATAAAGCCTCCATTTCAAAAACAGCATCCATTCCTCCAAAAGAAAAAGTTGAAGAACTCGTTTCATTCGAATCTTCCGAGATCTGCTCTTCTGTTGTCATCATCGTTTTTGGTTCAGAAAGAGACGCTGAGGTCGAATCGTTTTGGTTTATGATTTGCGCAGCAGCTTGGATGGCTGATTGTAAGGAGGCAATTGCCGATAGATTTGCTTCCTTTTTTTTGTTTTGTTCTGTGAGACTAATAAAGTTAATCCCACTATTAATGTTAATTTTTTGAATCTCATTTGACATAAATATTTCCTTATTTTTATTAACCCGAAGCTAAACAATTTGCAATGAATGTCATCATTTGCATGATGCTCGATGAGAACTGGATGACTTGTTGCTCATCTTGAGATAATTGGCTTGTTGCTGTCTCTGATCCCTGAACAATCGCGTCATAAGTGTTTTCTAAATTCTGGTATTCTTGATTCGCTTCATTATAAGCTGTTTGAGCTTGGTTGATTTCGTCAGAAGCATGTTTATCATCTGGATCGATATCTGTCACATCATCTGCAAGCTTTTCAAGCTCGATATTCGCATATCCGTAAATCTGGTTTAAAACTTGTGCAAGTAGATCTGTCGTTTGAGCTGTGACTTGTTCCTGCAATAAAATAGCGTTATCCCATTCAACAGCAGCCACTTCAATAGCGTAATAACAATTTGCCATAATGCCTCCTTTACCCTGTAATTTCGTTATTAACCATGACTTGTTCAGTTTGAGCCCACTGCTGCTCCATATCACTGATAAGCCCTTGCATTTGCTGATCACAAGATTCTTCATATTGAAGCTCTGATTGCACTTGAGAAGACATGCTGGATAAATCATTGCTCATCGCATTAAAGGCATCATCGTATACTTGCATCTGATTGGCATCGTACTGAGCATTTTCGACGTCATCTGAGTTTTTTGCATCTTCTGATGCATCCCAGGCACTGATGAAATTAGTTGCATTCTGACAGACAGCATCTGGATCATTGTAATCAAGCCCCCACGAAAAGATAGAGTCTAATTGGGTTTCAATATCTTCGACCGTTGACGCGCCTAGGACATCTTCATCTTGTTCTAATAGGTCTTCTAACTCTTGAGCATCTTTCATCATTTCTTCTACGTCATCTTCATAATCCACTAAGCCATTCGGATCCTTGTCTGATGTATATTCTGATCCTTCATTAAAGAGTGCTTGGATTTCGTTTTCCAAGTTCAAGCACTCTGTCAAGTCATTCATGACAACAGCAAGCTCAGACATCTGCTGTTCATAAAATCCACACAAGTCAGGAAGTAAATTGGTAAAACAATACTCGATCGCCGTTGATCCATCTTGAATCGTACCGAGATAATTTAAATCGTCTTGCCATTCCTGAGCGTAATCTATTGAATCTGTTGAGCTCATATTTTCCTTCTTATCCTAAGTATTTATCTTTTAGAAATTTATTATTTTATTTGGTTAGAGTCGTTCTCTAAACTCAAAAATAAAATTGCACCAGGCTCAAATCCTTTGACACAACTTTTCATGTGTAAGCAGACTTTCTATCTTTTGTAATCACAACTTTTTTGATTACAAAAGTTTAAGGATTTCTTTAGACACTAGAAATCTATTCAAGAGTACAAGAAACCCTTAAAAGTGCAGGTTTTCGGCAAAAAAATGCCAACATACGAATCTATTTTAAAGAAATGATGCTGTTTGGAATCTTATGGATGATAAGGTTGGATGGGTTTTAAAAGGACAAACCCTTATCAGAATGGATTCCGTTCAACAACTACTTAAAAACTATTAATATCTAACTTTGCTTCTATATCGAACCTAAAACAGCTTTAATCAAGTAAATGAGATAGCCATTTAATAAGCTCGATACTTGCATTATTAGATAATTAACGTTCATAGAGTTGTATTACGGAAAATTAAAAAACTACTTCTTGAACATCAATGCTCTGTGCAAGCATGATCTTTTAAGACTTTTTTATTAAGTATTTTCCTCCTTTTAAATTAAGATGAAGCATAGCTTCAAATCTTCAAAATTCTATAACTTCTCACCATTGCGTGTTTATTCATCACGATAACGGTTTAAAATTGCTGTAATCAGCTTTCAAATTTTGTTCATTCGAGCCTAAGAGATTGTCTTTTCTAAAGGCTCTTAATAAGAGAATTAAAATTAAAACAATAACTGAGAGATTGCTCTCTCACCCTTAATTTTATCAAAATAATTATTTTTTTCTACATATTTTATTAATTTATAATTAATGTTTTTAACAATTTTCAACATATTTAAAATCAATCACTTATAATTATATTCCACCTATTTTAAGAAGTTGAAATTTTCATATCTAACTGATTTTAAATCATTTAAATTCACCTATAAATGACAAAAAACCCCATTTCGAGTTGTTTATACTCAAACTACTTCAAAAATTGGATCTTCGGCTGTGCCAAAGTACTGTAATTTGCCGGTTTTAAGACCAATCATGTTATTAATATTGAGTAATTTAAGATTGAAGAATTCCGAAAGCATTCACATTGCCCAAAACCAACTTTTGACGTAGTTTGAGTATAAATTGACTAATTTGGACTCACTTGTCCTTCAATATTAGACGATTATATTTCAGATGATATATCTGACACATCCTGAGCTAAGTTGAGAAATTTGATTTAAACCACCTATATTTTAATTGGGTTTAGAATTAGTGCTCTGTAAATTTTATAGCTAAGATGTCTAACGCCTCTATGTACTTTCGTAAATAATATTTTGAGAGATGTTTTTCGCTCCCTCCACACAATCACTCAGTGAAACACCATCGAGATAATTTCCTAAAAGGGTGACTTGAGGGTACTTTTCTCGAAGAAACTCACGTAAATCAGCCACCCGTTGCGCATGCCCTAAGGTGAACTGAGGAATTGCTTGAACATACTCTGTAGCATAGGTGTACATTGGCAAAGCCTTAATGCCTAAATGTTTTTCAATCCCTTCTAAAGCTTGAGCAATCCGCATCTCCTTTGAAATTTCGTGATGCTTAGGATGAAACGCTCCACCCATCATGACAGTTAGACGTGTTTCAAGCGCATGATGATTTTGCTGTGGGAACACTGACGAGTCAAAAATGACACCGAGAATTTTTTCCCCCTCATTTGAAGGAATCAAATAGCCAAAGCCTTCTTCTTTTAACGGACGGCATTCATAACCGAGGTGAACCACACTTAAACTTGCCATTTCTAAAGCATTAAAGAAAGCTGTTACCTGCTCATCCCATGTCCGAGAGAGATGATATGCACCCTTCGCTGACAATGCGCAAAAAAGATGGTCTCCTTCCCAGGTGTGATTTCCATCAGAGACGCTCACTTTACCGTCCTTAAATACCACATCTCGAACCGCCGTGTTTAAAACAATGTCCCCCTTTCCCGCTTCTTCGAGTTGAGCAACAAGTGATTCCACCCCTCTTTTCAATGTGAAAAGACAAGAAGTACGCACTCCTTCTGGGTAGGTGAATGACTTTTTCTTCCTTTTGAAAAGCCCTTTTGTAATCGAGCCGTGTTTTCTCTCAAGTTCTTTTAAAGAAGGGAAACAAGAAAGCATCGAAAGCTTACGGATGTCCCCTGCATAAATTCCGAGTGTCATGGGATCAAAAAAAACTTCTGCAGCATAAACGCCTAAACGTCTCTTGGCAAAGCTATGCACCGTTTCATCATCTGCGCCTACTTCTTTACTCCACTCAGTCATCATCGATGGAATGAGTTTGCGTGTAAGTGGTGAGGCTAAAAGAGGCAAAGGATGCGTGGGAATCGCATGAAGCCTATCATCTTTCCAAAGAAACCGACGGGCAGCATTTTTTTCTGATACGAGAAGCTCCTTTTCCATCCCCAAATCACAGATGAGTTGAAGCAAACTATGACTTTTCGATGCTTTAAAGGTTCGTGGCCCTTTTTCAAAGAAAAAGCCCCCACTCTGTCTCGACTCAATGACCCCGCCTAAACGATTTTCCTTTTCAATCAAAGTGATATTGAGATCGGGATATTTTTGACTTAAAAAATAGCGCAAACTTAAGCCCGAAATCCCCCCCCCTAAAATAATAACGTTCCGCATGCGTCTAGACCTATTTTGAAAAAATTCTCTTTCATGTTATATGATTTGAAGTTTTCATCTAGATAAATTCAAAAGTTTGACGTTTTCCTGTGCCTAAGAAACCACTTTTGCAATCTTAACTTTTTTAACCTGAACTCTGGGTTTATTTTGCTTAGTCTCAGGAGAGAAAGTTCTCTTGAATTCTCGGTATTTTTGCCGATGGAAAGGGCCAAACGGTTCTTTTCGAGGCAAAAAGGCTGAGAAGAAAGAGAAAACTCCCTGAGAATGAGTGAAAGAGACCCAGAGTTCAGGTTTTTAGTTTTATCTCCCTTGATACCAAGACTTCCAATGCACCTGGCTTCGAATTGGAATTCTTATTCTGAACCTCCCCCTTCTTCTCAAGCCTTTAACCATCTAATTATCAAAATATTATGAAAATGAAAAAGAAATTCTTTCACGATCTTGACGAAATTTCATAGAAATTTTATCATTACAATGAAAGAATTGCATCGAAAAAGCATCAAGCCATGAATAAATTTCTTAAAAGGGCCAACGCCCCTCAGATCCATTCCTCCTTCGAACGCCCAAGAGTGACCGCTCTTTTGGGAGCTAGACGTGTGGGAAAAACGACTCTTCTTAAGTCATATATGGCAAAGCACCCTGATAAAAAATGGGTCTTTCTTAATATGGACAAACGTCATGAACGTTTGCGGGTTGAAAAAGAAGAACTCGAAATCATGATCGAAGAACAAGCCATGCAACAAATCGGTAAAGGTAAAAAAATATGGGTGGCAATTGATGAAGCTCAAAAATGCCCTACATTATTTGATCAAGTTAAAACAATATATGATGACAATAAAGATCAAAACTCTGTGAAGTTTATTCTTAATGGATCTGGTCATTTGAACCTGCACCAACTTGCAGCAGAATCTTTAGCTGGACGAGTAGAACTCATGTACCTACGTGAATTCAATCTGAAAGAAGCTGCCAGCCTATACCATCCCGAAATCTATATTCCAGAGGAATCAGTATTCGACATTATCCTCAAACCATTCAATGAAGCAACCCTCATAAACGCATGGGAAAAAAAGAGACCCTTTCAAAAAATACTCAAAGAAACACTTTCTACGTGTCTTATCTGGGGAGGACTGCCTGAAGTTCTTGAAGAACAAAATGGACAGGAAAAATTGCGTTATTTAGCTAACTACTTGCAAACTTACTTAGAAAATGATGTAAGAGCTATCCAATCTATCCATGATCTGGAACTATATGAGCAGCTTATGAAAGCCTGCGCTGAGCAAACAGGATCTCTGCGAGATGACCAGAAACTGATGAATGCGCTACATTGTGCTCGAAACACTTTGACAAAATATCGTGGATACCTACTCGCAACAATGCAATATCGTGAAGTTTTCCCCTATATTGCAAGCACTGTTAAAAGACTTGTAAAATCACCTAAAGGATATCTTATCAATAATGGCTTGGTAAGTTATTTGACAGGTATTCAAGACTTTGCACTATTGAATTCGACTGGATTACTTGGGCACAGGTTTGAAAACTGGATATTAAACGAATTACTCACATGGACAGACTCAAACCTGCAAAGTCATGGCATTAATTATTGGAGAACAAGTGGGGGAACAGAAGTAGATTTCATTCTCACAGTTGGAGATCAAGTCTTACCTATAGAAGTAACTTTCTCTTCACAGATACTTCCAAAGAAAATTCGCCATTTAAAAGAGTTTATGCAAAAAGAACCCAAAGCAAAGTGGGGGATTTGTCTCTACAACGGGTCATTTCAAATTCAAAAAGAAGAAAAAATTATTTGCATCCCTGCATGGATGGTATAACTATGGAGCAATCTCATGAAAGAAGAGCTTGTACAGTACTTAAAAAATCTTAGAGATGAAATCGTTGCAAGTTTTGAGTCACTTGAGCCGAGTTGCCGCTTTCAGCGCACACCGTGGAATCACCATACTGGAGGTGGTGGCGAAATCAGTGTTTTGCGTGGAGATGTTTTTGAAAAAGCTGCAGTGAATTGGTCGGGTGTCAGTGGAGATAAAGCTCCTTTCAATGCAGATGAAGGAGCGTTTTTTGCAACTGGTGTAAGTTTGATTACACATATGAAAAACCCTAAGATGCCAACTGTTCACATGAACGTGCGATTCATTCAAACGGAAAAACAGCATTGGTTTGGAGGTGGCTACGACCTCACCCCAATGGGGTTTCCTAGTGAAGAAGATACAAAGCACTTTCACGATATCGCTAAAAAGAGTTTGGATCCGTTTGGAAAAAATCTCTACCCTCGTTTTTCTCAAAATGCCCGAGACTATTTTTTCATCAAACACTGGAAAAAAGAGCGGGGCGTTGGAGGCATCTTTTTTGATCACTACAATACCGGAAATTTCGAGCAAGATGTGGGGATGTGGAAGTCGGTTGGAAGCACTTTTCTAGATGCTATCATGCCACTTTACAGAAAGCATAAAGATGAGCCCTATGTAGAAGAAGACAAAAAAATCCAAAACAAGATGCGCGCCCATTATGTTGAATTCAACTTGCTCTATGACCGAGGAACAAAGTTTGGGTTTGAATCGGGAGGAAACCCCGAAGCTATCTTGTGTTCTATGCCACCGACGGCGAACTGGTGACTGTTTCGATAAAGGTTTGCACATTTTCTACAGGAATGTCGGGCAACATGCCATGACCAAGGTTCATGATAAATCCTGGGTCCCCTTGCATCGATGCAAGGTGCTCTCGTGTTTTCTTCCGGATGACATCCGGAGGACTATAGAGAAATTCAGGAGGCAAATTCCCTTGCACGGCAATCTGTTTTGGCACCTCTTTCCGAATTTCTGCAAGGGGACGCCCAGCATCAAAGCTAATTCCATCTGCACCAACAGAGAGAAACTCCTGAACGTAAAATGCTGATCCTCTTGAAAAAATAAGGGTCGGAACATTAAGGGCACCAGTCAATTTTTTGAGTGTTGGCAAGACAAATTCCTCAAGTTCAGCTCGAGGGAGTGTTCCCGCCCACGAATCAAAAATTTGAATCGCATGTACTCCCGCATCAATTTGCATCTTGAGGTAAGCTAGACTAGCATCGGTAATCATCTCTAAAATTTGGCGAAATCCTTTAGGGTCTTGATGAAGCATCTTTTCTGGCTTTTTCTCAAACAAGTAATGAGCAACTGTAAATGGTCCCCCACAAAATCCAATGAGTGGAACCGAGAGCTCTTCTTTTAAAAGCTGGATACCTGATTTCACAAAATCTAGGGTGTTTACCACATCCTTTTCTTGAAGTCTTTCAGGTGCGCTCACTTGTGGCCCTCCTGTTTGAGGAAAGGTCACATCACACCCCAAGGGAAGTAAAATGTGCAAAATATCTGCAAATAAAATCGCAGCATCAAGAGGGAATCGCTTCAGTGGTTGCAAAGTTACTTCAGCAATTTTTTCGGGACAGCGAAAAAGTTGCTCAAGCGTGTGAGTTTGACGCAATTTTTGATATTCAGGAAGGTACCTCCCTGCTTGACGCATGATCCAAATTGGAGGACGACCTTCATGATTTCGGCATTTCAGCGCGTTTAAAAACCGGCTATTTTCCAGTGAGGATACGGTCGAGGATGGCATCGACTGTGAATCCAAATTCATTTGCAAGATCTCCTATGGGTGCGGAAAGACCGAAGCTCTCCATACAAATTGGGATACCGTCGCGTCCAATATAACGGAACCATCCTTGGCTCACACCTGCTTCAATAGAAATTCTTTTTCCAAGATTTCCACCCACAATACTTTCTTTGTAAGCTGCATCTTGTTTTTCAAAGATCTCAAAGCATGGCATCGACACAACACGAACATCTTTTCCCTGTTTTTCTAAAGACTTTGCAACATCCATTGCAAGGGCCACTTCAGAACCCGTCGCAAATAACGTGAAGTCGGGTTTACTTTTTTCTTTCTTGAGAATGTAGGCTCCACGGCCAACGCCTTCTTTAAAAGGAACGGCTGTTTCAACTAAGGTTGGCAAATTTTGACGCGATAAAACGATGACTGAAGGAGAGTTGTAATAGAGCATCGATAGCCATGCTCCTTTCACTTCATTTGCATCGGCAGGTCGCACCACATGTAAGTGAGGCATTGCTCGAAGTGCTGCTAAATGTTCAATCGGTTGGTGCGTTGGCCCATCTTCACCTAGGAAAATTGAATCATGCGTCAATTGGTAAATCACGTGATAGCCTGAAAGACAAGCGAGGCGGATCGCATTGCGCATGTAATCAGAAAAGGTAAAAAACGTGCCTACATAGGGAATAAACATCCCTGTCTGAAAAAGTCCTGAGGCAATTGTTGCCATCCCAAATTCTCGAATTCCATACTTGATGTTACGGCCCTGAAAATTTTTCGGAGAAATTAGAGGGAACTGTTTCATCATCGTGCAATCAGAGCCGGAAAGGTCCGCTGATCCTCCGTAAAGAAACGGAAGCTTATCGCCAAGGACTTCGAGAACAGCTTGAGACGCTACACGACCTGAAATAGGATTTGGTATGTTGAGTTTTTTTAAGGTGAGTTCTAAATCTTCTGGAATCTTACGGCTATTGCATTCGCGAAAATTTTCTGCGCATTCAGGATGAAGTTTTGCCCAATCATCAAACTTCTTTTGCCAAGTTGCTTGAAGTTCTTTCTGTTTTGGAAGTTTGTTTTCGAAAAAAGTTTTCACCTGTTGAGGGATGTAGAATTCTTCTGCCGGCAAACCGAGAGCTTCTTTGGTTGCTTTGACTTCATCGACTCCTAGTGGCGATCCATGTGCTTTATGTGATCCTGCTTTGTGGGGAGATCCTTTGCCAATGATCGTTTTGCAAGAAATGAAAACCGGCTTCGTTTGATTTTCTCGAATTTTTGTCATCACCTCATCAATCGATTCGAGATTATTTCCATCCATGACATAAGTTTCAAATCCATAGCCACGGTATCTCTCAGCAACATCTTCTGAAGAAGACTGTTCCAGAGGTCCATCGAGTGTGATTTTATTGTCGTCGTGAATGATGACAAGGTTGTCTAAACAGAGATGCCCTGCGAATGAGCTCGCCTCATTGGACACTCCTTCCATCAAACATCCATCACCGGCCAAACAAAAAACTTTTGCATCGATGATGGCGTGATCGGCTTTGTTATACTTGGTCTCGAGAATTTTGAGACCGAGAGCATGCCCAACCGCATTTCCCACACCTTGACCAAGAGGTCCGGTTGTCGCTTCTACTCCAGGTGTTTCATGATACTCAGGATGCCCTGGAGTTTTAGAATGCAATTGACGAAATCGTTTGATTTCTTCAAGAGAAAGATCAAAACCTGCTAAATGTAGACAGGAGTAAAGCCACATCGAACCATGTCCCGCTGAGAGAATGACTCTGTCTCGATTGACCCAGCTCGGATCCTTCGGGTTATGGCGCAAAACGTGACCATAAAGATAGGCCCCAAGTTCGGCGCAGCCCATAGGAAGTCCTGGATGACCAGAGTTTGCTTTTTGCACAGCTTCCATTGAAAGTTGCCGAATGGTATTAGCTGTTTTTTCCAGGATTTTTTTTAGATCTTCATCCATGACACAAGTTCCTTGCTTTTCTCCTCAGATTCCCTTATTTTTATGCTTCTATAGGAATGAGTTCAAGAAAAACTTAAGTGGAAATCATGCTATCTCAAGAAGTTCGGAAAAAGTTTCTCCAATATTTTAAGGAAAAAGGACATGCAGTTGTTCCTTCATCTCCAACTGTTCCTCACGAGGATCCAACCCTGTTATTCATTAATGCAGGGATGAATCAATTTAAAGATGTTTTCTTAGGGAAAACATCTCGTGATTACACTCGAGCGGCATCGTCTCAAAAGTGTATCCGTGTTGGTGGAAAACACAACGACCTCGACAACGTCGGGCACACAAAACGGCATATCACTTTTTTTGAAATGCTTGGAAATTTTTCATTTGGAGATTACTTCAAAAAAGAAGCCATTGTTTTCGCATGGGAAGTCGCCACGTCGATTTTTAACTTTCCTGAAGAAAAACTCTTTGTCTCTGTCTACGAAAAAGACGACGAAGCTTATGAGCTTTGGAAAGAAATCATCGATGAGAAAAAGATTTCACGCATAGGGGAAAAAGATAATTTCTGGGCCATGGGCGACACAGGTCCCTGTGGGCCTTGCTCAGAACTCTTTTTCGACCGTGGCCCAGAATATGGATCGGCTCGTGCTGTTCATGAAGATGTCGATGGCGAGCGCTTCCTCGAGTTTTGGAATCTCGTCTTCATGCAATACAACCGTGATCCGAGTGGAAAACTAAAAGAGTTGCCCAAACAGTCTGTTGACACAGGGGCTGGCCTCGAGCGAGTTCTTGCGCTGATGATGAACGTCCCTAGCGTGTTTCAAACCGACATTTTAGGCATGCTGATTAAAGAAGTCGAAAAGATTGCTCACCGCAAATACGACCCAAAAGATACCAAACACGCACCTGCCTTCCACGTCATTGCCGATCATATTCGCTCTCTATCTTTTGCCATTGCTGATGGCGCTCAGCCAAGTAATATTGAACGAGGCTACGTTCTTCGAAAAATTCTCCGCCGCGCTGTTCGGTATGGACGAATGCTTGGGCTTAACAAACCCTTCCTCGCCTCTGTTCTCCCTCGTCTCATCGACACCATGGGTGACGATTTTCACGAACTCAAAACCGCGCAAGATCGGATTGCTGAGATTCTCACCGTTGAAGAAGAAAGTTTTTTACAAACGCTGCATCGCGGTGGCAACATCTTAAGCGCTATTATAGACCATGCGCAAAAAAGCAGTAAAAAAGAAATCAGCGGCGAAGAGGCATTTAAACTTAAAGACACCTATGGCTTTCCTCTCGAAGAAATTCTCCTCATTGCAAAAGACTCTGGTCTTTCAGTTAATCTCGACCAATACCAAATTCTAGAAGAACAAGCCAAAGAGCGTTCTCGTCAATCGAAACAATCATATGAGCACAAAGTTGAATCGACCATTTACGAAGATTTTGTAGCCCATCATGGCACTTCAGAATTTGTCGGATACGAACAGGTAGAAGTAGAAGCCACGATTAAAGGACTCTTTGTCGATGGGAAGTCGGTGAAAATGATGGAAGCAGGCCAAGAAGGGCTTGTCATCCTAGATGAGACTCCTTTCTATGCTGAAAAAGGAGGACAAGTCGGAGACATCGGTCGGCTAATTCACGAAAAAGCCCACTTCATCGTGAAGGACACCCAATCCCCATTTCAAGGAGTCATTGCTCATATCGGCCTTCTTGAAAGCGGAGTGCTTCTCGTTGGAGAGCCCGTCAATGCTGAAATTAATGCCAAAAGACGTGCTGAAATCGAGAAACATCACACCGCCACCCACCTCCTCCATTATGCCCTGCAACAGGTTTTAGGGCCTCACATTCGACAAGCGGGATCGCTCGTTGAAGCCGACCGCCTCCGCTTTGACTTCAACCACCACAAAGCATTAACGAATGAAGAACTGCGCGATATTGAACGCCTTGTGAATCAAAAGATTTGGGAGTCACCTACCTTAAAATCCTATGAGCTTTCGTTTGAAGACGTGCAAAAACATCCCGAAATCAAACAGTTTTTCGGAGAAAAGTATGGAAAAGTGGTGCGTGTTGTCGATATCGACCACTATTCAAAAGAGCTTTGCGGTGGAACGCATGTCACCTCTCTTGGAACCATTGGCTGTTTTCGGATTGCAAAAGAAGGAAGTATTGCTAAAGGGGTGCGTCGTATCGAAGCCGTGACCGGCCCTAAGGCAGAAGAAATGCGCTATAACATTGAAGACCAACTTTTCAATTTGTCGAGCCTTCTTAAATCCAATTTGCCAAAACTCGACGAAACCGTGAAGTCACTCATTAAAGAAAATGAAAAACTCAAGGAACAAGCACTTTTTGCGCGTAAACGAGAACTCAGTGACCTAGCCGATTCTCTGATGGAGAAAGTCAAGCAAATCAATAACATCTCGATTCTAAGTGCTGTTGTTGAAGTCTCAAAAAAGGAGATGACAGATCTTGGCAGCGACCTCATTTCACGGATGAAATCAGGAATTGTTCTTCTTTGCCAAATCGAAGAAGACAAGTGCCAACTCCTCTTACGTGTCTCTCCCGACCTCGTTGAAAGAGGGATTCACGCTGATCAACTTATTAAAGAGCTTGCCGGCTCAATTGAAGGTTCTGGCGGAGGCAAGAAAGAAGCCGCACAAGCAGGTGGGAAAAACCCTAAAGGGGTAGTGATCGCTTTTGATAAAATTAAAGAAATTCTTGAAACGGATTAATTTATAATTTTAATTTAATTACCACTTATTATTTTAATTAAATTAAATTGATTTCTTTTAAATTGAGAGATAAACTCGTATCTTTGTCTTTTTAAAAGAGATCTGATATGTCAACTTCACCTTGCACCCCGACTCTTCCTGTCAATCAAAGCGGCTTTCTGCCTCGCCCCGATTTTTCCAGACCTCCTAGCAAGAACTCTTTTAAGCAGAAAGCCTCTACATTGTCACCTCAAAAACCACAGCGACATGTCGATGTATGGATCTCTTTCACATCAAAGTTCCCCCTTCTGCATCCGCGCGTTGCCCAAAATATCTTAAATGGAGTGTATCGAGCGCAACAAAACCTCACCCTAAAGCAAACGGTCGAAATTCTTCCTACAGAAATTTTTCCCTATAAAATCTTTATTGATCCCTTTGGATTTCAGGTTTGCCCATGCACTACAAATTCTGGAGGTAACGGGACTGTTTGGACTGGAGATTACTTTTCAACAGAGCGGGTCACTGTTGGAGCAGTAGATCTCACTCCCACTAAACCCGAGACCAAAGCTCGAAAAGTTTCAGCTGGAAGAAGTTTAGTACCACAATGTCAGTTCTCACCAGCAAAAAAGAAAGTCGAATCGTATATTGGCCACTCCACACCTACAAAAAAGAACCATTTTGGCCCTATCCATCATACATCGAAAGGGAGAGGATTTAGTTATGCTTTAATGGATGCTTATTCTCATAACTTCGGTGAAATCGACTGGAAACATACCCCCCAACCCATTCAATATCTTATTCGGATGACCGGCCTCGTGACTCAAGCTCTTTCTGTGATTCATGCTAAAGGTGATGTTCATGGCGACGTTAAAGAGGGAAATGTGATGGTAGACAACAAAAATCCAGATAAACCAGATGGAATCAAACTCATTGATTACGATACAGCTAATAAATCTTCCTCTCAACCCGTCTTTACCATAGGAACCCCAGAATTTCTGAATCAAAGTAGCTTTGGAGCTGCAGCGGAAACACTTATCCATCAAGCACGGCGCAAAGGACTTAGAAGACCTTGCGACGACATGTTTGCGTTCTTCCATATGGGAATTCGCATGACTCTGCAACTTTGCACCGCGCTCATTCCCCAATCTGATCAGAAGACACATCAAGACATTCAAGTACTTTATAAGCCCACACTGATTTCACCTGCTACAGGGACGATGTTCTCTGAGCAGCAGTTAACTGAGATAGGCGAAAAGTATGCAAAACATCACATCTACTTCACTCACACTATATTTCCACAAAAAGTTGCTATTCTCCCTTCTAAAGAAATTTATCAGGAAGTATTGCCCAAAATTCTCGCACAGCTTCCCATCCCAGAGGCATCACAACAACTCCTTAAAAACTATGTCTTCTACTGCATTAGGCAAAAGTTTGCCCTCGATAGCCTCAGAGAGGATGCATCTACATCTAATCTCACACTCCAAAGCATGCAACCACCCCATGTACAAGTTGAAGTTGAAGCCCCTAATCAAGAAAGACCCATTAAAAAACGTCGTATCGAAGAAGAAGAATGCAAAAATTTATCTCCCATTCCATCTTTCACAACGTTAAAGAACCCACAGGAATTGAAGACGCAATAAATTACTTTACCATTTACAAGAGAACCCAAACATGAGTCTAAAAGCTATTCTTCCAAGCACTCCCCCACGAGGGGAATTCCCTTGTGCAACTTCTCCAACTAAACCTGAGAGACACCCCGATATTTTACACGCGCTTATCAACACCTACAACCTTCCAGAACCTGTTGCAATCACCATCTTAAAAGCTGTTTATGCAGCGCAAGCAACTCTCGGCCCTAAGGAAACCCAAACGATTCCTCCATCTGAAATTTTTCCCAACTATATTGCCGTCGAATCTAGAGGATTTCACATTTATGCGCCCAACACCTCTCAAGGAGGAAATGGAAGCGTTTTTGTCGGTCCATTCATTGCAACTATGCGCATGCAGATGGGAGATGATTTGTTTTCTCCATCTAAACCTCAAAATATCGCTCGAAAAGTTTCTCACCGCCCACAAAAAAACGGTTATTCTCCCATCAAAAAAAATGTCAGCAAACTAATCGAAGCTGTCAGCCCCTCTAAAAAAGGGCTCATCGCACCCATCTACTCCGCTTCTACCGACAAAAAAGGGATTAGGCATATGATGATGCCTGCTTACCCACGCAGTTTTGCAAACATCAAATGGGCTGAAGTTGAAAATCCAGTTCACTACCTACTTAGCAAAGTGGGCACGGTATGTCACGCCCTTGCAGGATTGCACAAACTCGGATTAGTCCACCGAGATGTGAAAGAGGGAAATGTGATGGACGATGAACGTTGTAAGCTCATTGATTTCGATACACTTGCTCATACATTCCAAGAGGTTGGTTTCACTACAGGAACTGTAGATCATTTGAACCCTCGAAGTTTTGGCAACGCTGAAAATACCCTGTTTTATCAAAGGGAGCGCCAAGGCCTCCAAAGACGTTGTGACGACATGTTTGCTCTTTATCACATGGGACTCAACATGACTTTAAGACTTTGCTCTGAATTAATTCCCCCATCTGATCAAGAGACGCATCAGCTCATTGCAGAGCTTATGAAACCAAAAATCATTAAGCCACCTCAAAATTACCCAACCTTTAATACTAGTGAACTAAGAGACATTGGTATGCGGTATCCCCATCGAGCCCATTTTTACAGTCGCAATGACTCTAGGAAAATTCCTGAACGCATCGCCATTTTCCCCGATGTCGTAATGTATAGAGAACTACTCTCCCGTATTACAGCCAAGCTCCCTCTGTCAAAAGCAGAAGCCACTCATCTTCTTTCATTTGGCTCTTTCTGTGCTAAGCAAAAATTCAAATCCGATGCCGAACGCTCAAAAGCAGATTCCGCTCATACAGAATTGACCGTCATGCTCGACTCTCTCAAAACTTCCTGCTCAGCAAGTTCTCGTAAAAGAGGTGCTTCTTCGGAACCCAATGCAGAAGTGCAAAAGAGGCAACGAAAAGCTACTTCTCTACCACATGAATTTGATGAGAACACCCAGATTGCTCTTCCTGAAATTCTCACGGTTTAGCGTCACAATGTTAAATGATAATGCGTCTCAAGTCTGACCGAGTCTTCGATACCGTTGCCTTGCAGTTCAACAAACTCGAGCTTAGGGCAACGGTTGAGCCACTCAGGGACTGCTCCCAATCCACACTTATTTGCTCTTAGAATGCGCAAGTTTAGCAAGCCACTCAGGTCGGGCAACGTTGTCCCTACTAGGTTCCCACTGATATCTAGAACTTCTAAACTATCAAGTCGAGTCAATTCAGGGAAAAGGATCACCAAATTGTTTCCACTTAGGTCTAATTCTTTTAGATCTTTGAAAAGGCCAATTTGAGGGGGTAGACTAGAAAGTCCTAACCCTTTTAAAGAAAGCTTCTCCTTCTTATGATATTCATTTGCAACAATATGACTCGAAAACTTTTCACTCACTTCTAGTGAAGTTCCTTCAAGCGTTAAATCCCACTGCTTTGCAATCGTAAGAATCGAATTTTTATAAAGCTCTAGTAGGTACTTAACAAAAACGAACCCTTCGTCCACAAAAAGCGACGAAACACTTGCTTTAGGAATCTCACAAATGCGATTCAAACCTGTTTTCGAGGAATTGACTTGAAAACACAAGTCTAAATGAGTTTGGGGGTAACGGTAGTATCCACCCACATAAAATTGAACTGATGACATCTTCTTATCTCTAAATTATTTAAGAATTAGGTTAAGAAAATATTATCAGAATATTTTTTTGTCACGAATAAAGTTTTTAATGCGCAAAAAAATCTGCCAATTAAAAAAGTTATTGGTAATAGACAGCAGCGCCCATTAGATAGCTCGTCAGATACTCCTCCCTAAAAAGTCCTAAAGAATGATTTTAATGGCTGAGATGCCCAAGTCTGATTAGAAATTGAGATTTTAACAAGGAAGTTCCTAGATTTTAGCTCATGAACCGAGCTGCAGTGTCCCTTGACACGGAGCGAGGTGAATGGGGGAAAAGATAGGAATGACTGACGCAGTTAAAAGCCAATTTCTAACCCGACTTGGGCATAAAAAAGTGCAGTTCAAGCTGGAGGGAAAACCTCACCCAAAGTGCAGGCGAGGAAAAAAGAAACTTGAACTGCACAAACATGCAAATAAGTTGCTAAGAATTAAAGACTTTGTTTTGAGAATAGATGGAGGGTCGAGTTAAAGTATTTTCTTTAACATTACGTCTAGCATGCTCTATTTTCAGCAATAGAGATATTGCCTCCTTTCCCCACAAACAGCCTATATCTTATGCTATTTGATAGAGATCATAACAAAATAAAAAAATAAAGGAAAGGTAAATTTCTCTTTGTGCTACACTTTTCCTCTATGTTGACTCTGATTGAAAAACATTCTTTCATCCACACTGTTAAAACTCATTTTAAAAATGAGCCATCCCTTCTTTTTGAAGGCCTTTGGGATGCTCCAAAAGCAATTCTCATTTTATGTGCTGCGCTTGCACAAAACCGAAACGTATTAATTCTCACAGGGGGTGATCGTGAAACGCGCCTTCTCGACGATCTCAATTACTTTTCTTCATTTCCCGTTTATGCTTTTCCTTCATGGGAAACATTACCAGGTGAAGAAATCACACCTAGTCCCGACATCATTGGAAAGCGGTTTGAAATTTTAGATGCTCTTTCTTCGAAAAAAAAACCTGCGATTGTTTTAGCTCCCCTTCAAGCGATTTTGCAAAAAGTTTGCTGTCCAAAAAATTTGCAAAGCCTTCTTCTCAAGTGGAAAAAAGGAGACACACTTCCGTTTGAAGACTTACCCGAAATGCTCACCCGTTTAGGCTATAGACGCGAAAGCATTGCTGCAGACAAAGGAGAGTTTGCCATCCGTGGTGGCATCCTCGATATCTTTTCAGTTTCAGCCTACGACCCTTGCCGTATCGATTTTTTTGGAGATGAAATCGAAGAAATCCGCACCTATGATCCCGTTAGCCAAAAATCGATCGCAAAACGGGAAGAAGCGATTATCGTCCCCGCTAATGAACTCAAGTTGATTCAAGATGAACCCACCCCTTGCACTCTGTTCGATTATTTAGGTGACAATACCACCTTTGTTTTAGATGACTTGCTTGCAATTGAAGACCGTTGGGTTTCGATTAAAGATCTGCCAGGAGCAAAAACTCCCCTCATTCTTTCCTTAGAAGAACTTTTCAAACGCTCTGAAAAATGTCAAAAAATCTACTTCACCAAGGACCCACTTGAAAAATTATCTGAAGGTTCAGGAAGAAATCAATCTGTGACATTTGACCTCTTTGACATCAAACATACATCCAAACGGATTCACCATCCTTTCCTCACAGTTAAAACAGCTTATTGGGATGATGTTGAAGAAGAGCAGAGACTCGAAGCTGTCTTACGTCATAGCAAAACACTCCACTTTTTAACCGACTCTGAAGCAGAAAAACGGGCTCTTCAAGAAAAAATCAAAGAACTTTCTCTTCCTGTTTCTCCGACGTTTCACAATGGTTACCTCTCTAGTGGCTTTGTGTTGGGAGATCTCACGATTCTCCCCTATACAGAACTGACAAAGCGGTACAAAGTTCACCGCGAAAAATGGCGTAGCTCCTATCACACTCCTGCATCTGAATTTCATCAGCTTGATAAAGGAGATCTCGTCGTCCATTTTCACAACGGAATAGGCAAATTCCTTGGAATCGAAAAGCAAAAAAACCATCTCGGTCATGAAGAAGAATTCATGATCCTTGAGTACGCTGAAGGAAGCAAACTATACGTTCCTCTGTCTCAATCTCATTTGATTAGCCGCTACATCGGTACAAGCGAACAAGCTCCCAAGTTGCACACTCTTGGCACAAAAAAATGGCTCAATGCCAAAGTCCAAGCTCAAAAAGCAATTGTAGGCTATGCCCGCGACCTGCTCAACATACAAGCCAGCCGAGAAGCCAAAGGGGGCTTCATTTATCCGCCCGACTCGGAAGAGATGTTTCTCTTTGAAGACGAGTTCCCTTTTACCGAAACCGACGATCAAATCCGAGCCATTCAAGAAATCAAGCAAGATATGGCCTCTCCCAAAGCTATGGACCGCCTCATTTGTGGAGATGTCGGCTATGGGAAAACAGAAGTTGCCATGCGTGCTGCTTTCAAGGCTGTGATCGACGGAGGCAAACAAGTTGCCGTCCTCGTTCCCACAACTGTCCTTGCAATGCAGCACTACGAAAACTTTTGCAAGCGGATGGAAAGCTTTCCAGTTCGAATCGGCGTTGCTTCCCGCTTCGTGAAACCAAAAGAGATGAAAAAGACATTAGAAGGTGTCGCTCAAGGATCTGTTGACATTCTGATTGGAACCCACCGGATCATCAGTCAAGATGTGGGATTTAAAAATCTCGGGCTGATCATCATCGATGAAGAGCAACGGTTTGGCGTGCGCGCAAAAGAGCACCTGAAAAAAGCAAAAATTGGTGTTGACTGCCTTACTTTATCAGCCACTCCCATCCCCCGCACTCTCTACTTTTCTCTTGTTGGCGCCCGCGACATGTCTGTGATCAACACACCCCCCCACGACCGCCTCCCCATCAAAACGATCCTCGCCGAAAAAGAAAATGAACTCATGAAAAACGCTCTCTTACGAGAGCTAGCGCGTGATGGTCAAGCCTATGTCATCCACAATCGGGTTGAATCGATTTACCGCATTGCTGACGACATGCAAAAGCTTCTCCCCTCTGCCCGCTTAGCCGTCGTCCATGGTCAAATGGCAGCCGATGAAATTGACGCCATCTTCCACAAGTTCAAGCAAGGGGAAGTGGACATCCTCATTGCGACTACCATTGTCGAAAACGGGATCGACATTCCGAACGCAAACACCATCTTGATTGACCGCGCCGACATGTATGGTATGGCCGACCTGTACCAATTGCGCGGCCGTGTTGGGCGCTGGAACCGCCCTGCCTATGCCTACTTTCTCGTTCCCAAATCTCGGGAACTGCACGAGATCTCACGTAAACGTCTTCAAGCTCTCATTGAAACCTCGGGCTTTGGTGGCGGGATGAAACTTGCTATGCGCGATTTAGAAATCCGCGGTGCAGGCGATCTCCTTGGAGTGCAACAATCGGGCAACGTCTCGACCATCGGGTTCCACTTCTACTGCAAACTTCTTAAACGGGCCGTTGACACCTTAAAAAAGCATGTCTCGCCCACGTTTTACGACACCCGCATGGAATTTCAGTATGCTGCAAACCTACCGAGTACCTACATTCCAGAAACCAACCTGCGCATGGAAATTTACCACCGCCTTGGAGAAACAGCGTCGCAAGATGATGTCGAAGAACTCTTTAAGGAATTAGAAGATCGTTTTGGGAAACTGCCTGAGCCAACGATTTGGCTCAAGCATTTAAGCCGAATCCGCGTCTTTGCCTCGCAGCATCAGTTTACTTTGCTCAAATTTGATACCACAAGCTTGACTGTGCAAAGACAAGTCGGAAAAGAAACAATCGATCGGAAGACGTTTCTCCCTCCGTTCGATACGCCTCAGCAGCTCGAGGAAAAGGTATTGCAAATGCTCACCTTCGGCTTCGAATTAGGAAATAATCCCTAGCTCTTTAGCAACTTGATATAACTTCTGTACTTCAGATAGATGAGAGTTTTGTTGTCCCCATTCTATGATCTCTTGAAGAGCAGTTGTTTCTGGGTCCCTGCAGTACTGGACGTAAGCTCGAAAAAATCTTTCTGTAAGATCGACTGGAGCTGGCGTAAGATCAAAATGTAACTTTCCTTGAACTCCATACTTATGCAAACAACTTTCCACAGCCCCCTCAAAATCCAGCCGATATTGCTCTTTAGCTCGGACTTTTGATTCGTAAGAAAGCTCACTCTTTTCCAAGCTTTTCAAATCATTTCGCCACATCACCTTGTGCAATCCATAAATCATCCGCGCCATTAAATGCTCTGTACCATTCAGCGATGAGTGAGGAGCTAAACGGACTGTAATATTAGGATTCTTTGGATGACTAGATAGAACTGTCCAATCAGCTTCTGTTGTGAGTTTCCTAGGAAGAATGAGATCTTTTAGCAGAACTTGTTTTGAAACAGTTTCTCCTTCGTAATGAAGTCCAAACTTTTCAAGGTCTGCTGTTTTTACATGCCCATCTTGAACGTCGACATCAACAGCCACCGTGAAATGATAATGCTCTCCATGAGCATGCGCATATTCATCAAAGGGATTCCCCTCTGAAAAAAGAATCTTCACTGCATCATTAAGAAGTGGAGGAAAACCTAAAATTTGACGTGGGATCTGCGGCTTAGCTTCCCTGACTTCACCAAATAAACTTTCGCCTCGCATAAGAAAGTCAGGAACTTCAGCTGGGAATGGATCTCCTTTAACTGTACGCGTATTAAAAGACATGGGTTGATTCCTTCTGTGTAATTGTTTTGTATAGGGATAAATACCAATCCCAATTTTTTTGAAGATTTCCTTCAAGACGACTTGTTAATTCATTTAGCTTCTTCTCTCGGCGCTCTTTTTCACTTAGAGGCCCATAGAGTGACAAAATATGGAGATCAATGATTTGCGCAAGCTCACTTCTTTCACTTTTATTAATAAAATAAGGCCACTTGGATGGGACCTGGGTCCTCACATAATTTGCCGAAATCTCAACATGTCCCTTCAATTCTTGATGCAAATAGTGGAGCTCAAAGTGACGATGGGTGAACTGATAAATATTTACATGAGGCGAGATCTTTTCCAGTCTTTCTCTGACAGCTTTTGTGGTCTCAAACTCTAACCGCTCAATTTTCTCCACTTGGTCTACTTTAGGGAGAAGCGAAATTGCTTGAAGTTCCCGATTAAAAGAAGCATTTGTCAATTCAAAGAGCACTAATGGAAACGCACATCGAAGCTTCAAAGCTGAGATTCTAATCGTTTTGGAAGTTGGGTACCATTTTGCAACGTAATTGCGATCATGAGTCACCTCTATGTGTTGCTGGGCTAACTCATCAACGGAAACTGCTTCTCCTTCAGCAATCTTTACTATCGAAAACCGAGTAGCATCGATTCCTAACTTGTGCAAATCTTTTGTTAAAACAAAAGACTGACGCCACCAAAGAGCTCCAATAGAATAGGTTTCAACGGGAAGTAAAAGTTTTAATTTTACAGAGCCTACGGCGCATTCAACTTTTGAGAGAAGATCTGAAGCAAACCGCTCAACACAGACAACCGATCCAAGCATCTCTTTTGGACAAGTTTCAATTTGAGAAGGCAAACTGTCCTTTCTCCTTGCTTCAAGTGGTAAACTTTGGTCTCGAAGATCGAGCAGCAGACCGCTTGGGCTTTTCGCGACAATTGCTGAACTCATTATAATGCCTCAAAATTCATAAGAGAATTATAGCTTTAACGAGAAAAAAATCACAATTTAAAGATAATCTTGAAAAAAAGTTTTTTACAAAAAATTTAGATATTTATTACCACAGAGTTCACAGAGAGAAATTATAACTTCAATCCATGAAGACCATCTCTTAACAATCGAACATTATACTCAAACTACTTCAAAAGTTGGATTTTCGGCTGCGCCAAAGCGCCGTAATTTGCCGATCTTAAGTGGCCTCATATTCCTAGGTTAAAATAAATAATAACACATCAATACTACAGACTCCTGCGATTTTTTGTGGGGTAAAAAAGCTATCTCGAGAGACCGAAAATATAATCAAAGTCAACCAGTCCACTTTTTTGCAAGATGATCAAGAAAATTGTGATGGGAATGATCCATTTGATGAAAAAGCGCCAGAGGAGAAAATAAAAATGCCATTTTTTCCCAAAGGGAAACTCATTTTTAGGAATGTCCCGCTTCAGCACCCACCCAATGTAGATTGCCGTGAGTAATCCAGCAATAGGAATGATCCAAACAGAGACCAGATTATCAATCGTATCGAGAAAGTTAATTCCATAAATGCTTTGCCAATCGCGGAAAATTTCATGCGAGTTCGAAAGCGCGCTCGGAATACCAAAAGTAAAGGTAGACGCAGCTACGATAAGCACAGCTTTTTTTCGCGACCAGCCTAAAAGCTCCATCAAGTTCGTTGCCACAACTTCGATAAAGGGAATGGCTGAGGTAAGCGCCGTAAAGACAAAGAGGGTAAAGAAAATGGTCGAAACAACTAAGGCTCCCGGAAGTTGAGCAAAGAGGTACGGCAAAGTTTTGAAAATCAAACCTGTTCCTTGCTCCGGTTGGAAGCCAAAAGTAAAGATGACCGGAAAAATCGTTAAGGCTGCCAAAATGGCAACAATAATCACTGAAAATCCGATGACACACGCCATTTGCGGAATGTTTTCTTGCTTACGCATATAACTGCCGTAACTAATCATGATCCCTTGCCCTAAACTAAGGGTAAAGAAGGCTAATCCCAAGGCTTCTAAAACACTCGAAAATTTGAAGCGAGCCAGGTCAGGGTAAAAGATAAAATGGGCAGCTTTTCCAAAACCTTCCAGGGTCATGCTATAGAGAAAAAGGCAAAACAAGATGGCAAACAGTGCGCGAGTCATGATTTTTGACCAAAACTCAATCCCTTTGCGAACCCCACTTAAGACGATTCCCATCGTAATCACCGTAAAGAGAAAATGCCAAAAAACAGTGATGCTACCCGATTCAGAAAGCTTTTGAAAAACAGAGGCCATATCTGTTGAAGAGAGGTTGTGATAAAATCCACTGAGCGACATGAGAATGTAGCTCATGCCCCATCCAGCGATCACACTGTAATACGACATGATGAGAAAAGAGGAAATCACTCCAAGCCAACCAGCTACTTTCCAGCGTGGTTTTTCTTCCGTTAAAGTCGCAAAGGCACCGACAGCTGCTCGCTGACTTTTCCGCCCAAGTAAAAGCTCACCAATCAGAACAGGAATTCCAATCGCGATAATACAAATAAAATAAGTGAAGAGAAAAAGTCCTCCCCCATTATTTCCTACGGTGTAGGGAAATTTCCAAAGAACCCCTAAACCAATTGCCGATCCGACAGCTGCTAAAATAAATCCAAGACGTGATCCCCAATGTTCTCTAGTATGACTCATCTATTCCCCACAATGTAATGTAAGAGCGAATCAAAATTATAAAGCCCGCTCTTTTGGATAATAATAATTAAGATGGTGAGAGGAACTACGTACCTCATAAAAAAACGCCATGGATACCATAAAAAACGAAGACGCGTTCCCAATAAAAACTCTTCTTTTGCAATCTCTCTGTCCATAAACCAACCGACAAAGATAGCTGTCATTAATCCCCCAATTGGAATGACCCAAATCGAAACCAAATTATCAACGGTTTTTAAAAAGTCCATCCCATAAATCCCTTCCCAATCAGGAAAGATGGTGTGTGCATTCGCATAGGCACTTGGGATTCCAAAAACAAAACAGGCAATTCCGACAAGAATGACTGCTCTTTTACGGGTCATTTTGTAAAGCTCCATCAAATTCGATGCGACTACCTCAATAAGTGGAATCGCAGATGTCAATGCAGTGAACACAAAGAGGGTAAAAAACATGGTCGAAAGAACCAGCGATCCAGGAAGCTTAGCAAAAAGGAAAGGGAGCGTCTTAAACACGAGCCCATAACCCGACTGAGGCTCAAGGCCAAAAGTAAACACGACGGGAAAAATCATCAGAGCTGACAGAATAGCAACAACTATCACTGAAAAGGCAATAACTCCTGAAAGCTGAACAATACTTTCACTACGCCGCATGTAGCTGCCGTAGCTGATCATGATCCCTTGCCCAATGCTCAATGTCCAAAAAGCCAACCCCAAAGCCTCGATCAAACTCGAAAGTTTGAAATCACTTAACACTGGATGAAAGATAAACTGCGCCGCTTTCGGAAATCCTTTTAGGGTAAGAGCATAGAGAAAAAGGAGAACAAGTAATACAAGAAGAACTTTGGTCATGATTTTGGCCCAACGCTCGATCCCTTTGCGAACTCCTGACATCACGATCCCAACGGTGATCAAAGTAAAGAAAAAGTGCCAAAAAAGAGAAATCTCTCCGGAAGTCGAAAGAGAAGTGAACACTTTTGCCACTTCATCGCCCGAGAGATTCTGGTAAAAACCGGTCAGCGACATGAGAATGTAGCTCATCCCCCAACCAGCAATGACGCTGTAGAATGACATAATTAAAAAAGACGCTAAAACGCCAAACCACCCTGCAACTTTCCAGCCAGAGGCTTTGCGGTCAAGTGTTTGAAAAGCTCCAACAGCAGCTCTTTGAGTACGCCGTCCTAAGATGAGTTCGGCTATAAGAATAGGAACACCTACAATGATGAGACAGATAAAATACGATAGAAGAAAAAGTCCTCCACCGTTCTCACCAACAGTGTAAGGGAACTTCCACAATATCCCGAGACCGATCGCCGATCCGATCGCCGCCATCAGGAATCCGATGCGAGAGCTCCAATGTTCTCTAATGTGATTCATTTTGACCTCTAATTGATTAAAAAAGTTTCAGATACAAATGTGCTTGTCAAGTGTATAGGGGGGATCCCCCCGTACGTACGCCGGTAGCGAAAGCGAAAATTGTTGAGGTCAGAAATGCTTTCTGCATTGAATGTAACCGTTTAGGTTCAACTATTAAAATGACTTTACATACTAAATGATGAAGGATAATGAAGTCAAGTTACATATCGATATTACGGTGGTAGGCACCTTTGATTTTTTTCGATTGCATGACTCGAGACTGTTTTATAATTGCGACTCCTTTTTCAATGTGATCAGGCATAAAATTTTCAAAAACAAACTCCGAGCTTTTTTTTGTTTTGATCTGATCTCGATTCAAAGGAAGGTCTGAAACAAGAAGGAGAGCTCCTAAAGTAAACTTCCGCTTATAGCTTGCCATGAACAAGGTGGCACACTCCAGCTCGATCGCTTGAGCGCGAGAGGCTTTAAGCTCTTCAATAAATTTTTCATTATACTCCCAAAAACGAAGATTGGTTGTATAGGTGATCCCGATGTGATAGTTAGACTTCTCCGCCTCCAAAACATCTGTTACCGCTTTCAACATGAGAAAATTGGCAAGGGCGGGGACTTCTGAGGGAAAATAGAAATCGGATGTCCCTTCTGCTCGAATACTCGCTACAGGAACGAGGTAATCTCCAATTTGATAACGGCGTCGCAATCCGCCACACATTCCAAGGAGTATCGCTGATTTAATATTGAGAAATGAGCATAAATCGATCACAAGCGCTGCCGCTGGAGAACCAATTTTAAAGTCGAGAATAGAAATCTCTTCTTCAGGAGAATGAGCGACTTTGAACATGGACCCTTCGTGAACCGCCACTCCTCTTTCTTTTGCAAAGTGATCGACATAGCGAGGAAAGTTGGTTAAAATCAGGTTTGATTGGTAATCACTCGCGGGCGAGCCTGAATACCTTTCGAGCGTCTCTTTAGCAAATTGCTCTTCGTGCAGTTCTTCGGCTACCATTCTCTCACATTTTCAAAGACCGTCTTCTTTCCTCATACAACGACCTCGCCATATCTTCAAACTTCTTTTTTTTTCTTAGACTGAATTTTTATCTTTACAAACTTTTCACAAATTCTCTAAGCTATCTTATAAAACTTAGCAGCAGGGTTGGAAAATGAGTCATTTAAGCATCCCAAATTCTACACGCACAAGTGGCGTTGAGAGCAAACCACTTTATAATCCTTCTTCGGAGGGAAAAGGGACTTTAGGTCTTCGAAATATCATTGAATTGGATAACTGGCAGTCTTATATCTTTTTTGGAGCCATGCTTATCCTGACGCTTCAAGCATCAAAAAGGTTTTTCAAAGGAGAATTCGCAGGTGGTCTGACCCATTCAGGACTTCTTGCAACAACTGTGATGGGAAAAATCTACACAGATGATTCTCTTGCAAAATTTTCTTTGGGAAGAATTGCTAAAAGCATGGAAACCCATGTCAACCATCTTGAACATGAAGTTGATACGTTTTCAAGACAATTAGAAGAAAATCATCAACATATTGCTCGACTTGGTTTTGAGAATGAAACCTTCTTTCAAAATAATGTAGACCACAGAGCACAAGTCCTAGAGATGCGACGTGTTTTAGGTGAATATTCCGATGAATTACAAAGGGTGATTCGAGAGCAAACAGAATCCTTAGAAAAGCTTAAAGAAGAAATCGAAGAAGGGAACGAAGAAAAACGAGAGCTCAAAGAAGATATTGAAGAGCAAAAACGATTGTTAACTGATCTTCGAAGAAAAGCAGAAGAAACCCAACAAAATTTGCATCTTGCCAGCGAACGTCTTCTCCATTTGATAACATTTACTTCTGAAAATGCACATGATCCACAAGCTCTAAGAAAGTATGCGGAAAGCATGAGATCCCCTTCGGGATTGGGTTGTGGTAGTCCGATCTTCAGTAGTTCTACATATAATCCCTTAGTAGATACCAAGGTGTAAATTTAGATCGATATCAGAAGGAGGAAGAGTTGAGAGAGAGGCAAAAAGAACCATGATTAATTATAATGATAGGAGTTCTCTATGTCTCAAACCACCCCAACAACTAGTTCTTCTTCTTTGAAGAACTTAATAACTTCAACGTCTAATCTTCCCTTGTTCAAAGCAGTGGGGAATTTAATGACACACACTGCTGCTGCATTTGAATATGCAACATATGAAAGCCCACAGGCGCGCTTCACAGCTGTCATGATTGCCACTATGACAACATCATTAGGAATCTGGGGAATCCAATTTACTTTAGGACGCATCCCATTCCATTTTGTACGTAAAACTTTAATTCCCGTTGCAGAATGGAGTCTCAAAGCTGGTCTTGCTTGGGTGATCTTTAAAGCACTTGACAATGCTGTCAATGAGGTAAACGGACACAGTCCCTTAAATCCTCACTCACGTCATCCTTACGATCCCGAAAAACATCGTCGTAGCAGTGAGCCTTTGCGCTCAAGCTCCCCCTCTTCACCTGTCCACACTAGAAAAGATCCTTTTAAATCGACAAAAACTTACGAGTAGGAATTGAAATTTAAGCCTCATTCTATCACAATGGCTCTAGTGAAATCATGAAAAAGGAACGTTAATGGCTCAAGTGAGTACCAATGAATTCAAATCTGGAATGAAGGTCGAGGTTGACGGAGATCCCTACACTATCGTCAATGTCGAATTTGTCAAGCCAGGAAAAGGGCAAGCATTTACCCGAACCAAGCTCAAGCATCTCACCTCGGGAAGAGTGGTAGAGCGAACCTTTAGATCAGGTGAAAAGCTTGATCTCGCCGACGTTGAAGAGACGAAAATGCGTATGCTCTATCGAGAAGGAACAGATGTTGTCTTCATGCATGACGAAACATTCGACCAATTGCATGTTCCGCTTTCGGCTATTGGAAGTACTGAGGCTTACCTCATGGAGGAAACACTTTACGACCTAGTCCTTTACAAAGGGACTGTCGTTGATGTCGCTCCTCCTACCTTCATGGAGATGAAAATCACAGAAACCTCCCCTGGGGTTAAAGGTGACACTGCTTCGGGGCGCGTTTTGAAGCCTGCGATCACAGAAACTGGGGCAAAAATTCAGGTTCCCATTTTCATCGATGAAGGTGAAGTTGTCAAAGTCGACACACGCACTGGGGAGTATGTCTCCCGCGTCTAACTCTCTATTGCAAGAGCGCGCAGACATGTTTCGAGCTGTGCGCAACTTTTTTTACGAGCGAGGGGTTCTTGAAGTTGATTGTCCCCTCCTCTCTCACTACGCTCCTATTGATGCCTACATTGATCTCTTCTCCGTTGATCTAGGAGAAGAGAAGCAAGGTTACCTCCATTCTTCGCCTGAATATGGTATGAAGCGACTTCTAGCGCGTAAGGCTCGGCCTATTTACCAACTGTCTCATGTCTACCGCAAGGGTGAAGCGGGGAAAAAGCACAATCCTGAATTCACTTTAGTCGAATGGTACCGACCAGGGGTTACATTCGAAGCTTTTTTGGTTGAAGTTGTCGATTTGATTGCCCTCTTTCTCGGGCCCCTTTCTTATGAACTCATCACTTACCGTGCTGCATTTGAAAACTATTTGAATATCGATTCTCTGAATGCCACAGAAAACGAGTTGAAGAAAAAGATGCAAGATCTAGGCATTGACGCAACAACTGAAGACCGTGAAGAGCTACTCAACCTTCTTTGGGGATGTGGAATTGAACCCCATTTTGGTAATGACAAACTCATGGTTGTGACCGACTTTCCCAAGTCTCAAGCGATGCTTGCGCAAACACACATCGTCAAAGGAGAAGAAGTGGCAAGACGCTTTGAAGTCTCTTTTGGGCAAATGGAACTGGGAAATGGGTATCATGAACTCTGCGATCCGATAGAGCAAAAACGGCGACTTAGAGAGGCAAACCAAAAACGCCTTGCATTAGGAAAAGAAGAGCTCCCCATCGATCCTTTTTTCTTAAAAGCACTTGAGTCCGGACTCCCAGATAGTTATGGCATTGCCATCGGATTTGATCGTTTGATGATGCTGCGGTATCAAGTAGATGACATTGCAGCTGTTCTTCCTTTTTTCTGGGATGAAAGTTAAGAGGTATCGTCCATTACAAGGCGCTAGTACTCTGTCTCAAAAATTCTTCACCACTACTCATCCATCTTTTGACGCCCTTTGCTTCTTTAAAATTTCGCCTTGTCTCATGGACAATGTGGTCGATTTTGGGAGAGAAAAATTCAGCGAAAATCTGGATCAAATTAGCTATGGAATTTTTTGTTATAGAGCACTAGGTTTTATTTGACGACACTCTCTAATTGCGCTATATAACAAAAAGTATGAGAACTATTCATACCGACAAAATCATTGAGACTGTAAGAGACCTTTGTATTGAAGGCTGCTGCAATCTTCGCTGTGATACTGTAAAAGCATTAAAACAAGCTCAAAAAACAGAACCTTCTCCTGTTGGAAGAGAGGTTTTGGCTCAGCTCGTTGAAAACAGTGAAATTGCACGGTGCGAAAAGCTTCCCTTTTGCCAAGACACCGGATATGCCGTCCTTTTTGTGGAACTAGGACAAGAGGTGCGCATTGAAGGTGACGGCCTTACTGACGCATTGAATGAAGGGGTTCGAAGAGGGTATAAAGAAGGGTATTTGAGAATGTCTATTGTCAATGACCCTCTGACGCGCAAAAACACGGGCGACAACACGCCAGCTACGATCAATTACACTCTTGTTCCTGGAGAAACATTTAAAATCTCTCTTTTAGTGAAGGGGGGTGGCTGTGACATGAGGAGCGCATTAAAGATCTTCGAACCGGCTGCAGGTCTTGAAGGAGTGATGAACTTCATTGTCGAGACTGTTGAGAAAGCCGGCGCCAATGCAAGTCCTCCCATGACGCTCGGAATTGGAATGGGTGGCCCTTTTGCGCAAGCAGCTCTTCTCGCTCAACGGGCTCTACTTTGGCCGCTAGATGTTCCCAATCCAGATCCGAAACTACGAGAAATTGAAGCTGAGCTGATAAAACGAATCAACAATCTTGGGATCGGGCCTGCGGGGTTTGGGGGGCGTACGACTTGTTTGGGTGCTCATATCGAGCTTGGTCCGGCGCACATTGCTCATCTTCCTGTAGCAATAAACATTGACTGTCACTCTCATCGTGGCGCTGAGGCAACGTTATGACGAAGCCGATTTCAATACAGACACCTCTTTCCGATGAAGTCATTCACTCGCTTAAAACAGGCGATCACGTTTTGATTTCAGGAACCATTTATACAGGACGCGATGCTGCTCATCTCCGCTTTGCCGAGGCGATTCAAAAAGGCAAGCCTCTTCCTTTCGAAGTGCAAGGTCAAACGATTTACTATGTGGGACCAACGCCCAAAAAGCCAGGCTATCCCATTGGTTCTGCAGGGCCAACCACAGCTACAAGAATGGATACTCATACTCCCCTTTTACTCGAGAGAGGCCTCAAAGGGATGATCGGAAAGGGACGTCGCTCAGAGGAAGTCAAAAATGCCATCCAAACCTATCAAGCGGTATACTTTGGTGCGATTGAAGGAGCAGCAGCTCTTCTCTGTAAATGTATCGAAGAAGCTGTGGTGGTGGCTTATGAAGACTTGGGAACTGAGGCGGTCTTTCGTATGAAAATTAAAAATTTTCCTGCTATCGTTGTCAACGACATTTTTGGGGGAGACCTTTATGAAGAAGGCGAAAGCAAATATAAGATAACCTAAGTTCTGGGTTTATTTTGGTTATTCTCAGGAGAGAGATCTCTTAAATTCTCGGTATTTTTGCTTAAGGGAAGGTCCTTTTTCGAGGCAAAGGGGGTAGGGAAAAGAAAAAAAACCTTGAAAATGAGCAAAAAAAACCAGAGCCCGGGCAAGATAATCTCTGAATAAAAATTTCTTAATCATTCGCTTTTATTTCAATTCATGCTAGACTTTTTGCATAAGTTTTTTTGATGAGTTGAGGTTAAAACATGTCACTAGATACAGATGCAACAAGATCGCCCCCAAGCCAAAGATTTGCACAATTTGTTGGCGAAGTGACCGGCGTAGTTGGGAGCATTATTGGCTCTCTTGAAACTTACACCGTTGGAAAAATCGAAGAAGCGGCTACGGATAACCCAACTCTTCAATCACTTGTGACCAAGGTTAAAGAAAATAGCGATAAGATTTCTCAAGCTTTTTTCATCGTTGGTTGCATTTATAATTTCTACACAAGCCCTTTTCTATTCTTAACAGGTGTGGGCCTTGGAGCTTTGGCCTCTGCCGCTCCTTTTCCTGTGAATCTAGAGTCTCTTCAAAAAGGAGAACTCCTAGGACGCACAAGTGAAGACGGCTATGCTGCTTCAAGAGTGATGTTTTCACTTGCAGCTCTCAATTATTACTTGGGAAGAACTCTTCTTGACGACATGTCGATTTCGATTTTCTCAGGTCTTTTGGCAGGAAATTCCTTTTACCACATATTTAAAGAGTCTCAAGCAGGGAAAGGAATCGCTTTTGTTGGAAATCAACTCGCAAGTTTAACAGAGCTGGCTCTTCAAAAGCTCCCCTTTTACAACTTAGGCGTTCAGATCTAATATCCTGAAATCTAGGCTCATACTATTGGCTCACAGCCAATTCTGGACAATTGGATACCGACGTCCAACTCCAAATGACTTTTTAGATACACGTAAGATTGGAGGTCCCTGACGTCTCTTGTATTCTGCAGCATGAATCCGTTGCACGAGATCTAAGACTAGCTCTTGCCCGATTCCATACTTTTCTGAAATCTCATCTATCGAAAGATAATTTTCTACATATCCCTCTAAGACATTATCTATCACGCCATACTCTGGAAGAGAATCTAAGTCAATTTGATCGGGGCGGAGTTCTGCAGAAGGAGCTCGCTTGATAATCGATTCGAGAATGACCTCTTTGCCTTCAACTTTGTTGATGTAACGACAGAGATCATATACTTTCGTTTTTGTCACATCGGCAATCACCCCAAGCCCACCGCACATATCGCCATAAAGGGTCGCATAACCAAGGGCGACTTCACTTTTATTTCCGGTACTTAAAACGATATATCCATGTTTATTCGACATCGCCATAAGAATGATTCCCCGGATGCGTGCTTGAAGATTTTCTTCTGTGATATCTGATTCTTTTCCTTCGAAATAGGGTTGGAGTAAGTTTAAAAACTCGTTAAAGGGTCCTTCGATCGGGATTTCTTTAAATTGAATGCCAAGTCTCTCTGCAAGGTCTTTGGCATCATCTCGGCTTCCTTCACGGGTGTATCGTGAGGGCATGCTGATTCCAAGAACGTTTTCTTTCCCAAGAGCTTTTTTCGCGATATACGCTACAAGTGCTGAATCAATTCCTCCAGAAAGTCCTAAGCAGGCTTTTGAAAATCCAAACTTGGCAAAATAGTCTTTGACTCCCAAAGAGAGAGCCTCTACCAAATTTCCCATCGTGTCGTATTTGAACGGGCAGGGGCAAATGTTTGCTTCTAAATCGACAAGCATTTTGTCTTCTTGAAATCCTTTTCCAAGATGACAGAGCTTTCCTTCTTCGTTGACATGAACGCTGTATCCATCAAAGATAATTTGTCCATTTGCGCCAACTTGACAGCATAAAATCACAGGACAGCCTAAAGTCTTTGCTGCTTTTGCGCACACATCGACACGGATATCGGGTTTTTGAAATTGGTAAGGGGATGCTGACAAGTTCAGTAAAACATCAGGCTTCAACGGCTTCAAGGCTAAAACAGGATCCCGTTCATAACGGGTGTAATCGACATAGCCAGCATGTTGCCAAATGTCTTCACAGATAATCACTCCAACCCGCTTTCCGCCGATTTCCCAGACTCGAGTACTATGACCGGGTTCAAAGTAGCGCCGTTCATCAAAAACATCGTAGGTGGGAAGAAGCCATTTATCTTGAAACCCAAGAATATGACCATTGCTAATGATGGCTGCGCTGTTGTGTAAATGTTTTTCTCCTTCAAGTACAGCACGCCTTGCAACTCCGACTAAAACAGTAATGCCTTTCGAAGCTTTGGCAATTCTCTCGAGATGAAGCTCCATAGAGTCGATAAAAGAACGGTGATATACTAAGTCTTCTGGAGGGTACCCACAAATAGATAATTCTGGGCATAGGACTATCTCAGCACCCACTTTGCGACCATGATCCATGGCGTCCAAAATCTTCTGAGTGTTTTTATCCAAGTCCCCCACAGTGGGATTTAACTGAGCAACAAGAATTTTCATGAGCCAAAATCATCCAATATAATGTTTTCCATCGGAACGCCATATTCGTCGAGTAGGTGAATCACACTTTGATTGTGCAGAGGTGGGCCACAAACGTAATAAAGGCAATTTTCCGGTTCTTCCATTTCTTTTAATTGACCTTCCTCAAAAGCTTTAAATAAGTAATTCGTTTTTTTGGGGTCATCTTTCGGCCAACCTTGTGCTAGGTCGTCTTTAGCCGGTTCAGAAAGAACAAGCTTATAATAGAAGTTTTCGAATTCTTTTTCAAGTTTCTCGTACTCTTCTTGGTAGATGTTTTCCTTTAACGAACGGGCTCCATACCAGAGAGTGACTTTCCTTTTTGTTTGTTTATCTTTAAAAAGATCAAGGATATGACTCCGCCCAAAAGAAGAGCCTGCCCCTCCAATTAAAAAGACAAGTTCCCGTCCATTATCGATCATATGTGACTCACCAAAAGGGCCTGAGAGTTTCACAGTGTCCCCTGCTTTCAGTTGAAAAATATAAGCCGAACAGATCCCCCAAGGAATATCTTTTGCAACCTCTCCTTTGACAAAGGGTGGGGTTGCGATTCTGATGTTAAACTTGAGACGATTTTTTTCTGCTGGATAAGAGGCCATCGAGTAGGCTCGAATCACTTCTTCATCTGTCGCATGAAACTGAATGGGCACTCCAAAAAGATGAAACCTCTCCCAATCTTCAAAGTACATCTTATCGATCGTCTCTTTCCATGCATCTGTATTAGTGTCATAACTTGGAACATGAAATTGAAGATAATCGCCAGGAATGTAGTGAATTTCTTCACTTGAGGGAATTTCTAACACAAGCTCTTTAATGAAAGTTGCAACGTTTTCATTCGAAATCACTTTTGCAGTAAATTCACGCAGTGTGAGCAAACTTTCTGGAACTTTAAGTTCCAAGTCATTTTTCACTTTGCATTGGCAAGAAAGACGCCACCCCTCTTTGAGTTGTTTTGGCGAAAATGATGACCGGTCGGTTTCCAAAATATCGCCGCCTCCTTCGAGAACTTGCACTTTGCATTGCTTACACGTTGCTTTCCCTCCGCAAGGGGAAGGAAGGGCAATCCCCTGCTCCGCTAGTGTGACAAGTAATGTGCGCCCTCCCTCAACAAATTTGGAAAGATCTTCATTATGATTGATTCCAATTTTGCAGGGTTTTGTTGAGATGAGGCGCTTTTTCGCGTAGAGAATCATGCCTGAAAGGAGGATTCCAATTAAAATGAAAGAAACAATTGCAAAAACAGTGAGTTCGATCATTTACACCTTATAGATGAGGGCATTAAGCTGTTTGCGCAAGTCTGTAATTTTCATTTCTGATGATTCAATTTCTTTGGCATGGTTCTCATGAAGACTTTTGATCTGTGTTTTGAGAGTTTCGATTTCACTTTGAAATTGATTCACTTCGACCAATTGTTTTTTTCGTAAGTTTGCAATTTCTTTTTTCAATTCAAACACACTCACATCTGTGTTGGAAAGAGCTGTTGCATGCCCTTTTTCAATCGATTGCACCCGTTTTGAATGGCTCGTTTGAATTTCGATGAGCTCTTGTTCATACTTTTTTTCGAGTTTACTCACTGACTCTTGATAATCGGCTTCTACGATGGCAAGCTTTTGCTTAAACTCTTTGATTCGCCCTTCAGCTCGGTGAATTTCTTGCATGTGAATCCCTTTCATTTCCCTCAGCCCTTTTTCATAGTCGACAGCCATCTGAGTCAGCTCTTCTTCATGCTTTTTCTTTTTCTTCCGCATGAGAATGAGAAAAAACACCAGTAAGAGTAAAACTCCTAAAAGAAAAGTTACTAGATCCAACCAATTGAGATTGGCATCGATCCACGTCACTGTTTCCCTTACCCAATCGGGAAGGGTAGGCTCTGGATTTTGGGGGGGAGGGATTTTCTGCATCGTACTTTACCTCCCCTCCTTCTTAACAGATCAATTGAATAAGAAAAAGTTTCTTGATGACAGCTGCTATCAAATCTTTTAGAATTTATTGGCATGAAATCTAAACGTGAACATTGGACTTCAAGTTTTGGCTTTATCATGGCCGCTGCAGGATCAGCCATTGGGCTGGGAAGTTTGTGGCGTTTTCCCTACATTTCCGGTGATAATGGAGGGGGAGCCTTCGTCTTGCTCTATATCTTGTTCACTCTTTTCATTGGTGTTCCACTTTTTATTGCCGAACTTGTGATCGGACGTAAAACGCAACACACTCCTATTTTAGCTTACAGTAATCTCTCTAAAAAATCTCAAAATTGGAAAGCCATTGGATGGCTTAACCTTTTAACTTGCTTAATCGTTCTCTCTTTCTACTGCGTGGTATCAGGTTGGTGCCTCAACTACACCTTCATGTCTCTGAATCAATTCACATTAGGGAAAACGTCTACTGAAATTCGCTCAATCTTTGAAACGGTCTACATTTCGTCGGACATTAACCTCTTGTGGCTCTTTATTTTCATTTTGCTCAATCTTTTCATCGTGCAAAGAGGGATTCGAAGGGGGATCGAGTATTGGAGCCGGATTTTAACTCCCTCTCTTTTCTTCATTTTAATCGGCCTCTTCATTTACGGATTTACCTTGCCAGGGTTTGCCGAAGCTGCTCAGTTTATTTTAACTCCCAACTTTTCAGAACTCACACCGATCGCAGTTCTGAGAGCCCTCGGCATGTCTTTTTTTACTTTAAGTGTCGGACTTGGGATTGTTCTCACATATGGAAGTTACCTGCGCCCCTCAGCAAGTCTACCCAAAGTCGGATTGATTGTTGCAATGCTTGCAGCCATCGTCTCGCTGATGGCCGCCCTAACCATCTTTCCCATTGTCTTTACTTTTAACTTCCCCCCAGAAGGAGGCCCCGGTCTTGTCTTTCAAACCATGCCGATCCTCTTTGCAAAGCTTCCTGGCAATCTCGTGATTTCAACTGCTTTCTTCCTCTTGCTCGTTTTCACTGCTCTCACCTCTTCCATTTCTCTTTTTGAAGTTGTGGTCTCGAGCATTATAGAGCTGTTTTCATTTTCACGTCAGAAAGCAATGATCATTGCTGCATGCTGCACTTTCATTTTAGGAATTCCTTCTGCGTTATCAGGCTCAAAAATTCTTTTCCCCAATTGGGCGACCATTTACGGGAAAGATTTTTTCAGTACTTTAAATGATGTCACCACAACTTGGATGATCCCCATTGGAGGGCTTTTGACGGCTCTTTTCGTAGGGTATTTCACAGAAAAAGATGCTGTTTTTGCAGAATTTGAGAGAGGAACAAAGCTTCGCAGAATCTACTCTGTTTGGCGTTTTGCCGTGAGATATCTCTGTCCCATCGCCGTTATACTCATCATTCTAGATCAAGTGATTTCCTAAAAACACTATAAAAAAAATTTCAGCCCTGCTATTTCCATAAAAATATGAAAAAATGGCTAAGTCATTTCATTTTATGCGGAATGCTTTCTTCTGTGAGTGCCAATGAGATCGCTCTCATAGACGGTCACCCCCCTCACTTCTCATAGACTCAGAAAACTCAAGACCCTATTCTGACCGAAAGAGTCAAAGGACTTGTCATACTTGGCAAAGACTCGAAACTCCATGAAACATTGCAACTGCAAAATAATGATATAACCAAACTGACTTAAATTAGTTATAGGTAACATTTTCTGAAAATTTTACCAATTTCCGCTCCAGAACAACTAAAACAAGTCACTTTAGCTATAAAAGCGCGACATATATTTTCTTAAAAATCGCGCATAAAACATTGGTCTGTGTCTGAAGATCGATTTTCATAATAACCTGAACTCTGGGTTTATTTTGCTTAGTTTCAGGAGAGAAAATTCTCTTAAATTCTCGGTATTTTTGCCGATGGAACGGTCCAAACGGTCCTTTTCGAGGCAAAAAGGCTGAGAAGAAAGAGAAAAATCCCTGAGAATGAGTGAAAGAAACCCAGAGTTCAGGTTAATAATAAAAAGTAATGCTAGAAGACCAACTCTCTTTATAGAGAGTTGAAGTTTATTCCCATGAAAACGTAAGTTAGGGCTTAAGGTTCAAGCTTAAGCATTTGGAGAAGTAATAAAAGGGATTTTAGTGCAAATCCTCAATGAAAAAAAGCATCTCTTTCCTCTTTAAAAATCCAGCTATTATTTCAAATAGAACCGTGATAAACACTTTTTTATCGAAAGCGTCTTTTCTTTCTACTACTTTAACATTTTTGATTTACACCTGCCAGATTGATTAATTTGACAGTAACTAAAGACCTCTTTAGAATATTCGGTATTCCATTTAAGAGGAGATTTTATATTATGGCAAATCTGCTTCGAGTTTCCAATGAAGATAAGTGCATTCTTTTTGGAGAGACAGCGCCTAAAGAGTTGACAAATCAAGACCTGATGGAGGTTAAGATTCAGCAAATTCTAAAACAAAAGCCTCTATTGAGTGCTCAAGAGATTGTATTAGAAGCAACTCGATATACTGTTCATGGTGATCCTTTTGCTCCTGATAGCCTAAAGATTAAAAAGTAACAAGTCATTAAAAGCTAGCTGATTGTGATAATTACTTCAGCTGGCTTTCCTTCAAGTCAATTACTATTAATTATTTAATTAAAAAATTTTATTATTATAAATAACATATAATAAAACTAAAAATGATATATATAAGCTAGTAGTATAAAGAGTTGAAGGGATGTTTGCATGAGCACAGATATTACTCATTCTAAGCAATTTATTCAGTTTATCAAATACAATACCGATGAAAATAACATAGCTGAATTTGAAAATGCTGATAAAATAAGAGCAAACATCTCAAAAATGGCTCAAAGCGTGATCAGTTACTTAGGGGATAAAAGCAATCCGTCCCTAGAGAATATTCCTGAATTTGCTGAAAAATTAAGCATTGTTAATGAGCAGTTTAAAGCGCATGGAGATGGAACCCCCTTTGCAACATCACTTACTGCAATCAATATTTTACTTGGCCTCAGACAGAATCTTTCAGAAGGCAACCAAGAGATTATAAATCGTCCCTTCTTTAAGCAATTGGATAAACTCCTTGCTCAAGAACCCATTGAAAATGAAATAACTGTTGTAACGAATCTCCATCTCTTTCTGGAAAATTGTTTGATTCCTTCTGTAATGAGGGCGCAGTCTAAGGCTGAGCTTAATGCTTTAGAACCGGTTATGAAAAAGTGCTTTGTCTTAGGGAAACGCCTAGCAGGCGTCGATCCAGAGGGTAAATTACTTAAACTGAAGGAAGAATCCATCCAGAAATATAACTCTAAGGCGATCATTTTTGACCCAAGGTATCAGATATTAATTGGATATGATAAAGGAATTATTGGAAGTCTTGAAAGCGAAGAGTCAAGAATTGAACTTGTCAAAAATTTAACGGGCTTTTTTGCAAACTTTCCTCGGTCAAATATCACCGAAGTGGTTCCTAAATCAGAACAGGCAGCGCTTTATGATGCTATATTGATGATTCAAGATGAACTTGAAGAATATGGAGATGGAGCAAGACTTGAGCCTGTAAGAAATCAGCTTGGGCTAGCAGTAGGTAGTTTTGATGGCATTAGAAGTGGTTTCCCAGTTGAGCTCCGTCAACTTGCAGAAGGAGAAATTGAAGGGTCTCATAAGCCCATTTTAAAAAAATTAGTTGCATTTGAGAAAAAAGTCTTAATTCCTGCTTTGGCAAAGGTATCAACATCAGAAGAATTATTTCGCTTAGAGCCTTTAGTTGACCAGTGTATTGCTTTGAAATCAAAAATTGAAGGAATCGATGCAAAGGGTAAATTGCAAGCTTCGCACCAAGATCTCATCAACCAATGGAATGCAAAAAATTATCAAACATCGCGAATACATCGCTTCTTGGTTTCTTACAAAAGTGGAGATCTGCCTGGGATTGATAAAGAAGAGAGAAGAGAAAATATTACTTCATCGATACAAAGTCATATCGATAGGATTTGCCCAGAACTCAATCATGAAACTTTTACAACTGTAGAAAAAAGGGATTTATATCAGGCTCTTCTTGATATACAAGGTGAGTTTGAAAAATATGGAGATGGGCAAAGACTTGAGCCTGTGATTGAAAAACTTGGAAAAGCTTTAGGGATTCCTGATGGAATTAGAGACGCTTTCCCCATCGAACTTGCGCAATCTTATCAGACACCTCTTGAACTTTCTCAAAAGCAACATTTTCTAAAGAAGCTTGTCGCATTCGAACATCGTATTCTTATGCCAGCCATAGTGCAAGCATCTACAGAAACACTAGAAATTTATAAGCCTCTATTGATTCAGTGCGCTAAGCTTCGAGAGCAATTAATAGATGTTGATGTAGAAGGTCTTTCGGCTGCGTCTCATCAAGAAGCAATAGCTCTTTATAGGGCAAAAGAACAGCAAGTCAAAAATGAGTACGATTTGCTTCGGACTTATACTTCTGGGAAGATTTCTGATCTAGATAAACCTTCAGGAAGAAAAGCAATTGAAGGACAGCTTTCTTCTTATCTTAATGATCTCATTCCTCATTTAGATCATTCGATTTTTTCTGAAGAAGATAAAAGAGCCATTTTGAAAGGGTTGCTCACCCTTCAACAAGATTTTAAGACTGATGGCAGGCATCTCGATCCAGTTATTCAAAAGTATAGAAAGGCTATTGGAATGCATGCACAGGCTCCAAAAGAGTCTATGCCTCACAGTCGATCCAAAGAGAAATCTCAAGAAATTGATACTGAGAAGGTAAGAAGCACTCGTAGCATGTGGGAGAAAAAATCCTCATCAGAATCAACGACCGGTCCGGCTGCACATAAAACAAAAGAACGTAGCGAAGAAACACCAGAAGCAAAGCTTATTCGCTATACCGCAAACATCAAGAAGAGTATTGCATCTCTTGATTTAGATAGCCCCATGCTTAAGGAAAATATTGATGAAATCCGACGACAAATCACTTTTATTAGGAAGCTACCTGGTTCTAGTCCTTCGAAACTTGAGCATTTAGAACAAGCCCTGAACTTGTTAATCAATCCAGATGAAATTTCAATTTCTAAAGAAGAATATCGTTTGATAACGCTTTTGGGAGCTAAACATGGATGTCCTGATGTTAAAGAATATCAAGGGTTAGAAAGAGCGTCCGTTAGAGATGCTCAATCCAGTATTCTTGGCCAACTCAAAGGAGACTTTGACAGTCTAAATAGACTTGAGTTGAAAGCGGAACGTTCCTTTAGAGGCGTCAAAGAAAGAACTGTTCAATATCGCTTTGAACGTTTTAGAGATGCCCATACATTCACGCCTCCTTTGAACCAAAATTTTGCAACTCATTTTCCTGCTATTCTGAACGCCTTTACGATTTACACGCAACGAATCGCAACCGAAGGTTTGATGATCAAATGGGATCAAATTAAATCTGTAAGAGATAAGGAAACAGGTGGGAGATTTTCTAAACTCATAGAAAAATTCTACTCTCATATAGATCCAAGCAAGCAGATTCCCAATTACACAACTGAGCTTCAGCAATCTTTTGTAACTGATTTAAACTTATCTCAAATTGATAGAATGAATGAACGTGAGCTTACTCCATATTTAGTGGAAAAAATGGAGAGCTTTATCGAGGTTCCTGGGAAGTGGTTAGGAGGATTTTATACAAGTACATATGGTGGACAGCATGATTGGCTTGTTAGAAATATTGATCGTATTATACGCCCTTATAACCAGGGAGACGAACCAAATACCAATTTAGGAGGAGGTGTTTGCTATAACAACTCACTCCAAGTCCAACGAAGTTTTCTTGATGGACCTGTTAGTTCAAAGACTCTACTACTCGGAAGTAATGAAACAACAAGATACCACCAGTCACGTATTCAATCAGAATACGAAGAATTGAGTAAGATTAGAGAAAATTATAGCACTGCTTACAAAAAGTATGAGAAGGGAGACCTTTCTGAAGCAGAGATCACAGAATTACATAAAAAATTGGTTCAAGCAGAGGAGCAATACAAAAAGGTCGAAGCAGCGCTTCCAAGTGCATATAGGCTCAAATTGCATGGAAAATATCCTTTGTCAAATCCACCTTCAGGAACGAGTGTACAAGATCATTTGTCAAATACAATAGAGGAATGGAGCGCTATAGGTCACAAACAGATCGTGTTGGTCCTGCGTAAACCTTCTGGTGAAGGACATGCTGTTAATGTTCAATTTGATGCAGAGAAAGGTTCTTATCGATTGAGAGATGATAATAAAGGTATTATTGAATTTGAAGACATGCCAACAATGAAAAGAGAACTTTCAGCTTACTTCAGAGTTTTCTACCCAGAATTTGATAAATTTACTTTCGAATCCTACACAAGGGCGTGAGGTTCTAGTGCAAGCGCTTAATACCCTCGAGTCCTAAAAAACGGCAAGGTTTGAAAATTGTTACCTTCCTTCTATCTCACAATCTTTTCTTTATAACTTGTTTACGAATAACTATTATCAAATGTCGCATTCGTAAATGGGCCACTCTTTATGGATACTACACAAGAACAATGGGGAAGCTATTTTCCCAACCTATTTGGTTGTTCCCCTTTTACCATTATTTTCCTAAAGACCGCCGTCTCCGCTGCAGCCCCAGCTTTGATCCATATGGCTCGTTTATCTTCGAAGATCGAGTCTTTTGGATTGGACGTAGCTGGGACAAGGCAAGCGATCAAGCCCTCATGGATTTCCTAGAAAATAGATAAATGGTATGATTGACCCTTTATCAAGATTAAAAAAGGGCCCCCTTCATGAGTCAAAAAAAGTTGCAAATCCATAGCGAAAATATCTTACCGATCATCAAAAAATGGCTTTACACCGACAAAGATATCTTTTTGCGCGAACTCGTCTCTAATGCTTGCGATGCAATCAGTAAAACGAAAATCTTACGTGACCAAGGAAAGACAAGCGCAGTAGACGAAGAGTTTCGCATTGACCTCACTCTTGATAAAGAAGCCAAAACCCTAACAATTGCTGATACGGGAATTGGGATGACAGCAGGTGAGGTGGAAAAATACATTGCCCAACTTGCCTTTTCAGGAGCAGAAGAGTTTGTTGAAAAGTACCAGTCAGACGAAGAAAGTTCTCAAATCATTGGCCATTTTGGACTCGGGTTTTACTCCGCTTTCATGGTCAGTGATAAAGTTGACATCGACACCCTGTCCTATGAAAACGAAGCCAAGCCGGCATTTTGGACTTGCGATGGCTCCCCTGAATACACACTTGAAGAAGGAAAACGGGAGAGTCGAGGAACCACGATTACTCTCCATCTAACCCAAGATGCTGAAGAGTTTCTTGATGAAAAACGGGTCCGCGATATCTTGTTGAAGCATTGTCGCTTTCTCCCTTACCCCATCTATCTGAGCGAAAAGCAGATCAATGATAAAGAACCTCTGTGGATTAAGCCTGTTTCAGAATGCACCGATCAAGACTATATCGACTTTTACCACATGCTATATCCTTTCGAACCCGACCCGATTTTTTGGATTCATCTCAATGTCGACTACCCTTTCCACCTACAAGGGATTCTCTATTTTCCTAAACTCAGCAAACGGTTTGATCACGAACAATCCTCCATCCACCTTTACTGCAACCGAGTGTTCGTCTCAGACAGCTGCAAAGAGGTGATTCCCGAACACTTTAGTATTTTGCGTGGAGTTGTTGACAGCCCTGATATCCCCCTCAACGTCTCGCGCAGTAACTTGCAAACTGATCGCACTGTTCGTCAATTAAGCAGCCACATTTCCAAAAAAGTGGCTGATAAGCTTGTCTCTCTTTACCAAACAAATCGTGAGGGGTTCATTGCCCGTTGGCCCGACATTGAACTCATTGTCAAACTTGGCATTTTGCGCGATGAAAAGTTCTACGAAAAAATTAAGTCCTGCCTCATTTGGAAAACTTCAGAAGATACTTGGACCACTGTCGAAGAGTACCTTGAGCGCAACAAAGAAAAAGGAGAAAACAAAGTCTTTTACCATCAGGACGACAAACACCTCTCTCACTTTTTCGACATGTACAAAGAAAAAGGGCTCGAAATTCTCTACGCTCCCTCCCATTTAGATACGCCACTCATGAGCTTCTTAGAAGACAAAATGACAGCGGTGAAATTCCAACGACTCGATGGCGCCCTAGAAGACGTCATTCTCGACAAAGGGCGGGAAAAAAATGTACTCGACGCAGAAGGAAAAACAGAATCGGCAAAAATCGCAGACTTTTTCCGCTCCAAGCTTGATAAAAGTTTAGTCGAAGTAGAAGCTAAAAGTCTGGCGAGCGACTCTGTTCCTGCTTTCATTGTAATCCATGAAGGTAGCCGGCGCATGCGAGATTATCTCTCGCTTTCAGGGCAAGATATTCCAAGCGGTATTGGGGAAAAGCGAACTTTCGTCGTCAATACAAATAGTCAACTCGTTCAATCGGTGACAAAACTTGGGGATAAAGATCCCGAACTGGCAAAAGAATTGGTGCACCAACTTTATGAGCTATCGCTCCTCTCTCAAAAAGAGCTCGACCCCGCGACATTCCCCGAGTTTCTCAAACGTTCAAACGCGGTTCTTGAGAAGCTTTCAAAGCACGCAGTTGGGGGGTAGCCCGCTTTTCCAAGTAGCGGCTTAGAATCACTTGTTCAAGCCGCTCCTTAAGATGTGAAGGAGAGGCCATCCGCAAGTGTAATATGATTTGATCAGGCCCACTCATTTGCATGGTGACATAAGGTTCAGACGATGGCATTTCTAATCCAAGTCGCCGTTCAAACCCGCGGACACTGCGCTTTGCTTGCTCTAAAAAAGGCATCATTTCTTCTTGAGCCACTTGAAGCAAGAGTTTTTTTGCTTCTTGCCAATCCTCAGAAATTTTGACTGGCACTTCAATGTGAAGCAAATGGAAATTTTCCAAAAAGGATTCGTTATATACCGCTTCAATTAAAAAGAGATTGTTTGGGAAGGTAATCATACGACCTGTGTATTGGTGGTTTGCTGCCCCTTTTCCTACTTCTTGAACAGTCGTTGAAAGGAGAGTTGTTTCAATAACATCTCCTCGAATCATTCCAATTTGAATCCGATCTCCCACTTCAAACGACTTTCCACGAAACCGAACAAGTGATCCATTAAAACACATGCAAAGTTCTTTCACAGAAAAGACAATGGCAAAAGCAATGGCAAAAACCGAAACAGCAAACCCTTGAATTGTCTCTCCCCAAAGATAAATCACTCCCATAAGCACAATGACCGAAACTAAAATTCGACTCGTGCCGATCCACTTTAGCCTCTGCTGCGATGTCCAATTCCTTGGAGCGCGCCTAATGTAACGGGCTATTCCATAGCGGATCCCCATGAGCAAGACCACTAGGACAACTGTAGCGATAAATTTTGTCGTGAGAAATTGTTCCAAAAACAGATTTGAGTCCACACCAACCTCCAAAAGAGATCCATGCTACTCCTTCCCTCTTCAGAGTGCAATCCTTTTCTTTACAGCTAAGGGTCAATAAATGGACTGTTTTAAAATAATTTTTATTATATAAATTAAAATTTTCTTTATTATGTATTTGTTATTATTAATGTGTTATAATTAATGAATTATATGCATATTTGGGAATTAATAGATGACAATCATCAGCAGAGAACCAACTCTTCTGTCATCTGATATAGCCGTTGATTCTAAGCCACTTAAACTTCAAAGCATGAATCAAAGCGCCTATCAGAGCTACCACCGTAGCATCTCTCCGGATGTCGCTAAGCTGATGAAAACCAGTCATTTCCAAGAAAAAGTCCGAGAAGTCATTCCAAGGCGTGATTTTGCCCTTTCGACAAACGTCCAAGTCCGTGTGAAGGAAAATGGTACCGTCTTGATTCGAGAAAAAGACGGGGACGCATGGCTCAAAATTTACAATAAATCTGAAACCGAATCGCCAGAGCTAGACGAGCCCATTGACGAAATCGTCCGAAAGACCCGAGAGGCCTACAATGGTCTTTTCCCCCATTCCGAAGAAAAAGACACCAAGCCCCTCACTAGTGAAAGGATCTCAAGCTCATCTCCACCCTGCCATCACTGCTGTGGCCACCACCATTCTCCAGACAGCTTACAGTCACGCGATGAATTGATTCGCGACCTACGCGACGAAGTGCGTGAACTTCGACGTGAAATTGAGCGTCTAAAAGAAACCGACTCTCGCCCTCCAGTGACCAAAGTAGTCGAGCTTGAACATGGACTGCGCTCAACAAAAAGTCGCATCGAGACCCTGCCGAATATGGAACCCACTCTCCTTGCGCAAAATAAAGAGCTTCGTCGACAAAAAGGCGAAATCGACGATTTGCGCGAAGACCTCACTCAAGCAAACCAACATAAAGCTGCTCTCTTATTACTTCTCTCAGCAGCAAGTGAGTGCAACAAATCATTGCAAAGTCAATTGCAAACAACAGCCGAAGATTTAGGGATCACTGAAGAAACACTGGGAACAGTGATGGATGAGCTCGACAGGTTACAAAGAGAAAAAGGCGTCGTCGAAAACACACTCCAAGAGCGCACAGAACAGCTTAGCAAAATGCTGGCACTTTTTCTCGGAACAGCTGCTCTCTATCAACAATCTCAATTAAGAATCGCAAATCTTCAGGACAAGGCTTCACGATTAGGTGAAGACAATGAAGCACTTGAGCAAAACCTTGAAAAGCGGACAAAAGAGCTCCAGGGAGCAGTTCTTCTCCTAGCTCTTGCAAGCGGGCTGCATGAGCAGAATCAACATCAGCTGCAAACACTACGCGAACTTCATGGAAAGGTTTCAGAGGAAAGAAATAGCTTAGCCCATCAACTTGAGTTAGCTCAGCAAGAGGTTGAAAGGCTCTCAAAAGTTGAACTTCCCGAAGCACATGAAGCTAAGCAACGTTTGGAAAAGGAATTAAAAGAAGCAAAGCAGCAAGTTGAAGATCTTACCCCAAAACTCAAAGCAGAAACAGAAAAAGTTGCCGAACTAGAAGATCTCTTACACGGTAAAGATGAAGAATTGCAAATTGCTAAAGAAGCAACTCAAAGTATTCAACGAAAATTAGACGAAGCTCACGAGTCACACGCAAGAGAGCTTAAGGATCTCAGAGAAGAATTTGGATCTGCAAAGAAACAACTGACATCAGAGCACGAAGAACAAGTTCGAAAGCTAACATCTTCTCATGCTGAAGACCTCGAGCAAAAACTTCGTGACCAAAAGCTAAAATTTGATGAAGAGTCAAGACGCCTTACTGAGACATATCAAGAGAAAGAAAGAAAACTCACAGAGCAACATGGACTCCAAGTTCATCAGCTAGAAGAACAAGTTAAAGACCTCGGCTCAAAGCTTGAAGCTGCAACAAAACGTGCTGAAAAAGCCGAAAGGCTTCTCGAAGAGAAAGGATCAGAGCTCAGCTTAGCTAGAAAAGACTTTGAAAAGCAATTACGTCTTAAAGATGAAGAAGTTCGCTTAGCAAAAGAAGCAACTCAAGATGTTCAACGAAAATTAGACGAAGCTCATGAGTCACACGAAAGAAACCTAGAGCAAGTCAGAGAAGAATTTGAATCTGCAAAGAAACGACTGATATCGGAGAACGAAGAACAAGTTCGAAAGCTAACATCCTCTCATGTTGAAGACCTCGAGCAAAAACTTCGTGACCAAAAGCAAAAATTTGATGAAGAGTCAAGACGCCTTACTGAGACATATCAAGAGAAAGAAAGAAAACTCACAGAGCAACATGGACTCCAAGTTCATCAGCTAGAAGAACAAGTTAAAGACCTCGGCTCAAAACTTGAAGCTGCAACAAAACGTGCTGAAGAAGCTGAAAGACTACTTAAGGAGAAGGGATCAGAGCTCAGCTTAGCTAGAAAAGACTTTGAAGAGCAATTACGTCTTAAAAGTGAAGAAGTTCGCTTAGCAAAAGTAGCAACTGAAGATGTTCAACAGGAATTAGAGAAGGCTCACGAGACTCACAAAAGAGAACTAGAACGACTTAGAGAAGCCTTTACTTCGGATAAAAGAGAACTGTCACGACGAGAAGAAGAACTCACTCAGCGCTATGACCTTCAAGTTCGTGAACTTGAAACAAAACTTCAAAAGCAAAAAGAATCTTTTGAACAGGCTTTTACTAAGCTTGACGAAAGTTACCGAAGATCTGAAGCACACCTTAAGGAAGAATTCGGGCTCGCACTCCGAGCTTTGGGGGTTGAGAAAAAAGATGCCGAAGCTAGAGCTGAAGAATTACAAGAAAGAGTTAAAGAGCTAGAAGAGATTCTAAGAGAGGCTCATGACAAAGTTTCAAAGTTACCCATTTCTATTGCAGAAGATAGCGACCCATCTTCCTTCCCTGGAAAATACATTGTCGGAAAAATCAAGGATCTCTTGGATGAAAATCAGCGCCTTAATTTGGAGATGAGCGAGTTAAAAAAGGAGCAACTCCAAGTTCGAGAAAGTCACGGAATCGAACTTAAAGAACTAGATGAAAAACATCGACAGGAACTCAAGAAGCTCGCTAAAGAACATCAAAGCAAAATCCAAGCAATCCAATCCGAAATCGAAGGATACACCTCAGAAATCGACCGCTTGCGCAAAAAGGTGAGTGGACTCATCTCAGCACAATTACATGATAAACAAAAGATTAAACAATTAGAAGACATCAATCACGAGCTTCGAGAAGAACTCTTTAAAACGGATCAACGTGACATATCCCAAAAAAGCACCATCGATACTTTAAAATCAAAAATCTCAAGAATTGAGAAAGAGTCTACAGAAAAAGACCAAGCTCTCGAAGAAGCTAATTCAGATATCTTGAAAAGACGAGCTGAAATTGAAGAATTAAAGCGATCAATGAAGCAACGTGATAAAGAGATTCAAGAGGCAGGTGAAGAGCTTTCGGGAATGACAGAAGATCGCGATTACCTTCAAGGTGAATTGCTTAAAGAAAAAAAGAAAGTTCGTCTTGCTGAAGAAATGCTCCTTTCAACTGAAGAAAGGGCCTCTCGACTTGAGCAAGAACTTAATGAAAAGAAACAAGCATACGATAGACTCAAAGAAGAAACTGAAATCGCTCTCGCTAATATGGAACGCGAAGCAAGAAAAAGTAGCTCAGAATATGAGAACCATATTTTGGAGCTTACAAGCGCTCTAAAAGAAAAATCGCAAAAAGTCTTAGAGCTTGAAGAAGAAAACCGCATTTTACGCGAAAGAGTTGAAACGCAAGACAAAGAGCTTGAGGAGCTACAGAAAGAAGTCAAACTTTTGCGCAAAGAAAATCGCGAACTCTGGAGCATTCTAGAGCGCCTCGCAACCATTCTCAACGTCACATTTAATCGAGACAATTTAAAAACAACTGGGCAATCAATCTTAGAAGGGATCAAAACCTCCGCGTTTGCAAAGGGAGCTCTTGGAGAAATTGCAGCTCAGATCGGATTAAACGAAAACGCTGAGATGCCTGCAATTCACAAGCGTCTTGAAGAATTGATTCAAATCGAAGGGCAATTTGATCTACTTCATAAAGAAAAACAACGTGCATTGGAAGAACTAGAGGCAATCTCAAGAAGTATTGAAGTTACAAAGCCTTTATGTGATATGAGCGTAAGTGCAAGCTCTTCAGAACTATCTGGGATTCAGCAAGCCTTTCAAGAAATCACGTCTGCAATTATGCATCTTACTCATGGACTTGGAAAAGAACAGGTTTATTTAAGTGGATTAAATTCACAACAAGAAGAAGTTTTGCGCTATAATAGAAACGCTATACTTAATCCTAATAGCATTCTTCATTTAGAGAAACAAGTCACCTCGATTGTTTCAAAAGCTAAAGGTAAAGCCGAGAGTTCAAACCATAAAGGGTTCAATGCCATCATCTATGATAAGAATAATCTGCTCGATTTCATCGATCGGATTCATGGCTTTTTCGAAAAAAACAACAAACATTTCCGAAAAATTGATGCTTATCAAACTCAATTAAAAGCATTAATTGAAAGAGCCAAGTCGATTAGCGAGCAAGGCCTTACCATGAAAACAAGCGACCTTCGAGAATTGCAAGCAACGATCAAATCGATCCATGCGCTAAAGAAAGAACGACAAGTGTTAATTCAAAGCTTGGTGATTGCACTCATCGATGCGATTAGGTTTGATTCAATCGCAACAAAAAACCGTTATACAGGTCAACTTGCGACTGGATCTGGATTTCCAATGTTTGGAAAAGATCTTATGGCCTATTTCCAAGCTTTTCAAAAACTTGATCCTAGCTATTACATAGATGGCAAACCCACAAACCCTCTTATTGACGATTGCCATAAAGCTGAAGAATTTCGAATGCTCGTAACCTCTCTTCAAGGAAGTTTAGGGGCCCTTTTCGCAAAAATTACGATTTAGCCCCGTCAAAAGAAATTCTCTTAAGAATCTGCTCCATTTGTTTCAGCAGAAGAGATATCAACTTTTTTGTCTTCAGTCCCAGCAGGCTGCACGTCAGAAATGGCCCCTTTAATGACTTCGATCTTAGCTCCATCTACCATCTTTAAGATGATCGTATCTGTTTTGATTTGAGCCACAGTTCCAACGATTCCCATTGCAGTCACGCGATCGCCTTTGGAAAGATTCGTGCGGAGGTCGTTCATTTTCTTACGTCTTTTTTGCTCTGGGCGCCAAAGAATGAGGTAAAAGAAAACAAGTGCAATACCAATCATCATGAGCGTTTGATACATGCTTTGTCCACGCGCAGGTGCCGCTGCTTCATCTGCAAAGAGCGATGCTGACGCAAGAATGGGAAGTAAAAAGAGTAAACCTTTTTTCATGGGATTCCTTCGTTAAAAATTTTCTAAAACTTTTTTCTATTATATCTAAAGGATTGGTTATTTTTCTAGAACACAAATGTTTTCTATATGGGGGGTATGAGGAAATTGATCGACAGGCTGAATATGGGTCAATTTGTACCCACATTTGGTCAATTCAAAAATATTTTCACTTTGAGTTGTGGGGTTACATGAAACATATAGAATTTTTTGAGGAGAGAGGCGCAAGATGTTTTCAAGCGCTTTTGCATCAAGGCCGGTCCGAGGAGGATCTACAATAGCTAAATCGGCAGTGAGCTGAAACTCGGATAACACCTCACCTACATCGCCTCGAATCATCTTCATATTTGAAAGGCTATTTTGCTCGATATTCGTTTCTGCATCGCAAACCGCATAAGCGCACAGTTCAATCCCCAAGACTTTTTTAACATAGGGGGCAAAGACCATCCCTAAAGAACCAGAACCGGCGTAGAGATCATAAACACGCATGGAAGAGTCAGGGCTTGCCAAATCTAATGCTCTTGCAAAAAGCTTTTCTGCTTGAAAGGTGTTAGGTTGAAAAAAAGAAGCGGGGCTGATGTGAAACTTAAGGGTTTGATCTTTGATTTGAAGTTCTTCTTTCAATCCATCCGGACCGTGAAGATGCATTTCATAAAAAGCTGTAGGGCGCCCTTTTTCAGCTTTGTGAATACGCAAATAAATGCTCGGATTTTCTCCAGGAAGAGCCTCAAGCATGGCTTGTTTGAATGAGTCTAAATCAGACTGCTTCACAAAGTACTCGTGGTCTCCTGATACTGTGAGAAAAATCATCTTTCCCCCTGTCCTTTTGCCTTCTCGCAGTGTTAAGGTGCGAAGAGAGCCAGTTCCAGAAGGGGGATGAAAAGCTTTTAAGCTACGCGATTCCCACCAATTAATGGTTTCATGCCGTATTGTTGTAAACCAGGGAGATGTAAGGTGGCATTCTTTCATTGTCAAAACTTTTCCACGGCTGCGGGTCATGATGAGCCCCAAAAACTTTTCGCCGTCTTTATTCTCAGAAAACGTGAATTCCATTTTATTGCGGTATTGCCAGGGTTCTTCGCAAGGAACGATTGGGTGAAAGATTGCACTTGCGACATAAGGAGCAAAGAGTTTACGCACTTTATCTTCTTTTTGCTGAAGCTGGGCTGTGTATTTAAGTCCTTGCCAGCTGCAACCGCCACAAGATCCGGCATGGACGCATCGGGGCTCTGTCCGATCGCTTGAGGGTTGAAGAAGTTTGAGAAGTGTTCCTTGATAGGCCCCTTTTTTCCGTTTTCCAAGAGCAACCTCTAGCTTATCCCCAATAGCCGCTGAAACAACTTCTACTTTGACAGGAGGTTGACCTTCTTGTCTTTGAAGTAGGGCGAGGCCGTGCCCTTTCTTCGAATAGTCTGTAATGGTAAGATCAAATGTTTTTTTCAAATGGAATTGTACCTCCCAAGATCAGGAGGTACATGATATCTAATGCATGGTTTTCCGACGAGGGGTTTTCGCCTTCTTAGGAGCGGCCTTTTTGGCAACGGTTTTGTTTTTTTTCTGAGGGGTTTTCTTTTTCACCGTTTTCTTACCCCCTCTTTCTGCAATCATCGATTCCTTGCGATATAGTTTGGCTAACTTTGCAAATTTAATAGTTCCTGTACGCACCCGTTGTGAAGCAGCTTTGATTCCCCGCTCTGCTTTTTTAAGATCCCCTACCATCTCTTCAAGCATGGTGTGCATTTTTTTCACTGTATCTTTCAGCGCCATCGGACTTATATCCTCCGAAAATTAAGTCTCTCTTTTTCTCAATAAAAAACGTTTCGTTATTTACGCAATAAATTTCTATGAAAAGTTTTGAAATATAATAATGACTAGAAATCCCAAGAAAAAACTACCTGAAATCCAAAAGTTATCGTGAACTTTATGAGCTTCGGCAATCAGCTCTTCAATTCCTAAAAAGAGAAGTGCTGCCACGCCAAATGCAAGGGTTTCTGTCATCACTTGCGCAGGCATGTGAGAAATGATGGTACTCCCCAAAAGTGCTCCGATGGGAAGAAGGATTGTTGAGAGAATGATCAGGGCGTATTGATGCTTTTTATGCAATTCCGATTTTGTCAAACGGGAAGAAAGGGCAAGCACGAGAAAAAAAGCGCAAAAGCTCAACGAAATAGCAATGAGACCTCCTCCCGACATCCCAGCAAGAAAAGAAACTCCTATCAAAAGACCATCGAGAAAAAGATCGAGTGCAGAACCAATGATGAGTCCCGTAGGAAGTTTGGATGTCGATCCTTTTTTAGCCAAGAAATGGGCAAGCTCATGCACACCGAGCATGACAGCAGCTCCTAAAATAAACCCCACGCTGATCGAAACAGGAGAACCATGGCCTAAAATTTTCGGGAGAAGCTCTGTTGCAACAGCTCCGACAACAATCCCTGCCACAAAGTGTTGCAAACCACTCATGACTTTTTTGGAGAAAGTATAGACAGAGGCAAGTCCTCCACCAATTAATGCAACAATCATGGGAATCAGAGCAAAGGCTGTGATGATCAAAGGAGAAGTCATATCAACTCGAAGTGTTATACTGAAACAACTTCAAAAGTTGATTGTGATCAACGCGAAAGCTATCGAAATTCCAACTTTTCCAGTTATTTGAGTATAAATCCAGAACTCAGGTGACTAACTCTTCTCATACTATGGAAAAATAATATGTTAAAGAACTTTCTGGAATGGGGATTCAATTGACTTTGTGTATGCTGAAAAGCATTTCATCAAAGTGATAGTCAGAGGATGAAGGGGAAATGAAATGTCATCGACTTGGACAACAGGGACAACTTCTTTACTACTCGAAGTGATAAACGCGCCATCAAAGGTTTGGAGTTCATCGTAACCAATCGTGCGGACTTCAACAGAGATCCCCTGCTCTTCTAAAAGTTCAAGGATAACTTGTCTGGTGATTCCAAAGATAATTCCTTCTCCTGTTGTGACAACAGTCGACCCTTTAATCCCAAAAAAGTTTGCAGTTCCTGTTTCCAAGAGAGTCTTATTGTGGCTAAGAAATAGAACGTCGTGGGCTCCTTTTCTTTGTGCGCAACGAATTGCTACAATGGCAGGTAAATAGTGAATGCTTTTGCATGCAGGAAAAGGCCTTTCATAAATTTCTGTAACAAGACCCACTCCTTTCTCATACATCTCTTTAGGAAAAATTCGGACAGGATAGACCAATGCAAAAAAGGTGGGGCGATCTTCTGGAAGGTACTGATCGGTTGATTGTCCTCCAGTTAAGAAGATTTTAATGTTTGCTTCGGGATAAGGAGCTTTTTCGAGCAGTTGCTCGATCACATCTACAACTTCATTCATAGAAAGAGGCAGAGGGATTTCAATTTCTTTTGCAGAAGCCTCAAAACGTTTAAGATGATCCCAAAGGCGGAAAGGAAGTTTTTGATATGTCCGTAAAAAATCAAACACACCATACCCGCGCATGATACTGAGATCAAGCACTGATATTTTAGCTTCTTCAGCTGGTAGGATCTGACCATCAATGTAGACTAAACCTTTCATGAGCTTAGGATACAATAGGGAGAATTATTCTTCAAACTCAAGTGACGACTTACCTCAGATACAAGTCGAATGACTTGCAAAAAAAGAAACCCTATTCAAGTTTCAAATCAATGTCTAGAGTTCATCACCAAAGAAAAAACGGCCTTTAAAAAAGGCAACCATGAGAGTTGAAAAGAAGTAGAGGAATGAGCAGATGAAAATGGTACCGAGCAAAAGATACCGAAGGGGCATACAGCTTTCTTCTTTGATAGATGTGTTGGATAATTGTCGTCTAGGAGTAACGGGGCGGTGGATTGGGTCTATTGGAGTCGAGAGAAGCTCACAACTATCTTTTACATCTTCTAATGTTTCAACGTCAGGGTAACGTTGTAAAACATCCTCTGTGAATGCCCGCGGTTCTTGATAATGAGACGGTGAACACTCTCTTAGATATTCATTTAATTGATTTTTTAAGACGTCTAGGTCGTTTCTTAAATGAAGGTGGCGGACCCAGGCTTCTGTTTTTATCTCATTCAGCTCATGTCGAATGGTAGAAAGGACATTTTGTGCATACTGTGGGTCACATTTCATAAATCTTTCAATGATTCCCTCAGAAGGAGGCTGTTCCCATGGTGAAGTATCATTAGCAGCAAAATCGATTAAAAAAATAAGGTGGATTAAGGAAAAATCTCGACTATCACTATTCGAGCGTCGACGCATAATCGTGACCTCAGTCGAAGGACTTAACTGCTCTCGAGTCCAATCTATATCTCTATCGGGATAACGTAGTTTAATTTCCCATAAGGGGCATGTTGTGAGCTCTCTCACTGACTTGCTACACCATGGACACCTTGCGCCTTCCTTTTTAAATTTTTCAAGCTGGGAAAAGGAAATAACATGGATAGATTTAAAGAGTGCTGATGGAATCCTCCCCTCAGTAATAGATGGGAGGTCCTCTATATCATACCATTCTCTCACTTGTTCAAAATTAATCCTTCCATCAGGCTTTAAACAATGTGCGAAATGGTCAGTAAAAAAAAGGCTGGCAAGTTTATTAATTTTGACAAACTCTTCAAAACTCGCTCGTTGGCAGTCAGGAATATAAAATAAAGGCTCTGCTTTGTCGTAGGTATAGATGTCTGTCGGTGTCATGTCATGACTAAAGCTCACAGGGAATAACTGAGGAGAAACAACTGACATGGTTCAACTTAGACTAAATTTTGAAATGTATTGTATCATAGCCTTAAGAAGAAATCTACTCATGACTAAACTTTGAGCGGAAATAGGCAAATATTTGAAAGCCTATTTTGAAAATAAGCAGACATAATAGACATTTGAAAATGAAATACATAAAATGTTTGTCATTTTCAATAGTTGGGCTCTTATCAGAGACAGGCTTCTTTTCTTCTTCGCTAGAAGGAAAAAGGACGCGTCGCACAGGATCTTTTGGGTTTTCGATCTGAATAGGGTTTTTGAGTGAATGGTAGATGCGGTCTGCGTATTCTGAAGAGTAAAGTCTTTCAAGTCTTTCTCTTGCAAATGAATTCACGCGAGGCTGAAGAGGAATAATTTCATAATCGTGTTCATCTAGATCGACAGTAGAATATATGCGGCACTCTCTAGAATGTTGATCGTAACTAATTTCTTTTGTCTGGATGTGAGAAATCTTTAAAAATGCTGGAAAATCCATATTTTGAGCAGCAATTTGCTGGGCTCTGCGGACAAGATTTTCGTCACCCACAGAAGCAAGGGGAAAAACTTGTATTCCTACTTCTTCATCGTCAATATCAATTCCGGATATCACGTCTTTTAAAAAGTATTGGCTAGAGTAAAAACCGCCAGGATGGAGAGCTGAAATCGTACGCCTACCTGGGCGATAATGAGAGTAATCCCATCGAATACTAGGGATTTCTACTTCACGGACAACGCGAGAAAATCCAAAGTTAGTAAAATGTTGGTACTGCTCTTGGAAATATTTATTTGCGACATACTTAATTGCTTCAATATCTGGCTCATTTGCGTAAAGCAGTCCTATGAGAACATAATGGTGTTGACTCGTTGGAACTTTTCTCGGACCTGAAAAGTGCTCAAACGCAAATTGCCTAATCTCTTCAATCTCGTCAGGAACCATATCATTTGGGAATACTTTACTAGCGTTTTCATGGAATTGAGTCGATGCTTGCACTTGCTCTGTATGAGTTAAAAAATCACATTTTCTTATACTCTCTTTTCCATGAGAAATCATGATCTGTAAAGCAATCTCAATTTTCTGCTGACTTGAAAGGTTTGAGAATTGAATAAGTGATTTAAAAAAATCTTGAGCTGTAGAAGTTTCAAGTCTTATCGAGATAAATTCTAATTCATATGTGAAGAGGTAAATCAAAATATCATACTGATCATCAGGATCTAAGTCAGTAAAAAATCCTTGATTTGCCTTTATGTTATGATACAAGCTCAAGATCACCTGCTGCTTCTGATACTCATCAAGATCACTAAAAGAAGTGTCCTTAAGCCTTGTCAAGTCTGTTTGTATCTCACCCAAAACTCGTTCTGGAATTTCTGGAGAGAAATTTCTACTTGGTCTTGGGGTTTCATAAACTGACATTTTTCTCTACCTCCCTTACAAAAAAAAAGCCATCCTAAGGTTCCCCTCAGGATGGCGAAATGAAAACTTGGCGGCGACCTACTCTCCCGTACTCTAGTGCACAGTACCATCGGCGATGAAGAGCTTAACTTCTGAGTTCGGGATGGGATCAGGTGTTTCCTCTTCTCTACAGCCACCAAGAAAATTGAAAAGTCATCTGTTTCATAAACTGACTTGAAACAACGCTTGAGAAAGCACTCAATCATTTTTCAATGATGAAAAAAAAAGATTAAGCCAATGGACAGATTAGTACTGGTTAGCTCAATACATTGCTGTACTTACACACCCAGCCTATCAACCCTGTCGTCTTCAGGTTGTCTCATAGGGATACTTTATCTTGAAGGAGGCTTGGCGTTTAGATGCTTTCAACGCTTATCCTTTCCGAACATAGCTACCCGGCAATGCTCTTGGCAGAACAACCGGAACACCATTGGTTCGTCCACTTCGGTCCTCTCGTACTAGAAGCAGCTCTTCTCAAGTATCCTACGCCCACAGCAGATAGGGACCAAACTGTCTCACGACGTTCTGAACCCAACTCGCGTACCGCTTTAATTGGCGAACAGCCAAACCCTTGGGACCTTCTACAGCCCCAGGATGCGATGAGTCGACATCGAGGTGCCAAACCGCCACGTCGATATGAACTCTTGGTGGCGATAAGCCTGTTATCCCCGGAGTACCTTTTATCCGTTAAGCGACGGCGATTCCACTTTCCACCGCCGGATCACTAAGTCCTACTTTCGTACCTGCTCGACTCGTTGGTCTCGCAGTCAACTTGCCTTATACCTTTACGCTCTAATCGTGATTGCCAACCACGATGAGGCAAGCTTTGAACTCCTCCGTTACATTTTAGGAGGATACCGCCCCAGTCAAACTGCCCGTCTGACAATGTCCGAACCCCGGATTCACGGGGCTTCGTTAGATTTTCAACATGTCAAGGCCGGTATTTCAAGGATGGCTCCAGAAATCCTGACGAATCTCTTTCACAGCCTCCCGGCTATCCTACACATGACAAGTCAAAAGCCAATATCAGAGTACAGTAAAGGTTCACGGGGTCTTTCCGTCTAGCTGCGGGTAAACGGCATCTTCACCGCTACTACAATTTCACCGAGTCTCTCGTTGAGACAGCGCCCAGATCGTTACGCCATTCGTGCAGGTCGGAACTTACCCGACAAGGAATTTCGCTCGATTAGTCCCTTTTGTTTCCAAAAGAGTCGGACTCTATCTTAGTTTGAATTGAAGCCACTTGTCTGATGATGTTTTGAATTTCGTCAATTCCATCAGCGCTCATGTGCTCATTTCTTTGGATTTTCAAGAGTATTTTCCTAAACTTTTGAAACTCCACTCGCTTAAAAGTTTTAAGAGAGTGTTTTTCAAAAAAAGGAATGATCTTTGTTAAGAGATGTTTAGTTTCTTTTACGCGATAACACATCCTGTTTGAAGGGATCTTTCGAACCACTCCACATCCAAAATGCTTTTTTAACGCGAAAAGTACTTGTACATCTTGCTCGTTTTGAACAACGGTGAATTCAGTTTCAATTTCCTTCATTTTATTGAGAGAAACTTTAAAACATCCTTCTCCATCGACAAATCCAACTATCCATTGTGCATCTAAATGCATTTCAAACTCCAAACGTTTGGTCTCTGAGGATTCCAATTTAGCTCTTAGTTAACTTGTCTCACCAGGGACAAGTTTTACCTAAGAGTTTCAAGCAATTAGTCTTTCCTGCGGATCGCCCACATATCTTTAAGGATTTTTACTGCTTAGACTTATCTAAACGAGTACCTTAAAGCTTTTGAGGGTTTTCCCGCATATAGTTTGGTTTTACTAAGGCTAGCTATTAACCTTAGGACCGTTATAGTTACGGCCGCCATTCACCAGGGCTTATATTCAGCGCTTCGCCCCGAAGGGCTGACGCCTCCTGTTGACCTTTTGGCATTGGGCAGGCATCACACCATATACTTCCTCTTAGACGAGTTTGCATAGTGCTGTGTTTTTGTTAAACAGTCGCCTGGGCCATTTCTCTGCGGCCCCCCGATGCTTATCCGCAAGGGAATCACACCAAGGGGCTCCTCTTCTTCCGAAGTTACGAGGATAATTTGCCGAGTTCCTTAACGAGAGTTGTCTCGCGCGCCTGAGAATATTCATCATGCCTACCTGTGTCGGTTTTGGTACGGTCACCATCAACGGTTAGAGACTATTTCTTGGAAGCCTAGCGCTACACCATCGGTTCCCCCGAAGGTTCCCCTTGTCCCCTACCTGGCTTTCTCTCAGCGGATTTACCTGCTGAGCGGCCTCATAGAGAAACGAACATCCAATAGTTCGCGTGCTTAACATACTTCGTCGTCCCATCACCATAGTTTTAGGTGGCGCAGGAATATTTAACCTGCTTTCCATCGCCTACGCATTTCTGCCTCGGCTTAGGGGCCGGCTAACCCAGGGAAGACGAGCTTTACCCTGGAAACCTTAGGCTTTCGGCGAGGAAGATTCTCACTTCCTTTATCGTGTACTCATGCCATGCATCCTCACTAGTATGCGCTCCAACACTCCTTTCGGTATATCTTCACCGCACATACTACGCTCTCCTACCGCGCCATACAAATGTATGGCACCCGCGATTTCGGCTCTATGCTTAGTCCCGTTTATTATCGGCGCAAAATTTCTCGGTTGGTGAGCTGTTACGCACTCTTTAAATGGTGGCTGCCTCTAAGCCAACATTCCAACTGTCTGTGAAACTTCACATCCTTACTCACTTAGCATAGAATTAGGGGCCTTAATCGGCGATCTGGGCTGTTCCCCTTTTGACAATGAAGCTTATCCCCCACTGTCTATCTCCTGACTTAACTTTTAGTATTCGGAGTTTGGTTTCCTTTGGTAGGCCGGTAGGCCCCCTTGGGAATCCAGTGCTCTACCCCCAAAAGTCTGAAAGTCAAGGCTAACCCTAAAGTTATTTCGGAGAGAACAAGATATCTCCAAGTTTGATTGGCCTTTCACCCCTATCCACAACTCATCCAAGTATTTTTCAACATACACTAGTTCGGACCTTCACACGATGTTACTCGTGCTTCATCCTGGTCATGGATAGATCACTTGGTTTCGTGTCTAAATCATACGACTGTAAGCGCTATTAACGCTCGCTTTCACTCCGGCTCCGGAACGTATATTCCTTAACCTAGCCGTATAACTTAACTCGCTGGCTCATCATGCAAAAGGCACGCCATCAGCCATTTCCCTAAAAGGGATATAGGCCTCTGACCGCTTGTAAGCTACTGGTTTCAGATTCTATTTCACTCCCCTAACAGGGGTTCTTTTCACCTTTCCATCACTGTACTTGTGCACTATCGGTCATCGACGAGTATTTAGCCTTGGAGAGTGGTCTCCCCAGATTCAGACCGGGTTTCACGTGTCCGGCCCTACTCAGGTGCTAATCTCACTTAAGCTTTCTCTTTGCACACGGGGCTTTCACCCTGTATCGCTCACCTTCCCAGATGATTATGCTAAGTCCACTTAAGCTTTATGACTAGTCCTACAACCCCGAAAATAAATTTTCGGTTTGGGCTCTTCCCACTTCGCTCGCCGCTACTACGGGAATCTCAATTGATTTCTTTTCCTCTGCCTACTTAGATGTCTCAATTCAGCAGGTATTGCTTTCCAACCCTATGTATTCAGGTAGGAATAGTGGAGGACTAACTCCACTGGGTTCCCCCATTCGGAAATCTTCGGTTCAATGCTTCTATCCAGCTCCCCGAAGCTTATCGCAGGTACGCGCGTCCTTCATCGCCTGTCGATGCCAAGGCATCCACCAATAGCTCTTAATAGCTTAATCAATAATTTGTGATCGATATTCAACCGACTTTCCTCCCGTGAGCAAAGCTCACAGGAAAAATGCGATTGAATACCATTCACCATTGATTTGATAATGAGTACTTGTTTCTCAAGCGCTGATTCAAATCAGCTTTGCTAGATTTATTTACTATCTATGATAACTTGATAACTTTTCAATTTCTGTCAAGAAAACACATTTGCGCCATCTCGACAGCAAAAGCGAAGTGACAAGGAAACATAAGGTTTGCTCAACCTAGATTGGCAAAAAGCTAAAAGCTCTTTGCTATCTTTGTCCTTAAAGGAGGTGATCCAGCCGCACCTTCCGGTACGGCTACCTTGTTACGACTTCATCCCAGTCATCAGCCCTACCTTCGGCGTCTCTCTCCTTGCGGTTGAGTCGACGACTTCGGGTAAAACCAACTTCCATGATGTGACGGGCGGTGTGTACAAGGCCCGGGAACGTATTCACGACGTTATTGCTGACACGTCATTACTAGCAATTCCAACTTCATGAAGTCGAGTTGCAGACTTCAATCCGAACTGGGATCGGCTTTTGGGATTTGCTTCACCTTTCGGCTTCGCTGCCTTCTGTACCGACCATTGTAGCACGTGTGTAGCCCCAGACATAAAGGCCATGCGGACTTGACGTCATCCTCACCTTCCTCCTAGTTAACCTAGGCAGTCTCGCTAGAGTCCCCACCATTACGTGCTGGTAACTAGCGACAAGGGTTGCGCTCGTTGCGGGACTTAACCCAACACCTCACGGCACGAGCTGACGACAGCCATGCAGCACCTGTCAAGAGGCCCTTGCGGGAAACATCATCTCTGATGCGGTCCTCTAAATGTCAAGCCTGGGTAAGGTTCTTCGCGTTGCATCGAATTAAACCACATGCTCCACTGCTTGTGCGGGCCCCCGTCAATTCTTTTGAGTTTCACCCTTGCGAGCGTACTCCCCAGGTGGCATACTTAACGCGTTAGCTACGGCACAGTCGGGGTTGAGACCGACTACACCAAGTATGCAGTGTTTACAGCAAGGACTACCAGGGTATCTAATCCTGTTTGCTCCCCTTGCTCTCGCGCCTCAGCGTCAGGAATGAACTAGAAAACCGCCTTCGCCACCGGTGTTCTTCCACATATCTACGCATTTCACCGCTACACGTGGAATTCCGTTTTCTCCGTCCACCCTCAAGATAAGTAGTTTCAAATGCAGCTCCGGAGTTGAGCTCCGGAATTTCACATCTGACTTGCTTACCCGCCTACGCGCCCTTTACACCCAGTAAATCCGATTAATGCTTGCACCCTCCGTATTACCGCAGCTGCTGGCACGGAGTTAGCCGGTGCTTCTTTACCAAGTACCCTCAAATTAGGCAATTATTCGTTACCTTTTCTTGTTCCTTAGCGAAAGAACTTTACAACCCGAAGGCCTTCATCGTTCACACGGCGTCGCATCGTCAGGCTTTCGCCCATTGCGAATGATTCTCGACTGCAGCCTCCCGTAGGAGTCTGGGCAGTGTCTCAGTCCCAGTGTTGGCGGTCAACCTCTCAGCCCGCCTAGACGTCTTAGCCTTGGTGCGCCTTTACCACACCAACAAGCTGATATCCCATGAGCCTCTCTCCTACCGCAAGGTTCTTTGCAGAATCCCCAACTTTGAAGAAACCAGGCTACCCCAGCTCTCCTCATTCGGTATTAGCGGTCGTTTCCAACCGTTATCCCCAGGTAAGAGGTAAGTTACTCATGTATTACTAACCCTTTCGCCACTAAGTAGTAACAAGTTACTACTTCGTTCGACTTGCATGCCTCATCCACGCCGTCAGCATTCAATCTGAACCAGGATCAAATTCTCAATAAATAGAATCTAATCTTTGAATTTCCGAGGTCATTGCCTCGGATGAATTGATAAGAGCGTATATAAAACAAGTGTTCAAATATATACGCGACAAACCTTATGCTTGTCACTTCACTTTTACTGTCAAAATAGCGCTGCGGCACTCAGGGTGCCACTCTCTCTTTCTCGAAGGTATTTCAAGAAAGAATCTAACAAGATACAACACCGTTAATTTTCGCGCAACGAAATTTAAAATAAAATAAACTTTTTACAATTCTCTCTAGAGAAAATTGCCTCCAGAACACCTTTTCAGCACTGTTTTGCAATTTCGTATAAGCAAAAAAAAAGAGGCAAAATGCCTCTTTTTTAAGCAACAAATCTTTATTTTTTCTTAAGTATTGAGGTGATTTAATGCCATCATCTGAGCCTTAGCAGCCTCAATTTGCAAGCGTTCAAAAATATTGAAAAATGCATACTCTTCATCATTGAAAATCAAGCTAATAGTTGTTGAACTTAAAGGCATTTCAACTCCTGGAAACTGGTATTTCCATGCTGCTTCGGTATACCAAAGGGAGGGATCGACATCTTTTACCAAGAAGCCCCACCCTTCAAAGTAGTCACACCTATAAATCGGCGAATTCTTATATGCTGCTAGATCCTGGAAATACACTGGCAATTTTTTCTCATTAAAGATTTCTCTCTCTATAAGAAGTTTTACCTCCTCTTCTTCAGATAGGCCTTCGCATTCTGATTCCATTTTTTTGAGCATTATAGTCAACGCTTTCAGGTCAGAAATCTCAGTTATATCAGAAAGCCCCATCATATAATTCACAGCTTTTGGATCGGTTTCATCATACCAATGCGTGATTCTCTCACACAGGTTTTTTAGAACTTAACTCTCTTCAAAAGAACACCCTTTTTGTTGAAACTGTTAAGCCACTTTCTTTGAAAGAACGAGGAGTTCAATATTTCCTGGATGATTGACTGATATCACTTGTCTACCATTCCAAACTCCGTCGATCACAACAAAGTTCACCTCCGCTCCCCGCAAAAGCACGTCGATTTGCATAAATGTTTCTGCTGACTCAATCGCTGTTTTTAAATCTACTGACATATTTTTTCCTACTTTATAATTAAAACTTATTTCAGATTAGAAATTGCGCTACAATGGAGCTATTTTTTGCTAGACGAATAGATCCTTTACTTCACAAATTAGTGACTTTCTAAAGATCACTCTGAATATGTCTTAATTAAGGGTGAAGGGGTTTTGAATTTTAGTTTTCAGATTCTCCCTGCAATCGTAAAACTTGATGTGTTTTGTATGAAGAAAATAGAAGAAATGAGCGATCCAAGTTGATCGATTCAGATAACCCCTAGGAGTATCGAAGGAGATCAACACAAAAAATTGTTAAAACCATTTTTTGAAATTGTTTTGAGTATAATCGACAACATCCCGGTCTAAAAAACATAGACATAGAAAAGCATCCCGAGAATGTATCCGATAAAGACGGGAAAGCTAATTTTCTTGAGATAGGAGAAAAAGTCGACTTTTTCAAGCCCCATGAGGGCAACACCAGCTGAGGATCCCATAACGAGAATACTTCCACCTGTTCCTGCAGCATAGGCAATCATGAGCCATAAAGGAGAATCGACCGGAACCGTCTTCAAATCATACATTCCCATTGTTGCAGCAACAAGGGGTACGTTATCGATGACAGCTGAGACAATTCCAATGATTGTGGCAATGATTGCTTCATTTTTGAAATATTTATCCATCGCCATGGCTGCAGACTCAAGTAGTCCCGTTGATTCGAGAGCATTGACACTAAGTAGGATTCCCAAAAAGAAGAGGATACTTGAGACATCGATCTTCGTTAAAATAAAGGGTACGCGAAGATGCTTCCGCTGCTCATGTTTATGGTGCATGATATCTGTAATCAACCACATAATTGAAAGAGAGATGAGCATGCCCATAAAGGGTGGCATGCCTGTGAGCCACTTGAAAAAAGGAACAAACAGGAAGAGGATAATCCCACAATAAAAAACAAGGTGAGCACCTGGTTCGAGCGGTTCATCCCGAAAATCGATTTCAGACTTGGGAAATTTTCCTTTCACACAAAAAGTATAAACAAGCAAAGGAAAGAGCAATGAAACAAAGCTGGGAAAGAAAATCTCCCCGATGACTTTAGTCGTTGTGATCTGCCCGCCAATCCAAAGCATCGTGGTAGTCACATCTCCGATTGGAGTCCAGGCACCACCAGCATTTGCTGCAACAATAACCATACAAGAATAGAGAAAACGTTCGCTTCGGTGAGGGATGAGCTTACGTAAAATAGAAATCATTAGGATTGTCGTCGTCAAGTTATCAAGCACTGCCGAAAGAAAAAAGGCAATAAAACAAATCACCCACAACATCTTTCTTTTAGATCGAGTGTGGAGATAGTGAATAAAGGTATTAAACCCCTTGTGTGAATCGATGAGTTCGACCAGCGTCATGGCGCCTAAAAGAAAGAAAAGGATTTGGGAAACATCACTTAAATGGGTCCCTAAATAAGCTAAACTTGTCTCTAAAGGTTGCGGATCTCCAACAAAATAAATGAGCCAACACAAGACTGCAAGAAGAAGTGCGACAGCTGTTTTGTTGACTCGAATGATGAATTCAAGAATGATGGCAAGATAACCAATACAAAAAATAGTGATTAGGAAATTGTGCGAAAAAGTAAAGATTTCCAAATTTACCACCTCATAGACAAGACGACATGGACTCGACCACACCATATAGCTTAGGGTATCGTCTTCTTCTAATATATGACAACTAATTTTGTAATGTTATTGTATGGAAACGTTCTACTCATCGATTAAACCAAATTTAAAAAGATATCTAATCCGACGCAGTTTACTTTTCGTCTTACCTGGTTTTTTTCTTCTATTTTATATGGGAGTTTTTCTTAAGACTTCAGCTCTTGAAAGCTGGGGGATCTGGGGCTTTGCTTTGAGTTTTATCCTTATTTCAGTGGGAATGATTCCGTACCGCCGCATCATTCGCCTAGAAACCACTCCCCACTCTTTGTCCCTTGATGAGGAAGGACTTTGCTTTACCCATGCAAAAAAGGGGGAGATTGTTTTCCCAATCGATCAAATCCAAGCATTTCAATTTGTGGAGCGGAAGGGATTTTACGGTATTCGTTTGCAATTCAAAGACGGCAAGCACTTCTTGCTTCCCTACTTTTCAAAAAAGACGTTTGAGACATGCAAAACGCTACTTTAGATACGCTTCATAGCTCAGAACTTTTATATCCTCAAGATAAGGAACTTCTTCACCTCGATATAAAAGATACCCTTTATCTCCTGATTCCATAAGACCCTCTATGGATTTAACCATTTTTGGGTGAAACGTTTCGGATGCTTTGATTTCGATGAGCTCTTTAGATTTTCTATGGTCAATAATAAGATCAATTTCAACTCCATGGCTTAGTGGACTTACCTGACTGTCGAGGCCCAGTGATTGCCACGACTGAGAAGAAACTAATGTATTCTCTGAGCTTTTTTTCAAGAGTTCTGCGACGGTATTTCATGCTAAAAATGTGTAAAAATGGAATCTGATTCCAATTTTACACAAAAAATCATTTTGTCAAGGATCGACAAACACTTTAAAACAAAAGGCTTAACTAATTCCCGCTTGAATGATGTCATGCATATGAAGCAGCCCCACAAGTTTGCGACCTTCTAAGACAGGAAGCATCATCACCCGTCTTTCTGGATTTTGTTGCATGAGTGTTAAGGCTTCCCAAGCAAGCAAGTTTTCATTGATAGAGAAAAAATTCGGTGTCATGAGCTCTTGCATCGGCTTTTCTAAAACACCTGTTGGGTCTTTTTGAATGCAGCGACGCAAATCCCCATCAGTAAAAATCCCCTTAAGATTTCCCTCTTCATCAGTAATCAGGAGACATCCACACCTTTTATTAGTAAGCTCAATGATTCCCTCCCGTAAAGGTTGGTTGGGATGACTAATGGGCAAACGGTGCTCTTTAAGCATAAGGTCATGGACGCGAATGGTGATTTTTTTTCCGATATTTCCAGCGGGGTGGTTCAGAGCATATTCATCCAAACTAAATCGTTTAGCCTTCATGAGGGCCATTGTCAAAACATCTCCAAAAATCAACTGAACAGCAGTGGATGTTGTGGGGGCTAGGTCAAATGGGCAAAGTTCTCTGATAAACGGAAGGTGGATGCCTAAATCGCATACTTCAAGCAAACGGCTTTGTGGGTTAGACACCCAGGCAATCGCCTTTGCTCCCCTTTCTTTAACAAAAGGGATCAAATTGAGAAGTTCTTCACTTTCCCCACTTTTACTTATGCAAATGAGTAGATCGCCTCTGGCGACAATTCCGATATCTCCATGTAAGGCATTTGTGGGAGGAAGATAGAGCGAAGTCGTCCCTGTTGAAATCATCGTCGTTGAGAGTTTTTCGGCAATGATTCCACTTTTACCCACTCCGGTAAAGATTAACTTTCCCTTGCAGCCCTTAAACTCCTGAAAGATTTCTTCTGCTTTTGCGGTATTGATCCGGTCAAAAAAATGGTTCAAATTGAGCTGGTACTCTTCGAAGAGTTCCTTTAACATCGCATTCCTCTTGATCTCAAGACTTGAATGGTATAATTATGAGATTAATATAGCAAGGAGACGAATCGTGAATCAAAAAGTTCCTATTACAATCGCTCACGGCGATGGAATCGGCCCAGAAATCATGGAGGCAACTTTGAAAGTTCTGCGTGCTTCTAGTGCAGCTCTTGACTACCGCGAAGTCGAAATCGGTGAAAAGGTTTATCTCGCGGGACACCCCACAGGGATTGAAGATTCGACATGGGAAACGATCCGCCAAACAAAAGCCTTTCTCAAAGCTCCGATCACAACTCCTCAAGGAGGTGGCTTCAAAAGCTTAAACGTGACGATTCGAACAACTCTTGGGCTCTATGCCAATGTGCGCCCTTGCGTCTCTTATCACCCTTTTGTGGCGACAAAACATCCCGAAATGGATGTGGTGATCGTTCGTGAGAATGAAGAAGACCTCTATTCAGGGATCGAGTACCGCCAATCCCCTGAAGTTTGTGAATCGATCAAACTGATTTCTGAACCGGGGTCTGAAAAAATCATCCGTTATGCCTTCGAATATGCCAAACGGAACAACAGGAAGAAAGTAACCTGCTTCGTGAAAGATAATATCATGAAGCTTACCGATGGTCTTTTCCATGCAGTTTTTAACCGAGTCGCAAAAGAGTATCCGAATATTGAGAGCGATCACTGGATTGTCGATATTGGTGCTGCAAAGCTTGCTGATACCCCCGAGCTCTTTGATGTGGTTGTGATGCCTAACCTTTACGGAGACATACTATCCGATGTAGGGGCTCAAATTGCAGGATCAGTGGGTCTCGTTGGTTCGGCAAATATTGGAGACCATGGAGCAATGTTTGAAGCAATCCACGGCTCTGCTCCAAGACGTGCCGGACAAAATGTAGCAAATCCTTCTGCGCTCATGCTTGCTTCTGTTTTACTTCTTCTTCATGTTGGGCTCAAGCACGAAGCCGAAGCTATTCATAATGCTTGGTTGAAAACTATTGAAGATGGAGTCCACACCTACGATATTTTCAAAGAGGGTGTGAGCAAACAAAAAGTAGGAACAAAAGAATTTGCCGACGCTGTAGCAGGCAACCTAGGTCAAAAACCATCAGAGCTCAAAGCGGTCTCATACGGTGAATCCAAAATTGAAAAAGAACCTGTGTTTAAACGCACCCCCATCAAAGTCAAGCGGAAGTTAGTCGGCATAGATGTTTACATTTATTCGAATTTGACGCTGGAAGAGTTTGAAAAAAATATGACCAGTGAATCGTATGGCGAATTCAAACTCGAAATGATTAGTAATCGAGGAGCCCGCGTCTACCCAGGAGGAATGCCTGAAACTTTTTGCATTGACCAATGGCGTGTCCGTTTCATGCACGAGGGGCTATGCACTCAAGAAGATCTTCTCGACCTCTTGAAAAGCCTCATCAAAGGACGATGGGACATCATAAAGACAGAACACCTTTATGAGTTCAATGGAGAGCCTGGTTACTCCTCTCCCAAAGGGTAAACTTACGTCACCAATATCTTCGCCATAACACTCATCCCTCCACTTGTGTGGCAGGAGTTGTTTTAATCATTCCGTAACAGAAATAGTGATCCTCAAACAACGAAACCATCTTGATCTCAATTGCTTAATAAACAAGCTTTCTTTGACATAGATAATTTCGTAATGCGCTTAATATCTTTTTTTGAAAATCAAGTGACATTTTGCAGTATTTACTCCCCGCATCGATTGGGATTATGGATGTCCTTCCAAGTTTACGCAAAAAAATTATATCGAAACTGCGAAAAAAGCTCTCATCATTTGCAGCTTAATCTTATTACAAAATCGGGGAACGATGGCTCTAAAAAACTCACAAATAAACCTCGCCCCAATGGGAATAATTTCGAATCTTTTCCTTCTGGCCATATGATGATCGCCATTCAGTGTCTGGTCCGTTCTATTCAGCGAGACGGAATCACTTCCTATACTTTTGCATGGGCTCTTATCAGTTCTACTTTTAGTTGTGCTTGGAACCAGCTATTGGATTAAGCCTCCAAATGAAACTGAATGAAAGATCGATACCGCATGAATCGAAGTGGCTAATGAACTTAGAAGAAATAACTTTCTACTCAGAAGAAGAGCTCTCTTCGTCTAAAACAAGACATGAAAGCTTTGCTTCTAAATAGCCTGTGGAAGTTCTAACCATCTGCACATTATTGGGACCTGTTTGAAATTCTGCTCTAAATCCACCTTTAGATTCTCTTTCCAATAACTCAAGCGCTCCTTTAGCAGCTTCTGATAAGATGGGAAGTAAATCTTCAAAGCATTCTTCCGGGTATCCTGTCTCTATTAAGTACTCAAGCGAAGATTGAGCGCTTCCTAAAATATCAATCATAAGATGTCCCTTTTCCTTATCGAGATCGGCAATGGAAAAACGCTTGAGATAAAGCTTCAATAAGTTTCCTGTTTGACGCAAGAATCCATCTAAGTTGCAAGCATCAAAAAGATCGTCTCTTCCTTCCATCATAAAGTCATGACAAAACGGACTTGAAAGACGCAGGACCGTATTGATAAAGAAAAGGAGCTCTTCTTCATTCATATGCTGAGCAATTGCAGTCAGATCTTTTAATGTTCTATGAAACTCTGGTGACAACGTTTCTATAAAATCTAATGCATCATCTGAAACTTGGTGATGGTTCTCAATAAAATCGATGATTACATTTGCGATAATTAAACGGGAGTTGATTGAAATCACTTCTGATTTTAGTGCATTTCTCAGGGAATATCTCACTAGATATTCTCCCAAGAGATTAAAAGGAAGGCAGAGCGGCTCTTTTTTAATTTGATCAAAGTGGGGAGTTGTCAAGCAAAGCTTTGGATCAACTTTCTCTCCATGGAGAACATCAGAACAGAGTCGGGTAATCAGATTAATGTCATCTGCACATTCCGTGAGAGACATTCCTAAGGTAACGTCATCTATCAAGGCTCGAAACTTCCCTTCTCTTGAGATTTGTTTCTTCTCTGCTGTAGCTTCGATTATCGCTGGAAAGAAGAGTTGATGTAGGGCTGGATCCAATCGGAAGTAAGAACTTAGCGTCTCACTTTTGCTTTTCTGAATCCGCTTACTAAGCTTCTTATAGTCTATGTTATTATTAGGAAAACAATAGATATTCCTAATTTTCTTATTCTTGATCTGAATAAAAATGATTGCAGCTGGAATGGGATGATACTTTCCTTTTTGTCCCAACACCCCTATTTTTGGAGGATTTAAGGTATATAAGGGAATTTCCACAAAAGCATCACAGCGACTTGCCTTGACCAAAAACTCTTTTAAGGTTTGGTTGTAATAGAAATGTTGTGGAAAGTAGTTTGCCTCAAATGTATGAGAATTTTCAGCACTAAATTTATGATCAATGATATGCCCCCCATCATAATTAACGTGCTCCCGATAGTTTTCAGAATCAACTTCAAAATCGGCTCCTTTCTGTTTCACACGAGTTTTATCATATTGAATATGAGTTGATTTTTTCTCATGCGAACGTTTCGTTGGAGTCTGAATCTGTTCAGTTACTGTTCCTGCAACCACTCTCTTACCTTCAAAGAAAAGGCCTTGAGATTCGGGGCCTTGTCGAAATATCTGAATAGGATTTTCTGTCACTAGCTTCAATCCCATATCAGTCTGATACCCTAAGACATCCCCAGGCGTTACGATACGGCTCTTCTCCCAGTTAACAATAGGTGCGTCTTGACCAATCTCCACTTTTTGCAAACGTGTGGAAAACTCATTTGAAACTCTTATTGCCATAAACTTTCCCTCGCTCCTTAAGAGTATTACTCGAAAAGGGAAAACACTATATCAAGAGGAACGCGACACTGCAAATATTATTTTTATGCAGAATTTTGCTTGTTTGATTAAATGCTGATATCTTGCTCTAGATGCTGTTTCACTGCTGCTAAAAAGCCGCAGCCATACATTCCATCAATCACTCGGTGATCAAATGTAAGCGAGAGATGCAACATCGAACGGATTGCCATAGTATCGTCATCAAGAGCAACGACTTTCTTTTGAATCGCTCCGACTCCAACAATGGCAACTTCTGGATAACGAATGATCGGCACCCCGATAAGGGTTCCAGACATTCCAAAGTTGGTCATAGTAATCGTTCCTTCCTTCACTTGGTTTGGATCGAGTCGATTTGAACGGGCTTTTTCGGAAAGGGCTGCCACTTCTTTTGCAATATCTGGAATCGTTCGTCCTTGGCAATTTTGGATCACGGGAACGAGAATCCCCTGTTCGACGCTCACAGCAATCCCTAAATTGACAAAACGTTTCACAACAATCGTGTCACCATCAAGGGAAGAGTTAATGAGAGGAAACTCTTTCACGGCGCTTGCAATGGCTTTAGCAATAAAGCTCGTAATAGAAAGTTTATAACCATGCTTTTTGAGAAAGCTTTCTTTTTCTTGCGCAATGAATTTGACAACTTTCGTGATATCGACTTCATTCACGAGCGTCGCATGGGGTGCTTCGTAGAAGGAGCGGACCATATTTTCAGCAATCATCTTGCGCATGCCGGTCATCTTCATCCGCTCAATTTGCTCAGTTGAGGCAAATGTTGATGATGGCTTTTGTCCTTTTTGCGTTAGGTATTTTTCTAGATCTCTTTTCGAGAGCCGGCCTCCAGCACCTGTCGCAGGGATGTTGGCAAGTTCCTCGAGATTGACCCCTTTTTCCTGCGCAATTTTTAATACAACGGGTGTGAAAAAACTCTTCATTGAAGAACCGGATGAACACGTAGCGGTTTTTTCGGCTTTCTTGGGCTCTTGTGGCTCAGGTGCGGCAGATGTGATTTCAGCGGTCGTAATTGTCGCAATCAATGCGCCAACATCGAGTTCTTCATCAGGCGCTGCATGGATAGCTTTAATTCTGCCTGAAACAGGCGAGGGTATTTCACTGTTGACTTTGTCTGTTGAAACTTCGAGAAGAGGCTCATCGAGCTTGACGATATCGCCTTCTTTTTTAAACCACTGGACAACAGTTGCACTGACGATACTTTCACCAAGCTTTGGGAGTTTAACTTCAACTTCTTCTTCCATTGACCCTATTTCCTATTACAACCACGTCACAGCATGGTACTGTTTCTCATCAATTTGATTTTCTTGTTTGGCAATAAAGACAGCTGCAACAGCATCTCCTAAGATATTGACAACTGAAGAAACCATTTCTCTTAAACGATCTACGCCAGCAACAAGGGCGATTCCTTCAAGAGGCAATCCCATTGCGTTAAGCACAACAGAAAGCATCACAATTCCTGTTCCAGGTATTCCTGCCGCTCCAATTGCTGAGACGAGAGAGACAAAAATGAGGATCGCAACTTTCACCCATGTGATGGCAATTCCGTAAGCTTGGGCAATAAAAATCGCTGATATGGCTTGCCCAATCGCTGCCCCATTCATGTTGATCGTTGAACCAAGAGATAGGACAAATCCTGAGATGTCAGGAGAAATTCCAAGATGATAGCGGGCGCACTCAAGAGAGACTGGAAGGGTTGCAGAGCTACTACTAGTTGTAAAGGCTAGGACAATCGCATCTTTCATCCCTTTAAAAAATGGACCCACTTTCAGCTTTGCCAAATACTTCAAGGAAAGTGCAAACACAAGGACAATCTGGAGGATGCAAGCGATATAGTTACAAAGCAAAAACTTGAGGAGGGGTAAAATCACTTTAATTCCTACAGATCCGACTGCTGTGGCAATGAGGGCAAAGACTCCATAGGGTGCAAGTTTCATGATAAAGTGTGTGAGCGAGTACATCACTTCACTGACTGACTCGAAAAAATTTAAAACAACTTTTCCTTTCTCTCCTGAAAGGGTGATCGCAAAAGCAAAAAAGATCGCAAAGACAATGATCTGTAAAACATTCCCTTCTGCAAATGCTGCAAAGGGGTTCGAAGGAACAATCGCAAATAAAAAATCCATGATCCCAAGGCCTTGCATGGCCCCCCCGGATTGTGGAGGAAGAGGAAGGCTTAGTCCCGTCCCCGGTTTCATCAGAAAGACCATCGCAAGCCCAAATACAATGGCAAGAATCGTCGTTCCTGCATAAAATAAAATAGTGCGCGTTCCAATGCGCCCCAATTTTTTAGGATCGCTGATGTGACACATTCCTGTTACAAGCGAGGAAAAAACAATCAGCCCAACGAGCATCTTGAGAAGATCAATAAAGGCTTTTCCAATTCTCTCGAGGAAATCCACTTGATGTCCTAAAACAAGCCCTGCAATGATCCCGAGCACAAGACCGACAAGAATCTTAATCCACGGTTTCATGAGGATGTTCCTTGGGTTAGAGTTAGAATTTTCTTAAGCAGCTCGTCGTAGTTTTCAGGTTGCGCTACAACTTGCAGTGACGCTTTCACGTAAGCAATCGGGAGAGAAAGTTTCAGGGGTTCGGGAAGTTTCACCCAATCTTTTTCTGAACATAAGAGGATCTCACAACCCTTTTCTTCTGCCAAAATAGCAAGATCAATAAGTTGGCGCCTCGTAGGAGGAATATGATCGGGAAGAATGAGTGTTTCGGCAATTTCAATCCCCATCTTTTCAATGGTTTTGAAGAAAGATTTCGGTTTTCCAAGCCCGCAAAAAACTGCAGCCCTCATACCTTGCACTTCGTCCCAAATTTCTCTATTTTTCCCTTCAATAGTTTCAGGAACCATCTGCATTCCGATTAAGGATGCTGATGTTTGTTGTTCAACGTCTTTCTTAAGCTCTTCAAAATGGTCTTGATCTCTAACATGATTGATGATGACAAAGTCGGCTTCTTTTAGTCGTTTGGGTGAATCTCGTAAATAGCCACGTGGTAGATAAAACCCTTTACCATAGAGATCGTCAGCATGGAGCATGACAATTTCAAGATCACGATGGAGACGGCGGTATTGCATCCCATCATCAAGTAATACTAGCTCCGCCTCATGGTATGCCGCCCTTTGAGCATTGAGACGTCGATCTTTTCCTATAAACAATTTGAGTTCAGGGAGAGTTTTCCAAAGCAAGTAGGCCTCATCGCCACATACATTTGGAGTGATACGAGACCGGTCGATTAGATGGAGGCTTCCTCCGACTTTTTCGATTTCAGAGCGATATCCACGGAGCAAAACAGATACCCGTTTATTTCGGGAAAGGTCTTTTCCAAGCTTTTGAATGAGCGCGGTTTTTCCTGTTCCTCCGGCTATGATGTTCCCAATACTGATCACTGGGATGTCAACTTTTGACTCTTTAATCAGATGATAGTCAAAGGCAAAGTTTCGGAGGGTCACTCCAAACTTGAAAAGTTTACTCAATCCATGCAAAACACCTCGCACAAGGGAAGACTTTCTCCGCCCTTCAATATGGTCGGTGATATAAGATTCGAGTTGAACCGTCATAGAATTAATGGGCTCCAGCTGGTTCGAGATCAATTTCTTCAGCATGTTGCATAAGTTCTGCTTCAACCATTTCAATTATGATATGAATCGCAGCCATGTGTGCTTCTTGAATGCGGTCGGAATATTTAAATCCAGAAACGATCCATTCTAAGTCACAAAGGCCTTTCATCTTACCCCCTGTTTTCCCCAGAAATGCAACCGTTTTGAGTCCCCTTTTTTGACTTGCTTTTACTGCTCGAAAAAGATTCTCAGAATTTCCACTCGTGGTGAGAGCAATAAAGAGATCACCCTTTTTTCCATGGGCTTGAACTCCTCTAGCAAAGACATCATCAAAGGACAGGTCGTTGGCAACACAACTCATATGTCCAGGATCAGAAAGGGCAATGGCAGGCAAAGCTTGCCTTTTTGCCCTAAAAAACCCGGTCATTTCCTCGGCAAAGTGCATGGCATCACACAAGCTTCCTCCATTGCCAGCAATAAGAAGCTTGCCACCTTGCCGATAGGTATCGATAATCATCCATGAAAGCTTTTCAAGAAACTCCAGGCCTTCTTCAGAAGCTAAGGTCTGAATAGCTTGTATTGCTTCTTTAACAGACTTCTTGATCGGTTCGCGCATTGTCATCCCTTTTCAAAAAACAGAAAATTTTTTATAGAGTTTATTCGTTTGCGCGAGTGTAACCAAAATGACAATATTTATCCAGTTTGCGGATAACGCCTAGTGGCGAAATCCTCCACCGCCGCGTCTTGGTGGGCCACCGCGTCCGCCGCCACCACGTGGACCGCCACGACCGCCGCCGCCGCCACCACTTTGTTCGCGGGCTTCGCTAACTGTTAAGGCACGGCCACCAATTTCTTTTCCATTGAGCTTCTCAATAGCGGCTGTTCCTTCTTCTTTGGACTCTAGCTCAACAAAGCCAAATCCTCTAGATTGCCCAGTATCACGATCTTTGATAATCTTGGGATTTTTAGGAGATCCAAATTCAGTCAAGAGCTGCAAGAGGTCGTCCTCGGTATATTCTTTCGGTAAGTTTCCAACAAAAAGTTTCATGAGTTTTCTCCAAATAAGGTAGTGTATAAAACCGCTCCAAAATAGGACTTTAATAGACCCCAAAACGGTAACGTTGACCATTGTACCCGAAAATTGCTGATATTTGCGATCAAAAATTTGGGCATGATCAACTTATCCAGGTAACGGTATGATATTTTTTTTCGTCAATTTGCCCCTCCTTTTTGGCAACATAGACAGCTGCAACTGCATCCCCAAGAATATTTACTACAGTCCCGAACATATCTCTAAAGCGGTCGATTGCTGCAACGATCCCTATCCCTTCTAAAGGAAGCCCCATGGCATTGAGGACGATTGAGAGCATCACCAGGCCGCTTCCAGGTATTCCTGCTGTCCCAACGGCAGAAATGAGCGTTGTAAAAATCAAAATAAGAATACTAATTGGGGTGATTTCAATCCCATAGGCTTGTGCAATGAAAATCGATAAGACAGCTTGCCCTATAGCCGTTCCATTCATGTTAATCGTCGACCCCAAAGAGAGGACAAACCCAGAAATATCCGGAGAAAGTCCCAAATGATCGCGCGCGCACTCTAATGAAACAGGCAACGTCGCTGAACTGCTGCTCGTAGTGAATGCTACGATAATCGCATCTTTCATCCCCTTGAAAAATGGGGCAATGTCGACTTTTGCAAGCCCTTTAAGAGACCCAGCAAAAACAATGACAACATGAAGCACACAAGCACAAAAGATACAGACAACAGCCCAGAAAAGAGGTAAAATTATTTTTGAACCGACAGCGCCCACTGCTGTAGCCATTAGAGCAAACACCCCATAGGGTGCAAAACGCATTACAACATGGGTCAAATTAGCCATCACTTCGCTAATCGATTCGATAAAATGTAAAATCGGTTTGGCCTTTTCTTTCGCTAGTGTGATGGCAAAGGCAAAGAAAATTGCAAAGACAATAATTTGTAAAACATTTCCCTCTGCAAAAGAAGCAAATGGATTCGACGGGACAATTGAAAAAATAAAGTCGATCAAACTTAAATTTCCCCCAGATCCCATCCCATCGGCTAAGGTTAAATTCAAGTTTTTTCCAGGCTGAATGGCATAAACCATAACCAGTCCAAAGCCAATTGCAATGAGGGTTGTGACACCATAGAAAATGAGTGTTCGTGCACCAATACGTCCTAGCTTCTTGGGGTCATTGATATGACACATCCCAGTGACAAGCGAGGAAAAGACAATGAGTCCAACAAGCATCTTGAGAAGGTCAATGAAGGCTTTCCCAACAAGCGATAAAAATTCAACCTGACGATTTAAAATCAGTCCTGTGACCACGCCTAGAACAAGGCCGATAAGTATCTTAAGCCAAGGTTTCATGAACCTATCCCGTTATTGTAAAGTGATTTTTTTGGATGATTATTTTTTCAAATTCTAGTGTCATTTTGATGCACAATTTTGAGCAAGTTGAGCTAGGAAAAACCTTAGAATTTGGGGAAAAAGGGATGAAAAGCATCGTTTCAAAATGTTCGGATTGATTCATAATTCCATTATGGGTGAGTGTGAGCGGGGGTTAATTAGAAAAGACATGCATTGCAGGTTCTCCTTTGCTTTGACAGATGGATTATTAGGATGACTGTATCTAAATCCATGTGCTGTTAAGAACTTTACTTAAATGGCAATAAAATTTCCACCAAAAACGGGAATCTGTCAAAAGGGTGGGAGGCTTTCCACAGTGATTTCTTCTTGTGAAATAGGGTGAAAAAAAATGAGTTTCCCATGATGCAAATCGATGTGATCTCCTTGAGTTTTTGCTCCATATTTCACATCTCCACGAATGGGATGCCCCATAAAAGAGAGTTGGGCCCGGATTTGATGGTAACGTCCTGTGTGCAACTCTAGTTCCAGTAGCGTTTGATCTTTCCATTCTTTGATAACGCGATAGGAAAGGACTGCTTCTTTCCCTTGTTCTTGAGAAACAATCTGAGCTCGCCGGCTTCCATGGGAGATAAAATGACGCAAACACCCTTCTTTTTCCTTCAATCTCCCCTCAACACGGGCAAAATAAGTTTTTCGAATCTTTCTCTCGCGCATTTGTGCTTGCAGCCTTGACAGACTCTTACTCGTGCGTGCAAATAGTACAAGCCCACTTACTGGAAGGTCTAGGCGATGAACAGGGGTTAAAAAGACATTGCCTGGTTTATGAAATTTCTGTTTGATCCAAGCTTTTATATCTCCTTCCAAACTTTCTCCACCTGAAGGGCGGGGCTGAGTCGGAAGGCCTGCAGGCTTGTTCACAACGCAAACGTGATTATCGAGATAGATGGGTTCTTTGACGTATGACTTCATAAAGCAATAAGGTGGTTGCAGCAGCAACATTTAAGGAATCTGCATGACCAAGCATCGGAATTTTGACTAATTTAGAAGCTGCGTCAATCCATGTTTCAGAAAGCCCCAATTGCTCTGTTCCAACAGCAAGAGCGACTGGGCCTGTTTGATCAACTTCTGTGTAAATATTTGGGGCATTAGGTGAAGAAGAAATAATAGGAATCTTCTGTTCATTTAGCCACATCAAAGCCGCTTCGGATGTCGTCTCAACAATAGGCACCGTAAATAAAGTTCCAACGCTAGACCGCACAACATTGGGGTTGTGCACATCAGTTGTCCTGTCACACAAAAGTAAGGCATCGACTCCTACAGCATCACAAGAGCGGAGAATTGAACCTAAGTTCCCAGGCTTTTCGATCGCTTCTGCGACTAAAATAAAAGGAACTTCTCCAAGCGACAGCTCTTCAAGTGATAAATGCTGTTGCAAGGCAATTGCAAGGAGTCCATCTGGGCGATCACGATAGGAGAGCTTTTCAAAGACCTCTTTGCTCACTTCAATGACTTCGACATTTAAAGAAAGAATCCTTTCGATCAAATTGTTTTCATTCGACCCTAAAAAATGGGAAGGAGAATAAAAGAGCGTTTCCAGTTTGGCTTGACCTTCTACAGCCCGAAGGAGTTCACGATACCCTTCTATCAAAAATGTTTGCGTTTTTTCCCGTTCTCTTCTCTCTCGAAGTTTGACGGCTCCTTTCACCTTGGGATTTTGTAAACTCGTGATCTTATCCATGCCACCTCGCATAACTTCCACTTGGAAGGGAAAATGACTCTGATGCGATTAACATCTCTCCTGCTTCGATTTCTCCCTTAGGTTGTGTTTGTGTTAAAACATGCTCGAGTACAGTGGGGGTAAATCCTGGTGTATGTGCTGTCAATACAATGAAGCCATCACTTGCAACAACTTGTCTACACAAGCTTAAAAGTGGGATGATGTCACGCTCGATTTTAAAAACTTGGCCTTGATTGCCTCGTCCAAATGTTGGAGGATCAAGGATGATTCCTTGATACTGAACTTCACGTTTGATTTCTCGTTTTAAAAACTTGAGTGCATCGTCAACAATCCAACGAATTTGAGCTTTTTCTAAGCCATTTAAAGCTGCATTTTCTCGTGCCCATTGCACCATTCCTTTCGAAGCATCTAAGTGACACACCGAAATTCCTTTTTGAGCAAGGGCCAGTGTAGCCGCACCAGAATAGGCGAAAAGGTTCAAAACTGATTTTTTCTGATCGACCATCTTTTTTTCCATCCACTTCCAGTGCATAGCGTGCTCAGGAAATAAACCCAGATGGCCAAAGTCGGTTGGCATGAGCTTGAACTTGAGTTTCTCATAGGTGATTGTCCACGAAGAAGGGATTTTCTTTTTTTTCCATTGATTCCCTTGATCACGTACAAATTCTCCGTGATGTGTCTCCCATTTTTGGGGAAACCGTGGCTCCCAAACAGCTTGAGGGCAAGGACGAATCAAGGTATATTCACCAAATTGTTCAAGCTTCTTTTCATTGCCACTGTCTATTAAGATATAATCGCTCATGAGCCTTCAAAGGGTGGAATGTCAAATTGGATATAGCGCCAAAGATGGGACAAGAGATATGTTGCAGAGTACTCAATCAACGTGGACCGTTTGCGTGTTCCCTTCAAAGACAATAGACCTGCAAATACATCTCCCCTTTTATGGCCTATAGCTCCCCATACCGTCCCAACAGGTTTTTCTTCCGTTCCTCCTGTTGGACCTGCAATTCCAGAAACGGCAAGAGCGTAATCAGCGCTGCTCAAAGAAAGGGTTCCTAGCACCATTTCAATGACGGTTTCACGACTCACTGCGCCATGTGTATTTAGCGTTTCCGGTTTCACACCAAGGACGGTTGTTTTCATGTGATTTGAATAGGTGACAAGGCTTCCTAAGAAGTAGTCAGAGCATCCACTAATTTTTGTTAACCGCGATGCGATTCTCCCTCCTGTACACGATTCAGCGCATGCAAGAGTAAGCCCCCGCGCAATGAACTGTTCATGCACAGCATATTCGATATCGTGATGCTTTTCAGAAAAAATTCGATGCTTAAATTTCTCTCTAAGAGCAAACAGAATCGGAGCAAATCTTTCTTCCGCTTCTTCTTTTGACTGAGCTTGTGCTCGCAGGTAAATTGAAAGGGTCCCATAGGATGGGCAAATCCCAAACTCAACTTTGGGGTTCTTCGCTTCAAGTGAGCGCAAAAAGGGATCAACGTGTTGTTCCGACATTAAGAAAAGATAGACTGCATGCTCAAAAAGATGGCGTTTTTGCGTTTCTTCCAAATAAGGAATCACACTTTTTTCTAGCATTTCTTGCATTTGGACAGGAACGCCAGGGAGAACAATGACTGTTTTCTCCTCTTTTTTTAAAATGAATCCGGGTGCTGTTCCTAGCGGATTTGGAATCACATGAGCGCCCTCGATCACTGTCGCTTGATCTGCTAAGGTCTCAAGTTCTTTACCGTAACGTCTTTCAAGTTCAGCCGCTACATTTTCATCATAGACAAGCTTTTTGCCGAAAATTTCAGCGAGCGTAATGCGGGTGATATCATCGCCCGTTGGGCCTAAACCTCCAGTCGTAATCACGACAGATGCACGATTCATGGCTTCTTCAATGGCTCTTTTCATTGAATTGTGGTGATCCGGCACAGTTGTCACATGACTGACCCCAAACCCCCGCTTTAACAGGGCTTTTGAAATCGCGCTAGCATTCGTATTAACGGTTTGGCCTGTGAGCAGTTCTGCTCCAATTGACACAATTTCAATCATGCAACGACAAGCCCCTTTTCTTTGAGTTGAGGATGATTTTCAATCCAACTAAAACACCTTTTTCCCAGTCGTGCTTCAACGTTTTTTCTCTGTCCATTGATGAGAAACGGGACTGGTCGACTATGATTGCGCATCCATTGCATCAAAGCGCGAAAAAGGATTGTGTTGGGATATGTTTGTTCTTTCATGACCTCAACAACATCACCTTGCATTGAATTCGAATAGAGTTGTGGATAAGAAAACTGAAGACCCCATTGGATCGACTCTTGACTGTGAACCATAAAATGGAAAGATTGATTTTCAGCAGCATAAGTAAAGTGGTGCTTCGAGAGCTGAATGACAGGCTGCAAAATTTTGAGGATGACTCCTTTTTGGACTTCCATCGCATAAAATGCTTCAGAGGTTGCTGAGAGAGCCGATGAAAAAAGGGCTTTTGGAGGCGTGTAAACCTCTCCATTTTTTAAAGCCTGGGCCGATTTGGCATATTCATTTAAAAAATCTTCCTGAGAAAAAAATGCCTCCTCTAATGGGACAATTTCTGAAACATTATAGAGCGCAAAGGGAGGGAGAAACGCAAAGAGATCCACCATTTCGCTCTCGTCTAAAAGTACACGATAAGAAAACCATTTGGACGCCTGAAACACCCCTTCTTCTTTTGGATGACTAACGCGAAAATCTGGGCACATGTTTGGTCTTCTTTTTTTGAAAAAGGGATTGAATAATCAGCGTTGCAACACCAAAGAAAATCATAGTATCTGCAATATTAAAAACTGGGAACGAGTACCCCCATAAGGTAAAGTGAAACATATCTACGACAGATCCATAGATAAAGCGATCTAGAATATTGCCTAATGCTCCGGTGATAACCAACAAAAGGGGAATTTGTCGTGTTTTCATATCATTGATAAACAATGCATAAATCATGACGCTAACGAGAATTGCGATGCGAACTATGAGTAATACGATGGGATATGAGCCAAAGATCCCCCAAGCACCACCTTGGTTTGTCACCCGATTGATACAAAAATCGATTCCAAACACATTTTCGAAAACTCCAATCCCTCCATAAGGATAAAAAGGAGATGCATAGAGCATATTGGCGAGGCCGTGAAACACCCAGAATTTTGTGATCATGTCAATCAAGAGCAAAACCGCTCCTACAAGGATAAAAGGAAAAAAGCGCCGTTTTTTAAAGAAGTCCTTTTTCATATTTTTCCTGTGCTTGTACCGTCATCGTGGCATACGGAACAGCGTCTAGTCGCTTGAAAGGAATTTCTTCCCCTGTCACGTCACAAACTCCATATGTCCCTTCTTCCATTTTTTCGAGAGCTCTCTCAATTTGCCGTAAAATCGACTGTTCTTTTCCAGAAATCTCAATCGAAATTGTTTGACCAAAGTCATCTGTCCCTTCATCAGCTTGGTGCTGAGAATACCCTTTAGGTTCTTCTTTGTTTTTCACATCCTCAGATACTTTACCTAAAGTTCGATTGATTTCACCGCGCAATTCAATGAGGCGTTGTTTAAAAGTTTCAATGTCACTTTTTTTTAGAGCCATCTCTCAAGGTTCCTTATGTTTTCACTTTTTCGTCTTCTGTTGACGCTGTATTAAGTGCGTTTACTATTTCTTCAAGGTCTTTAAAACGCCTATAGACGCAAGCAAAACGAATATAAGCTACAGTATCGAGATGTCGCAGACGTTCCATCACAATTTCACCAAGTTGGATCGTATTGATTTCTCGTACTTGTTTTTCAATGAGTTCATTTACAATTGATGAAGCCAAATCACGCACCTGATCATGGCTAATACGGGTGTGCCTAGCTGCTGCATCAACTCCTTTTATCAACTTTTCGAGTTGAAAATCCTCATAACTACCATCTCGCTTTTTCACTTGAAGAGAAATGTCTACGGTTTCAAAAGTCGTAAAACGTCTTGAACAATTAAGACACTCTCTTCGGCGTCGAATGGCATTGGTTTCATTCGCATTTCGCGAGTCAGTCACTTTGAGTTCAACGTGACCACAATAGGGACACTTCATCCCTTGGCTTCCTTTGGTTTAGTTTCACTGTTTTTTAAACAGATTTATATATCCCAAAATAAAAAACAACGGAGGAGGTGGGATTCGAACCCACGATACGTTTATCACGCATACACGCTTTCCAAGCGTGCTCCTTCGGCCGCTCGGACACTCCTCCACCCGAAAAAGTAGGCGATAAATTAGTCCAACTTTATTTATTTGACAAGAGAAATGGGGGCAAATCTTGAGCAATCTGAAGTCTGGGTTTATTTTGCTTATTTTCAGGAGAAAGTTCTCTTAAATTCTCACCATTTTTGACAAAGAGATGGTATAAAAAATCCTTTTTCGTAACAAAATATACTCAAACAACTTCAAAAATTGGATTTTCGGCTGCGCCAAAGCACCGTCATTCGTCGATCTTAAGTGGCCTCATATTCCTAATATTAGACCACTTAAGATCGACGAATTCCGAAAGCTTTCGGGTTGCCCAAAACCAATTTTTGAAGTTGTTTGAGTATAAGGAGGGAAGAATGAGAAAAATCCATAAGAACAATTGAAATAAACACATAACTCAGGTAATAGTATCCAAGACCTAATCTAAGAAGCTCGACAAATGAGAAAACTTCCGTTACACTTTAATTTTAATTGAGGACCAATCCATGAAAAAATATTTTCTTTTGACACTTGTTTTCCTCTCATTAGCCGTAGCTTTGGTTGGTTGCCGTTCGAAGTTTGAAGGACAACCGGGTGAAAAACCCAGTGTTTTAGTCAGCATTCCCCCCTATGTTTCCATTGTTCAAGCAATTGCTGGAAATACTGTCACTGTTGAATCAGTCGTTTCTCCTGGGTTTGACTCTCACAGCAACGAAATCACACCTAGCCAAGCCAAAAAGATTCAGACATGCGACCTATGGATTGGAGTAGGGGAACCCTATGAAAAAAAACTCCTCGCATCCTTGCGTGAAGCTAAACGAGAAGTGCGGGTCCTTCAGCTTAATGAAATCATTCATTTGATTTCTTATGAGGATGATGTCAATTTCGTCGATGCCTGTGCCGACGTCAATCTTCCCGATCGCTCTGCACATGACCTCCACTTTTGGATGAGCCCCAAGCGCCTTGTTTACCAAGCCCAGCGCATCTACGAAGCCCTTTTAACAATGTCTCCTGATCATACGACCCTTTATCAAGAAAATTTAAAAAAATACATTAGCGACGTCAAAGCTGTGGATCTTCGTATCTCAGAAGCACTCAAGCCTTTCCACAAAAAAGGGGTGATCGTTTCTCACGCTTTTCTCGGATACCTCTGCTATGATTACAACATGTACCAAATTGCCGTAGAGTGTGAAGGGAAAAGCCCCCGTACTCAGTCTGTTAATCGGGTTTTAGCTCTAGCAAAGAACTATGATGTCAAGTGCGTCTTCACTTCCCCACAATATAATAACAAAGGAGCCTTACTTGTTGCAGAAAAACTCAACCTCAAAACCTATGAAGTAGATCCGCTCGATCTCGATCCATTACAGACCATTCAAAAAGTTGTCGATGACATCACAAGCACAAAGTAAACCGCCTCCTGTCATTTCGTTTCGAAATGTCACCTTTACCTACGACAAAGCACCTACAATCAAACACGCAAGCTTTGATGTTTTCCCAGGAGAATTCGTCGGGATCATCGGTCCTAATGGAGGAGGTAAAACCACGGCACTAAAACTGATTCTTGGTTTTTTAAAACCACAAGACGGAGAAGTTTTCTCGCGGGGACACGTTGGCTATGTCCCACAAATCAATGCCTATGATAAACACTTCCCTATCACCGTTAAAGAAGTCATTCTCACAGGATGCTTGTCTCAAATGACCCGCTGGGGAAGGTATCCCAAAGAAGCCTTCGATAAAGCTGATGAATTACTGGAAACTTTTCAACTGACCTCACTTGCCTATCAAGCTTTTGGCTCCATCTCAGGAGGCCAAGGCCAAAAAACACTCATTGCTCGCGCCCTCATTTCCAACCCAGAAGTGCTTCTTCTCGATGAACCAACAGCAAACATCGATGCTCAAACTGAAAAACAGATCTTCGCTTTTTTAAAACAGCTTAAAGGGAAAAAAACCATCCTCGTCGTCACACATAACTTTGAAGCCATTGTGCAAAATGTCGAACGCGTTCTTTGCTTCCAACACGGCGTCTCTTCCCTAAAACCCGAAGAGGTCTGCAAACACTTTTCCATTGGGATGTATCATGAATGAACCGATGCTGATTCTCGCGACTTTCTTTTCTGCTTTTCTCACTAATCACTTTCTCAAAATGGCTCTTTTCGCAAGCCTCAGCGCTTCTGTTGCAGGAGGTGTCGTGGGCAGCTATGTCGTCGTCAAACGGATTGTCTTTATTAGTGGCAGCATCGCCCACTCTGTTTTAGGTGGGATGGGAGTTGCCCTTTACCTAAAACGAATCTATAACCTCGCTTGGCTTGAACCCATCTACGGCGCCCTCGTCGCTGCTATTTTATCTGCCTACCTCATTGGCTGGATCCGACTCTATTACAGGCAACGTGAAGACACCGTCATTGCTGCCCTTTGGGCTTTTGGCATGTCTGTTGGGGTGATCTTCATTTCTCTCACCCCCGGCTACAATGTTGAACTTGCCAACTTTCTCTTTGGAAGTATTCTGTGGACCAGTAAAGCCGACCTCTACATGCTTCTGATCCTCGATGTTCTCATTTTAGCAGCAACACTCCTCTTCCATCGCCGTTTTTTAGCCATTTGCTTTGACGAAGAACAAGCAGCTCTCCAAGGTCAACCTGTCAAAAGACTCTACTTCCTCCTTCTCTCCTTAGTGGCAGTCACAGTTGTGATCCTGATCCAAGTCGTGGGTGCCATTCTCGTGATCGCCATCTTATCCCTCCCTGCAGCTATCGCGAACACATTCACCCACCGCCTTTCTAAAATGATGGTCATCGCTGTTCTTCTTGGCGTTGTCATCTCTGTTCTTGGGATGTCACTCTCCTTTTTTCTCAACTGGCCACCAGGCGCCACTATAGCCCTGACCGCTACAGCTCTTTACCTGCTCAATTTAATAAGACGCAAAGGCTAAGAGTTTTTTAATCTGTTTTATATAAAAAATATTTTATTTGAAAAAAACAAAAATACATATTAAAATATACAAATTCATAGGAGTGAGAAATGGAATTAATACACAACAATTCATACTTTCTAAATCAAGCCCTTTTTCAAACAGAGCCAATGAGTCACGAAGAGGGCTCATCCCTTTCTCAATCCGCAATTTTTCTGATAGGAAGTGCAGTCTTAACCTTGGTTTATGCAGGCTACATAGGAATTGCCTCATTAAAGCAGCGAGTTCAAAAAGCAAAGCACCTAGAACTTCAGCAAAAATATCTTTTTGATAATTTTTCAGTGAAAGTCGCAAAGCTAGATCCAAGTTCTGTAACAAAAGATTCATTTATAGCGCTCGTTCAAGAAGGACTTTACTTAAAAAGTAATGGGCGTAGCACAAACACTGAAGAATATTTAAACTTAAATCAACAAACATATCAGCAAAGGCACCTCCTGCTCTCTGAACTGCTCAATCACGCCAACCTGACTTCACTTGATTGTGCAGATTTCAAAAAACTATTGAAGCAAAACGAAACACAAGAACAACGTCATCTTCTCCAATATTTACGACCTCAAGAACAAAAGGAACTCTTGAGAGTTTTAGAAACTCCTGCGAACCCAAAAGTCGTGCAGATGATCTCCGAGGGTGCATGGGCCCAATTATTTGAAGAATTTAGAGAAGAAGACCTCTCTTACATATTTCTCGCCGCATACTGCCAAAAGAAAATTGATCTTGAAGATGTCTCAACAGCAATGATGTTTTACCGGGCTTGGGTTAACGCAGGAAAAGACAACTGTCACATCCTCCCTATAAGCGCACAAAATTTAAAAGCTGTCGAAAATTTATCTGAAGACGAAAAAGCACAAATTCTCAACGAAAGTTCCGATCTCAAACCTAATCAAGCTTTTCTTATTTTGGTAGATCACAAGCAGCTTGATTTATGGACGCAGCAAATATTCAAGAATACCTTTACGCCTGAACGTGCTAACGGCTTTTTAGGCCTCCTCAGGATAGGGAATATCGATTCGCCTAACTTTATTGGAACTTTTAGCTTTGGGATGAGCAAAAAACTTTTTCCAGCTATTACTCCAGTGATGCATCTCACCCCCACCATAGATGAAATGTTTTATCATGTAGAAAAAAAACTCTCTGATTTCGCATTATTTTTCCCTGGTGAAAGGCCTGTTATTCATGGGTCAAAGGACAATCTCCTTTTTGCACAAATCCACGACCTTTTTCATACCTGGGCAAGACAAAAGCGATTCATTATCCAAGATGAGATGATGTCACGAGTCAAACGCATTCAAATTGACCCAATGGTTCGCAAACAATATCGCGCTAAATTATCAGACTTGAATGTAGAATATCCTTCCTTTCGAGAGCTTCCGTCTCAAGAAGAATTAACTTGTTTCTTACTTGACCGTATTCGAGGTGAGGTGATCGATGGAGGATACCCCTTCACTAAAATTGCTACCAAAGATTTCTTTCAAGTTCAAGAGCAACTAGATCAAGCTCTGATCAACATTGCCAAAGGTGTTGTCAATTATACATTCAATAGAAATAGCTGGCTTCCAGGCTCCGAAGATGAGTCTTTCAAGCTTGTTATTAAAGCTTTAGGTCTTTCTTAGAAAAAAATCAATCGCATATTTAGGGCGTTTTCTCTCCCCTTGAATTCAACTTTTGGCTACAATTTACCATCTTAAATTTAAGAAAGATGGATGTATGACAACAGAAGTTAAAGATAATTTTTTACAGGCAACGTTTCGTCCCTATTTTCACGTTCCAACCGTGCGCACAGTCGCAATTGGGCTGGGGATTGGAGCTGGAGCTCTTGTTACTACCTACTTTTGCTTTGAAAGCTGCCCCTGGTTTGGCAAAACTTTTGCAGGAGTTGAACTCCTCCCAAAAACAGAATCCAAAGCAATCCTTTACGGACTCGGACTCGTCGTCGGAGTCGTGACCCCTTTCTTTGAAGAGTCTCAGCACCGCGCTAAGCTCGAAAACCCAAGTCACCTTGACATCGGAATCAATAGCTTATTTTACGGACTCATTAGTGGGCTCCTTCCCGGGTCCCTTGAGCTTCGAGTCGCCAGAGTCTTCCTTGGAACACTGACCGGCCTTTTCTTTTGCGCAGCCAGAGTCGCTGCGGATGATGTCTGGGCACCAGCCATCGCGCATACTCTATGTAACCTTGCTGCATTGAAAAGTTATTTTTAAAATTGACTCTTGAAGCCTTTTCATTTATGATTGCGGCTTCCCCTTATTAGCAGAATTCGAATCGGAGGAAACGTAAAGATGTACGCCATTATTCAGACCGGCGGGAAACAGTATCGAGTTGAGAAAGGAGATGTCATCGAGGTCGAACTTCTCGGTCAAGATCAAGGGGCCGTCGAATTTAAAGAAGTGCTTTTCTTCAGTGATGGAAAAGCAATGAAAATTGGAGCGCCCAATCTTGATAAATGCCTTGTGAAAGGTGAAGTTCTTGGAGAGACCAAAGGACCAAAAGTCATSGCATTTAAATATAAGSGTSGAAAAAGTTATCGCSGTAAAGTCGGTCACAGACAAAAATACTCTAAGGTAAAAATTACGGATATCGTCGCAGCGTAGGAGAGACACATGGCACATAAGAAAGGACAAGGTTCAAGCCGTAACGGACGCGATTCCAATGCACAACGCCTCGGTATCAAAGCGACACACGGTGAATTTGTTACAGCTGGAAGCATTATTGTCCGCCAGCGCGGAACAAAGTGGCATCCTTCTGTCGGAGTAAAGAGAGGTAAAGATGACACCCTCTTTGCACTCACTGACGGAATCGTCCACTACCGCAGAGCAAAACGGACACTCGTATCGGTTGTTTCTGCTTAATAATAAAGCAGAGTTAACCTAGTTTAATATTAGCGAGGCTCCAGAAGTGGAGCCTTATTTGTTTTTATGTTTACGGATCATGTCAGACTTAAACTTATAGCTGGGAAAGGAGGAAATGGCACCATTGCTTGGCGCCGTGAAAAATTCATTCCCAAAGGTGGACCCTACGGTGGCAATGGTGGCCGTGGAGCATCCATCACGATCATGGCCGATCCCGAAATTTACTCTCTCGACGCCTTCCGAAACCAATCCCAAATCCGCGCTCCAAATGGACAACAAGGAGGGACGAACAACCGTCAAGGTGCGAGTGGAAAAAACCTGATCATAAAAGTTCCATGCGGAACTTTGCTGCGTGATGCTAGCACAAAAACCCTGATCTATGACTTCACAGAGCCTGGTGAAACATTTCTCATTTGCCAGGGAGGCAAAGGTGGAAAAGGAAATACCTTTTTCAAAACCTCGACACATCAAGCACCCGCAAAATGTACTCCGGGCCTAGAAGGCGAAATCAAAGAAGTCGAACTTGAGCTCAAACTCATCGCCGACGTCGGATTTGTCGGATTTCCGAACGCAGGAAAATCGACCCTTCTCACGAAGCTCGCCTCCATCGAAGTAAAAACCGCTCCCTATCCCTTCACCACTCTTCAACCGAACATTAGCTTCATTGAATTTGATGACTTTTCCCGCATCTATCTTGCTGACATCCCGGGAATCATCAATGATGCCCATAGTGACCGTGGCCTTGGACTTTCCTTTTTGCGCCACATCGAACGGTCATCTACCCTCGTCTATGTGATTGATACAGCAGCTATCGATGGCCGCGACCCCTATGAAGATTTTCTAACACTCCGCAAAGAGCTTGAGCACTACTCTCCACAAATTCTCCAAAAACCGTTCATTGTAGCTCTCAATAAAGTCGACTGCGAAGAAGCAAAGCTACACCTCGAAACTTTCAAAGAAAAGTATCCTTTCGACTCCGAAACCCTCTTTGAAATCTCAGCAAAAGAAGTTACCGGCATTTCGCCACTCATCAAAAAAATCCGCACCCTTGCCCAAGCAGATGGCAAAAAATTTGTCTGAAAATTGACCACTCAGTGGTTGAAAATCAACCATTCAATGGTCAATTTTCACGAATAATATATAATCAATTGATAATAAATAGCTTAATCAACACATTGTTGGATGCGTAGCATTTTATTCCTCCTTCACTTAAGTTGCAGTCCATGAGGCGGACACTTACAGCACTTGCTATTTTTGCTTCGGGACTCGCTTGGAGTAACCCTTCAGGCCATCATGTCATCCATGGTGAAGCTCAAGTGACCCATTCTCAGCAAGCCTGCCACATCCATGCAACCGATCACACCGTCATTCATTGGCAAGACTTCTCCATTGGAGCAGGCGAAACGACACGCTTTATTCAACCCTCTAACCAATCTGTCATCCTCAATCGGGTCGTTGGAAATAAACTCAGCGAAATTTACGGCACTCTAGAAGCCAATGGAAAACTCTTCCTTCTCAACCAAAACGGCATTCTTTTTGGTGAAAATGCCCTCGTCAACGTGGGTGAACTGATTGCCTCTACACTTAATCTATCTCTTGAAGATTTTCTCAAAGAAGACACTCTCCACTTTCATGGATCTTCAAAGGGTGCAATCATCAATCACGGAACGCTCAAATCAACTTTAGGCAACGTCACCCTCTTCAGTCGCCACATTCTCAATACCGGATCGATTGAAACACCTGAAGGGAAAACAGAGCTTGTTGCTGCAGCAGACATCCTCCTCAAACCTCATAACGCAAAACGGATTCTCATCCAACCGACGCGTGAAGAAAAAACAGACATTGGTATTGACCAGCAAGGGAAAATTGCTGCTCTAGAAACCTACCTTGAAGCCGACGGCTACCTTTATGACCTCGCCATAAAACACGATGGAGAAATTGAGGCCCTCACAATCAAACAAGACGGCGGACGAGTCTTTCTTCGCGCTGATCAAGGAACGACCATCCTTTCAGGGAATATCTGCGTCCCACGAGGAGAAATCACCGCACAGGGAAAACAAGTTCTCGTTTTTGATCAGGCTCATCTTTCGGTTTCTGACAAGTATCATGCAGGCAACATTCACCTTGGTGAAGGTTCAGACCTCACGTTTGTCGCAGCAGGTGCACTCCTAGAAGCAAACACTCTAAAGAGCGGTAAAGGGGGAAATCTCTTTGTACTTTCAGATGGAACTTCTCTCTTTTTAGGAAAAGGAGAAGCGCGGGCAGGTCTCTATGGAGGAGATGGGGGTTTCATTGAAGTGTCAGGAAGCAAATCCACCCTCTTTCACGGATCAACTGATCGTTTTGCTCCTTTTGGAGAAAATGGAACGTTGCTGCTCGATCCCGAAGCCAATTTTGTGATCTCTACACGTTTTGAGCACAATTATACCGCCATTCCTCCAAGCTTCATCCCTACCTCCGACATCGTCAACCTCAGCATTGACACCCTCCTTGCTGAACTTGCGCAAGGACCAGTTACCATCCAAACTCATTTTGAAGGAGAAGGAGGTCTTCAAGGGCACATTCGATTGAGTTCAGACGTTATCCGCACCTATGACAGTCCCCATACCTTCACCTTGAATTCCACCGGCAAAGAAGGAATCTTATGGAATGGAAACCTCATCAATAACGGGATGGGCAATATCGAACTCTTCGCCCAAAATGGCCCCATTTTAGTGACTCCCGAACTCTCAACAACACCGGCTCTTATTCAAACAGCAGGCAACATCAAATTAGAAGCACAAGGGGCAATCGATATCCTAGGGCAACACACTCAATGTGCAGCCATAAAAACTACTCAAGCTGGCTCCATCTCACTTCAATCTCAAGAAGGAATCGCCCTCAGCTCGTCATTCAAAGCTCCTGCTCTCATCCATATTGAAAATGGACCTTTGAAAATCCAATCCCTTGGTCCCCTCAACCTCAACGGTCGAAACAATGCTGCCGCAGAGCTTCGTAGCAACGGTATGGGCGACATCATCATTCAAAGCGCCGGTTCTATTGACCTTTTTGGAGAATCAGGACCTGCCCTTATTTCCTTTTCTCATCAGTTTGGAAACCTCGTCGTCGACAACGTTAAGCAAGGAATCGAAATTTGGGCTTTCCAAGACACCGCCGCCATCGAAGGAGGTCTCGGTTCAATTACCCTCAAGCGTATTGAAGGAGACATCAATCTTATGGCCGAACAAGCAACTACTTCGATCTCAGCAGTTGGCCCTTTAACGATTCAAACAAACGGCTCCATTCAACTCGACGCCATACAAAATAACGCCACCATCGGTTCCAACCACCTCGTGCAACTTTCTGCAGGAGGAACCTTCCTCCTGACTGCAGAAGAAGGGAACGCCTCACTCCTCTCCCTTCAAGGAATGATGCTGCACGCTCAAGAAGACTTCCTACTCAATGGAACAAAAACAGGCCAAGCCTCCATCCGCAGCCCAAACACCAACCTCTTTGTAGGACACGACCTCGAACTCTTTTCTCATACCTCGATTGACGGCAAAAATGGCCCCCTACTTATCTCCATTGGGCATGATTTCTCTATGAGCAATCCCCTTTCCACGATTCAACCCTCTATTCAAGGCGCAGAACTCAAAATTACTGTCGTACACGATTTGTTCATGACGCACAATTCCACCATTAAGGCAACAAACGGAAGCCTTGATCTCTCTATTGGAGAAACTGTTTCCTTAGACCGCTCCGCTCTCTTAACTTCTCATGGAGGGCCGCTTACCATCAACGCTTTCCAAGGCAACATCTACCTGCGCAATAGCAGCGTAGCCCGCTCTTTGACCGACAACCTATCCATTTCCTCTGGGAAATCAATGCTCATTGAAGGATTTTCTCGCCTTGAATGTCACGGTGATCAAGGCATGACACTCCTCGTCGATACCCTTTATCCCCAATCTGTTGGAACAGGAGGATTCGTTCTAGGACACAATGCCAGCCTCAATTCCGGGCAAGCCCCCATTCAAATCTTCGCCGCAAAAAGGAGCCTAAACTCTATCGACGGAACCCTCAATGGCTACCGCGTTGCCTCAGCCCCCCTCTATATCAACACCAAAGAAGAACTCTGGGGAATTTTCTACCCTCATCAACACAATCACACCCTCGCCACCTCTCCAAACACCAAGTTTGCTGTCTTCCACAAAGAGGTTGGCCTAATCCCCATTAACTCCAAAGGAGTCACCCAAAAAGACTTTGTCCGTATGGTCGTGAACTTCACAGGCCCCTTTATAGCAGAGCTCTTCCGCAACCTCCACCCATACAACGAGTATACAGCTGAATCTAAGTCTTTTACTGTCACCTATCCCAAAGGCTATACCCCTGAAGTTGAGCCCTTCTCTATTAAATACCCCACTTTCCGCTATTGGACAGCTAGAGAGATCATCCAATGCAATTAAAAACCACTATTTACAATATATAAATAATAATTTTTAATTAATTAAAATTAATGTTATAATATTAATGAAGATGGCCAAAAAAGGGGGAAATCATGGCAATTATTCAAGGCACACACAGCGGCATCCGCAGTTTATTTCAAAACGACGAGACAATAACCGATGCAAAAAAAACATGGGATGAAGTTGAGGCTCCCTGGCTTCAAGGTTTTGTATTCAGGAGCTATGATTCAACAAAAACAAAGGCATGGAAGTTTGCAAAAAACTTTTTCACCCTTGGTCTAGCGCCTTATATCGCTTTGCTTCACGATCTCATCGTCTTTGACAAAATGACAATAGACCAAAAGTTACAAGCAGCCTTTGGGAGAATTCTGGAAGGCATTAATCAAGACGCTGTACGCATGTTGATCGAAACAACTAATCGTACAATAAATAGCAACAATCTAGTTGGCAATGTTTTTAGCTCCTTTGCTGGAAATCGAACAAACACAGCCCTTTTCTTACGAACAATTGGCCAGGGCCCTGCAAACCGCTTGAAAGATATATACACTCAGCGCACAGGACGCATCGTTTCAACAAATGAAGATGAAAAAAGTAAAGTGTTTTTTAATGTTAAAAACAAAACCGTTACTGTTGTTGGCTATTTCATCCACCAATCCCCTCCAACTGGACGAGATTCTGAAATGACCAAATATGATCTACAAATCACCGCTACATTTAACTTTAATGAAGATACAATTAACTACGCATTTCAAGAGATTTTTCCAAACGAGGAAACACAGGTAAAGTACATGAACTTCGATGAAAAAGCAACTTACATATCAGTGGAATAAGATCCAAACTCTGATCATCTAGAAAAACGCTCTATAAGACCTAGACGCATTTTACGCATCTACGTTATAAGGCAAAACTGCGGATTGCAGCATAGTGTCATGAAAAAATGCGTTTTTCTTTTGTTTTTTGTATGCCTATCTAGCGCTTTATTTTGCGCAAGCTCTCCCTTCTTGCCACATGATAAACGGCATCTTTCTGATTCACAAGTGACCAAGCTCACTTTTCAAGGTCTCATTCTCCTCCCAAGTCAAGAGGACTTAAACCCAGCTGGGTATGAGAACGTTCATGGCGTTTTAGCTTACAAGATTGATCTTCCAGGATCAGTTGTTTCTCTTAAAAAGGAATTGCGCCCCTTGATTGGGAAACCCCTCGATGAAGACACTCTAGCAGAACTGAAAAGACGTGTTCAAAATTACTATCATCACAACCACCATCCCCTTGTCCGCGTGACAATCCCAGAGCAAGACATCTCTGCGGGCGTCGTCCAAATGATTGTGAAAGAAAGCCAACTCGGGAAAGTTGAGGTGAAGGGAAACAAGTGGTTTTCGAAAAAGTCCATTGAAAAGCAGATCCGATTGCAAGAAGATGAAAATCTCGCTTCGGATGTTTTGGATCAAGATTTGTGGTGGTTAAACCGCAACCCATTTCGTCAAGTTGATGCAGTGTACTTACCTGGAGAAAAGCCTGGTACAACCGATATAGAGCTGCTTGTTCACGATCGATTCCCCTTGCGCACCTACTTCGGGATCGATAACACTGGCAACGATGTGACAGGAAACAACCGCCTCTTTATTGGAGTCGATTGGGGAAAAGTCTTTTGGACCGATCAACGCCTTTCATACCAATTTGTCACTTCTTCAGATTTTACACGGTTTTACGCGCACACTCTCTATTATGAAGCACCTCTTCCTTGGCGCCATTTATTGAACATTTATGGGGGATACTCTCACGTTGATGCAGACTACACCATCCCCAATGTCAAAGGAACCCACTTCCATACCAAAGGTTGGTCTATGCAAGCTAGCTTGCGCTACACCGTTCCATTAAAACCTATGCGCAGTTTTTTGCATCAAGTGATTGGGGGCTTTGATTTCAAACGCACCAACAACAACTTGGCCCTTGGCGGACGACCTGTAATTTCTGATAACAATGTCAACCTCACCCAATTCATGCTTGGATACAATTTAGGTTATGAAGTTGATCCACTGACTCTCTCTTTTGAAATTGAAGGGTTTTATTCACCAGGGCAATGGGTTGCTGACCAAAGCAACGCTGACTATCAATCACTGCGCTCTTATTCGAAAAACGACTATGTGTATGCCCGTAGCGCCTTTGTACTGATTTGGGATTTCTATCAAAAATGGACCTTTCATACGACTCTGCGTTGGCAACTTGCAAGCATCAATCTCTTGCCAAGTGAAGAATATGGGGTTGGAGGCTACAACACCGTTCGCGGATATAAGGAACGGATTGTCAACGGAGACAACGTTTTCATCTTGAATTTAGAGGTGCGCACTCCCCCTGTCAGTATTTTCAATCCTCTTGCAGGGTATAAAAAATTTCATGATGAATTTGTTTTTCTCGTCTTTTTTGACTATGGATTCCAGCAAGTTAAACGGCCTGTCACAGATCAAAACAAGACAAACAACCTCGCGAGCATTGGTCCGGGTGTGCGGTATCAAGTGACTCCTTATCTCACTTTTCGTGCAGATTGGGGATTTCAACTCCATCGCATCACAGACCCATCTGTTAGCGGAGGTCCTCATCAAAGACTTAGCTTCTCTCTAGTCGCAGGATACTGACCCACGCCACTGCAAATAGTGCTGATCTAAGTGCTCTACTTGAGAAAGCCACTTTTGAAAGCTCGCTTTGTAGTCTTCAACAGCTTCATCTAAGATCTCATCATTGCTCATCCTAACTTCACCATTGAGATGATGTGCATCCATACACCTTTTGAGATCTTCTGAAAAGGCGACCGATGCCTTTTCTGGGGTGATCTTAAAAAAGATGAAGTCATTAGTAGTCCAGGGCTGCTCAATGCCTAATCCTTGAAGGGCTAGAGCCACCTTTCTTGCGTATTTTTCAGAAAGGGAATCTCGCAAATGCTCCTCATCTGATCGGAGCTTGATATATTCACGATGAAACGCCAAGAGAGCTTCATTTTCATCTTGATGCAAGAATCCTTGCGCCGCAATGGCTGGCACAGAATAAAACCTCTCAATTTCGTGAAAGGAACTATCTTCGGTATCTTCAAAAAATTTTATACGCATTTGATCAAGAGTTAAAAAACCTCGATCAATGAGCTCTTGCCACCCAAATTGGTCGACTGCTGCCCAAAGAGGAATATCTTCTAGCTCGTGAACATAGTGTTCCCGATTTTCAGGAATTGAGTAGTCCACAATGTTATTTGCATAGTGAATCTCAGCCGATCCCATTCCGATGAGAACTGCAGCAAGAGATGCTGCCGGCAGCGACACCACACCAAATGCAGCAAGACCCACCAGACACCCTCCGCCAAGGATGGCCGCACCACCTCTTAAGTAACCATACGCCCGTTGATAAGTTTCAGGACCGTAGTCTTGCGGCTCTTCAATAGCGACCTCATCAGTTTGGTCGTTAACTTCTGTTTCCCAAAATAACCAAGACGCATGTCCCGGTCTTGCGAAAACTAACGCCATTAGCGCGATAAATGCCCACCGTTTCATGACTATCCTCAAAAAATTTTTCCTTACTCGCAACCAAGTTACTCCAAGTAAGAATTCTTTCCAACCCCAGAGTAGCAATTGTCGCCGCCCTTGGATGATAAGGGCGGCGACAGGAGGTAAAGGTGTGTCAATGGAATAGGCTAAATGTTATGAAAGTTACACCATTAATAGCTTGCGTAATGATTACGCAAATTTTTCCAGCAAATAAATCGCTTGCGAAAAAACGATTGAAACTCTATCTTTTTTCATTTGATCTAGTTAAAAACGGCCAGGTAGCTCAGTTGGTAGAGCAGAGGACTGAAAATCCTTGTGTCGCCAGTTCAATTCTGGCTCTGGCCAACCAAAAGGCTGATGTTATACATCAGCCTTTTTTTCTAAAACTAGTTATAATGTCGATAGAACTGATCAAGTCAAATTTCCGATCATAGCCAGACAGAGTCTGGTAATACTACCACTGCTGAAAAAGATAAATAATTAGAAATTCAAACCCAAGTTGCTACCTAGATAAGCACACTTCTAAATTTCTTTAAATTGTTAATCATTAAATTTTTGCAAAAAAAAATCCCTCTTGGTTTAAATTCTTTTTTACCACAAAAAAAACAACCGCGAGGGAAACGATGCAAAATGCAATCATCTCTATTTTTTGTCACGTCGATGATTTTCTTAAAGCTATTTCTTGGAATGACGAGCCCCAGTCTCATATGACTTTAGCTGAAGTTATCACCGTTGGTCTTGTTTCTTGGCGCTTTTTTCAAGGTAATCTCGAGACCTCTAGGGTATTTTTATATGAACATGGATATATCACTAACATCTTGAGTAAGAGTAGACTTAATCGAAGATTACATGATGTTCCTTCATTTTTTTGGCATCTCATTGTTGCCCATCTTTCTTATCAAGTTGAGCCTTATTCAAAAGGCTTTTTAATTGATAGCTTCCCTGTTTCTGTATGCCATAATGTTCGTTCTAATAGGCGCGCTCTTTTCACAGACCAAAAATACATCGGTTATAACGCAAGTAAACAAGCTTGGTTTACAGGACTCAAAGTTCATGTTTTGACAACCTTCCAAGGGAAGCCTAGGGAGTTTTTATTGACATCAGCTTCGACTCACGATTTGACAGCCTTTAAAAAAATCTACCTTGGATCTCTTCTTAAAGGTTCTATCATCCTTGGAGATAAGGCTTATATTTCATCAGAGCATGAAAAAGCGCTCATTGAAAAGGATCTTCATCTCATCACAGAAAGAAGAAAAAATTCCCGCAAGGGACAAAGCTTTATTTATCACCGTTATGGCAGAAGGATACGGAAGAAAATAGAATCAACGTTTAGTAGAATCTCATCTTGGTTACCTAAGCATATTCATGCTGTAACTGATCGAGGATTTATCTTGAAACTGATGATGTTAATTGCTTCTTTTTCTATCACTTTTTGAGGTAGCAACTTGGGTAAATTCAAGTATTAGATATAAAAAATCTGCTCACTATTCTAGGAAGTAGGGCTCTAGAATTCAAAAAAATCTTACATTCCTCAAATATATGCACTTGAATGAAATTCTTCATTTTTGCACAATCCCTCAATATATTTGAGGATATATGCAAAAACAATCACAAAAGTCCGAAAACAAATTGTTTGAAATAGCAGAATCCCAGCAAGGGTTTTTTACTTCTAAACAAGCAAAAGCTTCTGGATATAAAGATAATACGCATCCTTACCATGTCCGATCCGGTCATTGGATTAGAGTGCACAGAGGGATTTACCGCCTTGCCAAGTTTCCTGAATCTAAACGCCCTGATTTAATGATTTGGGCTCTCTGGTCTTGTAATAGATCAGGGAAGATAGAGGGGGTTTATTCTCATCAAACGGCGCTTTCTATCCATGAATTTTCAGACATCTTACCGGATAAACTTCATATGACTGTACCTCTTTCCTTTCGACGTAATTCCGCCACTCCAAAGATACTAATCATTCATCGTAAACAACTAAATCAAGATCAAATTGTTTTAATGGACGGGTATTTTGTAACGACACCTTATCAAACGCTTTTGGATGTCATTGCAGAGGCCCACATTTCCCACGAACTCATTCTTCAAGCAGTAAAAGCAGCTTCTGATCGGGGAATCATCACACAAACAATGTTAAAACAGCTGCTTCATGAGAAATCTGTTCAATCGTCTCCTATTTATTCTCTCTTAAAAGGCTTTCTATGAAAACATTTGAAAATGCGGTTGACTTCAGAAAGAGTTTAGAAATGAGATTGCTCAAACGAGCACAATCTATAGGCGTTGATGTGCAACGGATTAGAAAACAGGTTGCTTTTGATCGTCTCCTGGCAAGATTATTTAGACAAGAGAACTGTCCTTGGATTCTAAAAGGGGGACATGCGATGGAACTTCGTTTGAAAATTGCCAGAGCTACGCAAGATATTGATCTCTTTGTAAAAACACACACCCTAATTGCAGATCAACAGGTCATTTTAGAACGACTACAAGAGGATGGAAGCGCTGACTTGTCTGACTTTTTGAGTATCGCATCAGCCTTCCTCAAATTTCTCTAGCAGGACCTCCATATGGAGGTTTTAGGTTCCCTGTTGAGTCTCGAATTGCTCAGCGCACATTTGAAAAATTTCATTTAGATGTTGGTATTGGCGACATTTGTTTTGAGCCTTTTGAAAAAATTGAAGGTAAAGACTGGCTCGATTTTTGCGGCATTCCCGCGACTATATGCCTTGTGATATCGGTTGAACAACAATTTGCAGAGAAAATTCACGCATACACTTTGCCAAGAGAGCAAGGTTACAATTCCCGAGTGAAGGATTTAGTGGATATGGCTCTATTAATTCAATCTTATAAGATAGACTATGAAAGAGTTGCAGCTGCTTTGAAGCAGACATTTGCCCGTAGAAGGACTCATAAGCTGCCGGACACACTGAATACCCCTCCGTGGGATTGGAACAACACTTTTGAAGTTTTGGCAATGCAATGCGATTTGGAAAGGGATATAAGAGTTATTTTTGCTGGAGTCTGCGATTTTTATGAAAACGCTCTTTTGGCAAAAACCAGCTAAATTTCATCATTGATTTTAAGTTTAAGTATACTGGTAAGGATTTTCAATCAGCCTTAAACTTCACATATTCTCATGAAACCAACTATTTATAGAAATTTATATAATATGCTATAATTAAGGTACAATCGCTTACAATGAAGGAGGAAAAATAAGAATGGCAAGTTCTTCTAAATCAGTAGACTCCACACGAATTCTCACCTACACCCCTACTATCGATCCTTTTACTCAAGCTGCAGATTATCTGAGCCATGTGAAAGAAATCGCAAAACAACCTGTAAAAACCCCATCTTCTCTCAAAGGAAGAGCTATTGTACTCGTTGGAGCCTCTTCAGCTGGCAAGTCGACAATTATCCACTCCTTGAGAACCCTAGATAAAAAAATGCAAGAAGAAGGAGCAGACCTCACTGGAGCACACTTTATCTATGAATTTATGAGTCAAAACTACCAACAGTATGGCATCACTGAAAGTGACTGGGAACACCTTCATTTCGTTCTAGAACCGAGAGAAGATAACTGGCACATTCACGATGCGATTGGAGGCAATTCCTTTCAATTTCTACCAGACACATCTGGAGAAGACCAAGAGCGAGCTAAAAAAACAGCAGACAAACTTCGCGATCCTGTTGATAAATTTGCACGTCTTACAGGACCTTCTTCTATGGATGTTGCCATTCATCGAGCCTTAGAGATCACACAAAATGATGGAAGCGTTGCCTTTGACACCTTAGATGTCGATGGTGTAATCAATCATCCCTATAGTCATCAAACCCATCTCACTTCAGTTTTTGTTTTTTGCCCATTTAGCAAATTAACTGAAAGACTCGCAGAACGAAACCGCAAAGCTCTTAGTGGTGAAACAGGGTTAAATGAAGTACGTTTTGGTCTTTTTCCATTCACGCAATATGCTGAGCTTATACGACCCAAAGCATTCACCGATTCAGAAGCAGATGTTACAGATCGTCTAACGAAAAAAGAAGTTATCGAAGCTTTTGACGCTAACTTCGATGCAGCAATGCGCGCGTTAGAGCTAACTCCTGAAGGGCAAGTTAAACTAGAAGAAATCAAGCTCAAAGACGGAGGCGTTGAGAAGAAAAGAGAACGAGAAAAGGCAGACTTTCTTGGAGCCTTTGGTTTTACCTCTTCCGACCCATTAGACCGCATGATCTCTTTTGTACCCCGCAAACAATACGACATGATTGTGGATACAAGTGATCCAAAGTTCGGATCAACACCCGCTGAACGAGGCAATGCAATCGCAAAAGCCATTCTAGGATAAAGCCAAAGCTTAGCAGACTTAGACTGTGGCTTTCTCCCAGCCACATTCTGAATAAGAAACGCCATTACGAATATTGTCTAGCGCTTGGCAAATGAATGGTACCGTTGTTTTTGGTAAAGCATCGAGGGGATAAAACGACACTTCATCACATTTATGTGGTTCCATATTTTTAACTTCACCAGAAAAATACTTCAGCTTGAAAAACAAGTCTATTTGCTCAAAGTAGTTTCCATCAGGCAAGTGGTGCAAACGATGCATTGTATGAACTAATTCAAATGCATCAGGGTGCACTGTAATATTCACTTCTTCTTTAGCTTCACGAACCAGAGCCTCGATAGCAGTTTCATCTCGATCGACTCCTCCCATAGGCAAGACATAGCACCCATCGTCAATTCCTGTATTATAACGCCTTAACAATAGCACTTCTTCTTGTCGAAAAAGAACGAGTGAAACTCCAACTTTCATTTTGAAGCGCCGCTTTTCCGACTGATAAAATTGAGCTGTTACCATCATTAAACTCCTCTTGATCAAGCTGAAACCTAAAAAGAAAAATTAGCGTAGAATTTAAGAATAAGCAATTAAAATCACATTTGCTTGATAAAAGGGTTGAAGAGAATCATGACCGATTTCTTTAGATATCATTGAATAAGCTCATCTGTCAGGCGCCATGTTGCTATACGTGAAAGGGCTTTTATACTCGCAGCTTGCTCTTCATCACTTGCACATTCTGTTGCATCCTCTACGATAGTCACTTGATAATCCCGATCATGAGCTTCTCGCGCAGAAAGTTCTACAGCATTATTTGTTGAGACGCCTGTAAAGATAAGCTGTTTGATGTCGTTGGCTCTTAAGATTAAATCTAAATCGGTTCCATAAAATGCACTCACTCTATGTTTAATGATTTGGATATCATCCGGTAACACCTCGAGAGTCTCACAAAACTGACCTCCCCATTCATTGATTGCAAGAGCGCGATTTTTTTTTGCATGGATGAATAGGGTTGCTCGCGTAGAAGCATCAGCATAACTGGGTCGAAATCCAACACGGACATGAATGATTAAAAAGTCTTTTTTTCTTCCCCAATCGGTAATAGAATTGATCCGATCGATGATCTTTTTATTGCTTATTCTATCCGAGAATCGCGCTAACTTCCCATCGGGGTGACAAATTTCATTAATAATGTCTAATGTGATAATTGCTGTATCCATAGTTTGTCTCAAAAATTCAGGTCTTTACAGTTCCCAACTACATATTATTCGATTTTTTGAAAAGGAAATCGTGCAATCGCAAAATCGATTCAAGAATAAAGCCGGTGCTAAGCACCGGCATTTTTTAGAGTTCATGATCGGCAAAATGCTGAATCGCATCTGCTAGAAACTCGGGAAGCTTAGGATGGTACTTCTCGTAAAAACTGCGCAATTCGCTCTCCACAATAAACCGCCCATGCCCAGCATAGGTCTCTTTATTCGGAGTCCAGAATTGACTAAGCCAATCGAAGTGCTTCCGTGTTGCCTTTTGAACAGGGGGAGAACTCACTTCGAGCCCCTTTTCTAAAGCTTGCACGAGTTCTTCACAAAATTGATGAGCTTTGGTTTTTGCCTGCTCAAAATCTTTTTTGGTCCAGCCTTTGAGATTCTCTTTGCTTTCCGCAATATGATCTTTTGCCGACTGACCAAATCGGTCGATGAGCTGCTGCTCATACTCTTTTTGCTTTTCCTTGCTAAAACCAAGGTACATTTCGTGTTCCTGCATTTTTTTCATTCCTTTAATGTGTTTTATGGTTTTATCAATGGTCACTATCAGCTTTTTGGTTCTCTCTAAATTTTTCTTCAAGACCTGACGATGGGACGTCAAAGCTGCCAGCTGGTCAAAGTCGCTCCTTCCAATAATGCGACGGATGTCTTTAAGCTCAAACCCCAGCTCCCTAAAAAAGAGAATCTGTTGCAGAGTCAAAAGCTGCTCCTCCTCGTAAAAACGGTACCCATTGACCCCATGATATGCCGGCTTGAGTAGGCCAATCTTGTCATACCAATGGAGGGTTCGGACCGTCACGCCTGAAAGTTTCGCGAGCTGAGCGACTGTATATCCCATTGAAGTCTCCTTTATTTCCTCGAGAATTTCCCATCAAATATAAAGGATGCCCCAATATTAATGAATGACGTAACGTCACAGTCAAACGGAAAAAATTTTTGAAAAAAATAAAGGGGCGAAGCCCCTTAAATGCTAAGATTTTTCAGCAAAGAATGGATGCTTAAGCACCTCTTCCATTGAAATCCTTCGATTCCGATGACACAGCAGATTCCCTAGTAAATTTCTAAAATCGCTATCGTAAAATAGTGGAGAGCTAGATAATGTTGACTGATTGCGTGTCAACAAGGCTGATAGAGTATCACAGTGCGCGAATTGAACGATTTGTTGAAGAGTCCTGTAAACATGGTCATCGTGAAATGGAAGACTATTAAATGCAAGTGCATATAAAATGATGCCAAACGACCAAGCATCAATACTACGTCCATAGCCCCCCTCTTCAATGAGCTCCGGTGCTGCATAGTCTGGAGTACCACAAGACGTATTTGCTCGGTCTGAATCCTTTGGAAGATATCTTGCAAATCCAAAATCAACGATTTTGATGTGTCCTTTATTATCTATCAAGACATTCTCAAGCTTTAAGTCGCGGTGAAGATATCCATCTTTATGCATAGCAACAACACCTTGCGCAATTTGTCGTCCAATATTTTGTACTGTTTCTTTTTTGCCAGCACCATTTCGTACGGCATAGTCATATAACTCTTCAGAATTTGGAATATGCTCCAAAAGAAGCCCAATCACAACTTCATTCTTTGAGCAAGATTTTCGATCTGTTACAAAGCGATAAGCTCCTGTTGCCTTGTTGTACGTAAAGATCCCCTCGGTTTGCATTAAATTCTCGTGTTTAGGAAATGAGACTGCGAGACCTTCTCCTCGCTCATCAGAAAGAACATAGGCTTTATCGAAAACAGCTTTATCAGCACTAATCATTTTCAATGCATATGCCCTACAATCAGGCCCAAGCACTTTGTGAACTTCACCTTGACTTCCTTTTCCGAGCGGGCTCAGAAATTGATATCGAAGCCCCTCAATTTCACTTCTTGTACGAGTGTCAGAAGCTGGATGAACTATTTGACTATTTGAAAATCCAATGGAGCGATGATCTTGCTTTGATCTTTCAGGTGTTCCAAAGCTTTCCGAATTTCCTCTCCCCATTTCCGGGTGGAAAATTTCATCCATTCCTGGACGAGCCTCAGAAGGCAGAACTATTTTAATCTGTGAACTGCCGTGTTCAAAGGTTTCATAAGCCGGTTGAACAGCACCTATCCCTTTCTCTTTCTTAGGAGTTTCATCCGTGATTTCTTTTTCGAGCCAAATAGTTACAGGTGTGCTCAGAATGAGTCCAAAAAATTTGATAACCGACCACCCAGCAGTAAGAAATGCAGTTGCAAGACAAGAATCACTTTGGATAACCCAACCATGAGTCCATTGGTACTTTAACCACGAGACTTTTCTACCACTTGAATCTCCACCTAATTGCTCAAAATCCCTTGAGGATTCTTGATATTCACATCCACCTGATGCCCTAAAAACTTGCTCCGTAGCCATTTGCTTCTCTCTTCATCAATTTTATTCAGATAAAATGCCCTTTCACTTGCTTCATAGCGCATTTATCGTATTATTATGAACTAAGAATCTGAAATGGAATGTTTTATGAATCACATGAAGCTCAGATCTAATCTGAAGCTCTATAGACTTCCTTCCCGTTTCTTACCCCAATTGGATCAATTATAACAAATTATTTATTAATATTAAATAAATCATTATATTTTTATAAAAAAATAATAATTTAATATATTGTATGTTAGTTGTTTAATTTATAGATTAAAGCCATATCTTTGACAATTTCAACAGCTTCTTTCATCTGGAGGTCCTCAGCCCCATAGTTCGAGACAACCGACTCACGACGGCTCTGAAAGCCCGTCCGCTTGGGGCGGTAACCTTCAGCAATTTTGAGGAAGAACTGGAAGTTGCGATCTTTACTAAGCCTCTCCTGACTATTAGCTTGCAACTGAGAGAGCATCTGGCGCCACTCACTTGGATGAGGCGCAAGATAGGGAACAGAAATAGCCTCACGATCTCGAAAAGATCCTTTTTTGACCTTATTCAAGGAGCCAAAAACCTCTCCTGTGAGCTGGTCACTTGCAATAGGGTGTTCGAGATACCGCTCTCCAATATTGTAGGGGTGGAAAATGGTTGGAACGAGAATATCTGACTTCACACCAGTGATTTGAGGCGAACGTCCTGAGGCAGTGTAGTAGCGACCAACTGTCACTTTGAAAAAGGAGGTTGCCCGCTCATCGGTCAATGTTTGATACTGCATCGACCCCTTTCCGTAAGATCGCTCGTCACCAACAATGAGCGCAGCTCCATGATCTTGCAAAGCTGCTGCAACGATTTCAGCAGCGGATGCTGAGGCTTTTGAAATGAGAACGGCAAAAGGACCACTATAATAATGACGTCCATCAACGTCGCGGGCATAACTCACTTCTCCATCGGCGTACTTAGAAACTACGATGATCCCCCCATTGATAAACATTGCGGAGACTTTGATGGCTTGTGTGAGAAATCCCCCAGAGTTTTCGCGCAAATCGAGCACAATGCCGTAGATCTTTCCATGGTTGCGGAGCGTTCTAAGAGCCTCGCGAAGATCTTTTTCAGCGCTGACATCTGCACCGTTGTCGTAAAAGCCAGGCATATTGATTTTCCCGATGACCCCATCTGCAAATGGTTCAAACTCAACTGAAAGGCGGTCATCATTCATCACAATCTTTTCCCGAACGAGTTGTACAGTATGTTGCTCTTTAGTTTTTTGCTTTTGCAACTGGAGTGTCACTTTTGATCCTGATCCTCCTTTCATAAGATCGAGAACTTCTTCAAAATGCATCTCTGTCACCGACTGACCATTAAGTCCCATGAGCGCATCCCCAATCTCAACTTGTTGAGAACGGTGAGCAGGCCCTCCTTGAATGAGGTCGGCTACATAGATCCCATCAAAATCCTCTCGAAAAACGACTCCGATACCGGAAAATTCTTTTTTGAGGTTAGCCCGGATCTCATAGGCTTCTTTAGGACTATAATAGCCTGAATGAGCATCTAGGCTTTTCGCCATAGCCTTTAAGATATGGAGCGTGAGGTAGTGGTTGTTGAGTTCCTCGGACTCTTGCGGCAGATAGGACTGCTCGCTCAATGTGACTTTACTTTCTCGAAAAATCAGAATTTTTTTTAGAAGTTCAGGAGAGGGATCTGAAACCCCTTTCTTTTTCAAAGAGTATTTCATATCTCGAATGAGGCGAAAATAGACCCGTTCGTAAAGCTCTTTGGAATTTTTTGCATAGTCATAGTCTTCATCTGGAAGAGGTTGTGATAAGACTGCTGGCCCTTCTCTAAGGATTTTCCCCACCACCTCCTGTCGAATTTTTTGCTGCCGAGCGATGGCCTTTTGAATGGCCTGATTGAGCTGGGCATAAGCCGGAAATCGGTCATATCGATAGTCCCGTATTACCTGATTCACCATACGGTTATCAATAGATAGAAACCCCTCAACCTCCCCTTTTAATAGGTACAGACGCTCAGGGTCAAACTGTTGAATATAAACTTTAAACGAGCGACGGACTACAATTGGCGAAAACTCACGGTTTTCAACGTGATAGGCAAACATTTTTTCCATCGTCTCTCGGACATTCGATGGGGCTAAGGTGAAATCGTCGGAAAAGAGACTTTGCCCTAAACCCGTAAGAAAGAAAAGACAAAAGAAAATGAAACGTCGGAAACCCACCTAACCCCCAGCTATTATTAAGACAGGTTATTAAACCCAACTATAATTATTATATAATTATTGGAAACAAATTAATCAAATTAACTTATTACAAAGTGTTTAAATATTAAAACCATATATTGAACGGTTCGCTATGTTGTCTATCCGCGTTCGATTTCAAAATCTTTTGCAAATAAATCTTCTGGTGCGCTATATTGCCACATTATTTGTATGTTGATGGTTTTTTGTCTTTGAAACCTATGACAAAATTGCAGAACGAAAGGAGTAATTACCTGAATGCCAACGATCAACCAACTTATCCGTAAAGAACGGGTCTCGAAGAAAAAGAGAAGCAAATCACCTGCTCTCGTACGATGTCCTCAAAGAAGAGGCGTTTGTCTTCAGGTGAAAACAAAAACACCTAAGAAACCTAACTCAGCCTTGCGAAAAGTTGCCTGGGTTCGTTTATCAAACGGACAGGAAATCATCGCTTACATTGGCGGAGAAGGTCACAACTTACAAGAACACAGTATTGTTCTAGTCCGCGGCGGAAGAGTCAAAGACCTTCCTGGTGTCCGCTACCATGTTGTTCGAGGAACCCTTGACTGTACGGCTGTTAAAGACCGTAAGCAAGGAAGATCTAAATACGGTGCTAAAAGGCCTAAGTAGAAACAGAGGTTATTGATAAATGTCCAGAAGACGTCGTGCTACGAAACGAAAAATCCAACCCGATCCAATTTACAATAGTGAAGTGGTCACAAAGTTCATCAACCGTGTGATGTTAAGCGGGAAAAAATCTCTCGCGAGAAGAATTGTCTATTCAGCACTTGAAAGCTTTGCAAAGAAAGTCAACGCAGATGATCCAATCATCGCGTTTGAACAAGCCATGGAAAATGCCATGCCTACTCTCGAGGTGAAATCTCGCAGAATTGGGGGAGCAACCTACCAAGTCCCTATCGAAATCGCACCTGATCGCCGCCAATCCATGGCAATGAAATGGATCATTTCAAATGCAAGAAGCAAAGTCGGTCGTAATATGATTGATGGTTTAGCTATGGAACTTTCTGACTGCTTTAACAATCAAGGCGCTACAATTAAGAAAAAAGACGACACCCATCGCATGGCCGAGGCAAACAAAGCCTTTGCACACTACAAATGGTAAAGGAGAATCATGGCACGATCTGACAAAGACAAATTAAACCTGGTACGCAATATTGGCATCATGGCTCACATCGATGCTGGTAAAACGACATGTACTGAGCGTATTCTTTTCTATTCTGGACGTGTTCACCGCATCGGAGAAGTTCATGAAGGTGCTGCGACCATGGACTACATGGAACAAGAGCAAGAGCGCGGAATCACCATTACTTCAGCTGCAACAACAGTTTATTGGGCAGGCTGCAAAATCAACATCATCGACACTCCCGGGCACGTCGACTTCACAGTAGAAGTTGAGCGCTCCCTACGCGTCCTCGATGGCGCAGTTGCTGTCTTCAGCGCAGTTGATGGTGTTCAACCCCAGTCAGAAACTGTTTGGCGTCAAGCAGAGCGTTATGGCGTTCCTCGTATCGCTTTCATCAACAAAATGGACCGCGTCGGAGCCGATTACTTCTACTGTGTCAAAAGCATGGAAGAAAAACTCGGAGCTAATGCACTTCCTGTTCAATGTCCTATCGGAGCAGAAAACGACTTCCTAGGAATGGTTGACCTTGTCACCATGAAAGCATATCTCTTCAAAGATGAGACAATGGGAGCTCAATATGACATCGCAGAGATTCCAAACGATTTAAAAGATCAATGCAAAGAAATGCGCAGCAAAATGCTCGAAGAGCTTGCAACTGTTGATGAGTCGAATGAAGAATTCATGATGAAAGTTCTAGAAGACCCAGACTCACTGACTCCTGATGAAATTCATGCAGTGATTCGCACAGGCGTTTGCAGCAACAAAATTAACCCAGTTCTTTTAGGCTCAGCTTTCAAGAACAAAGGGGTGCAGCCTCTTCTCGATGCGATCACAAAATGGATGCCTTCGCCAATCGATCGAGGAACGATCAAAGGGATCAAAGAAGACACTGATGAAGAAATTGGACTCGAGCCAAAAGACGACAGTCCACTTGCAGCATTAGCTTTTAAAGTGATCACTGACCCTTATGTTGGACGCCTCACATTTATCAGAATTTACTCTGGAACCCTTACAAAAGGAATGGCTCTAATCAATACTACGAAAGGTAAGAAAGAGCGCGTATCTCGTCTACTCCAAATGCATGCGAACCAACGAACCGACTTAGATGAAGCCTTTACAGGAGATATTGTTGCTTGTATTGGACTAAAAATCTCCAGTACAGGAGACACTCTTTGCACAGATGACAACCCCCTTCTCTTAGAGAAAATGGAGTTCCCTGAACCTGTAATTTCGATGGCGATTGAGCCTAAATCAAAAGGGGATCGAGAAAAACTATCGATGGCTCTTAGCGCCCTTTCTGAAGAAGATCCTACTTTCCGAGTGAGTACAAACGAAGATACTGGGCAAACTATTATCGCTGGAATGGGAGAACTTCATTTAGAGATCTTGAAAGATCGTATGATGCGTGAATTTAAGGTTGATGCGAACGTTGGAAAGCCTCAAGTTTCTTACAAAGAAACAATCACGGTTCCTGGAAAGTCGGACACAAAGTTTGTGAAACAATCAGGAGGTCGTGGTCAGTACGCTCACGTTTGCCTAGAAATCGAGCCTAACGAGCCTGGCAAAGGAAATGAAGTTGTCAGTAAAATCGTTGGCGGTGTCATTCCAAAAGAATACATCCCTGCTTGTATTAAAGGGGTGGAAGAAGGATTGACAAACGGAGTTCTAGCAGGCTTCAAGCTTGTTGATGTCAAAGTCGCGATTGTCTTCGGTTCTTTCCATGAAGTTGACTCGAATGAAATGGCGTTTAAGATTTGCGCGTCGATGTCAGTCCGCGAAGCTGCTAAAAAATGTCAGCCTATCATTCTCGAACCGATCATGAAAGTCGTGGTCACAACTCCTGAAGATTTCTTGGGAGATGTGATGGGTGACATCAACCGCCGTCGTGGAAAGATTATGAATCAAAAAAATGAGCGTGGAGTTGTCATTTTCGAAGCAGAAGTTCCACTTAGTGAAATGTTCGGCTACTCAACGACCCTCCGCTCTCTCAGCTCTGGTCGTGCGACCTATGTGATGGAACCCAGTCATTTCGAACGCGTCCCGTCCAAAATTCAAGAAGAAATTACGAAGAAATAAGAGAACAAAACTTATGGGAAAAGAAACGGCCAAAAAAGAAACAAGTCGAAAGAAAATACGGATTCGCCTGAAAGGATACGATCAACGTATTCTTGATCGCTCGACTGCTGATATCGTTGAAACGGCTAAGAGAACCGGAGCACGCGTCGTGGGACCTATCCCCCTCCCGACAAAAAGAGAAGTGTATACCGTTCTCCGTTCACCTCACGTTGATAGAAAGTCACGTGAACAGTTCGAAATTCGTACCCATATCCGTTTGCTCGATATTTTGAACCCAACTCTTGACACGATCGATAAACTTAAAGTTCTTCCGGTCGCAGCTGGAGTAGACATTAAGATTAAAGCATCGTAATGGGACAAACTACGGTCACAGTTTCAGAGTTAATTCCAAAAGATACAACTCTATTTGAATCGTTTATGACCCGGTTTACTCGAATCAATTTTTCAACTGCCCTCGTCGGTACAATAGCCGGCGCGGGCATTTATTATGGCTTAAAATATTTTGAAAAGACGATTGACGATTATGACAATCGCCCTGATGGTCTCACTCAAAAAACTTATACTCACATTGAAACCTTCTCCGAAATATTGCTGAAAGCTGGCTTTTATATCGGAATTCAAGGATTTCTTCTCTCTCAAATATTAAATATCGGATACTATATAGCGAACGGGCACAGTGCAATTAATTACAGCCAAGCACTTGTTCTATCGTTTACATAATCGAATTTATAAAATTTCTTTTGCCCTGATAATTCATTCAATATTAATTGACTTTTATCAAACAATAAATCATAATTTATACGATTTTATTTAAATTGAATGAACAATGAGACCAATCCCACCATTTGAACAGGTTCTTCCTATTTTTCGTTTTGGTTATGAAGCGCTCCTAACACGCTTCGCAAAGGTCTCGTTTGTTGCCGCTGTGACATTTCCCCTAATTGGGGCTCTTTTCGCAGCACCATTATTGATTGCAACACGTTTTGGAAACGACAGAGAAGCCGAACAGCGCGAAATTGTGAAATACTGCTTCGCCCCTCTTGGCGCCATTGGCATTGGCTTATGCTACGCTGGGCTTACAGCTGTGGGAACACTTGCACTTTGCATTATGTTCGACGGTGCTCACAAGCTGACCATGGGACGGCATGCGATGAGCTATAGGTATGTTTTTTTTCCATTCAGGTTCAATTTCATTAATTATAACGCCTTTATAAAGTAAAAATTCCGCGGAGGAAATCAAATGTTTAGCTATATTAACCCAGTTCCACTATTGAATTATTTCAAGGGTCCTTCTCCTGAAACCGCAAAAGCTGCAATTGACTTTCTTACTTCTTCTGGGAAAGGAATGACTGTTATTGCCGGGAAAGCCCAGTATGTATTTGTAGGAGCTCTTGCTGCATCCCTACTCTTCTATTCACGCTCCGGCTTGATGGAAGACGAAAAAGCATATTCAGAGCGCTCAGTATCGACAATTCCAGCATCACCTCTTTACATTATTTCTAGATTTCTCTTTTGCATTGCACTCTTATCGGGATTTTCTTATGTGAATTGTAAAGGTGGTTCGTACTTAGCTAATTATGCAGTATGTTGGATTCAAAACAGAACTTATTAAGTAATGTATAATATTAATTTTTTAATTCAATTATAGTTTACATTAATTGTCGAATTAAATATCATTATTGCGAAATTTTTGATGGAGCCAAATCATGACTATGCCTAGCCATTTATCAGAGTTTTCAGGGTTGTTCACAACAAGTGTCACAATTGACACGACAAACATTACCCTAGCTCATCTCAGCAAACTTGGAAAGCTCGAGTTGGAAAAGCTCGTATCGGTCTATGGAACTAGCCTTGAGAGTGCCTTACTTGCTCGGACATTTGCCAATTCAGTTGCGATACACGCTCTTGCAGTTACATTTATCTTCGGTTTTATTGCCCATCAATCGCCAAGAGAAAACGTCAGAAAAGTTGCAACGTTTATCACAGTAGCCTCTACCCTAACAGCTTTTCTTGCAGGTTTCACAAGCGTCGTTTATACTTTTCAAATTCATGATTACGCCTACTGGAAAAATGTTTGCGTAAAGTTTATAGAACTCACCCCCTAAATTAGTTAAGAGGTTCAAAGATGTCACTTCCCACTTCATTTACAATTTTTTCTCCAACCTTTTCACTATTTGAAAGACTCACACCCATTGAGTACTTAGCTAGCTGTGAAAAGAGTTTAGCAATGCTCCCCAAATGGAAAGATGCAGCTTTGGCAATTGCCCTCATTTCTGCCGCAACTCTAATCGTCTCTGCAGCTATTGCTGTTATTGCTGAAGATGAATCAAAAGCTGAAGATACACAGGGAAGAGTTTATAATATTGCCATGACATGTGGGATGTTTTCTATAGTCGCCCTCATTTTATCACTCGCGGCTTATCCAAGCATGAAGTACGGTATTGAACCTATGCTTGTCAAGCGCATCGAATGGCTTCAAGCAGGTTTAGTTAGTGGTTAATCAGATCCCAATTGGATCAATATTTTATCTAACCCAAGACTCATCGCCTGCTGAATACCTTGCTCATTCAATGGCGCTTCTCAAAACAGTCTCTGCAAGCAGAATTTACATTTTTTTGGGGATGAGCTTATCTTTTTCTTTTTTTAGCATAGGACATTCTTCTTCAGTTTTTGCAACTCAAACAAACCTCTTTAAAGAACGAAAAGAGAAAGTTCTTGAGCTCAGCAAAAAAACGATGCACGTCTCTTTAGTTCTTTTTTTAGCGTTTAGCTCACTTTACGGAGTCTCTTATCTAAGTAAACTATCCCTCGAAAGACGAATTGATTATCTTCAAGCATTGGTTAATAGTTAGGGTACGGATCATCTGAGTAGATGGCGTTAAACGTCGGTGGATTGGAAAGCTTCATGTATTTTCCAATGACCTTCCCATCTACAATCACAATGTAATAGCGTCGTTGCTCGATCACCTCATTGCCAATGCGGATCTTTTCAATGTACTCATATGTTTCCTTTTCATCCCCTTTAGAATAGATATTATATGGTTTCCCATATAACTTTGTCACATCAGAAGCCGACATCCCCACTTCTACATCAGAGTACCCATCGCGGGTCATAGCAGCTTGACGCGAAAAACAACCAGTTAGTAAAAGCATAGGAAGAATAAACTTGAGTACTTTCATCGGAATTAACTTTCCTTTTATTTTTATCAATAAAAGGTTCGACAATTCCACGCAACTAGAATGAATCTATTCAGTTGCTTCTTTTTTTTGTTCTGGAGCTTTTTTCCAGATTTTGCCGTGAATCACTGTACGGAAGTCGTCATTAGCGGCATATTCGGCATGTAAAAGATACGTGTCTGGTTCCTTTGCCACTTCGTAGAATTCGAATCCCTCAAATCCAAGCTGACCTAAACGAAATTCCCACCCAATGAGCTTTGAATTGATGATCCCTTTTCCAACAACTTTCCCAATCGATTGATTTTCGAGCTTGATGGCAAAGTTTTGACGCGAGATATCGTAAAAAGAAAACTGGTTATGCATCATATCGGAAAGACCGGCAATTTGGATTTCCTGAAGGCAGGCAATGAGCCCTTTATCATCAGCGGACGGAACAGTCCAACGGGTGTAAAAAGGAAGCTTTTCATCCATCATCGACAGAGAAATTTTTCCTTCTCCTAACCAAAAACCAGGTTCAAAAATAAATGGGTGTTTCTTTGGCATCAAAACATATACCTTCTTGTATAAACGCTTTGCAATATGCCCAGCGCAATCATTGTCCACAAAACAGAAGATCCTCCATACGTCATGAGTAAAAGAGGCACTCCTGTGATTGGCAAAAAGCCGCACATCATCCCGATATTTACCACAACGTGAATGGCGAGATAAATCGTTACGCCCGCTGAAAGAACGCGCCCAAAGTGGTCGCGCGCAACTGCGGTAACTTGAAAACTACAATAAATCAATCCGAAAAACAAGAGGAGGATAAAAAATGCTCCAAATAATCCAAATTCTTCAGCAAAAGCCGGAAAAACTGAGTCGGTTGAAGCCGCCGGCAAAAAGCCATGACCGGTAAAGACACTTTCTCGAAACCCACTTCCTGTATATTTGCCTAAAGCAATGGCAGTTTGTGCTGCTTGATGATGGTAAGTCGCAGGGTTGAGTCGCTCATACTGGTAATCTTTTAAAAAATGGGTGACAAAAGGGCGCATATCTTCATGAGAAATCACCCCAAGGAAAATAAGAGCTGTGAAGAAAATCGCCACAAGACCCAAGGTGGCCAAAATCATGACAACCTTTTTGTTCACTCCTCCAAAATAAAACATTCCTAAAGTGATTGGATATAAGACGAGCGCAGAACCCAAATCAGGTTGTTTCAAAATGAGAGCAAACGGAATGAGGGCAATCACAGACGCTTGAAAAAAAGTGCTCCAATCCCCCACAGCTCGCCCTTTTTTTTCGAGAAACCAACTTAAAGTTAAGATCAATGAAAGCTTGGCGCACTCAGATGGTTGGACACCAATGCCAATAATCGGAATGCGGTACCATCTATGAACATTTTTAATTGAGTCTGTAAAAAAAAGACCAAGTAACATTACAATTGTTACAAAGTAAAAAATCCAAGCCCACTCACGGAGCTTATGATAGTCAAGGCCGGCAAAAAATACGTAGGCAACTGTTCCCATCCCAAACCATTGCAACTGACTTTTGACAAGAGGAGTGAAAAACCCGATTTCGGCTCCATAAGTATCTGTGATGGATGTGGCTGAAATGACAAGCAAACTAGCAATCATCAGCCCCAAAAGGAGGGGAAATGTACGAAAGTCGAGGCGGCGTAAGTACTGGTGGTTCCACATATTTAGAAATTATCCAAAATCAAGGGTTAAAAGGAAAGAATGTCTCTAGAAGTTGCAAAAATCCACTTAAAAACGGTCACTTCGACCAACACATGGGCAAAAGAAAACTCTTCTCATTTTGACTTAGGCAAAATGACCCGTGTAACCGCTTCAGAGCAGACGCAAGGGAGAGGGCGCTTCAACAGAAGCTGGATCTCTCCAGAAGGCGTCAACATCTATGTCACTTATTTTTTTACCATTCGAAAAAATGGTGTCGACCTCAATAACCTTTCTCAGCTCCTTTGCCTAAGCATTGTCAAAATGCTGCACCACCAAAAACTTGCCCCACAAATCAAATGGCCAAATGATATCCTCGTAAATGGAAAAAAGATTGCCGGTATTCTTTGTGAAGTTGTCGATCAGGGTGACAACCATGGCGTGGTTATCGGAGCTGGCATCAATGTGAACATGGCTAAAGAAGACCTCAACCTCATCGATCAACCCGCAACTTCTCTCATGCAAGAAAAAGGCCATGTGTTTCCTCTCGAACCTCTACTCGACCTTCTCGATAAATTCTTTGCCGTCGACCTGGACCTTTATAAAACTGAAGGGTTCAAACCATTTTACAAAACATATGATGAGCTCCTGACCCATAAAGGACAACCCATTACTTTACGCCAAAATGGAGATACCTTAACTGGCACACTCCACTCGCTCAATCCTGATGGTCGGCTCAACCTTCTCCTCTCTTCAGGAGAAATCAAAACCGTAAGCTCCGGAGAAATCAAAAAATGAAACTCAAATTCAAAAGTCTTATTGCATTTTTCGTCTTAAGTTGCGCTCTTTTTGCCGATGGGCCAGCAGTGGGAAATTACGTTGGTGATGGAAAAAGCCCCAACATTCACTTTCAATTGTCCACCAATTCCCCTAATTGGCAACCCTACACAATTGCACATCAAGCGCAAGGAAACATTCCCTATAACACTCAAAGCCCTGACAACAATGAATGGAGTGCTTGGAATATTTACGATGATGATAATAACTATTACGGAACTTTTACTCTTGGAGCAAACGCTTACGCAACTTGGTGGAAAGGATACACTGCACCACAAGAAAAAGACCCGACATCTCCCTACTCTATTGATAACATTCAAGGAACAGTTTCAGGCGGAGGTTATTTCATTTCCATTTCTGGAACTCCAAAAGGTGATGATGACACAGACCCTTTTCCTGATGAACATTAAGCATCTCTGATGCTTATTCAGGCACAACCAACTCTATTTATCTTTGTGTCAAAAAAGATCAAATTGTCAATGATAATGGGAACCATCTTCGCCTTAAAAGACTTATTCGCTCTTCTTTTAAAAAATTGGCAGGGAGACCCCCAGAATGCAGGAACGTTTGTAAAAGACGACCTGCAAAACAGTCCCCCCCACCCCCATTAATCAGTAAGAGACAGTAATAAGTCTGCGAAACATTGGACCCTAAAATCCTCTGTTCCTTCGAGACTTGATACGATCTGTTTCCAATCGTGTGCCGGAAAATACTTTTCGTAGACCGGCACATCGATATCGCTTGCATGGTACCCCAAATGCAAATTCGACAGGATCGCCCGTCCCTTTCCAACATAGCATTTGACCACAGCAGCAGAGAGCTTTTCTGGAATCCGAGGATCATCATACGAGACGAGTACTTCGTAGCCTTTGCTCTCTTCAGTAGGGATGAACGCTCCCCCTCCACTGATGAGCACAGAAGCTTTTCGCTTGGTGTCTTTCCATCGAACTTGTAAGGCGCCATGATGAAAAGAAATGTCGTCTGAATGTGAAGGAATCAAAGGCCCTTGCGCAACTCCTTTGAAAAATCCAAGCTCGCGTGTTTTCTCCAGACATTCTTGGGTTGAAAGTTGGTAAATTGTCTGTTTAGAGGCAAAGTAACTCCCCCCACAAACACTAAAAAAAAGCCCTCCTTCTTCCACAAACTTCCTGAGCTTTTTGACTTGCGCTCCAAGGTGCATGTCATATTCCCCGGCTTTTCCTCCCGGCAAAATGAAAAGGGTTTCTGCTGGAGACCATCTATCGGGATCAACTTCTTTCTCCCCAATTTCCCTAATTTTCCAAGGGCCACTGACATATCCAAACAGGCGCATGAGTTTGGAGACACTTTCTCCATAAACCCCAGCCCCATTGTAAATTAGAATTGAGCGAATAGGTGTTTGCAAGTCTGTAAGTGATAATCTTAATTGCGTTGCCATCGAACATATCCTCCCTTCAGTGAAGCGGCGCAAACCGTTTTCAATAGCGCTGGCCATAGAAAAGGAAGGAGCCCAACATCAATCGCTAAGCGAAAACCGATCTGAATAGCAAGCCAAGAGACTCCCAAAAGGTAAATCACCACTTGTCCCACCAAAACGGAAAAGAGCAGCCATAAGTATGAAGAAGACTTCCGATAGTTTGCTAGTTTCCCAATCAAAAACGCTGCAATCGGAAATGCTACCAAATACCCTCCGCACGGGCCAATCATCCAAAGGGGATTAACTGACCATCCTGAAAGTACAGGAAGCCCTACTGTTGCTGCCCCTAAATATAGGCACGTTGAAAGTGCTGCCTTTTGCCCTCCTTGAAAAAATGCCAGCAAAAAAATCGCTAGCGTTTGTAAAGTGACTGGAACAGGGCCAATAAGCACTTCTAATTGAGAACACCCTGCCAAAAAAAGTCCACCTAACACCACGTGAAAAATCCACACGAGAGTAGGATAGGTGCGGCGTACTGCCACAGTTTCTGTTTTTGTATTCATCGTCAATCCTCCGTAAATTGCTTCTTCAACATACGACATCAGAAATGGAAAATAACACCCTAAACTCTACTCAACAACACCATATCCACCTAAATTATAGGTGATGTTTCACACAATATAGCCTCATACCCATGCATTTTTCTTGAACCTAAATAGTTTAATCGCGCAAACTTGAGTTATGCAAACAAATTTATCAACTAAATGTTAGGTGAACTTTTAGGCAGTCAAAAAGTTGGCGACGTTCTTCTATTCCTTTTCATCAATGGTAAAGGATACCCCTCTCAAATCGCCAATGCGTTAAGTGTAGGACTCACCCCAGTTCAACATGCTCTTAAGCGACTAGAAAAGGGCTCGATTGTTTCGAGCTATTACGAAGGGAAAAATAGAATTTTCGAACTCAATCGGAGCTATCCCCTCTATGAAGAACTCGAATCGCTCATCAAAAAAGCTTTCTTTCTCCTCCCAAGTGAAGGGAAAAAAAACTACCTGATTTCTCCGACTCCAATTAGATCAAAAGATTCCCCCTTGAAGCAAAGTGTTCCGGCAGTGCTTGCAGCGATATGGAAAAAACTAGAAGCAACAACTCAAGTACTCTACGTTGCTCATGATCGAACAGGGCACGAAGCTCGAACGGCAGGACAAGGTAGTGGGTTAGTCAAAATCACAAAAGAAACCCCCTACCAGCTGATCTTCGAAGAAGAAGGATCGTGGCAAACTGAGCAAGGGCTTTCCTTCAACTACAAAAATTACTTCCGCTGGTCTGTCGATACTCTGCGCGGCATTTTAGCAGTAGAACACCTCCGCTTTGGCAAACACCATCCGGTCTTTCTCTTTCATCTTGTTCCCGTCTCCGACCGCCTACTCGAACCCGTCACAACAAATGCGAACGGCGAAGAGACCTACTTCGGTTATCTTGAAAATAAAGTGCATGGACTCAAATTTTGTACGCGGACGATTTCGCCTCAAAAAAACGAATCGATCACCTACTTCTACACTTAACTAAGCTCTGGGTCCAGATTAACTAAAGTCTTCTGAATACTCAAACCAGGTATCTAAATAATAGATCGTCTCTTGGTTGAAACCCCAAACTCTATGCTCAACACAAGTTCCGTTTGAGACGCTAAAGTTGAACCACCATTCCCATGTAGAGGCTTCAGCAAAAGCAACAAGGTGATCGATGAGCTCTTGCGGCGCACGTTCATCGACAAAAACGGCATATTTCTTGTCCCAGGAAATCGTAAATTTACGATAAGGATCCCCAGGCTCAAGCCGAAATACTCGCGTTGCACTCAAAGTTCGTCCTTCGGGATTATAAAGGAGGCGTACCTGGAAAGGTTTACCATTGAGTTTGTAATAAAGGACTTTGTTTTCAAACGTCGCACTCAAAAAAACTCTCTTGGCTTCGGCATCATTGAGTGCATCTTCAATTGATTGAGCCATACGAACTGGATGAATACCTCCCCATTCCTCAATCGTCAGCGGACTTTTTCCTCTAAGGTCAATGTGAGCATCTCCTCCAACGCAGCCCCATTGTGTCAAAAGATCTTCTAAGTGATGAACAAGGGGCAGTGGAAGGTCTCCGACTACATAGAGAGAGCGTGAAGAAGGATTGACTAGCACGCCTCCCCAAAGTGATTCCTTTTTTGGATTCGTGATGATTCGAATTGGATAGCTATTGCCCTCATATTCAATTTGAATCACTTCATTTGAATATTCCCAAGCTTGGATCTGAGTTTGAATCTTTTGATCACATTGCAAACTAGAAAGGGAGGAGCAGAGACTGAGTAGTCCTACTGTAATCACAACCAGAAACGGTTTCATGTTTCACCTATAAGTTAAATGAGATACGAAAACTGTATCTTAAGCTGCTAGATTCTTGCAACAGCATGACCGCTCTTCAAACTCACAATAGAATTTGATGCTTAGAAACTTAATAGAGATAAATCAGGTTTAACGATGAGATGGGGATGGACACGGGCTCGCAAGATCTCTTGAATGGCGCTAAGTGTTGCACCTGTTGAAGAAGGACAGGTTGTGCAAGCTCCTTGGTAGGCAATGACAACTTCAATGTCATTTTTAAATTCAGGAACTTCAATCCCTCCAGCATCGAGTTCAATGTAAGGTTGCACTTCTTCTTTGACAACTTTTCGAATGAGTTCGAGCTTTTCTGTAGACGAAAGAATACTCCACTCAGGATATTCTCCTGTAGATTGAAGGTGAGAGGGAACAGGAGGAGAGTAAGAGGGGTCACTAATGGGAATATCTAAACATTTTTCGCACGCAGTATCAAGAGCTTCTAAAGCCAGATTTAAATGGTGCGCGGAAGATTTGGGAAAAGCCGGTGTGTGATCAAAGTCGCGTAGTTTCTTATCGACAAGCTCAGCTGTTAAGCGGCGGGCTTGGTCGTAGTTTTTTCGCAAGATGATGTCGCAAATTGCATCTGCTGCACCGATGAGTGGACTTTCTCCAAACGCTTGGAATTTGACATCAGCAATGATGCCGTCTGTTTCGTCGATGACGAGATAGATAATGACATGATTTTCGCGAGTACTATCTTGGCTCTCGCCAGCAACAACACGCATTTCTTGCTGCGCTCCTTTGTTGCTATTAAAAAACCCAACATTTCGGGGAGAGAGAATCCGTTCAACGAGAAGATTGCTGTATGTGGCCCAAGGATAGGGCTCGAGGAAAGGCTTCATACTTTCACCTTCTTAGAAAAGGTTCTGCATTTAGCAGCTGTATCGGCAACAATGCCTACCGCGCGTTGGATTTCTTCTTGAGTTGTTCCTCGACCAAGGCTAAAACTTAAGGCGCATTTTGCAATGTCGGGGTCGATTCCGATGGTTTCCAAGAGCGCAGGTAGTTTTTGATGACGTCCACCACCGAAGCTTGCAAAAACATCTTGCTGGGCTAAATGAAAAGCTAAGAGTTCACTTGTAACACCTGGGAAGGCAATCACGCTCACATTGGGAAGACGCGAAATCTCGCGAAAGAGCACTTGGGCTTCAGAGAGGGCGCTTTCAATACTTGTTTCAAAGTGATTGCGAAGACGGGCGGTTTCCATACAAACGTGATTGAAATGTTCTTCCTGCTCTTCAAAAGCAATTCCAAGCCCGACAAGCCCCGGCAGATTAAGTGTTCCGCCTCGGAGACCGTGCTGTTGGGTCCCGTCGGGAATGAGGGGGGAAAGGGTGTGGGGATGACGTATGAGCAGTCCTCCGGTTCCTTTAGGACCATGGAATCGATCGCCATCAAAGGTGAGATAATCGATGGGGAGATCTTCAAAACGAAAGTATAGTTTTCCGAGAATGTCACTAACATCTACATGAAAAGCAACTCCTTTTTCTTTGCATACTTCGGCGAGTTCTGCAATGGGGTGCAAAATCCCCGTGAGTCCATTGGCCCAAGAAAGAGAAACTAAGCTGGTGCGAGGGGTGAGAGTGCGCATTAAGTTTTCAGGAGTGAGAACGCCTTGATTATTAAGCGGCGAAAGTTTTTTTTGGATGCCTAAAGCTTCAAATCGATTGATCCCCATGAGAAAAGAGGCATCTTCAATGAAAGTCGTCACAAAGTGATTTTTCCCAGTTTCGGAAGCTTCATCAATGGCTAATGCGTGGTAAATATGACTGATGGCTTCAGCTGCGCAAGAAGTCAGAACGAAGGTATCTTTCTCTCCTGCTCCTAAAGAGGTTTTAATTTTGCGAATCTTTTGATTGATCGTTGCAAATGGTTCTTTCCCTTTGAGATAGGGAGCAGTCGGACAGTGCCAGTGCCTCTTGAAGAAGGGTTGCATTTGTTGAACAAGATAATCAGAAGGACCAGTTGTGGTCGCATGATCAAGGTAAATTGGTGATTCCATCATGCCCCTTTCAAATAGGCCTCTTGGACTTGATCTATCTCTTCGCGTTTCCATACCCCATTGTCAAAACTATAGCAAATGGGATCACCTGTGGGAATTTCGAGTTCTAAGACTTCTTTTTCTGAAAGTTTATCCAAAAACATGACGATCGAACGAAGAGAGTTTCCGTGCGCTGAAACCAAAACATTTTTTCCCTCTTGGAGATGAGGAACGATTTCATTTTTAAAGTATGGAATGGAACGCTCAGCAGTCATTTTCAAGCTCTCCCCATTAGGTGGAGGAGTGTCAAAGCTTCGCCGCCAAATTTTTACTTGTTCAGCCCCATACTTTTGACGGGTTTCATCTTTGTCGAGACCTTGCAGTTCTCCATACATGCGCTCATTAATTTCCCATGCTTTTACTGCAGGAATGGTCATTTCAGAAGCTTTGGGGTTGTAATTCATTGCCCAAGTTTCTTGTTTTTTTTCACCAGGGTGCAATACAACAGGAACTTTTCCTTCAGAATGGACACTCATTGCAAGCATTGCTGTAAGCTGCGCCCGAATAAGCGAAGACATAAAGATGATGTCGATTGGGATGGCAGAAAACCTCTTTCCAGCATTCAAGGCTTCTTCTATGCCAACAGAGCTTAGAGGGATGTCAACCCATCCGGTAAAGAGATTGCGCTGGTTCCAGACTGATTGGCCATGCCGAAGTAAAATAAGTTTTGGACACTTTTTCATATATTTTATGATAATAGATATCGGAATTCCCTTCAAACCTTGTGGTTTTCAGGAAAAAGGTTTATAATGATTGCCCTATGGAAAGTAAACGTTTGAGTAAAGCTTTAGCTGCGGCAGGTGTAGCCTCGAGGCGGGCCTGTGAGGAGCTCATTTTTGACGGCAAAGTAACGGTGAATGGCGAGGTCATCAAAGTCCCCCAAACCCTCGTGAATTTGGAAAAAGACCGCATTTGCGTCGAAGGAAAGCAAGTCCGCTCAGAAGAAAAAAAAGTTTACTACATTCTCAACAAGCCTAAAGGGTACATCTGCTCAAATAAGAGGGAAGGGACCAAACGCCTGGTCGTAGATCTATTTGCCGAAGAGAAAAATCGACTCTTCACGATTGGACGTCTGGATCGAGACACCACGGGTCTTTTGCTCGTCACAAACGATGGCCACTTTGCCCAAAAAGTGATTCATCCCTCCCGCAACATTGCAAAAGAATATTTGGTCAAAACACGTGAAGACATCACGCATGAAATGCTGACTAAAATTTCTAAAGGAACGCTCATTGAAGGGGCTTGGATCAAGCCTTACAAAGTGCAAAAAATGCGTAAAGGGACCCTGAAAGTTGTGGTAAAAGAAGGAAAAAAACGGGAAGTGCGCCTCTTAGTTCAAAACGGAGGCCTTGAAATTCTTTCTCTGTCTCGCATTAGGATTGGAGAACTTCGGCTCGGCAATCTTCCTGAAGGAAAATGGCGTGAGATGACCGAATCTGAAAAAGCTTCACTTTTCAATTAAGTGTTACATCGGTACAATGAGCCTATAAACAACTTGAGAAACGCTCATGATGACGACAATTGCTCGTCTTTTTGGAAAGTCCCCATTCCTCCCTTTACAGTCTCACATGAAAAAGGTGAGCTTATGTATCAAACAGCTTACGGAAATTTTCGAGAAACTTCCGACAAGCCAAGCAGAAGAAATCGAAAAGCTCGTCATAGATTTATCTAGCCTCGAACACGAAGCAGATCTCACCAAAAATGACATTCGAAACCATTTACCAAGAAGTTTATTTCTGCCGATCGATCGAGGACAATTTCTTGAAATCCTTTCAATTCAAGATAGCATTTCAGATCAAGCAGAAGACATTGGCCACTTGCTCATTTTGCATCCCTTAGAGCCAAAGCTCTATGAAAACCTCCATTCTCTTTACAAAAAAAACATTGAGGCATTTTGGGATACTCGAGCCATCATGAAAGAATTAAATGAACTCGTCGAATCTTCTTTTGGTGGCATGGAAGCGGAAAAGGTCAAAACGTTCATCGAAAGAACCTCTTATATCGAATATGAAGCAGATAAGATGATGCACCAATTGATGAAAGAGTTTTTTGCGCAAAGTGAAAAGGTATCGACCCCTGTCTTCTACCTTTACATTCGCCTCATCGAAGAAATCAATAAAATCTCCCACATTTCCGAAAAACTAGCAAATAGAATCGGAATGATACTGGAATTAAAATAGACATGGCCGTTGACCAAATTCTAATGCTCTTAATTCTCTTAGCTGGGTTTTACATGGCCTGGAATATTGGCGCCAATGATGTATCGAATGCCATGGGCACCTCAGTCGGTTCAGGAGCACTCACCCTATTTAAAGCCGTCATCATTGCAGGTATTTTAGAGTTTTGCGGTGCCTTTTTCCTTGGAGGAAATGTTTCGAAAACGATGCAACAAGGGCTCGTGAACCCTGACTTCTTTTCGGCAGACCCAAGGATCCTCCTTTTTGGGATGCTTTCCGCTCTGATATCAACAGCTCTTTGGCTTCAAGTTGCTTCGTATTTTGGTTGGCCAGTCTCGACCACACATGCAATTGTCGGCGCTCTACTTGGTTTTGGGGCTCTCATTGGAGGAGTTCATGCAGTCCATTGGAATGAAGTTGGAAGAATCGCAGCCAGTTGGGCAATCTCTCCAGCTCTTAGTGCCCTATTTGCTTTCTTAATTTTCAGTGTTCTACAACGGCAAGTGCTCTTTGCCATGCATCCCATACAAGCTTCCCGTCGTTTGATCCCCTTGCTCACATTCATTGTCATGATTGTCTTCACTCTTAGTGTCCTCATGAATGGACTTGGCACTTTCCACCTCAATCTTACGTTAATCCAAACTCTTTTAATCGCTATCGCCGTTGGGGTCTTAGGCGCCCTCATCAGTATGCTTTTCCTTAAACTGAGCTCTGCCCCCAAACAGCAACTCGAAATGGCTTCGCCAAACTTATCCCAACAAGTTTTTAGCCTAAATAAAGCGCTGCGGCATTTGCGTCGCGTACAACTCACTTCGAAAGGAGATGCTCGAGAAAATATCACTCGTCTCGTCCGAGATATAGAAAAACATACAGAAGGCGTCCGCCAGCAAACAAAATTCTATGGAAAGGGAACCGATTTTCAGATCGTTGAAAAAATGTTTGCCTCATTGCAAATTCTCAGTGCATGCTATGTTGCCTTTGCACATGGTGCGAACGATGTTGCCAACGCAATTGGCCCCGTTGCAGCTGCCATTGACATTCTTCGACATGGACAGCTCTCTTTGCATTCTGCTATCCCTCCATGGCTTCTTGCTATGGGTGGTGCAGGAATTGTCGTTGGATTGGCCACTTGGGGGTGGCGCGTCATGGAAACCATCGGTAGTAAAATCACCGAACTGACCCCAACTCGGGGCTTCAGCGCAGAATTCGGCGCAGCAATCACCATTCTACTCGCCTCAAAACTTGGCCTCCCTATTTCTACAACTCACTGTATTGTTGGAGCTGTTTTAGGAGTCGGGCTTGCACGTGGAATTTCAGCCCTTAACTTGCGCGTTCTACGTGATATCGTCCTATCATGGGTCATCACAATTCCCTCAAGCGCAATTGTGTGTATCCTCCTCTTCTATTTGATCAAAGCAATTTTCATCTAAACTAAAAAATTTTTTATAGACTTACTGATTCGTCTTCTTCTCAGTTCACACCACTTCTGAAATGAGTTTGGGACATCTATTCAAACAACTTTTACTTATAAAATCTAAGTGACAACTGGGAGGAGGGTAAACAGCTTCTTTATATATGAATTTCTGAGATACCTATTTATATTTATTAACATAATTTAATTTTAAAATAAAAATTGCATTTATTTTTAATATTAGTAAAACTATAATCGCTTTTTATTATTAACCAAATACACGGAGGCAATAATGGAAATTATGGCAACTGGCGAAGAAGGTCACGTTGGATGTTACGGACCTTGCCAAGACGACTTGTTAAAGGAAGTTGCAGAACATGAGCTTCTTCCTGAAGACTTCCAAGTTTACGTGAGAGGAAACACAGTTATTAATCACCCAGCCTGTGGTTTTAAAGCGAAAACTCTTCCTACTTATAATCACTACGAGGGTAAACAAGGAGGCTATGTCGCTCTTTACTCTCATCAAAAAGAAGAAAGCATCTACTCTGTGGGTGGAGGAATCCATGTAATGGGTCAAGTTCGTATCCCCGGACATTACGAAGGACGCGTTTTTGTTCCAGAAGGTTATGAGCTCGGTGACAACATCACTAGAGACGAAAAAATCTTAGAGATCTGCAAGCAGTATTTCCCTGATCTAGAAGACTTCTGGGTTGGTGGAGACACTGGTGGTTGGTTCGGTATCCAACCTTAATTCATAAACCCGAGGAAAACTCCTCGGGTTTTTTCTGTTCACTCTACAGCGTGTCATCTATTATACTCCGAATTCGGCGCTTAGCTTCCACTGCCATTCTCATTGAAAGACCTTCTCCAACTTGTTTTATTAATGACCTAGATATTCTTTTTGAATAATTTCGACGTGTGTTAGAAGTGAAAATATGAACTCAATGGAATTTCAGGCTCAGACTTTTGCTCAGAAAGTACGTCACTACTTGATCACGACGATGGGGCGTACAGCAGATGAAGCAAATCTTGAAGAATTCTACCGCGCATTCTGCACGTCGCTCCGGGAAGAAATTATGATTAACTGGACAGCGACGATGCACACATTCATTAAGCAAAAGTCGCGAATGCTCTACTACCTTTCAATGGAATACATGCCAGGACGGCTTTTTGGAAATAACATCACGAATGTTAGCGCCGTCGATCTCATCAAACGGGTCTTACAGATTTTAGGAAGAGATTTTTCGACTCTAATCAGTATGGAACCTGACATTGGGATTGGAAATGGGGGGCTTGGCCGTCTTGCGTCTTGCTTCATGGATTCTCTAGCGACATTACAGTATCCTGCATTTGGTTATGGGATGCGTTATCATTATGGAATTTTCGAGCAAGAGCTCATGTGTGGTGTTCAAGTGGAACGCCCCGATTGTTGGCTTCTCAATCAAAACCCCTGGGAGTTTCGACGCGACACTCATGCCGTGAATGTCCGTTTTGGGGGCAACCCAATTGAGCGAAAAAACTCTCATAATGAAACGGTTTACGATCTTCTCGACTACGATGAAGTACGCGCTCTCCCCTACGATTTACCTATTATTGGCTATAGCCATGATCCCAACTTTTCGGTATTAACCCTCCGTCTTTGGTCGACAAAAGAATCACCTCGTAATTTTCAATTGCAGCGGTACAACGCAGGAGAAATTGGACAAGCAAGTGAAAATACCTCTCTTACAGATGTCCTCTATCCAAACGATAATCATGAAGCGGGAAAACGAATTCGCCTCAAACAAGAATTTCTACTCGTGTCAGCTTCTCTTCAAGACATCATTCGGCATTATCGGGAAAAACACGACACATTTAATGAGTTCCCAGACAAAGTTCGCATTCAAATCAATGACACTCATCCAGCTCTTGTGATTCCTGAGCTCATGCGGATACTAACTCAAGAAAACGATCTTTCGTTCATGCAAGCCTGGAATATCACACGAACTTGTTGCGGTTATACCAATCACACTGTTCTTAAAGAAGCTCTAGAAGAATGGAACGCAGCAAGGATGAGTGAACTTCTTCCTCGGCAATTCCGGTTAATTGAACATCTCAACGGACAGTTTTGCAGTGAAATTCGCACAAAGTTTCCTGGAGACGAAGCTCGCGTGCGTCAAATGTCGATCATTGAAGGGGGACAGGTGCGTATGGCAAATTTAGCGATCTATGGGAGCCACAAAGTCAATGGTGTCGCAAGGCTCCACACAGAAATTTTAAAAAGCTCACTTTTTAAAAACTTTTACGAACTTGACACAGACAAATTTGTGAACGTGACAAATGGAGTCACCCAAAGGCGCTGGCTTCTTTACTGCAACCCCAAGCTTGCACACTTTGTAGAAAAAAGGATTGGCAACGGTTGGATCACAGATTTTTCGCAATTTCGCAAAATTGGAGACTTTGCTGCAGATCCCGAATCGCAACAAGAGTTTTTATGCATCAAAAAAGAAAATAAACTCCGTTTTCTCGACATGATTCGAAAAGACATGCAAGAACGCCATGGAACCACCGAAGAGTTTATGCAGCACCATATTCTGGGAGCAGAAGCGATCTATGACGTTCAAATCAAACGGATTCACGAATATAAGCGGCAGCTCATGAAAGCGCTCCATCTTTTGATGCTTTATCATGAGGTGAAAGATAATCCTCAAACGCACCGCGTCAAACGGTTTGCAATTTTTGGCGGAAAAGCCGCGCCTGGATATAAAGTAGCGAAGAACATCATTCGACTCATTTACTGCCTAGCCCGTAAAATCAACCATGATCCAGCGACTGCCCACCAAATGAAGGTCTTCTATGTGGAAAACTACAATGTTTCAAAAGCAGAAGTGATCATTCCAGCAGCAGATCTTTCGGAACAAATTTCAACTGCGGGGATGGAAGCCTCTGGAACTGGGAACATGAAGTTTTCGATCAATGGAGCCCTCACAATCTGTACAGATGATGGAGCAAATGTTGAAATGCGAGAAAGTGTGACCGATGAGTGGTGGCCCTTTTTATTTGGTGCAAGCGCTGATGAAAACATCGAAATGAAGAAAAAGCACAATTACAATCCACTCGATATTTACGCTTCGAAAAAACCCATTAAGCGGGCAATTGATGCACTTATCGATGGATCGCTTACAGAAAATGACGCTGAAGTAGAAGCTTTGAGCAATGTGCACCAAAGTTTATTAGAAGGCCCTCCTGGAATCATTGCCGACCGTTTCTTTGTCTTGAATGATCTCATGTCGTACTACGAAACGCAAAAGAGGGTCGAGGAACTTTATACCAATCCCTCAAAATGGGCTGAATATGCCATCCACAACATGGCAGGCATGGCACCTTTTTCAGCTGATGTTTCGATAGACAATTATGCAAAGAAAATCTGGGGCCTTGAGCACTGCCCACCAGATTTGGATGAACTTCACCGCGTCCGGGAAGAATACAGCAAGCACGATCGCTGCCGCGTCATCCCCAATGACCAATGATCTGGATAATCATTATTCCATCGATCAATATCATTGCTTGGTTCACATGAGTGACCACTATAATCTGAAGATGGTTCCGGATCTACCCCATGAGATTTGCTCTTGCTTTGACAGTAATCGTACGCTCTTCTACTAGCATCAGCTATCATGCTTCCTCCAATGATTTGAGAAACACTGTTAGGAATAATGCAGAGCAAAGCTCCCCCAAGTCCTTCCATAAATGCTATTAGCGAGTTCTGGAGACAATAAGATCGGCAAATTACGACGCTTTGGCGCAGCCGAAAATCCAACTTTTGAAGTCGTTTGAGTATAAATAGCACTTTCTCATTTGAAACCTAAAAAATATGCGTAAGTTAAAAAGGCACAACCTGACATGTAAAGCCAAATTTTCATGCGTTGGCTTTCTTTCCACGCCTGAAGCAATTTCCTTAGTCCTATAGGAAAGAAAAGCCCAAAAATTGCACTTAAAACAATCGCTTTAGATAGCTGAATTCCAAGAATGATCAGTTCTCTAGTTAGAGTGGTACTATGTTCCACTTGATCCCTCAAAGAAAAGTAATAGTTCGGATAAAGTCTAAGAAATAAAATCGATAATTGTCAACTGGATACCCAGCGTCGCACCCTCTTAATCTAGGTTCCACTTTTTGAGGAGTTTTTCGTATTTGCCGCTATCGCGGGTTTTTTCAAGACCTCGGTTAAATGCCTCAATGAGTTCAGAATGCTCGTCATGGACTGTGAGAAGTCGTAGTCCCGCTTCATTGAGCGGCGGTGTGGCAATTTTGAGTTTGCCCTCATAGAGGTCTTCCACAAATGCAGTAGCAGGAATGTATCCTACAACTACTCCATCGACATAACCATTGACGAGTGCATTTAAGGCAGTAGGGATTTGATTGTAATAACGGACAATTGCTTGGGGATAGAGACGAATAAAGAGGGCTTCTTGCTCTTGAGATCCCACCGCGATTTCTTTTCCTTCCATCGGACTGCTCACATTGAGCATGGAATCTCCTTTTACCAAAAGAACAGGGCCAGTATTTAAGTAGAGGTCGGAAAAGTCATACTTCTTCAGTTCAAAGACATAAGGGTAGACCGATGAAAGAATGGCATCACATTTACCTTCCTCAAGGCCCATTGTTAAGTTATCCCAGCTCAAATTAAGCCTCTGAAAGTTAATTCCTTCATGACGAGAAATTTCTAAAAGAAGCTCATTAGAAAAAGCAAAAACGTTGAGTTCCTTTCCCATTAAATTTAACGGAAACCAAGTTGGATCGACTCCGACAGTGTAAGTCTTTCCTTTTGAACCACAACCAACAAAAGCTAGCGATAAAATAATCAGCAAAAAGAATCGATATACCATATACCTTATCTTAGGTGAGTTGGGATATCATTGAAATAAAAAAAAAATTTTTAAAATATGCGAACTAGAGCAAAGCATAAGATAAAACGCTTGCTCCTACAAAAAAAAATGGATACGGGAGGAGGAAGATGAAACGATTCATTTTTGCGATTTTAGGTCTACTCATGACAAGTCTGTCATGGGCTTTAGCCCCTTCAACTCTAAGTTTTGTAGCATGTGAAAAAACGTACGTCAATCCGGAAGAAGTCCTTTTGGAGCATGCAACGATCCATGTTCAGACGGAAAATGTAGCAGGAGTCACATCAGCTATCTATTCCGATGGGAGAGGGCTGTATTATCAGGACATCCAACTCGATGAAACACTTAGCTACGATGATCTTTTCGATGAGGCTTTTTTTGCCAACTATTCGGATGAACCCTCAGTGCTATTTAAAGATGAGTCACTTATCACGAAAGGAGAGCCAACAAAGAAAAAACTTTCGAGACGTTCGACAAGCTGGCCCTATTGTGATAAGCGCCGTTAACGCTTAAGAAGTCGCAAGCCGTTGAACACAACGAGAAGTGAGGCACCAGCGTCGGCAGCAATGGCCATCCATAAGGTGGCCATCCCTACAATTGCAAGTGAAAGAAAAACGACTTTCACTGCGAGCGAAAAGGTGATGTTTTGTTTGATCACATGTAAGACACGCCGCGAATGACGAATGAGCCATGGCACTTTCGTTAAATCATCGGACATGAGTGCAATATCTGCGGTTTCAATAGCCGCATCAGTTCCCATAGCCCCCATCGCAATCCCGAAGTCTGCTGCAGCCATTGCTGGGGCATCATTGACCCCGTCTCCTATCATTGCAACGATTTTTCCCCCATCCTTCAATTTTTCCACTGCTTCGACTTTATCTTCGGGCAATAGTTCTGATTGAACCGAATCAACTCCCGTTAACTTCGCAATGGCAGCAGCAGCAGGAGCGTTATCTCCTGTCAGCATCGCCACATGCTTGACTCCTGCACGTCGAATGTCTTCAACAATAGATCGGATCTCTGCACGTGGCTCATCTGCGACACTGATGAGTCCGCACACGTGTTTATCATTTCCAATCGCAACGATCGAATGTCCAGCATCTTCTAACTCCAAGGCCATGCGATGAATTTCTTCTGTTTCTTGCTTCATTTCGTGCATGAAGCGGTGGCTCCCTATCCAATAACGAGTCCCATTGTAGGTCCCCTGCGCCCCTTTCCCTTTAATGATTTGAAAGTCTGTCGCACGCTCAAATCGGATGTTTCTCTCTTCAGCAAGGTTAAGAATCGCTCGAGCAAGAGGGTGTTCACTTGGCGCTTCTAAAGCAGCTGCACGTAAAAGTAACTCTTCTTCTGTATGATTATTGAGAGGAATGATCTTTTGCACTTTGGGTCGGCCATAAGTCAATGTTCCAGTCTTATCAACCGCCAGGATATCGAGTTTGCCAGGAGCCTCTAAATACATGCCCCCCTTAATGAGCACTCCATTGCGCGCCGAAGAAGTTAGTCCTGAGACAATACTGACAGGCGTTGAAATCACAAGAGCACAAGGACAAGCAATCACCAAAATAACAAGTGCACGATAAAACCAAGTTTCCCATGAAAGACCAAAAAAGAGTGGCGGGATGAGGGCAATGACAATCGCTAAAATAATCATGATCGGGGTATAAACACGGGCAAACTTCTCTACCCACTGCTCAGAACTCGCCCGTCTCGATTGAGCTTCTTCAACTAAATGGATGATCCGAGCAAGAGTGGTGTCATCCGCTTTTTTTATCGTGACACACTCGATAGCACCCTCTTCATTAATCGTTCCTGCAAAAATTTCATCACCTTCTTCTTTGGCAACAGGAATCGACTCACCTGTGATGGGTGATTGATTGATTGAGGTGCTTCCTTTTTCGATCGTGGCATCTAATGGAACTTTTTCTCCTGGACGGATCAAAATGCGCGTTCCAACTTCAACATCTTCAACACGAACCTCTTTAAGCCCTATATCTGTGATCATTCGGGCTTGGGTTGGGGAAAGATCCATCAAAGCTTCCACCGCGCGTCTAGCCCTTCCTACACTCCAATGTTCCAAAAGAAGGGCAACAGAAAAAAGAAACGCAACAGTTGCCCCTTCAAACCATTGACCAATTCCAATCGCCCCACACATAGCAATCACCATAAGCAAATTCATGTCTGGCTGCATTCTCTTCACGGCAAGCAGTGCTTTGGGAACAAAATAAAAAGCTCCAAAGATCATTGAAATCAAATAAAAGAGAATCACTATAATCGGAAGACTGTGCGTAGTTTCATCGACCTCTCCAAGAATGTCTAACACATTTGGATGAAAGAAAATGTGAAGAGAAAATCCCAAAAACAAAAAAAGGCCACTAAGGGTCGCCATCATGAGGCGTCCATGTTTTTCCCAAAAACTCTTCGGTTCGCCTTTTTTTCTCTCTTCCCACACCGAAGCTTGCATTCCTGCCCCTTTGACCCAATCAATCACATGTTGCGCTGTCACATGTCCAGGGTCAAATGTTACAGTCATTTTCGCATTTAAAACATCAAAGGTCAGGTCTTTGACTCCTTCACGAGTCTCAACTGCTTTTCTCAGGATTTTAATTTCTTCAGCGCAGTCTAGGCCAACGACATGAAAACTTAGTTTCTTTTCCATAATTTTATTTTGTCACACTTTGCGATAAAAAGGAAAAGCCCTTATCATTTCCTCATGTTCTCACGACTCGAAACACAGTATCAGCAAGCTGAGCGATTTCGCTCAGCCAATCTCTCTAGCAAGTTTGCGCAGGCTTTCCAGTATCACATGCTCGGGAAAGCTCCTCACCGCATTCCTGAGCTCCTGGCTATTATGGTCAAAAAAATCCTTCCCCCACTTGCAAATTACCTCGCAAATTTAGCCTCTAAAACGATCCAATTCCAAGCGATTACAGAAGATGATTCGAAGTGGAAAGAGCTTGCCTTTCTGACAGAAAAATTAAGGGTGAAAGCAGGCCTTACTACACAAGTGACCCCTTGCTATTCCTTAACTGATCCGTCGCTTATCACCTCTTTTGATGAAGGGATTGTTTTGAATGAGTATCTTTTAACGTGTCCTTCACACGAAAAAGAGTTCCTCATCATGCACGAAATCAAGCACATTCACCTCTCTCACTTAACAGTTCGATTAGGCCTCAGCTACTTCTTTGCAGCTCTCGATTTGATTCTTCTCTACTACTACCCATTAGCAATTCTCTGCGTTGAAGTGGGAGCGTTTTATATTGAAAATGCTGTCTATCAACATCAAGAATACCAAGCTGATTTTGAAGCTATTAAAGCCTTGGGAACGAGCCGAGGAGCTGTTGAAACATTTAGAAAAAAAATGGACCAAGTCTACCCCTTACCCCCCACTTTTCACTCACTAGACCTTCAGCATGAAGCTAGAAAAATCCAAGAGTGGGCTTGTAGTTACTCCGAAATCACCCACCCTAGCGTCACGAGCCGCCTTCACGCGGCTCTCAAAATTTCTTGATCTTCGAAAGAAAATGTCAGAAAATAGCACCATGTCTTGGAAAAACACTCTTCTTATTGGAATTTCTAAACTTTTCTCCACTTCAAAAAATGAAGTAAAGGATCCCGCGCGCCCCCGTATTCTCGTCGTTTCGACCACCGGGCTTGGCGATAGCCTGTGGGGAACACCCGCCGTACGCGCTCTTAAAACCCGTTTTCCCAAGTCTTACCTCGCCCTTCTAACAAGCCCAATTGGCTCTGCCCTTTACCAGAATAATCCTCACCTAGATGAAATCATTACCCTAGATAACCCTGCTCTACCTTCATGCAGAAAGCTCCTCTCTCCGCTCAAAAAGAAAAACTTTGAAATTGCGCTCATTTTCCACCTTTCCCAACGACCGGTGCTCCCCTTTGTGACACTTTGCAAACCAAGTCAAATCATTGGAACAAACGGAATCAATAAAGGACTCGATAGACTCTTAACCTCTCCTCTTGATCCTTCATATGAACACGAAATCGAAAGACGCCTCAAAATCGCCGAAGCAATCGGAGCTCCTCCAAACGGGAGGGAGATGGAAATTTTTCTCACGTCTGACGAACAAAAAACCATTAAAGACTTTTTAAAAAATGCTTCATTTCCAATTGGAATTCATCCAGGTGCAAAGGACCGCTACAAGCAATGGGCCCCCGCCCATTTTGCCAACCTCGGCAAACGGCTCCAAGAAGAATATGGCGCTCAAGTTTTTGTAACGGGAAGCCAAGAAGAAATCCCCCTCGCTGAAAAAGTTGCAGATCAGATTTCTGGCGCCCTCTCAGTCGCAGGAAAGTTTTCAGTCAGACTCACCGCTGCTTTGATTCAGCAATTCAAAATTTTTTTAGCAAATGATACGGGGCCCATGCATCTAGCTTATGCCGTCAAAACCCCCACCTTTTCTCTTTTCGCTCCGACAGATCCAAACCTTTGTGGTCCTTACCAAATCGACCACGCAAGATATATTCAAAAAAAACCTACCTGTTCGCCTTGCATCGGAAAAAAATGCCGCGTTCCTTTTTGTTTAGAACAAATAACGGAATTAGAAGCTTGGAATCAAATTAAAGAATTAATTGAGATTTATAATTAATATCCATTTTATATAAAATACATATGGTAATTAGTTACCACAATAAGAAAGGCGGAAATTTTTTATGTCAATTGATGCTATTGATTCTCAAGAAGGTTTATTTGAAGGAGCCTACTTTCAAGAAAATTCTATCATGCCAGTCGATGTTCTCTCTTTAAACCTCATTCCTGAGATCGAGATGAGTACACTTGAAAAAGTACAGCTCAACTCTGAGGTGATAGAGCGCCGTGCAATCATTGATGTGGGGTCAGGTGGAACCAAGTTTCTTATCGCAGACTTCAATCGAGCAACTGGAGACTACACCATTGTTAAAGAAGGGAAAATGAACGTCCCCTATCAAAAAGCCTTGAACGCTTCTAAAGATCACACCTTTGATCCAGAAATACGTGCACAAGGAATCGCAGCTTTTCAAGAAATTCAAGAGGTTTTTTATCAATACGGTGTCCAACAAAGTTATGCATTTGCAACCGAAGCCTTTCGCCAAGCAGGAAATGCTACTGATTTTGTTGCAGAAATCGCCAACAGATCGGGAATCAACGTTCATATTCTAGAGCAAAAAGACGAAGCTGCGATTGCGTTTCAGCAAGCAGCGCTTCATCTTGGAATTCCTCAAGAACAACTCGTTGTCCTTGAAATTGGAACAGGAAGTTTTCAACTTTCAATCAAAGATGAAACCGCTCATATGGGTGATCTAGGCTCTGTTCCTTTCCACGAGCATATTGTACAAGAAATTCTCGGAGTCACGGCGGATGGAAAAATCACTTCGCTTACCGATGAGCAAATGAAAACAGCTGATAAGCTTGCACGCGATATCGCCAGACAAGCTGAAAAAGACATCAAAAATGTCATTCGAGGAGACGCAGGACGCGCCATTGTTGGGATAGGCAACCTCTTCACAAGAAGTTTAGCACCCCACGCCACCACCCCTGATGTCATCGTGCGCAAGGATATTCGCAATTTCATCCAAGAAATCCTTCAAAAAACTCCAGAAGAGATCCAAAGCGATCCCTTCCTAAGTAGCGATCTTTCTAATGCCATTTTAGCTCTCGGATTCATGAAAGCCCTTCAAATTCATGAAATCCATGTTCTCGACACCTCTAATACTACTACCATTTTGAGAAACGAAGGCAACTGGTCTTAAAACCAGGTAATCCATTACAATTGGGCTTATTATGATAAACGATGAGCCCTACATCATCATTCTCAATTGGAATGGCAAGCAAGACACCCTCGACTGTCTCGAAAGCCTTACCCATGTGAAGACTCCCCATCAAATTATCGTCGTTGACAATGGTTCCGCCGATGATTCAGTCCAAGCGATCTCCACAGCCTTTCCCTTGATTCTTCTCATAGAAACAGGGGAAAACCTCGGGTATGCCGAAGGAAATAATGTTGGAATCCGCGAAGCTTTAAAGCGCGGAGCCACCCACCTACTCATTCTCAACAACGACACTACTGTCGAACCTGATTTTCTAGATGCATTCTTAGCAAGTGATGACGCCATTCAAGGAGCCAAACCTCTCCTTGCAAGCGACCCTACAACCCTCGATCATCTAGGGGGCACTTGGGAAATGAAAAAAGGGACCTTTTCTCTTATTGGCTATCGTGAAAAAGCAAGTCTGTGGAAAGAGAGAATCCCCTTAGACTACGTTTGTGGTGTCGCCCTCTTTGCCAAAGCTGAAGTATTCAAAAAAATTGGACTCTTTGAACCCCGATTTTTTCTGTTTTGGGAAGAAAGCGATTGGTGCGCTCGTGCCAAACGGGCCGGTTATCAGCCTTACTTTTGTCCAAAAGCTAAGCTCAACCACAAAGTTTCTGCATCTTTTACAGGAGGGAAAGCCCATACGACTTATTTTTGGTGGAGAAACCGCCTTTTTTGGGTCAAGCGTAACTGCTCCAAAAAAGAAAAGAGAAGCCTCTATCTTCGCATCCTGATTCCAGAAATGAGCCATATCCTCAAGCTTTATCCAATAAAAGCATTGCAACTCGCTCTTCTCAAAATCGTGAAACCACATATTGATCTCTCTGAAAAGGAAAAGCGACTCCGGAATTATAAAGCAGCGCTGACTGGGATGAAAGACTACTTTTTCGGTCGTTTTGGAAATGGCCCCTCATGGATATTTAAGAGTTCTGTTTCCTAATTGCAAGCAAGAAAGTGAGAGATTCTCTTGCTTGCAATTAGGAAACAGAACCTTTCAAAGCATATCGTCACATTCGGAAAACAATTTGGTACAAAGTCCCTAACATGTTATAAAGAGCAAAAATGGATAACATTCATGAGCGCGGATGATGAGAAATAAGATAAAAAGTTGGTTACGTTCTTTAATAGTTCTGGGAAGCTTATCAAGCACATTACTCATTTTTACAGGGTGTGATAGCAACCAAGCAATCGTCAGCAACATTGATGAAAAAGAAGCAAATGTGATTCTAGTCCTACTCGAAAGCAAAGGAATTCCAGCCCAAAAAGCGAAAAGCGAAACCACTCAAATTGGTGGTGGTGGTGCCCCAAAATACTCCATCATGGTCCCTGAAAAGAACACGATTGATGCAATCGCCTATCTCAATCAAAATGGATTTCCAAGACAACAAGGAACTAACCTTCTCGACCTCTTTGCCAAACAAGGTCTGATGACATCAGATAAAGAGGAAACCATCCGCTACCAAGCAGGTCTTGCCCAGCAGTTAACAAATACAATTTTGATGATCGACGGGGTCATTGATGCCAGCGTCCAACTCTCCTTTCCACCTGAAGAATCCGTACTCGGAACCCCAGGACAAACACAACAAAAACGAATCACAGCAGCAGTATACGTCAAGCATCAAGGAGTCATCGACGATCCTAATATTCACCTTGAAAATAAGATCAAGCGACTCATTTCTGGGAGTGTCACAGGGCTTGATATCAATGACGTCACGGTTGTTTCCGATAGGTCTCGCTTTACAGATATTACCCTTGGAGCTACACCCGAATCTCTCTCAGGCAAACCTGGAGAATATGTCAGCATTTGGAATATTGTGATGAGCAAAGAGTCTGCGGCTCGCTTCCGTTTTCTCTTCTTCTTCATCACAGCACTTGCCGTCATCCTAGCCGTTGCCTTTGGCTGGCTCGTCTGGAAGTTTTACCCAACTTTGAAAAAGAAAGGGGCATTTAAAACTCTGCTAAGCCCCATTCCATGGATAGGAGGTAAAAAAGGTTCAGAAGAAACTTCTTCATCGAGAGAAACACCACCAGAAGGTTGATAAATCGCAATGAATACAGCTTCATGGATAGCTTTTCGAGATTTGCTTGAAAAAAGCGGTCCCAACAAAAAAATGGCTCTATTACGTTATATTTCTGATGAAGAAAGGGAAAAACTCGCTGAAGTTCCCCTGCCCTCACGCGATCCCTTTTCCTATGCGATTTCCATGCAAGAGCGGGTTTGCGCCATTCATTACTCTTGGCTCATCACCTTTTTGGAACCGTTTTCAGAAAAAGATAAAATTAAAATCTTATCGGCCCTTGAACCAACTCAAGCAGAAAAACTCAAAAACCATTTCAAAATTGAAGATCCCTTAGAAACCCTTTCCCCTCACACTGAGAGATTTTTACTAAGATCAATTTATGAATGGCTCGTTTCAGAGCAAAAAGAATTCATTCCACTAGAATTTCTTCCAAGTCATCCACTGAATCCTATCTTAGATCTCAGTAAAAGCAGCATTCAACACCTCGTCGATTTCTTAGGACTCCACGATCTTTCGTTAGAGCTAAAAAAAGTTGTCAAGACAGATCAGATCAAAAAAATTCAAAAAGCCCTATCAAAAGTTCAGCGCGACTACTTAAAAAATCTTCTGAAAGGGAAAGAGCCTGTTTCGTTTGCAAGGCTAAACTTAGATGGTTGGGATGGAAACGAAGAGCAACTCAAGAAGATCTTACATCATCGAGGATTTAACCGCTTAAGCAAAGCCCTTTTTGGATGCCATCCTTCTCTTATGTGGCACATCACCCACCGACTCGATACAGGAAGGACAAAAATCTTGCGCAAATTTTTTACAGATATTAACAACGATCAAGCGCAAGAAGCTTTAACAAATCAAATTGTAGACCTTATCCCCTTAATCCGGCAGCATTATGAGTAAATATTTTTCTCTAATCTTTTCAGGTGAAGTCCATCGTGCAGAAGAAGACAAAATTCTTCCCGAAGAAGAGTATAGTGTCCTTTTGGATGCACTAGAAGTTTTAGCTAAAGCAAAAGAAGACGTCAAAACTTACCTCAAGCAAAACAAAGAAGAATGTGAAAAAGTCCTCAAAAAAGCTGAAGAAGCCGGCTTTAATAAAGGACTCACAGAATTTAACAAACAAATTTTGCTCTACGAGCAAAAGATGAAAGTGGTGGAGCACGACCTCCAAAAAATGATTCTTCCCTTAGCCTTAAAAGCTGCAAAAAAAATTGTTGGAAGAGAACTTGAAACAAGACCCGATACCATCGTTGATATTGTTCGTCAAACACTTAAGCCTGTCACCCAAAACCATCACATCAAAATCTACGTGAACAAAAAAGACCGCGAAATTCTTGAAGAAAAAAAACAAGACCTGAGGAAATCTCTAGACCAAGTACAAACTTTTAGTATCGAAGAAAGAGAAGATGTCTCACCAGGGGGTTGTATTATAGAGACCGAAGCTGGTATCATCAATGCAAGTTTAGAAAATCAATGGCGTGCACTCGAGGCAGCCTTTGAAGCATTTATGAAGCATTAACCACATGACACGAGCGAAAACACTCTATCGGACACCATTTCTTCTCTTCCTCTTGTTCTTTTCCTTCTTTGCGATGAGCCCTACTCTTTCTTATGCTCAAGAAGGGGGAGAAGCTAAGGCAACAATCAATCCACAACAAGAACAAACTCCAGAAGAGATGCAGCAAGAGCAACTCGAAAATATTGGGGGCATGAGCCGATTTGGGGCTCCAAATGTCGTCACAATGCTTGCGGTCATTACCCTACTCGCTCTTCTTCCTTTTGCTATCCTTCTCCTAACTTCCTACACAAAAATTGTCATCGTTCTCTCTCTTGTTCGAAATGCCTTAGGGGTGCAACAGGCACCTCCCAACCAAGTCTTAAACGGAATCGCACTCCTCATGACCATCTATGTCATGTTTCCAACGGGAGTGGCTATGTACAATGCTGGGAAAAACTACATTCAAAACGAAGCTCCCGCAAATCTCTTTACTGCTGACACCGCTTCCTATCTTGTGAACGTCATAGACAAGTCCAAAGACCCCTTGCGCGACTTTCTCATCCGAAACATGTCGACTGCGCATCAAAAAAACTTCTATCAGCTCGCCTACCGAAGCCTTCCAGCCGACTATCGAAATGAACTCTCTCCAAACGACTTTATCGTTTTGATTCCAGCCTACATCACCTCGCAAATTAAAGGTGCTTTTGAAATTGGAGTTCTCATTTATCTTCCCTTCTTTGTGATTGACCTGGTCACTTCGAACATTCTACTTGCTATGGGAATGATGATGCTTTCACCCTTAACAATCGCTCTCCCACTTAAACTTCTTCTCATTGTAATGGTAGACGGTTGGACACTGATTATTCAAGGACTTGTACTAACCTATAAATAAAAAATATGTACCAATCAGAAATTTACCAACTTTCTTATCAAGCCTTACTTCTCATCCTTATTTTATCAGGTCCTCCTATCATTATTAGTATGGCCCTCGGTCTTTTTGTGGCCATCTTTCAAGCAGCCACACAGATTCAAGAACAAACCCTTTCTTTTACCGTGAAACTCGTCGCTGTTATTATGACGTTGATCTTAATGGGAGGGTTTTTAAGCGGGCAAATCATGCAATTTGCCGGCAACATTTTCCAAAACTTCTCGAAATGGAACACATAGATCCATGGCTCTTTTCGACTATATTTTCAACCTCCCCCATATCTCATGGTTGGAAGTTATGTCGCTTTTCATGCTCGCCTTTATGCGGATGGCACCAATTGTGATGTTAGCCCCTTTTTTAGGTGCAAAAACAGCTCCAGTCATGGCGCGAACAGGACTCGCAATTTTCATGAGCATTCTTTTTCTCCCCATCCTCGCGCAGCACGCCGAACCTCCTCACGGATTTACTATGGCCTTTCTTGTCTACTGCACAAAAGAACTCATGGTGGGATTTTTCCTCGGTTTTTTGATTGCTATGCCGTTTTACATGGTCCAGTCAAGCGGTATTATCATCGATTACTTAAGAGGTGCGTCCATCATGCAATCGCAAGACCCCTCAATGCAAAACCAATCGTCCCCTATTGGAATTTTGTATAACTTCGTTATGATCACCGTATTTTTCAACGTCCAGGGCCCCTTTCTCTTTTTTGAGGGAATTGCGACCTCCTATGAAATCATCCCTGCCGACAGCTTTATCAACCCTGCATTTTTTACAATGAATCTTCCCTTTTGGCAGGTTGCAGCTGATATGATCAACAAGATCATCACCATCGCAATTCAACTTGCTTCTCCTTGTCTTGTTGCAATCCTCATGGCAGAAATGTTTCTGGGAATTGCTAACCGCTTAGCCCCTCAAGTCCAAATCGCCTTTTTGGGCATGTCGATCAAATCTTTACTCGGTCTCATGTTGCTTTGGGCAGGATGGTTTTTTATCCTTAAGCAATTCACTTCGCAAACATTCTCCTGGCTCGAGATGATGGATAAACTCATCCAAAGCTTCTACTATCTCGTACCAAAATCTAGTGTCTAATTGTTGGCCGTGCTCTGCCCCAAAAATTCTGCACCGCTATTCATACATTTTTTGTGCCCTCTCGAAGAAGAATTTTTAGGACAGAGCACTAACGATAGGGACTTTTGTGAAGAAGCACTAGTTAGTTGACAAAATCAACAAATCTGCAAATAATTCTTTCAATCATTAGAGTTATTGGAGAACTTCATGAAACGACTATGGCAAACGCTTTTACTCATCCTTCCCCTTTCTTTAAATGCCTTCCACTATGGCTCAAACGATCGCGAGTCGACTGGRAAAATKGCTGAAGAGTCTTCAAATGTCATTACTCCCGATGCAGGACCAAGTGTCAAAGGAGGCATCAACGTCTTTTTCACAGCTGATTTCCTCTATTGGTCCGCACGGATGGACGGGCTAGCATTTGCCACATCTGGATTAGGTAATAATCGCAGTACCGTCAATAAAGGTCATGCCCATTTCCCTAACTGGAATTGGAAACCTGGTTTTAAAGTGGGAATTGGGCACAATCTCCCACATGATGGTTGGGATGTCTTTATTGAATATACTTACATACGCAACAACGCATTTCGTAGTGTGCAAGGTGAAACCTTAGACCCCAACTGGGACGTTTCAGATCTCACTTCCTTTATCCCAGCTGACCGCATCCCAGGGGTAATTAGCTATGCACGAGGAAGCTGGGACCTCAAATTTAACGTCTTTGACCTCGAACTCGGAAGAAACTATTTTGTCAGCCAATACTTATCAGTTCGCCCTTTTTCGGGTTTTAAATTCACTTGGCAAGATATCAACTATCACGTTCGCTACCGCACACTACWCACCGATCAAATTCCTGAATCTTATTTACGTATGAGAAATGATGTTGACTTCTGGGGCATAGGCCTTCGCTCAGGTTTGGATCTGACTTGGCATGTTGACACCATCTTTAGCGTTTACGGAAATCTTGCCTTAACAGCACTCTGGGCGCAGTATGAAATTTTGCGTCGTGATACCCGCACAGATTTKGCAAGCCCCAATCCAAATCCGACACCACAATTGGGAACAGACCTTATCACTTACAACGCAGAAAAAGACTTCCACTCGATAAAAGGAGTCTTAGAACTTTCAATTGGTTTACGTGGAGAATGGTGGTTTGCAGATGAACGGTATCATTTTCTCATTCAAGCCGGATGGGAAGAACAGCTTTGGATCAACCACAACCAATTCATCAAACTTCATTTTGTAGAAAGTGCACATGGAGACATGGTTCTTCAAGGTTTTGTCTTGAAAGCTCGCTTTGATTTCTAAACCGAGAATTCAGGTTACTCAAGTTGATATCGTTCTCTAACGGGTGATAGTCTTTTGAGGATTCTGAGTTTTAACTTGAAAAAGAAAGCTTTTTTCGTGCTAAATAGTTTGTCTAATTTTTAATGCATGGAGAAAGACATGAAAGCAAAATTCAAGACTCTACTTGGAATCTGTGGGCTATTTTGCATCAGCCAAATGGCTTTTGCAACCACTGATTCAACTTCAAGCGGTTCCTCAAAACCGCGCAAGCCAATGTACCGTGAAATCACACCGAATGCAGGACCTCGTGTCGCTTATGGATATGATATCTTTCTCACTGCAGATTTTATTTACTGGAAAGCCAAGCAAAGTGGAATGAGCTATGCAACGACTGGCATTCTAACACAAGCCCCCGCTGCACCTTTTGAACCCCTTGAAAACGGACATGATGCTCAAGTAAAATACGATTGGGATCCAGGTTTTAAAGCTGGTGCAGGCCTTAATTTTTGGCATGATGGCTGGGATATCTATATCGAATATACCTGGCTACACACAGATGGATCTGATTCCATTGCACGCCCCAATGGAGTGATTCCTGCTTTTACACTCCCTCCAAATGTCATTGACGGAGACATCCTTAACGGAAATTCAGCAAGATCTAAAGGACACCTTCATTTTAACGTGATTGATCTCGAGCTAGGACGTAATTTTTACATCAGCCAGTTCCTTATGCTCAGACCTCACGTTGGATTCAAAGGAACATGGCAAAATCAAGATTGGAGAACCCGTTACGATTCAAATGATCTCCAACTAAGAGTTCAACAAGGAAACCCTATTCCCTTATCTGGTCCTTACCGCATGCACCATCATAATATATACTATGGCGTAGGATTTAGAACAGGAATCGACATGGCATGGCATTTCACAACCAACTGGAGCATTTTTGGCGATGTCTCATGGACAGCTATGTGGTCTCGCTATCGCCTCATCCGTCACGACGCGGTTAATAACGATGCAACAGATGAAAAGCAATGGAACATGAATACACGCTCCAATTTTTTCGATGTGAAGTTTATCGGCGAATTTCAAATTGGACTCCGCTTTGAAATGTGGTTTGCAGATGATCGGTATCACTTCCAAATCCAGGCAGGATGGGAAGAGCAAGTTTGGATCAACCACATGACCTTTATCAACGGAATTAGTCCCTCACCATTCTTCGATCTCACCACACAAGGTGGAACCGCAATGGTGCGCTTCGATTTTTAACCCTTTAGGTTACCGAGCCACATTTCGTGGCTCGGTTTTTTTTGTTTAAAAAAAATCTCATTTCTATTTTTCTCCAAAGTAACGGGGTAACTGTGGAGAAAATCAATGAAATCAAAAATTTTTCTCATTCTTTTGACAGCACTGGCTCTATGTCAAGCTGCCTTTGCGAATGGAAAATCCATGACACACGACATCACACCTTATGCAGGTCCCCATGTGACCTCCAGTATGAACCTCTACTTCACTGTTGATTTTCTGTGGTGGAAAGCCAAGGAATCGGGCCTAACCTACGCAAGTGCTGGTGTACTCACGCAGCCCGCTCAGCCTCTTCAACCTCTCAGAGATGGGAAAATTGGACGGATTTCTTATGATTGGGATCCAGGTTTTAAAGTAGGCGCCGGATATAAATTTTGGCATGACAACTGGGATCTTTACGCAGAATATACCTGGTTTCATACCGATGGAAATGATTCCAAATCTCGAACGAACGGTCTCACCACAACCTTTAACCTCCCCGATAATTTCTTCACCCAAGAGATTTTCAATAGAGCAAATTCCAGAGCAAAACTCATTTTCAACTCCGTTGACTTCGGATTGGGGCGCAATTTTTATCTGAGTCCTAACCTCATGACAAAGCCTCATGTTGGATTTAAAGGAACATGGCAACAAGAAGACTGGCGCACAAGACTCTTTTCTTCATTTATACAAATTGGAGGCGCACCTGCTACCGGACCCTACCGTGTGCATCATCACAGCCGCTACTATGGAGTGGGGATACGCGCAGGGCTCAATACCGCTTGGCATTTTACATATCAATGGAGTCTTTTTGGAGATGTTGCTGGAGCAGCGATGTGGTCACATTATAAATTGCGTCGCCATGATACAATTGATAACGGAGCAACAGGACAAAACCAAAAAACGATTGATGTCCACAGTAGCTTTTTTGATCTAAAATATGTAGGCGAATTCCAAATTGGACTCCGTTTTGAAAATTGGTTTGCTGACAACCGGTATCATTTGCAACTACAAGCGGGATGGGAAGAGCAAATCTGGATCAACCATATGACCTATATCGATCCAATAAGCCCAGCTCCTTATTTTGATTTAAGCCTACATGGATTGACAATGATGATACGATTCGATTTCTAAAATGCGAAAATTTTTAACCTGGCTTAAGTTTTTTGTTGAAAAAGAATCTAAAAATCCTGTTTGATTATGGGAAACATGCATATTCTCTTGATATGCAAATTTAACATCGAAAAAAAAACAAATCTCTTAAAGGGAGAAAAAGAGAATGCAAATGAACCTCAAAAAACTGTGGCCCGCTTTAGGGTTAGCGTGCATGAGTTTCTTCTCAATAGCAAATGCACAGCCCTATAGCAATTCTCAATCAAATTCAATGTCCTCTCAAAGTTCTTCCCAGGATATGTCTGGGCAAGGAACTTACCAGAGAGGAACTTACCGCGAAATCACACCTGTTGCAGGACCTCGTGTTGCACATGGTGCTGATGTTTTTATCACTGCTGACTTTATTTGGTGGAAGGCTGTTCAAGAAGGAACAGACTACGCAACAACAGGTGTTGAGGGATTTCTTCCAGCAAATCCTCCTGCAAACCAATCTAGAGGAACAGAAAGAAGTGTAGGCCAAGACTGGGCTCCTGGCTTCAAAGTGGGTCTAGGACTTAATATGAGCCACGATGGCTGGGATATTTATGCTCAGTACACTTGGCTACGTCCTAGCAACAGTAACAGCTTAAGCAGTTCTGACTACGTAAACCGACCAGTTCTGCCCTACAACTATCATTCMAACACTCGCTTTTGCATTGACCGCATTTGATCGAATCAGTGCACATTGGGATTTAGACTTTAATGTCATCGACGTTGAATWRGRAAGAAACTTCTATCTCAGTCAATTCCTAACAATGCGTCCTTTTATTGGTTTTAAAGGAACTTGGCAAAACCAGCACATCCATCTTCGTATGAATGCTCCAGATGGGATTGTTGTGGATAACAATAACACAATCGTTGAAGGTCCCTATAAAATCCACGAACGTATGGACAACTGGGGTATTGGTATCCGCGGCGGATTTAATCTAGCTTGGTACATGGCTAAACAGTGGAGTATCTACGGAGATTTAGCTTGGACTGCAATGTGGACTGACTACAATGATGTCACACGTAAAGATACTGCAGAAGATCCAACTCAACAAACTGGACTTTCTTCTATCAATCCTTACAACGTCAGACAAGATGAACACTACGCTATTAAAACCATCTTAGAGCTTGAAATCGGCTTACGCTGGGAAATCTGGTTCTACGATGATAACTACCATTTTGCTATCCAAGCAGGATGGGAAGAGCAAGTTTGGGCTAACTGGGGAACTAACTTTGACTTCCTAGTTGGTGATACATGGAACGACCTCAGCCTTCACGGCTTGAACCTTAAGTTCCGCTTTGACTTCTAAACAAGCATTCTCTTATGAAGCACCGTTTAGAAAACTAAACGGTGCTTTCTTAAAAGAGGATTAAATGAGTGCTTTTAAGCACTCATTTTTTTTTATCTTCACCCACAAAAATAATCACGAAGTCACTTACTTTCATTTTTTTGTTGAAAAAGAATTTGTGAATGCTGTTTCATTGTTCGTAACAAGTTTATCGTATTTTCATGCGAAAGTTCACAAGAAAAATAGATCTCTAACAGGGAGAAAAAGAGAATGCAAATGAACCTTCGAAAATTATGGCCAGCTTTGGGCTTAATGTGCATGAGCTTCTTCTCATTAGCAAGTGCTCAGCCATATGGGAATTCACAAAATGATTCAATGTCCTCTCAAAGTTCTTCTCAGAGCATATCTGGTCAAGGAACTTACCAAAGAGGCTCTTATCGCGAAATCACTCCGGACGCTGGACCACGCGTCTCAAATGGTGCAGATGTGTTTATCACAGCTGATTTTATTTGGTGGAAAGCTGTTCAAGAAGGAACAGATTATGCAACAACCGGTGTTGAAGCGCTCGTGTTACCCAACCCTCCTGCAAATCAATCTAGAGGAAAAGAAAGAAGTGTAGGCAACGATTGGGCTCCAGGTTTCAAGGTGGGTCTAGGTCTTAACATGGGCCACGATGGCTGGGATATATTTGCTCAGTATACTTGGCTGCGTCCGAGTAACAGCAATAGTTTAAGCACTTCAGACTTTCCTAATCGAACCGTTTCGCCTACAACTTTTATCCCTACAATCGCTTTTCTTTTCGCAGAGTTTGATAGAATTAGTGCACACTGGGACTTAGACTTTAATGTCATCGATGTTGAATTAGGTAGAAACTTTTACCTCAGTCAATTCTTAACAATGCGTCCTTTCATTGGTCTTAAAGGAACTTGGCAAGACCAACATATGCGCATTCGAATGAATGCTCCAAACGGAATTCTTGTACAACTTTTCAATGTAACCGTTGAGGGTCCCTATAAAATTCACGAACGTATGGAAAACTGGGGTATTGGTGTACGTGGCGGATTTAATCTTGGTTGGTACATGTCCAAAGAGTGGAGCATCTATGGAGACTTCGCTTGGACTGCAATGTGGACTGACTACGATGACATCACACGTAAAGATACGTTAGTAGATCCAGCTGAAGTCACTGGATTCCCTTATATCAACCCTTACAACGTCAGAACAGATAAGCACTACGCTGTAAAAACCATCTTAGAACTTGAGATCGGTTTACGCTGGGAAATCTGGTTCTATGATGACAACTACCATTTTGCTGTTCAAGCAGGATGGGAAGAACAAGTCTGGAAGAACTGGGCCACCAATTTTGACTACTTTGCTGGTGAAGCTTGGAACAACCTCAGCTTTCATGGTTTGAATCTTAAGTTCCGCTTTGACTTCTAAGGCTTGGCCTAAAGATCAATCGGAAAAAACCCGTTGGGAATCCCAACGGGTTTTTTTTATCTCCTTCATCTCAAAGCTCAAAGCCTTTAACTAACCTGAGTTCTAGGTATATTTTGCTTATTTTCAAAAGCGAGTTCTCTTAAATTCTCAGTATTATTGAAGGGAAGAGCAAAATGCTCCTTTTCAAGAGAACACGGCTGAGAAGAAAGAGAAAAATCACTGAGAATCAGTGAAATATACCCAGAACTCAGGTTAACTAAGACTTTTCTCTTTATAAATGGACCACTTCTCTATATATATAAGTGTAGAAGGGAACATCGTGGGGAAGGCGATGAAGACAAAAATTATCAGTCTCATCTGTATTTTTTTAGCATTTAGTGGATTAGCGGTTTGTAATGAGTCGGATCAGGAAATCACTCCTCCAACAGGACCCTATGTTAAAAATGGGGTGGATGTCTATACAACGCTAGAGTTTCTATACTGGAAAGCTATCCAAGATGGGTTATGCTATGCCGATACGGGAGTAGCAGTCGTCCCAGGGACAACAGCTAGTTCAGGAAAAATCCACCGCCCAGATTTTCCTTGGCGTCCAGGATTTCGAGTCGGGCTAGGGTATTACCCACCCTTGGATGGATGGGACCTTTATGCTAACTACACCTTTTTTCGCAGCAGTAACACCGATCGCGTCAAAAATAGCATCGGGAATATGATTCCTATAGGACTTCTTTTTCCTGGGCTCACAACCTTAAATGTCAATCAAGTCACTGCCGCAAGCAATCATTGGGACTTGCGCTTCAACTCAGTTGATCTCGAATTAGGTAGAGGTTTTTACTTAAGCCGTTTCTTAACTTTTCGTCTTTTTAGCGGCTTGAAATTCACATGGCAAGATCAAGAAGTGAGAAATAAGTACACAGCCAATCAAGTTACTCTTGGCAACACCACACTCCCCGGCATTGCACATTCAAAGCAAGATCAAGGTCTTTGGGGTGTGGGGATTCGATTTGGAGGCAATGGGAATTGGTATTTTTTCCGCAGTTTAAGCATCGCAACCAAAGTCGCTGTTTCAGGAGTTTGGCTCGACTATGACAATACGCGCAAGGATCAATACCAACAGTTTGAGAATCCTGCTCTCGTTGTGAACAGGTTTACAAGCAATATGGACACCATTAAAGCTGTGATGGAACTCTTTCTAGGGTTGCATGGAGAATGGTGGCTGAAAAATGACCGGTACCATCTAGCACTTCAAGGTGGTTTTGATGAACAGCTTTGGTTTCATCTAGGTCAATTTCTCTTTTTCCCCACAAGAAGTCAGGGTGACTTTTCAATGTTTGGTCTGACAATCAAAGCTCGTTTAGATTTTTAACTTGAAAATCAATCGCAAATCATTTTTCATATAACTTATGAAAAAGATTTTGCTCACACTCCTTCTTTTTGCTGCTATTTCTGCTCATGCAGAAACAGAAATGCGGATGCGCAATTTAGAAAATCGGGTCAACGCTCTTGAACAAAAAAAAGAATCAGGCGGCCACTACGACCCTATCACACCAAACGCTGGTCCTAAAGTCTATGATGGCATGGATATGTTTCTCACTTTGGACTTCATTTTTTGGACTGCTCGCCTCGATTCATTAAGTTACAGCCAAACAGGGATTGGAAGCTTAACTGAACTAGAGAACCCATCGAAAGGTGAGGTCAACTCTGTTGATTGGACGTGGGATCCAGGCTTTAAGGTCGGATATGGTTGGACCTTTTGTCATGGTGGTTGGGATCTCTTTTTGCAATACACTTGGTTTTACACAAATGTCGGTGACTCACGCCACTCACGCCATTTGAAACCCGCGTTTAACATCGTTCCCCCTAGTGGGCAAGAAATCAACATGGAGCGGGCCCATGCGCATTGGGACTTGCACTATCAAGTAGGCGATTTAGAACTCGGAAGAAATTATTACATCAACCGGTTCTTAAAACTCCGCCCCTTTATTGGAGTGAAAGGAACTTGGCAAAAACAAGACTACAACGTCTTTTTCGAAGCTATTCCCTTCCAACTCAACCAAAATATCACGATTTTCAATTATAAAATGCGTCAAGACCACATGCTATGGGGTCTAGGGATGCGTACTGGACTTAATACATCTTGGCAGTTTGTCAGTTGGTTTAGCCTCTATGGAGATATTGCTCTGACAGGTCTTTGGACTCACTACAACCTCGATCGAAAAGATGCGTTCTCCGAAGTGATCGACATTAGAGGCATTGATGTAGGACTTGATCGCACCTCTGCTAATTTGCAAGATACACTCCATTGCGTGAAGCCAGTGTTCGAGTTTGCAATTGGACTCCGTATTGAAACATACTTTAACTGCAACCGTCTCCATGCTCGCTTACAAGCTGGGTGGGAAGCGCAAATCTGGCCAAGCCAAACAATCTATATCAACGTCCTTGACCAAAACAATCGGTACGACCTCAGTCTTCAAGGACTCACAGTCAAATTCAGACTTGATTTCTAGAAACCGATTCTCGCTCGAAAATACTGCCATCCTAACCGAAGAGATTTTCTTTCGTTCCTAAGAGTCTCTACAGCTTCGTTCTGTCCACCTTTTACTGCACCTGCCATTGCAGTTCCATTCACATCTGCTCCGGCCAACAACAGCTGTTTCACTAAATTCTTACGCCCAGTGAGACTCGCATTGTATAGCTAAACTGACTTAAATTAGTTATAGGTAACATTCTCTGGAAATTTTACTAATTTCCGCTCTGGAATAACTAAACCAAGTCACTTTAGCTATAAAGCGCCGTCCAGCCATTTTTATCCTCCTCATCGACTTTTGCTCCCCCTTTGAGCAAGAGCTCAACTACTTTCTCATAGCCATCCAAACTCGCAAGGTGAGACGTCTTTCTATGAGCTGGGTGAGATACCATTCACCCAAATAGCTTTGATACAGATAAAGAGGACCCAATAACTAGTTGGGCTACTTTCTACATCCTTGAGCAACAACACCCAATCGCAAAGATATAAAAATCCAAGCCCATTCATGCAGCGTTTTATTGAAGGCGGCGCACGAATATATCGAGAAAAACTTTTAGATGCAATCGTTTAAAGATTAATTACTTAAACTGCAATTTTTGACCCTTAGCGTACGTTTTCGGACGGATGGGCTTCAGACCCCTAATTCTCTTAGCCTGATCAACCCAACTTTTAGTGGGGCAGCCTTAGATGAGGCTTTCATCTCAAGTGATTGCCACGAAAACCCCTTCGAACATACGCTAGCTACTTATGTAGAAGAAGATGAGTTGGATAATGACTTTTTTATCGTGTCAAATTGGTTAAGGAGATGCCTTCCTGAAGATTCTTGTGCCTGATAAAAGAAAGGCATTTCTACAGTTTTTGTCTCAATTTAAACAGCTTTTACTTTCGTTTTTGTGCTAACACAGAGACAATTCGATAATTATCAGAACACTCGCCGACACAGACTGAATTTTTTACTACGTAGCCACAGTCGTCAGCTAAAGAGTTAAAGGCTTCTTCAGAATAGTATGTATTGATTACAACTTTTTGATCTTGAAGTTTCTTTAGGTGAACGGGAAGCGCTTCTGGTACAGGAAAAGGTGTTTTGAAAATCACACCTCCTTCAAAAGGAACACGCTGGTACTTCTGAGGATCTGTTTGAGAACGTTGTTCGTTTAATTCGTACAATTTTCCTTTCAAAATAGGATAGCTTACAATGAGAATAGAGTCTGGGTTTCTAAATGAAAGTCGAGCCGATTCAAGGAACTTCTTGGCATTTTCAGGAGTGAGCACCGGGATCAATTTCAATGCCATCTTAACTTCTTGGGTGTAAGAAATATTTAGCAAAGTAAAGTCTAGTGGATGACAGGCGTTTGCTAAGTGAAGCTGAACTTGGGGCCTGTGGATTCCTAAATAGTTGAGGGTTGATTCACCTATATTCAAAGCAATTTCATGGATATCTGTTCCCATAAAAGCGAAAGGAGTTTTCCCTTGAAGATGGGTGTAGTACAGCAGCCTAACTAAATTTTCACCACTCCAGCACCCTAACTCGTGTATTAAAGTCTTTTCATGGATATGAGGAGTCGCAAGAAGAATGGCTGCGAGGGCGTCTTCTTCACTGGAAAAGACTGTTCGATCTAAGGTCTCTTGCTCGAGTTGAGGGCGGTCACTCCAAGAAGGTGCTGGGGTACCGACTCTTTCAGCTATAGAAGCTAGGTGCTCTCTACTTATTAAAGGTGCACTTGGAGCGCGTGTAAAGGCTATATTGGGAAAAGCTAAAGTCCAATAAAGCTCTGTAACAGTCGTGATGTAGTCTTGTTGGGAAGCAAAATTTAGCCCTCTAATAGAGAGCAAAGGCCTCGGAAAACGAAATAGGTTGAAAATGTTTTCTTCCGTATTCTGAAGATCAAATGGTGGAAGGGTTTCGCCATGATTTCTGAGTTGTTCCGTTAATTGTTCCCAGGAATCTTCCACAGACAAGTCCTTTGAAACAAGGCCAAACTTTCCAAGGGAGTCTGCTAAACCTTGTTGAAATACTCTATTTAGCTTAGCCTCGTTACTTGAGCCAAGAAAGCTATGATAAACGCCCATTTGTGAGCTAAGCTGACTTTTCAAGTCTGTATCTACATGACTTATTTGAGTTGTAGAAAAGCTCCTTGAATTTTGGCTAGAAGCAGTTCGATCCGCAGCTGAAAAGAATGAACCAGCTGAATCAATACGCATTGGAAATTTAGGACCAAGCGCAACAGCTGGAACTCTTCTAATTAGTTGAGATTGAGAAAGCAGTGAAGTGAACATTTTTTTGATCTATGTTTATGGGGTTTTATGAGAAGAGCTAACTAACTGCTCAACTTTAGCGTGTAGGACTTTTAGTTCCCCATGTAAATGTTCATTTTGACGAGAGATGTTTAAGAATAATTCCATAGCTCGATCTAGGTAAGCTCTAGGTACAGTAACCAATGGCTCAGTAGTTGCAAAGGTTATTTTTCCGTCTTGGCGTAATCTATCAAGATTTCTGTGAAAAAATTCTTGTTCGCTAATATTCAGGACATCCCTTGGAGCTGGTCCTACAACCTTTGTTGAGAACCCTCTACCCCAATTATGAAGCAAAGTATTGGAACTTCTAGATAGAGTAGGACGCATAAACATGCTTGTTATAAAAGCCATAACAACCTCCTAATATGGCAAAATTTAACAAGATTTTACTTGTCGATTGGATTAAGATCCAATTAAATTTTCTCTTAAAAAAGATCTCTTGATTTCCTTCTTGCTTATGCTCCGACACCAAGCTTTGTTTCGCGCAAAAGAATTCCATGCACTTATGGAGAGTTTCTAGTCGAAGATTGAGGTGGTCACTAATAGCTTAGATCTTCTGGAAGGGTGTACCGATATATTTTTGGCCTCTGAAAAGAGCGCGTCTGTTAGAGCAAACATTATAGCATACAGAAACAGGAAAACTATCAATCAAAAAGCCTTTTGAGCAAGGCTCAACTTGATAAGAAAGATGAGCAACAATGAGATGCCAGAAAAATGAAGGGACATTATGTAATCTTCGCTTAAGCTTGCTCTTACTCAATATGTTAGAAATATATCCAAGCTCATGTAAAAACATCCTAGCAATCTCGATATTACCTTGAAAAAAGCGCCGAGAAACAAGACCAACGGTGATAACTTCGGCTAAAGTCATACGACACTGAGGTTCATCATTCCAAGAAATAGCTTAAAGAACTTGAAAGGAAGGCTTCTCTAGGTAACAACTTGAGTATTCTCAGTATTTTTGACGAAGAGAGGGACTAAATGGTCCTTTTTCGAGGTAAAACATAGGTTATTTTTGATAAATGGTATAAACCCAGTGTTCAGGTTAATAAGACATTTCAGGCTTTAAAAGGATTGTCGCTTCTTTTAATGCATGCAGGAAGCTGTCTATGTCTTCATACGTGTTGTAAATCCCAAATGAGATGCGAGCGAGAGCTTCAACACCTAAGCGTCGAAGAACGGGTTGGGCGCAAAGATGGCCTGTGCGAATGGCTATTCCTTTAAGACCTAAAATGGTTCCGAGATCGAGGGGATGCATTCCCTCAACCGTGAAACTCACGATGCCACCTTTGGAGAGAGCTGTTCCAAAAAGTTTGATCCCTGCTACGGATTGGAGCTTTTCAGTTGCGTAGGTGAGCAGTTTTTGCTCCCACTCATGAATTGCTAACCGACCGATAGATTCGACATAGTCGATAGCAGCGCCAAGTCCAATCACTTCGGCAATAGAAGGAGTCCCTGCTTCAAACTTGAGAGGAATGGGCTGGAAAGTGGTTTTCTCAAAAGTCACCTCTTCGATCATGTCTCCTCCTCCGAAGAAAGGAGGCATAACTTCAAGAAGTTCTTTTTTGCCGTAAAGGACACCAACGCCTGTTGGGCCATAAAGCTTGTGGCCAGAAAAGGCGTAGAAGTCTGCATCGAGATCTTGCACATCTATCATGAGATGAGGCGCTGCTTGGGCGCCATCAATGAGAACTTTTGCACCTGCTTGGTGAGCAAGGCTGATGACTTCTTTTACTGGATTGATCGTTCCTGTTGCATTGGCAATATGAGCGAGGCTTACAAGTTTCGTTTTATGAGTGAGGAGATCTTTAAAAGCGTCGAGATTGAGCTCGGCAGTGTCAGTGATAGGAATGATTTTTAAGACAGTTTGATACATGTCACAAATGATTTGCCAAGGAACAATATTGGAATGGTGCTCCATTTCAGAAATGAGGATTTCATCTCCTTCTTTTAAAAAGGCGCGCGCAAAAGAGTGGGCAACAAGATTGATCGATTCGGTCGTGCCACGAGTAAAGATGATTTCTTCTTCACGAGGAGCGTTGATAAAGTTTTGCACTTTCGTGCGCACTTCGGAGTACATTTCAGTTGAGCGTGCTGCGATTTCATAGATGGCCCTGTGAACTGTTCCATACTCTTCGCGATAAAACCGGTTGATCGTCTCGATAACACTACTTGGTTTTTGCGCGGTTGCAGCGGTGTCGAGATAAATGAGAGGTTTGCCATTCATCGTTTTTGCAAGCATCGGAAAGTCTTTGCGCACTTTCCAAACATCAAAAGGATGGGCGTTACCGTGATAAGTAGGCATAAATCTCTCCAGAAAATTTGTCATAGAGGTCTAGCAAGTTCACATCTTGGAGCAGTTCGCGACAAAAACCACGTACGAGATGATCACGTGCCGCATCTTTACTTAAACCACGAGAGCGGAGATAAAAAAGCTCATCCAAGTTAGGCTTGGAAACGGTTGCTCCGTGGGATGCTTTTACATCATCTGCAAAAATTTCGAGGTTGGGTTTACTAAATGCTGCGGCTTTTTCACTAAGGATGAGGTTATTGTTGAGTTGGTAAGCTTCAGTTTGTTGGGCTTCTTGCTCTACAAAGATTTTTCCTTCAAAGCTGCTGCGCGAGCGATCAGACAAGACGTGTTTAAAGAATTGGTTCGAACGAGTATTAGGTGCAACGTGATCGATGCGAATATGGACATGCCCTTCTCGCTTTTCGTCAAGTAGTGACATCCCTTTTAAGTCTGCTTCTGCATGCTCTCCATCTAGAGAAATCGCAAGGTCTCGTCTTTGCACTTGCGCGCCACGTCCAAACGAAAAAAACTTTAAGTTCGCATTTCGTTTGAGTTCTGCTTGAAAAGACAAAAAGTCCCATGCTTCAGCATGGCCCATGGCTTGATCATAATGTTTGTAAATCCCACCTTCTTCAACCGTTACGTAAAGAGCCATGTTGTTCCAAAAAACAGAAGTATCGCCTTCGATAGCAAAGGTCGTTGTCAGTTCTGCTCCCTTTCCAATGAAGATTTCGATACGAGGATGGTGCATGCTTTGCGCAGAGTGAATTTTTTGAGTGATGTGCAAAGGCGCTTCGATCCGCACGTTCGGGGGAACATAAATAAAAAGGCCTTGTGTTCCGAGCGCTTGATTGAGAAAAAAGAAAGGATCTTTTTCTTTTTGAGCAAGAAGAAGTGCTCGCTTATTCAAAAGAGGTCCATAGGTCTTGTTGGCTTCTTCAAGAGGCAATACGATGATCCCCGGGGGAGCATCATAATGAAATGTGATTGGTTGCTCGGTAAACTCTTGCTCTTGCAATTTCTTGAGCGAAACATAGCGAAAAGCTTCTGCTTTTCGACATGGGAAGCCGCTCCATTTCACCCATGCGTCTTTTTGTAAAGGATTCGGGGCCGTTTTCTGAGAGAGAGTTATCATAGCCAGTCATATCCCTTTTCTTCGAGCATTTGAGCAAGCTCTATTCCTCCTGATTTGACGATTTTCCCATCTATGGCAACGTGGACAAAGTGGGGCTTAATGTAATCGAGGAGACGTTGATAATGGGTAATGAGCAAAAGACTCCGTTTACCATCCATTTGCTGATTGACGCCGTCGGCAACAACACGCATGGCATCGATATCTAAGCCCGAATCAGTTTCATCAAGGACAGCAAGATGAGGCTCTAAAATCGCCATCTGTAAAATCTCGTTTCGCTTTTTTTCTCCACCTGAAAAACCAGTATTGACATCACGCTCTCCAAGCTCAGACTTGATTTTCATTTCTTTCATTTTAACTTCGAGTAGTTTCTTAAACTCGTCTTCAGAAAGGGGTGGAAGGTCTTTAGCTTTCCGATGTGAGTTGAGCGCCGTATGAAGAAAATGCAAGTTTGAAACACCGGGAATTTCAATTGGATATTGAAATCCCATGAAAATTCCTAAGTGAGCACGCTCTTCAGGCTCGAGTTCACTTAAATCTTTTCCCATAAATGTCATGGTTCCTGAAGTCACAGTGTAACTTGGGTGTCCTGCTAAAACTTTTGCAAGGGTAGATTTGCCGGCTCCATTCGGTCCCATGATCGCATGGATTTCTCCAGGTTTAATTTCTAATGAAAGTCCTTTAAGAATGGGTTGTTCGTCAATTTCAACATGTAGATCATCAATTTGTAACATTAACCGACGCTTCCTTCTAGTTTTAGGGTTAAGAGCTTTTGAGCTTCAACGGCAAATTCTAGAGGCAGTTCTTTGATGACCTCTTTACAAAAGCCGTTGACAATCATATGCACGGCATCTTCTTGAGATAAACCGCGAGATTTCAAGTAAAAGAGCTGTTCTTCGCTCATTTTTGAAGTGGAGGCTTCATGTTCCACTTCAGAATCCTCATTGTGCACTTCTATATAGGGAAAAGTATTGGCTGAGCACCGGTTTTGGACCAGCATTGAATCGCACTGAGTGAAGTTACGCGCTTTTTTAGCACGCGGGCCAATATGCACAAGGCCTCTGTAAGTATTGTGCGACTCATCGGCAGAAATCCCTTTCGACACAATGGTCGAGCGGGTGTTTTTCCCTAAATGAATCATTTTTGTTCCTGTATCGGCCTGCATCTTTCCATTCGTGAGAGCAACAGAATAAAACTCTCCAACAGAATCATCTCCTTGCAAGATACAGCTCGGATATTTCCAAGTGATAGCAGCACCTGCTTCGACTTGTGTCCACGCAATCTTTGAGCGCTTCCCAACACACTTGCCTCGTTTGGTCACAAAATTGTAAATCCCCCCTTTTCCTGTGCGTCGATCACCAGCATACCAATTTTGTACGGTGGAATATTTGATTTCCGCATGATCTAGGGTGATGAGTTCTACGACGGCAGCATGGAGTTGGTTCGAATCATATGCTGGGGCTGTGCACCCTTCGAGATAGCTCACGTACGAGCCTTCTTCTGCAATGATCAAGGTCCGTTCAAATTGCCCCGTTTCACGCTCATTGATGCGAAAATAGGTTGAGAGTTCAATGGGACATCTCACCCCCTTAGGGACATGAACAAACGAGCCATCAGAAAATACAGCAGAGTTAAGCGCGGCATAAAAGTTGTCTCCGATAGGAACAACAGTTCCAAGGTACTTTTCAATCAGCTCAGGGTACTTTTGAACAGCTTCGGTCATCGAACAGAGAACCACTCCCGCTTCAGCGAGAGTTTCATGGAAGGTTGTTCCAAGTGAAACAGAATCAAACACGACATCAACTGCTACATTCGCAAGCCGCTTTTGTTCGTCAAGTGGAATGCCTAATTTTTCAAAAGTGCGCAAAATTTCAGGATCAACTTCGTCTAAACTGCTTAGTTCCTGCTTTTTCTTTGGCTCAGAGTAGTAGCGAATATCTTGAAAATCGATCGGCTCGATGCGGAGATGCCCCCAATTTGGAGGAGTCATTTCTTGCCATTTTTGAAAAGCTTTCAAGCGAAAGTCTAACAGAAATTGAGGTTCATTTTTCTTCTTTGAGATAGCACGAACAACATCTTCATCTAATCCCTTAGGAAAGGCTTCAGATTCGATTTCGGTTCTAAAACCATATTTATAGTCTGCGCGCTCGGCGAGCATCTCTTCAGTTGACATTTGGCACCTATTTTTCATTAAAAAGGCTACCGGTTTTACCCCCCAATGTCAACTCTCATCTAGATGATGTTGCCACAAGTTTCTCGAAGAGAGGGTTCTTCCTCAGAGAAAGGTTCAAGGCATCCGATGGAGTGAGCTCCAAATGGGCTCATGAAGCAGGAAAACGTAAAAAAATTCCTTAGGAAGAAGAAAGGCTTCAAGAAAGTCGTGTAAGACTCCATCTAAATCCCAGCAAAGTAATAATTTTCATTGTAGTTGAAAAGAGAAGAAAGAGTGTGTGATGTAGAAAAATTTAACTCTAGCAGTTTGGTTAAAAAATCTCGCAAGCTCTTTTCTTCTGCTGCTGCTGCAATTTTTTGAGGTTCTGATTTATGCCAATCTCGCACGACAATCCCAAAAATTCCGAGCCCTTTTTGATTATGACCCTTTTCATTGACAAATTGAGCAGCTGTAAAGAAGGATCCATAGGGTTGATCTAATCTAAATTTGAGCTGGGAAGAAAGGGTCTCTGTTTCTTTTAGTCGCACTTTGCAAGGAGAAAATTGACCATAAGTGACCTCACTGTCTCTCTGCGGTTCCAACCCTTCAGAATGGAAAACTCCTGTATAGACCTCTCTTTCCTCCATCTTATCTGTTTGATTAACAAAGTGATAGAGAAAGCTAAAGGTCTTTTCTCGGATATGACTCAAGTCGTAAATGACAAAATAAAGTTCTAATTCTTGCTCCTGATCAAACTCTTTTAGCCGTACCCGAATATCATGGGGAAAATGGACTAATTGACTTTTGGGAAGGCGCACAGTCAAGTAAAGCTTGGCTTCTTCCTTATTTTCCGTCCCCTGAATGTGTAAAATTTGTTTACGCTGAAGCTGTTCGTGTGTAGGAATGATGCGTCCCATATGGATCAGGTCAAACTCTTTTTGACTGCGCACACCCTCCTGCGCAATGGCATCCATTCCCTTATTCCACGCTTCTTTTCCTTGCCTGGCAAGCTCACTTCGCTTGACTTCACCTAGAGCAATGAGGTTGGGGTCAACAACAATTGTGACTTCAGGCTGATGAAATGAGGGAGGGTTGAAAAATTCATAAACGGTATCAAAAAGCCATTTCACGCATAAAATCGCAAACCAAATGAGGTCATAAACAATTTGAAAGGGAGCTTTGACAAGTGTCATGAATAGTGAAGAAGAAGGGGCAATAGGCGTCATCTTTGTACCTCATCCTTACAGGCGTCAAAGATGTTATTGAAATTTTTTTATTCATGCAAGGGCAGGAGATTTCCTGCCCCTACAAAAGTAATCATTAATCATATTCAGGATCAAAGTCGGGTCTCTCATGGTCGGGTCTCACATGATAATGCTGACTTGAAGAGGATCTATTTGAGGTCAATACGTTATCTACAATCTTAAGCCCAATATCAATTCCCACTGTAAAGAGCGCAAACATTCCTTCAATCTTGAGAAGATCTAAGATTCCAAATGGGCGATAAGTTGCGCGCCCTACAAGCGACTTTCCACCCCAGTAAATGAGCTCACCGAACTTGCAAGTCACATATAAGAGCGTCACCGATGTAAAAAAGTTTACCGCAATATAAATTGCCTTAAGTGCTGGCTCTCTTTTGATTTCTCGCATATCGGCCTCAAGAACTTGTTCAAAAAAAGACTCTTGAATAAGTGCGAAAGGAAGATCAAGAGCTCCTCTCAAAAATCCATAAAATCCTGCATAGGTCGAATTAAAATTTGCAACCGTCGTTGCTAAAAGCCCATGATAGAGACTTTTGTGAAACATTGTATTAAAAGTGGGTCTACCTTTATCATGCCCTTTAGTGAAAACTTGATCTATTACTGCAGGTCTAAAAAATCCGTCAATTGGTTTTACCATAATTTCCTCTCAAAAAAGTTTTTTTGAGCCCAAATTATAATCGGAAGCGGAGTATAAAACAAAGAAAAAAATTATTTGAATTGCGTAATCAGCCTGAGCGCTAGGAGAAGGTCTTCTGGAACATCAATCCCTTGCGTGTCATGAACCGTTTCGTGAATTTTTATTTTGAGCCCCCCTTCCATAAATCGGAGTTGTTCTAAAGACTCGGCTTTTTCAAGTGGAGTAGGAACCATTTTTTGAATCCGCTTTAAGCTTTCAGTTTTATAAGCATAAAGGCCGATATGTTTGTAATAAGTTGGACCTTCTATCCGAGCATAAGGAATAGGCGAACGAGAAAAGTAAAGAGCTTGACCTTTCAAATCTGTTACCACTTTGACAACATGTGGACTTTGAATCTCTGCATCCGCTGTAAGTTTTTTCTTAAGTGTCCAAACATCAGATGAATCTTCTGAAACCGATTGCAAAAGGTCATCGATCATCTCACGATTGATGAACGGCTCATCTCCTTGCCAATTCACCCAAATATCTCCTTCAAGTAACCCTGAATCCATGAGCTCAATGAGCCTATCAGTTCCGCTTGGGCAAGTTTCAGAAGTCATAAAGTATTCTGCTTGAAACGATTGGACGAGGCGAGCTGTCTCTTCATGATCAACAGCAAAGACCACTTGATCGAAGATAGGGCATGCAGTCGCCGCTTCCCAAACCCATTCGAGCAAAGGTCTAGAACCTAAACGGCTGAGCACCTTTCGAGGAAAACGTTTGGAGTTGAGACGCGCTGGAATCACACAAACAACTTTCATTTTAAACACACCTTTGCTCACTTATTAGATGCCATTCGATGGTCTTTTCAAGACCTGCTGCAAGATCGTGACGAGGCTCCCACCCGATGGCAGTTTTCATCTTTTCCCCATCCAAGGCATAGCGAAAGTCATGGCCTGGGCGGTCTGCCACAAAAGTGATCAAGCGGTGATAATCGGCCGGATCTTTTCCGAGTTTTGATGCAAGTATTTCTAAAATGAGAAAGAGTAAATCGATGTTCCGTTTTTCACACGTTCCCCCAACATTGTAAATTTCCCCAGGAGTTCCTCTTTGTAAAATTTTCCAAATGGCATCAGCATGATCTTCGACAAAAAGCCAGTCGCGAATATTTTCCCCTTTCCCGTAAACAGGAAGTGGCTTCTCCTGCAAAGCATGAGAAATCATCAAAGGAATGAGCTTTTCGGGAAATTGGCATGGTCCATAATTGTTACTTGCATGCGACAGGGTCACGGAAATTCCATAGGTCTTTGCATAAGCACGCACAAAGTGATCGCTAGCAGCTTTGGATGCCGCATAAGGAGAGTTGGGTAAATAAGGAGAATCTTCGGTAAATACTCCTTGCTCCCCTAAAGATCCATAGACTTCATCTGTTGAAATATGGTGAAAGTGGACATTTGGATGATGACGGACAAAGGTCAAAAGATTGGAGGTTCCGAGAATATTTGTTTCGACAAATACTTGAGGATGGTCGATGCTTCGATCGACGTGGGTTTCAGCTGCAAAATGAACAATGGCATCGAACGGCCTTGCTTCATAAATCTTTTCAATTAGACTTAAGTCTAAGATGTTCCCATGAAAAAACTGATATCTCTCGTCATTTTCAACCGACGCGAGATTTCTCATATTCGCAGCATAAGTTAAAAGGTCTAAGTTGGAAATCGTCCCTTCAAAATCGGTATCACTTAAGAGGTAGCGGATGAACGCTGAGCCCATAAAGCCAGCGCCACCTGTGACAAGAAGATGACAATGATTTCCTAACACTCGACCCTCTCGAAATACTCTCTTAAGCACTCTTGCCAATGCCTTGGCGACTTCTCTGCAGCCTTTTCGTATTTGTCTGTTTTTAAAACTGAAAATGCAGGGCGTATAGCAGGTGCAGCATACTCTTGACTAGAGATGGGATCGATTTTTTTACATTTAACTTCGGCTCCGGTTTGTTTGAGGAGCTTTAAAATTTCTTCAGCAAATTCAAGCCAAGTCGTCTCTCCTTTATTTGCAAAATGGTAAATTCCTTCATGATCGAGAAGGTCTAGGGCTGCACGCGCTAAGTCTTCGCAATAGGTAGGACGCCCTTTTTGATCTGAAACAACGCGCAGACTTTCGTGTTGCTTCATGAGATGGGTCATGGTTTGAACGAAGTTGTTGCCTTCAAGTCCAAAAACCCATGAGCTCCGGATAATGCATGCTTGGGGGTTCACTCCCTGAAGTTTTTCTTCACCAAGTCGTTTTGTTTGCCCATAGATTGAGAGAGGGGCTGCAGCTGAATCTTCTGAATAAGGGGTACTTTCATTCCCATCAAAAACATAATCAGTAGAAAAATGAATAAGTTTGACGTTGTTTTCTTTTGCAAGTCGACCAAGAGTTTCGACTGCATGAACATTAAGTTTTTCTGCTTTTTCCTTTTCTTCTTCTGCTCGATCAACAGCAGTATAGCCTGAGCAGTTGACAACATGGGTGAGATGGAGCGTTTCAAATTGATGTTTGAGAGCTGTTGGATCAGTCACATCGACTTCTTTACGAGATGTGACTAAAAAATGAATGCCTTGCTCTTCACAAACTCGTTGCAAGGCTTGAGATAACATACCTCGTTTACCAATGATCCACAATTTCATAGTGTTGCCTCCCGCATCGATGGTGCATTTCGGTCTCTTTCGGAGACGATTGATTCTTTTAAGGGCCACTCAATTCCGACCTCAGGATCGTCAAAGCGAAAATTCCGCTCTGCCTGAGGATGATAGGGCGCAGTGACTTTATAAAGGACATGTGCTTCTTCGCTAATCACTTGAAATCCATGAGCAAATCCTTCTGGAACAAAAAGTTGCTGATGGATCTTATCATCGAGGTAAACTCCTTCCCACTGTCCAAACGTGGGGGAATCGATCCGAATATCCACAATCACATCGTAAATTTGACCCACCACTACACGGACGAGTTTCGCTTGCGCCATAGGAGAAAGTTGAAAGTGCATTCCTCGAATCACCCCTTTTTTAGAATAAGAGTGATTGTCTTGAACAAAAGAAGGAAGGCCCAGTCCTTGCTGATAGGATTCAAAGAAAAACCCTCTTTCATCTCTGTAGAGTCGAGGTGTGATGAGAAGAGCATCTTTAAGTGATAATTCCTGAATTTCCATACTCTACGATAATAGTTTGACCTCTGACTTAAGCGCAACCACTGTTCCATGGTGCCCGGTCGGCTTATCGCGCCGATAGGAAAAGCAATCGATCGGATTGGAGTACGTGCAAATGCCCGCAATTTCAATATTTTTTTGAAGCACTCCTTCTTCTCGGAGTTGCTGCCGGCTAATAGCCCAAAAATCAAAATAGGTCGGCATGACCTGATACTGCCAAAAATGAGGAGGCAGCTCCGATTCATAGTGTTTGAACTCGGCCTTTTGAGGTCCTAAGCTTGGAGAAATGCAAACCCGAAGTTCCTGTGGATTTGTTCCATAAAGATCCCGCATCTTTTGAATCGTTTCACGATAAATATTTTTAACACTTCCCCTCCAACCACAATGGACATTTGCAATGACCTCCGATTCGGGATCAAAAAAGATCGCAGCTTGACAATCGGCATGACGGACCATGAGAGCAACCCCTTTTTCACGAGTGACCATTCCATCATAATCTTCATAGAGAGTCCACCCCTCTTGAGCTTCTTTGATCTCGAGAATATCTGCTTGATGGCACTGCTTCAGCTTGATCCCTTTTTCGGCTCCAATCATGTCCAAAGCAAGCTCTTGATCTTCTTCACTCCCCTGCTCGCCAAGATTAAAGTCTGCGCCTCTTAAAAAAACTGCATGACTGATTTGGGGGAATTCACGAAGCAACTTAAACTCGAGCCATTCGACTCCTCCTGAAATCATTTTTTTCATTTTGAAATACAACTTCCTTATGCTACACTTCTTCCTGATTCTACTCGAAGGAGAATATAAATGCGAAAAACACTCACACGATCAGCTTGGCTAATGATGCTTCCCATCTTTTTGACAAGCTGCGCTAGCTATAAAGCCCGTCCATTAGACACTCTCTCTTTTAATCTTGAAGCCCCACTCGATAACGTTTACACGTCGTGCAAAGCGTTTTCAAAAGAAGATTCAAACCGCTATCTTGGAAAAAATGTTTTATCACACGGTTATCAACCAGTTCAAATTTCGATTCGCAATGATTCAAACGATCCCTTTTATCTTCCAGTTAATGGAATCAGCTTGCCTATTGTGGATCCAGAGATCATTGTAAAAGAATTGGAATACTCGACAGCTGCTCGTACTGTTGCCATGACAGGAGCCGGTTTTGTAGGGGCAAACCTCATTGCAATTCCCAGTATGTTGCTCCTTGGCCCACTCGGAGTACTCGTTCCCCTCGCCACACTCGTTGCAGCACCAGTTGTGACAGGCGTGAAATCTTCTCAAGCTAACCAACAAATGGAGCAAGATTACAATAAAAAAGGGGTCAAAGATGTCTACATCTCCCCTCACACTACAATAAACATGCTTCTGTTTGTTTCTGAAGATCAGTACCACCCAAACTTCACGATCACCTTGCGTAATACCCGAACAAACGACACACTCGTTGTCGACATGCTCTGCAAATAATTCAGACATTAATCTTTCTAAAGGCTCAGCATCACTGAGCCTTTTTCATTGATTATCAATCGTTTAACAAAAAGATAGATATAGCGATTTTAGACATGAAAAAAGGAAATATCTTGATAAAAATATAAGATAAAGCGGAAAATAAAAAGAAAATGCGCTTTAAATGGAGTATCTCAAATGAAAGAGCGAGGAGAGATCGTAGGGCGTCTCGAAGAAAAACGAATCTTAGAGAAGCTTTATAAATCCTCAAAAGCAGAATTTTTAGCTATCTATGGAAGAAGACGAGTTGGCAAAACTTATTTGGTAAGAAATTATTTTAGGAATAAAGGCTTTTTTTTTGAGGTCACTGGTACTTTTAACACCAGTACAAAAGATCAGCTTGAAAACTTTCATTATGAGTACTCTGCATTGTTTGATGGAGTGGATCCCCAGAATACTCCAAAAAACTGGAGAGAAGCCTTTAAGCGTTTGCAAAACAGCATATCTAAAATGGGGGGGACAGAAAAAATTGTTTTGTTCTTCGACGAACTCCCCTGGCTTGCGACTCCTCATTCAGGGTTTCTTGCCTCTTTGGATTACTTATGGAACCGCCACCTTTGTGAGATGCCAAACATTTTGTTGATTGTCTCGGGATCTGCTGCTTCTTGGATGATCAATAAAGTGATTAACAACACAGGGGGACTTTATGGAAGACTCAGCGCACATCTTCGACTCCTTCCTTTTACTTTAGCTGAAACAGAGATGTATTTAAAAACACAAAACATCGACTTACCAAGGAAGCAGATTTGTGAAATATACATGGTTACTGGAGGCATTCCTAAGTACTTATCTTACCTTGAAGAAGGCCTTTCTTCTGCTCAAAATATTCACTCTTTATGCTTCACTCCACAATCCCCTCTTTTGACAGAATTCCATAAACTTTATCACTCTCTCTTTAAGAATGCAGAAAGCCATCTTAATATCATAAGAGTGCTTGCAATGAAAAGGCGAGGCATGTCCCGGTTTGAGTTAATCAAAAAGGCAAAGCTAACAAATAGTGGATATACCAGCTTAATCATAAGAGAACTCGAAGAGTCTGGATTCATCACAACACTCCCAGAAATTGGGAAAAAAACGCGCGAGACAAATTATTACCTTATCGATGAATATACTCTTTTTTATTTAAATTGGATTGAACCCGAAAAAGGAAGTTTTTTAAGAGGCGTTGAAAAAGAATACTGGATTAAAAAATATACGTCAGCTGCATGGAAATCTTGGGCTGGATTCTCTTTTGAGAGTTTATGCCTTAAACACATTTCGCAAATTAAATACGCGCTTCATATTGGAGGAGTGAGCACCTCTTCAGGCTATTGGAAATCAAACAATCAAGGAAAAAAAGAAATAGAAATTGATCTAGTTATTGATAGAGCTGACCAATGCATCAACTTATGCGAGATAAAGTTCTGCAATGAAGAGTATGAATTAACAAAAGCCTACGCAGCAGAGTTGTCTAGGAAAAAAAATCTCTTTCAAGAACGGACAAAAACAAAAAAAGGTTTATTTCTGACGATGATTACTCCATATAAAATAAAAGAGAATATCTACACAAAAAGCGTTGTAGATCACAATGTATCAGTAGATGCACTTTTTTCCATTGAAATGCGGTGATTTATGAAAATTTTTGGACCGTTAGTTGAAGGACAATATGCTAAATCTGGCACTGCCATTTCTCGCCTTTCTCTTGTCACGCAAAAAGAAATTGGAAAACTTCATCTTGCCGATGAGGCTGTTATTGAAAAAGCCCTTGCTTCTTTGCAAAACCCTTCCATAGAACAGCTGAGCCCCTATACACGATCTGAAATCTTGCAAAAGATTGCAACGCTTCTCACAAAACATCGAAACCCTCTTGCCGAAATGATCACCCATGAAATGGGAAAACCGCTCACTCAAGCGCGCACAGAAGTCGATTACACAGCCAGTTACTTTGTTTGGTTTGCAGAAGAAGCTAAACGAATCTACGGTATGGACATTCCTTCTCAATATCCCAACAAGCGAATTCAGCTTCGTTATGAACCGATTGGTCCATGCGCCATCATCTCTCCTTGGAATTTTCCCATAGCAATGGCTGGAAGAAAAATGGCCGCAGCCTTCGCTGCTGGCTGCCCCGTCATTGTGAAACCGAGTAGCGACACTCCTTTGTCTTTTCTTCTTTTTGGAAACTTATGTTTAGAAGCTGGGATTCCAAAAGAAGCCCTCCAAATCCTTGTCGGGAATGGAACAATGATTGGAAATGCCCTTATGAACACTTCGCTGATTCGTAAGCTCTCTTTTACCGGAAGCTGCGAAGTCGGAAAACATCTTTATCAAGGAAGTTCAACAAGTTTGAAAAAACTCACCATGGAATTGGGAGGACATGCTCCCCTTCTCGTCTTTGACGATGCTAATTTAGAAAAAGCAGTCGATGGAGCCATTGCGTCTAAATTCCGCCAAAGTGGGCAAACATGCGTTTGTACCAACCGCTTCTTTATTCAATCAAAAATCTATCCTCACTTTTTGAAACGGTTTATTGAAAAAGTTAAAAACCTCTCCGTTGGAAATCCTTTCGATGAAACAACCGATTTAAGCTCTGCTCTTCACCCCACTTCTGTCGAAAAAACAAAACGACACATTGCAGATGCCATGAAGCGAGGTGCAAAAGCCCATTTACAAGCAAAAGAGGCGCATGAGCCCGAAATCTTAACCGATGTAACAGATGAAATGCTCATCTTTAACGAAGAAACCTTTGGTCCTGTTGCAGGAATTGCTAATTTTAAAACGGCGAATGAAGTGCTGAGGCGCGCAAATCAAACGCCTTATGGACTCGCAGCCTATGTTTTCACCGAAGGACTTGCACAAGCAGAAAAAGTTTGCGCCGGATTAGAGTTTGGTGTCATTGGATTAAACGATGGAGCTTTTTCTGCAGCAGAGCTCTCTTTTGGTGGCATCAAAGCTTCAGGTTTTGGGCGGGAAGGTGGGCCACACGGCATTTATGAGTACCTAAAGGAAAAAATTATTTCAATACTCATGTGACAAAAAAAAGTTTTTTTGTTAAGGTAAATCCTCAAACTAACTGAACCAGGATTAATTGAGAATGAAAAAAATTCTGTTTATCATAGGTGCAGTAGCCTCTTTGATTGGGGCAAAATCCCTTGAGGCTTTTCCTGTCTSTAATGGATTCGCACCTGCTATCGTACAAGGTGAAGCTGCGGTAGCTGTACAATGGTTTCACCTGAATGGATATGTCGATCGAGATTCCCCTAACTTTTATGCTTTTGACACTTCCTATCGTTTAGATTTGATTGCTTTGGCTGGAGTCTATGCATTTAACAAGAATATTGGAGTGTATCTCTTTATTCCGTGGAAACATCAGCAAGCTAAATTCAACAACCTTTTTACTCCCTCTCCTCGAAGAATAACCAACAAGACTTCTGGATGGGGTGACTTAGCACTTTCTGCATTTTTTAGACCCTGGCAAGCTGCAGGTAAAGGATGGTATGCGAGTATGCTCATCCAGCCCGGGCTCCAATTTCCTACAGGCGATTGGAACCAAAAATATCTTGGCGTCACCATGGACAGAGAATTTCAACCAGGAACTGGTAATTGGAGCCCCTTTCTCTCAACAGTGGTTTCGATTTCTGGTATCGAAAATGAAGCTTCCTTGCAGTTGCAATACCAACACTTTTTTAAACAGCACGGCTTTAGACATGGGCAACTCTTTATCTACAACGCCTCTGTTGGCCATCGGATCTTCCCTTGGTTCCTCAAAGGGGGACAGCCACGTGTTTGGACCACTCTAAATATTGAATTTTTGGGACAGTATAAATCTCGCCCTAGTGGAGGACCCAACTTCGTGAATACCTGGAGCAATTGGGGAAGACTCTCTCCTTCTCTAAGTATAGAAATTGTCGATATCATGAAGGCTTTCAACCTTGAGATCGGTCTTGCTTTCCAACAAACGATTTATTACCAAACCGGTAACCAAGTTCCTGTCAGACCTATGCGTGCCTATATTGTTAGGTTAGAAGCCAACTGGTAATACAAATTGATGAGAAAAAAATATTAAATGAGGAATTCATGACACGGTTTTGGAAAAACTTAGTTTTAATGGTTGGCTTCTTACTGCCAACTTTTACCTTTGCTCAAGTCGAAGAGCTCGTTGTAGTTGTTGATGGGATGTATTGCCCTTTTTGTACACAACCCACACTAAAAGTCGTCCGAAAAGTCGATATGGTTGAAGATGCTTCAATGGACATGGAGGCCGGAACAATGACCCTCCATATCAAACCTGATGCTCCTTTTAAACCTGAGTCAGTTGTAAACGCTATTGGAAAAAGTAGCTATGTCTATCGTTCGATGCTTGTGACCGCAACAGGAACGATTGGTTCTAGTGGTGCTGGGAAAACGCTCAATGTCCCAGAAAATAATGTCACATTTATTTTGCAAGATAGCGATGAAATGACTTTTGCTGCAAAAAAAGCCTTAGATGCTGCAAGTGGCAAAGTTCAAGTAACAGGTTACTGGGAACCAAGTTCTGCGGGACCCGTTCTCAAAGTTGTAAATGTCAAGTCGTAACCTATTACAACTGAAATGTTAAAAAGGGCACTTAAAAGTGCCCTTTTTTTTTTGCTTAAACGCTACACTAAAGTCTATGAAAAAATGAGAGATGTATGGATCTTTCTTATCTAACATTCATTCACCATCCGATTGCATCCCTTGCTTTCTTTGCCCTCATCATGGCCTTTCTCAGTCTGTGGATACACAAGCGCGCTTGGCTTTGGGGCTCTTTTTTAGTGATCTCCTTTGCCTTTGCTTTTTACGCAAAACTCATCGACCTTAAAGTCTTTGTCGCTCTTTTCTTTCTTGGAGGGGCCCACTTCATGTTGTCGACTGAAATCAAAGGATGGGGACGTATCTCAGCAGTAGTTGTCGCTTTTGTCTTTTCGATCGCCCTAATGGGTCACTTCTTTCCTGGGTTTCACAATTGGAAGCTCATGGAAGGTGTTCAGATTAGCTCGCATGCTTATCCCTACTCCCTTTACCTTAATTACGATAAGCCGTTTGTTGGACTTTTCCCACTCGCTTTAACAATTCCCCTTCTGCACAGTCGTTTTCATATGCGTACTATCGCGGTTAAAGCTTTTACCCTTTCAATCCTGGGAGTGATGGTGATGATGATTCTCGCTCTCAACTTGCACATCGTCAACATCGACCTCAAGTTTCCTCATAGCTCCCTGATTTTCTTAATCGCCAACCTGTTCTTTGTCACCATTCCGGAAGAGGCTTTTTTTCGAGGATTTCTGCAACGGGAAATCCATAATTACTTTCACACAAAATGGTCTGGAGCATTTAGCATTATTGTGGTTTCTCTCCTTTTTGCAGGACTCCATTTTGCCTTCGTCAAAGACCTGAATTTTATCTCACTCGCCTTCATAGCCAGCCTTATCTATGGAACTGTTTACCATCTCACCCGTTCTATCGAAAGTAGCATCTTCTGCCACTATCTTTTCAACATTATCCATTTCTTCTGCTTCACCTATCCCGCCCTCAACTGAGATTAATAGTTAGAGTAACGCCCTCCGTTCGAGCGGCTGTTACTACTATTTTGGCTTTCCTTCGGATATGAATACGACTGCTGCTGTTGTGGCTGTTGATAATTGGAATAGCTTTGTTGTTGCGGCGGCTGTTGCTGTTGTTGCGAATAACGAGCTGTTTGCATCACGACTTCTACGGCCATATCTGGTGTGATCGATCCCGCTTTTCCCTGGATGTCTTGGGTTGGCGAACCTGCTAAGGCCATCGCCTGTTTTCGTTGAGCTGTTGTAAACTGCTGACAAAAAACACTTTGATGAATCGGACTGAGCTGTTGCGAAAACGCATAGGCTTCAGGATCTGTCGATTGAAGGCTTGCGCATGGCGACTGCGCTTGCTGTTGTTGCTGCTGTTGCTGATTATAAAGCTCCTGCCCACGAGATTGAGGTGTATAGCTATTTTGCCCCCCAGTCCAATTGTAATCTGCAAAGCTTAAAGATGTTCCTCCCAAAAGAAACAAAAGTGCAAGCCACTTTTTCATTCTTATCCTCCTATTGCTATCTATTTTTTTCCATATCATATGGTGTTTGGAGAGAAAAGAGATTTTTATTATTTCCGAAAACACATATAAGCCAAAGGTATGGAAGAGCGTCCTTTAGAATGTAGTCAATGTAAAAAGAAAGCTGCTGTCGTCTATCAAGAAGTCGTCGGAGCCCAAATAACCGTGCACCACATGTGCATTGAGTGCCCTGTACTCAAGCAAAAGCTTGAGGGGAAAAAAGATGAAAAAAGCGCCGAAGCTCCTAAGAAAGAAGAAGGTCTGTGCTGCAGCACCTGCCACACCTCACTTGAATCCTTGCTATTGGGACAACCTCTTGGCTGTAGAGATTGTTATGTCATTTTCCAAGATATTTTGACCGATCAACTCACGGCGATGAATCAAATCGCACCCAACGTCAAGCCGTCTCAAAAAAGTAAGAATTCGTCTTTTCACGTTGGATCTACGCCGCAAACGAATCAAAAAGAGTTGAATTCGTGCCGCTTAAATTCTTTAAATGAAGCCTTAAGTGATGCTCTTAAGGGTGAAAACTACGAACAAGCCGCATGGCTAAGAGACCAAATCAACTCTCTTATGGAAAATACCCATGAATGATCCTCAAATGCTTTCTAACCTACTTTCCGAAAGTTCTTTATGGGGGCAAAGTAAAAGCCCCATTTGGCTTTCTTCCCGATTCACCTTGAAACGGAATTTGGCCTCTTTCCCCTTTTCTCCAAAGATAAGTGAAACAGAAGAGCAACAACTCCTATCCCTCATAGAACCTACACTGAGTAAAACCCCTCCTGTGAAAGAAGGATTTCTCTTTCGTGAGGCAGATCTTTCTACAACGCTCAAAGAAGCTCTAGCAGAGCATTTTCTCTTAGAAGGAGATGCCAAATCATACTTGATCGATCCCTCAGGTTTTTTCCTCGTTCGTGTCGAGGGAGATGAACATCTCATTCTCACGTGCTTAGAACCAGCTTCAAGTTGGAAAACGAAGTGGGAAAATCTCTCTTCATTTGAAAGAGCTATTGGGCAGCTCCATGAGTTCGCATTCAACCCAAAATTTGGATATCTCAGCTCTGATCCCACTTCTTGTGGAACGGCTTTGTCGGTTGAAGCCATCCTTCATATTCCCTGCTTGATACATTTAGAAGAGCTCGACGAAGTTCTGGTGAAGAACCTCCCAGATGAAGTGACATTTCATGGCTTGGGAGGTGGAGATGAATATATTGGAGATTTTATCACTCTCAAAAATCAGTTTACTTTGGGGGTCAGTGAAGATCATATCCTCGACTCGGTGCATAAAGCAGGAGCAGAGGTAATGAAGCTTGAAGCTAAACGTCGTGAAAAACTTATGCTCGAAAAAGACGGCTTTATGCGTGATAAGATCAGCCGAGCCTACGGATTGCTCCTCCACTCTTTTCAAATCGAAACGAAAGAAGCCTTTGAAGCTTTAAGTTTGCTTAAACTCGGGATCGATCTAGAATGGGTGGATGGAATGACAGATCAAGAGATCAGCGCTATTTTTTTCCGCTGCCGGCGGGCCCATTTAGCCCTTGATTCTCAAGAATCTCTCAATCCTGAGCAACTCGCAGAGAAACGAGCAGATTATTTGAAACAACAGTGTCATAAACTAAAGTTGAAAATCTGATGAAAGCACTCTTATTGATGGGTGGGGAAGGAAAGCGATTTGGAGCTGAAACCCCTAAGCAATTTCTCAACCTCTCGGGAAAGAAGGTTTATCTTCATACCTTAGAGACCTTTTTATCTTTTGATGAATTCGAAGAAATCCTCCTTATTTGTCATCCTGCATGGATTTCCACCGTGAAAGAAGAAGTAAATTCCCCACGTGTAAGGATTGTTGAAGGAGGATACACTAGGCAAGACTCGACTTATCGGGGGCTTCTATCCTGCGGGCTCAAAACCGATTTTGTCGTCATTCACGATGCCGTTCGCCCTTTCATTTCCAAAGAAATTATTCGAAAAAACATCGATGCGCTCAAGTCACACTCGGCCGTAGACACCTGCATCCCTTCTGCTGATACCATTGTTCATGCCGAAACCTTCGACACGATCACATCGATCCCCAAACGATCTGAGTACTTACGTGGTCAAACCCCTCAAAGCTTTTCCTATCACTTACTTCTCGAAGCCCATGAAAAAGCCAAAAATCAAAACGCCTCAGACGACTGCAGCCTCGTGTTACAACTCGGCTACCCAGTTCATATCGTTCCCGGTTCTTCAGACAACATTAAGATCACAAGTGAGCTCGATCTCTTTTTGGCCGAACAGCTCATGCGTCTCCATAGCAGTACCTTTTCGGGAGCCGGTACTCCTTTAGAAGGAAAAACCTTCGCAATCACTGGCGGAACTGGTGGGATTGGCTCATCGCTTGCCGAGTTTTTGAAAAGTGAAGGGGCCAAAGCCCTAGTTCTATCCAAATCTTCCCCTGATTTTCCAGTTGATTTAACCGACTTTGAAGAAGTGAGAAAGGTTTTTAATCACTTGCATGACACCTATGGCCCTCTCGATGGGCTTATCAACTGCGTCGGTCACCTTGCAGTCAAGCCGTTCAAGACCCTGACATCTGATGAAATCGACCATCTCATTCAAACGAATTTGCACTCTCTCCTCTACAGTTGTCGCTGCGCCAAACTCAAAGATGGAGGGCACATCATCAACCTCTCTTCCTCGGCCTTTTCGCGAGGACGCAAAGAATATACGATTTACTCAGCTACTAAAGCTGCGATTGTGAACTTCACTCAAGGATTTGCAGAAGAGCATCCCGAATTGCGCATCAATGTCGTTGTGCCCCAACGGACCAATACACCGATGCGGCGCAACAATTTTCCCGAAGAAGACCCATCTACTCTTCTCTCTTCACAAGAAGTGGCAGAAGAAATTCTCAAAGTGCTTCGCAGCGATCGTACTACCGGCACAATTTTAGAGATTCGTAAGCGTTAAAAGATTTTCAGCTCCACTGATTGATCACGCCCCGCTCTTAGCTGAGCTTGTCCTCCGATGGGGAAGGTAAAAAACGGAGTTGTATGTCCAAAGTCTAAATCATAGACCACAGGAAGTTTCTTTAGAGCTGGCTTGCTTTTAATAATCGTCTCTAACCTCTTGGCATCGATGTCTGCCGTCTTTTCAAAGCGACCTATCACCAGAGCTTGTACTCCTCCAAAATCGGGAAAATCGATTAAGGATTGCAACTGCCTTTCAAACTCAACGTCACGTCCCCCACTTTCCGTATCTTCAACAAATAGAATCGTATTTTCTAAAGACGGGAAATAAGATGTTCCTTTTAAAAGATTGAATGTTCCGAGATTACCCCCAACAATGATCCCTTTTGCTTCCCCTTCATAAATCACTTTCGGCCCTGGATTTTTTTCAAAACAGCGCTTGTCTTGATCAAGAAACCATAGGGAATCGCTGCTCCAAAATTTAGAAGGATGAAGAACGTACTCCTCTTCATTTTGACAAAAAACTGACTGCTTAAACCCTTCTACAATGTACTCAAACCCTTCCTGCATAGCAAAGCTGCTATAGTGCGGCCCCGAATATGTGATAAGTCCAGAACAGGCTAAAAATGCATTTTGCAGCGCCGTGATATCGGAATAACCACAAAAAATCTTTGGGTTATTCCGGATGAGTTCATAATCGATAGATGCAAGAAGTTGATTCGAATTGTACCCACCCAAAACAGTTAAGATGCCCTTTACATGAGGATCTGCAAATGCCTCATGCAAATCTTCGATACGTGCTGCAATGGATGCTGATCCAAATAAACCAGTTTCCAAAACATTTTTTCCAAACGTGATCTTCAATCCGAGCTTTTCTAACCGCTCTCTTGCTAAGAGACGATTGCTTTCAGAAACTACGGTTAAACTGTTTGAAGGAGCGATGACACGAACTTCATCTCCTACTTTTAGTGAATTGGGCTTCATCACATTTCGTCATGTATCTTTTCAGCAATCCATTCAGTATGCCCAACAGGCTGAAAATGAACAAGGTTGCAGTTTTCAATCATGTAGTCATGGTCTTGAATTCCTAAAAGATGACAAAGCGCCCAATGCACTCCCCCGTGTGACACGACAAGGATCGATTTTCCAAATGAGAGGACTTGGCCCAGCCCGTATTCGACTTGGTTAAAAAAGGTTTGAACAAGCTCAGATTCGAGATGCTCCCCTCTTCGATTCATTTTTAGCCAAACAGCTGTTTCACATTCTTTGAGTTCTTGCACTTGGATGTAGTGTAAGTTCAGATCAGCAGCGACAATTTGCATGGTTTGTTTAGCCCGTATCAGTGGGCTATAGCAAACCATCTCAATAGGCAACTGATGAATGACTGTCTTGGCCCTCTGTGCCTGCTGAATTCCTGTCTCATTTAGAGGAACATCTATCTCTGCACCAGCTAAAATTCCCTTTGCATTGTGATCTGTCTGACCATGCCTAAGAAAATAAAAACCTTTTCTCATTAAACCTGCACCAACACTTTTTTCATCGGCTCTTCGTGAGTAAGTTGCTCAGCGAGTTTTTGAACTTTTTCTTGCGTTTCAACTAGATGCCCTTTGAACCGGTGACTGCGTACAGCTTCATTATACTCAGCAACATTAAAAATGAGAAAGGGTAAGTGTCCCCGACGCGCCAACTCTCCATTCATCAAAGCTCGTGATACATGACCATTCCAATCTTCCCATGGGTGAATTCCAATCAATGTATCATGAATCCATGCCGCAAAGTCAACAGTCGGAATGTTCTCACGTAATTTTGCAACATAATCATGGCAAAACTGCTTCATTTTTTTTGAAACTTGATCAGGAAAAGGAAAATCAACATCAATAGCTAAACTCAAAACTCTCTTTTCTTCTTTTGTAAAACTTTTCAGGGCTTGTTCGCTGTTGGATGCTTGAAAAAACCGGTTATAAATCCGCTTAAATTCATTCACAGCTTGAGGCTCTTTTCTGCGGACGATTTCGACCGTCTCTTTAAGTCCAATGCCAACATTATCTCCTTGGAGCACTACAACTCCATCTCGGTACTTTCCTCCCTTCGCTTGAGAGTCTTTCGCAAAAATGCGGTGAAGGGAATTAAGATGTGTCTCAAGCTCTTCAGCAGTAAAATCATTCCTGTTTAAAAGGTTTTGTTCGATAAACTCAAGAGCTGCATTGTGGTTTTCGACGCTTTTGGGATCAATTCCAAAGCTAAATACTCTTTCACCTAGCGTCAACATGACTCCTCTTTGTGGAGCACTATTAAAAATTCTCGTCACAATTTCTGACATTTCATTTATGGGCATTTCTGAAATTTGGTGCAAAACATTAAATGTCGCATATTGCCTCGTTGAAATAGTTTCAAATTCCTCTGTGATCACTTCTGCTGACGTTACAATTTGACCTTGGTATTGCAAGTCAACATGGGTCAGTGCAGCTGCATCGAAAATGATTTGATTGTGATACCAATTTGGAAAAGCAGGAAGAGCAGAGGCAAAATGCATCTGAGCAAAAGCCGAAGCCACTGGACAATCTTCTCCAATACAAGGCTCGATCATCCGATCAGCTAAACATGTATCCCCCATGCACTGATCATTTGCCTGCGCCGTTAGCGTTGCCACTGCAACCGCCATAGCAGGAGCGAGAATGAGGCTTGCAACTAAAACGTAAGCCCCTATCTTTTTCCATGGTAAATCGTACACCGTGTTCATAAACGATGTGTAATATGAGTCTTCTTGTTTTTCTCGAGTTTTTGTAGTCATTTATTCCTCAAAAAAATTTTTTTAATAATTATAGCATAAGAGCATAAAAAAAGCCGTAGTAGAAATACTACGGCTTTTTGTTTGAGGCTTGATGGACTCGAACCATCGACCCTCTCCTTAAAAGGGAGATGCTCTACCGACTGAGCTAAAGCCTCAATCTTGACCCCAAGGGGATTCGAACCCCTGTTGCCAGAATGAAAATCTGGTGTCCTAGGCCAGACTAGACGATGGGGCCATATGAAATGACTATCGGTCAAGTTTAAACATTTTACCTTCTAAGGGTATTATACCTCAAGGATATCTTTTTCCTTTAGAGTATATAACTCATCGACTTTCTTACAAAACTGATCTGTGAGGTCTTGGATCAGCTTTTCATTTTTCTTTTGCTCATCTTCAGAGATTTCGCCATCTGACTTTTTCTTTTTCACCATGTCGTTGGCTTTGCGTCTGTGATCTCTGATGATGACTTTTGTCTTTTCAGATTTATCTTTTGCTTCTTTAGCGATCCCTTTTCGCAAATCTGCACTCATCGGTGGAATGGGAACTCGGACGACGTGATTATCGACAATCGCTTGAAGACCCAAATTCGCTTTTTCTATCCCCTTACCGATCGGTCCAGCCGTTTGAGGGTCAAAAGGAGTGACGAGCAGTTGTCTTCCTTCCGAAATTGAGACGGAAGCTAGATCGCGAATCTTCATTTCCGCGCCATAAACTTCGACTACCACTGAATCTAAAATCGCTGGATTCGGACGATTTGTCCGGAGATGTTTGAGCTCGTCAGCTAAATGATCGAGCGCACTTTGCATATTTTTCTTAGTTTCATCCATAAAACTCATACTCTCATTGATCTCCCGTTACAAGAGTCCCACCTTTCTTTTCACACACTGCCCGCAACATAGCATCTTTAGAAAAGAGGTCAAACACATGAATCGGTATGCCATTTTCCCGACACATAGCGACTGCTGTTGCATCCATCACATGGAGATCTTCGGCCAGTGCTGTTGAAAAGGTTAGATGGTCGTACTTTTCGGCATCAGGATATTTCATCGGATCTTTGTTGTAAATGCCGTCCACTTTAGTGGCTTTAAGCAGGACTTCGGCTTCGATTTCGCTTGCGCGCATAGAGGCTGTTGTATCTGTTGTGAAGTAGGGATTTCCCGTTCCTCCAACAAAGATTACAATATACCCTTTCTCAAGGGCATGCATAGCATGATTCCAGTTGTAAGTATCAACGATCCCATCAAAGTTCAAAGCGCTCATCACACGAGTTTTACACCCTTTGGTTGAAAGCACCTGACCTAGAATGAGTCCATTGATTGTGGTGGCTAGCATGCCAACATGATCGGCAGGGGTACGCGCAAAGCCAAATCTTTCTGCCTGTGAGCCGCGGAAAATATTTCCTCCTCCGATCACAAGCCCAATTTGAACGCCTAGCTTATAAACTTCACAAATTCGATCGGCAATATGGTGCGCGGCATCATGATCGACAACTCCGGGATAATCGCCTTTTAGCGACTCTCCCGAAAGTTTGAGTAAAACGCGTTTATATGCCGGCTTCTGGGACATTAGAATTTAGCCTATGCTCCGATTTGCCAACGGACAAATTCTACAACTTTAAACGATTTTCCTGCGTCTTTTGCAGACTTTGCGACAAATTCTTCTACAGTCATAGAAGGATCTTTGACGTACTTTTGGTTCAGAAGGCAAGACTGTTCGTAATAAGCTTTTACTTTACCTTGGACAATCTTGTCTTGGATTTCTGCTGGCTTATTTTGAATTTGGCTACGTGCAATGTCTTCTTCTTTTTTCAATACATCTGCAGGAACCTCATCGGGTTTCAGGAAGTCTGGAGATTCAGCAGCAACGTGCATTGCAACTTCACGCGCAAGGGCTTCTTGACCACCGGCTCCTTGAATCACCACAACTGTGACAATTTTTCCACCCATGTGAGAGTAGATTCCAACTGAGCGATCACTTCCCTTTGCGAAATCTAAGATGCGTCTAATCTGAATGTTTTCACCTAGGGAGTGGACCGTTTCTGCGCGGTATTCATCGATTGTCAATGTTGGATGTTTGCTGTACTTTTGATTTAAAAAGTCTTCAACTGACTTTGGCTTTGCAGCAAGGGCTTCATCACAAATATTTTTGAGAAACTCTTTAAAGCGATCGTTTTGAACAACAAAGTCCGTTTCAGCATTTACTTCAACGATGTAGGCTGCTTTATCATTTTCAGCAAACCCAATCACACCTTCGTTGGTCTCACGCTCTCCTTTTTTTACAGCTGATGCAATCCCTTTTTTGCGGAGAATGTGGATCGCCTCTTCGATGTCGCCACCAGCGTCGACGAGAGCTTCTTTACATTTGCTCATTCCAACACCTGTGCGCTTACGCAGGTCCATGACTAATGCTGCTGTAATTTCTTTGCTCACTCTTTAGTCCTCCTCTTTTGCTTCATTTTCATCTTCGGAGGCAATTTCCTCGACATGAGACTCTTCTTCAAGCCTTTTCTTATGCTCAACTTCTTCTTCCTTCTCGATAGCGATATTGAGTTCATTTTTGCGATCGATTACAGTATGAGAAAGGGCTCTAATAATGAGTTTAATGCTCTTGAGGGCATCGTCGTTACACGCAATAACGTGATCTACAGGATCGGGATCACAGTTGGTGTCTACAAGACCCATAACTGGAATGCCCAGTTTGTTAGCTTCTGCAACAGCGATATGCTCTTTGCTTGGATCTACAACAACAAGAAGACCAGGAACTTTACGCATTCCGCGAATTCCTGATAAGTTGCGGTCTAACTTTTCACGCTCTTTGCTTAAAAGAGTCATCTCTTTTTTCGTCAATCCTTCTCCTCCGGCAGCGATTTGCTTTTCGATGCGTTCAAGAGTTTTTACAGACTGACGGATTGTTGTTAAGTTGGTCAGCATGCCACCGAGCCAGCGCTCTGCAACGTAGAATTCTCCACAGAGCTCTGCAAATTCACGGATAACAGCTTTTGCTTGCTTTTTAGTTCCGACAAACAAAACACGCTTATGGTTTTCAACAACTTTTGTAATCACCTCAATGGCGTTTTGAATTTGTCTAACTGTTTTAGCTAGGTCGATAATGTAAATCCCATTGCGCTCTTCAAAGATATAGCGCTTCATTTTGGGATTCCAACGTTGTTTCTGGTGGCCGAAATGGGCTCCAGATTCTAAGAGTTCTTTGACAGACACTTTTGGTTTTGTTGCCAAGCCTTGTCCCTTTTGTTGACGACGGCATCTCCATATTACATGAAGATTTCGGTCTTGGTTCGTAATGTTATATAAAAAAAGCGCCTGATCAGAATCGAACTGACACAAATAGCTTGGAAGGCTATGGTTCTACCATTGAACTACAGGCGCGTAGAACCCCAAATTTTTATATGATTCCCTGTTTTTTTCCAAGCATAAAAACTCTTTTAACCTGAACTCTGGGTTTATTTTGCTTAGTCTCAGGAAAGCAATTTCTCTTAAATTCTCGGTATTTTTGCTGATGGAAAGGGCCAAACGCTCCTTTTCGAGGAAAAAAGGCTGAGAAGAAAGAGAAAAATCCCTGAGAATGAGTGAAAGAAACCCAGAGTTCAGGTTTTTACCATTGAGCCTATGCAAAAAATGTGCTAAACTTTCTGTGAAAATAGGAGATTCAGGTGCAAATAAATTATTATATCACGCCAGAGCATTACTTTCTGTTCTACAATTGGACACTTGCTTCGCGCCATTATGAAGCAGCCCAGGCAACCTCGAATAAAGTCGATGAGCTCGTTAGAAATCAGACGCTTTCTCCTACAAAAACTTCCTCTCAAAACTGGGTTTTTCACGCTATCTGGTGCTTCCTTGATTTTCTTCCAATCTTTGGATTATTTTTTGCCATTTTGGACCGCGCACTGAATAACTACGACCAGTTTGCACTGTCTGTCTCTCCAAAAAATCTCCCACCACAGATACCACCTCCTCTACCCTCACGCAAGCCAACTTCTCCTACTTCTGTATCTTTCAAAACTTTTTTAGAAAAGCTTAGCTCTCTTGAAAACGAAGGATTTTTCCAGAAAAAAGGTCAGGAAATTGCAAAAAAGGCTTTTAAAGAGGCGATGGCAGAGCAAGGTCTTGAAGTCAGCTATGTCACAGCTGAAGGATGGGATCACTCTCTTCCTCAAAAGCCGCTCGATCCCAATATTTTTCATTGGTCCATCACACAAGGAGTCGAAAATGATATTCCTCAAGCGGGACAAGATTCCAAGCGGGTGCACCTCTTTAGTGCAGCAAGTCAGTACAACGGTGCTGAAGCTCCAAGCCGTTATACTCCACCCATTGGCCAAGCTATGATAAAGTCTGAATGGGACCATACCCAAGGTCCTTTAGCGCAGCGCACAAATCCAGTCGCATTTGAAAGCGTTACGGCCTATTTAACCCATCTCGGATTCAACATGATGGAAAAGGCTCTCCCCTCAGCTGGAACAACCTATACAAATGGCTCTGCAATTGAACACGGCTACCTTTGTCCTAAAAACGAAAATATCGAAAAGTTTGCGGATGAGCTTGAGAAGAATTTTGAAAAATACGAAGCTCCTTGTTATGAGTCCCGTTTAAGTGAATCTACAGAGCCAGTGTATCTCATTCTAGGAGCCGCACCTGCATATGGATACTCCTATGATCTTGATAAAGGCTCAAAAGCTTCTAAAAAGCTTCAGTACTGGGCCTATGTTGCCAACTTTACAGCCCAGTTTAAACAAACCTTAGCATTCTTAGAAAAGTATCCCGATAAAGAAGTCGTCTTGCACGTCACTGGAGTTGGCCTAGGAGTGTTCGGCAGCAAAGACCCAGTGCTAGCAAATGCTTTCAACCAAACGTTTGCAGAAGCTTTTAAACACACCGGATCACTCTTTCAAAGTATGCTCAGTGAAAAAGATCGCAAAAGGGTTCACGTCCAATTAGAATCCTATAAAGGGCAAGATGCTCTTAAAGATGTCTGCGTAGATCACCTGAAGTTAGGCTCTCCATCTCCGCGTCTATGAAAATGGTGTATACTCAAACAACTTCAAAAATTGGTTTTGGGCAACGCGAAATCTTTCGGAATTCGTCGATTTTAAGTCGCCTAATATTAGGAATATGAGGCCACTTAAAATCGGCAAATTACGGTGCTTTGGCGCAGCCGAAAATCCAATTTTTGAAGTTGTTTGAGTATATTTGCGTTATCAAAGCTTTTTCATAAAAATTAATTTAATCATTAAATTATTTAACTTATATGCTATAGAGTTGTAATAATAAAATTTGATTGATTGATTTTTAGGCCTTGATCATACTATAATTAATATGATTGTTATAACTGCTATGGCAGGAGACAGAAGAATGAAAAAATTTCTATTACTCCCAATGATCATGACTGCTCTCGTCCTCCCAGGCTTTGCTCAGCCTCAAGACAAGCAGCACCCCCAGACAGAGACCGTTCAGGCACCACCCGAACCTAAATTTATAGACGAAATCCTAAACAGTTATCAATCAGGAGAATACGACTCGTTTCTCCAGAGTGTCCATGAAAAATATCAGGATGCAACCGATAAGTGGGAATACAACCACCTTTTGGAAGAGAGGAAAAAGCTTTCTTCGGTCGTTCAAGACTTCGATGCAGACAAAACGAGCGAATTCAAAAAGAAAATGACAGCTTTGCATGAAGCAGAAAATCGTGAACTTGTTGAGCTCTGCCTATCTGAGCCTAATTGCCCTCTTACTCGCGAGGTCAAAGAGATGATCTTTTTCACTCCTAGCCAACACGAGCAAGAGAGTTTAGACTACCTAGCAACCTTAAACTGGAAGTTTAAAGGCGATGGAAAAACATTAATTGAAAACAAGCTCATTGCAATTGATACCGAATTTTGGCTCAAAACCCTAGCACTTGATGTTCTTGCAACTCAAAATCAACTCGATGAAATGACGTACCTCAAAAAGCGAGCAGTTCTTCAACTTGAAAAACTCAAACAGATGGAACTTGCAGTACAAGGACAAGATGTCGATCCAAAAATCAAAGGGTACATCACAACAGCAAAGAAAATCTATCCTCAAGTGCAAGCTGCAGGCATCACCCGTAAATTCCTTCATGATTTGGCAACAAATCGGGTTCAACCTGCTAATGCAACACAAGAAAAAATGAAAGAAGTGGTGGCTAAATATCACGATAAGCAGCAAAAGCTCGCAAGTGAATACTTTCCTGAAGAACAAAAATAATCTTCGTGTTACATTGGGGACGCCATGCAAAATCAAGACGTCCCACGCAGAGCAAATCATGTTCTCCATCTTTTGCTGATCATCTTCTTGTTGATCCTGATTCGGGTCTGGTATCTTTCTGTCATCAAGCACGACACATTTCAAGAAAAGGCCCGTCGCCCTCAACGCAAAACATTAATCGAACCTGCCGCTCGGGGCACCATTCGTGACCGTTTTAACATTCCTTTAGCCATCAATCAAACGCAGTATAACGCAGCTGTGTGTTATGACCGTATTCGAGAAATTCCTGTTTTTAGTTACGAAAAAAATGGCAAAGGGAAAAAAGTTCGCGTGTTTGAACGCAGAAGGTATGTTGAAAACTTAGCTAAGCTTTTAGGACAAGAACTCGCAATGGATCCTGTTCAAATCGAAGACCTGATCCATTCTCAAGCTTCCATTTTTCCGAATACTCCATTTGTGATCAAAGAAGACATTTCAGAAGAGACATACTGCCGTTTGCGCGCACTTGAAAAGGATTGGGTTGGCCTGGAAATGCAACGAGGTGCCAAGCGTTATTATCCGCTCGGAAAGGTTGGCTCGGACATTGTCGGCTACATGGGAGCCATTAATGACCGTCAATATTACGCGATTGCAGAAGAAATGCAAACCCTCCAGGACTTTTTAAAAAAGCGGGAAGAAGGACTTCCTACTGCCCTTCCCAAAGGATTTAAGAGAGCACGAGAAGTCAGTCTTCGCTACGATGAATTGAAAGAAAGGGCTTACACAATTCATGCACGTGTCGGGAAAATGGGAATCGAACGGGTCTTTGACGAAGAACTCAGAGGTCTATATGGAAAAAGGCAAATTGAAATTGGCGCAAAAGGACGGTTGATTCGCAATCTTCCAGGTAAGAGCGAATCTGTTTCAGGTAAGCGAATCCTTTTAACTATTTCTTCCGAATTGCAAGAATTTGCCGAATCCCTACTTGTCCAAAGTGAAAAAGATCGGCAAGGACACTTCCCTCTTGCAGGAAAAAATCACGATCAAGTTGCTCCTCCATGGATTCACGGGGGAGCTATTGTCGCTATGATTCCTCAAACAGGAGAAGTAGTGGCACTTGCTTCATATCCACGGCTTGATCCCAATGATTTCACAGCGCAAAACAATGAACGTATCCATCAATGGCTAGAAACTCCTCGTCACATTGCAAATATTTGGGATGGGAAAGCCTATCTCATGCGCGAAAAACACTCATTTAGCTCAAAAGGTACCTATGAAGAAAAGGAGCTCTTAAGCTGGGATCATTACCTCGATCAAGTCTTGTCTTTAACAGGTACTGTGAGAAAAACCATCAAACAAATCGGTTCAATCCAAGAAGCGGTCGAACTCTTGCACCTCTCACAAGCCCTAATGAAACTCGCGCAAACCTCAAGTTTGCACGGTGTTTTGCAAGTACTCTACTCAGAAGGAAAAGGACACACCCCTTCTCATCTCAAATTAGAAAACGAAGAAATGCAGCGCATTCAAGAGCGGCTCAATCAAGAAGTGATACGCCTGATTAAAATTGATCTCGACCCTTACCTTGAGCCCATCAAACACAATGACGACAAACTCCTCTTTTTCGATTTGCTTCAGCTTGCAGTCAATGAAGAAGCCTTTTCTGAAGTGTTACTTGGAGTTGTCGGAAAAGACTCACTGGGATTGCATCGGAGTCTGTGTCAAGCCTTTGTCGTAGTCGAAGATGAAGTAAAAGCCCAAGTTGAAACCGTCTATCACGAACGGATTTTTCCTATTTGGAGAAAAGAAAATTTTAAAGCCTATCTCAAAGAAAAACGGGAAGAAGAAAAAGCAAAAAAAACTTACGAGCACCCCTACACCGATTACCTATCTCAAGCAGAATCAAAGCTCTTCCAAACATTTTGGGAAACCCACAAATGGAGCTTTCTGCAGACTTTCATTTTTGGAAATCTTTTAGAAGATCTGGAACTTAAACCGTTTTCATTCCACCTCGCTCTCAAACGACAAGAGCTCGAAAGGGGAAAGAGTGAGACGATGCAACACCTCAAACGTTTAAGTCAGCGCCTGCAAAAACTTGCAATGAGCGAAGCTCTTTCTTACTTAAAAACGATGCGCCCTTTCCGCGATCTTACAAATCCCCTTTGGGGACATTACTATGGTTGCTCTAAACTTCGCGGCGAGCAGACCTTGCAAGATCTTGCCTCCTTTTTCTATCCGAAAAATGGAATGGGGTTTGGAAAGTCTTACGCCTATGGTCGAGCAACTACCTTGGGATCTCTTTTTAAACCGGTAACCGGATATGAAGCGCTCAAACAAGAGTATCTTCAGTTGGAAAAGAGGGGCGCTACTATCCGAGATTTAAATCCGCTCACTCTCTACGACGAAATCAATCCACAAATTGTGACAGATCAAGGAACCGTTCTCGGCCGCACCCTTGATGGGAAATGGATCACCCGCCAATACAAGGGAGGTCGGCTCCCACGCAGTCACGCTTCTTTGGGAAAAATCGACTTTTTAGAGGCCATGGAACGCTCGAGCAACATTTATTTCTCTCTCCTTGCTGGAGAAGTCATCGATCATCCTTCTAGCCTCTATGACACCACTCGAGAATTTGGATTCGGATCGCCTACAGGAATCGATCTTATTGGAGAAATTGCCGGCTATGTTCCAGACGATATTCGAGATAACCGGACAGGGCTTTACGCCTTTGCGATTGGGCAACACTCACTTGTCGTCACCCCCCTACAAGCATCAGTGATGCTTTCTACACTTGCGAATGGCGGCGAAGTGCTCAAACCCCAAGTGGTCAATCTGATCGCCGGAGTGTCAATTCTCAACGACCCAGCCCAGCTCTTCGCTTCGCCACGCTATGCTTACCAAGATTACTTAAAAAGTGCGGGCCTTCACTTTCCTCTATTTACCGAAACACAAAAAATCCGTGAAGAGCCTAAAATCACCCCTTTTACCAAAGAAGTTCGTAACACCCTCTTCATGCCTCGTGAGGTACAAACCAAGCTTTTCGACAGTCTGTATCAAGTGGTTTGGGGAGAAAAAGGGCCGGCGCAGCCCTATCGCATCCGCTCGCTTTTGAACCACCCCAAACTCATCCACGACTACAAAAGCCTCAAAAACCAATTTATTGGGAAAACCTCAACAGCCGAGTTTGTCTACCGCCCAACTCTTGATCGAGAACTCCCGCCTTTGATTTGTAAAGACATTTGGTTTGGTGCCATTAGCTTTAGCAATGTTGGATCTGATGGGTTTGACCCAATGACTGCGCAGCCTGAGCTCGTTGTGATCGTCTACCTCCGATTTGGAGATTACGGAAAAGAAGCTGCTCCCATTGCAGCCCAAATCATCAAAAAATGGCGCGAAATTACTCAGCGTGACTGATAATAATCTGCACCCTGGGTTTATTTTGCTCGCTTTCCCTCGAAAACCTCCCTGCAAATTCTGTAATTTATTTTCGATAAATGGTATAAAACCTCAGTTATGATGAAAAAATGCCTCGCCGTTTTGTTTGGATTTTTACTTCTGGGATTTCCCTTTGAATCTCATGTTTTTCGCATCTTTCGCCCTATGGCCCGCTCCTCGCTCCATAAGTTTGAAGCTACCGCCCCTTTTTCTCTCACAATCCCCACATTTTTTGAAAAATACATCCACTTTTACCTCTCAGATATCGCGATTGTCTTAGTCCTCTGTTTGATCCTCATTGTGTATAAACCGAAGCTGAAAGAGCTGTTTTTTGAAAAGGAATCACGCTATTTGACCCTTTTTTGGTTTGTAGCAGCACTGTCTCTCCTTTTATCGGCTTTTTCTCGCTACCATGTACAGTACTTCAACCTGCTCAATTTAGGGATCATCTTTTGCGTTTTCCATGCTGCTCGACTTTTTTTCCAAGATCGGGAAAAGACTTTGAAGACTTTGCTTTGGGGCTTTGCTCTCATCTCCCTTTTTGAATGTTTTGTTGGAGTCTGGCAGTTTTTCGCTCAGGGCAACTTAGGAATCTTTTTTTTAGGCGAAGTTCCTCTTCACTACAGTGATCCTAATATGGCAGTGATTCCCCTGACAGAAAAAACAAGGAAATTGATCGAATTTTTCCACACACTCCCTCCAAATCAAGGAGTGCTTTTAAGGGCTTATGGAACGTTTATCCACCCTAATATTTATGGAGAGTATCTCTCAATCAGCTTGCTTATTTCATACTACCTATTTGCAAAATCTGAAAAACCCCTTTTGCGCACCTTAGTTCTTGTTTTCATCACTGCTGAAATTTTCGCGCTCTGTCTTTCTTTTTCTAGGGCGGCATTCCTCTCATGGGGAATCGGAACGGCTGTGTGGCTTTTCCTCCTTTTTTCCAATCGAATGCAGATGGAAAAAAAGCAAATGAGACCTCTTCTCATTGTCATTGGAGGGGTGATCGTCTGTTCAATGAGTGTGTTATTTCCTCAGTTTTACGCGAGAGGAGGGTTCTTTAACTACTCGAGTTTTGTCCAAAACAGCGATTCTCTCCGTATTGTGTTACAAAATATTGCCTTCAGTATGATGAAAGCAAACCCGCTGCTTGGCATCGGGTACAACTGCTTTGTCATCGCGCCAGGAGAATTTTTTCCTGTTGAACCCGAAGCAATACGCACTTGGACTCACAATATTTACCTGCTTATTGGATCCGAAACAGGGCTCATCGGACTTCTTCTTTTTTGCCTTTTTATCGGTACACTTATCGTTTCTGCTTTTAAGCATGCCTTCACCCCTCTTTCTGCAACTTTGTTTGCGATTTTTATCGGGTTTCTCGTCGTGGGCCTATTTGATTTTTACTTTTTAATTGTTCAATCGGGCAAGGTAATGTTCTTTCTTTTTACGGGAATACTTACGGCTCAGTTTGCAACGAAAGCTAACGTTTTACCTTCTGCTTCCCACGCATAGTAGGGATTGAGATGCTCATTTGACTCAGCATCTATCGTCACAGCAAGACAATCAGAAATCGTCATAAAAAAGCGTCCTTCAGCCGTTCCAGGCAATGTTGCAGATTGAAGGACCACGACATCATATTGATTTTTCTTTTCTGTTAAAAACTTTTGGAAAAGAGGTCGTTTAAGAAGTTCCAAAGATGCAGTTTCGTTTGAGCCAAATAAAACTACATCAACTCCTCCATTTTTTTTCACCATCACATTTTTTTCCTCTCCCTTCAAATATGCAAATAGTCCGGGAGTATTTTTAGAAAAACTTTGAAAATCGATGAGTAAAACGTTTTTTTCTTCTTTGCCTAAAAGCTCAGCAAGAGGACGTGCATAATTGCTTCCGTTTCCAGAAAGAAGAGAAAAAACGCATCCCTTTTGATGAATCCGAAGAGCTTCTGCCAAGTTCCGCAGAACTTGTAAGCTTGAGTCAGTGACTTCATCTAAATGCTGGTAAACCCTGCGTCGTTTAAAAGCGCCGCAGACTAGGCGTCCTTGCAGCTTTAAATTCTTTAAGGTTAGAGGAAATCCTTTCGAAAAGTCGAGTATGAGTGCCCAAGAGCATCCGATTAAAAAACCAATCAGTGTCCCAACAAGGGCAAATAGTTTGAGATGAGGAGGCTTAGGAGTGAGGAGTGCATAGGCAGGGTCGATCGGTTTTGATTGAATCTGAATCAAGTTGTGCTCGACATTTTTAGATTCAACCATCTTCACCATGCTCTCTAACATGCTGAGATTCATTTCACTACTCAGCTCAAGTTGATGTTCTTTAAGCCATTGATCGGGAACCATAGAGAGCTCATTCTCAAGCTTTTGAAGTTCGTTTTGTACGAGTGTTTTTTCGAATTCTAATGTCTTTTTTTGCACCTTGACCTGGTCTTCGATTTGTTGATCGAGAAGCGAAATCTCCTGATTCAGCAAATCGAGAATGATCAGTTGCACAGATGTAAGTCTTTCTTCAGTGAGCGCAGTTTGCAAGCGAATGAGTTCAATTGTTTGGTCAATGTGCCGCTTCAAATTCTCTTGATCTTTTTGGAGTCGCCGCTCCATCCGTTCTAAATCCCTCTCTGTTAAGTGCCGCGTATCTCGCATAGTTTGAGCTGTTTCTCCAACCGATCGGGCCAATTGTTGGCTCACACCGTCTGGCAAGATTTGAACAAGAGAGATGTATTCGAAATCGGGATCGTCCATGTGCTCTTTCGAAAACTGGAGCTTTAGAACTTTCGCTTCTTGCTCATCCCGTTCGTTTACATAGTCCCGGTAAAGGGTCCGCGCAGTTGCCAAGTCAATCCCTTTATAAGTATCTTGCTCTTCGAGCGGATAGAAAAGGCGTTCTTTTAAGATGTGTTCTTGAAGGGAAACAAGGCGATGTTGTTGCTTGAGGTAAGAGGCGTAATCTTCAGGTTCAATTCCTTCCATCAGTTGATTGCTCGACATGAGTTCTTCTTCAAGAGAACTCTTCAGTAACCGAATCTTTTTGAGTTCCGATGCTGCAATCGAGTCGACTTTATTTATTGCACTCAGATGAAACTTTTCTTTCAAACGTGCATCCGATATTTCAGAGCGAGTTGTCATGAGTGAAGGGAAAAGCGATTTGAGAACACCTGTTTCTCCTTTTTCAGCTAAAGCAATTTTTTCCGTTTCGGTGTCAAGTTTTGAAAGTTTATCCTGCACATTGAAAAATACATCTTCTTGTGGAGCATAGGGAGGATGCAATCGTTTCATCTTTTGGTTTTTTCGAAAAGCAAAGCCCAAGTTCAAGGAATCCCGTTGTTTGAGAAGTCCATTTTTTTCATTTTGAAGAGCTCTTATTTCACCCGACATTGCCAGCTCAGTTTCCCGCTCAAAGTCACCTAATCGGATCAAATCAGAATCAAGCGCTTTCTTTTCATCTAAAAACTTTTGTTTGCGCATTGAAACGTGATGTAAACGTTGACTTAAGTTTAAAAATCCTTGCATCCCGAGGTTTTCTTTGAGATAACTGACGTGATCTTTCAGATACCCATCCATCTTCCCACAAAGCTCATCTTTTCTTTTTTCAAGATAAGCAATTTGCTCCCCGCTCATTTGACTCGCTTCATTGCGTAAATGTCTTTGATAAGTTACCATTAGCTCATTCACAATCTTAATGCCCAATTCACGATCTCGATAGGGAAGGCAGAGCTCATAGATCGTTGCATCTTTCAGGTTCATTTCCACTTCCAACTGATCTGATAAAGCCCCTAAAATAGACATCTTTGCTTCGATTTCAAGTGGATATAGGTGGTGCAGCTTTAAGTTTTGTGGCACTTTTTCAATTGTAAGAGTGATATTATCAAAAGAAATGGGCACGCCCAGTTCTCCTTTAACCAAAGCACTCTTGATTGAAGGGTGAAAAATTTCAAATTCTGAGAGAGATTGAAAGACTAGGCGGTATTTCTTTTTGACATTCTTGTCGTATTTTACATTGCGAAATACAAAGATATCTGGATCTTCAAGTAAAACTTTTCGCTCAGCATTCCAATTTTCTCGCATTGTGCAGAGCCTTTTTTTCCAGGGGGTTTCTGTGATCACAGAAGCTTGAAGCCCTAAATCTTCTACAACTGTTGCCATTAATTGAAAAGACTTCAGCAGATGGCAGCTTTGAGACGCTGCAGAGACCCCAACCTGGCTCAGCAAATTTTGAACAAACCAAGCCCTTGTCGAAACTTGATCGGCATGGGCCTCTTTAAAACGACCCAAGACCTTAAATCTCACTTTTTGGTTGAGCGCCACCCAAAATCCGAGCGAAAAAAATACCGCTGTGATCAAGGCGATCTTGCCCCAATTTCTGGCAAAACACTTCAAGATATCAGAAAGAAGGACAAACGTATTTTCTCTTTCTTTGAACGGGCTCATTGGATAGCAATCACTCCTGCTGCCCCTTTACGGAAAAGTTCGATTCCCGTCAGTGTGGGGAAAATCTGCTGAACAAAACGGTTCCACTCAGTGATGGGCGTTGCAGCAACATAGACAATATCACCTGGCATGAGAAGAAGACTCGAACTCGGTAAACGGATGATATGCTTCCAGTTGAGTGTGTAGACTTTTGGCCGTAAGATGTTGCCCCGAATCACCTGAATGTACCCTTTGTCTCCAGTATAAGGAATGCCTCCTGCAAGCGCCAGCGCTTCACGAATTGACATGAAACCACTTGGCAAATCTATCACTTTTTCTTGCCTCACCTCTCCCATTACCATGAGCGTCGAAGCGGCAGCTTCTGCAATGTAGATTTTATCGCCAGGGCGCATCACAATGTTTTGCGACATGTCTCCCTCTTTCATGAGCTTGTACATGTCGACAGGAACAGGCGCATCATCGCGGACTAAATAACTTTTAAAAAAGTTGGCATTTGCAGGAACTTTTGCCTCTGCTAACACTTCGAACAGCCGTTTTTTTCCATTGATCGGGATCGAAGCTGTGCTCACAAGACCTGCTAGTTGAATTTTCCGCTCACGTCGCTTCTTATAATTGATAAAAACTTCGACGTCGGCAATCTCATGGTCGTAAGCGTCTTGAATTTTTTCGCGTGCCTGGGACAATGTCAGCCCTGCCAGCTCGAGAGGAGGTAAATCAGGGAGGATAACTTTTCCATCTCGCACCGAATAGCCTACAGAAGAACCGATCGATTGAACTGCTGCTGCTAAATCTCCACGTGTTGGATGGTAAATAGCAATTTCGAGAACATCCCCATTCCCAATGTAATCGGTATACTCTTTCAGAAGCTCGGGACTTAGAGTCAGAAGAGGTTCCCCCTCCATCTCGAGAATCGAAAATTTGCCTTCTTTTATCTTGTACGAATCGATGACAAATTCATCTGCTCCAAGAGCATCGCTTCCTTTATAGGGTAAATTGGAGCATCCACTGATAAGTAAGGGGAAGGCTAAGAAAAAGAAAACTCCTTTTCTCCTCATCCAATGTTTGATATACTTAGCGCCATGAGCGATCAAAAAAAACCTTACTCCGTCTTCATCACCGGCATTGCAGGATTTATTGGGTCCCACCTCGCCTCTTTTCTTAAAAAAAGAGGAGATTATGTGATTGGATGCGATAATTTCAACGACTATTATTCCCCCGAGTTAAAAAAAGCACGTGTAGAAAGACTTAAAAAACAAGGAATCGAAATTCTTAATTGCGATATTTGTGATCAAGATGTTCTTTCTCGTCTTTTTGATGAAAAAGGGTTCACCCATATTGTTCATCTTGCAGCGCAAGCAGGTGTCCGGTATTCGATCACTCATCCCTTTCCGTACAGCCACTCGAATCTCAACGGATTTTTGCACATTCTCGAACTCTGCCGCCACCACCAACCCCTCAAGCTTGTGTTTGCCTCCTCTTCTTCTGTCTATGGTGGCAACACGAAAATCCCTTTTTGCGAATCCGACCCAACCGACCACCCCATCAGCCTTTACGCAGCCACAAAAAAATCAGGTGAACTCCTGGCCCAAACCTATTATCATCTCTACCATTTCCCCATCATTGGGCTCCGTTTTTTCACTGTCTACGGTCCTTGGGGACGCCCCGATATGGCCTACTACTCATTCACTGAATCGATTCTCAATGACAAGCCTATCCCAGTCTTCAATCATGGGAAAATGGGCCGCGACTTTACCTATATCGATGACATCGTCGACGGAACAGTCCGTGCTCTTGACTTTGAGGGAGGATTTGAACTGTTCAACCTCGGCAATAATCAGAGCGAATCTCTGATGGAGATGATCCACATTCTTGAGAAACACATTGGGAAAAAAGCCCGAATCGACTTCAAACCGATGCAATTAGGCGACGTCGAGCAGACATTCGCAGATATTGACAAAGCTCAAAAGCTTCTAGGGTTTCAGCCCAAAGTCTCACTTGACTTAGGGCTTGAACGCTTTGTTCAATGGTATCACGCTACCCATCAAATTCAGACAAAAGCCACATAATCCTTTACTAAATATTTGAAAGATTGCTAAGATGTTCCTACTCAAATATACAAGCGAGGTATCGAACATGAAAAAGTCAGGTTTAGACGAGCTTGAAGCTTTAAATTTAGACTGGAAAGTAGGACATCACCTTTTAACTTTATCTATTTTGACAGACTGCGATTTCATCAATAGTGAAGGCGAAGTTTTTCAAATTGAAAAACGAAGTCAATATTTTAACATGAAAAAGAGAATCTTTGAAAACCTTGATACAAATAGTCCTTTTACCTTCCAATACAACTACGGCTATCTGAGATAGATGCATTTTCAAGATGCTTTAAGAGCGCAATACTTCATTCGTGCTCTTGAACAAAAAATATTAAAGATCTCCCAAACATTTAAGGGTGATTTGTCTTCTTTTTTAACAAGCCTCTGCCGCGAGTTAGATCAAACGCTGCTTCCTACAGTCGCATATGAAATGGGGGAGGCAAAAGCGGCAGGCTTGCTGAAAGGAAATTCACCCGAAAAACGGTACCAGAGCTTTTTCATACAAGGTGATAATTTTACTCCATGGGCTCGTGAATTACCTGAAAAATATCCCTTTCTATTTGATCAACTGGATCAGCTACTGAGCGACACCTTTCAAAATCTTCAACTTGCCATTTATCGTACTCGACAAGAAAAGAGTTTTTCTGAAATCACTGCTATCGATTTGTTGACACAATCAGACAAACATCGTGGCCAACAATCGCTCCTCATGACTTTTAACGACGGAAGCAAATGGGTCTATAAACCCCGCGATTTAAAAACAGAAGTCCTCTTCGCTCGTTTTATCCAACATCTCGATCTCCCTGACCCTTACAATCTTAAGCCTCCAACTGTCTTTGCACGAGAAAACTATGGGTGGATGAAGTTTGAACCACACTTCCCTTGTGAGAATCTGCAAAAGGTCTGTGACTACTTTTCTCGAGCAGGCGTTTTACTTGCGGTCACCGACACTTTGAACTTCACTGATGGCCACTTCGAAAATCTCATTGCTTCAGGCCCTTACCCTGTTCTCATAGACGGAGAAACCCTATTTCAAAACTATCACGCTCAGGCCTTAGCAAATAAAAATGTTCTTTCAACAGGTCTCATTCAAAAAGCTGCCCCCAATCAAAAACGAAAAGTTCATCATTCTGCCTTTCAAGCAAAGCAAAAAGAAACCTATCACATTCTTTATCCACATGTTTTACACGAACGAACAGACGAGATGCAGGTGGAGTTTCACGGATACCGAGAAGGAATCTTAGATAATCTTCCTTACATTGGTGAAAAATATTTTCTCGCCCAAGATTTTAAAGAATGCTTCTTGAATGGATTGAAACAGGGCTACCAGGCAATTCAAAAAAACGCAAAGAGCATTCTTGAAGATTCTCTCTGGTGGGAAATGCTCGCGCAAACAAAAGCGCGCACACTGATGCATCATACAGTGAATTACGCTTACCTCCTATGCCGTATTCAACAACCTGATGGAGGCCAAAGCCAAGAGTTTGCGCAAGCGCTCATTGAAGACAAATTGCCCGACACCCCTTACCTTTCTTACGAAACACAAGACCTCCTTCAGGGAAACATTCCCTACTTCTACCACTTTCCAAACGAAAAAACGCTCTATGATGGGAATGACACCCCCTATGAAAACTTCTTTCATGAAACAGCCGTTGACCAAATCAAACGCAATTTACAAAAAGACTTAGGGGAAAACGCTTTTGATCTCGTTAATAAGCATTTAGACCATGCAAAAGAAACATTTACTTACGAACCTGCTGAAGCAAGCTAAAGTCATCGGCTACTCGCTCAAACTTCTATGGCAATCTGCACCTAGAGAAACTCTCTTGCTTGCGTTTTGCCTCGCCATTCAAGGGCTAATCCCCGCGCTCACACTCATTACCTTTCGAGAAAGCATTCACTTTCTGACAAACCACATCACCCCTTTCCCCTGGTTTATCTTTGCCCTTTGGGCTGTCGTTCTCTTCTTTGAAACTTTGTTTGAACCCATCCTTTCGTTTCTCCGCTTGCGCGTGAATGAAAAAATTCTCGCTCATTTCAATATCCTTCTCATGAAAAAAGCCAACGACATCAAAGGGCTCGGTTTTTTAGAAAACAAACAGTCTGCCAGTGAGCTTAAGCAGCTCAGAGATGAAGTCCGCTACCGCCCCATCAACTTGATTTACATTTTGACAAGTGGCGTACGTGAATGGATCGGGCTTGTCTCAGTTCTCGTTTTACTTTCCACAGCGATTTGGTGGCTTCCTTTTCTCATTCTTATTGCAGCCCTCCCTAATGCCATTTCCACCATGTGGCGGGAAAAGCAAGCTTGGGAGTATGCCTTACTTCGGAGCCCTGAATCGCAACAAATGTCTGCTCTTGCGCAGCAAACTCTTGATTTACGCGCAGCAAAAGAAATTCGGCTGTTTGGATTTGGAGACTTTCTCATTAAAAAGTACCAAGCGATTTCCAAAGACTTTCAACATCACATGAGTCAAAATCGTCAAGCGCTTTTTGCTCGTTTTATTCTCCTTTCTTTACCAAGCATTTTAGGAGACTTTTTGATTTTCTATCTCGTGATTTCCCATGCAATGAGCGGCCTCATGAAAAGTAGCGAAGTGGTAATGGCGGTGCAAGGGCTCATCACTGTGCAACGAACGATCGGCCTCATCACACAAAATCTAGGCATGTTTTCTCAAGTCTATTCCTTTTTTGACAAGTTCCGCGACTTTATACAAAAGACGAAAAGCGATCTCTTTGTTCCTCGAAAAACTAAAACTCTCTCAAAAATTCATGGTGACATTACATTTGAAAACGTCACCTTTGCGTACCACAAAGACACTCCTATTTTGAAAAACATCAACCTCAAACTCAAAGCCGGTGAAACCATTGCCTTAGTAGGGGAAAACGGTGCAGGAAAATCCACACTCGTGAAATTGCTTTGCCGCTTTTACGATCCTAATCAAGGGACCATCAGTGTCGATGGCACAGATTTAAAAGAGCTTGACCTGCCTTGGTGGTATGAGCACATGAGCTGCGTGTTGCAAGATTTTGCCGAGTATCCAATGACGATTCGAGAAAATATTGGGATTGGTAATTGGAAAAAAATGGAAGATACATCTCTCATTGAAAAAGCTGCCCAGCAAGGAGGACTTCATGCCGTCCATTTCAATAAAGGGTACGACACCCTTTTAGGAAAACCGTTTGGAGGAACGACTCTTTCTGGCGGCGAATGGCAAAAAATTGCGGTTTCTCGCGCCTTTATGCGTCCCGCAAACTTTCTCATTTTAGATGAGCCCACAGCTTCCCTTGATGCCCGCAGTGAACAAGAGGTCTTTCACTCATTTTCAAAACTTTCCAAAGGAAAAACCTCTCTTTTAATCACTCACCGTTTAGGATCGGTGTCAATGGCAGACCGTATCCTTGTCATGAAACAAGGAGAAATCATTGAAGATGGAACGCATCAAAGCCTCCTTCAAAAAGGAGGGGAGTACGCTTCCCTCTATCAGCTACAAACAAGCAATTACACCCTGAATAGATAAATTTTTGCCTTACGCAAATTCTATCTAATACCGTTTATCAAATAAGAGGGAACTTTTATATTGCACTTTCCCCAACTTTGGCCTATCTGAAGCGCAAAACTTCATTCACCTACCGTCCTCACTCCAAAAGTAATAGAAGAAGCGAAACAAGATTTTAGTATCCCCTTGCTCATGCAAAGATGTTTTTTGATTTTCACCCTAATGAAACGACTAACCGGAAAATTTTTTGGATGAGATCTTTTGGCGGGATCACGAGTGCGTTTATATGACAAATAGACCAGATACTCTCTGGTCTATTCGTCGTATAAGAAAGTGGGAGAAAGAAAATTTTCTAAAACTTTCAATTCCTACATATGAAATGCTATCGATGCATAAGGTCCAGAATATGAGAAATTATCTGTCGTAATCGAAGCAATCCTTTGAACTTGTCCAATAGCAGGAATCTGGGTAAACCCTGTAAGGATATCAAAGACTCCAATGTAAACTGCGGTTTGGTAACCAGCCTCTATTCTTAGAGAAGATTTATTGCTAAAGATAAAATCATAGCGAAGGCCTAGCTTAGCTGCTAATGTTGGAACAACTCGGTTTGTACTTGGTGAGATATACTTAGATTTTCCAAAAAAATCTAATTTAGAGTTTGCTTTAACACTTCCAACTACTATTGCTGCGTCAAAATGAGAAAGCAACTTGAGCCCTTTGTAAAGAGTATAAACACCATCGATGCCAAATACTGGGCCAACTCCCCAATAAGAAGTTCTGACGTGCCCGACAGCAAAAGAAAGGTTATGTACTAAATCAGACCAACGAACACCAATCGAAGGAGAGATTTCTAAATGATTATCTGCGACGTAGAAGCGATGACCTGCTCTTATGTCTACTTGGTTAACTCTGTAGATTAGATATGCATCACTAACGAAATCTTGTCCTGGTGTTAAGGGAAATCCTACGTTAAAAAATACGCTTCCAAAACTTGCAGGCCCATCAGATGTGGTATTGTAGTTGTGGTTAGAATTAGATAAATAAAAGTATTCTGCTTCTGCAAAATTGGGTAGAGAAGAAGCATCGTACCCAACAAGAACACCCCACGCAAATTTATAATCTGCTTTGGATGGTTTGCTCAAGGAACGGATCGTACTCCCATCTGCATTCGCGTACTGCCAACTATCCGTAAAAGAGCCTAGACCTGTTTCACTTGGCAAAAGAGCGGCTCCACTTAATTTTAAGTAGAACCCAGAGTGATAGTCAGTTGTATTGGGTTGACTCATATTAGTTTGATTTGAGTTGGCATTGGCAAAAACCGAACTAGCAAAAACTAACGAGAAAATGGTAAAGCGAAACAAGTTTTTCATAAAGCCCTCAAAATAACATTAATAAAGTAGCAGTTGTAACAATATCAGACAGAGTATTCAAAAAAAATAAAAATCTTTTTGTTCGTAAATCATCCGAACAAAACTAGTCAACATGCAACGTATCCTCATTCGTATCATGTCACATCCTTCACAGTGGTTCTCTCGCAAAATTAACGCATGTCATCACATGAAAAAATTCCAGTTCCACACATTCGAATTTATATTGGATACGATTCTCTTGGAAAGTCTCAACAACTGCTGGAATCAATAGAGTTTTCAAGAGAAGAGGATAATCGATCGCATATTTGGGTTGGGGAAAACTCGCTGTAACAAATACATGTTGAGAAGTTGCATTCTCGTTTAACTCATCAATGATTGTTTGAGAAGCTAACATAACACGAGCAAAAACCATAAGAGCTCTTTGCTCCTTAGATATATCAGGAATATAACTCGTCTTTCCATCAGGTGATGAGAATTTGGTGCATAAATGTTCGCTTATGTTAGTGAGAAAGCGGTCTGCTCCGTCTCTAAAAAATTTGAATTGCCATTCAAGAAGCTCTTCATACTTACGTTGTTCAAATGCTGATTTTGATTTCAGATATTCAGACTGATATTGCTGAGAGACCTGAATATCGAAAAAAGCAGCAACCGGCCCAAGCAACCCGTGAGACATACAAGATTTCCCTCTTTTAAAAATTATGAAAGAATTTACTGATTGCGTAGTTTTATACTCAAACAACTTCAAAAATTGGATTTTCGGCTGCGCCAAAGCACCGTAATTTGCCGATTTTAAGTGGCCTCATATTCCTAATATTAGGCGACTTAAAATCGACGAATTCCGAAAGCTTTCGCGTTGCCCAAAACCAATTTTTGAAGTTGTTTGAGTATACATCAATCAAAATTCAATTTAAATAATCTAGAGACATTTCGCAAAAGAGGTCGAAATAAACTCTAAACTCAGACTAATGAATAACCACGCCAATCAAATAGTTACATCAAACTCAGATCTGACAACTCTTTGAACACTCGAGGCAAAGCCTCAAGTAGATCAGATGCAATCAAGTCATAAGATGTATTCATTTCAGCAACACATTCACCTGCACGAGCGTGCATGTACACTCCAAGAGCCGCTGCTTCACGAGGAGGAAGCTTTTGAGCAAGTAAGGCTGCGATCATGCCAGTTAAGACATCACCTGTTCCAGCAGTTGCCATACCCGGATCGCCACGCGCAATGATCAGCGGTGGCTTGTCTTTATGAAAAATAAACGTCGGCGCTCCCTTGAGAACAAGAGTGATAGCATTTTCATGCGCAAACTTTTGACACTCATCAAACATGTCATCGAACTTCTCTTTTCCAAGCAGTTGAAGCATCTCGCGATGGTGGGGCGTGAGAACACATGGGAATGGAAATTTGGCAAACATCCCTTTCAAATGAAACAGACCATCAGCATCAATGACAGTTGGGACTGTAATGTGGTCAATAAAGGATTTCAGAAAGGTACCTCGCTCTTGTGCTCTCCCTAAACCGGGGCCAATGAGCATGGCGGCAGCTCGGGACATTTCGAGGAGAAGCGCAGCAGGATCGTCTTTATACGGGGTGCGAATAACTTCGTAAGGTGCATGCAAAAGTTCATTTTCCATTCCCATAGGATGAAACAACCGAATGATTCCGGCTCCTGCACGGAGGGCCGCTAAACACGTCAGCATGGCTGCTCCAGGCATCCCTGGTGAACCTGAAACGGCCAAAACATAGCCTGCTTGGTATTTATGACGTGTACGGGTCAGTTCGGGAAGTAGACTGGGCAAGTTTTTTTCATTGAGCATATGAGCCATGCCACAAGCCTGGTGCACATATCGAAGTTCCAAACCGAAATCAACAGGAGAAAGTTTTCCAATATAGTTGTAACCTTCACCTAGGAAAAATCCTATCTTTGGAAGACCAAGAAAAATCGTTTCAGCTGCATTCACTGCGATCGGATTGACTTCCCCTGTATTTCCATTGACTCCTGAGGGAATGTCAATTGCCAAAATGGGCTGCTTGCTTCGATTCACATGCTCGACAGTATCGAGAAGAATTCCTTCTAATTGCCCTTGAAAACCGGTTCCCAAAAGTCCATCAAGGAGAACTCCTTTACACGAAATTTCAGCTGCTTTTTTCGGGAAAAATACAAGACCGCCTGCGTCGGTAAACGCTTGTTTGTGTTTTTGACAAAGAGGGCTCGATTCTTCGGTAGGGAAAAGATGATACGCTTGAACAATGTACCCTTTTTTTAGGAGCAAAGTCCCAGCAACAAAGGCATCTCCGCCATTATTTCCTTTTCCTACAAGGAGTGTGACACGCTTTTGAAGGCGCTTTTCTTTAATAAACAAAGCCACGCGCTCGGCAATACCAGCGCCTGCTTTTAGCATGTACCCTTCATCGGAAGCTCCTTCTTGAATGCTGAGCTTCTCAATGCGCGCCATTTCCCTTGCGGTAATGACTTTATATCCTTCAAGACTCACAAATGCTCTTGCTTGACCGCTCTAGTTAATAAGGCTTCGACAGCTTCTTTTGAGTTGAGCCCTTCGTAAATGATCGAATACACGGCTTCTGTAATCGGAACAGGAACGTTCGCTTTACGGCTGAGTTGCAACGCTGAAACACAGGTATAAGCGCCTTCCACAACCATTCCAATTTTTTCCCGAGCTTCTTCTGGGGTCAACCCTTCTGCCAACAACTTACCAAATATATAATTACGGCTTAAAGTGGAAAGACAAGTTGCACAAAGATCACCCATTCCTGAAAGGCCACTAAGGGTTTCGGGACGACATCCCTTGACAATCGAGAGTTTGCGGATTTCATGAAGTCCACGTGTCATGAGTGCAGCTTTGGTATTTTCTCCAAATCCCAACCCATCGGAAATCGCACATGCAATCGCAATGATGTTTTTCATGGCGCCTCCAAAAGAAACACCAGGGACATCATCATTCGGGTAAACTCGAAAGAACGGAGTTGAAAAGAGATCAACGATTTGGAGAGCTAAATCGGGGCTATAGGCCGCTGCCACAACAGAAGTGGGAAGCTTTTGCATGACTTCATTGGCCAGACTGGGCCCAGAAATAGTACCAATCCGATTCTTATACTCTTCACCCAAAATTTCAATTGCGACTTCGGACATCAGGAGGCAAGTATTTTGCTCGATCCCCTTCGAGGTCAAAATCAGTGGAGGCCCTGTCAAGCCAGTCTCCTTAACCATTTCAAGAACTGGACGCAGCCCCTTAGAAGTCACTGACTCAATGATAAAATCGGCATCTTCGAGAGCTTCGTTTAGATTGGTCGTTAAATAAAGATTCTCTTCGGCTTTATGGTCTCTCAGTTTCGGATGTGTTTCTCCACGCTTGAGAACATCGGCTAAACTTAGATTCCCCGTCCACAGAAAGACATCATAACCTTTTCCAGCCAAGAGATTCGCTAAGCAAAACCCCCAGGCTCCGGCCCCTAAATAAGCAATTTTCATGCAAACCCTTAAAGATTTTTTTATGCCTATTATACCTTGTATCAGCTTTTTTCGCTAACACACACCATTTAAACATGAATCCCTTTTCAAGTAAGAATGTTACGCCCCGAAATTTCGGCCTGACCTACCCAATAGCAGAAAATACTTGATGGAATACGCATCACATGAGAAGGCATGTTTTCAAGAATTCCCAAATCTATATGGGATTTTGTAAGTACTAACGAGTGGTTTTTTCTATCTTTTTGGCTAGAAAACTGAGCAAGACCTTGAACATGTTTAGATTGTGTTATTTGTGAATGATACTTCACTTCAATTGGAATAAGACTCCCTTCCCCTTCGACGATAAAGTCCACTTCCTTGTTCTTAGATCCTCTCCAATAACTCAGCCGATGTTGATGACTCGAGGCGTTATGCGCTGACAAGTGAGTAAAAACAGCTGTTTCAACAGCAACTGACAGTAATTTAGAATCTTCCAAAACAGTTTTTCCTTTCATGAGTATTGCAGACGCAATTGCTGGGTCTGCTAAATAGAGCTTATAACGAGCGCGCAGCACCTCTTTTCCATACCTAAAAGGTGGAAGTCGATATACAAGATGAGCTGACTCAAGAAGATGAATAAAGTTTTGAACAGTTGGCTTTGTCACGCCTAAATTGACAGAAATCGCTGTAGGATCGTGCAACCCTCCATCATGCATACATAGAAAAATAAACGTTTGCTCAAGCTCTAAAACCCGTCGCACTCCAAAAAGAGCTGTCATGTCTCTTTTCAAAACTTTGTCTATAATATCCTCCCTTAAAAGGCGTTGCGCCTGAGAAACACTGTCAATAAGAGCGGTTTGAGGAAATCCTCCATGAACGAGATACTCATGAAAATGCCCAATAAGACTCTGAGCTCCTTCCGAAATTCTGAGAAGCTGGGCTTTGGAATAGCCAAATAAATCTGAAACATGTGGAAGGATTGGGATATTAGGAATATCTATCTTTTTGATTTGTAAATACTCATTAAAAGAAAGTGTCGAAATTTTGATGGCGTGCCATCGACCCACTCCAGATTCAGGCTCAATTTCAATAATTGGTGTAGCTGAGCCAGTGAATATAATCCTTCGATGCTTTGAAAAATCAACTTGGTGTTTGATCCATGTTCCAAAGTCTGGAATAAATTGCGCTTCATCCAAAAAGAGATATTCAGGGCCCTCTGTTTTTGGTTCTAACTCTCGCCAAGCTTCGAGGATTGCGTCTAAACTTGTGATTTTGAAAATGGGATGGTCAAACGATATATACAGAATATTCTTAGACGAAATTCCCTCTTCGATTAGCTGATGAATCGCCTGCATTAAAAGAGTGGTCTTACCAACTTGTCTAGGTCCAGAAAGCATTACAGCCCGTAAAGCTGGAGGATTCAAAACCCATGTTAATAGCTCGTTAAAAGCTGCTCGTTTCCAAGTAGGAAGATCAGGAATTTTCTCCCCCCTCCACCAGGGGTTAAATTGAGAAAGGATAGATAGGAGTTCATCTTTAGGTATTCTCATACCCTTAATTATACTTAGATTTATTATTTAAGTAAAGTATACTTACCTTAAAATCGCATGATAAGAAAAAAATCAGAATTTTCCCTAACACACCCTCAGGATAAATCCATAAACATTTAATTATGAATAGATTATAAAATCAGCGCAAAGATACATGCTTAAGAGCTTCCGCCACGACTTCAGGGCTGTCAGGCCCTGAAAGATTTTTTAAGGGGGCAAAACAGTTTTTGCGATCGCCCACAATAACTCTATAGGAGTCAGCGTAGGGGAAGATATCAAAAATAAATGTTTCAAACTTCCAGATCCAAGCTTCTTCTGCTTGCCATCCATCAGGAGTTGAAATGAGCCGTTTTCCCTTTTTATGCGCTAAATGCCACGGCATCTCAAAGGCCCCATCTACCAATCGCTCAATGTAATCCATCGAGCAGGAGAATAGCCCCGAATTTCCTAAGTAGTAGGTCAGTTGCTCACCGCTGCGCCCCATCCTGACTGCATCAGACACTTCGCTATACTCCCGAATCATCAGCTTCCCTTGCTTTTCGACAATAACTCCCAGTTTTTCCTCAGGATCGACCCGCTCAATACATTTTAATGCGAGATCGAGATGATTCTCAACATGACAAGCTAAGAGCTCTCCATCAAATGGTTCGGCCAAAGGATTATCAACCGGTACAACTTGAATGTACTCAACTCCCTTTTGTCGCCACTTTTCCCAAATGGGTGACTGGTAGAGATAAAACAACGCCTTCCCATTTCCTGCAGGGGCTTCCGCAATTTTGTCGGGCGCTTCATAAAACAGATAGCCGTGATCGTCGCACATCGGAATCAATTCTTGCTGATAGAGATCAACCTGAGAAGACGAAAGTCCAAAGTAATCATTTGCTTGGAGATAAGCAAGTGTTGCCTCGTGATTCAGCGGAGATGTCATAATGGCAACCGATAAGTTGGGTCCTTTCGCTCTGATCCTTTCAAAGTGAATTTGAAAAAGGCTTTTCTTTTCATCGAGTGGAAGCTCAAAACACCCTTTGGGTCCTTCAAACCCAAGCCGGGTTCCTTGACCACCTGCCAAGATCAACACTCCCATTTTTTCAAAGTGGTGAGAGGGTGATAGCTCATGCACCACCCGATCATTTGAGACGGGAGAAAAATCATGAGGATTCACAGCAGGGCTCTGCTGCAATATCTGTTTCACTTCAGCAAGGGGATGCTTGTTCATGTTCCTCGGGATTGAATAATGCTCCGAAGGCTGATTCAGGAGATATATTGGCAACATTGTCATCTTTTCCTATTAGGGGAATATGTTTAAAATGAGGGTTTGGAGAGTCGACTTTTTGGCGCAAAACTCCTTGGCGCGGATCAGCCCAGAGAGAGACAACGCGAACGGGAAAGTCACTGTCCACATAATATGCGATCGAAAGCACTCCCGAATCAGGCACAACCAAGTAGTTGCAGTAATTTTTGATAACAGAAAGCATCTCAAAAACCGTGGTTTCGCCACGTAAGTCAACAATGTGATCCATCAAAAAAGAGCGATCTTTTTCCATTCCGAAAAGAATCACTTTTCCTTTGTGCTCCTCTTGAATCCGGGTAAACAGTTCTTGCCAGTAAGAAAGGGGCCAATTTTTTTCATACTTATAGTAGCCACCGGTCTCTGTATCAACATGCACCCCTATATAGGTTTCCCCTTTCTGAAGTTGGTATCTTTCGGAGAGTGCATCCCACTCTTCTCGCCATTTTAACTTTGGAGTCAAGGTGCCAAGTTGCCATTTCAGCCATCTTGTAGGATCAGGATTTTCTAATATCACATCAAAAACATCGGGGGTCAGTTGATGCTTGGCTAAACTTTCTGTGATATCAATCGGCTTTCCTCGTTCCCATTCTTCACATGACAAAATATGAACGTTTTCGAGCATTTGAAAACCTGGCGCCAAATCAGGCCGTGTCAAAAACGTCACAGATGCATGAGGAATAAATGAGCGGATACGATAGACTAGCGCATATAATCCAAGAGGGATGTCACCAAGCCCCCGATTCCAAATCACGAGAAAACGACTTTGGTTTTCACTCGCCGCTTTTTTTAAAAGCTGATCGAAAGGATTAGGACGGAGGGTAGCGATGATTTTTTTTAGCATGTGACCTGCTCATTTTGATGAAGTGTCTTGAGAACACGATTGAAAACATCTTCCACCGTTAATCCCTTCATGCAAGGAAAGTCAATCGGACACACTCTCTTAAAGCAAGGAGAGCAAGGCACTTTCTTTTGCATGACAGCTTGACCATGGCGATACGGTCCGGTCGCAATCGGATCTGTCGATCCAAAAAGTGCAACAAGGGGAATATCCAAACTATCCGCAATGTGCATCGGCCCACTATCATTCGTTAAAAAGACAGAGCAAATGGAAATGAGGGCCAAGAGTAAACGAAGATCTGTTTGTCCGGCTAAGTTGACAGCTCGCGCAGGTAGTCCGGTGCAAATCTCATTGATCAATTGCTTGTGCGATAGATCACCAAAAAATAGAACAAAATGGGAGGGGTCTTCATCGATCAATCTTTTTGCCACCTCTCGAAATCTTTCAGGTAGCCAGCATTTTGCCGATCCATATGCCGCACCTGGATTGATTCCAATCAGCTTCGCCTCAGCTGGAATGTCAAACCGCTTGACAAAGTCCCATGCCCCTTCTTTCTCATCTTTTTTTAGAAAAAGGCGCGGAGCTGTTTCAGAGCGGGGAATGCCAATGTGCTTGAGTAAAGCTTTATAAGTCAGGACAAGATGTTGCGTCTTTCTTTCTTTTGGGAAGGGGACAGCTTGATCGAGTAAAAAAGATCTGCCATCTCCGCTAAAACCAACCTTATTTTTCACACCACCTTGCCAAAAACGCCATGCAGAAGAAAAGGAATTCGTGAGAAGCAAGCCCAGATCGTAATTTCCATCGCGCAATTTTTCGACAATATTCCGTTGCCTAATGCGCCGGATCATTCCTTTAGCACGAGAAAAGAGAAAAAGTTCATCAATTGCGGGATCTGCTTCGATTAACGGTCCGATTTTTTCATAAACCATTGCAGTGATTGACGCATCTGGAAATGCGAAGCGTAAATCTGTCAAAATCGGAGTTGCCATCACGAGATCGCCGATCCAGTTTGGCATCCGAACGATAATATTTTTCGGCTGCAATTTTTTCATGCCTTCCATTTTAACATATTTGAGTATTTGAACCCAAGTTGCTCGTATATCTATACTCAAACAACTTCAAAAATCAACATTTGTCGAATTTAAGATTCGCCTCGTTTGCCTAAATCTCTTCCAAAACATACAATTGTATAATGGGAGATCAAATGAATTAATTTCTAAGTATGATAGCGGAAAAAAAGAAAACCTACACCATTTTAGGAATCGATCCAGGAACCCGGATCACAGGTTATGGCATTGTCAAAACCGATCTCACTTTCTATGAGCCTCTTGATTACGGCGCCATCCGCCCCCCGCCAAAGCTTCCTCTCTTCGAAAGACAACTCATCATTCACGAAGCAGTTGCTCACCTTCTCGAACTGCATCCTATTGACGCAATCTCCATTGAAAGTCAATACGTGAGCAAAAACCCTCAAAGCGCTCTCAAACTCGGCATGGCGAAAGGAGTCGCCATTTTGGCAGGAACGCAGCGAAAAATTCCCGTTTTCGAGTATGCTCCTAAAAAAGCAAAGATTGCCGTCGTAGGAACGGGCAATGCGACCAAAGAGCAAGTAGGACGTATGATTCAGGTCTTGCTCCATTTGCCTGAAGTGCCCCACCCGGAAGATGCCGCGGATGCCTTAGCTTTGGCGCTTTGCCATTCACATCATATAAAAGGATTCAGTTATGCTTGAGTACGTTAAAGGAGTATTAGTAGATTGCGACCCCAATAAGGCTGTCATCGATGTGAATGGAATTGGCCATGGCCTTTTTATCCCTCTTAGTACTTACTCGAATCTTCCTCAAATTGGCGAAGAGGTTCTTCTCTACATCTCAACAGTCATTCGTGAAGATTCTCACCGCCATTTTGGATTCCTTTCAAGAGAAGAAAGAAACCTGTTTGAAATGGTGAGCGATGTTTCGGGCATTGGCCCAAAGACAGCCCTAGCTCTCATTGGCCATTTGGACCATTCAGATTTAGAGTCTGCTATTACTCACGCCAATGTTAACCTCCTTTCCAAAATCCCTGGGATTGGGAAAAAGACCGCTGAAAGACTCATCGTCGAAATGCGCGACAAGATTCATAAAAAGCTTAAACACATCGCCCCTTCTATCCTCATAAAAGGCAAAGATAATTTAAGCCAAGATGCCATGAGCGCTCTCATGAACTTAGGATATAACACCCTCCAAGCCCAAAAGGCAATTCAACATGCTCTGTCACAATTTGATTCTCCTCCTCCCTTAAGTGAGCTCATTAGCTGTGCATTAAAAGGCATTTGATAGTAAACTTTTTGCCGAGGAAACTTCTTAGAGGAAAAAATGATTTCTGAAGTCAAAGAATTAATGCACTCGTTCAACACGCCGTATCTTCAAAATCCAGAAAAAAATCTATATGACTTTTCCGATGGAGCTTCTTATTCTTTCTTAACTGATTACGCAGCGTTTACGGTAGCCATCACAGTTTCACTGGTTTATCTTAGAATTTTTGACGCTTATTTCTTTCACTCCAACTCCCTCACCTTTTCAGCTGCAGAGTCAGTTCAAATTGCCACCCTGAGTAGCTTTGGGGGAGCATTAGCCACACGAATCTTCGCATATAGCAAGGACCCTGAAACAGAAACATATGACAGACGAGACTTTTTTAATTTATCAGGTCTAGCTGGATGTGGGTTTATAGCATTTGTTGTCATTCCCATCTGTACGAACATCCCCTTTAGAAAAACTTTTGAATGGGCTATTCGGGCTACTTGGCCCCCTATCCCACTTTCTCTCGTTTTAGCCACTCACATGTTCTCAGTATTAATTGATAGATCTAATAAAGGAAAAATTCTCTCTTCAAACTACGCAGTTCACCATCAAAAGATTCAAGAGCTCCCTCAAAAATCACAAAAAAGAATTTTCTACCAATTAAGCTTCTTTCAACCACCAAAAGAAGTTCTTGATCAACCTTTACCCATTTTAAAAAATTGTATCCTATTCCCCAGCACTTTCATTAAAAATCTCTCCGCAGAGGAGATTACAAGACGAGAGCGTCTCATAAAGTATTGCAACCCTTTATTATCGAGACTTCGTTTAGCGACTTATCCTTCAATAGACGAATCGATTGAAATTGAGACAAAAGAAAATTTAAAAAGACTAAGACTACCTCGAGTCCAATGGCTAATTTTGAACTTATGTACTAGCCCTGATTATGCATTATCAGCAAATCACTTTCGCCTGTTAAAAGAAAGAGCCCTAGAAATCACCGAAACAGATTCGACTAGCCTCCTCGAAAAGTTGAAAATTGCTGACTCTGTCGAGCATTTGAAAAAACTTATTTACAATACTAGATAACTCTATCTTTTATATTTTTAATAAACATAGAATTATTCGTGCATTAAAAAAGGTCTTTTTTTATAATTCTCATGATTTTCAAAAAAAATTATCACAAATTCAAGGAAAATTATGACGGCTCAAGTAGCAAACCTAATAAAGGCCATTGACACACCTTATGTAAAACCAGAAGCAGAAGATCTTTACGATCTTTCTGAAGGTGGAAATTATTCTTTACATGCCGACTTCATCTCATGGGGAATGGCGTTTGCCTTTTCTCTATTCGTCATCACAAAGGCGCTTCCCTACATGGGTTGGAAAGACCCTCTTCCGCTGACTCTTATCGATACCCTTGCGATTGGAGCAATGGGAACAACAAGTGCTACGTTGACCAAGCGGGTTGTTGGCTTTGGGAAAGACGAAAAAACAGACGTTTATGCTCAGAGATCCTATGGAGATTACCTAGCATTCGCTGGCTATGTTGCTACCGCCCTTTTCGTCGTCCCACGTGTCACTCAAGTTGCTTATGAGACTATGACTAAAGTTGTTTGGGGAACACTCCTTCCGCCAGTACTTTTTAATGCTCACCACACACTGAGTTTAAACGCAATGGTTGAAAACATGGTTACAAAAGTCAAAAACATCCATAAAGATTATTCTGCACACCATCCAAAGATCATGAAGCTTAGCGAAGAAAAGCAAAAAGAAATTTGGGGGGGGATGCAGGCCTTGCAACTCGAGCCACCTAAAGTAATTCAGAATAAAGATAATCCTTTCTTCAAGGACTTTCACCCAACTGATCACATTTTCGTTCATAGCGATCCAAAAGAGTATGAAACCAGTGAGTGGCTGAAAGAAAAAGCAAATACTCTGTTGAAAGCTGTCAATTTATCACCCCTGGCACCGCTAAAGGAAGCAGATGATCTTGAAACGGAGCTCAACTTAAAAAAATTGAATTTGGTCCAGCTTCAGTGGATTGTTTTGAGCATTTGTTACTCCTCTGAGTTAAAGCTTTCTGCAGCTGATTTCAATAAGTTGGTGAAACGTGCGAAGGAAATTAATGATGTCGATTCAACAGGGCTAGTGGACGCACTCAAAAAAGCTGAGACGGTAGAAAACCTCAAGCTTCTCGTGCAACTCATCAAATAATTTCTTTTTATGCTATATTCCTGCCTTGTGAAAAAACAAGGCAGGTTAGCTATGAGAAAATTACTTTTACTCTTTGCACTTTCGATGGGAACTATTTCTGCAAAGGAAATCGTCAACTTAGACCTTTTTCGGCAAGAGTTAGATATCATCGATCAAAATATCGTTTCTCTTTTTGCGCTTCGTTATCAAGTTGTGCAACAAGTTGCTGCATATAAAAAAGAGCACAACATTCCAGTTTATGATCCAAAGCGTGAAGCAGAGGAGATTAAAAAATTGGGTGACCTTGCCCACAGCTATAACATCGATCCCGATGTCATTGAAAAGATTTTTAAAATTTATATTACTTATAGCAGGGATTCGGAAATGCAGCACTCTCAATAAATCTCCTTCTGTGATAAACTTTCTTCATGGAATTTACACACCGCACCTACGAAAAAGGCCAAACGATTGCAGCTGTTGCCACCCCACCTGGTGAGGGAGGTATTGCTGTTATCCGCATTTCAGGGGATGAAGCCCTCGACGTCGCAGATAAAATTTTCTCAGGTTCGATTCACTCTTACAAAACCCACACTGTCCATTTTGGAAATATCCTCGATGAAAACGGTGCATTTATCGACGAAGGGCTTGTCATCGTGATGCGCACTCCCCGCTCCTATACAGGGGAAGACACCGTTGAAATCCACTGCCATGGGGGCACCTTGATCACCCAAAAAGTACTGAAAGCAGCTCTCCGCTCGGGCGCAAGGGCTGCTCTTCCAGGTGAATTCACGTGTAAAGCCTTCCAAAATGGAAAAATCGACCTGACAAAAGCCGAGGCGGTGCAACAAGTGATTGCCTCGAAAAATTCTTTGGCAATGCAAGCTGCAGAAAACCAACTTCAAGGAAAACTCTACAAAACGATCGCCTCATTTCAACAAAAGCTTACCGACATCGCTGCTATTTTAGAAGCTTGGGTCGACTTTCCCGAAGAAGGGCTTGAGTTTGCTTCCCATGAAGAGATGCTAACGATGCTTACAGCTATCATCGAAAGGATGCAGCATCTCCTTGCGACATTTCATGAGGGGAAGCGGCTGCAAACAGGCCTTTCTATTTGCCTTCTCGGCGCTCCAAATGTAGGGAAGTCATCGCTCATGAACGCCATCGTCGGAAAAGATCGAGCCATTGTCACAGATATTCCGGGTACCACTCGAGACATTCTCGAAGAAGAGATCGAAATGGCAGGACTCAACTTTCGCCTCTTAGATACAGCCGGCATTCGGGAAGCAGAGGAAATTGTCGAGCGCGAAGGGGTCAGACGCTCAATAGCCGCCGCCAAAGAAGCTGACTTGATTCTCCTTGTTGTGGATATCTCTAACCCTTCAATTGATTCGGATCTGATGGCAATTTTACCCAAAGGGCAAACACTACTCGTTTGGAACAAGACAGATTTAAAAGCAGCTGATGAGCTGCCCAAACTTCCTTTTGAGGCAGTAAGGGTCTCTGCTAAAAATTACGAAGGGCTCGAAGAGCTAAAAGAGGCCGTGCATCAAATCGTTTGGAAAAGTGGCCCTCCTTCAAAAGAAGAGGTGGTGCTCACGAATGAGCGTCATTTTCAAAGTTTAGACCGGGCGATTCAAGCTACACAAAAGGTCTCATTAGGGCTCCAAGAAGAACTTTCTCCCGAGTTTTTGACATCAGATATCCGATTGGCATTAAAAGAACTTGGCACTATTATTGGCGTCAACATTACTGAAGATATTTTAAGTGCTATCTTCTCAAAATTCTGCGTTGGGAAATGAACAAAAAACAGCGTGCTGCATTCGTCCAAAAAACGCTCAATCATTACTTTCCCAAGACTCCGATTCCCCTGAAACACACGAGCGCTTACACCCTTTTAATTGCCGTTCTCCTTTCTGCCCGCTGCACCGATAAGCGGGTGAATGAGATCACCCCCAAGCTCTTTGCTAAAGCTTCAACTCCCAAAGCAATGGCAGCCCTTCCTGTACAAACCATCCAAGCGATTATCAAACCGTGTGGGCTCTCTCCCACCAAAGCAAAAAACATCAAAAAGCTGTCAGAAATTCTCCTCGAAGATTATGGAAGCCAAGTCCCCAAAGAGCTCGAAGAGTTAGAGAAATTGCCTGGCGTAGGGCATAAAACAGCATCGGTTGTCGTTGCTCAAGCGTTTAAGCAGCCAGCCTTTCCAGTCGACACCCATATCCATCGTTGCGCCAAAAGATGGGGATTGAGCTCAGGAAAAAATGTCAAACAAACAGAAAAGGATTTGAAAGCTCTTTTTCCAAAAAAATCTTGGCGTAAACTTCATTTGCAAATCATCTACTTTGGCCGCGCCTTCTGCATGGCACGCGCTCACAAAGTCTCAGAATGCCCGATTTGCAGCCAATTATGACTTTTCCTTGTAAAAATCGACAAACACCCGCCTCAAAAATGTCGTAGATGCCTCATTAGGAATTAGTGGAGCTGCAGCAGAGCTGCCGGAGAATTCGAAGCTTTTCTTAGGCAAGATATGCGCAGTTCACAAGAGGGGTACAATAATAATCTGAACTCTATTTGAATCCCTTTGCAAAAAAGAAAAAGGGGACTCGCGCATCATTATGCTCTTTGTCCTCAAAGTGATCTTACTTGATGCAGATCTCATTCTTTTTCAAAAGAGCAGATCGAAGTGAAAGCGAATATAGGCGAATAATCTGCCTGTTTCACTTCATTTCTTTAATCATTAAATTGAGGTTTTTCTCTCGTAGGACTGAAAACTTCCAATGTTATTGTATCTTCTAGAGCTTTCCAATCGTGAGGGATGTTAGGAGGGATGAGAATGGCATCGCCTTCCTTTAGAAGGTATTCATTTTCTCCGACCGTTCCTTTAAGGCACCCTTTCAAGACGTAGCTGACTTGCTCGTTCGCATGTTGATGTCGCTCAACTAAACATCCTTTTTCAAACTGAGCATTGAGAATCGTGATATTTTTCCCATCTACTTGTCGAATTGAGAGCTTGTTTTTAATGGGCTCCCATTCCATAGCTTGAAAATGAAATCTTTTTTCCATCATTTTCCTCATATATTGTATAAATCAGATCTTATGAAAGCAGTTGTTTTAACAAAACATTTTCAATCGATTGAGGATCTCGACCTTCAGGTTACTGAAAGGCCAACGCCTATGCCAAAATCAGGAGAATGCTTGATTAAAGTTGCCTCATCTGGCGTTAATCCAAGTGATGTCCTTGGAGCCTTAGGCTATTTTTCACATGCTGTCGTTCCTCGCATTCCTGGGCGAGATTTTGCAGGAACAATCGTAGAGGGGCGACATGAGTTGATTGGAAAAAAAGTTTGGGGAACAGGAGGAGCAATTGGTCTAGATGCAGATGGCTGTCATGCAGAATACCTTATTGTTCCTGAAGAGTCAGTCGGAGAAGTTCCAGAGAATTTACCTCTTGAAGTCGCAGGGGCTCAAACTTTGCCCTATACAACTGCTTACTATAGCTTAGTCACTCGTGCCCATATCCAACCAAACGAAGAAGTCTTAGTGATAGGAGGGTTAGGGCAAGTGGGACAAGCAGCCCTTGCGATTTGCCTTTGGAAAGGGGCCATTCCTACCGCCTTAGTTCGACAAGATGAAGATGTTGCCAAAGCAAAAGCTTTGGGATGGAATGCAACAACGCTGTTCGAAGGGAAGTATGATGTGATTCTCAATACAATTGGAAATGTCCATTGGGAAAACCAGATTCAGTGCCTGAAAAAATTTGGGCGGATTGCTGTCATTGCTGCTCCCGAAGGAAAACGAGAAGCCAAACTCAATTTGTTTCATTTTTATCGTGCAAACCAAGAAGTTTGCGGAATCAATACTGTCGATTTTGGCTTTCAAGAAAACAAAGCCTTCCTAGACGATTTAAAAGACGGGTTTGAATCAAAAGCTTTATCCTCTCTTCCCATTTCTCAAGAAACAACCTTTTCACTTAATGAAGCAACCCAAGCCTATCAAAAAGTGTTCAAGGGGAGCCGAGGGATGCGGGTTATCATTCTCTGCAAATAGGGCGTTCTGATCCTTTATATCATACCTGCGAGGCATTATTTGCATCCAAAGCGGGCCATTTGTAAATGGAGCTTCCGCCAAGTAACTTGCGGGGAAAAGATCTTTCAACTTCCTAAAGATTGTGTTGCCCGACCAAACTGTTCCCCCATTTTCGCTTTCACTTCGATCTGTTTTTTTGAAGAAGCAATAAGATCTTCATCAAATACAATAGCTCCTGGGGTAAAAAGCATGATGATGCACGAACCCCCAAATTCAAAGTACCCCTTTTCCTGCCCCTTTTTGCAAAGTGATTGGGGGGAGTAGGTTTGCTTGATAGAACCGACAAAGGTGGCTCCGACTTCAATGAATAAAATCGTCCCAAATGTTTTGGTTTTAAGTTGAGTCAGCATCCGCTTGTTTTCATTTAAGATCATGATGTTTTTGCGCAGGGCCATTGGATTGACCGAGTAGAGGGGGCCATTGATCAGCTTGGCTTTTGTTGGAATACACTCGCAGGGAAAGTGGTAACGGTGGTAGTCGGTTGGGCACAAGCGACTAATTACCATACTGCCTCGCTTGTAGATGTCGAAGAGAAAATCATCTTGCAAAAGGAGCTCTAAATCAAACTTGCGTCCTTTCACGTAAAAACCTTCAGCTTCTCCAAAAGAGGGGTAAAAAAGATGGCGCCCATCTGCGGGCAAAACTGCTACATCATTTCCTTTTGCAATCGGGCGGGAGGTAGGTTTTAGCTTCCGAATGAAAAAATCATTGAACGATGTAAATTCATGGGGGGATTTGAGAAATTCACTTGCATCGACGTGAAACATTTCGATAAAAGGAATCACTTTTTTGCGACTTTTTGCACTTTTTTGTTTCCGTCCATAGAGGAGAGAAAAAAAAGGAGATCGGGAGATGAGAGGAAGAAAAATCCAAGAAAGAAACTTTGAAAGAATGGAAGTTCCATAGAGAGCTTCAATAAAAAATTTGCCATATATTTTTTCTTTATGGATCTTTCCGGTCTCGCGATCAAGATAATGGATGTCATTCATGCTTTAAGTCCTTTTGGGCTATTTTAGGGGGTCGTCATATAGATGTAAATTCGAGTTTGAGGTAAAATGGATATCTACCGCTTTTCGACAGAGGAACGATATAAAATGCTTGGTTTTGTAAAAAAAATTTTTGGGACAGCCCAAAGCCGCCGTCTAAAGAAGTTTCAAAAAATTGTTAAACAAATTAATACAATTGAAGAATCTTTTCAACAGCTGTCCGACGAAGAAATCAAGCAAAAGGTCCCAGAGTTCCGCTCCCGATTAGCTGAGGGCGAATCACTCGATCTCCTTCTCCCTGAAGCCTATGCTTTAGTTAAAAACACTTGTCGCCGCCTTTGTGGCACAGATGTGCATGTTTCTGGCTACACCCAGAAGTGGGACATGGTTCCTTACGATGTTCAGCTTCTTGGCGCGATTGCCATGCACCACGGCACCATTTCTGAGATGATGACAGGTGAAGGAAAAACGTTAACTGCATCTCTTCCTCTTTTTCTCAATGCCCTCACCGGGCGACCTGTTCACCTGGTAACAGTCAATGATTATCTCGCCAAACGAGACTGTGAATGGATTGGAGCAATTTTTCGCTGGCTTGGGCTGACAACAAAAGCCCTCATCAACGAGGTTCCTCCGCATGAGCGAAAAGAAATTTACAGCGCCGACATCGTCTACGGAACCGCTTCTGAATTCGGATTTGATTACTTGCGCGATAACTCAATGGCTCATTCGCCAGAAGAGCAATGCCAACGCGGCTTTTACTTTGCTATCATCGATGAAGTCGATTCGATTCTCATTGACGAAGCCCGGACCCCCCTCATCATTTCAGGCCCTGTTCCCAATTCAAGACAGATGTATGAAGAGCTTAAAGAACCTGTTGCTCGCCTTGTACGTCTCCAACGGGATCATTGTAACAAGCTCGCATCAGAAGCAAGAAAAACACTCGATGAACTTGGCCGTTTAAAAGAAGACGAAGAGCTTGAAAAGCTGTCCAAAGAAGAGAGTAAAAAAGAAACTGAAGCCATGAAAAAGTTGTGGCTCGTTGGCAAGGGCACACCGCAAAATAAAATCCTCAAAAGAATTAAAGAACATCCGGATCTCCGCGCTGAACTTGAAAAATGGGAAACTTATTTCCATGGAGAGCCGAATAAAGAAGAGCGTCATGAAACGCTCGCTGAGCTTTACATCATCATCGATGAACGCTCGAGCGAATACGAATTAACAGATAAGGGAATCAACCTTTGGTCGGGTGAAAAAGAAGAAGCGAAAGACGATTTTGTCATGCTCGACTTAGGACATGAGTATGCTCTTATTGATCAAAATACAAAGCTCGATGATCAGGAAAAATTAGAACAAAAAATCGCGATCCGTGAAGAAGATAGCCGTCGCAAAGAACGAGCACATAACTTGCGCCAACTTTTGCGTGCACATCTTCTCATGGAAAAAGACATCGATTACATCGTTGAAGACAAAAAAATTGTCATCATTGATGAAAACACAGGTCGTCCTCAACCTGGGCGTCGCTTCTCAGATGGATTGCATCAAGCAATCGAAGCAAAAGAATCGGTACCGATTCAGCAAGAAACTCAAACATACGCAACCATCACCCTTCAAAATTACTTCCGCATGTACGACAAGCTTGCTGGGATGACTGGTACAGCAATGACTGAAGCGAATGAACTGAAGGAAATCTATAAGATCGATGTTCTTGAAATCCCCACTCACCGAAAATGTCGTCGCAAGGACCAAGACGATGAAATTTACATGACCGAACGGGAAAAGTATAATGCAATCCTCAAAGATATCGTCGAAATTCACGAGCAAGGCCGTCCGATTCTCATTGGAACCGAAACTGTCGAAGTTTCAGAAAAACTCGCTCGTATCCTAAGACAAAATAAACTGAATTACACAGTCCTCAATGCAAAGAACCATGCGACAGAAGCGGAAATCATCGCTCAAGCTGGAAAAACTGGCGCGATCACTGTTGCAACAAACATGGCAGGACGCGGTACCGACATTAAGTTAGAAAAAGGGGTGGCTGAAAAAGGTGGCTTGCACGTGATTGGAACGACAAGGCACCAATCGAGACGGATTGACCGTCAGCTCCGAGGACGTTGTGCGCGTCAAGGAGATCCAGGGTCGTCTAAGTTTTACGTCTCTTTTGAAGACTCGCTCATGCGTCTTTTCACCTCGCCTAAGCTCACCATGTTTTTAAAGCGTTTCCGTCCACCAGAAGGCGAGCCCATTTCTGCTAAAGTTCTCAACCGCTCAATTGAAACAGCACAAAAGCGGGTGGAGCAGCGTAACTATTCCATTCGAAAGCACACTCTTGAATATGACGATGTCATGAACAAACAAAGGCAAGAGGTTTACTCTTTCCGCAATGAGATCTTACATGAACAAGATTCAGTGAAGCTCGCAAATGAAATTTTGGAAAGCATTTGCTCTCAAATGGCAGAAGAGTTTTTCATTTCTCGCTCTTCGGAAGAAGGCTGGAATCCGAAAGGGTACCGTGAATGGCTCATGACAAATTTCCCCGTCTCTTTTGAAAATGATGCGTTTGATAACGATTATCAAACAATTGAAGAAATCGAAACCGAAGCCGCACAAAAGATTATCCTATCACTGAGAAACAAGCTCGATCACGAAGCCAAAATCATCGGCATCATCCAGGAAAATGCCGGGAAAGAAGTGAATCCCGAGCCTGTTCTCAAAGAAATCATCCGCAGTATTCTATTGCGCAACATCGACCGTCTCTGGCAAGACCATCTTCTATCTATTGACCATTTGCGCACTGAAGTGAGCATGCGTGTTGTTGGGCAAAAAGATCCTCTGCTCGAGTTCAAACACGAAGCATTTGCTCTCTTTGATGTCTTTAGCCGGGATCTCAAACTCAAAGTCGCTCACGGCCTCTTTAAGTTCGCTATGGCTCCTCCAGAGATGCAGCAGCAAAACAATGTGGAAAGGTTGAAGAGCATGCGACCAAGCAAGCCTCAGTCGTTTTTTTCACAAGATCCACAATCAGGACTCTACCTCCCAAAAGGACCCATTAAGACTAAGAAAAACTAAGTAAATTGAACTCTGGGTTTCTTTTGCTTAGTCTCAGGAGATCATTCTTTTAAATTTGCAGTATTTTTGCCGATGGAAAGGACCAAATAGTCCTTTTCGAAACAAAAAGGCTGAAAGGAAAGAGAAAAATCCCTGAGTTCAAGTTAAGTAAGAAGAAAAACCTCTTCCTATTGCTCTGTGTTGGGATGACAAATACTTGCCAAAAGAATCATCTTTTCTACTTAGGACGAACCTGCTATCTCTTTTACAGAAAAAAGAGAGACAACGAAGAATAGACCTCATTCTTTGATTAGACTTTATTAAAATTCTGCTGTGAAACCTGCAGTAATTCCCTGAATGTTTACCGAGTTGCGCACCCAACTTCCAACAAGTGAAGCAGCATCCGCTGTAGTTGTCGGATACATGTAGGTTTGGCTTAAATCATCCCACATATTGAGTTCCCAATTCGCGAAAACTTTCAATCCTAAGGCTCCAAAAACTTTACGCCATGCAAAGCCCATCACAAGTTGCAAGCTTGGAATCATGCGGGTATCGCTTGGGAAGGTTTTCGCAGTGCGGTATCCAGTTGTTTCATCAATTTGTTGCTTCGCTCTGAAACGACCGACAATCGCAGAAAGATTGGCTTCTGTATGCAAGCTTAAGCCCCAAAACATGAACCAATCCATGCTGAGTCCCGCGCGAAGTCCAGCTCCTGAAAATTTCCATGTATTTTGAACAGTCGTTTTTACCACACGTTCTAGAAATGGGATGAGTAAGTAGTTTGTTTTGTAGTAACTGTTAGCACCTTCTGAAATCCATGCTCCGCGTACCCCTGCAAGAAACTTCATTACAAAACTATGGCTTCCTTGAAACATATGAGTCGCATAAAGGTCTAATGTGTGATATTGAAGGTCTGCCTTAGTATTCATCGAAACAAGGGGGCCAAAGAAAGGATTAGTGACAATAGGAAAAATGCTTTTTAACACACGACCTTCACGCAATCCTGTTGAATCACCTCCTTCATTATGAAAGTAAGTGTATTCGAGATTCGCATCGATCGTTTCAGCGCTAAAGCAGTACCCTCCACCAGCACGCACACCGGGGTCCCAGCGGTAGGAATTTTGCTTCACCTCACCCAATAGAGAAACGGGATCGCCGCCATTAGCGCGCCCTGCTTGATCAAGGCCATAAACCATGTTTGCTTCGAGGGTTTGCCAATAAAGAAACTGCCCTGTGACATGAAATCCTGTTTCTTGATATGGGAGCTCATACGAAACAGCGTCGACTTCATCGTAAGATTGTTCGCTGTAACTGGGAAACTGAAACGACTTTTTCGTTCCTTCGGTCGTTTTGGTCTCCGCATTCAAGAAAGAAGTTCCTAAAAGACTAGGAAGGATAAAGATAGCTGATTTGAACTTATGTTTCACAGTTTATTCCTTTTCTCTGTAGTAATTAATCTTAATGTAACACAAAAGCTTTTCACAATAGAAAAGTGTATTAGGGCCTTCATATGAAATAAGCTCTTGGGTTTTGCGATTCACTTTCACAAGGATTCTTTTCACAAACAAAGCTTTGGCCTCATTTTTTAACTTAATTGCAACATTTACGATGTCCGCATCATCTGGATCAACCGTTGCCCTCATCACACATGAGTATGCAGCAAGTCGAGCGGGCAGAAGAATTTCAACAGGATAGCCCACGTCTTTTTGAAGCATGTCTTCAAGATTATTTAAAATGTAAAAATAAAGCCCATGTCCTGCTACCGAATCAGGGGTTTTCTTTAACATTTTTTCAAAGTAGTAGTCTTGATGTGGCTCTTTTCGCATGAGGACAACACGTTGGTCAGGATCTACAATACAACGTGCAATGAAATTATCGGAGTATCGTTTGAAAAACATATTCGGCAAAAAATCACTGAACTGAAAGTAGCTTTCTAAAAAACCTACAAGTTTGTCGGTTGTATTGTAATAGGTAGTCCGAATTTTATCGACATGACCTTTATGAAACACCACTTCGTGCTTTTCTGTAAAAAGAAGCTTTCCTTTTGCATCGTAAGCATTCCCATAAAATTCTTTAGGTACACTCCAAAGAAACAATGGTGCTGCTAAAAATGCCATGACAATTCCAATCCTTAAGCGTAAAACGCTCATGTTTTACCATACCTTGCTGATACCAACTTGAAAAGTAATCATATCAGAAGAGACTTCGGCTTTTCCGCCTCCAAGATCACCACCTAAAGGCCCATGTATTGAATGTTTAAAACCATAAATAAGGGCCGCATTGATCATTTGTCCGCCAAAATCGAGGGTTGCCCCAAACGTTAAATGATGGCGAATCGTTGAAGGAAGATAAATTGCTCCAGCAGCAGCATCGTCAACTTGTTCATTCCAAGGAAGCTGACCATAATTATATCCTGCACGTACGGTGATCACATCCGCTAATTGCTGAGTGATTCCGACCTTATAGACAGTTGTGGACTGCCATTCAAAACCAGCACCATTACTTGCTCCATGGGGTTTAGGGTCTGCAAAAGTAAACACAGGATTTCCAAATGCTTCTGCGCCGTGGTTGTAAATGCGCCCAATATCAAATGCAATCGTTGTTTGACGGAAAGGCTTTACACTGACTCCTCCAATTAAATATGCCGGAAGATCGGCACGTCCATGAGGAGAAATCAAGCCTTTGTAGCTATCGAAAGAGCCCATCCAAGTTTTTGATTTGTAGGCAATTCCACCTGTTAGCCAGGGACGAAATTCCCATAAGTATCCAACACGAACTGCCCAACCAAATGTATAGTCCCAACCCTTGTTAGTTACGTGATTTGGATAGGAGGTGCCCCCCAAAAGCCCTCCTTGATTTGCAAGGCCTTGCATCCCAGAAACTTTAAGCCGTGCAGGTGTTAAATCTACTCCAACACCAATAAAATGCCTGCCCCAAACGTCATGTTTAAAAAATTCAAGGGCAAAAGTTGGGGTGATCGCAAGATACATCACGTCAATATGAAAAGGCTGATCGCTGGGAGGATAAAACGGATCATTTTTATTCCATGTTGTTACCCCACCAGCTTGTGGAGCTATCAACAGTCCCATAGCAAAACGGCCATCAAAAAACGTCCAAGATAAGCCACCTTCTGCAGAAATCATATTCTTATTTCGTGAAATTTCAATGTCTATATCAGAGATGAACAGATTCCCACGAATTTTACCAATGCGTGTTCCTCTTAAATATTCGAGATTCAGATCGACGCGTTTGCCTACAGGAACAAGGTTTGCAGGATTAGTCATGGCGCTTAAAGTATCTTGCGGAAACCCTGCGGCAACTCCTCCAATCCCCTTAGCAGGGGTGCCAAAACCAATTCGATACATTCCATTCAGTCCAAATAGGGAAAAACATGGAAAAAATGATAAACAAATTAAAAATAGAGCTTTTCTCATGGAATAACTTTTAGTTAGCGTTATTAAGGGCCCAATTGTATTGCAGATAACCCGTCTTATAGCTAAGTTCCTGTTGTGTTATATACTTGTTACTTTCCAACCATTCTTTTACAGATGGTGAAAAGTCACCACTATACCATTTAAAAATTTTAGATAAAAAGATTTTTTCACTGCTTTCAACTATGTTCATCCCTTTCGTCTTGTTAATTAAAAACATTTGGGTTTGATAAGCGAGTTGCTCATCTAAATGCTCACCACGGTAAGCATAGTTTGCTAAATCTGGGCATGAAAGAGAAGCGCAATTGATAGCAAAGTGAACGCGTGGCTCACTAAATTTCGCCCGGATTGTATCATGCTCAATCTCATCGAGTGAATATTTTTTCCCAGAGACAACTCCTATTTTCATCTTCCAAATGCTGCTAAATGCAGAGTCCAAATCTTTAATCGACTCGAGATTGGGATTTTCAACAATGACTTTCATGCAAAGTACGTTATAAGCATTAATCCACATAGCTAATTGGTCATTTTTATCAGGAAGTGTCTCAAAAGAAGGAAGCCGAGCCAAATCGTAAATCACTTTACGAAAGTCTGAGTTGCTGCGTAAACCATTATAGTCTACAAGGGTCGTGTAGATGCCTCGTTTTTTTCCTTTTACAACATATTTTTCTAAGAGAGGTTGATAGAGATTTAACCACTCCTGAAACAAATCCGATGCATAACTTGAGTTAACACAAAGTAGAAGTACTACAATTAAAAAGATCGATCTCATCCTACAAAATATCATAGATTCCATCCCCAAAATTTGAGAAAACGTACAAAATTCCACATATCTGACTCTTGTCGATAAGCAACATTTAAACTCGTATAAAAACGCGAGTGAAGTTCGCGGCTAGATGCATACTTTTTATCAACTCCGACATTCATATCAAACGCCCAGGGACTAATAAAAAGAAACTCGAAAGGCTTCAAAGCATTGCGGACATACCCCTTATTTAAGCCTGTATAGTATAGAGAAGCTTCTTCATCTTCACCTACAATCTTCAAATGCTCAAGTTTTTCAATGGGGACCATTTCCATTTTTACAATGTCAAACTTCTACTTCACATGGTTTTTTTCTTCGATGAATACATCGCTGACACGATGCGTTTGTTTACGAAGATAAATTGTTGGATGGTACCCTTCACCTTCTGGATAATTCAATATTCCTGCCAATTTTTCACCGTACCGGTATTTTGGCTCGGATTTCCAATTAATTGGAAAAGCCCCTTTCTCAAGATGATTTGTGGGGATAATGGAAATGTAGCAGCCACAAGTATGGACCGTTGTGATTAACACAGGTAAATTTTTATCATTGAGTGTCACAACAACAAGTAACCCCACATTTTTCCCAGCTGCAACATGAAAAGGCATCAACATGTAGGGAACTTTTTCAAAATGGACACGGTAAATGAGGTTGGTGTATGTCCCTCTTTCTGTCATAAATGTCCTTTTTTGCGTGTAGATTTTCGCTGACGTGGGATCGACATAGGCTTCAAGTTTGTCTTGAACTACGCGTTTAATTTTTGGTTCACCAATCTTGTTATAGCTTTTGTTTTCATCTTCGATCACAAAGATCGGGCAATACTTAGTAAAGAGTTCTTGGCTTTCTTCGGAAGTCTTAAATTGCGTCGAACTGACAAGAGTTGAGCCAACATAAGCGCGTGATTGATCAAGCGACAAAGACTTGGGTTCATGAGCGCACGATGTGAAAAGAAAAATGGCGGCAACAAACAAAAGAGAGCGTACCAAGATAAACCTTTCTTTTTAGCTAAAACTAAACACATAAAAAGAAAATTTTATTTTGTCAAAGAAGTTGTTTGAGAGATCTCACTCCAAAATAAGTTGTTGGAAGCCCAATTAATAAATATATAAACCAATAGTGGGAACTCCATTGAAGATTCACCACTCCTTCTTTTGAAAAAAGTAAAATGAGTAATCCCAAAAGAGAAAGATTGATACCAATAGACAGAAGGAGAAGCGGCAAAACGCCTCCTCTCTCACTTCCTTTTTCTTCTGTGATTGCTTTTGGTTGTGGTGGGGGTTGGATCGGTTCTTTGGCCTTAGGAGGATCATAGGTTTGAAACAAGGGATCTTCCCTTGGAGGTTTGACCTGTTTAAAAGAAGGTTCTTCCCGTTCATCAGGAACACCAAGCCCTTGTTTATTTCGCACAGAATAGGGAGGTTTGTAAAGAGAGGCCAAACTCTCTTCAAGCGATTGTGTGGAAAAACGCTCATCTTGTCTTGGCTGTTCTTCTTTGGGTTCAATAGTAGAAGTTAAAAGATCTGTTCCACAAAAAGGACAATACGTTGCTTCATAGCTCACATCTGCTTCGCAACTCCAGCAGACTTTTGTCCGGTCGACTTGTTTCATGTTGATCTCCTGCTTCATACCACTTCTCTCATTCTACAAATTTCCATTTTGAAGCGAAAGAAAAAAACATCGCTCCCTCAATTGATTCCGGGGTTGTAGGGAAGTGAAAAAAAAGGTAAAATGGACGTTCTATGAAAAATAAATTTATGGGTAAGGAGCATCCATGGCCGAAAAACAAAAATTTGACATTGCTGTTATCGGAGCGGGACCAGGCGGATATGTTGCTGCTATTAAAGCTGCTCAAATGGGACGAAAGGTCGCACTCATCGAAAAGCAATACCTTGGCGGAACTTGTCTCAATGTTGGATGTATCCCTTCCAAAGCCCTTCTATCAAATGCACAAACTCTGCAAACCATTAAACATGCAAAAGACTTCGGGATCGAAGTGGGTAAAGTTTCGTTTGATTATTCAAAAATGAAAAAGAGAAAAGATCAAGTTGTTGAAAAAATTCGCTCGAGTTTAGGTGGTTTGATCAAGTCAAATGGCATCACGATTTTTAACGGTCATGCCGAATTTACAGCTCCAAATGAGCTCAAAGTCCGTGGCGAAGACAATGTAATGATTCAAGCAGAAAAAATTATCATTGCAACAGGATCAGAACCTGTTGATATCCCAGCTTTCCCTTGTGATCACAAACTCATTCGCAATTCGACTTCGATTTTAGAATTGACCGAGCTTCCCAAATCGATTGCAATCATTGGGGGTGGCTATATTGGATGCGAATTTGCCTCTCTTTTTGTTGAACTTGGCGTTAAAGTGACCATTATCGAAGCCTTATCATCTATCGTCGAACTCCAAGGAAAAGTGATTTCAGAACACTTAACCAAAGCATTTAAAACACAAGGCATCGACATTAAAACCAACACAGCTGTTGAAAAAATCGATAAGAAAAAAGATGGCGTTGTCATCCATTTAAAAGGGGGCGATACGTTAGAAAGCGATATGGCCGTTGTTTCTGTTGGCAGACGGCTGAACTCTGAAGGACTTGGTCTTGAAAAAGCTGGAGTTGCAGTGGGTCCACGAGGTGCGATCGAAGTCAATGACAAGCTTGAAACAAGTGCTGCTGGAATTTACGCAATTGGCGACATTACAGCGATTGCAATGCTTGCACACGTCGCCTCTCACCAAGGACTCGTTGCTGCAGCAAACGCATGTGGGCAAGAAGCGAGAATGCACTACCGCGCCATTCCTGCTGTGATCTTTACAAGTCCTGAAATTGCAACTGTCGGGTTGACCGCTGAAAAGGCCTTGGAAGAAGGGTATCAAATCAGCGTCGGAACCTATCCATTCCAAGCCCTTGGCAAATCGATCGCAACAAATGCAGTAGAGGGGTTTGCTCAAGTCATTTCTGACAAGAAAACTGGAGAGATCTTAGGAGCACAAGTCGTTGGACATGAGGCTTCTGTTTTGATTGCTGAGATGGCACTTGCGATAAACAACGAACTCACACTAGACTGCGTCATAGATACCATTCACGCGCACCCAACGGTGCCGGAAGCGTGGCTTGAAGCGGCACTCCTTGCAAATGAGACGCCGATTCACTTCCCGCCGAAGATTACAAAACGGTAACGATGACAACAAACGAGCTTTTTGATAACCGGCCCAAAAACCGGAAGATCAATCGCCTTCCAGAAAATCCACAGCAAACGTCTAAAGGACGTTTCCCCAGTTGGCTGCACCGCAAACTGCCGCGCGGAAGCGCTCTTGTTGAAACCAATAAGGTCTTGAAAAAAAATGGATTAAACACCGTTTGCGAAGAAGCAAAATGCCCCAACCGTCTTGAATGTTACTCGAACCATACTGCCACCTTCTTAGCGCTTGGAAAAGAGTGCACTCGCGCCTGCGGTTTTTGCGATATCGACTTTTCTAAAAATCCCAAGCTCCCCGAAAAAGATGAACCCGAAAGAATTGCTCAATCTGTTGTAGAACTGGGGCTGGAACATGTCGTCATCACGATGGTGGCACGGGACGATCTTGCCGATCAGGGGGCTGCTCACATTGCTGAAATTATCCAAGCCATTCGAGCGAAAAAGCCTTCAAGCACAATTGAAGTTCTGACATCTGACTTTTCAGGAAACGAAAAGGCCCTTGACCTCGTCATAAAGGCCCAGCCTGAAATCTTTAACCACAATATCGAAACGGTGCGTCGACTCACTCCCCGAGTCCGTCATAAAGCAATGTACGATCGAACCCTTTCCGTTCTTCGGTATGTCAAAGGCAAAGTCCCCTTCGTAAAATCAGGGATCATGGTCGGATTGGGTGAACGTGAAGAAGAAGTCGAGGAAACCATTGATGACCTCTACGCTGCGGGATGTGACATCATTACGATAGGGCAATACCTGCAACCTAACCACAACAAAATCAATGTAAAGTCGTTTGTCACGCCTGAGCAGTTTAAGGTTTACGAAAACTATGGACACCGGATTGGGGTGAAGTACATGTACTCGGGTCCATTTGTGCGCTCAAGTTACAACGCGCGCTTACTCAAAGATAAAGTGTTCCAAGAAAAAGAGAGTTGAGAATGGAAGCACCTCATACCCCTGTGATCGATGCAATTGATATGGAAATTCTTATGCATCGCGATGCCCATTTTGGTGGCAACTTCGAAGTCATGATCGAATACTACGAACAAAATGGCGTGGGAGTCATGCCCGATTTTGAAGTACAACAAATCAAACAGCTGCAAAACCTCGAGTACGAATTGCAACAAGACCTTTCAGATCTCTACCTCCCCGATCCAGCGAAAAAAATTGTCGAAGATAGCAAAAAACTCTATCAATCCCTCCGGGATGTCTATTCAGGAGATGGCCAAGATCTCATGCCTGTTCTCATTAGCGATTTAATTCTTTCAGAAGAGATGACACCGCAAGCTGAAATTGAAGCTCTTGTTGATCAAAAAGAAGCAGCAGTTCCTGCCCTCATTCACCTTCTTTCCTCCCCTTCCTTTTATGAACCCATCTTTCCCGGTTATGGAAGAGCCCCCATTTTTGCAGCTAAATGTCTGGGCCGCATTCAAGACGAACGTGCTATCCCTCCTCTTTTTGAAGCAATTGGGCAAGAAAACTTCTTCACAGATGAAGAAATCATCTACGCCTTGCGCGCTTTTGGGAATCAAGGCAAGGCCTTTTTGATCAACCGATTAAAATCACAACCTTTGTCCAAAGATAATGAGCATGCAGCTATTGCGCTTAGTGCCTTTCCAGAAGATGAAGACATTGCCAAATGTGCCCTCGAAGTTTTGCAATATGATGAAATCTTAAAACGCCCAACTTTAGCTACTTACTTGATTTTTGCTTGTCACAATTTGACTGATGTCAATGACCAACAAGCCTTTATCCACGTCTCTAAAAAAGAAGGGCTCCCCAAAATCCTGCTTGAAGAAATGCAAATCATCATCAGGAACTGGAAAAAAACAACTTAGAAGACTTTTTTTACAAATATTCCAATCTCTATTGATTTCTCCCGCATACTGTTATATAAACAAATTAGGGGAAGTTAATTATAAAATGTAATTAGCTCGCATTAAATTCACTTCAAATTGTTTTATAATGGTCAATACGAGAAAAAAACGCTCAGACCCTACGGCCCGAGTTGCTTGCATCATTTTAGCTGGAGGACAAGGAAGTCGTCTCTATCCTCTCACATCAAAACGGTGTAAACCCGCTGTAAGTTTTGGAGGAAGATATCGCCTAATCGACATTCCGATTTCGAACTCTCTTAACTCCAATATGAACAACATCTTTGTCATTTCTCAGTATTTTTCTTCAGGCATCAATCAACACATTAAAGACACCTATCAACTCGACCAATTTCAAGGAGGCTCATTAACTCTCCTCAACCCAGAAGAACGTCCTGGTGAAGAAAAAATCTGGTATGACGGAACAGCCGATGCCGTTCGTAAAAATTTAGAGCATCTGACTAAACTTCCTATTGATTACTTTCTTATTCTTTCAGGAGATCAGCTTTACAACATGGATTTAGAAGCAATGGTCGCGTTTGCAAGAGAAAAAGACGCCGATCTTACGATTGCTGCTCTTCCCGTTTCAGAAGGAGACGCCCCTCGCTTGGGATTACTGAATATTGACGACGATGCAACTATTATTGATTTCCACGAAAAACCCAAAGATCCTGAAATTCTCGATCGCTTCCAACTTTCTGAAGCCTTTATACAAGCCCAAGAAATTAAAGGAATTAAACTGCCGTGCTTTCTTGCCTCAATGGGCATTTACGTCTTTAAGAAGGATGTTCTCATTCACCTTCTTCAAGATAATCCAGGAGAAGATTTTGGGAAGCACTTGATTCCTACTCAACTTAAGCAAGGCAGAACTTGCGCGTTTCTGCATCAAGGATACTGGGAAGATATCGGAACCATTTCTTCATTTTATCAAGCCAACATGGCTCTAACAACTTGCAGTCTCGGTCTCGATTTCTACAACGAAGTGCTTCCAATTTACGCACACAATCATTACTTGCCAGGCGCCCGTCTAGCTGCATCTAAGATTCAGCATTCGATTGTTTGTGACGGATCGATTATTGAAGCTGATGAAATAGTAAGCAGTGTGATCGGTGTCCGTTCTGTCATTGAATCCGGAACAGTCATTCACGAGTCGATCCTCCTCGGAAATGAATATTACACTGCAGCCACTCCCGACGAATCTGTCAAATTCCACGTGGGGAAAAATTGTACAATCAAGAAGGCCATCATTGATGAAAATGTCATCATTGGCAACAACGTCACTCTCGTCAACGAGAAAAACCTCGATACCTATGATGGGAACGGAGTCTTCATCCGAGATGGTGTCATCATCGTCACTAGCGGCGCACATATCCCCGATAATTTTAAGCTGTAAAGGATTTCTTGACAGACATTTCTCAAGGCTTTATTTCCAGATAAAAGAACCCAATTCATGTTTAACCTATGAAATCCGTAAAACCTACATTGATTTTTCTTTGCATCCTGATCATTTTTGGATTCATTTTGATTTATAAGAATGATCGCGAAACCAATCAGCAATCCATGCGAATCTGTGACCAAGAGTATGCCCTATGCACATCTGTAAAGTGTATCCCCGATCCAAGTCATTCAAAACAAGCCATCTGTTTTTGCGAAGTCATGAAGGGAAAAAGGTCATGAAATGCCCAAATGGAACTCCTTGGACTTGGTGTTTGAACAAAAAGTGCGTAGTTGACCCCATGGATCCAAACAAAGCAGTTTGTATCTGTGACATCATGTATCAAGAAGACTGGGTAACATTTGGTGGAAATTGTGACCAAGCGACTTGTCAAACTGGGTATTGGTCGGGCGCAACAATTGACGCCTTCCATGAAGGTGCAAATCTCTTGATTAAAGAATTCGACTTGGATCCATCAATCATTAAAGAGTGTGTAGGAAATCCTCAATGAAAGGGCTCCATATTTGGATTCCAATATTCATCATTTTTGCAATAACAGCCCTGGGATTAAAGCTATCCCAAACTTTCTCTCCATCATGTTTTGCTTGCTCAACTCAGAGCCCCTACCTAACAATGATGGGTAGTGCTTATTTTATTACGATTCTCCTCCTATTCATATTCTATCCCAAGTTTCCTCCCCCGCAACTTACTAAATTTGGATTGCTAGGAGCTTGCTGTATCGCACTCATACTAACTTATCTTAGAGCTTCCAATCCGTGTCCTCATTGTTTGATTGCTCATGCATGCAACATTGTCATCTGGACCCTTTGGTTGATCGCTTCAAACATAAAAGACCTCTCTACATTAAAACACCGTTTATCTTCATCGCTTCTCTCAACATGTGGGGCTTTCGCGCTAGTGACCAGCTTGCATTTTATCTTTCCCTCCTCCCTCCTCAAACAAAAAGACATTGCTTCTATTTTCCCGGCTCAATCAACTGCAGAGATCCACATTATTAACTTTGTTTCACCCAATTGTGCCTATTGTAAAGAGCAGCTCTCCTTACTGGACAACGCTGCGATGCAACTTCGCCACCTTCCCTATCGCTTCACCAATGTGACAGTTTCTTCTATCGAAGAACTCTCTCCACTAGCTTCGCATACACAGTGGGTAGAAGATCAAGAAATGAAACTTCACCAACTCTTCCATGTCACAGGATATCCGACCATGTATATTGTTGATAGGGATGGGAAAGTGACTCATGTCTTCCGCGGTGCTTCTGATGAGATCGGATCATTCCTTCTCAACATTATGAAATAGAAGTTGACCGATTAAGTAGATTCAGTTTTGATCATAGAGCATATGCTGATTTGGGTTTTATCAGACTTACATCTTGCCATTTCCGTGCCAGAAAAAACCATGGAGGTTTTTGGGTTGCCTTGGAAAGACTACATGCAGCGCATTGAGCGAAACTGGAAAGATGCTGTTGGGCCTGATGATTTAGTTCTCATCCCAGGAGATATCTGTTGGGCTCATAAGATGGAAGAAGCAATGAGCGATCTAAAGTGGATCGATGCATTGCCTGGAACCAAAGTCATTCTTAAGGGAAACCATGACTACTGGTGGCCTTCGAGCAAACGACTCAAGGAAATGCTCCCTCCTTCAATTCACTATGTCTATAACAATGTGCTTAACTGGAACGGCGTTTCAATTGGAGGCACACGGCTATGGGATTCGAATGAATACAGTTTCGATGAGATCATTGAGCAGATAGAAAACCCCTTGGAAAAGAAAAAAACCAAAGAAGAAATTGCAGAAGAAAAACTCCAAGCGGTTAAAATTTTTGATCGAGAGCTCGACCGACTTAGACTCAGCCTTTCTCAACTCGATCAAAATGCCAAATTGCGCATTGCAATGACCCATTACCCACCAATTAGTCATGATCTCAAAGATTCGCGTACTTCAAAAATCTTAGAAACTTACAATGTCAATTATTGCGTATTTGGTCATCTGCACAATGTGAAAAAAAATGCGCCCATTTTTGGGGAAAAGAATCAAATTTTATACGTGTTTGCTTCAGCAGATTATCTAGGATTTGATCCCCTTATGCTGGCGACAGTGTAACCATGTGCTTGAGATGAAGTAAGATCTCATCGTCAGGATCGATAGGGTGAGAAGGATCTTTGTCTTGACGCTCTTCTAGAATTTGCCTTACAACTTCTTCTTCTTTGTCTTTATCAAGGTAATCGAAATAGTCTTGGATCACATTCAAAAGTTCGCGCAAATCATCTTCTGTTTCGAGGTTGTCGACAGCCATATTAAATGAAGCCACAAACTGCTCGTTTTCTCCAATGAAAACGAGGAAATGCATCACTTCAAAAAGGAGATGGATGTCAATGTCTTCTCTTAATGTTTCAAGAAGCCTTGCTACCATGATGTTTGCTTCATCAAGCTCAGCTACAGCCATCACGCGAATTCTCAAAAAGTCAAACCACCTCTTGTTTTGGATATAGAGATAAAACCCCTCGAGCAACTCTGATGCATAGAGGTTATTTTCAACATCGAGTTGGTGTGCTACGTATTCGTAAATGAATACCTCTAAATCATGGCAAGAAAAGCGAGAAAGCATCTCAAACCCTTCTTCAGCGTTTCCACCTTCATCGACATGGTCATCGAGAATTTTCTGCAAGCTAACAAGTGAGGCTTGCAACTCTTCTTCATGCTGTATCTCCCCGTCTTCGTATTCTTCAATCAAATGATCAAGTTCATCGCAAAAAAGAGAAAGGGATTGCTTATGAGGGCAAAGGCGGCGCCAAATTTCAAAAAGGCAGAGGAAAATCTGCTCGTGTGCAGCAAAGTCGTTTCCAAGATAGAGCACTTCGGTTAAATCTTCTGGAGAATCACTCTCTTCAACATAGAGGACAAAATGGCCTTCATCGAGGAAAATTTGAAAGTTCTCCATACGAGAAAATAACTCTTCGAGCGAAACAGCTCGATAATCTTCAACTTGCCAAGTTTCTACTTCAAGTTGGGGGTTTCTTTTCAAATTCATTTGAAGAAGATTATAAAGTGCTCGTCCTTTATATGGCATAGATGCAAATTCTCTCAAGATCTGTTACAATTTAACCAATTAATACAAACCATTAATTAATAAAATAAAAAATGTGTTGTATTAGTTAATTTTAACTTATTTGAAAGTTATACTCAAGAAAATTCGTCAAACATCTTTATCTGAATTTATCCTCTAGTTTAAACTTGTCTGCATGAAAAAGCGACCGTTTATTTTATTAGAGCTTTTTATTGCCCTAGCACTTGTTGCCTTGTTTTCTCTGCCTTTAGTGCATGGACAGATTTTTTACGTCCGCGAGCAAAAAAAACGGCTACTCGAAATCGAAAAAGAGCTGAAAGCCGAACAGTGCTTTTACAGAGTTTGCGAGGTCCTAACCGAAAAACACCCACTCCATAAAATTTCCGGTAAAAGTGTCACCGATCCTTTTTCCTTAGATGATAATAAGATCACATTTGACTTTGGTCTCCTTGGGAAGCAAACCTACTATTGGCACTACCACCTATATTCCAATGTATCCCAAGAAAAACCATGCCGCAAGTTGCACGTTAAAATCTGTTTTCTCGAAAAACGGAGAGGGACATGTGATACTAAAGCCAAATTTGCAGATGCAAAGTATGGTTTCACTCTAACAACGAAACAGACATCAAATATGTAGAAGAAAATTCGGCTTAATGGCAAAACAAAAATTTAAAACAGAGTTTTGTTTTGGACATGAAAGACCACCTCTCAGACTTCAAACCTTTTGTTGCTTCTACCGAGCGCCAAAAAGAGTTTTCATGGCGTGCCATCATTTTAGGAATCATTCTTAGCGTCTTTTTCGCGATCGGAAATGCTTATCTGGGATTGAAAGTAGGAATGACCATTTCTGCATCTATTCCTGCTGCAGTCATGTCTATGGCCATTTTACGCGCTTTTTTCCGCAACGTCTCGATATTAGAAAATAACATCGTGCAGACTGTGGCAGCTGTCGGTGAAGGATTAGCCGCTGGAGTGATCTTCACGATTCCAGCCCTTTTCATCCTTGGGGATAAGCCTCCAATACTTAATATCTTTCTCCTTGCCGTTTTAGGAGGAATTCTCGGCGTCTTATTCATGATCCCCATGCGTCGTTACATCATTGTACAAGAACACGGAATCCTCCCTTTCCCTGAAGGAACCGCTTGTGCCGAAATTTTAAAAGCAGGAGAAAAAAGCCAACCTAACGCCATTCTTGCCCTTTGGGGCATCATCATTGGAGCTCTTTACAAAACTCTCAATGGGGCATTCTATCTCTGGAATGAAACGATGAACTTTGTCATCAAACCCTATGAAAAAGCTGTTTTTGGAATGGATGGCACTCCAGCTTTACTTGGTGTCGGGTATATCATCGGTCCACGCATTTCAGCTGTCCTTTTTGCAGGCGGCGCTCTTGGCTGGTGGGTTTTAATTCCTCTAATCAAGATGTTTGGTGAAGGAATGACCACTGTCTTCCCAGCAACAACACCTATCTCGCAAATGGAATCCATAGATATCTGGTCCAATTACATCCGATACATTGGAGCTGGAGCCGTCGCGGCAGGAGGATTGATCACTTTGTTTCGCATCATTCCCGTGATCCGACGCACTATGATCGAAATGCTTCGAGAGGTCTTTCACCTCTTCAAAATGAAAAAAAGAGACGTAGAAAGAACTGATCACGATATTTCACTTTCGTATCTATTACTTGGATCACTTGCGATTATCATTGCTCTTTGGGCATTCCCTGGATTTCACTTAAACATTGTGACTATCATTCTCTTAGTGGTCTTAGGATTTTTCTTTGTCGCTGTCACTTCTATCACAGTCGGAATTGTTGGAAGCTCATCGAGCCCTGTCTCAGGGATGACAATCACAACTCTCCTCATCACCTGCCTCATTCTCTTAGGACTAGGATGGACCTCGCGCGTCTATCTCTTAGGAGCGATTACCATGAGCGCTGTTGCCAATATCGCCATTGCTCTTGGCTCAACAACATCTCAGGATTTGAAAACCGGTTTCTTGCTAGGCGCAACTCCTCGCTCTCAGCAAATTGCTGAAATTATCGGACTTTTTCTTCCGGCAATTGCCATTGGTTTTACTATTTACCTTCTTGATGACGTATACAAATTCGGAAGTACCAAACTTCCAGCTCCACAAGCCACTTTAATGGCGCTGATTGCAAAGGGTGTTATTCAACAGCAGTTGCCGCTTACCTTAGTGATCATTGGAGTTGTCCTTGGGTTTCTCGTCTATTTTATGCGCGTTTCTGTCCTCGCATTCGCCATCGGACTTTACCTTCCTATATCACTTAGTACAAGTGTCATGTTTGGAGGGCTTATCCACTTAATTTTTGAGCACTTTTCAAAGGATGAAAAGTCATTAGGGCGAGGCATTCTGATGGCATCCGGTCTCGTTGCTGGAGATGCTTGTATGGGAGTGATCATAGCCCTCTTAGCTGTCTTAGGGTGGATCCCAGCTTCAAAACCAGGTTTACTAAGTGATTGGTTTAGCTTAGCTTTCTTTATCGTCCTCAGCCTCTTCCTCGGTTTCATATCTTACAAAAAATTTAAAGCTAAGTAGAAAAACTGCGATTTGATTGGGTCAAGCCGAACAATTTCAAACTTATCATTAATCCGCGATTTTAAAGCTTGAGTTATTTCAGGTATCTTTTTCGTGAAAAAAGCTCTAATTTCTTTGAAAAAGTCCACAGACGATTCATAGTATCGATTATACATGGTTGTCTCTATCATTATTTTCCATAGACGCTCTATAGGATTTAAATTCGGTGAATAGGGAGGTAAATAATGTATTTTAATCCTCAACCTCTGGAGAAACTCATCTAACTTTTTGTTTTTTATTCGACCTAGCATTATCTAAGATGATATGAATCATAGAAGCACTTGACCAAGTTTCTAATTCATTAAGAAAATTAATCATCGCTCCTGCATCTATCGCCTCATACTTTTTTGTAAAAATTTGCATGCCCGTAAGGCAAATGGCTCCAGCGAAGTGCAAACGTAATTGCTTCCCTGAAGTTTGCAGTGTTTTTTGTGTCCCTTTTTTAATCCATCCACAGACCGCTTGAGACTGATCTTCTGGGTGCACTGCATCTGCAAAATAAATTTCTTCTCCGGCCCGCAAGCTTTCTTTTAATTCTTTATATTTCTCAATAAATGCTTTTTGTTTTTCTGGGTCTAATTTTCCAGGCACTTTCTTAGGGCGTTTATAAATAAAACCATGCTGCTCCAGCCAATTATTTGTGACTGGAGTTGCTATGACTCAAGTTTTGAGTCCTTTTTCTTTAGTTTTCGCTGGAAAAAATGAGGAAACATTTATCAGTGTGGCCATTAAACTTACAGAGCGTGTGATGCGTGTTGTTGCAACAGCCCTTCTTTTGAGCTCAACTTGTGAAGTAAGCGCCCAAACCTCAAGTAGCGTATTTAGAAAATCTCTTTTAGCAGCAGGAGTGGCTGAGGGTGTAACTGAATTAATCTCACATTGTGATCATCTCCTAACAAGGCTAGCAAGATCCTGTGATACTTTTTTTCAAACTGAAGGTATAATCGAACGAGAAGCTCGAAAATAGGAGAAGAATTTTGCAGGCCGACTATGTAGTACGGCTCTTATCATTGCCTCTTCTGTGATTTCTCAAAAAGCCATTTCTTCTGCATGGGAAATTGCTTAAATTCGAATTAAGAGCAATTAGTCGTTGATTATAAAAAATTTGATCATTTGTTTGAATCCAGATTCTCACGATTTTAGTGGTGGAAGCGTATCGATGACTAAAATAAATGCAAAATTCGGATAATAACGGGCATTATGATAGAGAGCAGCCTGGATACGAGATGTTACAAGCAGGATCCGATCTAGTCGTAGGAGGGACAGGAGCCTTTATGATGGGAGGCCCGATCAGAAACGGAGCGCCACAAGCCGAATGGGGAGAATCGTAGAGATAGAGACAACAGCCCAAAGGACAATACAGGCCCTACATGTTATTTCAGGTCATACTGGTAGTGTTTGGAGAGCGGGTTGTAAAGGAAATAACAAAACTCTTTTTCCTGATCCGACGAAACCAGTAATAGACTCAATTGCTTCTTTTACGCTTTAGTGTACGACTCAAAGATGAACTGGTTATAATCTGAGTAAAACGCTTTGAAGTATGATGAAATCTCTCTCTTCATTGTATGCATATCTTCAAACTCGATAATCCCTTTATTGTCATCTCTGAGGCGGTATACACCTCTTGTGTTATCAAACTGCAGGTTCACAGCGTGGCCAGCTGTAGGACTGCGTAGAACGAGAACAACTTGCTTATGCCCTTGAGTGCTCCACTGCTCTATTGTATTGGCAAGGTGGTCTTGCAGACTTGTCTGGGCTGGAGGACTGGGTAGTGTGTAACTTGCATGCAATTTGAGGCCATAGACACTTGGAAGCTCGGCTTCAAGTTGTGTGTACGCTTGATTTGCTGCGGTTAGCTTGTCATGCAACTTTTTGAGTGCAGAAAGAGAAACTGTTCCTTTTTTATAGGCCTCTGAAGCTTCAGCGTATTCCTTTCTGAGCTTCACGACTTCTGCATGCTGTGATTTGTAACGTGATTGATGGTAACGTGTTGTTTCGTTACTTCCTAGAAGGATCGTGCTTGAACTCACAGGGCCTTCAAGGAAAGCTCGTTGGACTTGAAGTGAGTTATTGTAGCAAACGCCTGCTCCTAAGTTGGTGTCTGGGGTATCGCCTTGGTTATAAGGTCGGATGATGCGATCTATATTCGCTGTTAGCCAATCGTGTTGCGCACCATAGGAGCTTGCGTAGAATCCTTCAAACCACTTCCCGGGAACTTCGATGAGGCTTTCTATTTCTTTCACTAGGTAGGATACAAGCTGCTCTTCACGCATGTTGTCAATTTTCGAGAGATCTAGGCCATTGACAAAAACCTCCTGCAGCTGGGCTGTGTACATAGGCACGTGCTGGGAGGGATCTGTATGCGAGTAAAATTCTTCAATGAGTGGCGAAAATTTTTCCTTTGTCGCCTTGTCACGCTTGACTTTGATCTCATCCCACTTAAGAAGGAGGCCATCTACAGCAATTTTGTCTGAGTAAAGTGTGAAGGCATTGAGAAGGGCTGGATAATGCGTGGCAAAGTGCTTGCTAAGGGGCGGATTGAATGTATGGCTATCTCTAAATCGCTCGAAGCGGTTTTGAGCAGTTTCTTCTTTGAGACCTCTCAAGACGCGGCTTGCTCTTGATTCAAGTCTTGGTAGCTCTGAAAAATCTCGCTTAAGTTGGGCGAGGACTTTGGATTGGGAATCGCGTACTGTTCCTCTTTCTAAACTCTGATAATCAAGGGCATCTCCGGCCTTATGTTTTGCTGCGATGAGCTCAATAAAGCGTCCTTCTTCTCTTGTAATCATGAGTTCATCTGGACGGATGAGTAGGTTCAAAGCTTGCTCTAGTTGCTGAAGCTCTGTGGGAGATGAGTCTGGAAGTTTGCGGACTAAGGCAATTTGTCGCTTTATCTCTGCAATATTTTCCCTGAGATGTGAGTTATCTAAGTCTAGTAAAGCAAGACTCTTTTTAATGTTTCCTGTGTAGCGAACGCGTTTTTCTTCAGGTGTTTCCACTTTTTGCGATCGTTCGGAGACAACTGGGCTTATTGAATCTGTTGAAGATGAAGATTTGTTTTGCCACATGTCTCGAATGCTACTAACTCTTGAACGATCGATTTCTTCTGCTTTTCTAGTTGGAGACTGCGGCAATTCTCGCACGCCAATCGCTTGTTTATATTTTTTGATAATGGGATCAAGACGTTTTCTGTCTGCTCCAAAATCTTTTTGAAGTGTTTGGATGCCTTGTAGGATGGCTCGTTTATCTTCAGTAGAAAAGATCGGATTGCCTAGATGGGGAATGAGTTCTTCAAGGTATGCGTTAACGCTTTTGTCAGCGGCTTCTCTTTTTGCAGCTTGATCGAGGTTGGGAATCTTTCCTGGTGTGTAGGTGCGAAGGAAATCATAAGCATTTTTGACGTGCTGTTTTTTTGCTTCATATAAAGCTATTGCTTGCTCGTGAGTTGCGCTTAGGCGTTCTTTTCCTTCGACATCGGTGAGTTTTGCTTGCAGTTTGTGGCACTGGACAAGTAGAGCCTTGTGAGCTTCTAGTTCTTCCGAAGAGGCTCGTGCCATCGCTGGCATGAGAATGTCATTTTCGAAAGCGACAAGTCTATTTAAGACATGCGGTTTTTGAGATGGCTCGAGTGTCGTTTCTGCAAGATCGGCAAGCTCAATTGGAAATGCGCTTTTCATTCCTGTGGGAAGTCCTAGTGCGTCTCCAAGTGTTTGAATGGCAGTGTCGAGCTTGGCTCCCGCTCCATACTCTTCAAGTTCGTCTTGAATGGTCAGCAGCGCTTGGTAGAGGTCTCTCTTTTCGTGTGTTTTAAACGTTGGGTGACTGATTTTATCTGAAAGAGCGGTGATATGCTTTGTGATGGCGCTAGCATACTTATCCCTAGATGGCGACTCTTCAATAGACGGAAAGTTCCCTCTTTCATAGGAAGTTAAAAAGGTATGAACTTTTTGCTTCTGATAGTGCTTGGCATTCCACTGATCTAAGAGCACACTGTGAGAGGCATCTAATTCCTTGTCTGCATCAAGCTCTTCCACTTTTGGTTTGAGAGCGATACATTGGTCTACAAGTGGCTCTAAAGCTAAAAGCTCTTCTATTGTCGAGACATTTGCTAGGGCTGGAGTTAAAACATCTTTTTCAAATGCGACTAACTTTTCTAAAATCGGTTTGCGTGCTCCTTCAGGCTCACTTGCTGCAAGTTCGCGGAGTTCAATTGGGAACCCACTTCTGATGCTGTCAATAGCACCAACTGCTTCTGCAAGCTGGCTTCTCACTGGCTCAAGTCTGGCAGCTTCTCCATGCTCTTCAAGTTCGTCTTGAATGGTCAAAATGGCGTCGTAGAGAGCTGCTTTATCAGATTTAGAGACCATTTCTGTGATGTTTCCGTTTGTAAAGTTTCCAATCAATTCGGTGAGGCTTTTGACAAGTAACGTTCTTCTTTCGGGATCTTCTAGATTTCCAGCTCTTCCTTTTTCATAGGCAATCAATGTGCCATATCTTCGGTCAAGAGTGACTGATTTGTAGTTATAATTCTGACAAACAGCCTCCTTGAGGTCTGCTAGTTTTCCTTTTGGATCGACAGATGAGACCTTTTCCACTAACAGAAAGCAGTTTCTCAAAACAGGCTGTAGAGCTTTAAGTTCAGATTGTGAGTTTGCTCCCTGTATCGCTGGAATTAAACAGCTTTGCTGAAACTGATAAAGATTTCTTGCAACAGATAGTTTATCTTCAATATCATCTTGATTTAGAAGTTCATCTAACTGCTTAAAGAAAGAATGTTCTAAAATTTTTTGGTTGCCGTCTGAGAGATGCGTTCTGAGACTCAGTAAAAGATTGAGCGCCGTCAAGGACGTAGCAAAAGGTGTTCCATCTCCATGCTCAGAAAACTGGTCGTTGATTGTACTGAGCTTGGCGATAAACTCAGGAATGTTATCCAGAGACTTTTTTGTCGTATCTCCTAGATAATCAATAACTTTCTGCGCCATTTGAGAAATATTCGCCCTTGTCTTTTCAGCACTATCAGATTCGGCTATGTTTGTTTCCTCTGCATTAAATGCGACGAAAGACTTAAACTGCTTAGTTTGAGTAATATCAGAACTCATTTATTAATATTCAACCTTTATTAAACAAATCGTGATTTTTTTAATTATATTCATATAATTATTATACATATTTTATAATAAAAACTTAACAGAAACGTTTGTAAGGAGTAAAAGCCAGTGATTGATGCTTTTCAACTCACTGGCTTTTAAAGACTTAATTTTTTGGGGATGTGTTTTTTAGAGCATCCGAAACAATCGGATCGGAGGTGTAGCGAAAAGCTTGCTTAACAAGCTCCTGAGCAGTCATTGAAGGAGGCTTAGCCAGGATATGCCGAACTTGTTCTTGCACCAGGGTTAAGTCTGTCACTTCTTCATCTTTTGGGGTGTCAGTCATCCGAAATAGCGCTGATTTGTCACCATAACCATCTACTAGATTTGCCATGATAAAAACTCCTTATTAATGGAATTGGAATGAATTATAAAGAAGGCTTTTCCTGTTGTCAATCGCTTAAATATAGTAATTCTTTTTTTAAAGTTAAGGCTTGAACTTATCCTAATAAATTTTCGATCCAAAAAAAATGAGCAAGAGTTTAGCAAATGATTCCCATATGCTTGGAATGCGATCCCATCTCATTAATATCCTTCTGCTTTTTCGTTTCAGACAGGAAAAGCATCTCTCAACAACCCACCTGCATTTTTCAAGGTTGAAAAATTCGTAAATTTCTCTTATTTCCACTCTTTCTTTCCGATTTTTTCGATATCCAATAATTGGCAGGTAACCTCGATTCAACATTTCTTGTCTGGTACCATCGCAGTCATAGCCTTTGTCTGCTTCACAAGCCACTAACATTTCATTGTTTTTACACTGAACACGTTGCAATCTAATATAACCAACGCTTGTTCTCTTTTATTTCCATTTGCACCCGTCGTTGTTATCCATAGAGGCCTCCCCCTTTTTTCTACAACCAAGTGTAATAAAGAGCCTTTCCCTTTATATCCATACTCAACTTCTTTCCCCCCACCAGGTGCTGGGGGAAAAAGAGCCGTCTATAGCTAGCTGTGAAAGGTCGATTTTTCCCTCTGCAATGACTGTGTTGAAAAAATCAATTTTCGTAGACTCCCCCCCCCTCATCATCAATCGTATTAAGTTATCAGAAGCATTTGATTCAGCATTTTGCATTTAATATGACCTTCGATTTTTTGAGTTTCTATTTTCTTTGAGAAAAACCTTTCCCCATACAGTCGCTTTAATCTTGAGAAGCTTGTCTCTGCTAATGCCCTTCTTGAGTATCTTGTCAGTTTTCCCCAGATTTCTCGCGCTAGCTGATCTCCTCCCAGTCCTTTTATTTCGCGTAAGGCGTTGTTCCTTCTTGTCATAAAAGGAGATAATAGGCTGTTTTTTCTAGGCGGAATAAGGTCTTTCGCTCCTATTTGATTGATGGCCTCCCTGCATCTTTTTGTGTCGTATCCTCCATCTGCTATGACGGTCTCAACGGGTTTAGGGAGCTTCTCTATGATTTTCGGGCCTATTTTGCAGTCAGCTTCATGCCCTTTTGTGATTTCAAAGTGGATAATTTCTTGAGTGTTTTCATCAATAGCGATGTGCAATTTAACCCATTTTCTCCTCTTTGAGGCTCCATGCATTTTCACTTTCCATTCTCCCTCCCCATAGACTTTGATCCCTGTAGTATCTAACAGCACCACTTTAGGTCTTCTAGAAGAGAGCTTGGGCAAAAGAGCTTCCATGTGGGAAGCTCTTTTGCAGATCAGAGAGTAGGTCGGAAGAAAAATATCAGGTTCTATATGTGGAAGGATCGATTTGGCAAAACCCTCGAGAGTTCTATAGGTAAGGCGATATTGTATCTTTAAGACAAGAAGGAGATAGATGAGTGGAAGGGAAAACAAACGAGGTCGACCTCGTTTGTTTTCCTCTGGCTTTTCAGTTAACGCATTTGGATCGATGAAAAAAGTTATACTTCCTCTTTTTACTAAGTCTCGATTATACTTGTGCCAATTGCGTTTACGCATCTGAAGCTCCTTTATGTTTAGTGACTTAAACCATAAGGAGCTTCTCTTTTTTAAGAAATTTTTATCAAGACTTCTCTTCTGATTTTTTCAACACAGTCCTCTGCAATCCCAATTTGCAACAAGCCGCTTATTCACCAGCTTTTCGAAGAAAGTGTTTATTAGGAGAATTTTGATGCGTCAGTTCTGCATCAGTAGAAGACATCAAAGCTGAATTTTCTAATAATGATCTGCATTAAAGAAAATGCTCATAAGGCAAAAAATAATAGAGCAGAGTATCATATTGAGTCATGAAGAAACGGCCCTTTACCCTGATTGAAATCATGATCGCCCTTGGAATCGTCAGCTTACTGCTTGCTGTCATGTTTCCTCATTTTCGAGAAACCATGCGGATGAAAAAGCAAATCGAAATCGAAAAGTCCTATGTCTTTGCAAAAGCCCACGTTCAAGAGCGGCTTGCCACCTTGTTTTCCAAGACACCACACCACTTCAAAACCCATCAGGAAAAAGATGGACCATTCGAGCTACAGCTTAAGTTTGATAATGGATATGATGATGACGAAAACTTTCGAGGAGAAGTGACTGGTCATCTTTGGTGCGACAAGGGCATACTCCGTTTTAAAACTTTTGGGAAAAAGGATGCTTCTCGCGAAGAGATCCTTCTTGAAGGGCTCAAAAATGCGCGGTTTGACTTCACAAGCGTCACGGAAGGAAAATTCGATATAACTTCGAGCTGGGAAAAGGGGGACCTTCCACTCTTTTTTGTTTTAAATGTGAGTTTTTCCGATGATAAAGAAGATGCCTTTTACTTTCGCCTAAACGCGAAAAATCGCTTAGAGTACCCGAGTTTATGAATATCCTTCCTCTTGTGATCACTTTTCTTCTCATCTTTGGCGCGATCTCGATTTCTTTTGTCGCGAGTCAGGCCACAGATAAAACAGAGGGATTGGCCTATCAAGGGAGGATTCGGGCACTACGTCAAGCTTATAACGAAGTCGAAGAGCACATCTACGATCAACTCAAAGAGTCTGGAGAGGGGCGAAGAACTTCAAATCAAACTTTATCTAACTCAAGTGATCAGACTCCAGAAGAAAAACCTTACTTTCGTTTAACACGCATGGGGTCCAAACATGGCGCCCTCAATTTAGCTTTTCTGACTGAAAAAAATCTCGATAATGAATGGCTCAGGGAAAAAGCAATTCAATATCTCGAAGAGGTTTACCAAGAAGCTTCTTTTGTTCAAGAATTAAAAAATCCTCATTGGGCGAGCGAACTACTCGATTTTTTTGTGGCAGCGCAAAAAAAAGCGCTGAAAGAAACTCAACATTTTCTTCCATTTGACAAGCTTGTTCCGGAAGGTCCTCTAAAAGAATTTTACCCCAAACTCATTCGTGGAACAAATAGTTTTGATCCCATTCGCGGAAAAGGGTACCTTCCACTTGAAAGGTGTATCACCTTTAGTAAAAGACACACCAAACCGATCAACTTCCACTTTGCAAATCCCAAATTACTCACGGTTTTTTTAGGTGTGGAAGCGACTGAGAAAATCATGCGCGCAGAATGGCCAGATGGACATCCAAGGAAAGAAGCTAGCAACGTGAAGAACTACGCACTCCAGATTGAAGAGCTGAAAACTCTTTTAGGTGATCAGTTTGACAAGCGGTTGGAACGGATATTTGATGGAAAGTATCACGTGAAGGGTAAATTTTCTAAACAGTCTGTCGATCTCAAAACTTTTATATCGGCTCAAGTCGTCGAAGAGTCTAGTCCCGAGTAATCCATCACTGTTTGCAAAGCCTTACGAAAGGTCATCAGAAACTCTGTTCCTTTTCCCAGTTTTGATGATACCTCTATGCTACCTTCATGTTTGTTTATAATGGTTTTAACAATCGAAAGTCCAAGCCCTGCCCCCCCAAGACGGCGTGAATGGGACTTATTCACTGTGTAAAACCTCTCAAAGATGCGCGAGATATCTTCTTCAGGAATTCCCATTCCCTTATCAGCAACAGTGAGCCGCACTTCATCAGGCCGATCCTCAATCGTAATGGTGAGATCGGCAGGTCCTGTTGAATATTTCACTCCATTCTCAAGCAAATTCATCAAAGCAAGCTCTAAAAGATCAGGATCAGCTGGAATGGAAATGATTTCTTTATTTTGAAGTGCTTGGATGTTGATATCAGGATGAACTGCAAGAAGTGTATAGATACAGTTATCGACAAGTGCTACGAGATCACATTCTTGCAGTCTTGCTTGTGGCAAATAATCGAGATCTGTCAGCGTAAGAAGGTTTTTAACAAGTTGATCCATCCGTTGACAGTTGCGAACAATTTTTTCTGTAAAATCTTGAAACATTGCCTCAGACACTTCAGGCATTTCACTCAGGGTTTCTGCAAACCCTTTAATGATGGTGATCGGTGTCCTGAGTTCATGAGATGCATTGGCAACAAAGTCTTTTCCAAGTTGATGCTTTTGATACTGCCCTGAGTTATCTGCTAATAAAATTAAAAATCGCCCAATTTCAGAGAGCGGTTTGACAACGAGATTCAATGACTTTTGATCTATTTCTTCGACACAAAAAGAAAACGATTGCTCATGGCCCGTTTCTTTACACCGTAAAAACAACCGGTGACACTTTTTGAGCAGTGAGGAGTGTTTCAAATCTTGAAGTTCTTGCCCTACAAGCTTTGATTTCGCAAGCTTAAGATACCGTTGCGCTTTTTGGTTGAAGTAGAGAATCCGCCCCTTTTCGCTAATGAGAATCACTCCTAGAGGGAGAGCTTCAAAGAGATACTGATGCTCTTTTCTTCTCCGTTTTCGTTTCGGCTGAATGGATGTCCAAGTCGCCTGAAAAAAGAGAAACACTCCTAAAAAAGTGACAATAAAAACTACAAGAAAAAGGGTCCAGTCTTCAAATCCCCCTTTTTTTGCAGGGTAAAAACACAAAAAACTGGCAACGATTAAAAGGAATAAAAGCGTAAGAATTTTCTTGGTGTAACTCATTCCTCAGATGGTACCAAAGGGGGAAATTAATTGCGATTGAGCACCATTTCTCCGAAAAAAAATACTTCAGGAAATCGTGATGACTCCCTCTAGCTCATCATCTTGAATGTCCGCAATATTCGCAGCTCGACTTACTATCTTGATTCACACGCATGCACACAGAGCAGGACCATTTCTCTTTCGTGGTTGTCAAAGCATGCAAGCTTGCAAAGCTCGCAAAAGTTAGGAGTAAGGCCAAAGTGATCTTCTTCATAACTCTCTCTCCTTTTCTAATCTCAAAAGTCGCCTCTCTAATGACTCATACCGTTTTTTAAGGCTCTCATCAAAAGCTTCAAGCTCGAGCAGGCGCCTTTCATGAACTTCCAATTCTTGTTGGATATCTAATTCTTTATAGAAATTGTTTTTCTTATGCAAGATATGATCAAGCAATTTTTTTACTGTCACTTCACCCTTGGTATACTTTTCTATTTTATGTGCGAGTTGCAACGAGGGCTTTCGTTCTCCCCGAAGGAGTTGGTACAAATAGGAGGGAGAAATTCCTAAATCTCCTGCAAATTTTTTAACAGTAAGATTCTTCCTAAATAAAAAATCTTTCATTTCGAAATCCTTATATGTTCCATCTAGAAATGATAAAAAATTTTAGGCTTTTATTATTGCATAAAATTTATGCAACTTGCACAGAAAGAACTTTTGCAAGGTATTTTGTACCACTGAAATCAGAGAGAAGACAGAGATAATTTTTTTACCTCTCTCTGTGATTTTCATGGTAAAATTAATTTGTAGATTAAAGAAATTGAGATGCTTGCAGTTCGACAATATACTCAAACACTTTCTGAGGTCGAATTTTTTCGCAACTTATCGAGGTATAAAAGCGCACTCTTAACAGCTAAAGGAATCAACAAAGTAGTAGCGGCCGAGATAAACGGATGAATCCCATACTTATTGAGTCGAACAAAATCAGAACTCGAGCTTGGCTTTAAAAATAAAGCTGATAAAGCATAAGTAGCGTCCCCTAAAGCGCTAATATATGCTGAAGCTTCAAGATAGGAACCTATTTGTCCTCCTAAATAATGTCCGACAACCAAAGTGGGAACATTCATCAGTTGGGTTGCAACTACCCCTGCTGCTGCAACTGCTGCTTCAACATTTTCACGTCCCAAACGTTTACCCCAATCACTCAAATGACTAGGACTTGACCGTCTCGTGATACCCCCAATTAATGGATAAACTTCAATCGTGGGTTGAACTTTTTCATAAAAAAGTTTGAGCGCGAGATAGTGTCCTCCTTCATGAATTAGGACTTGCCTTGTTGCTAGGTCTAGAAGGGAAAAGGAAAGTAATGGCCCATATGCGACGTAACCCCATATATCGGACATGTCAAGTTTAAAATCCTGGGAATAAAGAAGCACTGTTCTGAAATAGATGTTAGTGACTGTAACAGCAACTGGAAGAACTGCAAGAGTGATGAGCCCTGGAGTTGTCGTCACAAAAAAACTTGTCACTGCACAAAAAGTAACTCCTAAACAAACATCTCGAATTGCTGGAAGGGCAACTTGTTGGATTAATTTTTCACGATTCGTTTGGGCCCACTCATAGAGTGAAGGAATTTCTGTAGAATGAACTGGCGGAACTAACATATATTACACCTTAAAACGACGATATTATATAGTCATATTTAATTTAATTAAATACGACTATTTATTTTAAATCGCCATTAAGTGTAACTATATGTCCTTTTTCAATTGTTTCTTTAAGGATTTCAATAGCTTCCTTTACACGATCTGGAACATCGAAAAATTCTACAACTAGAGGGAGGCTTAAGGAAAGGCTTAAAAATTTAGACGCTTGGATTTTACCCCCTTTTTCAAACCCTTCAATTCCCCTGAAGACAGTGACATGAGCCATTTTAATATCATCATGAAGCACCTTTAAGACCGCGTCTAAATGGTGCTCTGATTCTGTCATGTAAATGCGTGTGATTAAGATGTTCGTCATTAACCTACTTCCGAGTTAAAGTTTTTGAGGTTTTTTGAATTTTGAGCATTGTCCATAAACATGGGTTCAGTGGATAGCGTCAAAAGATGAGCCTGAATCTGAGTTCTAAGTTTATGTTCTAAAGAGAGTTCTCTTAAATTCTCAGCATTGTTGGCGACGGGAAAGGTCAAAAGGTCCTTTTCGAAACAAAAAGACTCGGACGGATAAGAAAAATCCCTGAGAATGCGAGAAAGAAACTCAAAACTCAGTTTAAGAGGCTGGAATGAAAAAAATGCTCGAACAGGGGGTCGGTTCATATTTTTCTTCCTATTGTTAATCCACACCAGGTGGCAATCAGGCAAAAAGCCACAGAAACGAGAATGTAAAGCGCAGCTTTTAAGAGCTCTCTACTTTCCCAAAGTTCGAGTGTTTCATAGGAAAAGCTCGAGAAAGTTGTAAAGCCACCTAAGAGTCCAATCAAAAGTAGAGCACGAAGTTCTTGCGCAAGATTTCCTCCTCGTTCGATGAGTAGAACTGAAAGGAGACCAATCAGAAATGCTCCAATGAGATTCACGAGAAGTGTTCCATAAGGAAAAGTAAAGCCAAAAAGAGACTGAACTCCTCTTGATAAGAGGAACCGAAAAACTGCTCCCACTCCCCCACCACATGCAATGAGTAATAAGTCTTTTATCATCGTTTATAATTTGTGACGGAAAATACCGGCACAGGTTCTGTAAAGCCTTTAAGTTCGATGGGTTCTAATGATGCATAATTGATGTTGGCCTTCACGTCTTCTTCATCGAGTGTGGCACTACTGATCAAAATTTGTCTGGGCGCAGCCCGATCACAAAGACGGGCAGCTAGGTTGACGTTGGCGCCAAGTACGGTGTAGTTGAGTCGATTTTCGGCGCCCATGTTTCCAGCAACAACCGTTCCAGTGTGAATCCCGATCCCCAATTCAATAGGAACTATACTTGTTTTATTCCAAGTAGCAAAGGATTCTATCACATCAACAGCGCATTTGATCGCGTTGAGCGCACTATCTTTTTTCTCAATCGGAGCGCCAAAAAGGGCCATCACTTCATCTCCTACATACTTATCAATCACCCCGCCATATTGATCAATCTTGTCAGAAATGCGAGTCATACAGCTGTTGATAAGAAGAATGACATCTTTTGGATTCATCCGTTCAGTGATTGCTGTAAAATTGCGAATGTCAGCAAAGAAGACTGTAACCCGTTTTTCTTCGCCTCCCAGTTGAACGTTTCCTTTCAGAGTCTCTTCTGCAATTTCTTTTGAAACGACTTTGTTTAAGACTCCGCGAACTTTTTCTTTTTCACGCAATCCTTTAACCATCTCAAAAAAAGCGTGATAAAGGGTATAGACTTCATCGGCCCCCTTTTTCTCGGTTTCTTTTGGAATTTCAATTTCATGTAGCTTTCCCTCAGCAACTGTCTGGGTCACTTCAGCTAGATGAGCAATCGGTTTAGTAACCCGTTTTGCGATGTTATTGAGAAAAAATAAAACGATGACAAGTGCAATGATTGATGCAATCCGCATTTGCATCGAAAGTTTTTCAATAAGATCTTCGGTTCCTTCATTGATAGAATCAATAAATTGAAACTCTATCGATTTAAGATTGAAAATAAAAAAGTGAAGATCTGCTTCATGGTAAGGAGAAATATGAAGGAAGAAATACTCTTTTCCTCCAAACGTAACCACCCCAGAAGTTTGCCCCATCAGTTTTTCAACAGGCGCCTCAAACCAGGAAGAGTTTTGAGGAGCTTCTTCTCCTTTAGGGTTTGAGACCGCAATAATTCTTCCATCTGAAACAAACATAGAGGTTTGATGTGTTGCTCTTGCAAGTGCAGATAAGATAGGTCCTCCATGAGCTCCTAAAGTCAAATAGCTGGTTTTTCCTGTCTTCGAATCATTCAATTTCAAAGTATTTCCAAAAAAGACGTGGTGAAAGTCTGTTGGTGTAATAACATCGAGGTGGGGCAGAATAAAATCGACTGGCATTTTTAAAGCCTCTGTCTCTTTTTTAACGTCGTATTGAATTTTAGAGCTAAACACTTGATCACTTTGAAGTCCTTTCCCACAAAATGTCTCCAAGTCTAACATTCCCATCCCAAAAGGAGCATCAGGACTAAGCGGATCGTGTCCAAAAAGTTTCGTGTCCGTTAGAGCTGAAACTCCCCAAATGAGTCCAACCTTGTTATAATGCTGAATGTAATTTTTGACGTACTGTAAAATCTCATCTTTGCTTCTGAATTCGTCTTTAGAAAGTGGTGCATCGGTATTTTTATGGATGTAGGAAAAACAGTCAAAGTCGCCACCACTTATGTTGGGATGCATTGCCAATTTTTGCTGAAGCATCTCCTCCCACTTTTCATCTTCAGGAAGGATGTCAGATTTTTCGCGTAATAAAGCTTGAGTTTGTTGGATACTTTTCACAAAGTCTTCAAGAAAAAACGAACGGTAAGGAATTTCAATCCACTTCAGAAAAGGCTCGAGTAAGTTAACCGAGAGTCCGATGTTGGGAAACGTTTTATTGTTCACATCCATTCTTAATAAGACTTCGGGGGTAAAATACACGAAGTAGCTTTCATCTGCTTCTTTGAGATTGTCTTTGCTTATTTGCTGTGAAAACGTATTTAAATCAAACCCAATTCCAATAAAGGGTCCTTTCCATTTACCTGGAAGATTGATATCTTGCATTGCCACCAGGTGAATATTGTCTTGAAGGGGAAAATGCAATGTATTTCTTAGTTCATCAGAGTGAACAACGATGTCTGACATCGTCGTATTGTCTGAAATGTTCTGGACAAATCCAAGCCATTGGTTGGTGATCATTAGAGAAGCAGCATCGAGCCATGTTCCATCAGCTAGGTTGTCTGGAGTAGGCGCAAATCCTTTTTGCACCAGTTTGTAACTAGCAACACCTTGAAGCACTGAATCGATCCGCGCTTGAAGCTTCCAGAGCATATCGGAAACATACGATTCGATCGATTTCCTTTTTTGCTCATTGGCCTTGTAGAGCTCTTGCAACAGACTTTCTCTTGTTTTGAGAAGGTTTGTTCGGGTCACTTGTTGTTCGACGTAGAAAGACGCTGCGAATGCAAGAAAAAAGAGGCTTCCAACCCATATAAAAAGGCGATAGCGTAACTTCATCTAAATAGGTTCCTGTGCCCTGTTTTTGTAATCACCACCATATCTTCTAACCGAACGCCTCCCTTTCCCGGCAAGTAGAGGCCAGGTTCAATTGTGATCACCATTCCCGGAGCAAGCTCGATATCATCGGTGCGAAAATTTGGTGATTCATGCACTTCCAACCCTATACCATGTCCTAAACTATGAAGAAAGTGCTTTTCAAGGTGGGCTTTTCGCATCACTTTGCGCGCTGCTTTATCGATCTTGGTCAAAGCCACACCAGGTTGGCAAAGATCAAGTGCTGCTTGCTTCGCCTCTTCGACAACTTGAAAGAGGTGTTTAAGCTCTTTTGAGCCTTCTCCAAAAAAGAATGTCCGTGTCATATCACTTGCATACCCACTAAGACGGACTCCTAGATCCATTAAGACAATATCCCCCATTTTGAGCTTTCTCTTTCCCGTATGATAATGGGGAAGTGCCGAACCCGCTCCAAACGCAACAATTGGAGTAAAAGACAGCTCTTCTGCGCCCAATTTGCGGCAATAAAATTCAAACTCTAATGCTATTTCTCTTTCTTCAACTCCTACTTTTAACTGTTTTTTTGCATGTAAAAATCCCTTCCACAAAAGCTGAGCACTTTTTTCGATCAGAACAAGTTCATTTGTATCTTTGATTGCGCGCAAAGATTGGACTGGTTTGGCTAATCCCTTCATCTGATAAGGTGTTTGTAACCGGCGCGCTTTTCGCAAGGCTTGAAGCTGTTTTTTAAACTTGTCCACTCGAATGTAAGATGTGTTTGTGTCAAAGCCTACAGTACGCACGTCTTTCCAAGTTGACGAAGAAAGCAAGCTGAGCACCTCTTTTTCCTCCATTTTTTTGACAGTGCAGCACGCTTTTATTTTGGCTTCTTCGTAATATCTACCATCGACAAAAAGGGTAGCTGATCGAGAATGGAGCAGAAGTCTCCCTTGTGAAAGTTGCATCCCTGTAAGATAAAAAATATCTGTTGGATCGTCGCACAAATAACAATCGACTCCCCATTTGGAAAGATGGGCTTTTAATGTTTTTTGTCTTCTAACGAAAATGGTTTTCGATTTCATCTTGACTCATATAAATGCAAGTCGGTTTACCTGTTGGACCATAAAATGGGGAAGGTAGCGAAAAGAGTTGTTTTGCAATCGCCCGCGCTTGCTCCAAAGTTACACCCTCTCTTTCCGATCTTGCATAACGGAGGATGGTAAGCGCAAGTTTTTTTTGCTGCTTCTTGGCTAAGTGCTCATCATCGCCAAATTGGTGCAAGATTTCGACAAGCTCATCAACGAGTTTTTTAATCTCCATTTCTTCTAGATGAGGATCTAAGGCATCAACAACAAAGGTGTTTTCTCCAAATAAACGAATGGCAATTCCCAATTTCTGAAGAATTGGGAGGTGACTTTCAATCAGTCCTTTTTCGTGTATAGCACACTCAAAAGTGATAGGGAAAAGAAGTGTTTGCATTTCTCCTGTTTGCTCAAAACGATTTAAGATGGACTCAAAAGTGATTTGCGCTTTTGCAGCTTGTAAGTCGACAAGGATAATCCCATCAGAGCCTCCAATGGAAAGGTCGATGCCCGCTGCATCGAGAAGTAAATAATGGGAGTATAGACCGATGATCGGTAGATGCTGCGTTGGCAGTTGAGGGGGAAGCATTTCTTCCTTTTCCTCACGGAACATCAACGTAGTTTCGAGAGGACCTTCCCACGCGAAACTTGTCTCAAATTTTGGGTGATTTGTGGGATTTGAGCTTAGCTCTCTTTGTAACGCTTCAAACACCCCTTTGCGAACTACATGCTCTATTTCACTTGATTCATGCAACCGAATTTCAGTTTTTTGAGGGTGAACGTTGACGTCGATCCACTGAGATGGCAATGTCAAGTGGAGAACAAATGTTGGGTGTTCATTTAAGGGAAGACGAGTTCCATATCCCTCGTAAATGGCGCGTGAAATTTCTGCCGATTGAATGGCGCGGCCATTGACAAAGAGATATTGACCAGCTTTGCTTTTTCGACATCCATGAGGTGAGCCAATAAACCCATGCAAAAAACATCCATGTTCCTGATGATGAACTTCTGACGTTCCTTCTAAAAATTCAGCTCCTAAAACTTTTTCAATCACATCGTGAGTGACCACTTCTTTTTCTTTTGATCGTTTCATAAACGAGGAAAAAACCTCTTTTCCATCAGCAATACATTTAACTTCTAGAAATGGGTGAGCAAGGGCTAGCTTTGTCAACATTTTGACAATGGAATTTTGGCAACTTTGAGCTGACTTTTGAAATTTTCGTCGCGCCGGAACGTTATAAAAGAGAGCGTGAACAGCTACAGTTGTTCCAGGATTTCGGGTCGCAGGCTCAAGTGACTGGATTTTCCCACCTTCAGCATACAGTTTATTGGCATCGTCTTTTCTACAGGAAGTGATACGCATTTTAGAAATCGCGGCAATCGAAGCAAGGGCTTCTCCACGAAACCCCATAGAAAAAATTGAAGTCAAATCGTCAGCAATCCGAATTTTAGAAGTCGCATGCCGCTCTATGCAAAGGAGGAGATCGTCGCGACTCATCCCTTTTCCATTGTCACTGACTGACAGAAGCTTGAATCCTCCTCCTTGAATTTCCACAGTGACGCGAGTCGCCTCGGCATCCACAGCATTCTCCAGGAGTTCTTTTACAACACTTGCTGGGTTCTCAATGACTTCGCCCGCTGCAATGAGATTGATGGTCTCTTCAGATAAAACATGAATCGTGTTTGCCATTCTTTTCCTTGCCTGCTGCAAAACTCTTCCTTATACTATAGCCTTAGGAACGAGAGGATGACAAGGATGAAATTATCTCAAAAATGGGACTTAGATTGCTTTTTAAAAGGTCGATCTCCCCAGCAAGTACTTGAAACGTTGCGCTTACAGCTTGAAGAACTTGATAAAGGTATCCGAGCCAAAGTCGATATCAAAAAAGCAATTTTCACCCTGCAAGATCTCTCCCAACATTATCATGAATTGAGCCGTTTCATCACCTGTTTAAATGCTCAAGATGTGACCGACTCTAAGGCCCATTTTTTACAAGACCAGGTGACAGGGCTTGGAGCTCAATTTGTCAATACTGCAGTCCTTCTCGATGAGTGGTTAACTGCTCTTGATGATCAAACATTTCATTCTCTCCTCCAAGATGATGAGATCCTTCCTATTGCATTTGGCGTCAGTGAAAAAAGACGTCTCGCTAAAGAGAAACTCCCAGCAAAAGAAGAAGCTTTTATTAATGATTTTGCAGTAGATGGATTTCACGGCTGGCCCCAGATGTGGGATGCTGTCATCGGAAATATGACGTTCTCGCTAGATGAAAAAAAACTCTCGTTTAGTCAGATTGAAAATGAGATGGCCGATCCCTGCCGAAAAACAAGACAGGCGGCGTTTGAAAGCATCGATGGAGCGTTTCGCGAAAAAATGCCCCTTTTTGCCCAAATCTTGAATCACTTAGCAGGCTTTCGACTAGCCATTTATAAAAAACGGGGATGGAATCAGGTTTTAAAAGAGCCTTTAGAAAATAATCGGATGCAAACAGAATCACTTCAAGCCATGTGGAACGCGATTGAGCGCCATCGAGAAAAGCTCAAAGCCTATATGAAGTGTAAAGCAGATTTACTAGGCCTATCTCAACTAGATTGGTGCGATCTTGAAGCTCCACTTGGTGAAGTAAAACAAAAGATTTCATTCGAAGATGCTGCGGCTTTTATCATCAAGCACTTCAATCGCTTTAGTCCAAAAATGGGAGCGTTTGCAAAAGACGTTTTGCAAAGCAAATGGATGGATGCGGAAGACCGAAAAAACAAATACCCCGGTGGGTTCTGTGTCAACTTCCCAGTCTCTCAGGAAAGTCGCATCTTCATGACCTATGCTGAGACCATGACCAACCTCTTCACCCTTGCGCATGAATTAGGGCACGCCTATCACAACTTTGTTACACGTTTTCTCCCTGGGATTGCTCAAGATATTCGGATGAATGTAGCAGAAACAGCGTCAACAATGGCCGAAATCACTGTCACAAGAGCTGCTATACAAGAAGCCAAGTCAAAACAAGATCAACTTTTCATCTTAGATGATCACTTGAGCCGCTCTGTTGCTTACCTCATGAACATTTATGCTCGCTTTCTTTTCGAAACCCGTTTTTATGAGGCGCGGAAGAAAGGTTTTGTTGCCCCTGAGAAGCTCAACACCTTAATGGAAGAGGCCCAAAAAGAGGCCTATGGCAATGCCCTGGGCGCTTATCACCCTCTTTTTTGGGCAGCAAAAATGCACTTCCAACTCTCTGAAACAGCATTTTACAATTTTCCCTACACCTTTGGCTATCTCTTTAGCTTGGGTATCTACGAGCTGGGATCCAAACAAGAAGATTTCGAAAGTTCATATATCGCGTTGCTTGAGGATACCGGACAAATGAGAGTTGAAACCCTAGCTCAAAAACACTTTAAGGTAGATCTCACAAAACCAGACTTCTGGGAAATGGGGCTCCACGTAATTGATTCAGACATTGACACCTTTTTGGAGCTTACAAAAAAGTGAAACGGTTATTCCTATTCCTATTTCTTCCTCTCATATTGAATGCAGTAGAGAAAGACTATTTTGCCCTATTTGATTTCTATCCTGAAATTTTAGGACCTCTAGGAAATAACCAAGAAATCGAAATTCTCCTTTCAGAAGATGCGATTGAAAATGCAGAAGCCATTGCAGAGGGACGACTCCTAAAACAAGGAGTCTCATCCGAACTTGCGCAAGAGTGGAGCCGTGTCGGGATTGTCAAAGAGGACCAATATCTGTATTGGATTCGAGATGCCGTTCGCTTCCCCTCAGGGGCATTAGGTACTTATGATCGTATTCTCTGGAAAAGTGGCCTGGAAAGACCTCCTGGTGTGGGGGTTCTACCCATCCTCCCCGATGGAAGAGTCCTCGTCAATTTAAACTACCGGCATGCAACGCGTAGTTGGGAAATTGAGCTTCCCCGTGGCATGCGCCGTGCAGGAGAATCGATTGAAGATGCTGCCCTGCGTGAACTCCAAGAAGAAACGGGAGCAACTGCTTTAGAGCTTTTTTATTTGGGTGAGATATCTCCTGACTCAGGAATCTTAAGCCAACCGATTCCCCTTTTTATAGGAAAAGTCAAAGCAAATGGAGAGCATTCTCAAGATTTTTCCGAGGTGATTGCTGCAAACTATGCTTATACAGTGGATGAACTCAAAGATCTTTTCCTAAGAGGCTCAGTCTTAGTGAAGATCCGAGGAAATTTAACAAAAGCAACTGTCCGAGATGCTTTTCTCGCCTATGCTCTTTTTCAGGCAGAAATTCGAGGATGTGTTAAAGATTGGAAATAAAACCAGAATATAAATAACATATAGGACCAATGTTTAAGTTCTTATTCACACTTATCTTTTTATGTTCTTTAGGTTACGGGGTCTATTGGGTCGCCGATTCACATCCTGAAATCAAAGATCGGGCGATTCAGTATTTGCCAACAAGTGCGTTTTCTGCTTTAGAACCCCGCTTTACAGTCAATCAAATCATGGATAAAGAACGCTCAAGCCTGCTGAAAGATAGCCGTGAACAGTTTGGAGATTACTCTCTTCTTTACCAACCTTTTCTCTTAATGGAAGTCAAATTCACTCGCACTAATCAGTCGACGGGAGAGGGTGTGATACTTTGGGATTTGATGGATGGAGAGATGGTCCTCGATACCCAAACTTGGGAAAAGTCCCATGGATTTGCCGATTGCATTCATATGCGAGCTGACCCCTACGAATTGAAAATCATTAGCACCATTGCAAAGCATGGAAACAAAGCTGACCGTCAAACTCTCTTTCACTCACTAAACCTTGAAAGTGGACTGCTCGATGCCTGGATTGAAAGGTGCATCAAGAAAAAACTCATCGTCTGTCATCAGGGAATTTACCGCATTCACCTTGAATCGCCAAAAATGGCTTTTACTCCCAGCACACAAGTGAACTTTCCCCTGATTTCAAAAAACTCAAAGCATTCAGAGAAGATGACGCGTAACTTTTCAAAAACTCAAATCATCCGTGTTGCAGAAGCTGCATTTGGAGAAGATTTTGCGATCCGTCAAACGTATGAAATCTACCTTCCGGTTTATGCTATCACAACGCAAAATAGCGACGGCTCTCATGAAACGTCTTATTGGAATGCCTTGAATGGCTTGGTGTTAGATTAACAATTTTGAAAGCCACTGACCTTGATCGAATCGGTAAGACTCTGGATAAATTTGTCATATGTGCTATGCCACCCTCTTTCCCCATCGTCAGTCATCACTTGAACTTCATCAACCGTTCCGGTCGTCATGTAAAGGTTCCAAAAACAGGTCGCGCTTTTTAGATAGCGGGTCTTTGTGTCTGATCGAAGAACGGAGATATTTTGGCCTGGCGGAAGCCCTCGTGTTCCACCTACGAACTCGAGGAACTGTTTCACATTTTCTAGGTCTGTGGTTTGAATCCAATCCTTTAACCAACCAACTTTTTTTAGAAATGTTTGATCGTATGAGCTCGACACGATACTGGCAGCAACAACTTCTGGATTGACAACACCTTGTACCCGATCACTTAATGAGAGACCAGTAGACATGTGAATGGTTGCAAATAAACGATACGCAATGGCATGTAATGCTGCAATATTATGCTCACCCATTTTTTCCGTTTGTTCAACAAATCTCCTGCGAACTTCAGACTTCCAAGTGTTTTTCCAATCTTGTATAACAATTTTTATGTCCGGCTCTGAATCATCTGGCAAATAGGGCTCCAAAAATGCTTCAAGACATGTCTCATCTTCTCGAGAAAGATCATCAGAATCTAAGTATTTGAATAGTTGGAGATAAGTCTTATCATTTCCAATGAATACTTTAAGAAGCTCTAACTTTCTTTCATCACTTAGAGGAGGCAAGATCGCACTTGCCAGCTCCTGTCGATTGAAGGCCTGTAATGATGGGAAAAACGAGTCATGAAAAACATGTCCCGTCACAAATTTTCCTCCACTTTGAAAGCAATGGGCTAAAACCGTTCCTAGCTGATCATAAAATGCTCGATCTGTAGCAGTCAAAGCTCCATTATTACAGGGGAAAAAAGTGTTTGCACCTTTGAGATAAAAATAAGGAGAACGAACGACTCCCTTCATGAGGGCGCAGATAAAAGTTCGACTTAAACCGTCTGCGTCTGTCCCGATAAATTGCCTTTGGTACAAATCAAAAATGCGAATACTCAGCTCCAGGTTTTGCCTGATGGCATTGGAGAGCAATCTCAAATAGTTATAAGGTACTAATGCAGGACCTTCACTTGTCACACTAAACTCAACGCGGCCTCTCGTATTGTAATAAGCTTCTCTAGAGACTTTGTAGTCATAGCAACGACTCATCAGTTCTTTATAGAAACGTTCGAGCTTTTTAGTCAGCTCCTCAGGAACCTCTGTAGCCCCAAACGTTGTTTCTTGGTTTGGACTAAAATAGCCTGCCCAAACTGACTTTTTAACAGACGTGATTTTTCCTTCATCATCAAGTGTGATCGTATACTGGGCTCCTCCCTCCTTAATCAGAATCTCATTTTCTGTCGCTGAATAGACTCCGTCATCGAAATGGATTGTCTCTTGATAACCCAAAGAAAAAAGTCCTTCAAGATTTTCTTGAAAAGCCCTGAAGAGAGGGCGTGGGTTTTCCAAAATCTGCTTGAGATCTAAGCGGAGTTTGCAAGCCTCTACTTCACTTATATTCAGCTCAGATTTATGTGAAATGGACTCTACCTTTCCAAGAGGAACCACTTGCAGTCGTCCATCTTTTGTGCGGAAGACAAACGCACCTGCAGGCGCAATTGTTTCAAGTTCTGTTGAAGCATAACGCTCAGATGAAAGAAAAGTATAATGGGTTAAATGCTCTTGAAGAGTGGGTATTGTGACTTTGCTAGCAGCTTGACAAGCAACTCCTCCCTTATAGATTGCCCATTCACCTAATCCGCTCGCTAAGTCAACGCCCTCTTCAAATTCTTTTCTTACATGCTCTGGTAAAAGTGTTCCACTCACAGTGTTTTTCGTGAGAAGGGTCTGCACCGTCGTTTCACTTTCTGTGAAAGCTTTAACTGTGAGAAGTTGACCAGACTCATCAAAAAACGCAAATCCTCCATATAAGAGAAGGCCAACTAGAAAACTTGGAATATTGGGATTTGTTCGAATTTCATGAATTGTTGCTTCTGCCTGATCTGGATCGAGTAAAACAGGATAACACCAGCAAGAAGAAATAGCATTTTCTGGAAGTCCGATGCTCGCGCGCAGTTCTTTCGGAAAACTTATAGCCCCTTTCGGAGATGTGTGGAGTGTATTCCTCGCAATTGCCCTAGAATTGATAAGAGAAGCTAAAGCGTTACACTCAAATTCAATACCTGGAACAACACCTTCGTACACAAAAGCGGTACCTATATCTAGAGAAAACTGAGAAGTTCCTTCTCGTTTTCCATGCAATCTGCCATCACTTTCTTGAGTTAAAACGTATGTGTCATCAAAACGAAGAGAAGGAAGTTTATTTAACAAAACGGACCCATTTGACGCACGAGCCCAAAGAGGTTCGCTATTACTTCCGGTGCCAGATAAAAAATTCCCGTTATGAATCGTTCGAAGGAAAAAATCGATCACAAATTGAATGCTTGCTAAGATCGCTACAGAGAGAAGATACACTTTCCAAGAGATCTCTTGAAAAAACGTCATGAAACCAATAACCACAAAAGGAGAAAATAATTCCGCTCTCTTAACGGCATTTTTGTTTGGATAACTGCTCAGTGCTGTAGTTGTTAGAGCCGACATGGCATATCCTGAGACCTGTGCAACCAATGCTCCCTGATGCAATGACTGAGGAGCAAATTGATAATATAAAGCTCCAAATAAAGCTTTTGTTCCCAGGCTCTGTAGATTTACATTAGCTAGCATGGTTCTTCCCTAAATAAAGTCGGGATAAATAATGCCATTTGCTAGTTTTTTTTGGAACTTGAAAGCCCCCTCCCTAAGTGTTGCCTTGCGAGAAAATGAAATAAATGTCTAATATTGTCCCCTAATGGAAAGATGGCTGAGTGGCCGAAGGCACGTCCCTGCTAAGGACGCGTACCCGCAAGGGTACCGAGGGTTCGAATCCCTCTCTTTCCGATTTTTAAGGTTGTTTGATTTCTGCTCTGACATGAATAGGCAGCTCTAAGTATCCTAAGAGTGTCTGATGAGCAGAAGTCATCACTTTTAGCCCCTCTTGTACAGCTTGGTTGTCTAAGTAAGAGATAAAACAATTTTTCATATCTTCTAGTCTTCTTCTGACATCAGATTCTTTTAAACTATCAAGGTTCAGCCCCATCGCATCTACTGGAGTCGTTGCCTTCAAAACCCGTTCTAAAATATTGTTTAACCCATGAATTCTATTACTGCTTTCATCAAGAGTTTTTTTAAGAGCGGTTTCTGAGTATTTTTTCTTGAAAGCGTTGAGATCTTTATAAAACTGACTTCTCGACGTATTATAAATATCGAACCTCTGTCGATCTGCAAGCTCAACACAGCTTTCCGGCATTGGGAGCCCTCCTTGCGGAATTGGGTACCGAATGCGATTGAAAATTTGAGGAGTGCCAAGGTTAACGTATTCTGAAATATCCTGAACGAGCCTTTTCGTAACGCGATAACTCATTTGCCAATTTCCAAGTTCGCTTACCAAACTCGTTATCCCTATGACAAAAAAAGTTGATTCTTGAAAAAGGGCTTCAACCCACTTACTTTTTAAAGCGATTCCTGCCTTCTGAAAATCTTGATGACGAATGACTTGAAATACAGCTTCCACAGAACCGATACACAAATCCACAAGAATCGTGAGGGGCGTGCAAGCAAGCGTTGTGACGTAGACTCCAAAGCAAAGAGCCTTATTATAAGCAGGCTCTGCTTCATCGAAGTCAGAAACTGCACTTTCCAACCATTTAAACATAGAAGGAAAAGAATCAATTTTAAAACTATCGCTCATAAAAAAAATAATTCATTAAATTGACATCAATATTACACCTCTCAGGAATTGTTTGAAATGATTTATACTCAAATAACTTCAAAAATTGGTTTTGAAGTTATTTGAGTATATTCCTCTCCCCGATCAATGGCAAAAATGAATTTACAGAATTGAGTCTCACACCTAAATTAGAGGGTGTAGTAAGGTAGACTCAAACATCTTCAAAAATTGTTTGACGTATAAAGTCCATGACAGAAAACAAAAGTAAAACACCTTCTAAAATTAGGATTGCTCCTCATTCAAAAGAATCAGAAATGATGGTTCTAGGCTGCATGTTAACCAAAATCAACAGCCTGAATGTGGCAGCAGATGCACTAGATAGCAAAGATTTTTATTACACCGAACACCAAGCCATCTTTAATGTTTTAAAAACTCTTTTTAAAAGTGATAAACCTGCAGATATCCATCTCGTAGCAGAAGAACTCAAGCGACTTGATAAACTTGAAGATGTTGGCGGAGTTGCCTACCTCACAACTCTTGCGCAATATGCTGGAACATCAGCTTACATTGAGGAATATGTTGAGCTCATTCAAAGCAAGTCGATTTTGCGACGTTTAATTGGAGCTGCTCAAGACATTGAAAAATCTGCTCTTGAAGAACCTTCTGATGTTCATGAGTTTTTAGACGAGGCGCAAGCAAAGCTTTTTTCCATTAGCCAAGCATCGAATCGAGAAGCCGGGGTGCACATCAAAGATGTCATTTCGGGTGTGAAAGCCGAGTCCGGCCTTCCTTATCTTAAAGAGCTTCAAGACCGGCAAGAACAGTACCTCGAAAAGGGAGAAGATGCTGTAGCTTTTACCGGAATTCCAACAGGATTCCACGATCTCGATAAGATGATTAACGGCCTTGCCCCTTCCAACCTGATCATTTTTGCTGGTCGTCCTGGAATGGGTAAAACAGCTTTTGCCCTCAATATTGCCGAAACTGTTTGCTTTAAACACAACGTCCCAGTTGGGATCTTTTCACTTGAGATGAGCGCCGAACAACTTATTCATCGTGTGATTTGCTCCCAATCAGAAGTTGAATCGAGCAAAATTCTCACGGGCGCCATCGAAGGACATGAGTACCAACGCGTGGTTCAAACTGTGAATAAGATGCAAAATCATACAATGATCATCGATGACCAACCCGGCCTTAAAATCACGGATCTCCGAGCACGAGCTCGTCGAATGAAAGAAGCGTATAACATTGGATTTCTTGTTATCGACTACCTGCAACTTCTTTCAGGTTCAGGCTCTTATTTTAATTCAGATAGCCGTCAACATGAAATTTCTGAAATTTCGCGGATGTTGAAAAACTTAGCACGCGAACTCAATATACCTGTATTTTGCGGCTCGCAGCTTTCGCGAAAAGTCGAAGAACGGACAGGCCATCGTCCCATGATGAGTGACCTCCGGGAATCGGGTTCGATCGAGCAAGACGCAGACATTGTCATGTTCCTTTTAAGAAGAGAGTACTATGACCCCTATGATAAGCCAGGTCTTGCAGAAGTGATTGTCGGCAAAAACCGTCACGGCAAAGTGGGCAATGTTGAACTTGCTTACCGAAAAGAGTTTGCTCAGTTTGGCAACTACACTCCTGCCGATGACAATTCAAGTGAAATAGAAAATGACACCGCCTTTGAAGCCTTTTCCCCCAACTAAAAATTAAGAAAAATCTTTTCTTTGCAAAAGCCTCCTGCTAAATTATGCATTCTTGTTGTTTAAGAATGCAGGTTCAAAATGAAATTTTTTCGTTTTCTTTTGCTCCTCTGTTTGCCACCTTTTCTTTTAACTCCTATCCCATCCTATGCCTACCACATCAAATCCAACCATGAATTATTTATCCCTAGAGACAAAAATAAGCTCATCAATCCTTGGGGATATTTTCATCCGCAAACAATCCTAACCCGCCTTGATCGTTACGCCGACCATGTCTTTGGTTTCGTTGATGGAATAGGAGGAGCACGATTTAATAAATGCGGTCAATTTATTGGATTTTTAGAACCTTAGGTAATTGAATGAATAAATTTCGTATAACTATAGCTAGCCTCCCCGATAGAGAAAATCTTGTGGCCGAAGTTTTTTATGAGGGAGTTCAATGGATTGAAATTTCCCATGAAGTAAAAGAAATGGTCATACAATTTTACTCCCACCCCAGCAATAGGTATTGGGAGTTCCCTCTCGATGAAGCACTTAATGTCTTAGAAAAAGCAAAAGAAAAAATGATTGCATTAGGCCCTAAAAGCCCTATCCCAATCGATGAAAGATTTTAAAACTTAAAATTGAACATTCGAGCAACTTGGATATGAGGGTATGGTTGTTGATGTTTCAGTCGACAAGCAAGAGCTTGCAATCCTTAACTATGAAAGAGGCGAGGAGAATATTGAAATCGAGTGATTACCTTTATCCCCAGGGCAGGATAAACTGTCTCTTCCACTTGATGAATTGATAATTATCTTGCAACGTGCAAAAGAAATATTACTAAAATGCGCTGAAGAAGACGAAACTCGCAAAAAGTATTAATCTAATGGACAAGTGAATTTTCTAAGTTATACAGCTTACTTTCATGATGGCAGTTTAATTGACATTAAACACGTCGGAGATTGTATTGGTCTCATTCTTGAAAGTTCGGAAATCGATCCATCAGCTTTACAAGAAGCGATAATCTTATCTAAGAAAAATACAATGAAAGGAGAGCTTTGCATAATGAATGTAAAAAAAATATTCATTAACGATGATCCCATCCATGATCATCTGAAAATGAAGTATCCTGATGCAGAAATCCTTAACCTTGAGGTTTGTGATACTAAAGTTTCCTTACTTGTTGAGTGGAAAAACTCTCCCCCAAAAGGTCAACCTAACGATGTGAGCCACATTGAAATTGAAGCTGAGGAAATCTATTGGAGAAAAATGAAAAATTTTCATTAAGTTGAGTTAGCGATTTAGACCACAGTGGAATGAATGTGGATCTTAAACTTAATGAACATCTTATTGGAATAGCAAGTGACGAAAAAAGCAACGAAAATGTTGAAATTGAGTTCTTCCCTTTACCCCCTGGACAAGAAAACTTGCTTTCCCACTTGATGAATTAATGACCGCCTTGCAAAGTGCAAAAGAAATACTACTAAAATGCGCTGAAGAAGATGAAACTAGTGAAAAGTAGCCTAAAGAATAAGTTTCACATAGCTATCGCTAGCGTTCCATATAGAGATGAACTTGTAGCATGTATATTCTACAAAAAAGACTGCTGGGCAGAAATTTCCCACGAAGAAAAAGAAATGGTCATACAATTTTACTCCCACCCCAGCAATAAGTATTGGGAGTTCCCTCTCGATGAAGCACTTAATGTCTTAGAAAAAGCAAAGCAAAAAATGATTGCACTTGGTCCTAAACATCCCACTCCTCTCGACGAACGTTTTAAGTCTTAAATGTAAGCGCCAATCACAGCTATCACGATTCCAATTGCTAAGCCAACTAGAGAAATTAACAGTGCTTTATAAATCTCTTGCTGCGAAACTGTGACTTCAGCATGGTGCATATGCATATGGCCATGCCCCTCTTCTCCCTTACGCACCGTCATCATTCCATGCTTTAACCCCTTCGCAACAAGCCACCGGTTGATCGGAAATGCGACAAATCCCCCAACAATCGTTGCTAGAGACATCATCCCCCAAAAGTGCAAACTAGCAGGATTGCGTGCAAGCGGATCGTGCGATCCCCAAACAACCATGACCGGAATCATCCCTGCCATGATCATGTTCATCGAAAGCCACTCGGGATAAAAGCTACTTTTCAAAGCTTTGACATAGGTTCCACCCATCATTTTCCGCATGAATAGGGCCTGAAAAATCAAGAAGCCCGAAATAAATCCCGCAGCATACTCTAAAACTACTTCCCACGCTCTTGGTAAAGCAAAAAAATAGAGAACAATGGCTGCTATGATGATCCCCGTTGCATCCCCTGCTAGGCAGTGGACTTCAGAGCCTGTCGCCTGCTTCCAGAGAGAATCAATAAATTTTTCGTGACTCCCCGGCATGGGCTCACGACACGTCAAGAAGTAGAAGAACAGCCCAATCGGACCGGTATAGAGAACAACGAGGGCCCAGCCCACCTTCATCACCCCTGCTTCAGGAGTTACGACAATCAAATCATAAACAATAAAGGCGAAGGACAAGACCGTTAACACCGACCACAATAACAACATTCCATCGAGCATATCTGCTACCTCCTGTGCTTTTTCCTATAGAGAAACTGTTAAATAATTTCTATAATTTGGCTTTAAAAACAGAATCCTAGACATTTTCCCGTGAAAGCTCTATGATATTGGTGATTGGAAAAATTTGAGTCGAATATGTCATCAGTAAAAAAGAAACGACGTCAGAAGATCTCGAAGCACAAGCGCAAAAAACGCCGCCGTCGCGATCGTCACAAGAAAAGATAATCCCTTTCATCACCTAAGTTTTGATGTGGACCTACCCAAAAAAATTTGATGTTATCGTCATTGGTGCAGGGCACGCCGGATGTGAGGCAGCTCATACTTCTGCACGCATGGGCGCATCTACCCTTATGCTCACAATGAACCTCGATACGATCGGGAAAATGAGCTGTAACCCTGCTATTGGCGGAACGGCAAAAGGGCACATCGTACGCGAAATCGATGCCTTAGGCGGTATTATGGGAAAGATCGCTGATCAGACAGGCATTCAGTTCCGCATGCTCAACGCCTCCAAAGGTCCCGCTGTTTGGTCGCCTCGCGCCCAAGCAGATAAGCTCGCCTACCAAACAGTGATGAAGCACACTCTTGAAAATGTCCCTAACTTAGAAATCAAGCAAGGAACTATTGTCTCATTAATCGTCGAAGAAGAGATGATCCGTGGTGTGACAACACAAGAAGGAATTGCCTATGAAGCAAAGGCGGTGATTCTTTCTGCTGGAACCTTTATGCGTGGGCTTCTTCATATTGGTGAAGCCAATTATTCTGGGGGTCGCGCTGGAGATCAACCATCTATTGGACTCTCAAAATGCCTCGTAGAACTTGGCTTGACACTCGATCGGTTGAAGACTGGGACGCCACCAAGAGTGAATGCTCGCTCGATTGATTTTTCTAAAACTGAAGAGCAACCTCCGGAAGAAGGGGTCGCGTTTTCCTTCGATCCTCAAGAAAAAAAACTGCCTCAAGTTTCATGTTTCATCACCTATACGAACCAAGAAACGCAAAAAGTCATCCAAGATAACTTGCACCGCTCTCCCCTTTTTTCAGGCAAGATTCAAGGAATTGGCCCCCGTTATTGTCCGTCAATCGAAGATAAGATTGTCCGCTTCCCCCACCGTGAAAGACATCAAATTTTCTTAGAACCCGAAGGGTTGCAAACCAATGAAATTTATGCCAATGGAATCTCTTCCTCTCTCCCTTTCGATGTCCAATACAACATGATTCACACGATTCCGGGACTTGAAAATGCTGAAATCATGCGTCCAGCCTACGCAATTGAATACGACTATGTCATGAGCGGTCAAATCGCCATCACACTAGAAACACACACCATTGAAGGCCTCTACTTAGCCGGACAAGTGAATGGAACAACAGGGTATGAAGAAGCCGCCGCCCAAGGACTTGTGGCAGCAGCAAACGCGGTTCAAAAAATCCGGGGAAAGAACCCCTTTATTCCAAAACGAAGTGAGTCGTACATTGGAGTCATGATCGACGATCTCATTACCAAAAAGCTCGATGAACCTTATCGGATGTTCACTTCACGTGCTGAACACCGCCTCCTTTTGAGGCAAGACAACGCCGACTTAAGACTGCGAGAGTATGGACGGGAACTAGGATTGATTGATGAAGAGCAGTACAGCCGCTTTACAAAGAAAAAGGAGGCGATTGCTTCGGCTCTCATCCACTTAAGTAGCACGCATTTGCAGCACCAAGAAAAATCATCGACCTTAGCAAGTCTTTTGAAACGACCTGATTTCACATATCAAAAACTGCTAGAAATGTTTCCAGAAAAGGTGACAGATTATGGCACAGAAATCAATACCTCAATTGAAATCGATTTGAAGTATGCTGGCTACATCGAGCGCGAGAAAAAAGAAGTTGAAAAACTTTCAGCTCTTGACTCTATCACCATTCCCAAAACGTTTAACTACGATCACGTTGTTGGACTCCGCAATGAAGCCCGCGAAAAGTTGAAAAAGCAACAACCACACCACCTTGGACAAGCCGCCCGCATTTCTGGCGTCTCACCTGCTGATATTTCCGTTCTAATGGTTTCGCTTAAAAAATAAATTTTAGCTACAATGCGCGAATATGACTCGATTTAAGCCAAACAAGCTTCCTACCTTACTTCTGATCACTGATTCTCCAGTGACGCGTGTCTTTTTTGAAGAAGCTGTCAGTAAGTTGGAAGACTACTCTCTTATTTGCTCAAACTCATCTATCGATGCTTTTGATTCGATGCATAAAACCTATGTGAGTTTCATTGTGATCGATGAAAATACTCCCTATATTGACTTAGCTGTCATGTGCATGAAAATTCGCAAGCTTAAAGAACATCAACACACACCGATTTTGATTATTACAGCGCACCTAAAAAAATCGTTCACCCGTCGACTAATGAAAGCTGGGGCTACCGACTTTTTACGTGAACCCCTAGAGCAAGATGAGTTTTTTCATCGAATGGAAATGGCAAATGAGATCAAGAAAACCAAAGAAAAGATGTCATCTCTTTCTTCTCGCTTTCCTGTTGGTCCCTCCCAGTCGACAACTATGGATGAGAGAGTTGTTTTGGATGACCGAGCTGTGAAACTCATTTCCAATGCTCTCGCAGACGAAACTGCTTTAGCCTTACTCCTTATAGAAATTGATCAGTACGACCATTTTCATAAAGCGCATGGAACCAAAGCAGGTAGCGGACTTTTACTCGACTTTCAAGACCATCTCCAAAAGCTCATGCGGGGACAAGATCTCTTATTTTCACAAAAAAAAGGAAAGTTTCTCGTTCTCTTACCTCGTACTTCCTCCAAAGCCGCACAATTTATTGCAGAAAACATTCAAGAGTCTCTTGAAATGGTAACCTTCCATTCCGGAGAGATCGCATTTAATCTGACAATTTCAATCGGACTTGTCACCTTAGATGAAGAGGGCTCTAAAACAAAAAGCGCCTCATTTAATTTCGACCGTCTCATGCAAGCTGCCAACAACTGCTTAAACGAAGCTAAAAAAAAGGGTAACGCGATTGTCGCCCATTTGCCAAAAAGAGGTTCACCATCATGAAAAAAGCTCTAATTATTCCCATTCTGATGTCGACTTGCTTCCTTGCTGCGCAAGAAGCCGTCCACTCTGTTTCACCCACAACCTATTTCAACCTCCAAGATACAAATCAAAAGCAAACCAAGCCTGCAATGTCAAAACCGACATACGAACAGCAAGTGGCTGCCACACAGTCGTCTCGCTTTGGACAGTCTGAAGTGATGATTATCAATCCTGAAACTCGCGCAAAAGATTTGCAAGAGTCCTTCGAGTACCTAAAAAGAATGAGCCCTGCTGCCAAGCTAGCTGTAAAGCTTATCAATGGATCAATCATTAGCGAAATTCTCGACATGAAACTGATGACTGGCGGAACCATGATTATCTTCCGCACTAACACTCTTCAAGGGCAAAAATTTCAAGTCGTCAAAATTGAGGACATCGATACGATCACCAATGGGTAAAGAAACGCTTCACCTCCTCCGCCTTCAAAATCACGACATTTACGAGCAACTCTTGCTCGAAGAAGCCCTCCTGCGCGCAACTGACCAAAATTGGTGCATCATAAACCACGGCTCTCCTCCTCGCATCGTGATGGGAATTTCAGGTAAAATAGAAAAGCTCATCGACTATGACAAAATGACTTCTTCCCCCATCCCTCTCATCAAACGTTATAGTGGAGGGGGAACTGTTATCGTCGATTCAGATACTCTCTTTGTTTCTTTTATCTTTCAAAAAGAGATCCATTCCTTCCCTTGCTATCCTGAACCCATCTTGCGCTGGTCTGAAGAATTCTATCAAGAAGCTCTCAATATTCCCAATTTCCATCTGCGCGAAAATGACTACGTCATTGGTGAGAAAAAGTGCGGCGGCAATGCTCAGTACATCAAGAAAAACCGGTTTGTCCACCATACAACTTTCTTATGGGATTTTAAACAATCTTATATGGACTATCTGCTCCATCCTGAAAAAACCCCCAAGTACCGCGATGGTCGGTCTCATGAGAGTTTCCTCTGCCGTATGAATGACTTTCTCCCTTCTGAGCAGTCCTTTTTTGAAGCGATCCAAAAAACCCTCGGTCTTCGTTACAATGTTCAAGAAGCCTCCATAAATGATGTTTCCCTTCACTTAGGGGGAAATCACCGCACAACCACTTGTCAAATAATTATTTAGAATTTCTTTTTTTCTTGATCCTCTCTATGATTTAGCTAGTCAAAAATCACAGGAGGTCCATATGTCAACAGTTTCAAACGCTGAAGAAGCAGTAGATAGCCTTTACTTTGTGAATCGAGAAGATCTCAGCCATAAAGAAGCAGCAAAACTTTTAAATGAGACTCTCGCATACGTCAATACCCGACTTAAAGAAGAAGGAAAAGACTATCAAGTCATGTATTATGGACAACCTCATTTGGGAACTGGGCCGGAAGAGAAACCAGCAAAAATTAATCCGATGTATCCTCTTGATTTAGCTTTAGTCTATGCAGGAGGTAACATTGAACCGATTGATATCATCGACGTTGTGAAATTTGAAGGATACGATCCAAATATAGGTCGTCTGACAACAGGCTTTATGGCAATTGACTCCTTTGCAAATGACATCACTGCAAAAATTACTCAACATCTCGAATCAAAAAGCAATCCTCATATCTTGATTTCTCCTGTGAGTGGGACTAAATATAATGTCGAAAAGCTCGTAGGGCATAAGCTCGAGATCGATCCTCTCAATTACATTCTACTCGATGGCTATCGACTCGTCTATTACCTTGATGACGAGAAAACAAAGCCAAAAGCTCTCTCTGCCTCAAGTCTCCGTTCTTCAGGTGTGATGGAAGTCGGACCTCGGGAGTTTGCTGAGCGGCTTTACATTTATGATAAGAGCGATCCTGCTCCTCGATTTTACTTTGATCTTTCAAAACTCGTTCAAATCGCTAAAGATCAATTTCCTGTTGCTCAGCAAGGAGATGTTGCTGACTCAGCGAGCTATTACATCCAAAGCAGAGAACCAGGGAAAATCTAAACGTTGACTTTGGAAGCTCCTAAGCAGTATAAATCTTTCAAAAAATAAGGATGCTTACCATGTTTAAACGTTTGATTTGTTTTCTTGCGCTCACGAGTTCATCTGTCTTTGCTGCTCAAGATGACCTGCCCCGCATGGTCGATTTTAGTGAGCTTCGTCCTTGTTGTGACTTTGAAAGCACCACTTGGAAAACTGGGCAGCTTGCTTTCAATTGTGCTCCTGAAGTGGGAACCTTTCTCACTTATTTGAAAAAAGCTTACTCCATAAACTCTGTTATCGAGACAGGCACTTTCATGGGAAACACAACAGTGTTTTTATCTCTTCTTTTTGATGACGTTTATACCATTGAAATTGTTGAAAAAACTTACAACGCTACTTCTGGCAAACTCAAAGACTATCCAAATGTTCAGTGTTTTTTAGGAAGCTCAGATGTTGTCTTAGTTGACCTTCTTCCTAAGCTTGAAGGAAAACGCACTCTCTTTTACCTAGACGCACATTGGGAAAATCACTGGCCCCTTCGTCAAGAATTGATAGAAATCAGTAAAACCCATCATGACAACTGTGTGATCGTCATTGACGATTTCAAAGTTCCTGGTCGGAGAGATATTCCTTTTGACAAATACAAGCAAAATGAATGCTCTGTCGACTACATTAAAGAAGAGCTGAAGCTTGTTTTTTCAGAGTGTGAGATTCATTACATCATTCCTGCTAACCCTATGTGCCGTGCCAAATTTGTGGCTTGGCCCAAAAAGTGGAACTAAGAACAGGAGTACTAACCTACTCCGATTTGTTTCTTGAGAAGCGATTCAAGGGTTTGAGCCGCTGTGCTGAGCTTGTTTTCTTCAGGAGAAAGAGTGGTTTCTAGAACTTGAATAGGGGTAGAAGTCGGATTGGTAATCAAGGCATTAGATGGAATTTGCTTTGAGCTATTTGCTTGAAGTTGATAGGTTTCTTCACCTGCTTGCACCTCAAGAGTACCTCGGATTAGAGTGATTACAGTAGATTGTAAAGCTAAAGACTTACCCGGATTCAAGACGAGAAGCTTGATGCGAAAGTCAGAAGATTCGACAAGTTTTTCAAAGTAACCCCATGAGCAATGAACCCGCTTGTGATGAGTTGCAAGGCCTTGATTTGTTTTCTTTAACCCATTGACAATTTCTTTGACTTCTTGAGCGTAGGCTTTATCAGCTACCAAAACAGCATCGGCAGTGCTTACCACAATTTGATCTTTAATGCCGATTGTCGCAACAAGGGGCTCGTTTTCGGAGCTGAGCAAACACCCCTCACAATCTTTCATGATCACGTTCCCCCTAATCACATTGTTTTTTTCATCTGACTCCCCTGCATCTGCAACAGAAGCCCAACAACCTAAGTCGCTCCAGGGCAATCTTAAAGGGATGACAGCGGCTCGCTTTGTTTTTTCCATCACCGCATAATCAATTGAATCACTGGGACACATTTCAAAACGCTCTTGATCGATGCGAAAGTAATCTTTATCTTGATGACTTCCTTCATACGCTGCAGAGCATGCTTTATAGATGTCTTCTGCGGTGTTTTCTAGCTCTTTTAGATAGCCACCCGCTCGAAAGAGAAACATCCCACTATTCCAAAAGTAATTTTGCGCTTGAAGAAAGGTTTCTGCTGTTTTTTCATCAGGTTTTTCAACGAACTGTTCAACCTCAAAGCTGAGATCATCCAAGGGTTTTCCTGCTTGAATGTACCCATAACCGGTCTTAGGGGATGTGGGAACAATCCCAAAGGTCACAAAGTGCCCAGCTGCGGCAATAAAAGTCGCCTTTTCGATTGTTTTGGCAAAGGCTTCAGAATTGCCGATCAGATGATCAGCAGGAAGAACGAGCATGAGTGCTTCAGGTTCGATGGTGTTTTGAATATCTAAAGCAGCTAATGCAATTGCTGGTGCCGTGTTTCGGCTGCAGGGTTCTAAAATGAGCTTGGAGTTTTCAATTTCAGCTTCTTTCATCTGATCTTGACAAATGAAATAATGGGATTCATTCGTTACAATGATCGACTCTTTCACTCCTGCGATCTGTTTGATGCGGAGCAGTGTTTCTTGAAAAAGAGAATTGTTACCAATAAGCTTTAAGAACTGTTTCGGGTAATTTTTTCGAGAAAGGGGCCAAAGCCTTGTTCCCGACCCGCCTGCTAACACAACTGGAACGATTTTACTACTCATGTTCTTCTCATAGCATGCGAGCTCATTTAAGTTGAAGCACCTTCCGCATTAAACGGCTTTGGTAGGTCAAATGGCGTATTTTATCAGTAAACCGATAAAAAAAGCGAACGGCTATATAGACTAAACAGAACTTCAATTGCTTTTTCAAAATACCTAAAGACGGCCTCCGTGAAATTCTCTGCTTTCGCTTGAGATAACCAAACGAAATTCCCGAAAGAAACGAGGTTCTTCCCATCGCAAGATGGGTGTGGAATAATGCTCGAAAGTCTGAATAGAGAACATTAACTCCCATAAATTTGATTTTTTTGTTCTTCTTCTTTTCTAAACGGACCACTTTTAAAAATGCACCTACAACATCTCTAAGCTGATTTTTCAACTGCTTGTACAGTTCGTGCTCAGGTGTGATTGCAATACTTTTTTGATTAAATCCAAAGTCAAAAATAATGAGATCAGATTCTTGGTAGAGTTCTTCAAGCGATTTTGTTTCTTGGAGGGTCAAAACGGATGGAACTTCCTCTTGAATGAGGGTTAAAAGCTCTGTATTGTGCCCAATATACCCCACTCGACTTTCGCGAGGAAGGTGGTTAAAATGGTCTACAAGATAAGGAAAAACCCTTTCTGACTCATAGGTCAATGTGTTGAATGTGCTTTGATCAATCGCAATCTCAAACAAAGAACAGTCTTTAGAAGCATGGATCTGACGCGGTTTAAGAAGAGTGACCTCTTCTAAGTCGTAACCCTTGAGCCCCCAACACTCTCTTTGATTGGGCAAATCAGGAGCTTGAATATCTTTTACAAATCGATTCCAATCATTTTCTGGAGAGAGTTGCTTGTGAAAAAATGACTCTTGCCTCGTGTGGTTACAGTGATAACCCCAAAGCTTGTCTTCAAGATGACCTATCTTTCCTTCATAGTAGAGAAACATTCTTTTACAAAGATTTGCATCTAAATGCCACCCTTGGTCCATCGCTTCGTCAAAACCATCGATTTTAAATATTGCATCGCGTGTCATCAACTGGAAATCTCCTGGATTATCATAGATGAGAAATCCAGGACGACGAACAATCGTATGAAGTTGCATTTCTTGTGCATGGTTTCGCAAAAAAGTGAGATTTTCTATGGGTTTTAAACGATCAAAATGAGATTCCCACATGCTTTCAGGAAGTTCGAAGCGTGGCAACTCATAAAACCCTTCGGGAAGCTCTGCCACAATGCTAGACAAGGTTTTATTCGGGTCAATGGGGAGAAAAATCATGTCGACATTGGTTGACAAAATCCATGGATTTTCGGGATTTGCGCGCCTGATCGCTACATTGCGGCAAAGTGCTTCCTCAGATAAGCTTCCCCTTTTTTTAGAACGGATGCGGTAAATTTTTAACAGTGATTTCGCATTTTCTGTAAGAGTATCACTGACTGCTTCAAGTATCGTGGGAAAGTCTTGAGCACTGCAATAATCGATAAAGATGATTTCATCACCTGGGAAGGAAAGCATTTCGGCTAGACAATTGAGACTGATGGCTAGACGCTTGTGATAGTTATAACCATGATTATCATTGCGTCCATATACGATGAGAGAAAGCACAATTATCCCCTGTTTTACATGAAAACCTCTTCAAGGTCTTCATGAAGCATACCCCAATCTTCATTATTATAGAGAAGGGTTTTGGAAAATTCCTTCGCAGTTTTCATCGCGGTAAGGTGCTGCTTAAAAGCTGGCATATCTAAATAGGGAATTTTTTTTTCATCTAAACGGTTGAGCAGGGCTTGAAATCCCTCAGGGGTATAGCCAGAGCCTTTTCCATGTTCGATATGGTAAATAGGACGCGCTTGACCAAAGTTCCTTTCTTTAAACTCACTAAAAATTGCTTGGTAAAGAAAAACACTATCAATATGCCACGAAAAAATGGTCCATTCTGGGTAGCCTCTTAAAGCTTCCCATCCCTTACGTGAAATTAAGTTAAAATCACCACAACCATTGGAGTGTGGAATTAAGCAATAATTCAACTTAGAACGCTTCAAAAAGATTTTTTTTATAACTATTCTAAATCGAAAAGGACGGAGAATTTGAATTTCTCTAAAGGTATCTCGAAAGAGTTTTAATACATGGATGACAAGCGTTTTCCACCGATCCCAATCTGAAACGTTTTTGCTTTTAAGTTTCCTAAACAGTTTGGGAACTTTTTTCATTCGCATCTTAAAGTCATCAAATATATTTAAGAACTTTTTCAATACGGTATGTTTGAATTTTTTCGTTTTTTCATCTAAAATTTTAGTTCCAAATCTTCCGTTGATACGGAAAAACTTTCCATGACAAAATTCTAAAACGTTTTCAAACGGCTCTTCTTCGGGAAGATCTGATGGAATGTCTAAACGATCGACCCGATAAATCACACCAGGTTTTAATTTCCTTTTTTTAAAATAACTAAATAATTCATCTGAGAAAATGATGTCGATATTTGTTGCAATGACATAGTCGCCTCTTGCACGCCGAATGCCGATGTTTTTGGCATACATTTGGAATAATGGAAGGTTATTAGAGTGGTCGAGTGCATCATGCAGCTTTTTTGAAACCCGAATCATACGAACTTCAGAGCCCCCCTTATCTGCAGGAACTTTTAAGACCTCATTGAGATAGGGCCGATCTTCTGGAGGATTCCACTCCACGATAATGAGCTCAACGGGTAATCCGTGCCGCTTGCTTTGAGCAATGACCCCATCAATAAATGCCTGCATACGCTCAAGGAGCCGCCCGCCATGATCATCATTTCGAGAAGCTGCAACAATACTTATATAAAATTCACTCATTCACGATTCAGTAGCAGTTAAGCAAAGATGCCATCCGAATTTTTTCTCCAAAAATCGAAAAACAGATTTCGGAAGAATTCGAAAATACCAAACCTTTACATACCTGTATTGAACATAATCGGCAATGCGATAAGGGAAAATATGGTCGATATCGATAGATTTCACCTGATACCCTTTGGATTCGAATAGTTTTTTTGCGCTTTTTTTACTATAAGCATAAGTCACAGGACATCCAGTTTGAGCTTCTGAATAATGTGCAATAAGTTGAGAAAGTTTCCAAAATTGAAACTTCCCATATTTTGCTAAAATCCAGAAAACTTTCCACGAGTTGCGATAATAAACCATCACTTTAAATTGTCCGTCAGGAGCTAAATACTTTTTTGCTTCATCAACAATGACGTCAGGATGAGGTGAGTGATGAATCACCCCAAACGAAAAAATCAGATCGTATTTTTTTTCAGGAAGAAACTTCGATAATTCTTCGGCATTTCCTTGCATGAATTCTATCTGATCTGCAACACCCATTGATTTGGCATTTTTCTTTGCAATTTCAATCGATTTTTGTGACAAATCAATTGCAGTCACTTCTGCCCCTGCTTTTGCAAAATTGATCGCGCAAGCCCCTAGCCCACATCCAATTTCTAAAACTTTTTTTCCCTTAAGACTTGAAAAATTTGCGAAATCAATGAGATGAGGCTCGACAAAGAACTTCCGCATTGAAATTTCCTGAAAGTATTTTTCTGTCCCAACTTCAGCTTGAGAATGTCTTAAATTACAGGGACGCGCATTCCAATAATCTTTGACATTTTCAATCGATTTCTCAGAAAAAGTGTTTGCATGTTGATAACTACTCATAAATGACTTCTTGTTTAGATGAATGCTGGCTCACTTTTGTTTGCTAAAATTTGATCGTAAATCCAACGATATGTTTTTTCAAGCCCTTCTCTTAATGTAATCGAAGGTTCCCAACCAAGGCATTCTTGAATGAAGGTATTATCACTATTTCTTCCTCGGACCCCCTGCGGCGCGCTAAGATCGTACTTACGTTTTACCTGAATTTCAGCAATGTCTTCAATGATATCAACAAGTCGATTAATCGAAACGAGTTCACTACTTCCTAAATTGATGGGCTCAAGGATGTCACTTTTCATGATGGTTTGGGTTCCATAAATGCAGTCGTCAATATATGCAAAACTGCGCGTTTGCTCCCCATCTCCCCATATTTCAATTTCATGATGACCAGATAGCTTCGCCAAAATAATTTTACGGCAAAGAGCCGCTGGAGCTTTGGGGCGATCTCCTTCATAAGTCCCATAAGGTCCATAAACATTATGAAAACGAGCAACACGTGTTTCTAGTCCATAGTCTTCACGGAAATGGCGACACATTCTTTCACTAAAGAGCTTCTCCCAGCCATAGCCATCTTCAGCTTGCGCTGGATAAGCATCTGATTCTTTTAGTGCCGTAACATCTGTATTTGTTTGTTTGTCTGCTGCGTACACACAAGCAGAAGAAGAAAAGAAATACCGCTCAATTTTATACTCTTTTGCAGCCATTAACATGTGGGTATTGATTAAAACAGAAAGCATACACTCAGCTTTGTTAAGCTCGATAAACCCCATTCCACCCATATCAGCAGCTAAATTGTAAACGTAGCGGACATCGCGGCAACATTTTTGACATGCTTCGAGTTTCCGCAAATCACCTCCAATATTTTCTACCCCTTCAAAAATCTGATACCACTCACCAAAAGGTTTGATGTCTACAGCGCGAATTTTTTTATACCCTTGGCGCAAAAGGTCTGCGATAAGATGGCCTCCAATGAACCCTCCCGCTCCTGTTACAAGAATTAAATCATCTTTATCCATCATATTAACCTCTTAATGCACTGTCGCGAGTTCATCTAATTTTTTCTCTGCAGATGCAAGTCCTTGTCCCAAGTAAACCACTTTGCAATCCTTCGAGAATTTTTTCTGATCTAATGTTCTCCAACAATCGATAATCAATTGACATGCTGTTTCTTCAGCAAGCTTTGGAGTGATCCCTTCTGAAAATTCTGGCCAATTCGTCATAATTAACGCAATATTTGACTCTTTTAAGCAGGCTTCAATCGATGACGTCAGTCGAACCCTCTCATCTAAAATATTTTCGGCTTCTCCAAGTGCCATCGGATCAAAAACAGAAACTTGATACCCTTCTTTCACTAGCTGATTTGCCATTTTGATTCCTGGACTTTCTTCGACAACATATGTTCCTGGCTTATACGATAACCCAAGAATGCCAATTTTCTTTCCACGATTCAATTTCTGAATCAAGGCCTGAAGTCGTTGCGGTTGAAAATCGTTCACTTGCTGCGTCGCTTTCGCTAAATCAACAGGAACTTCTAAATCCTCCGCCATAGCTCGAAAAGCCACGTTATCTCTTGGAAAACAAGGGCCTCCAAAGGCAACTGCAGCTTTCAAATATTTTCGTCCAATGCGGCTATCAAGGCCAATTGCTCTTGTTACCACATTGACATCGCTATCTGGAAGCGCCTCACAAACAGCTCCTAACATGTTCGCATAAGAGATCTTAGTTGTCACATATGTGTTGAGTGAAAGTTTTGTCAACTCTGCATTCACACAATTCATCCGCTGTATAGGCGGAGTATTATCACAAAATGATTCATAAATGCTCTGCAGAAAATTTCCAGCTTTTTGATCCGATTCGCCAATTAAAACCATATCAGGATAAAGCATATCTCGCACAACACTGCCCAAAGCAATGAACTCGGGGTTGTAACAAAGCCCTAATTCGTTACCAAGAGTGCGTGCAGAAGCCTTTTCTAAAGTCTCTCGAATTTCACCCATCGTCGAACCAGGCATTACTGTACTTGTGATCACTACCAGATGATACCCTTCTTTTTTTTGAATGACTTTTCCAACGCTCTCTAATGCTTGAAGAATATATCGGTTCGTAAAAAGTCCTTTTTCATCACTGGGCGTTGGAACAATGATAAAAGTCGCATCTGTATCTTGGATCGCATGCTCACAGTCTGTCGTTGCTTCGAACTTGAGCGTTTCACATTCAAGAAGTTCTTGCAACCCTTCTTCATGAAATGGAGCTTGGCGCGCATTGAGCTTTTTGACAATTTCGTTGTTGAAATCTGCTCCCTTGACTTCATGCCCTTTTGTTGCAAGCAAGACAGCAAGAGGAGACCCTAGTTTTCCTAAACCAACAACTGAAAGTTTCATCGCAACTCCTTCTTCGAAAATATGACTTAAAAAATGTCACAATATTGAAGAAGTTAGGGTTTTTCAAGCAAAAAAAAACGGAAAAAAGAAAAAGTGAGTCCTGCAGGCATAAGGATTTAGAGCTTGCTAGTCAACCTGTATGATGCAGGTGGGTTCGTCCCCTGGAGGGTGCAAATTCCAATACTCTATTTGCTACTTGCTCCAGCGTTTTGATCCCCTAAAAAAGCTTGTAGTTGAGGAGCATCTGCGTCTAAAGTACCCTTATCAACAGGACTCTATCTTGAGTATACCACAAATGGAGATTTTCCCTGAAAACCTTGAAAAATACTTCTTTTCTTCGATAAATATGGGGCTTCGGAGGTATGAGCAATGTTTAGCCGTTTTATATGTCTTTTTTTACTCCCCTTTATCTCGCTGTTTGCGAATAAATTTGAGGCAATTCGCCCCATTCTAGATCTTTACGACCGGCCCATTACCATTCTTGCAATCGGAGAAAATGAGCTCACTTATGAAATCTCGAGAACTTATTCAGCCACCTGCGTCATCGCCGGATCCAAAAACATCAAAGTTCTTGGGTCTGATCAAATCATCCACCTAAAAAAAAATTTTAATCTAAAAGATTTACAAGACTTGAACCGAAGAGAACATTTTGATCTAATTCTCGCCTTTCATTCGCTCCATGAATTAGATCCATGGAAAGACTCACTGAATGAACTTTTCAAGTTAGGAGATCATCTCATCGTCGAAATTGCCCCCGAAACATCAATTGCAGCAAGGGAAAATGGGGCAATTTTTGGAATTGCACGTTATTTAACAAACCTCGGGCTTACTATCCATCTCGACAATTCAAAAGACGACCATCTTTTGTGGTACTGTTTCAAACCCAAATCGGTTTATCCACACCTTTATACAAGATCGAAACCTAATGGAATTTCTCTTGCAACCTATCGGAAGCACCAAGGAAGATATCCCACACTTGAATGGATTAAAGAAGAAAGAAAGAAGCTTCCCATATGGAAAAGGATGAGCAAAACGTTCATCCGAACCGACGGAAAGTCTCTCTTTTAAAATCTAGCAATTTGGGTTTATAAAATAATGTCCCTCACTTCGCAAAATTGATAACGCAGTTTTGCTGTGAGGCATTCTGTTGTCCGATGAATCTATCCAACTAAAAAGTTAAATGCTATATTCTTTTAAAAAAATTTAGGAGATGACATGGCAGGATTTAAGTGTTTATCAGATGAACAATGGCAACTCATTGAAGGTCTTATGGACCATACTTTTCCTTTGGAGAGAGGAACTCCTCGAAGTGATCTACGCAAAACCTGGAATTCAATACTCTTTATCTTAACGAGAGGATGTCGTTGGGCGGATCTTCCGACAGATTCCTCTCTTTTTATCCCTCGTTCTACAGCTCACAAATGGTTAAAGCAATGGAGTGTTGAAGGAGTTTTTGATAAGGTGATGAGTGGGCTATTACAGATAGCAATAATGGAAGGAAAAGTTGATCTTTCTCAAGTAGCTGTGGACGGTTCTTTTTCCCCCCGCTCCAGGAGGAGGGGAAAAAGTTGATTATGGTTATAAAGGCAAGGGAGTTCTGCTTCACTTGCTTATCGATAAAAACGGCAATGCAATAGCCATTACAACTACCGATGCAAAGGGGGATGAAAAACAGGAAGTTAGCAGATTGCTTACACAGCTTCCATTAAAGTCACTCAAAGGGCGAGTAGTTGTTCTTGAGGCAGACAAAGGTTATGATGCAGGCTGGTTACGTCAGTTTTTGTTAAACATGGGAATATTTCCTCTAATTCCCTATCGGAAAATCAAAGGAAGATGGGCGCCAGAAATTAACGAAGTTACCCATTTCTTCAAATTGAGCCCACAACGCTGGAAGGTAGAACGAGCTTTTGCTTGGTTAAAAAGACGTTGTCGTCGGCTATTGATGCGATGGGAGCGTTTATTCGTGATATGGAATGGATTGGTAATATTGGGGGTAGTTTATACTTGGATAAAAAATTTAGTTGGATAGGTTCATGATGCGAGGCATAGATAAAATCCCCAAAGAAGTCTTCATCGTAATGATACTCCGTCCCTTCCAGCTCTATTTTTTTACCTTCACCATCTACCGCTTCAACTACAATCTTTTCAGATGTGAAAGTTCCAGGCTCTTTATCGTAAAAGAGGTTTCGAATTGACAGTGCAGTAGAAATCCCTGAAAACAAAGTTCCGGCAAGGAGCGGAGCAGCTGTCATATTATGAAATCTCATTCCATATTCTCCGGGAATGAGAAACGAAGCGACAACACAAATCACACCAAGCACTGATTTGCTAATTGTTTCGATGATTCCCACGGGAATAAGAAGAGCATATCCGATTTTTGAGGTGATTTTTCGAGCAAGCGGAGACTCACTAGAAGGATCTCTAGCCCAATTTGAGAGTTGAGAGGCCCAAGCCCCTGTAAAGCTATCAGCTGGATTTATTTCGTAGTTATTAATGACCATACTCCTTATTCCGCATAATAATTATAAACTATTTATTATTAATTGTCAAGATGTTAAAATATTATAAGTTATTAATGATTAATAACTTATAAAAAATGTCGAAACAAAGACAAGCGCAGTTTTGAGCTTATTCGAGAATAAATAAAATGCTCGCTTCAAATTCCACAAACAGTTGATGAAGAATTTTAGTTGATTCTTAATTTCTGAATTTTGAACCCGGACTTAGCAAGTTGACTACAGCTTGAACCATAAGAGCCTCGCTTGCTGCCTCCTCTAATTTTAACTGAGAGCCAACATCTTCCTTAACTGTTCCTAGCCGGACAATGACTGTTGGAGTACAAAAAATGGAATTAAATTCAGACCGGGGCTGTCTCATAATCTTGCCATCCTGCGTGTGCTCTATTAACCTGAACTCTGGGTTTATTTTGCTTAGTCTCAGGAGAGAAAGTTCTCTTAAATTCTCGGTATTTTTGCCGATGGAAAGGGCCAAACGGTCCTTTTCGAGGCAAAAAGGCTGAGAAGAAAGAGAAAAATCCCTGAGAATGAGTGAAAGAAACCCAGAGATCGGGTTAATAATTAATCTCTTTCAGGGGAGTTGAAAATTTCTTTGATGGCTTGCTTGCTGACCTCTCTCCCCATTACAGCGATCGACTCAGTAAGGGGGATTTCCTTAGGACAGACCTGAACGCAGTTCTGAGCATTCCCACAATCGCTAATTCCTCCCTCTTCCATGAGAGTATGATTGCGCTCTCCTTCTTCCATCTTCCCAGTGGGGTTGAGGTTGAAAAGACGGACTTGGGAAATCGGCGCTGGGCCAATGAATTTAGACTTCACATTCACTTGAGGACAAGCTTCTGTGCAACAGCCACACGTCATACATGTGGAAAGGACATACATCGTTTCTTGTTTATCTTGGCTGATTTTTGGGCCAAACCCTTTAACAAAGGATCCATCTGCAGAAACCCACCCATTCACCCGTTTGAGATTTTCAAACATCGAACTACGGTCAACTACCAAATCACGCACCAGAGGAAATTTCGTAAAAGGAGCCAAAGTAATGGTATGGGTTTTGGTTTTCTCTAGAATGGGCTCAACGATAGCAGTACAAGCTTGGCGGGGTTTTCCATTGATAAGCATCGAACAAGATCCGCAAACCTCTTCTAAACACCCTTGTTCCCATGCAACAGGAGTCACCTTCTCCCCTTTTCGATTCACCGGATTTTGTTGAACCTCCATCAAAGCTGAAATGACATTGATATACGGCTTGAGCTCAAGCTCAAACTCTTCCCAATACTGATGATCAGGAGTTCCACGATAAATCTTTAAGATAAATGTTTTCGTCATTTTAAACCTACTCTATGGGCAGTTGGATATTCTTCGGAATATTCTCCAACTGGGGTTTTACCCGTTTTGCTTTCACATAATCTCTTTTTAACGGCTTTAAATGACGCATGTCAATGTCGCCATAAGTAATTTGGGGTTCATCACTTTTAGGATCATATGTTGCAATGGTTTCTTTGAGCCAATTTTCATCGTCACGCTCAGGAAACTCTGGTTTAAAATGGGACCCTCGAAACTCATCACGCAAAAGCGCCCCTTTCGTCACAACAAGGGCAAGCTCCAACATCGATTGGAATTGATTCGCAAAGATATATGTCTGATTGAGGCGGTGCCCTTGGTCATCCAATCGGATGTTTTTATACCGCTCCCGAATTTCTTTTATCTTATCTAGTGTCTTCTTCAGGTCTTGATTGTTACGCTTGACAGTCACATTTTGAACCATCACTTTAGCGAGTTCTTCATGCAGCATATGAACATTTTCACTGCCATCTCGAGACATGAGATCTTCTTTGAAATTCACTTCGTGCTTCAGTGCATCTTGGAAAAACTGCTCTGGAGTATCTTCCCAAGTTCCACTTAAACTATCGAGATACCGAGGAACTTCGACTCCTGCAACAAGCCCCCCAAAAATACAAGATAAGAGAGAGTTAGCTCCCAATCGGTTGGCGCCGTGGTACTGGTACTCTGCCTCACCTGCCACAAAACATCCTGGGAGATTGCTCATTTGGCGAAACCGCGCCATCCGATCTGGATCGTCTGCTGAAGGCCAATCAACCCAAGCTCCTCCCATCGAGTAATGGACAGCAGGTGCAATCCGCATCGGAACTTTTCGTGGATTTTCTCCAGTAAATCGTTGATAAATGTGAAGAACAGATTCTAACTTATGGACCGATTGCTCAGGCAAATGGGTCACATCCAAGTAAACTTCATCACGCCCTTCGACTCCAAGCCCAAGTTCAATGATGCGCAAAATTTCGCGCGCCCCAATATCTCGCGGCACCAAATTGCCAAAGGCAGGATAAAGTTCTTCTAAAAAGTACCAAGGTTTACCTGTTTCACCACATGGAATCGTTTGACCATCTGGGGTTTCAATTGTCTTCGATGCATCACCATACACCCACACCCGTCCACCTTCTCCTCGAATCGATTCGGACATCAATCGGAGTTTATCTGACCCAGGAATTGCCGTCGGATGAATTTGAATGAACTCTCCATTCCCATATTTCATTCCTTGCATGTAAAGCCGGCCATTTGCTGCCCCTGTACAAAAAGTTGAGTTAGTCGACCGTTTAAAAATCAGACCCGGGCCACCCGTGGCAATGATCACAGCATCGGCTCTGAGCACTTCAAGTTCAAGGTTGAAGAGGTTCATCACCACAATGCCACGGGCAATCCCTGCGTCATCTAGGACAAGCCGCATGAATTCATGATGTTCAAATTTCGAGACTTGTCCTTTCACCTCAAATCTTCTGACCTGTTCGTCTAACGAATAAAGGAGTTGTTGACCTGTCGATGCCCCACAAAACGCCGTTCGATTGTAAAGCGTCCCTCCAAAACGGCGAAAGTCGATGTTTCCTTCTGGAGTGCGATTAAATGTGCACCCAAAACGGTCCATCATTTGAATGATGAGCGGAGCACAGAGACACATTTCCAAAATGGGGGGCTGTTGCCCAAGAAAATCGCCTCCCTTAATTGTATCATATGTATGGATGATCGGAGAATCTTCTTCTCCTTTGATATTAACAGCAGCGTTAATTCCCCCTTGCGCACAAACAGAATGAGAACGTTTGACCTGCGTCACCGAAATGATTTTCACATGACAGCCATTTTCTGCCAGCCGCATAGCAGCACTTAAACCAGCTAAACCGCCACCAACAACAATGACTTCTTTTTTCCGCATGTCAGTTCCTTAAATTGATAAAGTAGGTTCCCCAAATCGATGCTAATCCTAAAAAACCCACAATGAGCATAATCCCAACGCACCAGTTCACCGCACGTGATTGAGAACGCATTTTTAGAACAATTCCCCAAGTAATCATAAATGTCCACAGACCATTGAACCCATGGAAGACCGCTGCAATTACAAATATCGTGTATAATATCGCTTTAAACACACTCCGAAATGAGTCTCTTACTACAAGTAGCTCCGCAGTGCCAAAATCAGACGCCTCTGCAATCACTTCACTCTTGCTCGGAGCCCGATCAGTGAGCCCTTTAAGCCACGCCTGCTGATCTTCGAGCATTTGATACTGTTTTAAAATTTCTTCCGAATGCTCATGATAGATATAAGGTTCTGTATCACTTTCTTGGATCTTTCTGGCTTGCTGCACAATTTCAGCAAGGTGCTCTTCAGCCAAATCAACCTTTTGCTCCGCTTCTTTAATTTCCGCTGCATCATAGAGTTTTACACCTAAACGATCTGCAACAGTGTAAAGACCTGGATCCATTCCGATACGCACAAAATAAAAAGACTTTTCCCCTCGATTCACTTCAGTTGGATACATGTAAAAACGCATGTAGCCAACGTGTGCAATAAGGCCTATCAAAAGAATCCATGAAGAAATACGTTGCCAGCTGTAAGCATGATTGCGAGTGTACTTGGTTAAAACAGGACGCTTTTTCTCTCCGGGGAAAGCATTTATTTTCGACGTCATGAGGACCTTGATTCCCCATATTCCATGAAAGAGAATCGGCACTCCAAGTAAAACAATTTCGATGACATGCAAATATGGAAGGTTTTTCAGAAAGTTGACAGCGCGTATGAACCCCTCGCCATTTGCGCCGATCAAAAGCGCGGCTTGAGAGTTAGTGAGCATGTGCTCTACCAAAAAGATGGCAATCCACAAACCAAACAGCGAATGAAGTCTTCGCCAAACAAAATCTTTAGGGAAGGTGTAAGCTTTAGTCGTCATGATTTTCATTAAACTGATAAAGATAAATTTGAAAAAGAAAAAAATTTATGAATTTTGCAAAAAGTTTCTGGTTTGAAGAATTAGGAATTCATTTTGACCAACACCTCATTTGCGTTTGCCTAGGCATGTCTAGAAAACAGCATGCTACTTTCTAGACCATCTCTAGAAAATAGGGGGCTGTTTTGATGTTAACCCTAGAAAAACGTAATATATTTTATTCGGCGACTTTTGTAATGAGATGATTCTTCGCAATAAACAACCCACAGCTATAAGCTGGGGGGTTATAAACAGGAATCAATTTGAAATTGATTGTGATCAACAGGCTCCCCTTCTTGCTCATCAATGTATTTTTGGATCATCTCATCGATAATATTTCCTGAGCTGACCACCATATACCCTCTTCCCCAAAAACGTCGGCCCCAAAATTGCTTTCTTAGATGAGCAAACTCCTGCAAAAGAAGTCTTGAGCTCGTTCCTTTCAAATATTGAACTAGTTTAATTATAGCAGCTTGTGGACTATATGAGATAAACATATGCACGTGATCACTTGCTATTTTCCCTGAAATGATTTCAACTTCATGTTCCATCCAAACTTGTCTTAACAAGTCTCTAGTTCTTTCTGCTACTTTTCCCACCAACACTCTTTTTCGATACAACATGGGCTTTCAAGTCATGCTTACTATAGCTATTTGTTCTTTAGTGTCTCATGTTTTACCATAAATTCGTCCTTTGGAAGGACTTCATTATAGCTTTCCTTCGCCTGTAAGGCGAGGGGTTTTTTTAATTTTGGCTGGGCGTTAGCCAAATCACAGGTGAGTGTCTTTTCTATCTCTGTTAATGTGAATTAAACGTGAGTTAAAGAATCTTACGCAATACGGAAGAACGCGTGTGCATTTTCGCGCGTCACCGTTGCAACTTCATTTAAAAGAAGCCTTTTTATTGACATCGAAGAGTACACTTAAAAAACCACCTTGACATAGAGAAGGACACTAAAATAAACTCCTTGCTTTCATAACCTTAAATGGGAGGAATAATGTTATGAACGGTTATCCATTTGGATGGTGGCTTATCCAAATTATGAAGCCAGTTTGCGCTGTTGTCTTTGCTTTAAGTTTTCAAAAATTCCTCCTTCCTTTGAAAATGGGATGGAAAAAGGAAGATCAGAAATCAATTAATAAGGGAATGATCTACTTATTTTTAACTATTGCTTCTGTTGTTTTTTTTGTTTGGTTTATGAAGTTAGGTTAGATTTATGAAACGGTTGTTATGGCTCATTTTATCTCATTGCTCTCTGATTTTTGGATCATCTTTTACAGAAAGCTTAGAAGAATTTGCTGATGATTTACTGAAAAGCAGGATCGAAGAAAGTCTTTTTCTATTGGACAAAATGGAGGAAGAATACTGGCAAAACAAAGCTCTTATCAAAGGGCTTAGGGCAACGGTTTTATTATCAAAAGGCGAATTACAAGAAAGTTCTATACTCATGGCTGAAAGCATATCTATGTTGGAAGAAAGTTATTTATCAGAACAGCTTGTGTTACTCATTCGCGATTTATATGAAAAAGCTTAGGATTATTTTTGCAGAGAAGATTCACGCTATTCCTGATCCACTTCCCCTACAATTTTTCTATGTAAGGAAAAGCAACCAAAAGGTGTGCAATTAAAATTTTGGCTGGGCGTTAGTCAAATCGCAGCCGGGTGTCTTTTGGCCCCGTTTTCTGGGGTTTGTCTACAACACTGATTGTATCAGGAGTGGCTATGACAGCAGATGCAGTTGCAGATTCTCTAAACAACATGGAACAGTGGGAGAATAATCTCAATGAAAGGCAAAGGATTGACCCAAATAACTTACCATCGCCGCCGCCTAATCAGTTACCACCACCTCAAAAAAACTCAAACCAAGCTTATTCACAGCCTTTTCAAATCTATCTCTGTTAATGTGGATCAAACGTGAGTTAAAAAAATCTTACCCAATTCCAAAAAAGGCGTGCGCATTTTCGCGCGTCACGGTTGCAACTTCATTTAATGGGAGCCCTTTGACATTGGCAATGGTTTGCGCAGTTTCTGGCAAGAAACTTGGCTCATTTTGCTTTCCCCTTTTAGAGAGTGGAGCAAGGTAAGGCGTATCGGTTTCTACAAGCAATTGCTTAATCGGAACTTCTTTCACCACATGTCTGAGTTCTTCGGACTTTTTAAATGTGATGATCCCACTAAAAGAAATCAGCCAGTTGCGATCTAACGCTCTTTCAGCATCATCGAGAGTTCCTGTAAAACAATGGAGAAGAAGTGGACCTTTTTTATAATGCTCATCGGCAAGGGCAAAAAGATCATCAAATGCATCACGACAATGGATTACAACTGGAAGGTTGCATCTCTTTGCAAGCTCGAAGTAACGAATTAAAAACGCTTGCTGCAATGTTTTGGGTGAATGCTCGTAGTGGTAATCGAGACCTGTTTCACCGATTGCAACGAGTTTTCCACTTGTAGCAGCCTCTTCAAAGAGGTGAAAATAAATACCACCTTCTTTTTCAACATCATGAGGTGTTGTCGCACCAACATTGTAAATCCACTTGACATCCTCCGCAAGTTTTAGCCCTCGTTGAAGGGTTATCTTATCGGTGCAAATGTTAACAATCGAATTAACTTTTGCCTCTTTCGCCCGCTTAAGAATGTTAGAAACATCTTCAAAAACAGGGTCACAAGTTAAGTGAGCATGTGAATCACAATACATACTCATTAAAATATCATGGGCGAGCTTTCCTTGACAATTAGGTTTTTCCTCAAGTATGACTATGGCAAAAACTCAAGTGTGATCCATGGGAACATTTTTTCAAGCCTTTTATCAAGCAGATGCCTTTGGTAAGATGATCTTTTTTGCCTTATTCGCTCTTTCGGTGATTTCGTGGTTTTTCTTAATTCACAAAATTTGGACCTTCAATCAAGTCAAACGACAGTCCAAAATTTTTAAGCAAGCCATTACTTTGCAAAAAGACTCATTGCTTAACATCAAAGTCGAGCCAGTAAAGCAAAAACGGCATATTCCAGAGCCTTTTCATAAACTTTATCGAACTATTCAACAAAATACAGTTGCGATTCTCGATAAAAACCATTTTTACCTCAGCGGAAATCAAAATTTTCTTTCAAGAACTGACGTTGAACTTATCGATTCCCACCTTCAGTCTTCAATCGCAAAAGAACGAGAAGATCTCGAAAAAAACCTTTTTATCCTTTCGACAACTGTTACACTTGCTCCCTTTTTAGGACTGCTTGGGACAGTGTGGGGAATTCTCATTACATTTGGAGAACTTCAAGCCGGACATTCAGTCTCTTCGAACTCGATCATTCTCGGAGGACTTTCCACCGCTTTAACAACAACTGTTTTGGGGCTTTTAATTGCAATACCTGCACTCATTGCCTACAACTATCTTAAAAATCTCAGTAGCCATTTTACAACAGAGATGCGCGACTTTAGTCATTTTCTCCTCTCAACTGTTGAACTCCAATATCGCAAAGTGGACATCGAATGAGAAAACATCATTTTACATTAAGTCGTAGCATAGATGATGAAGGGCTTGTAAACCTGACCCCTCTCATTGACGTTGTCTTTGTTGTACTCATTCTCTTCATTTTAGTCGCCCCATTGCTCGAACTCGACCGTGTGGCTCTTGCCTCTGCTGCAAAAGAAGGAAAGAAAGAGGCTTTGCCGATCCAAGAAAATGCTCCCCTTAAAATCCATGTCTTTGCTGACAACACCATTTGGATAGGCAATACTTGCGTCAAAACAGAAGACCTTTACCCCTATTTGAAGAAATGTAAAGCTGAGATGCCATACACCATTCCGCAAGTCTACCATGATAAAGAAGCTTTTTTTGGTACCTATCAAACAGTCAAAAATGCCTTGGAAGCTGCTGGTTTTGAAGAAATGGACGTGATTCTAAAACCGAGTTGATCATGATTAAAAAGTGGATCCAAAGTCATCCCAGAGAAACTACCATTCTAGCAGTTGTTCTTTGTGGTCACTTTCTGTTCATATTTTTCAACTTTAAAACAGAACACTCTCCCCCCATTCCAAAACAATCGATCGTCGTACACACGCACACCTTGCCAAAACCTAAACCCACTGCTCAACCCAAACCACAAGTGCAGGTGCAGGTACAAACTGTGTCCAAACAAGCTCCGAAACCCACGCCTAAACCTACTGCTAAACCAACCCCAAAGGCCAAAAAACCTTCCACAACCCAAGTAAAAAAGAATCAAACTGTTTTGAAAGAGCTACAAGAAACTTTGGCAAAAATTGAGCAGAATCAAACTCTGCAAGAGAAAGCGCCCCCCCTCGTATACCCCAAAAAAATTCAAGAACTCAGCATCGACCATATCTCCGATGCCTCGTCACCAGAAGAAGTCTCTTATCTGCCCCTGCTTGTTCATGCACTCAAGACACATCTCGAACTTCCAGAAGAAGGAAAAGTGCGCATTCAATTGACCGTCCTAAAAAGTGGACGTGTAGAAAAGATCCAAGTCCTGTATGCTGAAAGCGAAAATAATAAAACTTACCTTCAGCATGAACTCATCCATATGGAATTGCCCCCATTTTCAAATGAGCTAGCTGGAAAAGTAAAACACACTTTTACCTTGAATTTCTGCCATGAAAAATAAATTTTGGTTTCTCATTTTTATGCCACTACTTGCATTTTGCAGTGATATCGATCAAGAAATTGTCGTGTCGCTTGCAAAAAGTGAAGAGCTCCCTTCAATCTACATCAGCTGCCCATCTCCGAAGCTCAAAGAAATTCTTCTTTTTGATCTAAGTCAAAACGGGATCACTAAAGGGATCAGTGGAAAAACAGAAGAAGAAAATAAGCTCTTAAATGACGACCTTTCACCTGCTTTTTGGAAGCCTCAAGGTTATGCCTACGTTGCCAAAATTTCTATCCACGGAAGTATCATCTCGGGAAGTCTTTTTTCTCTTAAAACAGGCCAAACAACACCTCTTGAACCCCACCATTTAACAGGTGTGCTCGCTTCCGACAGACGTGTTATGCACGCCATTTCCGATCAAATCACCGAAATCATTGGAAGCATTAAAGGAATTTCCCAAACCCAAATTTTTTATGCTGTTCAATTTCCCGATGGAAGCAACTGGAAGTCGGAAATCTGGGCAGCCGATTATGACGGAAAAAATGCTCGTCAACTGACTCAAGAAAAAAGTTACTGCATTAGCCCTCTTCTCTTTCCAAAAGAAGGAAATTTTACCAAAAATAGATTCCTCTATGTGAATTACAAGCTTGGGCAACCTAAGATTTACATCTCTTCCTTTGATGCCAAAAGTGGAAAACCCTTTCTTTCCCTACGTGGCAACCAACTTCTACCCAGTTTTTCTCATTCTGGAGACATGATCGCTTTCATTTGTGACGCGGGAGGACAAGCCGACCTCTTTTTACAGGCATTTGATCCTGATCAAGGACTTGTGGGGAAGCCACTCCAACTTTACTCTTTCCCCAACTCCGTTCAAGCTTCTCCCACCTTTCGCCCCGATGGAAAAAAAGTTGCCTTTGTTTCAGATCAGGAAGGATCACCCCGGATTTTTCTCATTTCCATCCCCTCATTTAAAAATTGGAAACGACCTCATCCAGTCTGCCTGACAAGGACATATCGAGAAAATACCTGCCCCTCATGGTCTCCTGATGGCACAAAATTAGCCTATAGTGCTAAGATTGACGGTGTCAGACAAATTATGGTTTATGACTTTATTACCCAAGAAGAAATTCAACTAACAAAAGGTAAAAGTCATAAAGAAAATCCATGCTGGGCTGCTAATAGTATGCACATTATTTTTAACACCGTTGATCCTTCTTCTTCAGAATTATTTCTAATTAATCTAAAACAGAAAGAAATGGTACAAATTACAGAAGGACCTGGCAAAAAGCATTACCCCACATGGGGTCCTTAATAGAGGGCATTATGAAAAAATCGTCATTTTACTTTTTTTCTTCTTTACTTACCGCTTGTTACCTCCTCACTGGCTGCCAAAATTCATCGGGAGCCGCATGGGAAGACACTAAAACGATGGGACGCTACATTCAGCGCCAAGGAAAACTCTTATGGCGTAAAGATGTCGACTCACGCATGATTGAAACTGCTGATGACTTCCAAGGACCAACTGAAGAAGAGTTTATCCCTCTAAAAGACGAAGATCTTAAAGCGCAATTTGCAAATTTCAACATTCCTCAACCTGCAGAATCACCTGGCGTTGAAGGGAGCAGCATTCCGAGCATTGAGCATTTTTCAACTCCACAAGCCGATCTCGCAGAACTTTTCAAAAACGTCTACTTTAACACAGACGAACACGTTCTTCGCAAAAAAGAGTTCTATGCTGTTGTCGATCGCATCGCCGATTACATGAAAAAAAATCCTAATGTTTACATTTTTGTTTCGGGACATTGTGATGAACGTGCATCTGAAGCTTACAATTTAGCTCTTGGAACGCGTCGCGCAAATACATTGCGAAGCCTACTCGTCAAAAAAGGGGTAAATCCCAACCACATCTACACCATTTCTTTTGGAAAAGAAATGCCAGCTGATTTGGGACATTCTCCAGAAGCTTGGTCAAAAAATCGTCGTGTCGAATTTAAAATATTTAAAAAAGAATAAAGGTAGATAAATGAGAATTTTTGCCCTCTCTTTGTGCACACTTTTTTTCTTAAGTGGGTGCGCAATTAGCTCCAGTTCAAAGTCCGATAAGCACCAAATGGAAATGAGTCTCCATAAAGTAAGGACAGAAGTCGAAGAAATCAAACACGATCTCAACACCTATGAAATTGAGCATCACGTTTTAGAAGGCAAACTCATCGATCAAGAACAAACAATAGCGAACTTAAAACAGCAAGTTTCAGACCTCAAACAAGGAAAACTTGAAACGTTTGCATCTGAAATTCAAAATATCGATAAAAAAATTGTTCAAGTTGCTAAAAAGCAAGACAAAATTTTAAGCGATATCCGTCAACTCAGTTCACATGCAAATGAAACAACAACTGCGTTAGCGCAATACAAAGAAAAAATCACCCAATTTGAAAAGGCAATAGCCGTTCAGAAAGAGCAAATCCAAGACATCGTCAAATTGCGAGAAGGGCTTGCAAAACTTACAAATGCTTCAGAACTTTCTAACCGTTATGTTGTGCAACCAGGAGATTCTCTTGAAAAAATCGCACGTGTAAAAGGAACGTCTGTCGAAGCGATCAAACAAACCAACAATTTGTCAACAGACCTCATTGTTGTCGGGCAAGAAATCCTACTTCCTTAGAAACGCACAATAGCCTATGTGTAAAAGAATTTTCTTGAGTAGCTATACCAATTTATTAGGAGTTATAGTTATAATTGGTAAAAGAACCAATTCTGAAAAAGATCCTCTATTTTGGAGTAATTAAAATGGCGCAAAAAAAAAGAATCCTTCTAATTGAAGATGAAGAAGACATTGCAGCTCTGATAAAGTTGCAAGCTGATCTTTCAGGTTATAAACTTCATGTAGAAGTCGACGGCATTAACGGCTATCGTGCTGTAGAGCGAGAAAAACCTGATCTCGTTATCCTTGATGTCATGCTCCCCGGTTCGAACGGACTTGATGTCTGTCGAAAAATTAAAAGCAATCCCGAGCTCAAAAACATTCCAGTCATCATTCTCAGCGCAAAAAATGAAGAGCTCGATATGATTTTAGGACTTGAACTCGGAGCAGACGATTACGTTGCAAAACCGTTTTCTCCTAAAGTCCTTTTTTCGAGAGTTAAAGCGGTACTCCGGCGCAACCGTGAACCAGAAAAAGCCCATCGCATTCTTTCTTTCGGAGAGTTTAACCTCGATATCGACCGTTACCTGCTCAGGAAAAAAGAGCAACAAATCACGATCACACTTTCTGAGTTTGGCATTCTCAAGCGCCTCCTGCTGCAACGAGGAAAAGTGCTCACCCGTAATCAACTTTTAGATGACATTCACAACGATGATGCATTTATCGTCGACCGGAACATCGATGTGCACATTGCCGCTCTGCGAAAAAAACTCGGCCCAAATTTTCACTGGATTGAAACCGTCAGAGGTGTGGGTTACCGCTTAAAAGAGGAGCCACAACTCGCCAAAAGCAAATAGTTTGGCAAAGGCAAGCACGCCGATTAATCGCCGCTCTTTCCGAGCGGCAGTTTCTGTTTTGTTTCTCGACAACCTAGGACTATCGGTTGTCTATCCCATCTTCACTCCTCTAGTTTTACAACCTATTTATGCACTACTTCCTGTTTCCTATTCACTTGCACATAGGATGATTCTACTTGGGTTTCTCATCGCATCGTTTCCGTTCATGCAATTTATCGGCGGCCCGATTATGGGACATATTGCCGATAAAAAGGGGCGGCGCTTTGGCTTTACAGTGGCACTCGTCGGAGAAGCAATAGGATTTTTCCTAACAGGAGTAGGAATTGCGATTAAAAGCTATCCATTAGTCCTCTTTAGTCGCCTTTTCTCAGGTTTTTTTGCCGGAAACTTTACGATATGTCTCACGACCATCACAGATCTACACCAAGATGTGAAGGCGCGAGCCAAAGACTTTGGGATTGTTGCCAGCGTTGCAGGAATCAGTTTTGTCATTGCAATCGCAATAGGCGGAATCTTATCGAACAACACCTTAGCGAAAGTCTTTAATTCCTCTCTCCCTTTTTGGATTATCACAGCTCTTTCCCTTCTAAATATCGGAATCATTTGGAAGGCTTTTTCAGAAACGCATCATCGCCTTAGCCGTATGAGTAAAGTCTATAAAAATCAAGTGGTTGAACTTTTTCAAATCTATCGAGCTTCTTCTCTTCACTTTCTTTATCCTCTCTTCTTTTTCTTCATGTTAGGTTGGATCGTCTCACTACAATTCCTTTCGAGCTTCTTGCTCGAACATTTTCATGGCACCAAAGTCATGATCACCACCCTTTTCATCAGTGTGGGGATTGGATGGTGCATCAGCAACATGTGGTTTGAAAGAATTCTGATTCGGTTTTTCTCTCCACTTAAAATATTGACCATTAGTTTGTTAATCGCTACTATTTGCCTTTTTGTTGCTTCTGAAATAAGAGTTTATTATCTCTTTTTCCACTTCATTTTATTCGGGTCCATATTTGCCTCACTTGTCTGGACAAACTGTCTTGCTTTGATTTCTAAAAAGGCCCCTAACTATTTGCAGGGAAAGCTACTTGGAATTAACCAATCGGTTGCCACTCTTTCGATGCTCATTGCCCCCCTTTTCGGAGGATTCATCGGAGAGTTTGACATTCGGACCATATATCTTTTTGCAAGCTCTTCATTTTTACTTTCATTATTGATCCTTTTTGTTTTCAGAAACAAAATAAACGTAAATTAGAAAAATTGTTTCTAATTCTTTCTGGAATTTGATAAATAACAATTAAGGAAGAAACTATTTATGTATATCATTCGACTGAATTACGGTCGATGTTACAATTACCTAATTAAGAGGATTTTATGATTAATAAGAAGACTTCGATTCTCGTTTTAGGTCTTGCTGCTACCCTTTTCTGGGGATGCGAATCTAAAACAGGAACTGGGGCACTTGCTGGAGGTGCTTTAGGTGCTGGAATCGGTGGAATTGCTGGGGGAGGCTCGGGAGCTCTCATCGGCGGTGCAGCCGGTGTGATAGCAGGAGGACTCATTGGAGCCTATCTTGATAACCAAGATCAGAAAAACTTACAAAAACAAAGTCCACAGACATATAGACGCGTTGACAACGGCGAAAGATTAAGTGTAAATGATGTCATCAACTTGAGCAAAGCAAACATCAGTGATGATAAAATCATTGATCTTATTCAAAAGACTGATAGCCACTATACACTTAACAATTACCAAATCGATCGATTACGCGACGCCGGGGTCTCCGAAAAAGTCATCAATCACATGATGTATAAGACTTAAGTCATTGGGGAAATTGGGAAAGAACACTTACCAGTTCTTTCCCAAAGATTTTTTTGCGCGCGGCTTGATTTATTCTTGCAGTAAATGCAGAATGTAAGGATAAAAAAGATCGTAAGATTGTTGCCCACCTACAGGACTTTGCTAAATGAGTGTCAAAGAGATATACAAAGAAATCTCAAGACGTTTTGATCATGATAGTTTTCGAAAAAATGTCGAGACTCATTGCTCTATTGGACTCAAACAATTCAAGAAAATTATCCGCTCTTACATCTTTTTTCATCTCTTTTTTCTTGGGCTTTTAATCAGCGAAATCGTCGCATTTTCTCTTTCTTTAACTTTTCTATCCAAGTCTGCCCTTATAGCCTTTTCTCTTGCCGGAATTATTTTGACTGCCTTCGCCTATCTCGTCATTCTCTTTTACTTTCAAACGAAAAAACCAGAACAGTTCATTGAATTGCGCAACTGGTTCATGCGCCTTTGCAAACAAAGTTTACCAAAAAATCTCGGATCTTCTGAATACCACCTTTCTTTAGCCAACTCCGCTTACCGTTTTGCAACCCATCTCATGAAACACGAATCTTCCCTCTATACCCTACCGGCCGTCACCCACTCTCTCAACAATTTGATGAGGAAGTTCACTAACTTTTGCCACCACAAAGATCTGCACAAAATGAAAGAGATTCTGCTCCTCGTCTCCATTACAGAGCACATCCAGCTCATCAAAGAAACCCCAACTGACCTTGAAGCTCACGCCTCTCTTGCCAACGCCTATGTCGCCCTCTCCAAAATCTATCAAGGGGATTCAAAAGAGATGCACGAGAAGTTCCAAGCGGCTTCTGAAAAAGCCATTCAAGAATTCAAAATTTTGGACCATTACTCTCCGAATGATCCCTGGGTACAAGCCCAACTCGCTACCTGCTACCATGATCTCAAAATGTTTAGAGAAGAAATCCTCTACTACGAAAACATTTTAAAACTTTGTCCAGAAGACAAACAAATCATGTTCCGCCTAGGAGTTCTCTATTTCCAACAAGGGCTCAACGCCAAAGGGCTCCGAACCTATGAAGAGCTCAAAAACATGGGCTTTTCACGCGCAGATGAGCTCATTGATTACTACGATGCGAATATCAGACAAGAGTACAGCATCAGCTCTCTTTAACCCCATATGATCGAGGAATATAGTGTCGTCATTTGGGTTTAAGTTACCGTGATTCAACAATTGTAATGCGATGGATCTCGTACAAACAATGTGTTGTGAGATTATTGCGAAAAATAAGTGTGACTGAATCCTCATTTGGCAGATGAAAATAGGTTGTCACTTTTTGACCAGGAATAAACGTTTGCTCTTCTCGAATAGCTAATTCACCCTTTGCATCTTTTTTCATTAGGCATATTCCTATGGCACCAGAAAAGACTTTTAAATCGATTTTTAGCCACCGTTTTTTGTGAGGGGTTTTGTCAATGCAGTTTTCAATATCAAACTGAACTGAATACCCCCATAAGAATTCACCAGATCTAAACAGCAACCGTTTTTTCTTGAAAACCACCGTGAAAATAGAAAAAATTCGGCCCGCCAGAATAAACATCTGATTTAGAGATTTTTTTCTATTTCTCCATCTAGGATAAAAACGAAAGTGGGAACTCTCATTCAGCCATCTTAAAGAAAAGCGTTCTAATAAATTAGAAAACTCTGAAACAACTTTCCAAAGGCCCAAATAGTGTAATTGCTTTGTCCCAGGGAAAATTGTGCAATTCTGAGGATTAAAATCGCAGGAAATTTCTGCATTATATGGAACTAAATGGCCTGAAAAGTTGAGCCCTCTTAACTTTGCATATATTTCCCGAGCGCGAGGCGTCACCCCTTCTAATTCTAGTATCTTTCTTAAAGCAATGCCTACGTATAGAGATTGATAATAAGCCTGAGGATAGCTTAAAAGCTTTTGCCTCTCTAAAGAGCTGCATATAAACCTGTCAAACATAAAACAAGCATCTTGGGGAAATTGCTCCCAAATTTTCCCTTGAAAGCTCCGAGAAACTGGGGTCGCTAATATTTCAGCAAAACACTCGTTTGGGCGATAAAAAATCTCTTCGTCCTTTAAAATCTCACCTAAACGAATCCAAAGATCATAATCCCAAGCTAGAGTAGGTTCGTTGAAAGACATGTCTTGTGCGACCTGCTTAACAACTTGACTTTTCAAAAAAGTGCAAGCCATAGGGAAGGAACTTTCAAATCGAAGAAAACGATGAAAATCAAATAGAGGAGGAACATATCGATCAATTTCACCCCCTTTTTCGTCAACTGTCTTCACTGATCCATACACAATTTTGACACGGGGATTTTGATCAAAGTGAAAAACAGCTCGCTCCAATCCATCTGAAGGAAGTCTCTCATCTGAAGCTGTAAAATACAAGATGTTTCCTTGGCTCCGCTGTAGAGCTCTTCCGTAAGCTTGCCTTATTCCATTGTCTGGTGCCGATTCAAAGCTGTAAGGAAAGCGAAGGGTATCTTTGATTGAAGATAGATATTCAACCGAACCATCTGTCGAATCTCCATCTTGAATGATCAGTTCGAAGTCTTTGAACGTTTGACTTTTCAAACTTTCAATGTTTTGTCGAAGAAATGGAAGTCCGTTGCGCGTTGCTAGCAAGACAGAAACTTTTGGATTTGAAGTAGAATATTCCAAAAAACGCTCCTAATATTTTTTAAACAAACCACATCTCTTCTTTAATTTTCAATAAGATTGCTCTCAATACATTTTGTGTTTCTGGATTTATACTCAAACAATTTTTGAAGTTGTTTGAGTATATACGAAGAGGCTTAAAGTTCTGATCTAAAAAACAATGCTCTGATTGTCCAATGAGAATTTTATCTTTGCCGCGTAGGATTTCATAACCTAAAACAAAACGAACCTTTGAATAGGATTCAATCCAAACGTGCACCTCAATTTCTTGAAGAGAAAAAAGAGGCTTTAAGTACTTAACCGATTGAGAAACAACAGGACATTGCATTCCCCCTTTTTCAAGCACATTGATATCAAGTCCTATGGACTGTAAAAATCGATCCGAGCGTTTTCGAGATAGACGATGTAAGCAGAGTTATGGACAATGCCTCCCTGATCGGTTTCTACGTACAGCGTTTTAAGGTGTAGCTTGAACATGCTCCTCCAAGTAGATTGCAACAACATCATGTAACGTTTGATATTGCGCCAGTCGTGTCACCATGTATTTTCGTTGCAAACTCAGTTTAAAAACAAGCTCTTCGATACTTAAGCGTATCTCTTCTCCTGCTTCCAATTGCCTGTCAATTTCAGAGAGGAGAATAAATGCGGCAATAAACGTTCCCGTTCGCCCTACACCTGCGCTACAATGGACAGCAATTAAGCCTTGCTCAGGATCATAAGTTGAACGGATCGTTTGGATCAGTTCAATAAGACGATGGGGATCAATCCCATCATGATCGACCCAATCTTCAATTTCATAGTAACGAATCGAATAAGGACTTCCTCCCCGAAGAGAAACCTGTAAAAACGTTCCAGAATCAGTTATTTCTGTTCTTCCTTTCCAATAAGGATGGCATTTTTTACGAGTATCAAACTCTGGAGTAAGTCGAACCAAGTGGGTGACTTGGTAAGTGGTCAAGAGTGAAAAAAAGGCCATTTCTTCCGTTGAACGGGGCCCTTCCATCGCAAGAAACCGGTCAGGTCCGATCACAATATTGCTCGAATTGAACGAAGAATGGGTATTGTTGTAGTCAAATGCAATGCAATTCCCTGCGCGGAAGCAGTCTTCATAAAAAAGGGTTTCCGCAAAAAGAAAATCTTCATTCACTTCTACAAAGTTGTACCAACCTGGAGTCGCATTGTACCAAATTTGAAACCGATCATCTTTTAATCTGCGAAATTCAGCCCTCAGCTCTTCTTCAGTTTTGTTTCGATGATAAGAAGAAAAAGGGCGAACCATTCCATATTTTTCAAAGCGCCAAGCAAACTCTGTTGCAGTTTGATCAAACTGTTTTAAGACGTAACTTCGGGGGTAAACAGAGACTTCCCAACTAAAAAGATAAACTCCATGTAACAGCAACAAGAATAAGGCGAACATTTTCATAAAAACCTCCATAAATGGGGCAAGCATTTTAACCTATTGTGTCATCATTGGTCAACTTTTTGTTTGCAGATGGAAAGTGAATCAGGTACTGTAATGCCTTCCACTCGGTAAGGGTGAAAGAATCTTGATTTGAAAAAATCTCTAGTGAAGTATAATCAAAAAATAACTTCAATAGAGTAAACAAATGACAGGAATAAACGTTATGATGTCTAGTCTGCGCCTGATAACCTTCTCTTGGTTTTTACTTGGAACAACTGCCAGCTTTGCCGTTGAAAAAACTCCACCACACTCGACTCAAATTGAATCGGATGAAGAAGCGTTTCTCATTCGCCGTATTGCAGAATTCTGGAAAGATGGTGATTATGGGATTGTCAAAGCACAAATTCAGGACTTCTTCGATAAATACCCAAAAAGCAGACTTAAAGATTACTTTTTAGGAATACTAGGCGACATTTATCTCCAAGAAAACAACTATGAAAGCGCCCTCAATTCGTACGAAGCCATCAGCAGTTCCGACATCACTGAAAAAATCATCCTCAACAAGTTGCAATGTTATTATGAGCTCGATCAATACGATCATTTAGCCCTCGAAGGACGCCCGTTCATTGGAAAAGACATCGAAGCTGTTAAAGGACGCAAACACGAGCTCTATTTTCTCGTTGCAGAAGGATGTTTTCGACAAGCTCTCAAAGAAGAAAATGTCGAACTCAAAACCAAACTTGTCCGGGAAGCACGCTCTTACTACGATCAACTCGATAAAACACCTTATGCTGAAGCATCGACATTTTCTCTTGCTGAAATTTATGCCATCTTAGGAGAGCATAAAAAAGGCGCAGAAACTTACCTCGGCCTTGTTGAATTGCATCCTGAAATGAAAGAAGACCTGCTTTTTCAAGCAGGAATTTTGCAAGCACAATTCGATCGGAAAGCTGCTATTGAAACTTTTACGAAAATCCGGGAACTCGATGGAAACAAAGCAAGCGATGCTTCGTTTAATTTGGTTGTCCTTTTGTTTCAAAATGAAGACTATCAGAAAGTGATTTCATCTTACGAGAAACTCGCTTCTTCAGTTCCAGAAGCATATCAACCTACCTTTAATTTCATTGTAGGTAAAAGCTTTTTCTCTCTTGGAGATTACAACAACGCCATTGACCCTTTAAGTCGCTACATTGAATCTCAATACGTTCCGAATGACCAGTTAAAGAACGCCCTTTTGATTCAAATGACTTGCGCGCATCAAGCGGGAAATGAAGAACTATTTAATCTTAACTTCGAAAAACTAGGCTCCCTCTTCCCTGATGATCCAGAAATCCCTAAAGCTCTTTTCATGCACGCGATGATTTTAAAAGAGCAAGGTGCCATTAGCAGAGCAGACGAAAAGCTCAAAGAAATCAAAGAGAAGTACAACAACTTTGAAGATCAAGAAAGCTTTCTGTTTGAATATGGACTACTTGCTCATCAAAACGAACGTTGGGAAGATAGTTACAAGACATTTAAAGACTACGTCGACATGTTTCCAAAAAGTCAACGCGCTGACGCCGCTTGGAAACTTTTCCTCTCTTCTAGCTTAAATTACTACAAGCGCTCAGGTGAAGAAGGCCCATACAGAAAAAACCTATTCTTCAATGATTTGGAAAAGGTTTTGCACCATCACAACTTCTTAACAGCAGAGGAAATGAAAGATTACAGCTTGCTTTACGCCAAAACAGCCTATGAGCTTGAAGCTTACTCTTCTGCACTATATGTTCTTCAAGATCATCTTTTCACTAAAGTGACTGAAGAAGGTGATCCTCTTGCTCTAGCAGAAGCTCATTTCATCGCTGGACTTTGTCATGCTGAAATGCAAGCCGACTACTCAGCGTTTTGTATGCACCTCGAACAAGCCATGCTTCTCAATCCTGAAATGTACGACACTCCAACGACACACCTTCAGCTTTACAATGCCTATATCTCCTTAGCTGGCTACGGAGATGGAGCAAAAGCTCAAGCAGATGCTGATCAACAAAAAGACTTTGTGACCCACGCAGCAAACCATCTCCAAGAAGCAATTGACAAAGGTGAACAAAACATTAAAAGAGAAAACCGTCTCTGGCTCGCAAATTACTATTATCAATCAGCGAAAGAATATGTCGAAGCACATTGGACACATCAAGTCACCGATCATCCAGAAATTGCAAATGCCATGGATCTCGCAGCAGAGCATTACAAGACTCTCTTGTACGATCGGGGTCAAATGATCGAACTTACATCAGACAATTTGCACTTAGAAAACGAATTTCTTAAGCTGGCAAAATTGCTTGGATATCGTAAACAAAACGAGCAAAAACTGCAGCTTGTTAAAAACCTCATCGAGCAGCAAAGCTCCAAGCCACAACTCAACTGGAGCTCTCAAAAGCAAGCACTATTTGAACTCGCAAAAGTTTACCAAGATCTAGGTGATAGTGAGCGCGCTTTTGAAACGTATAGTTTTATCCACACCTCTTCAGACCACTTTCCAACGAGCATGTCAAATCTCGCTACACTTGAATCGGCACGTCTCCATTTCAATATGCTTGAAGAAGCGTACAAAACCGAAACGAATGAAGAAATTTTATCTATTTTGAACGACTTGAAGGAGCTTCAAATTCGAAAAAACGTAACGTCAGAGCCAACCCATTTAGAAGCAGCACTTGACTATGCCAAAATTCGCTCAGAGATTGGGAAAAGCGCTGAAAGAGACTCTCGCTATCTCTTTTTCCTCAAACGCATTCAAGATGATTTCAATTCGCAAGAAGACCTTGTGACACAAGACTACCTTGTGACTTTGAATAAACATGCAAAGAAAAAGCAAGTGTTTGATTCATACATGAAGTTTATCGATGCGGAAAAGTACCGCTTAGAAGCCAAGCAGATGTATCAACAAGAGCGTTTAAGCGAAATGGAAGAGTTGCACGAATCTGCACTTTCACTATATAGCGAAATTAAAAACGATCCTGCAACGCCAGAAGATCTTTACGTGCGGATTACAACAAGCATTCAGGAAATCAACGCCCTGAATGCCTATTAATAGAATTGGGATAGGTTCATGAGAAAGCGTCCCTCCTCGTCTCAGAAAAGAAAGCCTCTCTTGCTTACTTCTTTAGCGGCTTCTTTAACTTTGCATGCGGGAGCTGTTTACTTCCTTTTGAGTCATCCCTTTTCCTTTCTCAGCGCCTCTTCTTCCACAAAACACGACCAATCTCTCGTTCAAGCCATTGAGCCAACATTTGAAGCCGAGGTTGCTCTTAAAGAAACACTGAACCGACTCATCTTACGTGAAGTGGCAACTCAATCTTCTGCTCAAGACAGTCCTCATCTTGAACTCACCAAGACAAAGCTCAAAATTCTCACCAACTTTGCTTATGCTCCAAGTGTCACCGCACCTACAACCCCACCTCCCTTCCATCTAGAAACCCCCACTTACACTATCAATGATAGTGATGAGTTTGCGCAACTCAAGCCCAATCCTTTTGACCAAAAAAAACGGATCAATTTTAGTCAGCCTTTAGAAACTGAGAGTGGACCGCTTGTTGCTTCTAACGAACCACAAAATGAAAAAACAACTCCAAATGCTCCCCAAAAAATTGACAAACTGCCTTTGGCAGTTCCAAAAACAGAAAAAGTCGTTTCTGAACTGATGCCTTCTGAACACGAAGTGAAAAAGGGCAAACCTCAAAAAACTCAGCAAATCGAAAAATCAAACACCCTTTCCCAAGTTGCTTCAAAAACAGAGAGGCCGAAGCAAAAATCCTCCCCTTCGTTTGTCCCTCAAGCTGAATCTATCACAAAAAAGCAGTTCGATCGCGAGACCCTATATTATTTTTACGATGAAAAGCTTGAAAGTTCTTACACTCCCAAGCTCCAAGTCTCTCTCCCATTAAAAGCGCCCCTTTTTAAAACTCCAATCTCTTCTCCAAAAAAGCGATTCGAGCCACATACCCAGCAAAGCATTGCCTTTTTTCAATCCATTACTCCACTTGACTTGAGCCCCCTTCAAGAAGATCACATTCTATTTGATCTAATCCCACTTGCTGAGAAAGTCTCAAAGCCAGGACTCCCTCAAACGCCCCTGCTCCCCAGAGTTGAAGGATCTCAATCACCCTCAGCACAACTTAATTTCAACCATCCCCAAGTTTCCCACCAAACAGAGCTCGCTCAACGGGAGATTAACCGCCCTTCAGCTCCCATAAATAAATCTATCGGCCAGACGTTTCCAAAAAAACTTCCTGAAGTTCCCGAAGAAAAATTGGCCGCTTTGTCAAAAATGGGCAATTTTCGCCCAGAAAAAGAGCAGATCAATCCGCCTGAACCCTTAGAAAAATCCTCTTTCCATAGACAGCAACAGCTTCTAATTTATCAAGCTTCTTTCCCGTTTGAGCTTGCTGTCGATTCAGTAATTTTAACCGCGCCTTTCTTATCTCCATCCAAAAAGCCCCTGATTTACACCTCTTCTCAAGTCATCCTCCCTGAATTAGGCTGGAGCTCACAAAGAACTCCCGAAGAAGCTGCTATCACACATATCACACCAAAAAAAGAAGCCATTGACCCATCATGTGCCACCTATCCCAACCATGCGCTTGCAAGTCAATTGCGAATTCCCAAGTATGAATCAAGCGTCGCTAGAGTCCTAGCTCCCCCATCCCCGTTTTCTCCAAAATATCTTGTGCGAACTTTCGATTTCCGCCAAGCCCCGCTTGCCTTCAAATCATCCGATTTCAGTTCCATCGACCTTCCTGAGTTCACCCTAAGTGAGGACACCCGAATCGCACTCCAACAAGCGGAGCCCAAACAAGAAGAGGTCAGACCACTCAAGCATGACTCGACTTTGGCACTCGATTTATCTGGAATGGACTCAAAAGAAAAGCGGCTTTACAATCCAGAAGAAGTCGAAGAGCTCCCCCTTTCTCCTTCTCATACCGTCCGCCCTAAACAAAGGCTTTCAAAACACTCATCAGCTCTAGCCATTCAAAAAAAGCCCTCAATGTCCGAACAACCTAGCTTAGAAAAAAAGGCTCCAGCAAGCGCTATTGAGCCCAAAGAAGAATCCATTGCTTTTTCATTCGATAGTACGCCTGCAAAAGAGCTTGCCACCCCCTCACTTCCCTCCTTTCTCATGAAACAGCCCTCAACAGCCATCTTTGATGTTGCTTCCACCCCTTTTGCAACACTACCACATATTGCCCATGCCCCACCACTCAAAGACCTCCCAAAAGCTCAATTGAGCGTCTCCCCGTCAACCATTGAAAAACAAATCGCCCTACACATCCCCGATCACGAACTCCCTCTTACACAAAAAACGGTTCCTACACTTAAGCCTCAACATGAGGAGCCCATTGCTCCTCCCCTTCCTAAAAGAGAAAACGTTTCATTAACGATTTCCAAACCTCTCAATTCAAAAGCACCTCCTCTCGATCTAGAGGGAGGAGAACCTGCAATGAAACATGATCCTCTCACACTTGTAAAAAAAGAGTTTCCTTTAGAAGAACCTCTTGCCATGCCTTCTCTTCCCTATCTCAGCGAAAAAAGAGTCGCATCGAGCAAAGTTCCCTTTAAACCCACCAAAGCCCTATCAGAACTCCCAAGTGTAGAAACTTTCATTGCACTTGTTCCTAGAAGTGAAGCCTTTCCTAACACCAAACAACTCCTTTCAAAAGGTCCCATTCCTCATCGCGAAGCTCAAAAAGATCTTCAAACAAGTTACACCCTAACTCGGAAAATCAAAGAAGTTGAAACAGAAGACATCTCATCTCAAGCAAAAGAACTCATTGAAAAACATTACACCGAAACACTTGCACAAAACAGCTCCGTGAATGTCGCCAAGCCCGAACTGAAAAAACCCCTGACTGAAGCAGACTTCCACACCATTAACGAAACACACCGCTTCACTCAAGGTTACCTGTCAGAAATCCCCGCAACAGCTAGCCTCGATACAGTTTCTTTCCAAAATGATTTTGAAACCTCTGTCACATACGTCAAAAAACCCGATGGCAAAGGGTACAACTTCGCCCTTAAAATCAAACCCAACGAAAAGCTCTATTTTGGCTCCCCAGAGCAAAACTTTATCTTTATCGTAGATGGATCAGGAACGATCAAAAAACACCGTTACAACACGTTTAAAGACGCTGTAGTAAAGTCTTTATCCTACATGCAAGATGGTGATAGCTTTAACATTCTTGTTGCAGATTCTCAAGTTGCAGCTATGAATGACAAACCGATGATTTGGAGCAAAGAGGGAATCCATAAAGTTCGTAATTATCTCCAATCGCGCACTTACCGGGGTTACTTCTCTAATTACGATGCCTTCGACCTCTTAACGAAAGCCTCTGAATACTTTGACCAAACCAAAGAAAACATCGTCATTCTCATTACTGATGGCCACTCGCTTGAAACAATTTCCAAACACAAAGAGTCACTACGAGCTCTTGCCGAAAATAACAAAGGACTCTTTTCCCTCTTCACTGCATGTGCCAGCCAAGGGAACAACATCGCCATGCTCGACCTCATCAGCACCTTTAATAATGGGGAGTTCATGTACTCCCAAACCAATGCAGCTTTCCCCCGCAAACTCGCCGTCTTAGTCAAACACATCGAAAGTCTTATTGCAAAAGACATTCGTATCCACGTCACCTCAAGCGCTTCCAATCTAGATATCCAGTTTTACCCCAACCAGGAAAGCTATCCCTCGCTCTACGCCGATCAACCCTACATCCTTTATGGCTCAATCGACAGACTAGAAGACTTTGAACTCATTTTGCAGGGACGTGCAGGCAATAGCTGGATCAACATCAAGCAAAAAGTCTCTTTCCGCAACGCCGAAGAAGCTGGACACAAACTCAAGCGCAACTTTGCCCTCCAACAAGCCTATGCCTGCTATGACTACTATCTCAAGAAAAACGATCCCTTCTTCCTCACTGAAGCCGAACGGATTCTTTCACCCCACTTAGTTTCTCCAGCAACAAGATGAGAATCGCCGGCGGAAAATTTAAAAATCATAAACTGATCGCCCCAAAAGGAAACACTACACGTCCCACCTTGGAAAAACTCCGTCAAACCGTCTTCAACATCTGTCAACACACCATCGAAGATGCCACCTTTCTCGATGTCTTTGCCGGATCGGGGGCTATGGGCCTTGAAGCCCTGAGTCGCGGAGCTTCCCACGCCACCTTTCTCGAAAAAAACCGCCTTGCTCTCCAAGCCATTTACAAAAACCTCGTAAACCTACAACTTTCAGACCACGCCACCGTCTTCCCCGGCGACGCCCTACTCTCCCTCAAAAAACTCGCTCAAAAAAACGCCTCCTTTGACCTGATCTATATAGATCCCCCTTATGGTCAAAAAGTCCCAGGATCCTCCCAAACGCTCCTCGATGCCACCCTCACCCTGATCGATACCTCTAACCTCCTCTCTTCCAATGGGATCCTCTTTCTTGAGGAAATAACAGCACCTACAGTTATTCTCACCAACCTTACCCTAGAAAAGGAGCGCCCCATCGGCGACTGTCATCTATATCAATACTCACATTGTAAATTAAAATTTTAATTTTTTACCCTCTAAATATGTAAAAATTAAATTTATTACTATTATTTTTTTAAATTAAATATTCATATATAATATTAATCATTTTTTGGAAAAACATTAGTGGGAAAATAATGGTCACTTTTTCAAATCTATGAAATAACCTTCCAAACATTCGAAGTCTCCTACCTCAAAAGTTAGAAGGCCGCACACCAATAACAGCAGTTGAAGCATCGCAACCAGAAAAACTTCAAAGTCTCAGAGAGACGCTTGAACCACTAACCAGTGGCGCAGCTTGGTAATCTGACAATCACTGGTCGGAGCTAACAAAAATCCAAAAATCACTTGAATATTTACAAGATAAGCCTTCATTAATTTCAACAAGCTCTTTGGAAGCATTAAATGCACAATTTGAGAGCATTCGAGGTGGTAATATAACCGCTCTACCAAACGTTCAAGTGCTCTTCACAAATTTACAGCAAGCAAAGAGCCACCTAAATGAACGGGACACTTCTGAAACACGGTTTCAGGTGGAACTTGCAAAATATAAACTTGAGCAACAGAGGAATAATCCACTAGGGGGTACAACTAACGAAGAGCGCCGCTACGCAAACCTTATCAACGCGCGTAACCAACTTCGCTTTGAGATTCAACTCTACGCACCTACAATTACTGATTACAAAACTCTCCTTGCGCCATAAGTAAAAGTTCCCTATCCACTTCAAGGGTCTGTCCAAAACTATAAAATCGCATTAGAACAGCATGCAGACGAAGTGATGGTGGTCTGGGTTAGAAGAGAAAATCGATCATCTGTTCAGCTGCTAGATCAAGCTCAATATGAAAAAAATCAAGAGAATAGAGACCCCTTTATTTGGGAAGGACAAGCTGAAGTCTTACAAGGGCGTGTTGAGTTGATCAACAGTCATATCGTTCAGCAATTTGACACTTTTTTTACAACCTATCAACAAGTGATGAACAGTGCATTCGATACAGCCTGTAAAGAACTTTTTTCTGATCGCTTTTAAAAAGGATTTCTCAATGCTATTGTTAGACACATTATTTGGGCTTGGGAAACCGTGTTTGGCTCTTCAGATACTGAAAATCGGGAGTCTAAAATGGCACTTGCCCGTCTTTTGTACGCTGAAGGCGCCAAAGAAAAACCGCAAACTTTGAGTGAAGTTGCTAGAATCCTATATACCGCTCAAGTATTGACTAATCGTCTAGCAGAAGACTCTGCAGGCATACTAAAAGAGGCAAGGAACTGCTTTAATTCTTCTGTAAGAGATGTTTTAGCAGGAGAGTCTTTGGCACATTACTTTCCAGAGACCGTTTCTACCGAAAGAGCTGAGAGACCGTATACCACGATTAGATAGTAACATCTTCAGATCACCTGGCATCTGTCAGACGACTTATACCATAAGTAATTTATAATTAATGTTTTAAGAAACAAAAAATTTTTCGATCCTAAGATGATCCCATAAGAAATCGATTTTAACAGTTGAATATTAATAGTTTAAATTATTTTTTAACAATTTGTTTAAAGTAAAATATTTATATGATATAATTGAATTGATTTTGGGAAGGAAAGGAAGTATATTATGTCAGGGACACCAAATGCTGTATCAAGCACAGATTTTTCTACTAAAGCCGCACAACTCTATGATGATGTCACAACAAGCCGCCCTTGGCGCCACACGATTGGACGCGTTTCATGTGCAATACGTTTACCATTCTATGCGCTTGCTGTAATTTTTCAAGTTGCAAAAATGGGAATTAAGTTTTTACCCGCTTGTCTCATCACCCCTATCGCATGGGGACTAGGAACAAGAAAACTAGAGAGTTGGACCTTCAATGGAATCGGTTTAGATGGGGTCGTGGCTTTGAAGTTTTTAGATAAAATCGGAAGCTCTGTTATTGGGGTCATATGCGCACCCCCAAAAAAATATCACTCAATTCTAGAGGCTCTTAAAAGCGTAGGAAAATTTTCCATTCTTGGACAACATCAAGACGCTTGGAAAGAAGGTGCAAATATGAATGTGCCTCCTAAACTTGGAGATCTTGCTTTCCATATACTTTGCCCAAGAGCAGCATATTCTAAAATCATCATTCAACAAGACAAAATCTATGATATGGAGCCAGGTTGTTATGGCTTTTATAAACACATGAAGACTGAAAATTTAGAAAAAATTAAATCTGCTTAAAAGTTTGATCCCTGGCTGCGAATCGCAGCCAGGTTTTTCTTATTTAACTTTTACGCCATTTTTATAGAGCATCTCTGTGAGATTGCCGTTGGTATCCCAGCTCTTTTTAATGCCGTCTAGTTTGCCCTCGACATAGGTTTGTTCGAGACGTGGGTTTCCATTATCGTAGAACTTCACAAACTTGCCGTGCTGCTCACCCTTTTTGTAGCTGGCTTCAAAGATCAACACTCCGGTTTGACTCCAATGCTGGGCAAGCCCTTCGAGTTCCCCTTTTTTGTATCGGTAGACACTATTGAGACGGCCGTCTTCAAAAAAGGATTTTTCTTCACCTTCTTTGAGATCGTTTATAAAGGTGACTTCTTTGTATAGCTTACCTGTTGGGTAAAACTGCTGGGATAGACCTTCTCGTTTGTCTTTTTTAAAGGTGAGTTTAAGAGCTGATTTTCCATTGCGGTGGAATAGCTCTGCTGGGCCTTCTTTAACACCTGCTTTGTAAGTAGTAAAACTAATGAGTGTTCCAGCAGGATCGAATTCGCTAGCTTTCCCATCGAGCTCATTATTCTTATAAATTGGCTTCAATCGCTTTGACTTTTACGCCATCGGTGACATCTTCAGGGTAGTAGATGTAGTGGGGACCTTCTTTCCGATTGTTTTTGTAATGGTAAACCACTTCGCGTCCTTCAGGATCTTTTTGAAAGTGGCGCCCTTCAAGCTTTCCTTTAAGGTACTTTGACTCTTCTAAGATGTTCCCCTTTTCATCCCACAGTCCTTTTAACCCATGAAGGGTCCCATTGTCGTAGGAAATAAGGGTTTTGGTTGTGCCTGAGGGGTAGAAGGTCTTCTGCTCACCATCCATCTCTCCTTTATCATTGTAGTGGTAGATGCTGGCAACTTGATGCTTTTTCTCTGCTTCAATGTTAGGAGGAAAGAAGTCTTTATGGGTTCCAATGGGCTTATCTTTTTTATATGTGCGGATAAATGCAAGGCTCCCATCTTCGAAGTATCCTTTTGCTTCTCCATCTAAGAGGTCATTGCGGTAGGTTTCAATGAGCTGCGTGTGCCCATTTTCATAGTAGAGTTCATGCAAACCTTCTTTCTTTCCTACAAGGTAGTGAACAACTTCTCTTTTTTCTCCACTAGGAAAGTAAACGACATGGGTTCCGATCGGCATGTCTTGATCATAGGCACCTTCGAAAACAAGGGTCCCTTGGTCGTTCCACATCCGATGCGTTCCATCTTTTTTCCCATTATCAAAGCGGGCATCTAGGCGGCTTTTTCCATTTTCAAACCACTCTTTTTGAATTCCATCATAGAGGCTGCTTTTAAAGTTTTTTTCGGTTTTTTTAGCGCCAGACGCATACCACTCTTTAAAGGTTCCTTCTTTGTTGCCTTTATTAAAGCTTCCTTCAAATGAGAGGTTCCCATTTTCATGCCACTCGTGAAAGGTTCCATGTCTTTCTTTGTTGAGATAATGTCCTTCAAAATGTTTTTGCCCATTCGGATAAAATTCTTGTTGGCTACCTTCAAATTCTCCATGTGTGTAATGGCAGACCATGCGGGGTGTGCCGTCTTCATACCATGTAAAAAATGGGCCATCGAATTTCTCGTCTTGATCAATGGAGTATTCGGCAACTTTTTGTCCATTTTCTGCAAACTCACGAATTGGTTCTTTTAGCTCCCCTTTTTTGTCGAAGTGAGCAAGAAATGAGTAAGTTCCATTGTCGTGTTTTTTCCAATGCTTCCCAACTTTTGTGCCCTGTACGTACTCACCTTCTCCTTGAAGGGTTCCTTTGATGTCAAAATACTGTTCTTTTCCATGAATTTTTCCGTCTTCATAGTGAGCAACGTATTTTTTTCGGTCGTTGGTGTGATACTTGACGTGATTTCCATGAGGTTTTCCCTCGCGGTAATCTTGAATCTCTAAAATCGAGTGGTCTTCAGTATAGAGGATGATTGCGGGTTGGTTTCTTTCTGAATGGAGTTTTCCCTCTTTGTAGAACCTATTTGCCCGTTCTTTTCCATTTTCATGCCATTCAATCGCTTTGCCATGAAGTTCTCCGCTTCGGTAGGAGTAAAGGGCTTCTTGTTCACCCGATTCGTAGTATCGGATAAAATCTCCTTCGAGCTTCCCTTCGAGGTAATTCCCTTCGGCCAGAATTTGTCCATTTTCATGGTACGAAAGAATCTTTCCATGAGGGACCCCATTTTTATAATGGGTAAGATGTTGCAACCGCCCTTTCGTGAAGAAGATCTTGAGAGGGCCATGAAGAAGTCCATGATCGTAATACCCAACCCGTTCGATTTCTCCATTTTCTCGGAATCGAACACTCACTCCGTGAGGGACGGTGGTCGACTTCCACGCTTCATACCCAGGAGATTTTTCATCAACAGTTGCTAAATCTGTTTCTTCAAGAGGGCGACCATTTTCATGAAAATGGATCCGCTTCACAGCTTGCTCTTCTCCTTTTTCCCCATCGGCGTAAAAGATCACAAGACGGGGTGAACCATTCGGAAAGTGTTCGAATATGCGGGGACGCCATTCAGGCAATCRGGCTTTAAGTTCAGTTTGAATCGGTTGCACTTCCTGCTGCTCGGCCGTGTTTCCATAGGCGCAGGTCACAAGTGTCATCACTCCTAGTAATAAAGTTGCCGCCTTTTTCATCAWGGTGTTTCCTCTAGAAYTTTCTTGTCTAAGTGAGTCATCATACTCTCTTTCTAGAGGGATGTAAAGAGGGGTTTTTTAAACTTAAATGACTTTCTACGCTTACTCATCTAAGACTTTTTACTTTCTCATTGTCAAAAATCCGGGGACTTGAATATAGTGGTGATGAAAATTCAATATTTTCTGAAGATTGGAGGGAAAAATCTTCAAATCCTAACAGATTTTTTTAAGGTATATAGATTGCTTCCATTCAATCTTTAAAAAAAAGACTAGCAGTCTCTAACCCCTTTCTCTGGTTCTCCGCCAGGGAAAAATGGCTAGGCCCAATTCTTTTAGGATTGGGCCTACCGTTTTTTAGTCATTTTTCAGTAGAACTCTGGGTTTATATGTACGCAAGCCAACAAAGGGCTAAGCCCCAAACCACTGATAGCAGTCCAAAAAAGAGGAAAGTATTCGTTTGAGCTTTCGAAATCTTGGTCATGAGATTGGGCAGGAAAAAGATGACAAGTCCCCGAAGAAAACAGAACCATCCAAAAATTGTTACGAGAACGGTCAGCCCTAGATCCCATTCAGGGCTAATATTGATGACAGTCAAGCCAATGATAAGGTTGATTACTCCCCCTAAGTACATGACTGCTGGGTTTTTTTTGATCGATTCAGATACCTTTTTCACATTCTCTTGGTAGAGCAACATCCACACTCCAATAATCAAAAGAACAGGTCCAAAAATAGCTGCAAGACCAACTGGGGTTGCCATATGTTTCTCCTACGTCATATCGTTTCTCTCACGCTAGCTGGAAGATTGATCTGTTGTCAAGTTTCGGATGCGGCTATGACCCGATTTTGAGCGGGATTGAGGGGAATCTGCAACGTTTTATTCGAGGATGAGAGTTGGATGTTTCCTTCGGGACGAATTGAGCCAGTGCGAGTAAAAGTGAGTTTGAGCTCCGATATTTCTTCGTCATCAAAGAAAAACTGGGTGATTTGCTCTATCTTGAGCTCTTTATTCCCTCCTCGAAATCCTAGTGGCTCGTCTGTTAATCGAGTGCAATAGAGAGTGTTTTTCTTTTTTTCGATGCGAAAATCAATATCTGCTTCGGCGCTCATCGCAACTTTATGAGACCACTCGAGTTCCTTTGCTAAACGATGAACACTCGTTTGAAACCGATACTGTGCGATCATTGGTTTCGCTTTAACCATGACGAGCGAGCCAACGAGGGCTAAAATCGCAACGCAGAAAAACAGCTCAAGAATCGTCAGCGTTTTCTTCATCCCAAGGATATTCTGGGTTTTTGTTTTTCTTCTCGTAGAATTTTTTATACTTTTCTGAGTTGGCGCGGATTTCATAACCCCCTTTGACAGGAACCACTTCAAACTCAAGTTTGTTTTTCCAGCCGTCAATCAAGTACTGCTGCGGTTTATTGACAAGTCCAGAGTCTACGAGAACTTTACCGACTTTTTCTGCAATTTCTTCTGAATTAGCTCCTTCTAGAGCTTTGATTTCGTTCGAGTCCATTTCGAGGTGAACGATGTTGTAAAGCTTTGTGATCCCTTCTTTTGTTTTAAAAGCCTTTCCTTGATCCATGCTGCCGCGCATGTTGTAGCCAATGACACTCCCAATGATTCCAATAATGAAAATGACGATCATCACTTCTAAAAGGGTCATGGGTCTCTTTTTTTGTTTCTTCATGTCTTAGTTTTCCTAGTGTTCATGAGTTGACCTACTCAGCTGAGTTTTGAGGTTATGCCGCCATGAGATGATCAATAAAGAACGGCCCTTGGAGGAAAAGTTCAAGGCGACTGATACAGGAAGCCCAAATTGGACTTTCGAAGGAAGTCAACGATGAAACTTTCCCCAGGAGTCGATTAACGATTGACCAACTCGTGACGACGCTATCAAAGTGGTATTATTATACTCTTCATAAAATTAGTCGGCAATCCCTTCAGGTTTCACCAGAGCGTCTAATTCTTGGTCGATTTTTCGGATTTCGACTGCTCGAAGAAGGTCTATTTCATCAGATAAGTACATGAGGTGAAACCTCCGAACATAAAGCTCGGAGTAATGGGTTAAATCATTCCTGTAAAGTTCTTCATCCCCATTGAGGTTCAAAGCTACCATTTGTGGTAAAAGATTTTTGATTTCTTCGATTTCAGCGCAGACGAAATTAAACGTCTCTTCCGTCTCAATTTCAGGCAAACGAGTGTCGATGTTATTTGCATGCTCAAAATATTTGCTGAGCAATTGAAAAAAAGTTTGCTTGTCTGACGGAGTACGACCAAACAGGGTTGCAAAAACGACAAGAAGAGTCACTGCAAGTGCTGATCCACTCAAAAGATGGGGCCATGATTTTTTTCTTAACGCAAATCCTGATCGGTCGATCCAGTAATAAACAAGGCCTAGCAAAATTCCACAAGCAAACCCACCAAGATGCGCACTGTGATCCAGATCATGACTTTTGAACGCATACATCACATTGGCGAAGAGGACATACATGCAATTTAACAGAGCTTTTTTTCGTTCTTCAATGGACATGGGGATCGTGAAGAGAATCACACAGCCCATGCCAAAAATTCCCGCAATGGCACCAGATGCCCCCGCTGAAACAATCATGGTTTCTTGATGAAAGAGAAAACTCGCAATCCCAGAAATAAGTCCAGAAACTAAATAGGACACAAAAAATAAATAACTTCCTATGACCGATTCAAGAAATCTTCCCATCGAAAACAATGCGTACATATTCACTAAAAGATGGATCAAACCGATATGGATAAACAAGCTTGTCAAAAGCCGCCACCATTCACCACTAAGAACTTCATAACTACTATTTCCGCCCCAATGGAGGATATCTTTTACTTCTGGATGGATCAACGGAACGCCGGAAAGACTCATTAGAGTAAAAATAATGAGGTTGAGTGCGATGAGACTTTTAGTAATCATATTTATCCCGCTGACTTTGTACTTCATTTTGCTTTGATTTTTCGGCTTTTTTCTTTTTATGTGTCACTTGAAACCATAAAATGACAACTGTTCCGATCACTCCAATGCCCCAAAGGAGATTGTCGTAACTTCGAACTAAATTTAAAAATTTATCAATGGAGATCATCTTTTCACTATTTTGTAAAACCGTTTTACAATTATTGAATCATGGAACTTACATCGGTTAAGGGTAAGAGAACCGAAAGTAAGATGACAGCAACCACAAGCCCTAAAAAGAGAAGTATCACCGGCTGGAGAAACGAGGTTAACCGATTTAAACTCCGCTCCAAATCTTCTTCATAGATTTCGGAAACGTGTTGCATCATTTTTGCCATGTTGCCCGACTCTTCTGCAATAGCCATCATGCGGATAACCAAATGAGGAATGAGCGGGGATTTTTCTAATTCTTCTGAAAGTTTTTTTCCTTCGACAACTTTGACTTCTGCTTTTGAAATGACCTCTTCAAACTGATGGTGCTGCATCACAAGTTTGGCCAATTTAAGCGCATCAAGTAGAGAGACTCCACCGCGTAAAAGGACTGAAACAACGCGGCAAAAACGGGTCATCACAGCTTCAGTTGTTAGCCTTTCGATCACAGGAATGGAGAGCGCGAGCTTCTGTCTAAAAAATTTGCCTGATTTTTGTTTCATATAAAAGGTAAAGAGGAGAAATATAAGTCCGCAGCAAGAAAAAATCCAAAAAGCATTTTCATTTAAAAATGAGCTTAGGGATAAAACTGTTTGCGTCAGGGGGTGCAGGGAACGTCCTTCAAACAGCTCTTGCATCGAGGGAATAAGAAAAAAGAGCAGAGCTCCTATCACAATAAGACAAAAACTGCCTAAAAAGATCGGATAGATCATCGCTGTTGTAATTTTTTTCTTGAGTCCTTGAGCGCGAGCAATCAATTTAGAGAGCTCTTCAAAGCTTTCTGTTAAGCTGCCCGATTCTTCTCCTGCGCGTATCATCGCAATGTAAACGTCATCAAAAATACGAGGATAGTGGCCAAGGGCTTCGGAGAGGTGCTGCCCTTCTTTGACTTGGTCACACAAGTTCAGCAAAAGAGAGTGGGCTTTCGTGCGGTAGTACTTTTCTTGGAGAGTGAGCAAACTATCATACAGAGGAAGGCCTGCGCGCAAAAGAACATGCAAGTCACGGGTCAAGTTCAAGAGCAAAGGGGGAGATAGGGTTTGATCGCGTGGTTGCTTTTTGTATAGGGCTAGCTTAGTGACCAAGACCTTTTGCCGACGAAGCTGCTCTTTTGCCAGCTCAAGAGTGTCGGCATTGATTAAACCTATTGTCTTTTTTCCATTAGGACTAAGTGCTGAGTATTGAAATAGTGCCATAGCCTATGAGTAAAGTTCAATTTGACGGGTGACGCGGAGGACTTCTGAGGTGGTGGTCACTCCTTGATTTGCCAAAACCGCTCCTTCTTCGCGCAATGTTTTCATTCCCGATTCGACAGCAGCTTTTTGGAGCTGCGTTGCATCAGCAGAGCGAAGCAGTTGCATTTTGATGCCGTGATTGACAGGCATGAGCTCGTAAATCCCCGAGCGACCACGATAGCCTGATCCAAAGCAGCTGCCACATCCTTCTCCTTTGTAAAGCATGTCTGATTCTAAGGATTTTCGTTTGAGTCCAAGCTCGGAAAGTTCGGTGTCTGAGGGCTTATACCCCACTTTGCAGTCTTCGCAAATGCGGCGAACAAGGCGTTGGGCAAGAATTGCTAAAATGGATGAAGAAAGGAGGTAAGATTCGATGCCCATATCGACGAGCCGGGTCAGGGCGGAAGGGGCGTCGTTTGTGTGGAGAGTGCTGAGAACAAGGTGGCCTGTAAGAGAGGATTGAATGGCAATTTCGGCAGTTTCTTTATCACGAATCTCCCCAATCATGATGATATCAGGATCTTGTCTGAGAATGTGTCGCAACCCTGTTGCAAATGAGAGTTTAATCTTGGGATTCACTCCGATTTGGGCAATCCCTGCAAGTTTGTATTCAACCGGATCTTCGATTGTCATCACATTCACTTCTTCTGAATGAATCTCTGAAATGGCGCTATAAAGCGTTGTGGTCTTCCCACTTCCTGTGGGTCCGGTGACGAGGATGATCCCTTGGTTCTGATGAAGGTATTTGCGTAAATTGGTCAGCGTCAATTCGGCCATGCCGATTTTATCGAGTCCGAGGACAATGTTGCTATTGTCTAAAATACGCATCACAATCCGTTCGCCATAAACGACAGGAACGGTGCTGACACGAAAATCAATTTGCCGCCCCCCCATATTGAGTTTGATCCGACCGTCTTGAGGCAAGCGGTGTTCGGCAATGTCGAGTTTGGCCATGACCTTGACACGTGTGACAAGTTGCTTTTGCATTTCGGGTGGTGGCGAATGGCGAAATTGAAGAACCCCGTCGATCCGATAGCGAATATCCATTTCGTTTTCAAGAGGTTCAAAGTGGATATCTGAGGCCCCTTGTTGGATGGCTTCTGCAATGATCATATTGAGCAACCGGACAACGGGAGAATTGTCTTGAGCACTGAGAAGGTCGTACTCTTCTTCTCCTATTTCTTCTTTATGACCATTCCCTTCTTTCTTGAGCCCTTCAATGTAAAGCGAAGCTTCTTTTTCACCTTGGTGGTAACACTTTTCAATCGCCTGTTTAAGCTGAGGCTCGGGACAAAAAACTTCTTGGACATCCATTCCAGTCATGCAACGGATCTCTTCGAGCACTTCTAAGTCGTAAGGGTGGGAGATAGCGACGAGAAGCTTTCCCTCATGTTCTTTTAAGGGAAGGGCGAGTCTTTGCTTCACAAAACTGTAAGGTAAGCGGCGGACTTTCTCTTTGATGAAAGGATAATTTGACAGATCATAAACAGGTTCAAGTCCAAATCGTTTTGCTAAGAGAAAGTCTTCTTTTTCTTGGTCTATCATTGTACTTTTCCGAAGAGGAGTCTTAAACTGTTGTCAAAGAGCCGCTTCTTCTGTTTTTGTTTTGCCTCTTCCACGCGCTCTAAAAATTCGGGAAGATCTCCCGGACGTTTGACAAGTTGCGCATGTCTCACTTTTTCAAGTTCCCCTTTTCCATCAAACACAATTTTTGGGGTGATGAAGACAAACATTTCGGTTTTTTCATCTGTTAAACGGGAATCTCCGAAAAATTTCCCAAGACCTGGAATTTCTCCTAAAAAGGGCAAACGACTACTTGAATCTTCAGCAGTCTTTTGACGGAGTCCACCCAAAATGACCGTTTCCCCATCGGCAACACGAACATGGTTTTCGATGTGTCTTTTAAATACATCAGGGCGATTGGGATCGGGAGAAGTCTTCTTGATAGTGTCAAATTCGATGTTCGTTTCAAGTGTAACATAGTGGATGTCTTCGTCTGGAAATTCAGGTTCGTGAACTGTTGGAGTGATCACAAGTGTGGTTCCGTACTCAGCGCGAGAAAATGATTCCTTGAAAATGGTTCCTCCGTTGCTATCAATCGGAGAAGCACCATTTGCAATTGAGACTTCATCAACAAGTGAAATTTGTGCAGGCGTTTGGTTCAATGTCGTGACAGAGGGAGCAGCATTGATGCGCACATCTTCTTGCGACATCAAGAAATTGTAGGCAATGTCAAAAGCAGGCCAAAAACTGTTCGGCTTTTTGCGGAAAAGAAAAAAGTCAACAACGCCACGGCGTAATGGAGGGGAATCGTCTGGAATTGGGGCGGAGGCTTTACTTGTTTGGTAGCGAAAACCGGTTTCATGACGATCGGTGGCTGCAGATCCCAATCGAAAAATATTGAGGCCAAAATTGTTTTCGTTGCGAATCCTTTTTTCAAAGAGGAGGACTTCAATTTGGACCATCTTCTTCGGAACGTCGAGCTTGCGCAAGAGGTCCTTAATCTTTGGAAGGGTATCCCGCCTGACAACCATCATGATGGTCCCTGTCTTTGGGAAGGGAATGAAGTTAGTTGTAAAAGACTTTTCCTGCTGAGACTGAATGTTTCCGGCTATAGCAGGAAGGGGAGAAATCACTGGAGAGTAAGGAGGAGGACCATATTGAGAAGGAACAGCAGGTTCGCGGGGGTCATCATGTTGTCTTGGGGGTGGTAAGGGTTGACTTGGGGGCCTCGGATCCTCTCCTCGGATTCCCGAGTAGATGAGTGAAGCGTAAACTTTTTCCAAAACATCTGAAACTTCTAGTGGATCGCTATGACGGCAGGTATAGGAAAAAACGGTCATTTCCATAGGATCTTCAATTTGCGCTTGAGCATCATCGATCAGTTTTTCAGCTCGATCGACCATATCTTTAGGACCAATGAGAACTAGAGACCCTTCACCCTTAAGGGGAAGAATGATCAAATCGTCTCCTTCGCCTTTCGTCAATCCCATCCGAGGCTTTTGGACAGAATCTCCAAAATAGGCCTTTAAGATTTTTTCCATTTCATCAGGGGAGATGCGCCCCATTGGGATGATGCGGGTCACTTTTTCGTTTTCTTTTTCCCAAACCGCGTCGTAAAGGGCGAGCAGTTTTTCGACCTCTTCTTTTGAAGAGATAATCGCAATTTTATACCCCACCTGGTAGACAAAGGTCATTTTAGGATCGCGGAATCTTTCAAAAAAATGGCTCACTCCTTTAATTCTTTCAGGAGGAGGGTTGAAAACGTACACCACACGACTCTTAGCAGGCACTCGCATGAGATCGCGGGGAGAATTGATGATGTTGTCGACTGCAATGAGGTCTTGTTTCAAGATGTAAAGCTGACGGGTGTAGGGGTTGAGCTGCTTCACTCCAATCCCATTGTGAGCAAGGACGATCTCTAAGAGTTCATTCCAGGATTCACGGGGAATGGGAATGCTTGAATGCATGTGAATTTTCATCGAGAGAACTTCTGGAGGGACGATGTAGAGATAATCGGTAGAGCCATATTCCATGATAAGTTGAGACAAGGTTGTTTCTTCTTGATCCCAAAGGGCATAGCCTTCATCATCTTTTTTAGTTTCTTCAACTGCGAGCCCCCGCCACTCTTTTTCTAGATCCACGATTTCGGTGCGGATTTCATTGACTTCTCGAAGAAGCTCTTGGAAATCTTCTTCTTTGGCCCCTTCTTTGCAATAGTCGGCGACAAGCTCGTACTTCACTTCAAGTTCAGCGCGCAATTTATGCAGCTGCTTGTTCACTTCATCGAGAAAACTACGCAATTCTTTTTGATCTTTTTGAAGGCGAAAGGCTTCCTGCTTTTCTTCGATTGTTTGAGCAGGAAGGAGCCCGCTTCCACAAAGCAATAGAGCAAAAATAGAGATTGAAACCTTTTTTCTAATCCACACCTTATCAGAATCCTTCTGGTGAGCTTACCGGTTTTTTTCGTGGCCGTCTTCTCATCTCATTAGTCAGTGAAGGCTCTTCTTGCGAAACCTCCTCGGAAGAAGAACGGATTTTAGTCGAAATCACCTTTTTTTTGTGAGGGGAATGTTCTTGCTTATTTTGCATGGCAATTGGAATCTTTACATTTTGCACCTGAGTGCGCATCGGGTCAAACAGAGCTCCAGAAAAAACAGCCTTCCCTTCTTTTTTCTCAATTCCGTCAAACACAAAGAGTTCGCCTCTGGTTTGAAAAGTCAATACCTCTTCGACTTCTCGCAAACTCTTGAGAACCCGCCACCCTGAAGGGGTGTGGAGAATCCAATCGCCTGCTTTTAAAATCGTTGCTTTATTTCCTATCCGACAGGAAATGCGAGAGGCAGTTCGTTGTCGTACACGTGAAAAAACTTCTTCGATCCGGAAGTTGAGAGCCTGAGCTCGTTCTTTTTCATGAGTGACGCTTGCCTTTTCAAGACCGTCACTACTCCAAAGTTCCCATTCGATCTTTTGAGGAGTGACCATTTTTGCCTGTGCAATGGGAGCTTTTCGGGTCTCTTTTCCAACAAAGACGCGACTCCATTTGCCATCTTTCCAAACAAGGGTATCACCTTGCCTGAAATGGACAACATTCGGCTTTTCCTCATATGAAAACTCGATCCTTTCATGGTTTTTTAAAGCTTGATACTCAAAGCCTCCGTAAAGTTCGAACAGGCGATCGGGTTCCCACCAATGCCCCTTTTGCAACAATCCTACAGCTTGCTGAAAGAGAGGATCTTTTTTTGATGGATCTTCTTTTTGTAAAAGATCTTCGATCTCAAAAGTCTTTTTTTCTTCGACAAGTTTTTCATTCCCTTCAGTTAAAAGACGAACTCCAAGTTCTACAAGGGTTTCGCCTGATTCAGAAAGGTGGGGCATGATCCAAAGAGGGGTAGGCTCACTTGAGAACTGAAGATAGGGCTTTTCTCCCTCAACGTAAGTTAAATAGAGTTTCTGTCCCGAAACCACTTTGAGGGATTGTCCACTCCCCTTAAGACCAACATGGATGAGTAAATCGTAAATCGTAGCATCGGGTCTGGTATTTTTTCCCAAAAAGCGCATTTCTCGTTTCAAATCGGGAAGAGGAAAACTCTTCAATTCAGAAGAAATCTTTAGGGCTCCCTCGCCAATTTTTTCATAAGTGACTGAGGTTTTATCTAGTGTCTTGGTTTTGGGAATTTTTTCAGAAAAAGAACCATTTTCTTCATTTGATTGAAAAAGCAACAGGCCAAGCCAAACGAGCGCTCCAAGAAAAAGAAGAAGCACACCACTATTTAACAGTTTAAGAATCTTATGGATGTGAACAAATGTCAGTTCTTTCGCAATCAAATATCGTCTCAAAAAAAAATCACTTGATTATCACGTTTATTTTATTGATTTTACCGAAAAACTTCAAAGAAAACGATTATCGATCCGATTGCAAAAAAATTATTATTAGATTTAATCTAAGGATATAGGGGGAGATGGATGCTCATCTCTCGCGTGACTCTGTGTCAACATATGATACAGTTAACCTGAGTTCTCGGTTTATTTTGCTTATTATTTAGGAGAGAGAGTTCTCATAAATTCTCAGCATTTTTAGCAAAGAGAAGGGGCAAATAACCCTTGTTGAGACTAAAAGGCTGGGAAGAATGAGAAATCTCTTTGAGAATGAGTGAAAGAAACTCAGAGTTCAGGTTGTTAGTAAAATTGAGAAGGTCAAAATAATGGACAAGAAATTTAAAGAAGGAATGAGTGTCCAAGAACTGGAAAATTTTGGGAAAAAGTATCGTTTTGAGATCTTTTTTATCCTTTATTTTCTCCTTGCGACTCTTTTAACTTTTCTCTTCTTCGGAGCAACATGGAGTATTTTCCTTGCTGGTATTGGAGGAATTTTAGGTGTATGGCTACCTGGAAAGGTAGAAAAAGCAGCTAAAGCAGCTTTTCAATTCGTATATAAGCAAGAAAAAATCACTCGCCTCATTTTGGCAATCGTAGGCGCTGTGATTGCATTTTTCCTTCCACCCCTCGTCTTTTTCTTCATGGGATTGATGGGAGGAGCTGGAATGAATCGCGCTTCAGCTGCTGTGCCAAAAAAGCATGATGATGGAGAAGGTGGCGGGCCTCAATAAACTTTAACGAGTGAGTTCCGCCTCTCTTGCAGAAATGTAATCCAGGAGCGTCATGTCCTGGACCGTAAAATGATTCAGGAGCGACTGAAATCCTTCCTGTTTGATGCGCACGTCTTTTTGCGCTCCGTTCCAACCTGCAAACGCTTTGAGCTCACTCCAAGCTTCAAGCTCACGGTCTTTCATGCCTAATTCTTGATAAAGCGTTGCAATCCGCATCAAGTTAAAGGCAAAAAGTCCAGAGCCATAATTCTTTACGCCTTGGCTTTTCGTCCAAAATGCTTCATCTTCAAGCATTTGCTTCTTCAAGTAGAGCGCCTGTTCAAGAGCTTCTAGAAATTTTCCTTCGCTGACAAGAAGAGAAGCTTTAGCATAATCACTGTAGTAGGGTTGATTGGTACGCTGAATGACACTACTTCCAAATTCGCGGGCCTTGTTACTTTCCTGCATAGCAATAAAATCTTGAGCAAGCTTCGCTTCGTATTCGGCATTAAGTTCGGGGTGTTTTTTCATTATAGTGGCAAGGTTTCTCAGCTCATCATTGTTCGTATCGAGAACTTGCTCCCATTTCACAAAGGCATTTGTCGCAGAAACAAAGTCGGCTTCATTCTTGTGCGTTTTATTCCCAAGCTTGATCACAAAAACCATCACGAGAAGAAGAGCTAAGACCCCGACAAAGATGCTATTCTTATAGGGGGCAATGCGCATTCTGAGAGGGATAGAGGGCTCAAGTGTTTCCATGTTTTACCTAGGTAACTTCAAAAAACCCTTATTCTATCGAAAACCTCTTTTTTCAGCACCTTTTCATTAAACAACTAGCATTAAATAGATTGAGAAAGCCTTTCATGTTTTTTCCACTTATCAGCCAAAGTGACAGCCTCTCGAAAATTACCTTTAGCCTCAGGCTTAGGCATTTGGCCCGCACTCAAAGAGAGATGTACAGCAAGCGTGGCAATGCCTTCGATGTCACGATTGAACTTCTTCACTTTCTTTACAGAATTCAATTCTAGCTCTGAGACTGTCAAAGAATGACTCTGACTTAAGATTGCCGAGAGTCTTTCTCCCTCTTCCACAGCGGCTCTTTCATTAACCTTTTTATCAGGTTGACAACCACATCTAGCCTTTAAAACATCTGAAAAATAGGGGTTACTCGTGACAGGAAGCCCTCGATAATCATTTTCTTCGGCAATTTCAAACTGTGAATAGCCCGCATGTGCAAGGTTATCAAGTAAAAGTAGATAGTGATCTTCTGGCGTTAATGACTCTTCAAAACGCAGATCTTCAATCCGTTTCTCAAAATTTGAAAAATCTTTTTCAAATCTTTCCCGATCAATAGGAGACAGCTGTGCCCCAATAAGAGCTTTTGAAGTTGAAGAATTGAGTTGTTTTGCCCTTTTTACTTTTTCAAGTTCCCGCGTTTTATCTAAGATTTTTTGCGTTTTTTCTAGCTGAGTCTTCGCTCTCTCCACGATAGGACTTCCTTCAGGAACACTGCTTATGAGTGCATGTGCAGCATCGACAACTCGTTCACTGTACTTGGATGTGGCTACCACAGCTTTCAAGTGTTTATCGAGATCATCATGTGAGTCACCCACTTTATGTTCAAAGTGGCCTCGATAGAAAGCGTGATTCTCAAAAACAGATGAAGCATGTTGACTGCTTGAAGTCTTGGGCGTCTGATCAATATGAAAATCAAACCCTCGTCCTTGTGCAATAAGAAGGTTGATGTCGGCATTGCTTCTACTCGCTGTTGCAAGGGTTTCGCGGAAATCTTCAATTTTGCGTTGATGCATCTGGCCGGTGACATTTGAACAGGTTTTGGAAAAAGTTCCTTGTGCGTAGTAACCTTCATCAAAAAAAGTTGTTCTGAGCATGGAAAGGGAAGCAATTTTTAGTTTTTGTACATCTCTCGCTTGCGGAGTGAGTCCCCCTTGACTAGATTGAAGCTCATCGATTTCTTGTGAAACTCTTACAAGCCCCTCCGCTTTATAACTCATTGTAGCTAGCTTAAGAGCTAGAGGCTTTTCAGTAACAATTTCTGCGCATTTTTCGCTTATTTCCGACCGAGAAAGAGACTCGCTTTCTTTAAGGAATCCGTTTTCTCTTAAGACTTGTCTTTCGACTTGCTCGTTAAGATGACTTTCAAATTGCTCTACATCACTAAAAATTTCTCCAAGTGCATTTTTAAGTTCAACATCATCACCCGCATGTTCAAAATGGCTTGCTTTAAATGCTTGCCAGGCTTCAGATTCTGGTCCACCACATTGACGCACCATTTGCAATGCAGCTCCTGTCATTTCTAAGCGAGTAAATGCAGCATGTCCCTCAGGAGTTTCGAGAGATTTCTCTGTTTGAAGTCCCATTCCCGCATGACTAAGATAACTTTCTGTATCAAATAAGTTTCCTGGAAGACCACCAAAGGTTTCTAAAAAGATCATATCGAAGAGAGTTTTTTGAACAATTTGCATTTCTTCGGACATTCCCTCAGGTGCAAAATAGACCGTATCAATATCAGAGTTCCAACCAGGTGTTCCTGTTGCGCTGTACTTTCCGGGATTTTTAAAGCCACATTCTTCCATGATTCCGAGGCTCAGCTTTTGAACTCCGTTTACAACATCAAGGCGAAATTGGTCATAGGACGTTCCATCTTCTCCGACTTCGGTCATGTTTGCTTGACCTTTCATCCCGTGCCAACCGTGTTCTTTCAGCTGAGTAATTTTTTCTGAATGCTTTTCTTTTAACTTATCTAGGGCTTCGAATCTTTGAGGAGCTGCTTCACGGGCTTTTCCAAGCATTTTCTGACTTTTCTCAGAAAATGAGCCTTCTTCTGCAAGAATAATTCCGCTCAAATTTTCTGGCTTAAGTTCCGGCTTATCTTTCTGTGATTGAATGCTTTGGTCAGATAGACGTCGAATGATAAGACTACCTGAGACGTCATTTTGTCTGATTTGACCAGCAACCATGCTTTTTCCCTTCCTAATCCCATATCTTTAATAATCTGATACTTACCGAAAAAACTGTTTGCCCCTAGAACAGATATTTTTCCTAAAACACTTACTGTTAAATGATTAGAAAAATAATAAATAGAAAATGAGTGGAAATTTACTGAAATAACAAATCTTTCCACCTTCTCAATGTTTATTGTAACAAATTTTTTAATTAATTAATAATATTTTTTAATAGCTTGTTTTCAATGACTTAAAAAAGCTTTTTACGCTGAAGTGTAAGAGAGTTAAGAACCACTGAGATCGAGCTCATTGCCATGGCGGCACCGGCAATCATAGGATTGAGCAGCCCAAAGGCTGCTAAAGGAATGCCCACACAGTTGTAGACAAAGGCAAAGAAGAGATTTTGCCGAATTTTCAAAAAGGTCACCTTTGAAAGAGATAGCGCTGTCAGAAGATTCAAGAGGCTACTGTGCATGAGTCCAATAGAGGCACTTTCCATCGCAACATCTGTACCATCAGCAATCGCAAAGCCTACATCGGCAACAGCAAGGGCAGGAGCATCATTCACCCCATCACCGACCATTCCCGTGACCTTCTTTTCATCTTGAAGTCTCTTGACATATGAGGCCTTCTCTTCGGGTAAGACTTCTGCAAACAAGCCATCGACATTCAGCATCTTTCCAACAGATTCCACCACAGCTTTCCGATCTCCGCTGAGTAAATAGACTTCTTTCTTCATCTGATGAAGTTTTGCAACCGCTTCTTGGCTTCCCTCTTTCAGTTTATCGGCAAGTGCGATGAATCCAATGCACTTTCCTTCTTCCGCAATGGCTGCAATCACACGGACATCGGTCTGCAACTTATCATTGAATGGGCCAAGATCGATGTTTTGCTGCTTCATAAAGCGAACCGAGCCAAGTAAGTAAGCCTTTCCCTGAAAACTGCCGCTGAGTCCTTGCCCAGTATGAGAATGGAAAGCTTCGCATCTTTGAATTTGCACCCCCTGATCTTTGGCATGATTTGTAATGGCTTTTGAAATGGGGTGATCAGAGTGGGTTGTCAAGCTAACTGCTTTTCGCAAAAGGTTGTCATCTTCAGACGTGATTTCATCGACAGAAAGTTTTCCCTCAGTCACTGTTCCTGTCTTATCGACGATAATGGCATCAAGTTTTCCAGCCTTTTCCAAGCCGACAGCATCTTTGATTAAGATGCCTTCACGTGCACCCCGACCACATGCGACCATAATCACAGTCGGAGTGGCCAAGCCAAGGGCGCAAGGGCATGCAATAACGAGAACAGCAATGCCGCTGATCAGTCCCTCTTGCCAGTCACCTGCAACAAACCCCCACAAGAAAAAAGTGAGAATCGCAATCCCTAAAACAATCGGCACAAACACCCCTGAAATCCGATCGGCCAATTTTTGGATAGGGGCTTTTGAACGTTGAGCTTCTTCCACAAGACGAATGATGTTGCCCAAACTGGTTTCTTTTCCCAAACGAGAGGATTGGACTTCGATCATGCCTTCCCCATTGATTGTTCCGGCATAAGCGTTTTCCCCTTTGTCTTTTCGCACAGGCATGCTTTCTCCTGTTAGCATCGATTCATCGACATGAGACTCTCCGTCAACAACTTCTCCATCGACTGGAATCCGTTCTCCTGGCTTGACAACTACAATATCTCCTTTGTGCACTGCATCAATTGGAACTTCAACAACCTCAGTTCCCTTTTTAATGCGGGCCGATTTGGCCTGCATTTTGAGCAACGCTTTCATTCCCCCTTGAGCGTTGTGTTTAGAGTGCTGTTCAATAACTCGTCCGAGTAATATCAGTGAAATTAATACCGTACTCGTTTCAAAGTAGAGGTAACCCTGAACATGAAAAAGGACGACAACTGCACTAAACAAAAAGGCGGCTGTTGTCCCCAGTGCAACAAGAACATCCATGTTGGCCGCCTTATTTTTAATCGCCTTCCAAGATCCAATGTAAAAAGAGTAGCCTGCGCCAAACTGAACGATTGTTGCCAAAATGAGCTGAATCCAATGGGGAAACAAAACGTCGATTCCAAAAAATTCCCCCAACATTGGAACGGTGAGAGGAAGGGTTAAAACAATAGCAAAAATGGTGCGAACTTTGAGCCAAAAAAAAGAGCGATCCTTTTCTTCGTCGTAAACCTGCCCTTCTTCAATGACTGTTGCTGGATACCCCAATTCAGTAATGGCATCGGCAACCGTTTGTTTGATGTCGTTTCCTTCTTCATATTCGACTCGGGCTTGTCCTGTTGCAAAATTAACAGAGCAACTGATTGTTCCTTCAATCTTCGTCACACGCCCTTCAATTTTCGCAATGCAAGAAGAGCAATTCATATTCCGAATATGTAAATCAAAATGAGCCATCAAACCGCCTTAATACTTTGAACTCTGGATTTTGTTTATTTTCAAGAGACAATTCTTTTAAATTATCAGCATTTTTGGCGAAGGGAAGGGCCAAATGGTCCTTTTCGAGACAAAAAGTCTGAGAAGAAAGAGAAAAATCCCTGAGAATGGCTAAAAGAAACATAGAGCTTAAGTTATTAGCTTATTGAATAGAGCAATAATCAATTAGAGAAGGAAAGTCAATAGACGACGGTGACCGGAAGAAAAAGGAATCTTCTTAAGGTCTCTGAGCTCAACCCATTCGTATCCATCAACAGTTGTTACACCTTCAGTCTGCCAAATATGGGGATAAAGTAAGGCTCTGTATCTTGTAAAGCCGTGAGAAACTTCGGGTAAAGGTGCTTTGTAGGAGAGAGAAAGGGAAAAATGGCTTTCAACTGTCTCCTGCCATGTTTGAATATCTGTCACAGGCTCAAAATGTTCAAAATAGGGAAATTCCCACAAATCTGCCATCACTTTACCTCGCTCCCCTTGCTTCAACAAGACCCCTTGCTTACTTTGGATGATCGCAACAAGTCGATGCAATAATGTGGTAGGAATTTTTTTCCCTTTTCTAGGCAATTCAGCTACTTTGTTTTGTTGAAAAGCTAAGCATCTCGTTTTTAACGGGCAGCTCTGACAGTCAGCTTTTTTTTGGCAAACAAGGGCGCCTAGTTCAATGAGCGCTTCCATCACAACCCAAGGCTCCCGCTCAGGCAATAATGACTCTACTCGCTCTTCAATCTCTTTCCGCGTTTTTCCTTGATCAACAGCATCTTCAATTCCAAAATAGCGCGCCATCACGCGGAGCACATTCCCATCAACTGCAGCAGCCTTCTGCTTAAAAGCAAAGCTTCGAATCGCCCCAACTGTATAAGGACCAACTCCCTTAACTTTTGAGAGAAGCAGAGCTGTTTCTGGAAGCTCTCCACCATGATTTTCAAGGAGATAACGGGCCCCGTCATGTAAATTTCGTGCCCGCGAGTAATATCCCAACCCTTCCCAAGCCTTGATCACATCTTCTCTCTCTGCTAGAGCTAATGCTTCAACTGTAGGAAAAAGACGCATCCACCTTTCAAAGTAAGGAATCACCACAGCCACTTGTGTTTGCTGCAGCATCACCTCTGAAACCCAAACAGCATAGGGGGAAGAATTTTCCCGCCAAGGAAGTTGGCGGCGGTTTAAAAAAAACCACCTTCTTAAACTGTCCCAATTAATAGGCTGCTCGTTCATGAAGTTTCCTCATCATTAACTCTTTATCTCTTTTGGCACAGAAGTTGCATTGAGTGAAGTGGACGGCCGGGGGAGAGAACGAAGGGTGCCAGGGAGAATTGTATGTCTACGCAGAAAAAACGACAAGATTCAAGAAAGTATGATGAGCTGCAAGCGCTTCTCAAACAAGAGATCAACTTGTGCCATGAAATCTTGAGTCAAATGAGTCAACAAGAGTATCTCATGTTAATTGGGGAACTTGAGATGCGTATGCAACTAGACATAGACTTAAAACCCCTTGTAAAGCAGTTTAACACACTCGAGAAGAAACGAAATATTCTCACAGAGGAGCTCCTTCACCTAGCTCCTCTGCATTCTACCCTGGCAGATCTTCTAGATCCCATTGATGAGACAGACGCAGAAACGATGATTCTTTTAGAAAAACATCAAACACTCGTAAAAAAGATCGCCGATCAGAAAGAGCGCAATAACAGCTTACAAAAAATGATTCAAAAAGAAGGAACTCTCGATCCAATGAGTCCAGCGCTTCGCTCACATATGATTTACGATAGCAAGAGCCAAAAGCCCTTGCTTATCACTATCGACTACCCGAACAAAATGAATTAAATAAATCCAAATCGTCGTGCGGGAACTCGTGGCCAAGCTCGAAGTTGCTCAACTTTTCTTCTCACCCAAGAAGCATCTTGAGTGATGAGCTTAAATAGTGCATCTGCTTGATCATACTCTTGCCACTTCAACCTTGCTTCTGTAAGGGTGAGAAGGACTCTAGTGCGAGACGATTCATCTTTAACAACAGCTGAGAGTTTTGAAGGGTCTCCACAGGAAGCGAAAAGAATTTCTGGATCGAGAATAGCTTGAATCTTTGCGTAATCTTCTTGCTCTCCAGAAGAAAGCTTTCCAAATAAAGGGGTTACTTTTGCAAGAGCTTTTTTTGCTAAATCTTTTTTTCTATCAAGCGACGCATTAGCAAGAGATAAGAATTTCTCTTCATGACCTTGAGGGAGTTTTTCAATGGTTTCAAAAGCTCCATCCAAGTCAAACTCAAGTTGAATACTAAGAAGTGCTGTAAGCCATTTTTGACGAAAATGCGTTTCATTGACTGCACGTTCTTCCATGTCTTTTGGAAATTCATAAGCTAAAATAAAGTCGGCAGTTTGTTTTAACTGCTGTTGCATTTCACTTTTCTGACCGTCTTTGCCTAAGGCATGAGCCAATTCAAGCTGGGCTGCAACACGGTGTTGATAGGTGAGTTTGTCATGCTTCAAAAGTTCTTTTGCTTCCGACCATTCTTCTAACTTCACTGCATCAACGACTAAATGGTAAAGAATCTCACTACCATAAGTTTGCTTATTTATTGGGAGTTGGCTACTGAATATCCCGTTTGGTTGGCGAAGACTATGCCAACCCCAAAAGTCTAGATCATTGATTTCTAAATGGTCGGCAAGCTCTTTTGCTTTTTTAAGAGCTAGCTTGGCAATTTCAGGGCTCTCTTTTTCAATTGCTTTGTTGATCAAAGCAAGTAATCTTGAACTATCTCTCTCATTTCCTACCATATTGGCAACAAACTCTTTCACTTCATCCAAAAGTTCTGACTTTTTATATTGAACCGCGATTTCAAACTGCAAAACGATGAGCTCAGCCGAAGTCGATTGAACAAGAGCTTTACATTTTTCAAGGAGCTCGAGAACTTTTGTTTCCTCTCCATTTGTCTTTAGCAAATGATAGATGACATGCTCTAATGCCATTAGTTTTTTGGTGCCACCGTGAATAGCAAGAGCCCATTTTTCAGCATCTGCGACTTTGGGGGTCGAAAGTTTTAAAAATGCCTGTGATAATTCATGTTTACATGAATCGGATTCCCAGTCTCTATAAGTTCTTCTCCCGCTATCAGTTCTTTGCTGCAAAAGAATTTCGACTTCCTCAAGCTTTTTCCCAGCATCTTGTAAAAGGCCAGCTTTAACTGCCTTTTCTGCATCGGTGCATAAAAGTTTGGAAGCTGAATCAAGCCGATTATTTGCCATATCAAAAGTGACGTTAGATAAGATATGCTGACACATGAAAAACATTGAGCTAGCAAATAAATTGATCTCACGAGGTAAGCCTCCAATATATCCCGCGAGTAAAATGACTCCAGGGTAAAGCCAAGAAACAGCCATTGTGAAATTATCACCGCAGGTTTGACGCATTTGCACGTGATAATCTGGATAATAGGCTTGGAATAGAGTCGAGGCAACGACTCCCCCTGCAGTCCACTGCAAAGCACGCGTTGTGACAGTTGGTGCGAGCTCTTTTAAAGACGCATAAAGAAAAGTCGAAAGAACTGCATTTTGTCCAAAAGTGAATAGTTTGTCAGCAGAAACCATAAAAACCTTCCTTGTAATAATTTGGATCAATTATAAGGAAGACAACTTTAGATTTAAAACTTTATTTTTCAAAAAAAATCGTTACATCACAAGTATGAATAAATACTCATGCGCCGGACTTATCTACGGCCCACACGCCCACCATTTAGACCACTTAGCAGTTCTCTGCATCTTGCTTGATATCCCCCTTATCGTGAGCGAACCTGAAATCGAAGAAGAGGCCAATCGCTACTATCCCCAGCTTGTCACATTTTGTATGTCAAGTCTTAATTTGGCTGAGCAAGTGACACGCACATATGATGTCATTTTTTCTTCCTTACCTAAAGACTTATTCGATCAGATTTTCTTCGTTGCAGAAAACATGCAAAAGAAAAAACTTCTCAGCATTTGGGTTCCTCATGGGAATTCCGATAAAGGGCACGCATCTTACTTTATGGAAGGGCTGATTAAAGAAAAAATCGCTCTTGTCTATGGGCAAAAGATGATTGATTTTTTCATCGAAAAAAAAGTTTATGATCAACTCTATGCAGCAATCATACTTGGCAATTACCGCTGGGAATTTTACTCTGAGCACAAAGCTTTTTACGATCCGCTTGCGCAAAAAGAGATCTTTTCCAAGCTTCCACGTGGAGAAAAAACAATTCTCTATGCACCCACTTGGCACGATGTGGAAAAATCTTCGTCCTTAAATGAGGCGTGGTCTCTTTTACTCGAAAAACTTCCTGACAACTGGAATTTGATTCTGAAATTGCATCCGAATGCCTTGCAGAAACCTCATGAAGTTGAAAAAATTCACCACTTAGCTGAAAACAAAAAAAATGTTTTAGTCATCGAATCTTTTCCCCCAATCTACCCTCTCTTGAACGGTGTCGATATATATCTAGGCGATATGTCTTCGATTGGTTATGATTTTCTCACGTTAAAAAAACCCATGTTTTTCTTAAACCAAAACAAACGGGATGTGGCAAAAGATAAAGGGCTTTATCTTTTCCGCTGCGGCGTTTCTCTAAAACCCGAAGAGTACGCAAATGTCTTTTCCTTGATGCAAGATGATCCAAATCGGTTTCAAAAAATTCAAGAAGAAGTGTATGCCTATGTCTTTGGAGAAAAACGGTCTAAAGAAGAACTCAAACAAAAGATTATTACGACTTATGAAAGGTTCCTCGAAGACGAATTCTATCTCTTCTGAAAACGTGTGTCTTGTCTCTGCAGATTTTTCATTGAACCATTTGGATCACTTAGCAGTGATTGGTTACATCATGGATGCACCAATGATGTGTGACACCGAATTTTTGCTTGAGACAATTGAAAAATATTACCCTCAAGTCAAGCCGATTTACATCCACTTTCATCAGCAAATTTTAGAACATTTAGCTCTTCATCACAACCGGGTCTTTTTTTCTGTTGCTCCTTACAGAAAAGATCTTTCCCCTATGCTTGAAGCTTTCTACGGAAAGAAAATGGAGTTTTGGTATTGTCCCCACGGCAACTCCGATAAAACGCTCAAACATTATGAAATGCAAGAGCATGCTCTCATCTACGGCGATCAAATGGAAAACCGTCTTGTTGACGAAGGGCACATCCCTTTTCTGAAATCTTATGTGCGCACAGGAAACGTTCGCGTTTCCTTTTATCACGAATTTAAACCCTTTTACGATGACCTTGTTGAAAAAGAGATCTTCGCCAAGTTTGCCAAACCTCAAACAACATATTTATACGCCCCTACATGGCAAGATCTTGAACACTCTTCTTCTCTTTTTGACGCTTCGTTTCCTTTACTTGATGAAGTGCCTGATTCAATCAACTTGATTGTCAAAATGCATCCTTGGCTTGAGCATCACCAACCGGGACATGTGAAGCTGATTCAAGAAAAATACCAAGACCGCCCGAACATTGTGATTCTTTGCCAATACCCTCTTGTTCTCCCTATCTTAGAGCGAACTGATCTCTACATCGGTGACTTTTCTTCGATTGGGTACGACTTTCTTCGTTATGATCGTCCGATGTTTTTCTTTGATCCTGAAAAGAGAATCAGCGCCCGTGCAAACGATACCCAGCTTCATTCTTGTGGCACAGTCATTCCTCCCGATCAATACAAGCAAGCGTTTCACTTCATCGATAATCATCTTAAACAACAAGAAGCCCTATCTGAAAAAAGAAAAGAACTTTACCATTATGCATTTGGTGAAGAGCTTTCATTTGAATCGATTAAGAGTGCGCTGCAAGATAACGCCCGAGCTTTAATAACCCGATATCAAAAATAATGGCTAATAGAGCCGCCGGGATTGTCCCTGCTAATACTAAATCGACTTGAATGGTACGTAGCCCCTGGACAATCAAATCTCCAAGCCCTCCTGAGCCCACTAGACTTGTAAGGGTTACCATCCCAATCGTTGTCACAAAAGCAATGCGCACCCCCGTCAATAAAACAGGTAAAGACAAAGGTAATTCCACATGAAAAAAGATCTGAGGATAAGTCATCCCCATACTTCGCGCAACCATTTTAAGGGACGAACTGACTTGTTTGATACCCGTATAAGTATTGATGAGAATTGGCATCAGAGCATAAAGCACGAGGACCACGACCGAAGGCAAAAAACCGGTTGTTGGCAAAGGCAAAAAAGCCCGCACAAGGGCAAGTGTCACAACGATGAGCGCTATGAGCGCAAGCCCTGGAACAGTCTGGATCATAGCTGTGAAGCGCATGATCCCATTTGCTATACGCTCACTTTTTAGGCGAGTTAGATAAATTCCTAAGGGAATCGCGATGAGCATCGCAAAAAATAGGGAAATAAAGGTGAGTTCTAGATGCTCCCAAATTTTGACGAGTAATAAAGTCAATTTCCACTCCGATCTTGAGGCGTTTCCATAAGAAGTTCGAGAACTTCATCGAGAAGTTTTTCTTTTTTCAATTCACCTTGGTACAGAGAATCTGTAAACACAGGAAGACTTTTTTGCCTTGTCTCTCGAAAAAGATTTAGGGCGTCATAAAAAGAGCTTTGCATGTCAAGCCGCTTGAGTTCTGGTATCATTTCATCTTGAGCTCCTTTCTCCACATATTCAAAAATAGGCTTTGTCAAGAGCGAAAGCTGAAACCGATGTTTCCCGACAAACTGATCGGCAAAAGATGTGGGAGGTTGTGCAATGAACTCACGAGGGGTTGCAATTTGCAGTAGCTTACCTTCATCCATCAGTGCAATGCGGTCTCCAATTGCAACCGCTTCGAATAAGTCATGCGTCACAAAAATCACTGTTTTATTAATTTTCGATGAGAGCTCCCGAAACTCATTTTGTGCTTGTTCCCGTGTGATGGGATCTAAAGCTCCAAAAGGTTCGTCCATGAGTAAAATAGGGGGGTCTGCAGCCAATGCCCGCGCAACTCCCACCCGTTGTTGTTGCCCGCCGCTCAATCTTCTTGGATAAAGTTTGCGCACAATTTTGGGATCCATTCCAAAGATGGTCAAAAGATGGTCTACCCTCTCTTCAATTTGACTTTCAGGCCATTTGAGAAGTTTGGGAATAATCCCGATGTTCTCTTCAACTGTCATGTGAGGAAACAGGCTAATTTCTTGAACGGCATATCCAATTTTTCGTCGAAGTTCAACTAGATCTTGCTTAAGGATGTTCTCTCCCTGTACATAAATCGTCCCTTCACCCGGATCGACAAGGCGATTGATCATTTTAAGAGTTGTAGATTTCCCGCACCCACTCTTGCCTAGCAAAACGAGGGTTTCACCTTCATTCACCTGAAAAGATAAATTTTCTACTGCATATTTTTTTTTCGAGATCCGTTTAGAAACATTTTCAAAAACGATCATTAACGCTCCTCTCGCATCACTTCTAAAGAGGGCAATATCACAACAGACGAAATGTCTTCAATTTCACTTGCGCAAAGTTTTGCTTCAATCGAGTAAGAGGTTTCTCCTTCTTTCAATGGTTCTACCTTGGAAACAAAGGCTACTGGAAGATCTGCAGGAAAAATCCCATCAAACCCTGTTGTAACAAGTAGGTCTCCTTCTTGAATCAGTGCGATGCCTCTATCTTGAATCAAATGACTATACGGTTTTCCGGTGCGAAGTTCTCTGGCGGGCCCTTCCGCATCTTCAAAGTCATAATTAAAACCCACACCTTTCAATACGGGAGACCGGGAGCGCCAAAGGGGGGAACTCGTTCCAAAAAGCTCTCCTTTTGCCAAATATTTTGTTCCCGCATCCTTCTGAAGGCTTTCTTTTAGTCCGTTTAGTTTTTCTCCAAGGATTTGCTCTTCTTCCGTGGAGAGTAATCTCTCCCCTTGCAGGGCGAGTGCTAAAGAAAGCTTGTCGACCAGTTGCAACATCTCATGTTTTTGTGTTAGGCCTCGTACTACACGAACAGATACCACAAGAGAAGAATCGGTTACAAGTCGAACCCGACTTTGTTTTTCGCCGACATCTTCGATAATGCCGATGAGATGCCCTCCTGATAAGACAGGACTGTTCACGCCCACAACTGTAAACCCAAGCGCTTCATTATCTCGCCTCCCCACATCAACCCAAAGAGAACTACTCCATGCAGAAGGCTGACGATAAATCACCTGGGCATAAAGGGATTTAGCTTCGAGTTCAAGCCGCGTTTTTAAATGCGTTTGGCGCCTCACAAAAAACGGATCCGACACTTCATTCTTAAGATTTTTATAATGAGATTCGATCCGATCATCTGAAAGCAATCGCTTTTTCAGCTGCTCATTTTGACGCATTAATTTGCCATTTTCAGCTTCGAGCTGTCGCTGGTGCTCATCATGAAATTCCTTGCTCACGCTTGGCACAAGAGCAAAGGATTGACTGAGGATGAACATTTTTTTCCAAAGAGGATGACTGATGCTCACAGCTCCTAATCGAATTGGAGTGACAATAAATGAGGGAAGATTCAAGCACCCGAATAAAAGAAGAGAGAGAAGAACATAAGGGCGATAGCTTTTTCGTTTCATTTGAGATTGACAATGTCTACAATTGCATCGACAACATACGCAATGTTTTTTCGATTCAATCCAGACAAATTAATCCGACCGCTTTGGGTTAAATACAAACCGTATTTCTGAGTAAGTTGGTCAACAATTTCGTTTTTTAAACCTAGCATTGAGAATAAGCCGTGTCTGTTTTTTAAAAAACCAAATTTGTTTGCTCCTACTTTGAGCTCAAGTGCATCGACAAATTCCCCACGCATTTCATTAATTCGCTTGCGCATACCTGTGAGTTCATCAAGCCACATCTTTTTCAGCTCTTCATCGTGCATAATAAGCGCAACTAAACTTGCTCCATGCCGTGGAGGATTTGAAAAAGATTCCCGAATCACTTGCTTTAAAACTGTCGAACTTCGTTTCGCTGTTCCCTCATCTTTTACAAGAACATGCAATGCTCCTGTTCGCTCTCCATAAAGGCCAAAAAACTTTGAAAACGAATGCGCCACAAAGAGCTCATGACCCATTCCTGCAAAGTGATGAATTGGCCATGCATCTTCTTCAACTCCTTGAGCAAATCCTTGGTATGCAAAATCGAAAAAAGGAACAAGCTTATGCTTCAGCATGAATGTGGAAAGTTCTTTCCATTGCTCTTTTTCTAAATCACATCCTGTGGGATTGTGACAACACGTGTGGAGTAAAATCACACTTCGCTCTGGCGCTTTTGCAAGAGAGTCCAGCATCCGGTCGAAATCAATCGTATGGTTTACGTCGTTGTAATAAGGGTATTTCTTGATTTCCATTCCGCACGCTTTAAAAATGCTTGGATGATTCGGCCAAGTAGGATCCGACATGTAAATTTGCTTGGACACTTCCGCACTTAAGATTTCACCACCGATTCGGAGAGCACTTGTCCCGCCTAAACTTTGCACCCCCATAAAACGCTTGCATTCACTTTTTGCAAATGTTTCTCCAAACACAAGTTCTCGACTTGCTTGAACAAAATCTTCCTTGCCCCCCATCGGAAGATAGGCTTTATTTTTCTCGGACGTAAGCAGCCGCTTTTCCGCTTCCTTCACGGCTTCCATCGTAACAGTTTGTAAATTTTCATTGTGATAGATCCCAACTGTCAAATCGACTTTATGCTCTCTTGGGTCTTTTTTGATGATTGCCCCCAAACCAAAAATCGGATCTGGTGGGAGGGCTTCGACATGCTCTAAGATACTCATCTATCACTCCGGCAATTTTAAAACTTCTATCTTATACTCAAACTACTTCAAAAGTTGGATTTTCGGCTGCGCCAAAGCGCCGTAATTTGTCGATCTTAAGTGGCATCATATTTCTAATATTGGGTCACTTAAGATCGACAAATTCCGAAAGCTTTCTCGTTGCCCAAAACCAACTTTTGAAGTAATTTGAGTATACACCGACTTTTCACTTAGAAACAATTGAAAAATATAGAGAAAAGTTAGTACCATTACTCTCCTCTTTTGGGGCGTTAGCTCAGTTGGTAGAGCGCAACAATGGCATTGTTGAGGTCAACGGTTCGACTCCGTTACGCTCCATTGAATCCTCCGAGGTCGCATGAAAAAATTTCTACTTCTTCTTTTCCTTTCTACTGCGTCCCTCTTTGCCGAAAATGTCTTGCAATTTCTCGAAGAATCGGAAGAGCGGAAGTTTTGGTGCTTTCAAGATCGGCAAGAAATGATCGAAGTAGAAGCTTCTCTGCTTTACTTCACCTCAACGCTCAGCTCTCCTTTTTCAAACGAACTTCTCCTCTTGAATGCTGCTCTTTTCCCTGAATTCACCGACATCCTCGACCTTAAAACTGCTTCCGTCGATCCCGAATACAATGCAGGTTTTCAAACCGAGCTCCGTTACCATATCCCTTCCTCTAACCATCTTCTTATCGGGAGCTACCGCTACGTTCATAACAACGCCGATGGCACCCTTAAACGAAACACTATCACTAACTCTCCTGACGGAATGGTCCAACAAAATACCCAAAACGACCGTGGAAACGAGCACTTCCACCTGCACACAGCCGACCTTCTTCTGCGTCATATTTACAACGTCACTAAAACAGCCCTTTTCTATATCTCTGCCGGCCTTTGTTTCAACGACATCCACTACTACTTCAACTTTCACAACAATGATCAAATTCTGAATTCCAATATCGCTGCGCCGGCCGTCACTCCCACTTCTACCAGTCTCGATCTTAGCGGCCATCGCAAAACCCGGATCTGGGGCCTTGGTCCAAAGATCGCTTTTGGTTTCGAGTATAACTTCCTCCCTCTGAATTGGCCTCACAAGTTCAACTTCGATGTCGGTTTTGAGTTTTCCATGCAGTTTTCTAAAAAGTGGGGACGTGGCAAATTCCAAGGCCAAGGCACTCAAGTTGGAAACATCACTTACTCAACCAATTTCATCCGTATCTGGGAAGACTCTCCAGAGTTTGCCCTTCTTCCCAACCTCAACCTCGATACCAAACTCGAATATCAGTATTGCTGTAGTAAAACCGTTATCCTTGGCTTGACAGTGGGCTACCGGATCTTGACATTCTGGGATATTTACGATCTCAATCGGGAAATCAACTACCGGATGGAAAAATCCCAACCTGTTCTCGCGGCTCAACTCCGAGAGAAAGACTCTATTGGCTTTTCAGGTCCCTATCTTTCTATAAGTTTTTCTTACTAACTTGAACTCTGGGTTTATTTCATTTTAGAAATTTACATCAGAACGTGAAGAGGATTAAAACTCGAGCTTTGCTTTGAAAGTGACACCGTAAAAAGTGATATCGTCGGCATAGCGGACAACTTGAAGACGATTTTGCACAGTATCATCAAGTTGAAGAGCTTGATTTTGGCGCCAAAGATACAGTGCTTCGTAGTTTAAGGAGATACCAAAGTGATAGCCTTTCGTGTAAAGATCCCAGCCTAAGCCGAGGGAAAAGTCAACTTGGGGTGAAAAGAGATGAGTGTTGCCATGAAGGTGGATGGAGCTCATTGGTGTAAGAATTTCGGTGTGTTTGACCTCATATTTGCCATAGAGGAGTGATCCACCACCATTCATGAGAAAACTAAGGCCATAAATGAGATGCCATTGGGTACCAAAAGCAAGACGGGCTCCGGTCCCTTCAAAATCACAGAGATCTTTCACTTTGTAGATTTGATTGGGGGCGACAGTGTAATGGAGACGCTGGTCTTGGTCGATCCAGTTTCGTTTTGCTCCGATCGAAGTGTAGGTGCTTAAAAAGCGGCTGATAGAGTAAGTCCGACGGAGTTCAACAAGGAACTCATCATAGGAAAGATCATAGCAAGAGCGGGCTTTACTTGAGGGAGCTAAAAAGGCTCCTTTGAGATTGATGAGGATGGTGGGAAGTCCTGCTGTTTGTGTGTCAGTTTGACTCGTTGAATACCAAGTTCCAGTGCCAACAAACTCCCATCCAATGCCAGGGAAAGTGATTCCAAGGGCAGCACGAGCACCCCAGCCCCAATTGAAACTGTGGTCATCTGTGTCGTTTGATTGGGGAAGTTTAAGGGCGTTACCGATAAACTTGTAGGCGTATTCGGTGCCACCAACCTTGGGATGCCAGTAGAGAATGTCTCCTTGAATAAAGAGGCCTATCCATCCTTTTTGAAAGTTGGTAGGAACAAAGTTGGCCCCAAAAGTTTGGTTGGCTGTTTCGGTTGAAACCTGCCCCATTTCTTGTTCGAGCATGGAAACCCGTTCCTCAAGACTTGCGCTAAAGATAGCATAGGGAAGCAAGAGTAAAGTCCAAAGTTTTTTCATTGTCCACCTCAACAGTAGGTGGACATGTTAGGAGCTGATAGTGTTTAAAACAAGTGGAAGTTATTCTTATGTAGTTTGAGATTGATATGATACTGTATTACCTCTGCAAAAGTAGGGCTTAAAAAGTCATGATCAAAAAATTTCGCATCATTCAAGGAGGTCAGCAAATTTATGTGTGGTGTGGCGCTTTTGTACGCATACCTGTTCCCAGTTTTCCAAAGTCAAACTCATAGTTTTCTGTGCCAGCTGATTTTAAATAGCCCATTGAGGTGTAAGTGAATTGCTTTTGTTCTCGAGAAGAGGCGAAACATGCAAGTTTTCCTAATTTTTTAACGGGAATTACTGCGTCTGCTTTAATGCTTCTTCATACGATTCCTCACAGATTACCAATCGAGAATACTCTTCAGGGCCTTGAACATAGTAAGAAATCATTCCATTAGTAGCTGAAATACAACAAATTTTATCTGGAGAAGGCTCAGATCTATCCGGATTATAAACCCAGATTCTTATTTCAATATTTTTCGCCGTAAAAGGATAGTTATGAAGGTAAGGCCTTACTTTTTCGCTTTTGTTAATGTCTGCTAAGTATTCTTTAATCGCATAGACTACTAATCCTCTAGCTTCCTGAAGATTTACTTCATGGAAGTAATCAAAACCCATTGCCATCATTTGAATATCATCCATCATTCTTCCTCCTATTCCTACAAGGCGGAGGTTCTTTTCTTTTTCTAACTTCTTTGCAGTCTTAGCCGTGATACGATCTGCTATTCTCTCATAATCAACAAATCGATTGCCCAAAGAAGAGCATCCCAAAAACGCAATTATTAACGTAAAAACAATCCCAATTTTAATTAAACATCTCACTTTAATCCTCCTCCATAATCTTTAATATAATTATCCACATGTTCTTGGAGTTTCCTCGCAAAAGTAGGACTTAAAAAGGACTGTGTTGAAAAAATCAGAAGAGAAGTCTTGATAAAAATTTCTTAAAAAAGAGAAGCTCCTTATGGTTTAAGTCACTAAACATAAAGGAGCTTCAGATGCGTAAACGCAATTGGCACAAGTATAATCGAGACTTAGTAAAAAGAGGAAGTATAACTTTTTTCATCGATCCAAATGCGTTAACTGAAAAGCCAGAGGAAAACAAACGAGGTCGACCTCGTTTGTTTTCCCTTCCACTCATCTATCTCCTTCTTGTCTTAAAGATACAATATCGCCTTACCTATAGAACTCTCGAGGGTTTTGCCAAATCAATCCTTCCACATATAGAACCTGATGTTTTTCTTCCGACCTACTCTCTGATCTGCAAAAGAGCTTCCTACATGGAAGCTCTTTTGCCCAAGCTCTCTTCTAGAAGACCTAAAGTGGTGCTGTTAGATACTACAGGGATCAAAGTCTATGGGGAGGGAGAATGGAAAGTGAAAATGCATGGAGCCTCAAAGAGGAGAAAATGGGTTAAATTGCACATCGCTATTGATGAAAACACTCAAGAAATTATCCACTTTGAAATCACAAAAGGGCATGAAGCTGACTGCAAAATAGGCCCGAAAATCATAGAGAAGCTCCCTAAACCCGTTGAGACCGTCATAGCAGATGGAGGATACGACACAAAAAGATGCAGGGAGGCCATCAATCAAATAGGAGCGAAAGACCTTATTCCGCCTAGAAAAAACAGCCTATTATCTCCTTTTATGACAAGAAGGAACAACGCCTTACGCGAAATAAAAGGACTGGGAGGAGATCAGCTAGCGCGAGAAATCTGGGGAAAACTGACAAGATACTCAAGAAGGGCATTAGCAGAGACAAGCTTCTCAAGATTAAAGCGACTGTATGGGGAAAGGTTTTTCTCAAAGAAAATAGAAACTCAAAAAATCGAAGGTCATATTAAATGCAAAATGCTGAATCAAATGCTTCTGATAACTTAATACGATTGATGATGAGGGGGGGGGAGTCTACGAAAATTGATTTTTTCAACACAGTCCTTAAAAAGTCATGGTCAAAAAATTTCGCATCTGGATGAGGATCTAGCAATTTTAGTTCATTTATATATTTTATATTTCCTCCTATAATTAAATCACAATAACTCACAAAGTCTCTTTTACTCATGTAATTATATGATTTAAAGCATAGCTCTTCCGGAACAATTGCCCCTGGAGCAATTGCTATGACAATGATCCGCTTTCTAACTGACTCTGGAGAAGTGAGGAGGGCATTTTTCACGTGAATGGCTCCTCCACTCTGACAAGTTTGTAAAAACTTCTCATCTGGCCCATGAGTCAGTATAAAGTGACGCCAGGTATTCTTAAGATGTTGCACAGGCGGTGTATGCACCCCATAGTACCCTGCTCCGCATTCAAAAAGGTCAGCAGCAAGGTTATGTGTGGCTTGGCTCATGCTGAATTTAACTCAATCCATTTTCGTCTGCTTTAATGCTTCTTCATATGTTTCCTCACAAACAGCCAATCGAGAATACTCTTCAGGGCCTCGAATATAGTAAGAAAGTACTCCATCAATAGATGAAATATAATAAATTTTATCCGAAGGAAGTCTCGATCTGTCTGGATTGTAAATCCAGATTCTTATTTCCACATTTTTCGCTGTAAAAGGATACTCATGAAGATAAGGCCTCACTTTTTCATTACTATTGATATCTGTTAAGTATTCTTTGACCGCGTAAACTACTAATTCCCTAGCCTTTTGAAGGTCTACCTCTTGAAAATACTGAAAACTCATTTCCATCATTTGAATATCATTCATCATTCCTCCTCCCGTTCCTATGAGTCGGAGGTTCTTTTGTTTTTCTAACTTCTTTGCTGTTTTAGCCGTGATACGATCTGCTATTCTCTCATAATCAACAAATCGATGGCCAAAAGAAGAACATCCCAGAAAGGCGATTATTAGCGTAAAAACAATCCCAATTTTAATTAAACGTCTCACTTTAAGCCTCCTCCATACTTTTGAATATAATCATTAATACGTTCTTGAATTACATCTGCAAAAGTAGGGCTTAAAAAGTCATGATCAAAAAATTTCGCATCTGGATGAGGATCTAGCAATTTTAGTTCATTTATATATTTTATATTTCCTCCTATAATTAAATCGCAGTAACTCACAAAGTCTCTTTTACTCATGTAATTATATGATTTAAAGCATAGTTTTTTTGGAACAATTGCTCCTGGAGCAATTGCTATGACAATGATCCGCTTTCTAACTGATTCTGCAGAAGTAAGGAGGGCGTTTTTCACGTGGATGGCTCCTCCACTATGACAAGTTTGTAAAAATTTCTCATCTGGCCCATGAGTCAGTATAAAGTGACGCCAGACATTCTTAAGATGTTGCACAGGTGGTGTATGCACCCCATAGTACCCTGCTCCGCATTCAAGAAGGTCAGCAGCAAGCTTATGTGTGGCATTGTAGACCCCGTAAATATTAGCCCCTCGAGCATAACGGCTAATTTGCATTCCGCTTTCTATGGAATTCAAAAACGTACTTGTTATTCCATTAATCCAACCCATCCCTCCAGTGGGAAGGTCAAACGACCCTATTTGAAAGGGCTGTGATTTTCCTATCTCCCGATCTGCAAACGTGGAGGCAAAAGCGTTGATGAGATTTATTGTAAAAGAGGGGGAAGGTTGATAGACGGCTGAGAAAAATCTCCCATCTGGGTCCATATAATTGACAGGGTCGCCGTTGGCATAAGCATAAGGGTCTAAGCAGATGGGGTATCCAATTGGGTCAGGACTTAAGAAACGACCAGAGATGGAGTCATAATATCTCTTTCCCATCCAAATCAGTCCTGTAGGATCTTGGCTCATGCTGTGCCATAAAAGAGATTCTGCATAGGAGATAAGGTCAGAAGGAAGGGAAGGTGCCCTTTGGGGGCCATAAGCTGTGCAGGTTTTAGGAAGAGGGTAAGTCTTATCTTCTGTAAGGATGCTTGCAAGTGCATCTGTTGCATCGTATATGAGAAAAACAATCGCACCTGTTTCATCTGTAATTGCATCACAGGTGTTAGGACCATAAATTTTCCAAAATGTTTTTGTATCATATTTCATCCCGATTTCTTGGAATTCTTCCTCTGGATCATAGAGGGATGTGGTTATATGGGTTTGACCTCCATATGGGGCATAGCGGGTTTGGAGACGCCGTCCTAAAGCGTCATAAGAAGCCTCCCATGTAAGTGTGGCGTCTGAAACTTTCAAAAGTCTGCCCCAGGGATCCCATTCATACTGTCGTTGTCCTTGGCAAACGACTTGACCCATTGTATTGTATGTCGTGACAAAAGAGGACTTATCATTTGTTTCTGCTGTGATTCTTCCAAAAGCATCCAAGCCATTTTTTGATACTTGGTGATTTGGCGCACTTGTACGCACGCCTGTTCCTATTTTTCCAAAGTCAAATTCATAGTTTTCTGTGCCAGCTGATTTTAAATAGCCAATTGAGGTGTAAGTAAATTGTTTTTGCTCTCGAGGAGAAGCGAAACTTGCAAGCTTTCCTGTTGGACTCCAGCTGAGTTTTTCTTGGTAGGAGGTATCGGGTAATTGTATCGTGAGGGTTTCGGGAAATCCTGCGTCGTTATAATCTATTGTTTGGTGAGTCAAGGGGGTAGTTTTTGTTTGAAGTTTTCCGTTGAGGGTATAGGTATAGTCAAAGTTGAATCCTTCTATTGTGTTTTGAATGAGCTCATCGTTTTGGTAAGTCAGCGTTCTTTCATGTCCGTTGATTTGTAAGGTTCTGCTAGAGGGTTCCCAATGTTGATGTGTTTCTTGAATGAGCTCATCATTTAAATAAATGGACTCTTTGATGAGTTGTTTATCACCATCGTAAGACCGTTCAACTTTAGAATGCTCTTGCCGTGGAGTATAAAACCAACTTGAAATCCATGAGAGATTTTGCGTTCCAGTTTGCTCTGCGGTTTGAAGAAGGTTTCTTGCATCATAGGTATAGCTTCGTTGCCATCCTTCAACGTTTTCTTGGATCAGCCTCCATAAAGCATCATATTGGTAAGTATGAATGCGATGCATGGGGTCTTTCATCTCTTTAAGATAGCCATTTTTGTAAACATATTCCCACTGTTGTGTGATTTCTTTTCCCTGATGGAGGGCCTCATGAGACTTCCTGCCCATTACATCATAGGAAGCTTTCCAAATTGAGCCGTTAGGCAGGTGATATTCTGCTAAGTTCGAATCAAGATCATAGTCGTATTTAAGAAAACTCCCATCTGGAAGTTCTTTTTGGATGAGCCGTTTTAAGCCATCAAATGTTTGAGATGTTGTTTGCCCTTCCCCATCTGTCATCATGGTGCAATTGCCATAAACGTCATACTCATAAGTTGTGATGATTTCTCCTTTTTGAACTTTGATAGGTAGCCCTAGAGCATTGATCCAAGTGGTGGTGACTTCTTCGCCTTGAGTGACTTGTTGAATGTCTGTCTTGGGGTCATAGTGAAAGGTTGAAATCTCAATAGGCTTATTTTGGCAATCAAATATTTCAGTTCTAATGATGTTTCCCCCTTCGTAATATTCGATCTTTTTTTCTCCATTAGGAAAGGTGCAAATGACCTGGTTATTCTGATAATTCCATGTTGTATGTGTCCCAGTTGGAGAGCGTTCACTTTTTAAACGATTGAGGCCATCATAAATTTTTTCTGTAACGTAATTGGCAGCATCCGTGAAGCGGATGAGATTGCCTCTTTGATCAAACTCATAGACCTCAGTTGTTTTTGTTTCAGGATGAGTGTGGATGACTTTTCGATTTGAATCATCATAGTCTATCTCCCACGTGATTCCGCTTTTTGTTTCTTGAATAGGACGTCCCAAGAAGTCATAAATGAATGAAGTCTTTGTTCCATCTGGATAGATTTCTTCTTTGAGAAGCCCATTTGTCGTATAGAGGCAGATTGTTTTAGTGCCGGAAGGTGTGGTGATTGTTTCAAGAAGGCCTCCCGGTTCGTATGTGAAAAGAGTCGAATACCCTTCTTTTGTTTCGGATTTTATCCTTCCCAAGGCATCGTAATCCCGATAAGTCGTATAGCCTAAAGAATCAACCTCTTCAATGAGATATCCCCGGGAATCATACTCATAAAGAGTGTAAGCAATTTCTGAGCTTGGGGCAAGTTGTTGCCTAGTCGCTTTAAGAAGACCTGAAGCGTGGTAATCAAGATAGAGGGTATTTTGAGTGTTGGCTGTTTGCTTCCAAATGGGAGCATTATTGAGATCATAGCTTGTATAGAGAGCAGAAAGAAGTGCTCCTGTTGGAGAAAAGGTTTTTGTTCCCACCTGATTTCCCATGATGTCATATCGATTTTCTACAACACCTTCATGAGAAGTGATTCTGTTACATTGTCCTTGGCGATTGTAAGAATAGGATGTGATCACATCTGGGTCTTCCGTTCCAGTCGCTTGTATTTTTTCTTTAGGAAATCCCCATGTATCATATTTCCAAAGAGTGCCGGCTCCGCAGCGGTCTTCTTTTTCAATTTGGCCACAATCATTATATTCTAATTGGAGATAGGAAATGAGGTTATTTTCAGCGTAGTTTTCTATCTTTTTGGGCAAATAAGAAAAGTGTGGGTCGTAGGTGATCAGAGTTTTTTGTCCAGAAACCTCTTCTTGAATACATAGGTTATTCTCATTGTAGACAAATGTCTTACTGATACTTTTTAAACCATTTCCGGTTAAATCTTCTCCCTTAAGGGTAATTTGTATGGGGTTGCCTTGATGATCGTATAAATAGGTTGTGGTCAATCCTCTTTTATCGGTTGTTTCTTTTACACTTCTTATCGCTCCGCCTGTTTGATTCGAGCTTATAACTTGCTCTGTTTTAGCATCAAACCATGAATTTTGGTCAATGTACCAAGATTGGAGAATTTCATAACCAAGAGGATCGACTATTTGATAGATTTGTTTTTGAAAAATCTTATAGGTTGTCTTTCCTCCTCCAGCATCTGTCACAATTGTGATCCCGTCTCCATAGTCAAATGTGGCAGTCGTCACGATTTTCTGCTGTTGGCCCATCGGAGTTCTTTGCTCTTTAACCCTTCCTTCTTCGTCATAGATATTTTCTAAAACCTTTCCATGAGGTTTTGTCTCTCGCATCAGACGGTGGGTTCGATCATATTCATAGGTAACTGTGGCAGAATTGGGAAGAACAACTTTTATAAGATCTCCCTGTGAATTGTAATCATAATAAATTCTTTTTCCGTCACTTGCATAAATTTCTGCAATCTTATGCTCAGAATTATAATAAAAACCACAGAACTGCCCGCTAGAGCTTTCTATTCTTAAAAGACGTTGATCTTCGTAAGAAAATGTTAATATAGCCCCTCGAGGGTTAATCCATTTTTCCAGTAGTCCATCTTTAAAAAATCGCCTAGAGCCATCAACGCCATAGAGAATGTCATTTTCAATGTAGGATTGAAACGGATTTGCCCGACTTCCAACTTGATCTTGATTAAAGTTGCTAAGGTCAGGATTATCTTCAGGGTAGACTTCCCAGCGAGAATTTTGCTGATTAAAATTGTAAATGATGACAGTTCCGTCTAGCTCAGCAACATAACGCTTATTCTCCTGCTCGACGAGGTAGGGGGTTAGACTGAGTTTCCATCCACAACCAAAATCTCCAATTAGGGGATTTTGACTATTGTAATTCCGACGGATTTCTATTGGAAACAAACCAGGGAGAAAAAGATCCAGCTCATCGATATAAAATGCACCAGTAATGATATCAACAGGATCTGCAACACTATTTAACCAAGATTTATGTTCTAATCTCACATCGGAGCGCCACTTTGTCGTTCCTGGTAACGATTCAAAGATTGACTGATCGCGAGAAGCTGAATGATCCGGCAATTGCAAAGTATAGCTTTTTTTAAAATTGTTGCTTGAAGGAATAAGCTTCCAATCGGTAATTGCATACTGAGAAAGATGACTAGGCAGGGGCGACCCCAATCCTCCATGGGATAGAAGATTATTGTTAGAAATCAAGGCATAATTTGTTCGAGGATGCAAAATAAAGGTCCCCATTTCTTTGTAAGTCCCATCTTGACTCAAAATGGGAGAGGGAGTCATATAACCATAGGTCCAATCGCTTAAAGGAATTTTTCGATCGATTAGACTCTCAAGTGCTTTCCATTGTTCCGCAAAATTTTTTCTTATTTCATGAAAATTAATCTCTTCTAAGTAAGGAAAATAAAGGGCTTGTGCGATTTCTGGTGTTTTATTTGCTGCTTCAAAACTTTCCGAAGTAAAAACAATAAATCCTTCGCCAAACTTCTTCTCTTTTTGATGTTTTTGATGAGCAAGTTGTAAAAGTTTAACAGTTGAAATAGCATTGGGGTCTTTAAAAACCTCACGTAAGATTTGGTGTTCATTTGATGAGGCATCCACCGCTATAAGAACTTCAAATTGTCTCTGAGCTGAATAGTAGTCTTGGTTCCATGAGGAAGAAAGGTCATCTATCATCTGTGAAGAAAAAGAGAACATATCTACTTGAGGCAAAGTTAGATCTTGCTCGCCTGTAAAGGGACCTTTTGATGTGTCTGGAGAAAGTTTTGCAAGGCCAAAAGCAAAAACTGTCGTGGGTCTGACTTTGTGAAAGTTGGCAATGAGCTTTTCTGCACGCCCACACTTTTCAAAATAGGCAGCTCCCACAAAAGAAAGAAGCGCATGTAAACGGTTTTTTTCGTCTTTTTCATTAGAAAATTGTTTATAGAATTTTGAAGTGATTTCAGAGGTTGCGCCTCCAAAATGAAAACAAAGAGCCGCTTTTGTACCTTTAGCAATCGATAATGTTTTGGTCTCGCAAAAGTTGAGACTTCCTATGGGAACTCTATAGCTTACTTTGACATCTACAAGATGATCTGTTTGGTCTAAATCTAAAAAATGTTCTCCTTGTTCGTCTAAAAACCTTACATATAGGCGAACAGTATTATTTCCTAATGAAACAAACCGGATAGGAAGCGTTGAGCATGTTAAGCTTGCGAGGGGAAAACTCTGAGCCAAGCATTTTTGCGGATTGGTATGCGAAAAAATCTCAACAATTGCAAAAGATAGAGTTTTATTTGGATCAAGTAGAAAATCAAAAATTTGCTGGCTTCCTTGGATATGAGGCTGAGGAAATTCTCTCCAAGAACTAAAGTGTGGTTTAGTTTGTGTATGTTTAACCCCAACATCTGCTAAAAAAAGTCCCTGTTTTCTAAGTTCTTCTTCAATAAACCGGGAAAAAAGCACACCAGCAGTATCATCTTCATCAGGCCCAACATGTTTGGTAATGGCAGGATCTCTTTTTAAATAGCGCAAAATCCAACGATCGGCGCTTGCATATGCGTCAGGCATACAAGCATACAGATCATACCCTTCGGAGACTTGCATCTCTTTCATCCAAGGAAATAAGGAAATCGTTTCCTTTCCATCAGAAAAAATTACCCAAGGGTATCGAAATAAAGCTTCATTTTGACCTTCAGGCAATTTGGTAAAAAGCAATTTCTCTGCAAAATCCTTTGGAATCGAGCAAGGATCTCCTATCACATAACTAGCTGGATACCCAGCTTTCCTTAAGAGATAAACGAGCAGCTGGCACTGCTCCCAAGGAGAGCCCATTTTTTCTAAATAGGTCATATACGGATTTCTATGAATCCCAGGTGCTTGAAAAACCCCATTTTCTTGTATCAAAAGAGGATCAGCAAAAGCTATTTCATGATGAACATATTCTGCAATTAACAAAGGATCTCGATTAAGTGTGGCCACAAGTTGATCAAGAGCTTCGTACTGCATTAATTCTAATGGACTAGGCCGACCGTCCGATTTATTTTTATTTTGAAAGCAAGATAGTGCTTCTTGTTCAATAAGCTGATTAATACTTAATTGAGCAGGTTTACGCAGTGCGTCTAATTGCCAAGGAGGAGGCTGCAAAAAAGTGCATTCACAAAGCGCTTTTTCTTCGTCCAATGAAATTGTTAATTGGTAGGAAGGATCTACTCCTTTTAAAGCAACTATCATTGAAAAACTGCCTTTAAGGTCATAAACAAAGTTTAAGCGTAAATCAATCTTAAAATTGTTTTTTAAATCTGATTCTGGAATTAAAACCATTCCATCTGCTTTGATGTACTGGTTCCACCCCGTTGTATTTTTAAGCGGGAGTGCGACTTTTTCTTTGTGTAGGAGTTTTCCCTCTTTTAAAACTTTCACCAGAAGATGTGTAACAGTCAGCTCATTTTGAATAAGAAAGCGATAAAATTGCTCGGTATAAAGGGAAAATTCATTCTCTTCACTCTTCTTTGTTTGACCATCTAAAGGAATGACAGTGTGGGGAGAATCAGTGTGTAAGATCGTTTGCAAAAAAATCTCAGGAGATGAAGTTTTTTTAAAAAAAGTAGCTCTTCTTTGGTCCTCTCTTGTTTTAAAATCTAAAGGCGGTATTTCAGTTAAGGTTTGCGTTAAGCGACTTTGGTCTGATTCGATTTCAAATGTTGCGATTGAATGCCTTAATTCTGCAAGCATTTCTCTATAAAATTCAGTTTCGTCGCTTGCACAACTATCTAAGAGCTTTTCTAGTATTGAGATAGCCTGTTTCTGTAATTCATAACTGTCCCGTTTGAGACCTTTGTCTGCACAAAGCTGAATTTCTCCGAGTAAAGTTGCAATCCGCTGTTTCAATTTCTCTATTTGAGCACAAACTTTTGCCGGCCACTCACTGGCTTCCTTTCTATAGTGGTTAGCAGCTTCTTCATAGCTTTTTATTGTCTGTTCCAATAAAACTTTACTTTCTTCATGGGAATGTTTCGCAGAAGTTAAAGCTGTAAGTGATTCCTGCGCAAGGGTTACTGCTTTTTCATATAAAGTTCCTATCTCATTTAAATTTGAAACAACTTCTTCGATATTCTTTAAATCAAGTGGGAAAGTTTCCTCTTTACTTTTGGCAAGATCGGCTGTTTTTCTACTTTCCTCAAACACAGCTTTAGCTTTATCAAAAGCAATGTTGGACAAAAGACTCTCTATAGCTTTTTCCAACTCTTTGATTTCTGCCTCGAGACTTTTTTTATCTTCCTCGCATGCTTTCTTTTGTCTCACACGCCAGGATTTTTTTCGCTCTGGCTTAGACTGTTGAGCAATATCATTTAGGATAGTCTCACAATATTCCAGTGCTTTTAAACAATATGCAAGAGATCTTTGTAAAAGACTTAACCGTTCTTCATTTGAGTCTGCTTTTTTGAATTGCTCTATTAATTTTTGATGTTTTTCCCATTGAGGAGTCACCTTGGCATGGATTTTTTCGCATTCTTTTTGATTAAGGCTATAAGTGAAAGAGGAAATCAGAAAAAAGAATAGAAAAAAGTAATTCCATCTCATTGCAAACTCATCTTTTTTACTATCCCGATAGAGGGTATAAGAGATACACTTTCTTGATAAAGAAAAAAATATTAAAAACTGAGGTTTGCAGAGAAGGTGATGCCATAAAAAGAGACATCTTCTCCTATTCTTTCGTAATCGAGACGAAGAGGCCTAGGGTTATTAGGGCCAAAGATGAAGTTATTAGGGTTTAACATCTGGTTTTGGCGAAAGTAGTATTGGACTTCATAGCCAAATTTCAAGAGAAGGTAGACTTTATCATAATGAAAGTAGCGCCCATAAGATAGACCAGAATACATTTGAAAAAATGGGGTGAAGTGATGTTTGTTTCCAATGAGCCTGATGTTGGTGTTGTCAGTTGAAGTATTTGGAGACGATTTTTCTCGTTGGGTTACTTCATCGTACTCATAAAGAAGAGCTCCCGCTAACTCACTAAAGAGACGGAAACCATCTGCTAAGAACCACGACCCTTGCACTCCAATACGTGGACCAAGGCCATCGGAATCTGAGCGAGAGCCAACTTTGTAAAATTCTCCGACAAGTTGTCCTTGTTGTTGAAGAGAACTGAAAAGAAATTTGCTTTTTTCTCTTAAATGCATGCGCAATGCCTTGGCACCAACGTGAGGGCGAAATGCTAAGCGGCGGCTGATAAAATAGTTTCGACCAAGTTCTAAGTCAAAGTTAAGATAGAGAAGTTGAAAGTTGGATTTAGCATGTTGGAAATTCCCCCCAAAGAATCCTACAAGGGCAAAAACATTTGCTGGTGGGGTTTTTCGGGTCGAAGAAGTGTCGTTACTGCGAAAGTAAGTGAAGTTGAAGTTAAGGTCCCAGTTATCGTGTGGTACTTTTCCCCCAACTCCAGCGCGAAACCCCCAAGCCCAAGTGAGATCGAGATCTTTGACTCTCCCACGTTGGGGGAGTTGATTCACGGGAAGGTTTTTCGTTGCGGCATATTCAGTACCCCCCACCTTTGGGTGCCAATAGAGGATAGCGAAAGAGATCAATAGGTGGTCATCTTCCACTTCAGGACTTGCACTTCGGAAAGAGGCTCCATAGGCTCCTTCTGACGTTTGGAATGAAATTTGATTCATATCCTGCTCGAGTTTTTCCAGCCGCTCATCGATTCCAGCAAAAAGTTGCGTCCCTAATAGTAAAAACAAGGTAAATGTTTTTTTCATTTTTTTCCTGTTTCTATGAGGTTACGCGCATAGTACATTGAACCAAGTAAGGCAGTATTATCATTGAGGACCACCTTGACGGGAATCGTAGAAAGAAGCTGTGCAAACCTTCCTTTTGCTTTAAAGTTATCCATGAACTGACCACTTTTGAGCACTTCTAAAATTTTAGGAGCAATACCTCCTCCGAGAAAAATACCACCAAGTGCAAAAAACTTAAGCGCGGCATTGCCTGCTTCTGATCCATAAATGGAAGCAAAAAGCTGCAAAGTTTTCGCACACGCTGCTGAATCACCACTGAGACCAAGTTCTGAAACAAGTCGCGGAGAATCTCCGCTATTAATGAGTTCAACAGTTTTGGGATCTTCATCTTCTAGTTTCGTGTCCACGACAAATTGATAAAGGTTGTAAAGCCCAGGGCCAGACAAAATCCTTTCATAAGAAACGTGCTCAAATTTTTTACGCAGGTAGTGGAGAAGCTGATCTTCTATTTCATTTCTTGGACCAAAATCGGTGTGTCCTCCTTCACAGGCAAATGGAAAATGGTCTTTTCCATCAAAGAAAATTCCAGCCTCACCAAGACCTGTTCCGGCAGAAACCATCGCTTGATTGCCTTGTGCGTTGGAATCACCTTCGTTTAGAACAAAAAATTCGTCTTCAGAAAGAACTTTTAAGCCATACGCGTTAGCTTCTAAATCATTGATGAGGGCAACTTTTTTAATTTTAAGTTCTGTTTCGAGCAGGCGTGAGTCGATGATCCAAGGCAAGTTAGTTGCTTTGCTTTTTCCATCTTCAACAGGTCCTGCAATTCCAAAACATGCACGTTCGATTTCGAGACCAACACCAATTAAAAATTTTTTTACAATAGTTCTTAAATTGGGATAATCTTTACTTGGAAATTTTTGATTTTTGACACAGGTTGTTTTTCCACCTTGGTCTTGGTATAATGCCAAGTGTGTTTTTGTTCCACCAATGTCCCCCGCAAGATATGACATATTTACCTCCTTCTATCTTCATTATCAAATCTCTTTTTTTTATAGAAACTAAACTTACTATCTATTTTTTTACTCTCTTTAAAAGGGAACACAATCTTGAAAAAAATTAAAAAACGCCATAAAATGTATACACTTCGTGAATCAATTATTGAGAATTTTTCAAGAAAATCTTCACTAGATGAAGTGAAAAATTTTTTGAATTACGGTGTTTATAATCAAGTTTATGGGGTTTTTATGTCAGTTAGCGCTACCTATGGAAAAGTTGAATCTACAACACATGGTACTTCTTCTTTTCCGTCTGATGATAAAACAGTTTTAACAGATCAAATTCTTGTTGATTACATTAAAACTCAATCAATAGAGAATTTGCAAGCCTTAGAGAAATGTTGGACAGAATCTTCTCAATCAATTGATTTTTCAAATATTTCACCTGAAGTAGCTTTACAATGGTTAAGCTCTCTTTCAAAAGCAACGTTTAAAATAGACAGGCTTTCCTTTCCATTCATTTCTCATATCGACATTCCAACAGAAACACTTGAAGCTTTAATTGGAGAAAAAACAGAAGTTGAATTTTCTTGGGTAAATTTGACTGATCAAACTTTTTCAGCTCTTGTAAAATTAATGGAACGAGGAAGGATCACTAAAATAAAAATTCAAGGTGGGTTTGAATTAGACGAATCAAAATTCAAACTCTTAATTAAGACTCTACAAAGTCATCCAAAACTAACATCGTTAGAGCTCTCAAATTTACGAATAACTAAAGACCAAATGATTGCTATTAGCAATGTCCTTCCAGGCATAAAAACACTGACTTATCTCACATTAGAGACAAATGGAATTACAGAAGAGATTGTCGAGCCTTTTGAAAAAATGTTAGAGACTTCTCCTCATCTAAAAGTAATTAAACTAACTTTTTCAAAGTTTGAGTCCATCCCTGGAATCGCCAAACTATTTAACTGGGTAAAAGAACCTCAAATACTCGACCTAAGTAGTAATTGGGATTATTGCTAAATTTAACTATTTTGATACCGTTGCAGCCACTACCCGTAAAAAAAACTGATCAAACTTTTTCACCAATTCTTTACCCTGCGAGGTCTCAAGAAAGGCGGGAAACCCATAAGTTTTCGTAACAATCTGATTTTTCGGGTTGACTAATGCTGAAGTCATTAACCTCGCTTGCACATAGTAATTCTCATGGGGCTTAGCTTGAATTTCGCTATGAACTTCAGTCATTTTTTTGCCACTTAGATCTTTAGGAAGTCCGTAATCTCGACAAGGATAAGCTACTTCATTTACAATGGTTCTAGGAATGAGAATCTGAAAAAGACTTCCTAACTGTCTATTTCCTCGATCTCCAAAGGGGATATCGCGCTGGTCTTCTGTTCTTTGCTTTCTTAACCACGACCCTCCTATACTTGAAGTTTCACCTAGGAGTGAAGCGTACTCTTTTGCAAACTCTGCGCGCACTTTTTTGTCGGGAAGTAACCCAAACTGATCGCAAAGCATATTAAAATAGCTCTCTTCATTTGGTGGAAAGACACTTTTATTTAAGATGAACATATCCCACGTTCCTTCCCCTAGGGTCCATCCATTACAAAATAAGGAAGGATTCACAGCTAATACCCATTCTTTAATCGGGCTTACGTGATCATCTAAAATATTCCTTTCGAGTTTCCCTAAAGGAAAATCTTCTATTTTCGTTGGATAATTGGAGTCCTTCTCTTGGGAGAATCTAAACCAATGGACTCCAGAATAGTCATGATCTGGAACTTGAAATTCTTCATTGTGAGTTCGGTTCATCACTTCTAAGAACCTTTTAGCAGAAAAACCAAATAAATAAACTGTGTTGTTCATTGAATGATAAACTGGAGAGTGTGTGTACATCGTGTCTTTTTCAACAATGAAGACTTGATCTACAATCTCCTTTAAGACGGGGTCTTGTTTCATTTCAGCTTGTACTCCATTTATCCCATGCTCAATAGATGGATCTATCGCATCTGTAGTTAAAAATTTCTGCGAAATCGATATAGGTTTGCTTGTTCCGAAACGGTGCTTATACCCTTCACTTGTCAATACAGGCTCTTGACATCTTCTTGCTAGCTCAATGTATGAAGATCTTTCGTAATTTCTAGGAAATGAAATCTCAATGATTTGACAAATAGATTTAAATCGAAGTCGTACATTTCCCATTGGAAAAGTGTTTAAGATCGCCCATTCACGGCAAGTGAGCATTGCAATCCGCGCTTCGCCATCTGTCAAAAAGGTAAAGATTTGTTGTTTTATGAACTGTGGAAAGCTTGAAAATGGTTGAAACTTATCATCTTTTTCTACTTCTTTATTCTCTTTCGTATCGACTAAGACGCACGTCATAGACGTGGACATATTTGGATCAAAACTACTAAGACTCACTTCTCAATACCCTTCCACTCCCAATTATGTAATATTATAACAAAAATTTTATTATAATTAAATTAAATTTTAAATAAAACCATAAACAACTTATAATTAACAATTTATATAAAAAATAATTATTAAAAAAGGTCCATCTATGGAGCACTAGAAAGGAAGTGAAGTAGGTTTGACATCTTCCTCTTCCTAAAGGAAGAGGATTCCTACTATGATCCAATCTACAGGGTATAAATAATTGCAGATTTCGCATTCAAATGGTGATTGCTTATGCAGAGAAAAATTGGAGAGAATAGGTGAAAAAAACTCAAAGCTTAGGTTGTAAGCATTTGAAATCTTCATCCTGATTTCCTGCTAATTATTTCTCAGAAGCGGCTCTTTTTTTTCTCCAATTGAAGCAAGCAATCTGTTACACTGGGTGAAAAAACTAAGGAAAAAGAAAAAGGTGATTCCATGTCTAACTCAGAAGATGCAGCAAAGAAAAAAGCTTTAGAACTCGCTATTTCTCATATTGAAAAACAGTTTGGAGAAGGATCTATCATGTCGCTTGGTGCTCATTCATCAACGCGAAAAATCAGCACGATTCCAACCGGCGCTATTTCACTTGATCTAGCGTTAGGTATTAACGGTGTTCCTCGAGGTCGTGTAGTAGAGATTTATGGACCTGAATCTTCTGGTAAATCAACTCTTGCTACACATATTGTGGCAAATTGTCAAAAAGCGGGAGGAACAGCTGCTTACATTGATGCAGAGCATGCATTAGATCCTAGTTATGCAGCTAAAATCGGCGTCAATCTCAATGAACTAATGATTTCTCAACCTGATTGTGGAGAAGATGCTCTCAATATTGCTGAAATGTTAGCTCGTTCTAATGCAGTTGATTTAATCGTCATCGACTCTGTTGCCGCTCTTGTACCAAAGTCGGAATTAGAAGGTGAAATTGGCGACTCACATGTTGGACTTCAAGCACGTCTCATGTCGCAAGCACTGCGTAAATTAACAGCAACTCTTTCTAAGAGTAAAACATGCGCTATCTTCATCAATCAAATCCGTGAAAAAGTTGGAGTGATGTTTGGAAATCCTGAAACGACATCTGGTGGGCGAGCTCTCAAATTCTATTCTTCAATTCGGTTAGAAATTCGACGGATTGCTTCACTTAAAGGCTCAGACAACATTGACGTCGGAAATAGAGTTAAAGTCAAAGTTGTAAAAAACAAATTGGCTCCCCCCTTCCGTGTCGCAGAGTTTGATATCTTGTTTAATGAAGGTATCTCAAGAACCGGTTCAATCATCGACCTTGGTGTAGAGCAAGGTATTATTGAAAAGAAAGGAACGTGGTACAGCTACCAAGGAAACCGGTTAGGCCAAGGAAAAGAGGCTACACGCGAAATGCTTAAAGCAAATGCCGATTTAACAAATGAAATCGAAGCGCAAATTTTAGAAAAAGTCCAAGGTATTAAGCTGGAAGAGCCGGCTCTCGTTTAAGCAAGTCTAGCAATTCATGGAACTCCAGATTAAAAATCTGGAGTTTTTTCATTTTAGATTGAAACGCTGAAAGCTCCCCTTCAAGTAAAAATAAAGCTTGCTCTTGTCCAAGACAAAGGGCAAGATTAGGGGTTTCATCGTTCCAATTGTCTTGCTCTAAGTCATCGAGATCATCAGCAATTTGAAAGGCCATCCCAAAATGATAAGCAGCTCGCTTAACGTCCTCTAAAAGGTGAATGTCGCCCCCACCAAAGAGCCAGCCAAAAGTAAAGGCTACTTCAAACAAGGTAACGGTTTTCATTTCGATGATTTCTCGAACGTCATCAAGAGTTTTTCCTTTAGGAAAAAGGTCGTAAAATTGCCCTCCAGTTGCTCCTTGAAGGCCGGAACCTTTTGTTGCACAAGCAAGAGCAAGCATTCCGACTTCTCCCGGAAAACCTTGCGCAGCACGATGGATCATTTCAAAACCTTCAGTGATCATTGCATAGCTAGCAAGTAAGGCAACAGTTTCCCCAAAAACTTTATGTGTTGAAGGTTTCTCTCGTCGAAAGTCATCATTGTCCATGCAAGGAAGATCATCAGCAATTAATGAAGCTGTGTGAAAATATTCAACAGATAAACAAGCATCGAAAGGAATTTTTCCTTGCTGCAAAGCATTTGCAATCATCAAAACGAGAATCGGACGGATCCGTTTTCCCCCATTTAAAAGAGCGTATTCACACGCATCACGCAGTTTGCTTTTTTCGCAAAGATTGGGAATAGCTTTTTTTAAATGCGCTTCAAATTGCTCTTTGTAGGGTTTGATTAGCGATAAATTAGACATGCGAAACATCCTTTCTAAGGTTTGATTCCGAAACAGACTCACACGAGCGAATTAAGCTTCTCTTTCTTAAGAGTAACCCAGGGTTTAAAACAGTGTTACACCCAATTTGTGAAGAGTCACCGACAATAGCTCCAAATTTTTTAAGCTCAGAAGAAAACTGCTCACCCCAAACGCGGACAGGAACCAATTTTTTATCTAAACGAAAATTTGCGCAGATCACTCCAGCACCAATGTTCACATCTCTACCTAAAATAGAGTCTCCGACGTAATTAAAGTGAGGCGCTTTCGCTCCATTTAAAAAGATGGCATGTTTCGTTTCAGTTGCATGTCCAATGACACAGTCATCTCCCGTTAAAAGATAAGGGCGAATATAACTCCCGTGTCTCACTTGACAATTTTTTCCAATGACACAAGGCCCCTGAATGTAAGCTCCAGGTTCAACAACTGTTCCTTTGCCAATTGAGATTAGTTCTGGATGATCTAAAATAGTTGAACTCGGAATGTCACATTCAATTTTCCCTAAAGAAAGACTTTCTAAATAGGCTTTAAGGTGTTTTAAAGCATTCCATACTGGCACCCCTTCTTTAAAAAGGGATCGATGCTCAAAAGACTCTAAGTCAAAAAAAAGTTCATATGATAGTCGATTCATGCCATTAAGAATACTGAAACGCGAGACATCTCTTCAAGAGAAGAAAAGAATATTTATATATTAATTTTCTTCTTCTTCTTTCGCTGTGGATTTGTAGATAACCTCATTTTTTAGGTGAGAAAGAAGAGTGTTCACAAGATGTCAAAAAGATGTTTATTTGTTGATAAACTTGTCGATTTGCAACCTGCGAACAATTTATCATCAACTCTTGAACAGGTTGTGAACAGAGTTTCCAACATTGTATAAAAAATTAAAAAAAATCTGGGTGAGAGGATTCGAACCTCCGACCCCTTGCACCCCATGCAAGTTTTTTCATGTTTTCAACCATATCGTTCTGTCTCATTCCATGTCACTAATTTTCTCATAACTATCTCTCATTTATTGATTTGAATCAACTTTTTGTCTTATTCTGATTCTATCGGATTGCCGGCTATCCTGAGCAAAAGAAGATGGATAATGCCTTGACCTGACCTTTTTATTACCTCACAGTTAGAGGCTACAACCTCATAACGGGGTACAAGAGCAACTTATGCTTTCGATTTCTGCAAGCATAGCGCCTGTTTTTCAAGATACTTATCTATTTTATCGTTGATCAACAAGGCTGCTCTGTCAAATTCTAACTGGAGTTCCTTGCTCATTCTGCCAGAAGACAATTGGACTAAGAGATTAGATAAAATAATGATCCGTAAATCATTTCGAGACAGTTTCCTATCAGATTCCCAAAAACGCTCTATTTGAGAATCGGTTCTCTCTGAAGCTGATATAACTGCCTGTTGCAGAGAAAATCTAGAGCGAGAGTCCTGAGAAGCCTTTCGACATACGAGAATGATGTCCAAATCAATAGGGTCTTTTGCTTGTTGCTTAGGTACGGCTATCGACATCTCAGCTTTAACTGGTTGTGCGGAGACAAAATTAAATCCAGCGGAAGCAACAGCATGGGAAACAGCTGACCATCCTTCCTCTTTTGAATGGTGGTATGTAAAAACTAGCATCCCTGTATCCTTTAAAACACGATGACACTCGGAAAATACAGCAGCTAATTTTTCAGAGAATTTCTGTGAATCAGCATCTTGGACTTCGTTGGGATGGCGAGTGGTATCAGAAGTCGCTGTCATATCACCTAGTAGTGGGTGTTGCCATGCATAAAAGAAATCGGCCAATTCGGAATAGTGCACATTGTCAAAAAAGGGTGGATCGGTGACAACTAGGTCCACGGATTGATCGTGAAGATCTGTTTTTGAAGAATCTCCACAAGAAAGATATACGGAATATGGTCGTAATTCATCCGATCTGTTAACAAAATTTAAATCACGACCAATTGGCTTATTACATTTAAAATTCTTTGTCCCAACTTTTTTGTTTTTACTTACCTCGATTTCGAATGGATTTTCACGATATTTTAAGCAGCGCAATAATCTTGATTTGAATAGACTAGAAAATGCTCCTGAACTTTTTGAAGTGCCCCAAACATTTGCTTCTATTGGATGTCTCTCCGGTTTAAGAATATGATGCGAGAACATATGACGGACTGCACCAGTTCCTTCGCCCTTGAAAGAACAGAACATGTTGTTGAATTCTAAAGTGCCAGAAAACAAAATGGAAAAGATTAACCTTAAATTTTGGTTCTCAATTTTCTGTATTTCCTTTCCTAGCCATGAAAGTGCTAAAAGTTGGCGGGGATTAAAGAATTGCTCCCACTGTGTGTAGCAATAATTCATTGCCTGAGTAGTGTTTTTACCCGGCTTTAGCTCAGTTTTGTTAATAAGAGGGGGCTCCTGACAAAGAAGATCATTTATTTGTGAAAATTTGAGCAAATCTTCACTTGTTATTTTACGGTATTCTTTTTTATTTTCAGGGGTTAGTACTATTTTAGCATACATACGGTGTTCAGGTGGCTTTCCACTTTCCTTTACAATTGATGCAATTGCAAATTGACAGTGACAGGTTGAGCACGTTGCTTTAGCTTTTTCTGTTGGACCGATTTGAGGATCAAATGCGAAAGAACATGATGGGCATTGCTCAGCAGTTGAATCGAATCTTGCAGAAAAGACTTCTCCACATTTTGGGCAAAGACATTTTGACTGCGGGAAACGAGAAGAATAAGCATGTTTGGAGAAAATGTAGTTATTGAAAAGATCAACAGGTGCTTTACAATCAGGACAATTAACGTGTTTTACCCAAAAATAATAGAGCACTTCGCTGCCGTCTGAGAGTTGGTAAAGGGATCTAACCTTTCTTCCAACGTTCTCTTCTAGAATATTGAATGTACTTTCCACATCTTCGGTATTTACGTTAGAAAATGCTGCTCGAACGCCGTTATAAGCAACAGGATTAATATCCCTTCCTATAACCGTACACCCAAGTTTAATTGCTTCTCCTATCGTAGTTCCGCTGCCCATGAAAGGATCAAAAACAACCAACCCACCTAAATCTGTTTTGGAATAAAAATGATGAAGGACGGAGGTTTTATTGGGAAGAGAGGAACCAAGAATAATTGAACGAAAGACGCTCCCCAAACGTTGTGCCCACCACTTATGAAGATGATAGATAGGTCTGTAAACTTCTTTACGCCAACTTTCTATCTCAGCTATTTCGCTAATTTCAACAAACGGAAAATCATTCTCAATGGATGACGATATAGTCTCCCATGGATTATCAGGTGAACAAATTCCTGATAATTTAAGATCTGCCATCTCAAGCTTTGAGGGGTAGGCAACAGATTGTTCTGAGCTAAAAATAGCTTTTGGGCAATTTACTAGATGAGGTGGAATCAATCGTATCACTCCTCTTCTTCTTCTAGAAAAATTTCGTTTATTTGACTCTTTGCAATAGCTACTTCTTTATCAGAATCTGAATTAATTCTGTAAGCTAAAAAGGTGTGTTTTTCTCCAGCATTTGGATTTGGAATAGTTTTAGGTGCAATTGTATTTTGAGTAAGATCGAACTCGTAACCTATAACTATACTTGCTGATTCAAAACGGATGAGATCTCCAACTTTCTTGAAATTAATTGGGGGTATCATTGTAGACGGAACGATAAGAGTCCTTGTTCCTGTAAGCCCTTGAGCGATCGCAAAGGGCGTAGGAGCTACGTACATCTTCCTATCTCGAATCATAATGTCTCCGTAACTGCCAAAACCTTTCACATTTCTGTTTTTATGTATGTATTCATGATCCGCATTAAGAAAGTCTCCATGACAAAACACAAGATCGATGACGGGATATTCATTGCCAGCCTCTTCCGCACTAGGATATCGACCGAATACGTAATAGATATCTCGACCGTTATGAAATCCCGTTGGAACTTGACTGTTACAATCATAAGTCGATTCGCGCCCAGGCCATGCAAGTCCTTTTACTTCATATCCTTCAGTAGTTTCAACTAATGAAAAATCAGGGTAGGAATTACGTCCAGGTTTGTCGTAATGGATGCCTATAGCGTCAAGTCGCGCTTGAAACCAATGTTGAAAGTGAAACTCTTTATCTGTTCTGCTAACTCGAGAAATAAGGGCTCCCTGAAGGATAGCCTCAACACACTTGGAAAATATTTCGAATATCTTTGTTTGTCTCATCAATAACGCCTATTAAAATCCAAAATTTTCTCTATCTCTTGTTCGAATAGCTAAGGCTCTTTCTTTTGACTAAAAGAGCTCTTCATGCTTTTTTCCGGCAGTTATTAAAATAAGGAGGCAAGCATGGGTCGTTGTGAGAATAGTATCTGAAAATACTCGAAAAATATAGATGAAAAAGTCATTTCATAAAAGGGAAATCAGGAAATTTTGCAGGAAAATCAAAAGGTACATCGCAACCAGTTTACTTTTCTGACTGAGAGCGGCTGTTCATGGATGAAATCCAACAAATTTGTGGGACGATTATTGCAGGGCGACGTTAAAAATCCTACTACAAAGATAACCTAAGCTAGGTCTTCTGGGAAGTTGTAAGATCTTCGCTTCGCTTTTGAAGTAAGTCTTTCAAAAGTTTGCAGCTGCTTTTAACTCTAGTAGCAATCAATGCTGCATCGGATGTTCTGGCTATACTGGCTTCTGCAATTAGTTGTTTGAGTGAATTTATAAGATCCTCGTCAAGAAGAGTACTTTCTTCAGAATACACCAAGCGTTCCAGCGCATCAGTTTTGCAGGGACAGCTAGGTCCGCCTATATATTTTGCATTGAGATCGAGTTCGTTTATGCAATGTCGAATTTTCTCGATGCAGTTTTTGCGCAGATTTGCCGGTCCCTTTTTAATCTCTTTTTGACGAGCCCAAAACTCTTCGATCCGATTAAGGACAAGACCAGCTGCTATAAAAAGCAGGAACTGCCATACGTAATCCATTTTAATGAGGTGACACAACGTTGTATATCTTCATTTGTTTTTTGGTTTAATACAAAAGCGGCATGAATCTACTATTCTTCCTAAAAAATGCTTGCTGATAGATTGTTGAATTTCTTCAAGAAGCGGAAACTCCTGGGATATGTGCTTATTGTTATTCCAGAGCATCGTTATCTGAACCGCGGTTTGAGTTATATGGAAGGCGCGGTTCTCGTTGCTCGGGTCCATTTTGCGCATGAGTGCCAAACTTTCAGTGAGTAAGTGCGTCAAATTGGGAGGACGGAAAAGCAGGCCAGTTTGGCAGATGTTTAGATCTTCAAAAAGGGTTTTTGCTTGTTTAAGATGATCATAACATTGTTGTTCGCTTGTGCGGTTCTTCATATGTTTTGGGAGGTCTTCTAGAGCCCTTTTTAATTCATTCAGCTTATTAAGGCATTTTTCTCTCGCCTCACCATCTTTTGAGAGTGGTAGGGTAAATAAGCCAAGAACCCAGCCTAACAGGACCAGTGAAACGTCTTTCACCAAGTCGGACTCCATGTTCATTGTCGTTTGTGCATTACCTGCCACATTTGTGGTTTTTAGAGGATTTGTTGGCAAGATAATCTTAATCGCAACTCATTGATAATAAAAAAATCTGGGTGAGAGGATTCGAACCTCCGACCCCTTGCACCCCATGCAAGTGCGCTGGCCAAGCTGCGCTACACCCAGAAAAGAGCCAAAATTTTAGGGGGCACAAGGGAATTTGTCAACGTTGGTTAGTCAATTTAATACTATTTCATGACGCTAGTACAATTTAACAAAAGTTTCTAACGCTACTTGGTCGATCTTTCGAGCATCTTTTCATCTTTCAAAATCTCTTTTTGTCCCGTAGGCAATGTGATCGATTTCAAAAATCAAGAATCCTCCAAAAAACTAGGCGCAACTAGCGGTTCGAACTTTTGGGAAGAAGCACTAGTTTTTATTTTAAGTTCTTCCTATAGTCAGGATAACGGACTATTGGATCGGTATGCGCTCCCTAAAAAAGCTGTTTTTTCCCTTTTTCTTCTGTTTCGCTGCGTCCCTTTTTGGTGGGAGTGCGAGTTGGAATTTGGACCAAAGTGGATCTTGGAGTCTTGCATCAAATTGGAGCCCTGCAACAGTTCCAAATGCGGCAGCTGATACTGCAACTTTCCCGAATATCATCACCCAACCCACAACGGTGACTGTTGATGGAACGTTCGACGTGATGAGCTTAACTTTTACGAGCTTCAATAGTTATACGCTCAGTAGCGGAACATTAAATCTCCACACAGGGACAATTCTTGCAAATCTTCCTAATGGAACGCATGTGATCAACTCGAACATTGCTTTGCAGTCAAATGCTACGATTACCAATTCAACCTCTAATCCTCTGACGATCTCAGGAGTCATTTCAGGAGCCTTTCAAATTCAATCGACAGCGGGTACTGTTGTTTTAGCTGGAGCAAATACTTATTCAGCGGGAACGAATATTACTGGAGGAACAGTTCAGGGAACCACAACAAGCATTCAAGGAAACGTCATGGGTAATGGGACGTTAAACTTTAATCAAGGGTCAACCAACGCTCCTTCTTATGCTGGAAATATTAGTGGATCGGTCACGGTTCAAGTAACGGGAGGGGGAACAGTTAACTTTAATGGAGACAATAGCGGGAGTAATGGACAAACTCAGTTGAATGCTGGAATTCTTCAAATCAATGCGATCAACAACTTAACGTCTGGCGGCATCGTTTTTAGTGGAGGAAACTTACAAACACTCAACTCAATGAACAACAATCGCTCGATCACTTTAACAGGAAATGGGATCATTAGTCCTGTGACAGGAACAACACTGACTCAAACTGCTGGTTCGATTAGTGGGGCCGGAGGGTTGATCAAAGCGGGTCCTGGAACATATGATTTAGCGACAACGACCAACACTTACGCAGGGGGAACACAAATCAACCAAGGGATTTTGCAAATTGGTGCTGCTTCTGCCATAGATGGTACTGGGACGATCACCATGAACGGGGGAAATCTCAACTCAACAGGTGCTGCTGTAACGTTGACGAACGATTTTACTCTTAACTCAACAGGGATAGTAGGAACAGGCAATACTTTAGAGTTGACTGGAACAATCAACGGGCCTGGGACCTTTATTAAGGCTGGTGGTGGAACTGTTAATTTCAATATGGCGTCAAACACCAATAGCTACTCAGGGGGAACGAATATAAACTCTGGGACGCTTCAAGTGAGTCAAATGGGAAACTTGGGAACCGGGACAATCACGTTTAATAGTGGAATCTTGGCAACGATAGTGACCGATCTTATCCCCAATACGATTGTCATTGGTGCGACAAATGGAACTTTTGATGTCAATGGTGCAACAACCTTGACTTTGCAGGGAACGGTGAGTGGATCCGGGGCTTTAATTAAAACGAATGCCGGAACCTTGAACATGGGGCCAAATTCGAATGATTACTCTGGAGGAACACAGCTCAATGCTGGGACGATAGAACTCGTCGCTTCTGGGAACTTAGGAACTGGACCAATCGTTTTTGGCGGAGGAACACTTGAACTTTCTTCTGGAAATGTCGCGCTCGAAAATGATGGGACGCTGAACTCTACGGCTTTGATCAATGTTGGGGCAGGGGCTATATTGACCTTAAATGGCGACTTTTCTGGTGCTGGAGGAATAACGATGAACCCAGGAACTGGAACTCTCATTTTAGGCGGGACAAATAGTTATTTTGGAACAACGACAATTACGACCGGAACTGTCATAGGAACGACAAATAGTCTTCAAAGAACAATTGACGATCAATCGCTTCTCGTGTTTGCGCAAAATTTTGATGGAAATTTCCCAGAAATATCTCCTGTTGGAACAATTTCGGGCGGGGGTATTGTCCGAAAAACGGGTACAGGAACAGTCACATTATTACAAGCAAATAGCTATACAGGAGGAACACAGATCAATGGCGGAGCTTTTCGGATTAGTGCAGACAATCAGATTGGTGGGCTAGGATCAACGATCACTTTCAATAATGGAACACTTGAAACTTCAGCTAGCTTTACAAACTCACACCCTCTTGCTCTCACTGTAGGAAGTCAAGGATTTATTAGCCCAGACTCAGGAACGACGTTGACACAATCGGGAACGATTAGTGGAGGGGGAACGCTTGTGAAAATAGGAGATGGAATCTTTGATCTTGGTACGACTGCCAATACTTTTAGCGGGGGCACAATTATTCGTGATGGCATTCTTGAAATTGATCAAGCTTCAAACTTGAATGGAACCGGTCAAATCACCCTTGATGGAGGAACTCTTCACTCAACAGCAACGTTTACTCAGACAAATGCCGTTGCTGTGAATGAGTCTTCAACAATTGATACAGATGGAGCCACAACTCTCACGTTGAGTGGTCCCTTGTCTGGCAATCAACGATTGATCAAAGGGGGCGGAGGAACACTTGCTTTAGATGATTTTGGTGGGTTTACAGGGGATATGCGAATCGATGATGGGGTTGTATCATTTGAAGGGACCGCAACCTACACAGGAGACATTTCTGGGGTTGGAGCTGTGACAGTTGATAATGGGGCAACTGTGACCCTACGCGGAACGAATAGCTACACGGGTGGAACAAGCGTTTTGACTGGAAGCCTTGTTGGCGATACACGGTCGCTGCAGGGAAGCATTGCTGTAACTGGTGGAGCTAATTTAACGTTTAACCAGAATTTTAATGGTTTTTTTGACGGAACCATATCTGGTGCAGGGACCATGACAAAATCGGGGACGGGAACCACTTTTTTTGTTGGAAATTTTCCTATTACAGGAACTACAACAGTTGATGGCGGCACATTGAACTTGACAGGTTCGTTAGCTGGGGATGTTGTCGTTAATAGTGGGGGGACTTTTTCTGGGAACGCTTCGGTTATTAGTTTAACCAATAGTGGGACTGTCTCGGTAGGAAATGGAATAGGGGTGATGACTGTAAATGGGACTTACACACAAAATGCCTCAGGAAATTTAGCGATTGAAATTGATAGTTTTGGAAATACTGATGTTCTCAATGTCGTTGGAGGAGGGTCTGCGGATCTTAATGGAAATTTAGATGTGACTCTGCTTCCTGGGATTTATGATGGGACGCTTGTTTATACCATCATTAATGCAGCCACGGTCAATAATACTTTTTCTAGTACAGCTTCTTCAGTTGGTACTTCTGTAAATGTGGTTTACAACCCAACAAATGTACAAATCAACGTTCCTTATAGAGGATCTGTAACTCCTGTTCCGATCAATGATCTTCCCCCAAATGCAAAAAACATTGCAAACTATCTCTTTTGTCCTGGATTTGTTCCTGAGAATCCCGACCTGTTTAATGTGATGCAAATTTTACTCACACTTCCTCCTGAAAAGTTTATCAGCAGTCTCGGGCAACTTGGACCTTCTATTTTTGGAGCTCTTCCTTTTACAGATCTTCAAAACAACCACTTGATTGCAGATGCAATTGTTTCAAATTCAGAAAACTACTTTTGGTGTGATGATTGCGCTCACTTAGCAAAATGCCCGGAGAATTTTAAAGATACTTATATTTGGTTTGCACCTGTAGGGCAGTGGCAAAGGCAACGGGGGTACGAAGAACAAATCGAGTTTATTACCCGAACCTATGGATTTGGAGTGGGAGCTTACCACCTCTTTTTACCTTGGATGCAATTTGGTGGAGGCTTAGGTTACACATACACCAACTTAGGTTGGAAAAGAAATGGGGGTGATGCTCACTGGCATAGTCTTTACATGGGACCCTCTCTTGGCTTTGTAAATAAAAATTGGTATCTCAATTTTCTCACGCAGGGAAGTTTTAACTTTTATTCCGTTGAAAGGAAAATCCGGATTCCAGGTATCTCTCGAGAGGCGCAAAATGATCATTTCTCTTTTGGTTTATTGCTAAGAGCAGATGCTGGATACAAACTCACGTTTGTGACTAAAGAAAACGACTATCCGATGAGTTTTATTCCTACTGTACGCCTCAGCTACATGAATGTGTTTGAAGAAAGTTACAAAGAAACAGGCGCTAAGAGTATCAACTTAGATGTTTCGAGCAAGTACACAGCGTTTTTGCAGCCCGAACTTCTCATCAAAGTCTTACGAGAAGTTTACTTTTCGGATAGCTGTTTGAGTTCTTCCTTTCACCTTGGGTATGTTGCAAACATTCCCGTTTCATCGGCAACTTACACTTCTAAATTTGTTGGTGATGAAGACTTTTGTAAGTCAAACTTTACAGTGCAGACGTTTGATCGGACAGCACATCAATGCGCTTTTGGCTTTGAGTTCATCTATAAAAAAGCCAATTTGTATGAAGCAGGTGTAAGTTGCGAAGGACGCGCCTTCGACAAACTCTACATCACAAGCGCAAAAATTCACGTTGATTGGAAGTTTTAAGATTGGTTATCCTTTTTTCTTAAAAGGATCGCTTCATGGTCATGACACTTGAAAAAGGGTGGCATCAAGCCCTTGATGAAGAACTAAAAAAACCTTACATCCAAGCACTCAAAACCTTTTTAAGTGAAGAAAAAAAACGGGGCATTACTGTTTATCCTCCCGAACCTTATGTCTTTAATGCGTTTCGTCAAACCCCTTTTGATCAGGTGAAAGTGGTCATCATGGGTCAAGACCCATATCACGGTGCACATCAAGCCCATGGGCTTTGTTTTAGTGTGCAGCACGGAATTAATCCGCCCCCCTCTCTTAAAAACATTTACCGCGAAATGCAAGATGACTTAGGCATTCCTCCAGCCCATCATGGCAATTTAGAAAAATGGGCTAAGCAAGGGGTGCTCATGCTCAATGCCACACTGACTGTGCAAGCTGGGAACCCGAAATCTCATTATGGAAGAGGATGGGAAACCTTTACTGATGCAGTCATTTGGCGTCTCTGCCAAAGGCAAGATCCTCTCGTCTTTATTTTATGGGGAAAGTCAGCCAAAGAAAAATGCGAAAACATTTTAAGCCAAACAAATCATCCTCATGTTGTCTTGAAGGCTGCACACCCTTCTCCTTACTCTGCAACGGAGTTTTTTGGTTGCCGTCACTTTTCAAAAACGAACGAATACTTGAAAAAATGGGGAAAAACCCCTATTGATTGGGCTTTGAACTAATCGATTTTTTCGTGAACAAAGAAGCAGTTAAAAAGCAGTCATCGCTCTTTTCAATTTTTTTAACATTTGCCGTTGATAACCTGGGCGCTACGATTGTTTTTCCCATTTTTGCCCCCCTCTTTTTAGAGCCTGAAAAAGGGCTTCTTGGAGCAAGTGTCTCGCTGACATATAAAACGGTAATGCTTGGCATTTTTTTGGGAATCTTTCCGTTTGTTCAATTTTTTCTCGCCCCCGTTTTGGGAGAATATGCGGATCACCATGGACGAAAGCGAGCCTTACTTCTCACTACATTTTTAACCTTCGTCGGGTATGTACTCAGTGCTTGGAGCATTCATCACCATTCGCTTTTTTGGATTTTTATTTCTCGTGTTGTGATGGGGGTTGGGGCAGGGAATCTCTCCATTTGTCTTTCATCTCTTTCTGATCTGAGCCCAAGCCCGAAAAAGAAAGTCAGGTACTACAGCTATGGCTCAGCGATTGCTGGCTTGACATTCATTTTAGGTCCTTTCATCGGAGGGAAATTATCTGATCCCAATGTGAACCCACTGTTTGATTCTTCTTTTCCGATGTTCATTGGAGGACTACTTGGCCTCTTCAACGTTCTTTTCATTCTATTTGGCTTTTCCGAAACGATCAAATCTATCAGCAAAACCCGTTTTGATTTTGTGAAAGGGATTCACAATATTCAAATGGCTTTGCACACTCCGTCGATAAAAAATCTCTATTTGATCTACTTTTTTTACCTCTTTTCATGGAACATCATCTTTCTTTTTGTTCCTGCTTTTGTTGTGCAAGAATTTCATTTATCCAACTCGGTGATTGGAGATATTTGCGCGATTATGGGCATCTGTTGGATCATCGGAACAGGGATTATTCACCGCCTTCTTTACAAACTTTTCCACCCAAAATGGGTGCTTATTTTTTCCTTGTTGATTTACGCATGCTTAGTTGTCTTCGTTCCTTATCCGTACCATCTCCGCTATTTCATCGTCATTTTAGGGATCTGTACCACTTTATCTGGACTTGTGTGGCCTCTTTGCACTGGGGCTATTTCAAATGCAGCGCCTCCAGAGATTCAAGGGAAAGTTTTAGGCCTCAGTCAATCGATGCTGTCACTTACCATGATGCTTTCAGCACTCATTGGTGGACTCTTCTTGCATGCACACACTCTCATTCCCTTTGTTATCTCTGCCATATCCACTTTGGTTGCGCTTATCATTCTCTTAAAGACCAAGATCGTATACCATTGATCAAAATGGTATAGACTCAAATAACTTCATGGAACTCCCAGAAGAACTTTTACAGGCCGTAGAAAGGGCAATTCAACTCTATGGAGTAAGAGAGCTTACCCTTGCTGCAAAAAAGCTTTCAGACCGGTATAGACGTGGTCTACCAAGCTCTTTTGAAACCGATGTTGACCGATTAGCCTACTTGTGTACACGGCTCCCCGCAACTTATGCAGTAATAAGGCGCGTCTTTCAAGAAAGAGAGACTCCTCTAACCTCTGTTGTCGATTTTGGCGCAGGCCTTGGCACCTCTCTTTGGGCTTTACCAGAGTCCACTTCTATTCATCTCATTGAACGGGACTCTGGACTGATTGCACTTGGAAAATCACTCTCGAAGGGGGGAACTTGGGAAGCACGCGACTTTACAACACTGGAAGAAATTCCCTCTGCTCAAGTCTATCTTTTTTCCTACTCTCTCACAGAAATTGACCCGAAACTTTACCCCTCACTCATAGAAAAATTTTTTCAATCGGTAGAAGAGGAAATCATCATCATTGAGCCAGGCACCCCAGCTGGATTTCAGCGCATTTTGGCCCTTCGTAGCCTCTTTCTCAAGCTAGGAGCTCACCTCATAGCTCCTTGCCCTCATCACGCTTCTTGCCCTATGGAAGGGGGCAATTGGTGCCATTTTTCCGAGAGATTACCACGCACCCCTTGGCATCGCTTACTCAAGGAAGGAGAAAAAGGATACGAAGATGAAAAATATTCTTACCTCATCGTTTCCAAAAAACCTTTTGAAAACTGCCAAAGAAAAAAAAGAATTTTACGTATTCCGGATAAACGTCGAGGTCATATTTTATTTGAACTTTGCACTGAAGAAGGAATTCAAAAGAAGATTATTAGCAAAAAGGAAAAAGAAAATTATAAAACAAGTAAAAAACTTAAATGGGGTGATTTATTATAATGTTTTTGTTATAATAACATTCCGTGAGGTTTTCTTATGTTTTACAATAGTTTTCTATTTTTACTCAGTCAATTGGCATTTCAACAATTAGGAAAAATTTCACTTTACGGTTGTGAAGTGCGAGTAAAAAATTTTCCGCATACCAAGAGGTGGGAACTTTCGGCAGACATCCCAGCGGCGACTCTTCCCTCACATGTACGGGAGTGTCTGCGTTTAGGGCGCAAACTCCCGTTAGAGTCGTCTGATAGTTATTTGCAAAAGACAGAAGAGGCTATCACATTTACACAGACAATTCCTTCGCCTAAAAAGTATCTCCAGTATAAGGCGTGCATGGAAAACTTTTTCGAAGGCTTATCCCTTTGGGTTGATCTTAAATCGCCTCACTAAAGATCTCGATACGAGTGCATTTTCGCATTGCTTCTAACATAAAACCCTCCAGAACCTTTCCCTCGCTCAATTTTTAAGATAAAGGCTGTAATGTCACATGTCCTATCTAGAGGGTATTTCATTTGCTCTTGTAAAGAAAGTTTACCTACTCTCAATTCTTTTCCCCCACCTCAAAGTCACCAAATTTTTTCTTTACTATCAAAATAACTACTTAACCTGAACTCAGGGATTTTTCTCTTTCTTCTTAACCTTTTTGCCTCGAAAAAGACCGTTTGGCCCTTTCCATCAGCAAAAATACCGAGAATTTAAGAGAACTTTCTCTCCTGAGACTAAGCAAAATAAACCCAGAGTTCAGGTTACTTAACAAAATTTGCTGTTGAAAAATGCTCCGTCTTCAATATTTTTAACAAGAGCTGTGGCATCACATAAGCTAAGAAATGGATATTTCATTTGATCTTTTTCTGTAAGTTTCCCGACTCTCCAAAACTTTTCCCCATCCCAAAGAGACCAAATCGCTTCTTTATGGTCACCCTTAGGAGGGGTGTTGGTATTCTTAAAAATGGGAAACTCTTGAGCAAATTCTGGGATCGCGAAGTTACCAACTAGAAATATACTCAAACAACTTCAAAAATTGGTTTTGGGCAACGCGAAAGCTTTCGGAATTCGTCGATTTTAAGTCGCCTAATATTAGGAATATGAGGTCACTTAAAATCGGCAAATTACGGTGCTTTGGCGCAGCCGAAAATCCAATTTTTGAAGTTGTTTGAGTATACTTCCTTTTCTTTTATTGCATGATTTAAAAATAAAAATATCTGAAACCGATGAGGTTGATTCACTATTTCAGAGAGTTTTTCGTTTTGCGGTCTTGTTTTATAGAAGCCTTGCAAAACTCGGATTAAACTCCCCCATTTAGGAGGCTTTGCGTACTCATGAGTATACTGAAAATAAGCAAATCCTTTTGATGTAGGGACTTCAAAAACATCACCTATTTTCTTCTGGAGGGAGTTACTCAACAAAGCTCACGTCCCAAGCTCTTCCCGGTTTCTATATTTTCGATCAAAGCAGTGTCGTTGCAAATTTTTTGTAATGGGTATTTTTTCTGCTCTTCCGGGCTTAACTTCCCAACTTTCCATTCTTTCTCCCCATCCCAAAGCCACCAAGTCTTTTCAAGTGGATCTTCTCCAGGAAGTGCAGTTGAAAGCTTAAAAATAGGAAACTTCTGTGCAAATTCGGGGACAGGAAAATTCCCGACTAATTTCCAATCTCCCGTATTTATTCCGTAATAAACAGGGCAAAATGTTCGAAATCGATGTGGTTTTTTTACAAGTTCAACCAATTCTTTTTGAGATGGTCTTATATCATAAAACCCCTGCAAAATGCGAATCAAACTCCCCCATTTAGGTAGCTTCGTGTGTTCATGAGTATATTGAACGTATGCAAGTCCCTTGCTAGTGAGAATTTCGATCACATCACCAATTTTTTTGCGGATCCTCTTAATAGGTTGTAATTTTTCTTCTTTCATTCGTTAATATCCTTTAGGCCATTGTATTCTTTTTCTTTTAGAATTTCTAAGCCTCTTTTAACAGCCTCTGCTTCTATAGGATTTTTCTTTGCAATACTATTAATTTTATTCGTGAGAGTTCCCCCATTTTTTTGTAATCTATGAATCACTATCAATGCTTGCTCTATTGCACGTGCGTCATACTGAGATAAACTGTTAAGTCCAGGAATTGGTTCGATCTCGATACCTTTTTGTTTCCAATGTTCTATGGATCTTCTTGGGAAATTATTTGTAATCCCTACATAGTTTACCTCCCCAGTATTTTTATCGAAAGATCTATAAACAGACACCGACTGCTCAACAGACACGGGAACTACAGGTTTAAGCGTTGATCCAACAATAGTCGCTCCAGCTGCAGCCGCTGCAACAGGACCAGCTCCTTTTCCCTTAGTTACGGCTCGGACTCCAGTTGCCAATGCTCCTCCAGGTGGAATCAGTCCAGCAGAAGCAAGTTCTTGATCTGTCTCTTTTAAAATATCTATGCCAAGCTTTTCCTTGAGATAAGCAGCTTCTTCCTTTCCTTGCTGGGTATAAAAATAACCGATATCGGTCCCTAATCCTCTGTCAATGGCTTCATGAATATGAAAATAGGTCTCTTGAAGGGTTTCTTGGTAATTTTCATCAACAAACTGACCGAGTAACCCTCCTACAACACCAACAGATTTTGTCATTTCAGATAGGTCATCAACGATTTCGTGGGCAAACTCTGATACAAGATTTCTTGCGTATTCTTTAATACTGCTGTGACTATCGTCAAAAAGCTCACCAGTGATTACTTCTAATATTTCTTCCTTAACAAACTCTACTTCTTCAGAAAGCTCTTCATAGGTCAACTCAGGAAGGCTCTCTTCAAAGTTTTGATCTAAGCACTGAAAATCCTCCGAAGGAAGAGCTGAAAAGGAGTTATCCTCAGGTAAAGAATAGGATGGAGGTGAGACATATTCTGGAGGCTTACCACGAAAACGCACGTCTCCGGGCTTATTGATATGTGGTGGAGATAGATCATCTTCTACAGCCAGCCCCGCTAAGGCTCCACCAATAGCAACTCCAGCGCCTGCTCCCCCTCCCATTGTTAGTGCTATAATTGTAGCACCGATGGCAACTGCACCAACGGCTATGAGCGGTTCTTTATTCTTGTCTACCCAGTGGGTAAAATGGTGCCATTTTCGTTCAAACCAGCCTTTGTTCTTTTTTTTCTTACATAAGAGGAATTCTGGCTTTTCGTAGCAAGCAGCGGGGATAAATTCGGAGTGGACGTCACGATTTGATGATAGTTGATACTCTCTCTCATCATCTACATCTTCATGCATTAGTTCGATTAATGCTTCGATTTCTTGCTCGTACTTTTCAGCTAAATCTAATCGATTCTTAGGAACACTAAAACGGAGAAAGAAAATCACAAAATCTATCACACGCTCAGCTTCTTCATCACAAAGCCTTTCGAGGAAATTAATATCTGACAGAAGGTCAATAAACCCAAAAACATGATCAACATAACCATCAAGATATGTCAGAACATTTCGCAGACAAAAATATCCCCAAGGATTGATTAATCCATTATCATCTCGAGGAATGAATAGCTTCTGTCTTGTTTCAGGTTGGAAGGTTTTGGATTCAAAAGTATACGAAGGAATCGGGCTTAAGAGAAAAGCTGGCAAGCACAAAAGTAAGAGAAAACGGAAAATTTTCACTTTGAACTTTATTTCTTGAACGACAAGATTGGATAATTTAACAGGAAGGTTTTACAAAGGGAAGATTTTTCTTGATATTTCTCAAAGAGTTCTTTGGTTGTCAAGACAAAGAGTTCAAGTTAGTGGTCTTGCTTTGCAAACAAGAAGAAACCCGAAAATTGATCTAAGCTTTCCTCGGGCAATACCAGGTTTTAAATAGCCTCACTAAAGATCTCAAACGGTTTAGTAATTTCGACCTTTGTTTCACCTGACTTACGAATGAAAGCTTGTTTTTTCCAGTTTTTGACTTTTGGATCGATTTCAAGAATGTAAGCGCGATCGGGCTGTCCTCCAAAAGCTATTTGGTAATAGCCTGTATCAGCCCCAACGGGAAGTGTCGTGACAACAACCTTGCCGTTATATGACCCATGTTGAAAACGATGTTGGTGACCTCTAAAAAGAAGCTTCACTTTACGTGCATTGCCCATCATGCGGAGTCCATCTTTCACATCTTCTGGACGAATGTGCCATTTTCTGTATCCCATCTGGTCTAATTTAGGCGGAGCGCCAGGTACCACATCGCCCCAATTGTAAGCCGTAGTGTCTTCAATTGAGCGATTAAACTCAGTGGTTTTCAAATCTACGATTCGTTTGGCGGCAAGCTCGGTTTTTGAAGGTTCATGGTCTTTACACCCAATCAGATGTTGGAAAGCAGTATATTTTACTGGAGTTCCTTTGGCGGCGAGCTCTTGAACACGCTTAGAAAATTCATGAGTTGCTTTTGGAATGTAAATCCGATTTACTACGTCACAGTCAAGCATTTCTGAAGGATCTACATGGAGCTCAAAAAGACCATGGGTGAAGTCGACATATTCTCCTCCTTCTTCTGCAAGGTAAACAGTGAGGGGCATTGTGCGGTAAAACATTTCCAAGTCGGCTTGATGGGCTGTGATGAATTGGATGAAATTCTTATCATTGTGTCCACAAAAGCCGTAATTTGTTGAGAGATATTCATGGTTTCCACGAACAAGATAAACTTGATCAGGGTTTTCTGTTTGAAGGACAGCTAAGACTTCAGCAATTTCCATGCTATAGCTTCCTCGGTCCATATAGTCACCGCAGAAAATCATGTAAGTGCCGGGTTTGCACTTGAAGTTTTCATCAAGTAGCCCCTCTCTTTGCATTGCCTTGAGATTTTCAAGAAGGCTTTTTAAGTCACCGTGTAAATCGGCGCGGACAAAGACTTTTGATCCTTTCGGAACTTCTTTCTTTTCGATGAAGCCATGGTGGACTGCGTAGTCACACTTAGGGTCGTGCTTTGCTAAGGTGCAAGCGTTGAGGTGTTTTTTGATTCTCTCGGCATCATATTTAATTCCAATGTATTCTTTTTTCTCCGTATCCCATTTCGCATCAAAGTAGCTGACAAGGGCATGCAAGTTATTAAGCTCAGGTTTTGTAGGCTGTTTGTCTGTGGAGTCTGTTATTTTAGTCTTTTCAATGAGTGTTGGTTGAAAGAAGAGAGCTGTTGCAACCAAATGAACCAGCGCATAGAAAAGGGTAATAGGGACAATTGCTTGTGTATTAATCGGAATTAAAAAACGATTTTGAAGAGGTTTGGCAATCACATACAAAAAAGCAGTCCCGAAAAGAAATCCTACCAAGTCATAAATAACATCGTTTTTCCATGTGTGGTTATCTTCTACCTTTACAACTTTCCCAGCTAGCTGCTGAAAGCAGAAATTTGTGGCAATACAAGCCGCAGCTGTTTGCCAATTGGCCCCACTCATAGAAATAATTTGACTTAACATCTAAAACCTTAAAAATTCTAATTTTTCCGGGTAAAATTATACCCAATTGAAAAGAAAAATGAGAACCTGTTTCTTGAGAAAAACCGCGTTGTTTATTTTTTTTTTGAAAAACAATGAAGTTTAAAGACTATCGACTTTTAACTCTGCTCACTTCTTGGGTCCATTTCATAAGCAACTGGAGTGCCATTGAGTAAAGGTAAAAAATCTGTTTGTTCTTTGAGAGGAACAATAGGTCTTCTGATTGTCACATAGATTCCAATTAAGCCTAAAAGCCCCAAAAGAGCTGTAAAATAAAGAAAAATTGATTCGATTCCGAGAAATTTGATCGTGAGAGCTGAAGTGATCGGGCCAATAACAGAACCGAGTCCGTAGGCAATCAAAAGAAAAGCTGTTGCCGTTGTGATATGCGAATGATCGATATTGTCACAGACCTGTGTGATACTTAGTGGGTAAAGGGTAAACACAAAACCACCGATTAGAAAAGCAATCACTAAAATGCCTTCTACTGGAGCTTGTTTGTAAACGTAAAGAAGTAGAGAAAGTACGAAGGCAATTGCAACAACGATGAGCAAAGTTCTGCGACGCTCAAAACGATCAGAAAGCTTTCCAATCGGCCATTGTAATAAAACGCCTCCAGCAATTGTAATCGACATTAAGTTAGCGCTTGAAATCTGCTTTGATTCTGAAAAAAGAGGTAGAAAACTGTAAAGAGTACTTAAGATAAGTCCAGAAACGATGCAGCCAAAGACGCCAAAAGGTGAGGCTTTTATGATTTGAAAAAATCGAATGGATTCGTGAGTTGAGGGAAGAGTCAATTTTGTTGTCGATAAGCCCACAGGAATGATGCTAAGCGCAGTAAAGAGGGCCGTGATGATAAAGGGAGTCATGCTCTGGATGTCGATATAAGAAAGCATTTGTTGGCTTGCCGATTGCGCTGCGTATAAGGAAATCATGTACAGCGATAAAATAACCCCACGTGTTTTAGGTGTGCTGTGATTGAGCATCCAGCTTTCGATCACAATATAGAGTGCGGAAAGAGATAACCCAAAAAGAAATCGCAAAATGATCCATGCTGGTAAGGTTTGAATCAACCCTTGTAAAAGGGTTGAGCTTGCAGCTAAGCTGCCGAAAACAGCGAGAGCTTGAATGTGTCCTACTCGTTTAATCAACTTTTCCATTTGAAATGCACCCAAAAACATTCCCAGAAAAAAAGCTGATTGGATGATGCCGATTTTTTCTTTCGAATAACCTGTGCTCTCCAAAAAAATACTTAAAAAGGTGGTGTAAAATGCGCTTCCGAAAATCATTAGGATGACAGCCGATAAGGGGGCTGAAAATGTGAAGATCAATCTTAATAAACTCATGATTTGTCCAAGATGAAAATTGAGTTTGAGCTATTCCAAGCCTCAAAAACGATTAATATTTTAAACTAAAGGGGATTTTTTGCATTAAAAATTAAAAACTAAATGATTACCAAGATATGTCACATGGGTTTAAAAAAAATTATGAGGAGAACTTATGGCGAGACTCTTGAGAAAACATCCCATTTTCCCAAAATGGAACGACTTCATTGTTCACTTCTTTTTTAAAAAGTCGGGAGGCCTGATAGTGCAGGATCACAGCCTCTTCTATGGAGGTGAGCTGCTTATCGTAGATGGTTGCGTAGGTATCTGGGAGGGGAAAAAGGTCGACGTTAGATCCCAATAGGGCTTGCTTGATTGAGACTTGATCCCAAACCTCATTCTTTTCTTCCCGAAGCATCCTTTCACTTTCTTCTTTCCACCGTTTGAGTAACGTGCGAGCCATCTCATTATTGGAAAGGTAAATCGTTCCCGTGTAGACTTTAGACGGGTGGTCGAGCGGGAGCTCTTCGTAGGTTCGAAGGGCAATGTCGCACTGAAGTGATTCAAAGAGTGTCGGGTTTTTTAAAAAGATAGCATCAGCATCAACCCAGACAATAGGTCTTTGGTGCTCGTCTAATTTTTCTAAGAGAAACTCGGGCTTGTAGCAACAATTTTTATCCCAACTTCCCCTTGATGGAATGGGAACAATATCTGCTTGTAAATCCAACTTTTTGCACGATGCAATGAGATTTTGCACTTCCACTTCATAACCTGTTCCTGCAGTGTAGTAGCTGACAATGAGCGGGTTCATTAGACTCCAAGTGTTGGGGGTTTTAGAGAGAGGTTTTGCTCTAAAAGAGGCTGCACTTCAAGCTTTAAAAATTCAATCACTTGTTGTTTTGAGCGGCCTGTGAGTCCTTCTGCTTTGAAAAGAGAAGCAAGTTCAGTTTCGGAGAGGCCAATTTCCGAGTCAGCAGTCATTCGTGCGAGTAAGTCGGAAGGTCTGCCATGTTCCCGTTTGTGTTTGCCAGCTTCAAAGGCATGTTGGCGCAGTTTTTCATGGACCACTCCTCGATCTTTTCCTTTGAGAACAGCTGCAGCAAGGACATGTTCCATCGCAAGGTAAGGGAGGTGCTCCTGTAAGTGAGCGGTCATCATGCTTGGAAAAATCTTGAGTCCTTCAATGAGATTCCCCATTAAGTTCAGCAGACTATCAGCAGCTAGAAAGGCTTCAGGAATGGCGATCCGTCTATTTGCTGAGTCGTCGAGTGAGCGCTCAAGCCACTGTAAGGAGGCCGTGTAAGCTGGGTTATTCCACAAACTGAGCACAAAGCGAGCTAGAGCGCAAGCGCGCTCAGCCATGATGGGATTCCGTTTGTACGGCATCGCAGAGGAACCGACTTGGGACTCGCCAAAAGGCTCTTCAAATTCATTGAGATGCGAGAGAAGACGTAAGTCAGTGGCGCATTTGTGAACACTGGATGCAAGAGAAGCTAGCACGTTTAAGATGCGTAGCTCTTGTTTGCGCGGAAACGTTTGTCCACTGACATAGTAGGCTTTTTGAAAACCCATTTTCTTTGTGACTTTTTCATCGAGTTCCACGACTTTCTCTTGGTCATTTTCGAATAGGGCCATATACGACACTTGTGAACCTGTGGCTCCTTTCACCCCAAGAAATGGAAAAGTTCCCATGAGGTGGAAAAGATCATAAAAATCGGTGACAAAGTCTTGGAGCCATAGCGCGACCCGTTTACCAACGGTTGTGGGTTGCGCTGGTTGAAAATGAGTGAACCCCAAACAAGGTGTGTCGACGTTTTTTAAAGCGAGGTGATTGAGTTTTTCAATGACGTAAATGAGTTTTCCTTTGAGCAGCTCAAGCCCTTCTTTCATTTGAATAAGATCGCCGTTGTCCATGACATAGGCTGAAGTGGCCCCGATGTGGAGAATCCCTTTTGCGTTTGGGCAAACAGCCCCATAGGCGCGGATATGGGCCATCACTTCATGGCGAGACTCTGTTTCAAAGATCCGTACTGCGTCGAAATCAATCTTGGAGATATTTTTTTTGAGCTCTGCGATTTGCTCGTCGGTGATCTTTAACCCCAGTTCTTTTTGCGCTTCAGCAAGTGCAATCCAAAGTTTGCGCCATGTTTCATATTTATGCTGAGGCGAAAAGATGATTTTCATCTCCGAACTGGCATAACGAACTGTCAAAGGAGATTGGTATTCGTTCATTAAAGTGAGTTTTGAATTTCATCTAAAATCTTTTGGATCTCTTCACGCTCTTGCGAAGAAGGGTGAAAGAGATTGTCTTGCACTGTTTTCAGTGCTTTTTTTAGCAAATCGGTTGCAGATTTTACTTTGTTGGAGTTTCGCTTGTCTTTTGGAGGAAGTGGAAAAGATTCGCGTAATCTTTCTAAAAGTTCGCTTTTCGTTTCTCCTTGGTATTTTTCAATGAAGGCCATCTTTTCTTCTTGGGGAATAGAGCGGCTTGACAAGCTGTAAATTGCTTGGCGTGGCATTTCATCGATGATGGAGCGTGTTTGCTGTGGCATGGTAGAATAGAGTTCGTAGTATTGCAAAAAGTTGTAAGGAGTTTGCCGGTTCCCATAGGTTTTGAGGAGCCATGCACTAAATGCTCCATCTTGGTACTTTTTGAAGAGTTCTTGTGCTCGCTTGATCCGTTCTCCGTGCAAGATGACAGCTTGATTGCTAATTGCTTTTACTTCAGACGTGATGGCTTTGAGTTTTTTTAAATCTTCTGCAACGTTTGTTTCGTCAGTTTTATATTTCGTGAGAAGTGTTTCAAGAGTTGCTATTTCCGATTCGCTCATGGGGGAAATTTGAAAAACTCCAGCGAAACTCGAGAGAGTTCCCGCTTGTGAACGTTCAACAAGTTCGTTCATCTTGTCTTTTTTTTGAGTTTTGAAACGCCCCATTAAGAGGGAGTTGAACTTAGACATGTAGACTCCGCTTTTGTTTCGCCTGGTATGAGTGCTAGCACTTCATTTGTCAAATCTGTAAAGTCTTCGGCAGCCCGGCTACTTGGACGCATCTCAAAAACCGGTTTCCCGTGAATTGCAGCCTCAGAAACAGCGATATCTCTTCTAATTTTTGTCTGCAACAGTTTTTCAGGAAACGTTTCATTCACGACGCTGATAAATCCATCGTTACTTTTTCCACGTGGATTCCAAAACGATAAAACAACACCAAGAAGATCAAACGGATGACGCTCTGAAATGTAATGCATGAAATACGAGAGGCGTTGCAATCCTTTAATGCTGTAAAATTCTGGTGTGGCGCAAACAAGCGCATGCGTTGCAGCAATGAGCGCTGATTCGGTAAGCCAACAAAGAGAGGGTGGTGTGTCGATAAGTACGTAGTCATAGTTGACATTTTCTAGGATTTTCTTCAGTTTTTCATGTGAATACCGGTCAGATGCTAAGTTACCTGTTACTTCAATCCGTTCGAGCCAAGTGTCGGCAGGAATCAGATCGAGGTTTTTGATCGGTGATTCAATGATGACTTCTGAAACTTCCTTTTTATCTTGCAAAACAGAAGCTAAACTATCGTGATTGTCTGGATCAAAGCCCAGCCCTGCTGTTAAGTTAGCTTGTGCGTCAAAGTCAATCATCAGAACACGTTTCCCATGCTTTATAGCTAGAGCGGCTCCGAGATTGAGTGTGATGGAGGTTTTCGCGGTTCCTCCTTTAAAACTGCAGACGCTAATGACGTTCATTTGCCTTCCTGGTAAGGTGATGTTAGACGTCTCTCTTTATATTCGCTTTCGATGTTTTTTAGAAAGTCGTCAAGTTGGATTTCACCGTGGACCACATTGTCTCGTGTTCTAAGTGCTACAGTTTTATTGGCAACTTCATGGTCGCCAACAGTCAACATGTAATTGATTTGATGAATTTGCGCATTGCGCACTTTTTTTCCAACAGATTCATGCGAATCGTCGACATCACACGAAAAGCCTTTTTCTCGTATTTTAGCTGCGACTTCATGTGCATAGGGTGCATGTGTGTCTGTAACGGGAATGAGACGAATGGGCAGAGGGCTCATCCATAAGGGAAATTTTCCGGCAAAGTGTTCAATTAAGATTCCTAAGAACCGCTCAATCGAACCAAAAATAGCGCGGTGAATCATGATTGGTCGCTTGAGTGAGCCGTCGGCATCTTTGTATTCTAAATCGAAACGCTCAGGAAGCGCCATGTCGAGCTGAATCGTTCCACATTGCCAAGCGCGTCCCAAGGCATCGTGTACATGGAGATCGATTTTGGGACCGTAAAAAGCGCCATCCCCTTCATTGATTTTGTAAGGAACTGCCGCGGCATCGAGCGCTTTTTGCAAGCCTTGCGTTGCTACTTCCCAATCTTCATCAGTTCCAATCGAACTTTCAGGTCTTGTGGAAAGTTCGAAAGTGTATTTCAACCCAAACGTTTCGTAAATCTGCTTTACAAGTTTGAGGACATTTAAGATTTCACCTTGAATTTGATCGGGTTTCATGAAGAGGTGGGCGTCGTCTTGGTGAAAACCCTGAACTCGAAATAGACCATTCAATGCGCCAGAGGGCTCATGACGATGGACATGTCCAAATTCAGCAATCCGAAGAGGAAACTCGCGGTAGCTATGAGAATAGGTCTTATAATAGAGCATGCAGCCAGGGCAGTTCATCGGCTTGATTGCAAACTCGCGCTCTTCTGAAACTTGGGAAGTGAACATGTTTTCGCGATAGTGCTCCCAGTGCCCTGAGGTGACCCATAGCTCTTTTGTGAGAAGCTGTGGGGTTTTGATGATTTGGTACCCTTCTTTTAAATGGATGTCGCGCCAAAATGTGACGAGGCTATCCCAAATGGCCATCCCATTCGGATGAAAAAATGGCATTGCAGGAGCTTCTTCTTTAAACGAAAAGAGATCGAGTTTAGCTCCAATAATGCGGTGGTCCCGTTTCTTAGCCTCTTCAAGCATGAAGAGGTACTGTTTGAGTTCTTCTCGATCGGGAAAAGAAATGCCATAAATACGAGTCAGCATTTCATTGTCGCTTTTGCCGCGCCAGTAAGCTCCAGATGTTTTAAGAACTTTAAATGCTTTAATTTTACCTAAATTGGGCAAATGGGGTCCGCGACAAAGATCGAAAAAGTCTCCTTGCCGATAAGCAGTGATCGGACTCCCTTCTTCGAATCCTTCGATCAGCTCTTTCTTGTAAGGATTGCTGCCAAATTCTTTGAGTGCTTCAGCTTTATCTTTGAACCGGTGCAGTTCTGGCTTCAAATTTTCTGAGAGAATTTTTTTAATTTCCGTTTCGATATTTTTGAAATCTTCATCGGATATTTGCAAATTGGCAAAGTCGTAATAAAAACCGTTTTCAATGGGTGGTCCAATGGTTGGCTGTGCGTTAGGCCAAAGACGCAAAACTGCTTGAGCAAGAACGTGCGCAGAGGTGTGCCAGAACACTTCTTTTCCTTTAGGATCGTCGAAGTGCCAGAGCTTGACTTCATCGCCCTCTTTAAGAGGATGAGAGAGGTCGGTTGTAGTTCCGTTGATCTCAATGGCGATAGATTGGTTAGGCTCACGCAGATTTAGTTTTTCTGCAAGGTCCTTTCCAGTAGCTCCATCCGGAAGATCGATTTCATCTTTTTCGTATTTGACTTTTGGCATAGAATTCATTCTACAGGAGATGGTAAAAAAGGAAAAGATGAACGTGGAAGAAGAAGAAAAGATTGCTAAAGCCCTAGCTGAAACAGACATTCAGGAACCTTTTTTGTTCCGCAGTTTGGCGCGTGCCCGGATGCTGGCAAATCTTTTCATCGACGAGCAAGGAATTCTCTTAAAAAAGAAACTGCCCTCATTTTTCTCGGGAATTCAAGGGGAAAATGATAAAGAAGTGATTGAGCATTTTCATAAAGTGGTAGCGGCTCTTCACAGCAGTAAAGATCTTCTCAATTTATTTAACCGGTTCAAAATGCCGGTTGCTAACCGGTATATTGAAACGCTTGTTCTCTATTCTCTTGGCCTTCCTCTTAAAACGAAAGTGACGAATCGGGAGCTCCGTCAAGCTGTCTTCACCGCGCTTCTCACACCTTTGCGGCAAAATGTGGGCTCTTGCTTTGCAACAGCTCCAGGAATCATTATCCAGTCGGAACAAATGGAGCGCCTTTTGCTCGATCTTTACGATCTCGTTATGACTTGCAGCTTATCGCGCACTTTTGGTGGTGTGCAGCATGCAGTTCCCATAAGCCCCAGTTGGGGAATGGGAGATCTCAAAAAGCCTATTTCATCATCCAAAATTCTCGAGATGCCCTCCATACAAGCGGCCTTTGATGCTGCTGGAGTTCCCCTTTCAAAAGTCAAACTACCCTCTAAGCTTGTCTCTGTCGACACGTTTATTCATGACAACATCCGGAGAGAACATGGGCAAAATGACCAAGCGAAGGCTTTAGAAAAAGAAGCAAAAGAAACATTCAAGTCCTATACCGATCACGCCCTTCTAAAAGCGTGGGAGTACACGCTTGCCTCTTTTTCCGATTACAAAGTTGAGTTTTTCCGGTGGAACCTTTACGCCAGCTTGGGATTTGACCAAAACGAAGAAGGAGGGATTGGGCATCTCCTCTATCAGGCTCTTCAGCAAAAACTCAATGGTGCCAATACGAAAACCGAAGAGCTCCACCAGGACTATGCTCGCGCGATTGATGAAGTCCGTATGACCCAAGCCTTACTAAGGCAAGCCTCTTCAAGGGAGCGCGTCCGACAACTCAAAGCTGAACTTGAAGTCCGTCTTCACCATGCTCAAGGGTGCAAAGACATGCGAGATGATTCAAGTAAACGCGCTGAACACCTCGCTCAATTTTTTAAGTTCTTACTCGAGCAGTATGCCGAGAGATTTCCTGAATACTTCCAAGAGATTTACGATGCTGAAATGTACGATATCCAAACAGATCTCTATGACGATGCTCCAGCCGGCTTTCGTTTGCTTTACAAACATGGAAGACGGGACCCTCTAGCGTGGACTCTGATTCATAGCGAAAAAGAGTACCTTCAAGCTCTCAACCACTTTTTTATCGCCACCGAACCACAAATTGCTGCCGCATCTGAATGGGAAGAAGGGGAAAAAGAGCTCCAAGAACTGACAACGCTCCTCATTCACCACCTCAATACAGATGAATTTCTTTCCTCCGCGATTGAGCGGATGGGCAAGGCCCATAAAACCAAACAGTCTAAAGTCCTCATTGAAAACATTTCTCAAGTCGAAAAGAAACCGTGGAGCTACACTTCAGGGGGAACGATGCATACCTTACTCCGCTGTTACTATTGCTTGGAAAAAGACCTTTCAGAAGAAAGTCGCCCCATTGAAAACCCAATGGATCTACTGATCTTCTTGCTCGATCTCCTCAAAGGATTACCCTATAGCGCAACCAAAGCCTTTGAAGACAATCCAAGCAAAGGGATGCTGATGTATTCTCCCACTCATGCCTTTGTATTGCGCCCCGGGCTATCCCCTTTTAAGGAAGGTTGGCTTGACAAAGGGTTTAGTTACACCTGGGCACGGGACAATGTTCTCCTTCCCGGAGAAGAATTTTATGAAGTCATCCGTCTTGATCAAGACACGCAAGAATTTTTAGCAGAAGAGTTCATTCAAAAGCATTTTCCTCATAGCAGTCACGAACTCGGGCGTCAATTTACACCTCAAGCTGAAACACTCCACCTTAAAAGTTTTCGAACCCATCTCTTCAATTTTTTAAGTCCTCACCTCACCGAACCAATGGCTCTTGCCGACCGTCTTGATGGTTATTTGCGCACAGCTTTTCCCCTCATTCGTCCTCCAGAACTTGAAAAACTCCTCCTCGATTTCCCCTCTAAAATCCAAAAACGATTTGCCGTTGAGCATCGCATTCTCTATACCTCTTCAGGAGCCTTCGATCATCTCTTTGAACTCATTGGGAATTTTGACGATTTAGAAGAAGCGTTTACAAAACATCACCTCCTCCCTCCTAAACCACTCCTTTTTGCCGACACTAATTGGTCCCGCTTTTACTTTGGGTTTGGGTACAACCCAGGTCTTGGCATTCTTGACCTTTGGCGACTGGATGCCCGTTGTCGCGAGGGGTATCCTCTTTCCATCTGGCGTCCTCTACTCGATGGGACTCTTCCAAAACCTTGGGGAGTTCTCACCTCTCCCTCAGAATATAGTGGAGCCGCACTTCCTGATTTTACTCTCTTAAAAAATAAAGTTTAAATTTGTGTGAATTTTAATTTTATTTTTTGATTTATATTTAACATTTTTGTATTGTTTGTTTGGTTAAAATGGGGTTTTTTTATTTATGTCTTCTTTTGAAATTGTTACATCTGATCGGTTACGAAAAGGTGCAGAAGATCTACCTAACTTAGGAGGTGAAGAAGAGATTCCTTCAGAAGTCTTGTTTCGAGCTGAAGAAGAAATGCAGAAGTTTTTTCAAAGAGAACTTGATATTGTCAGTAATGAAAATATGCAATGGGTGATGGAACGCATTGCACCTGCCATGGCAAGACAAGAAATGAAAACTATGGGAGTAGATATAAATCAAGTTGAAAAGTTTTTTGAGGAATTAGGCAATGAGGTGAAAGAAAAAATTGCTGCTCTTGAAGAGATTAACTTCTCAAGAGGGCATGAAAGGGAGGAGCGAACCTTTCCTACAACTGAAGAAATAGCGCCAATGACTTCCTGGCTAAAAAATCTAGCGGGACTTTACGATCAATACAAAAAAGTTCCAAATTTTAAGAAAGATTTTCAACTCTTGTTTAGTCCTTATATCGAGGCCTTGCTTCTTCGTGTGAAGAATCAAGCTTTGCTATCGCGCAATGCACAGCTTCAGATGTTGCTCTTAAACAAAGATAAGATGGATAAAATGGACTTTGAAGGTCAAAAATCGCTCGTTGAAACCCATATTGAGGCTTTGCAGACAAAGCATCAGCAACCCTTACTTGAGTTTCGAGATCTCTTGAACCTTTCGCAACTTCCATGGTTAAAAAGAAAGCCCACAATGGATGAGCAAAAGGCTTTCCAGTTTCTTGCTTGGTTCGTCTAGAACACCACGGTTGAGCTGTGGATCAAAGAGGTTAAAGAGAAAACTTTTTGGCAAATACAGCTCTGAGTGTCTTTCATAAAACCGAGGGCACAAAATTTCCAACCATCTAAGTTTTCTTCGGGGTAAGGAATCACAACGTTTAGTGTTCCCCCAGAATAAGGGATAATCAAAGTACTGTTGATTTCAGTTCTACCTTCATTGCTTTTAAAAACACTGCAATGAAATGCGTCAGGTGTTACTTGGCTGGGTTGAAGAGTGATTGATAGGCAGCGCTCGCTGATTTCACACATAGTTGATTCCTTTTCAATTGGTTGAAGGGTTGACATTCTTGTCATTTTTAATTTTTAATTCAACTCTTTCTTGATCAAATCGCTGAGATTTCCAATACTTAGCGGTTATGCTAAGAAGACTTATTTGTTTTATTTTGCTTTCGTCCCCTCTGTGCGCTCTTTACAATGGTAACCCCTCTTTCCCCGATATGCCAGAGCGAGGGTTATGGGCCACTGGAGATGACTGGTGGGGAATCAAAGTCGGTTACGAGCTTGATGGAACCTTTTCCAAGCGAATCAAAATCAAAAAGCGGAAGTCTAGTATCAAAGATCTTTTCGATCAGTATCAATCATTGAAGCAGTTTGGAGTGTTAACCTTTAACATTATTGATCGGTTTGAAGTGTATGGTTTACTTGGTGCGATGAAAATTGACATGGCTCAACGGCCAGTTCGAAATATCCGAGTCGAATATGAAACAGATAGTCAACTCATTTGGGGAGTTGGTGGACGGGTCGTTTTAGTTTATTGGGAAGAAGTGATCATGGGCATTAACGCCCGTTATAATGCGTCTCATCTTAAAATAGACCGTCTCATCGTCAATGGCATTCCTCAAAATCCGAAGAGTGCAAACATGCATTACCATGAGTGGCAAGTTGGAGGAAGTTTTTCACGTGAAATTGGAAACATGATTCCTTACATAGGCTTGGCTTATGCTTCACAACACAGCTATTTGCGCAGCATTCCAAACACATCAGTTTATTCTTTTCGCGATGAAAAAATTAAAAACCGCAATCCATTTGTCCTCCTTTTTGGGTTAGGCATGACGAGCGGTCAAGCGGTCAATTTCAACATAGAAACCCGACTAATTGGGGAAATGGCTTTAACAGGTTCTGCGGATCTTCGTTTTTGACGTTGCAAAATCAGTTGCATTTTCTTAAAATCCACAAGTATGAAAAAACTTTTATTTATTTGGTTTTTTTTACTCACCCCGACGCTTTTTGCATTGTATAACGGCAATCCAAGTGCTCCTGCACTCATTGAAGAAGGGTTTTTCTTCTCCAAAGAAAACTATTTGAGTGTGAAAGCAGGTTATCAACGCGATTGGGATTTTGATCGGGATATGAAAGCTGTGAGCAAGTTTTCGGGGCGGATGAATGAGTTTTCTTACATTGCCGATCAAGGGGTGTTGACATTCAACTTAATCAATCGTATCGAGCTTTACGGCTCTGCTGGAGCCGCACGCTTTACGGTCGCGCATATTCCGCTGCCGGGTGTGCGCAATGAGTATGAAACTCACAACCAGTTTGCCTGGGGTGTTGGCCTGAGAGGAATCATCTATAGTTGGGGTAACCTTTCTCTTGGAGCAGATTTCAAATATGGGCGTGCACAACCGACTTTGCGTTGGATGACGACAAACGGCGTACCTGTTCAGCCTCGTCCTGGTTCAAAATTAAACTTCCATGAGTGGCAGTTTGGTGCAGGAGCCTCTTACGAAGTAGGAATCTTTTTTCCCTATCTCGCCGTTAGGTATTCGAATGCCACTAGCCGCATTAAGCATTTACCTACCGGTTTTTTGCCTGAAACGCGCCACTTTAATATGAAGAATCGGCGCAAGTTTGGGCTTGCTCTTGGTTGCTCACTCTCTAACTTCAATCGGTTTTCTGCCACAGTAGAAGCTCGGCTCATCGATGAGCAAGCTCTAACTCTTGCCGGCGAAGTGAAGTTCTAGTATAATCTCCGCATATGAAAAAGCTGCTACTCGGCATAGGCCTCCTACTAGCCGTTTTTACCTTGTCTGCTTGTCATCGTCATACATTGGCTAGAGGCGAACTCGAGCCGATTCCTTCGTTCGATCCTCCTGAAGCACCTCCCAAAATCGCATTAGTTTTAGGTGGAGGTGGCTCCAAAGGATTAGCTCATGTTGGTGTGATTCGGGAGCTTGAAGAAGCAGGAATTCATCCTGACTTAATTGTAGGATGCAGCGCAGGAGCTTTAATTGGCGCACTTTACGCTGATGACCCTGATATCGACCGCTTAGAAGAGCTTCTTCTCAATCTGAAAAGGAAAGATCTGCTCGATTTTTCTTTGTTTTCTTCTCGTTTTGGAGTGGTGAAAGGAAATTCTCTCAAGGCTTTTTTACAAGAAAATCTCCATGCACATTCTTTTGATGGGCTCAAGATCCCCCTAGTTGTTGTTGCGACCGATTTGCATACTGGAGAGCTTCTCGAGCTAGGAGCAGGACCCCTTGTTCCTGCACTTTGCGCTTCTTCAGCAGTTCCTGGAGTTTTCAAACCTGTTTCCTATCTTGGCCGATTTTTGGTCGATGGAGGAGCCATAGATCCGGTTCCTGTTCGTGTTGCGAAGAAGTATGGTGCTCAAGTAATCATTGCCGTCGATGTCGGAGAAAGGCTCAGCGACACCGAAATCGTCCATTTCTTTGGGATTGTAAAGCGGGGGTTAGAGATCTCCTACCGCCAATTGTCTAAAGAAGCAGCCCGAGAAGCGGACATTCTTCTTCAGATGAATTTCCAAGGTTTTGGAATGTTCAGTGATGAGCAGAATCTAGAAATTTACGAGCAAGGACGAGCTAAAGCGCGAGAATTGCTCCCACGCATAGAGCAAATCATTTCCGAGCGGGTCACAGATTACACCGAAGACCATGCTCCTCGTTGGCTATTGTTTAAGTAACATTGCTCTTTATTGTACTTTCCTATAGAATCTCCCCTCCGTCTGAATCAATGTTACCCCAATTTGCACATGAAAACTTGGAAAACACTAGCTCTAACATCACTTTTTTTGACCTTTGGGTCACTTCCCCTCCATGCTCAGGATGATGATGGCTCGCCCGGCTTAGAGCAACGGGATATCGAAGCCCTTAGGGATTGGATCAACACAAAACGTCAAGTCACCGTTAAAGAACGGGGCGGAAACCTCTCCATTAGCGGGGAAGTTCGAACCGAGCTTCAATCGACAAATGAAAAGAAAAACGGCATCAAACAGCGTGGCCATGGGGGAGCAGTCACTGGAACGGCTATGCGGGCATGGGACATTGAAGTGAACCTGATGCTGGACTATCGCACTGATCGCACGTGGGCAGCAGTAAAGATCGAGTTTGACAATGATGCCGGAACTGTTAGTGGGACGTTTAATAGGCTGTCGCTCGAGCGTGCCTTTTTTGGAGGGCGCATTGTTAATGCTGATCTTTACACCATGGATCTTGAATTTGGACGTCGCTTATTAAACTATACTTTCGATTCAAAGATTCAATTCGGATCGTTCATGGATGGAATTCTCTTTAAATACGATCATGCCTTGCAATCGATCGGAGACTTATACTTTCATGGGGGCCCATTTCTCGTAAATGACTGGATTGATCAATATGCCTATGTCGGAGAACTTGGGTTGCTTAATATCGGTGGAACAGGCCTCTATTCAAAGCTCTCCTTTATTGACTGGGATACGAAGAAAACAGCGGATCGTTTGCGCAATTTGGCGTTTGATTTTCGCAATCTTCAACTCACCCTAGGTTATAAATTTGTTCCCGACTGGCTCTGGAAAAAAATCACGACAGTTTATGCTGCAGGTCTTTTCAATACGGCAGCTCGTCCCCATGAAATGACAGACAACATGAAGCAAGCCTTTGCTTGGTATGTCGGTTTCTCGATTGGGGAGTTGCGTAAACAGTGGGATTGGTCGCTTGATATCAACTATCAGTGGGTCCAAGCTCAAGCGATTCCAGATTTTGACGGTTCAGGAATCGGTCGAGGCAATGCGGCAAAGGTAGGTCTTTATTCGAGACGCTCTAAAGGAGAAGGAGACGCGACCACTGTTAAGACAGCTGTCGGCGCTGGGAACTATAAAGGGCTTTCTGTCGAGCTGCTTTACAATCTAACCAATAACATTACAGTGTACCAAGCTTGGCGTCAGTCGGTGAATTACACGACCGCGATTGGTCCAGCCTTTTCATATAAGCAATACGAAATCGAGCTTATTTACGCATTCTAATGCCGCAGAGTACAAACTTCGCCCTATTTGCATGTAGAACGAAATAGATCCAATCAAAAAAAAGCGGAAGTGTACACTTCCGCTTTTGAGCTTTAAGGTTAAAACCCTTGTTATCGGTTAACCATTAGGTTTTTGTTTCTTTTTACTAGTCTTAGGAACTTCAGGACTTGGAGATCCTGCGCTACCATCCTTAGTATGAGTATAAGGAGAAAGAGTTACTCCATCAGTCGTGAAAACTTTTTCGCAAGGTTCTGTTTCAGTCCCAACACAGATGCGACCCTCTTGGTTGATGCTGACAACATCACCTTTAGCGAAAGTGTGACCACCATGAGAGTTTCCAAGAGAGATTGTGAACTCTTTACTGTCATGAGAAACTTTAACTAAGACATTGTCATCTAAAGTGACAGGAGAGCCGCTTGTTAAAGAAACGGTTGTCATAGCAGGTGGCGGAGTGTAAGGAGTAAGAGTTGCCCCATCAGTCGTGAAAACTTTTTCGCAAGGTTGATCTTTAGTTCCAACACAGATGCGACCATCTTGGTTGATGCTGACAACATCGCCTTTAGCGAAAGTATAATCACCATGAGTCTCTCCAAGAGAGATTGTGAACTCTTTACTGTCATGAGAAACTTTAACTAAGACATTGTCATCTAAAGTGACAGGAGAGTCACTTGTTAAAGAAGCGGTTGTCACAACAGGTGGTGGAGTATAAGGAGAAAGAGTTATTCCATCAGTCGTGAAAACTTTTCCACAAAGTTCTGTTTCAGTCCCAACACAGATACGACCATCTTGGTTGATGCTGACAACATCGCCTTTAACGAAAGTGTGATCACCATGAGTCTCTCCAAGAGAGATTGTGAACTCTTTACTGTCATGAGAAACTTTAACTAAGACATTGTCATCTAAAGTGACGGGAGAGCCACTTGTCAAAGAAACGGTTGTCACAACAGGTTGTGGAATGTAAGGAGTAAGAGTTACCCCATCAGTCGTGAAAGTTTTTACACAAGCTTCTGTTGCAGTTCCAACACAGATATGACCATCTTGGTTGATGCTGATAACATTGCCATTAGCGAAAGTGTAGTCGCCCACTGTCATTCCATCAGAGATAGTGACGTTTTGACCTTGGTGCAACACATTGATTCCTCTTTCACCTAACACGAGAGGAGTGTTTGCCAAAAGATCTGGAAACTCTTCTGTATAAGGAGTAAGAGTTACGTTATATGGAGCACTTCCTCCTACAATTGGCGTTAGCGATGTTTCACAATGCTCGCCAATGCAAAGAGTATTATGAGCTGTTAAATCAACTTTATCTCCTATCGCAAGCACGCCGTTTGGATAGTCAGAGGCATTAGCTGCTGTTAGTTTTTGCAGACCTGTATTAGGTTCAAAGCACACAACATCTTTTTCGCCAAGCGTGTGAGATTTTCCAGACTCTAATGTGACAGTGCAGTCATTATTTCCTGGGTTTGTCCCTTTAAACATGGCGCCAAGTGCTGCAATGAGTGGTGGACCAACAAAATAACAAGTTAAGCCTAAGCCAGCCAACACGGTTCCACCGATCACAATGTTTTTCATAGTTAAACTCTCTATGAATTTATCTGTGAGAGTTGGGGCAGGTTTGGGGGCAAAAGGCATCCAAAGACCTAATCTTGTGAACTTTGAAGCTAGTGCAGTTTGTACTTCTTTGTTTAAGTAAGTGATATAAGTTGCATTAGCTTGAAGTTCACTGTGAAGAGTGAGAAGTTCAGTTTCAGACATACCTAAAGCTTCTGTCTTAGTTTGAGGGTATAAAGCTCGAGTAACGAAGGTTAAACTATCAAACTTTGCATTGAGAGCTTTTTGAACTTCTATTGGCGTTGAGGTCCAATACTGGTGAGAATATTCTTTGTAGTCATTGCATAAGTGCCAGAAATAAACAGCATGACTATCTTTTAACTTACTTGCTTCGTCAGCTGTAAGAGTTAAAGGGACACGCTTGCCTAATTCCTTCACAAAACCGTTGTTCCAGGCAATTCTCTCATCTATTGAAAGAGTATCGAACTCAGCAGCATTTTGTTTGAAATATCCGAAGAACCATCCCAATAGATATTTTTCATCTTCGGCAAGATGCGCTATATCCTTAGGCGCTGTTGGTTTTTTAGAAGGTACAAGGTCAAGATTTGGAGAAGAAATTTTCAAATCTAACATGCGGTCACTGAGTGCTGTTGCTTTATCAGCGTCCACAGGGTTGGGAAATACTCTGAGATAGTAGCAAATCCAGCGAACAGTTGGTTCTTGAAGTGTTGCAAAGTCTGTAGCTTTATATCCTGCTAAATTTTTCCCAACTTGCTCTGGCATGGTGTCTTTGCTTACAACAACTCCTTCATGAAGTCCTGCCTCAAAGAAAAGAGAATTCAGATGCTTCCGTTCTGCATTAGAAAAGTCTGTTGATCCTTTTGTTCTTTCAAGAAGGAATTGCAACTCTTCTGCTTCCATTTTTTCGCCAACTTTATCTTTGAACCCTTTTAATGGGAGTTGCTCGTCCAAGCCATTTTCTTTGAAGCGCATATTCAAAATAACACGTATAGAAAGAGGAAGATCATTCCACTTGGCACTTTCTTTTTTGAAAAGATCGTAGAAATAAGCTGTTTGGTATTGAGAAATTTTGCGGGCATCTTCATTTGATGTCGGAATAGGGGCAATTGAGCTGTCTTGCATATACTTCATGAAAGAAACGAATGCTAGAGTTGTCAACTTAACAAGACCGTTGAATGCAGCAATTGAAAGCATTTGGTCAGTTGTTAACACAACACCAGTCCACTTTGAAGTTGCTTTTGTCACATGTGGCGCGGCAAAAACCATGGTAGCAAGTGTTAACGTAATGATAACCATTCGAGTAAAGTCAATTTCAGCTCCATCTCTTCCTGAGATGTATTCAGAAACACTAAGAGCTGCAGCGTTTAATGCTCCTCCTACAGCAAACTCGGTCGGCGTTAAGGATGCCGTCGGAATCCACTGAAAAACTGAGTAGTTACGAAGTTTTCCAATTGTTTCTATGCCGAGGTAGTGTCCGGCTACTGGAAGAGTTGCAAAGTTTAAAAGAGGATTCCAAAGATGTTTGCTAGAATCGTTTTTCGTATCTGGGGTGCTCATGCCTGCCTCCTGGTGTTTAGCAAAGTGAGCAGCATAAGCAAATAAAGGAATAATTTTCTCGAATAAAAAAATCTTTTGATAAAAAAAATTGTTTGGCTCTTGTAAATCAATTGCAAAACAAAGATGAAGAAATTGTTAATTTATGAATTTTGTTGCATGTCGATCACAGGGCCGTGCATCAGAATATGACAAAAAGACCAGATGGCGCCAACAGTAAGAACTGTAACAGCGGTATAAACTCCTCGAGCGAGAGTCTTCGAAGTTTGAGCCTGTTTTTCATCGAGCAATGTATTCATTGTTATTACGAAAGGTTCGATAAGCCTGAAAGGTCTTCCGTAAGAGACTCCATCTTCATTCCATCTGTACCGAGTATGTGGATCGGAAAAAGCTCTCAAATCTCCACTGGTATGCATTTTGTGAAATTCATTTGTTCCGTATTTTTGGATTGCCACGTTTCCATTTTTCTTTTTTCTCCAGAGATCTCCATTAGGCATGCGGTAATAGTCATTTCCAGATGGGTCTTTTCCGATTAATTCAGATTGAAATGGAAGCCACATTTCAAAAGCTCGTTCACAAATCGTTCTGCGCTGAGATTCAGTTAACTCGTCAAATAAAAGTGGTGATTTAGTAAACAGCATGAGCACTTGCTCGAACTCTTCGGCTGAAGTTTCTTCAATCGGACCAAAAGTATCCAACTTAGCTTTTTCGAAAGATTCGTTAAACTTGTGTTGAACTGGTAGAGAAAGGGTATGCCAAAAATATGGTTTGTTACTGAAAAGATCGTGAAAGGAATCAAGATGTTTATCTACCCATGGAAAATCGCTTTCTCTGGGAATGGGGTAATAATAGGCAATTTGACCGCTAAATAAGACATTCAAATTCATTTGTGTTTGGAGGGGAAGCTTGATCCATTTACTTGTCTGATAAGCGTAATAATTTTTGAGCCAAGGAATTAGGTATTTTTCTTCCTCAGGGAGTGGGTTATAGGAAGTGGGATGGAGGTGATCTTCAATCTGTAAGAAAAAACGGGGGTCATTTTCTGGAGGATGTAACTTGGCATTAAAGAAAGCTTGCACAAGCGCTTGAAAAGCTTTGGAATCTTGTGGTACAGGGCGGCTATTACGTAGAGCCATCCGAATCCATCGAATTTGTTCGAGAGAGAGGGTTGAAATGGTCTCTTCTGTCAGCTTAGCAGTATGGAGCATGTCAAAGTCTTCGCGTGCGGCTACGGCGATTGGAGGAGAGTTATTTTCATAAAGGAAAAGAACAATTTTTTGACGATCTTCCAAAGAGGGAATCTTTGATAAATCCATTCCACTTGCTAGGAAATCGAGTTCTTCTTTTGTGTAATCTGATCCGATCTCAGAGAACGTTTGAGATGCAATAGGTTCAAACTTCTGCTCAGAGAATCTTTTATTCAAAATGGTTTGGATATGCAGGTCTAATTTTTGGAATTTGTCTGGATGCGCTGTAAAGTGGGTGTGAAGTGGGCGAAGCTGTATATCATAGAGGTTGCGCACTTCTTCATAATCGGAAACTTCTTTCAAAAAGAGAAATCTCTCGCAAGCAATACCAATGGCTTTGAAGGTGGCAACGACGCCAAAGATCAATAATGATTGGGTGTGAGTGAGAACCGTTCCGGTCCATTGGGAGAGACATCTCGATAGGGGCGTGGCTAAAACTCCTCCCATCCCTAAGATCCCAAAGACAACCACACAAGCGCGCCAAGATTTTTCTTGAGAAGCTAGTACTTCGCCTGCTTTTAGGGAAGCGGCGCTTATCAATGTACCTAGTAAATAACTTTGCGGAGTTAAACCAGTTAAGCTCATCTTATTGCCTGTACCTAATTAAGTTACGAAGAATATAAACAAGATGCCAATTAAATGCATGTATTAAAATTATTCTTCCTCAGTTGACAAGTAATAATTTAAGTTCTACATACAAGAATATGGTCCCGAAAAAACTACATTTTACTTATAAAAAACCTGAGCTTCCTGAGAAATACCAAGCAAACTTGGCGAAATGGAGCGATTTGTGTCCCGAGTGGGAGCTTTATTACTATACGGATGAAGATGTCCAGGCTTATTTTGATTGCGAGTTTCCAGAGTATTCTGAAGACCTGCAAAAAATCTCAGTCGGGGCGATGCTCGCAGATGTCTTCCGTTATGCTGTCCTTTATAAGGAAGGAGGTCTTTATAGTGATATCGATACCATCCCTCTTAAAAGTATTCCCGATGAGTGGCTCAAATTTGATGCCGTGATTGGATATGAGTATCAACCTGACAGGTTCCCAGAGCTTTTAAGTAAGCAATGGAAATATGAACCCATTTATTGCCAGTGGACCTTTCTAGCATCTCCAGGTAACCCTTTGTTTAAAGAAGCACTGGATCGCTCTTTTCGAAAGCTTCGGGCTGCAAACTTTGAGCCCAAGAAACGAATTGATATCCTCCATCTCTCTGGCCCTCTTTTATTCACATCAGTTGTCAATGATTTTCAAAATGCATCGAACCATTTGATTTTAGATGCCGATTACTTTGCCACTGACAGTGCAAAAAATTTCCCGAAAACCAAACGGAGTGTGATCAAGCATCAGTTTGATGGACACCATGGGTGGGAGTGGAATGTCTTATTGCCGCATGTGAATTTAGAGGAATCTGATGCAAATTCCTAAAAAGCTTCACTTAACTTTTGCTACAGAGGAACTTCCAGAAAGATACCAACGGAATCTAGAAGCCTGGCGCTCAGCATGCCACGATTGGGAAATTTGTTTCTATACTGACGAAGAGGTGTATGCGCTATTTAAAGAGCACTTTCCTCAGTATTATGAGATTTTACCTCAAATCCCTTGCGGCGCAATGCTTGCAGATTTTTTTCGGTATGCTGTTCTTTATGTTCATGGGGGAATGTACACCGACATGGATACATATCCTTTGAAGTTTCTACCTGAAAAGTGGCTTTCTGCCTCTTCGGTCATCGGATATGAAGTTCAAACAAAGGGAGTCGAAGTCTTTTGCCAGTGGACGATGCTTTCTAAACCAAAATACCCTCTGTTTAAAGAAGCATTGGAGCAGGCGTTTCAAAAATTTATCAAGAATCGAGGATGTATCGATCATCCTAACCAAGTTCTCGAAACAACAGGTCCTCTTTTCTTTTCCTCCATTGTGAATCAATATCGGTGCGACCCTGAGTTGCTCTTACTTGAAACCGACTATTTTGCAAGGTGTCCTGAAGCAGGATTGCCTTTCACAGAGAGAAGCTTTGTTCGGCATCAATTTGATGGAGAATGGACTTGGAAATTATCCCTTGCCTGTCCACAACTTCGGCTTAATCGTGGAGGGCTATGATTCCGAAAAAACTGCACTTTACTTATGCTACAAAAGACCTCCCTTCGAAGTATCAAGAGAACTTGAAAGTTTGGCAGAAGATGTGCCCGGACTGGGAGCTCTGCTTTTATTCAGATGAAGAGATTAGTGAGCTTTTTGCAAACCATTTTCCTCAGTACTCCGCTCTCTTGCCCAAGATCCCCTATGGAGCGATGCTTGCAGATTTTTTTCGCTATGCAGTCCTATATGCAGAAGGTGGGCTTTACAGTGATATTGATACGGTTCCTCTGAAGCCAATTCCTGAGGAATGGTTAGCTTTTGATGGGGTGATAGGATATGAGTATCAACCTTCAAAATTTCCCGATTCCTACCGTTATCCTTGGAATGAGAAAGAGTTTTTATGTCAGTGGACGTTGCTGTCCAAGCCAGGGTACTTCCTCTTTAAAGAAGCGTTAGCAGAGGCTTTTCGACGTTTGGAAAGACTCAACTTTCAAGCAAAAAGCATTTTTGATGGGCTCAACACAGCAGGCCCCTTACTTTTAACCGACGTTGCACTGCCGTACCAGGAGCGAAAAGAATTGCTTTTTTTAGACGCAGACTTTTTTGGATGTCGCGAAGATGAGCATTTTCCCTTCACAAAGAGGAGTGTCATCGCGCATCAATGTGACGGCAAGGATCGGTGGATGGTGCAGGTGAAACTCTCTCATCTCAATTTGGGGTATGGATGATACCAAAAAAGCTCTATTTCACCTATGCTCATGACGAGCCACCTGAACTCTACATCTGGAATATGAAGCGGTGGGCAACCCATTGCTCTGATTGGGAAATTCACTATTTTTCCGATCAAAAAATTTTCCTATTTTTCAAAGAGAACTTACCAGAATACTATCCCAAGCTTTTCCAAATTCCATTAGGTGTTGTTTTAGCTGATATCTTCCGTTATGCAGTCTTATATGTCCAAGGTGGAATGTATATGGACATCGATACCATTCCTCTTAAACCGATTCCTGATGAGTGGCTTCAATACGATTTAGTGGTGGGATACGAACTGCAGCCGTCAAAGTTTCCCATGACTCCAGCTGGCAAAGATGGATACGAAGAGGTGTTTTGCCAATGGGCGCTCCTTGCACGTCCAAAACATTCCTTATTTAAAGAGCTTTTGGATCAATGTTTTTCCGCTTTACATGCGCGAGATTTTGAAGTTCAAACGATGCGAGATGTCTTAGAAATTTGTGGTCCGATTCAGTTCACCAAAGTGATGCACCAGTATCAAAACTCACCTAGAACTTTACTTTTAGACATGGATGTTTTTGCATCCACAGAACAATATCTACCACCGACAGAAAGAAGTGTCATCAAGCACCAGTTTCATGGACATTTAGGCTGGCAACTTGCTCTTGAAGCGAAACATTTGAAGTTGAACTCTATAAAGGGTAGAAATCCGAAATTGACTGCCCACAACTGAGGTTTAAATAGGGATGGATGAATACCTAGGTTTAGATAGACTTGACGGGATCGTTTACATCAATTTAGATCACCGAAACGATCGCAGGGAAAGACTTCTTCGAGAGTTTGATCGACTTCAGGTCAAACGGGTAGAAATACTGCGAGTCCCGGGAGTTTATACACCATTAAATGGGAGAGTTGGATGTTTTTTAGGGCATATCCGTGCGTTAGAAATTGCGCAAGAAAGGGGATGGAATAAGACGCTTGTTTTAGAAGACGATGCGCAGTTCTCAACCGATTTGTTGAATATCGAACTCTACCTAAAAACATTTTTCGATCAGTTCGAAGACGATTGGGATGTTTTTTTACTAGGGGGGAAGTATTTGCAGATCCAGACACTTTCTCTTCAGTTTTTTCAAGTGTTTGAATCCCGTCGAGCGCATGCTTACCTTCTCAATGCTCACTACATACCAGTCTTAAAAGAGTGTTATTGCCAAGGATACAAAAAGATTGAAAAAGACACCTTCCTCATAGATTCGGTTGGAAAATCAATTGATGTTATCTGGTCAAAAGAACAAAAAATAGGAAGATGGATTGCGCCGTTTGAGAGCTTGGTGAAACAAGCAGAAGGGTTTAGTGACATTGTCTGTGACTTTCGCGATTATAGAGAAGTTAACTTTAGCTAGAAATTTTAAAGCGAGGAAGGTGCTCACATCATACCGAAGAAGATCTACTTTACTCACAAAACAGAGAGTCCTCCTCCTGCATACACTGAAATCCTCGAAAGATGGCATGCGTTTTGTCCTGATTGGGAGTTGCATTATTTTTCAGATGAAAATGTTTTCAAGTTTTTTGAAATGCATTTTCCCGAGTATGCAAAAGACCTTTCTAAAATTCCTATGGGAGCCGTTCTTGCCGATGTTTTTCGCTATGCAATCCTTTATGTTCAAGGAGGCATGTACACCGACATTGATACCATTCCGGTCAAAGCCATTCCAGAAAAGTGGCTTACTCACCAAGCAGTAATCGGCTACGAGTTTCAACCCTCCAAATTTCCCCAAGTAAAACTCGAGAACAAAGATAAAAAAGAAGTGTTTTGCCAATGGACCCTTTTATCTCAGGCAAAAGTTTCCCTTTTTAAAGAAGCGCTAGATCTTAGTTTTCAAAAAATGCGCGCAAGAAATTTTGAGTTTCATCAAGAGCAGGATACTTATACAACTGTTGGCCCTCTCATGTTTACATCTGTTGTTGAAAAGCATCTTCCTTCAAAGGAGATTCTCATTTTAGATATGGACTATTTTGGCGTGTATGAAAAATATCTCTCTATGACTAGTAGAACTGTTGTGAAGCATCTCTTTCATGGATATGACGGATGGAAGCTCCAGCTAGAACATCCCTATATAAAGTTTTATTGAGAATCAGAAAACTCGACGACAATTTTCGGGCGTTTAAAGTGAACACGATCTCTTTGATTTTTGCGTGGAGTTTCATGAATCGTCACAAACTTCAAGTCAAACGTCTGAATTTTACGCAGCTCGCGCAAGAGTTTCCCTGAAGAACGTTCCTTTAAAAATGAGGGATCAGGAAAGAGCAAGCAAGGGGTTTCTTTCCTGTCTAATTCATCATGCAATTTTTGCACAAATGAGCGAAGCAGACTCTCTTTCATATCCTCAACATAAAGAAAATCAACAGATGAAAACATCTTCATCCATGAGTCTCGGTACCGTTTTCTTTCACGTGGAATGTAAAAATGCAGACGAGGGTCACTTGCTGAAAGCAAACAAAGAGGTAACCGTTCAATTTGCTCTGCCACCAAAACAAAAGGACGCCCTTCCCCTTCGGGAGGTCGTTTAATTTCGACATTGTAAAGCGGACGCACAAAGGCGCGGCAGATAAAATTGAAAAAATAGCCTGCAAAGCGGGAAGTGACAGCAAGAACCATCAAGAAAATCAAGATCGAAGTGATGGTGAAGCCACGTGCTGCACTTAAATGCATGATTCCTCCAAATAAGTAGAGGAGCATTGGAGCGACAAGCACTCCACAAAAACTCAAAAAATTCGATGCGGCCACAATTTGCCCACGCTTTTGATCGGGGCTATACGTCTGAACGTAGGCATCGAAAGGAACGATATAGAATCCACCAAACACCCCTAAAAGAACTAATGCGATATACGTCAGCACAAGTTGATGACTTAAAAAAGAAATCACAAAAAGGGTGACCGAAAGAAGTATTCCTGAAACGCAAGCAAGGCCGATTTCAATCCGCTTGTGTGAGATGCGACCTGCTAAAAACGCTCCGCATGCAATTCCGATCGCCGTTAGAAGAAACAAATAGCCACCGCCCACCTCACTAAACCCCAAAGATTGAATCGCGTAAGGGATCACATTGAGCTGAAAATAGGCCCCAACGAATAAAAAAGACGATCCCCCCAAAATCGCTACAAACAAATAGGGAATAGTTTTAGCATACTTTAAATTACGGTAGATTTCGTGTAAAAAGAGGGGATTGATTTTTTTTTCTGATCGTTTGGGTTCTGTATAGGGAATAAACAGAGACGAAATAAAACCACCGATTGCAATCAACGTGCAAACACCTGCTGCTAAAGGAAAATTATAATTGGTCATTTGAGTCAAAAAAGAAGCAAGAAATGTCCCAACAATGATACCCAAATAGGTGAAAGAAGTGATCAGTCCGTTTGCCTTGGGAATTTTCTCTGGAGAAGGTACCAGTTCAGCAATGATGCTATATTTTGGCGGACCAAAAACTGCACTTTGTACTGAAAGCAAAAAGAGGAGGCTGTAACTGGCCCAATCGCTCTTGAATAAAAATGCCACAATCCCCAGCCCCATAATGATCACTTCGGTGAATTTGAGAAAGATGATCATCCGTTGCTTACTAAACCGATCAGCCAAGACCCCAGCTGCCGGTGAAAACAAGAGAAACGGCAACACATAAATGGTTCCTACCCAAAAAAGAATCTCACTTGACTGGTCGACCCCTTTCAAAGCGATGAAGAGAAAGACAATGAGAAATTTGAACACATTGTCGTTCACCACCCCAAGAAATTGGGCACCATTTAAAAATTGCAATGCATTGCGCCAAAGAAAAGAATCTTTTTCTTTACGTGCAAAATGAAAGCGAGAAAGATAGTTTTCCCATCTTTGAATGAAGCTTTTCCGTTTACGAAGAGGCATGCAAAACGCAACTTGTCTTTTTTTGCATCTATACCATTTCTAGTAAATATCTTCATTAATTAAGACCAGGGCCAGGGCAGTCGCATTTATACCCAAACAAAACGAGCAAGAAAAATCTTTTTTTTACGAATACTTTTTGCTAAATTATGCTTTCTTGTTTTTTAGAGATAGAGAGTCAAAATGAAGATTTTTCGATTTCTCTTGCTTTTTTGTTTGCCAGCCTTTTTTTTAAACCCCATCCCTTCCTATGCTTTTGAATCTAAAGTCTATTATCTTGAAACTGGACAAGAACTATTCATCCCGCGAGATGAGGATGGATTGATCAACCCCTGGGGGTATTTTGATAGGCGAAACATTTTCACTCATCTTGATGGTTATATCGATCACGTTTTTGGTTTCATCGATCTTCTAACAGATATTGATTTCCTAGAGAGCCTTTGTGATGAAGAAGCTGAGAGGTTGATTGATTTTGTGATTTTCATCGTTCGATTTAGTGTTCCCAAAAGCCGACCTGATTTAGCCGAGAAATATGAGCAGGATATCTCTGAGCTACTGGAACTGATGTATGGTGATGAAGAATACCAATTATCTTCAAATTATGACACTTATTGGGGATTTGCTCCAGCTGTTTGCTATGAAAAGCCAGAATTTATCTTATGCAAAAAACACAAAGAAAAAGGAGGGATTTTAAATCAAATCAAGAGAAAATCAAAGCATTTTGGCCATTGGTGCAGTAAACACAGGAAACCTTTGATTGCCGGAGGCGTGACTATTGGGGTGCTTGCCATTGGTGCTTTGACAGGAGGAGTTGGGGGTAGCGTTGCTGCCGCAGTTGGGGGAGCTCTTGCAGGAGCGGCAGCAATGGATGACGTTCCAAGGTATATCAATAAGCCAGGAGAAGTGTATTTTTATGGCGACCCGACAAGATACCCTCCACCTCCAACTTATTCTATACTACAGAACGATCATGCCACAACACCTTCTTCAAGAGGGTTCCAATCTTCAGAAGTGTCTGCGTCGACACCTGTATCTGAATCTAACTCATCCTTAGAAGAAATTCCTCTTGTAATGCAAGAAGGTATTGAAGAAATCAGGGAAAGTTTCACTGAGGAACCTAATGAGAAGAAAGCTAAAATCAAAGAATTTATCTCCTATATGGGGCATCAAATTTTGGATGAGTTGGAAACATATGGCTTAGAGCATGTTGTTGGCAAAGATATGATAGATACTGGACATGAGGTGATCGATAGAGCTTTTGGGACCGATTACGCTGCAGACTATACTACAGAAGTTAAACAGCAAATAGCTGCCCTAAAAGATGCCTTCGAACTAGATATGGCAACAGGTGAGCTACCTCCACCCGCAACTACAGGCGGCGCAATTGCCAAAACAGGTGCTGCAATAGGAAGTGCCGTAGTTGCTCAAGAAGCTCTCGTTGAAACCGTCCTTAAAGAAAAGACCCTAACCAAAGCCGATACTACGATTAGTAATCGATACATCGACCCAAGATTACCTAAGAACCCCAATGATTTATTATCAGACCCAAATTGGATGGAGACAAGCCATCCAAAAGCTCGAGAAAAAGGCCATAGAGAATTTAAAAACATCGAAACAGGGGAAATACTTCGCTTCGATGAAGGTAAACCAGGAATGTCTGGACATAAAGGCAAGTCTCATTGGCACCGTTTAAATCCAAATTCCGTTAATGGTGATAAAGACAAATATTTAAATGCACAAGATCAACCCGTTTCAAAAGACAACCCTGAATCGCATCTATACCCAAAAGAACAATAAGGACTTAAGATGATTATATCTAAATATAATGGTTACTTTCATGACGGTTACGTAAGAAATATCATACACAAAGGCAATAATATAGAGCTTTTCCTGGAAAGTTGTGTTGTGAATCCAGAAGAGATTTTAGAAAAATACCTTTTGTCTGATTGTAACAAACTAAATGGATTTTTGAAGGCTCGCAATGTACAGAATATTGTCGTAGATGATCATATACTTTCCGATTCGCTCAAAATGCAGTATGATTATGCTGAGATTTTAACCCTAGAAGTTGATGAAAATAACATTTACTTACTGATTGAATGGGACAACAAGCCCCCCAAACCACAGGTGAGAAAAATCTGTGAAATTAAAATCAAAGCCGAAGAAATTTGTTGGATAAGCCATGTTAAAAGCAACGAAACACACTCAAAGGAAAAAACCCAATGAACGAATCAGAAAAATTAAACAAGGTCAAAAAAAGCTCGCAAAACGAATGAGAAATTTGAACACATTGTCTCACTACCCCAAGAAATTGGGCACCATATCGAATTAGACAACTGTTATTACGAAGTCGATGCAATTGTGTTTGATAAAGATGAAAGCAGATACTATGTTCTAAGAAAAGAAGCTAAATGGAAATGTGGTAATTGCGGAAAATACAATGATCCAAAAAATAATAATTGTTGGTACTGTGGCTTGCCTTGGGGACCCCCATATTCTGAAAGCTTGGGTCTTTAGTGGCTTGACCAATACTGGGAGAGAGTCATGAGACTCTTTCTACTCTCTTTTCTGTTGGTGGTGGATTTCTTAACCAATCTAAATGCGCAAGAAACTGATGTGGGCGAATCAGTAGCTGCCCGAGTCAAATTGATTTTACCCGAAGATAGAAAGATCTTGTCGAGGTTCTTCAAAAGGTTGTTTTATCATGGAGATTTTTCTTATACCCTGTTGGGGCAGAAACCAATGGGGAGCATTGATTACAACTTGAATCTCCTTGCCTTCCCTCAATTTTATAAAGAACCTCAAAAACACCTTTTTATGATGGCTTTAGATGAAAAAGGATGGAAGATTTGGGAGAAGTATAAAAACCTTTTTCTTCTAAGAAAATACAGTTTTATCAAAGTAAAACATGAAAGCTTTTTTGGGTTCCTATTGATCAATAAGGAGAAAACTTTTGAGGTCATCAAAGATAATCTCCCAGTTTTTCAAGAACTCGTAGGAGAAGAAATTTGCGCGAGCAAAATTCTTGCGATGCTTTGTGACGGCAAGTTCGGTTATTACCATTCCAATGCGCCTTCTTTGGTTACTTACTACAAAGTTTTAGGTCTTTTATATGGATACGGAGAGGAAAATGTAAAAGCTTTTATCAAAAGAGAGCAATTAATACAAAAACTAATGAGTTTCCCTATTGAAATGAAATCACTTCCTTCAGAAGTTATGAGCTGTTTAGAGATGGAAGATTCCCCAAAAACATTAGAAAAAATCCACTTCCAAAGTATTACAGAAATAGCTCCTCTAGTTTCTGAATTAAAAAATTTACTCGATAACACCTGTTTATACTCAAACAACTTTAAAAATTGGTTTTGGGCAACGCGAAAGCTTTCGGAATTCGTCGATTTTAAGTGGCCTAATATTAGGAATATGAGGTCACTTAAAATCGGCTAATTACGGTGCTTTGGCGCAACCGAAAATCCAATTTTTGAAGTTGTTTGAGTATAATCACGGGAACAAAGAAAGATAATCCTTTTTTTCCAATAAAAAGGTCATTATTTTGGGGAAGTGAAAAATGCTCACAGACAGAAGCAATAATCGAAAATTATGATAACCAAAACGAGGCAATCCTCAGAATATATGAGTCAGATAACTTCTTGGAAACTATTTTAGAGATGTTAACTTCATGATGATTTGGAATAAATGGTGCTTTTTTCTAGCAACTTTTCTTTCTCTGACTTGTTGCTGTTCAGAAGAGAATAAAAATGAGCCAATTCAAAAACATCAATCAGAAGTCTCTGAAGATCTTGCTCAACTTCTTTGGAATATCATGCAAACTTATGAGGGTGAATACTCTTTCAAAGAGCTCGTTGTTAATCTTTGGAAGCTCAATGCAGGAAGACAAGAATCTAAGGCTTTGGATGAATGCTTTGCGTCCTTAATGGAATCTTTAGAGAAAAAAGCAATTGATCAGGAGATTATAAATCTTCAAATTGCTGATTCTTACCTACAAAAGCTAAAAACAATGAATGATATTCATGAGTTAGTCCAAAACAAGCTCTATTACAAAATAATAATTCCCGGAACAGGTGAGGCTGTCAAGGATTTGAGTCGCTCTTCTCCATTAATCTCTTTCAAGGAAAAAACAATCAATGGAGAAATTCTGTCTGAAAACACCTCGGGAATACGCCTCCCTTTTTCTGAGGTGATTGCCGGACTCCAAAATGGGTTAGAAGGGATCAGAGTAGGAGAAAAAAGAGAAATATTTATCCATCCCGACCTTGCTTATGGAGAATTTCCAAAGCCTGAGCCTTATTCACTTATTGTTATTGAAGTGACTCTTATCTCCCTTTAATTTGGTCAAGTGACCTTTAGCAAAGATCCAGTTTAATTTCTGAACTGACTTTCCCCTTTTCATACCATTTGGTATTCTTGGACCATGAAACCAACGCTCCATGTTAGTAACGACTTTCGCGCCCTTCGCAAACAGCTCGCACATCAGCTGTTTTTGACTCCGTCCGCCCCCTTTGAGCAAAAAGTTGTCCTTTTGCCTGACCTCAAGCAAAAAAACGAGCTTCTTCTCCATTTTTTGAAAGATGTCGATGTAGTGATGGGGGTAGACTTTATGGAACTCGGCGCAGGCCTTCAATTTCTCTGCAAACTTCTTGCAGGGCAGACTCTCCAGCTCCCACCACTTGACCTTTTGACCTTGCATCTCTTACCTCTTGTTCAAGAATTTCAATCTGAAAAGAAAGCCTATCCTCTAGCAGCAGCTCTAGCCATGGAATTCTTGCGTTATGGCAAATTTGGTGAGGGAAAACTGATCGAATGGGCTCAAAAAGAAGGGTGGCAACAAACACTTTGGAAGACAGTTTTTTCTCAATGGGATATTCCCTCTAAACTACTTGATTTATCTTTGAAAAAGCCAAATCAACCTCTTGAAATTCATCTTTATAAGTTTTCGTTTTTGCCCGAGCTTTACTACAGGTTTTTGGAAAAAGTCGCAGCTCATGTTCCCGTGCACATTTACCAGTTTTCACCTTGCGCAACCTTTTGGACCGACACATTCTCTGAAAAAGAGCGCATCTTTTTAGAAAAAAAAGTCGATGCCAATGTGCGCGCCGAGTGGAATGCTTACCTTCAAGATCGTCCTTTGCTTTTAGCTCACTTAGGGAAGCTTGCACGCCAAACCTTTCGTTTTTTTGAAGAAGAAGATTTTCCGATAGAAGAGCATTATGTCTCGCCGAAGACCGATACTCTCCTCCATCAACTGCAGCATCAGATTCTCCATTACGAAGCCAAACAGACATTGAATCAAGATCGCTCAATTTTACTTCATCCCGCCGCCTCCAAACGACGCGAAGTTGAAATTCTTTTCACAACCCTTCTCTCGCTCGACTTTAACCCCTCTGACATTCGGATTTATGCTCCTGATATTTCATCTTATGCTCCCTATATTTCTCTTATTTTTGGAGCGAAAGAATCCCCCTTTCCATTTTCAATTGCCGATTTGCCTCGGGAGCAAGAGTCGCCTTTATTGCAAGCCTTTCTCAATTTGCTCATGCTAAAGCAAAATCGATTTAACAAAACCGCTGTTTTAAAACTCTTAAGCTCACCCCCTGTCAGACAGAAGTTTCGTCTCAAAGAAAAAGATGTCGAAGCCTTTGGCGACTGGATGGAAAAAGGAGGTGTGAAGTGGGGAATGGACCGTCAGCACCGGAAATTTTTACTCCAAGGGCGAGAAATGCACGAGCAAGGAGAAGTAGGAACTTGGGAAGACACTTTTAAGTCGCTACTCCATGGCTTTACAACCTTACCCAAAGACCGTCCTGCATGGGAGAAGCCTATTCTCGATTTTTCCGATGCAGCAACCTTAGGCACCTGTGTGTCAATTGTGAGAAGTCTTGAAAAAGAGCTCTCTTTCCTCGAAACAGCATCCCTTTCCCTTGCAGAGTGGAGTGAGAAGCTCCGCTTTCTTTTAAACCGTTACTTTGAAGTCGATGAAAAAGAGCTTTCCACCTTCAAATGGGTCGAAGAGAAATTTGCTTTGCTCGAGTCTAAGGCCTTGCCCAAAGACTCTTACCCCTTCCTCCCTCTCTTTGAGTTTATCAAGAAAGCCTTTCAAGAAAAAACAGGAAGAAAAGAAGCAGTCCAGGTTGAAGCCTTGCGATTTGCCTCCCTCAAACTGGCCGCCCTCGACCATGCCCCTGTCATCTGCCTTCTTGGTCTTGATGAAACCCAGTTTCCTCGGGTTTCGTCCAAAAGTTCTCTATGCGAACTTAGCCTTCCCAAGCAACCCCTGAGCCAATATGAAGACCGTCTCCTCTTTTTAGAATCTCTCTTCGCTGCAAGCTCCCATCTCATCATGAGCTACGTCTCTATCAGTGAAGAAGACGGCAAAGAGCAAGCTCCCTCACCGATCGTTCAAGAGCTCCTCACGATTTTAGATCCCATCTCAATTACCGAAAAGCATCCCCCTTTTCTCTTTCATGCAGACTACTTCGATGCGCCCAAACCCACATCCCACCTTGCCTTTCGCGCCGCGCAGAAATTCTACACACCTCACTCAAAACCCACCCCCTTCATTCCCGAATTTCTCACACCGACTCCTTTGCCTCCCTCACAAACAGAAGATCTCACGATTGATCTTAGAGCCCTCAGCCGTTTTGCAAAGCATCCCTTACGTTTTTACCTCAATCATGCCCTCCACTTTTACCTCCAATACGAAGAAAAAGACGAAGAGTTTACCCTTTCACCGCTGAATCAAATGAAACTCCGCGAAGAGGCCCATCACCGCCCCTTTGAAGAAGTCTTTGAGCAAGCCGACCTTCAGGGCAAACTTCCTCTTGGGCGCTTCAAAGAAGTAGCGAGGCTACATGCTTCAGAAGAAATTGCCTTACTAAAAGAGGCGCTCAAACAATTTGAGTTTGTAGAGCAGCCTAAAACCATCGATCTCGCCCTAACCGTTCCCCTGGACCGCGGCCGCATTGCACATCTTGAAGGAACATTAGGGGGAGTAACTTCTGAAGGGCTACTCTTTCATGGAGAGAAAAAACTGCACGATTTACTTAAAATCTGGCCTCTTTATCTCGCTTTCGCATCTTCCGATCAGATGGAGAAAAAAAAGCTTCTACTCACAAAAACAGGAGAGCGTCTCTCATTTCCCAAACTCGATCCGCAGCATGCTCTAGCATCTTACCTGCTCTACTATGAAAAAGCCCTCACGCATCCATCACCCTTTCTCCCAGCTTGGGGGCAAACGTTTCTCGAAAAAGGGCCCCAGGAACTCGCCAAGAAAATCGAAGACACCACAGATCCTTATGCACTTTGGATTTTCCGGCCCCACCAATACGATGCCGACATCCTCTTTGAAACTTGGGCAACCCTTTTACAAACGACCTTCCACCCCCTTCAGGAGGCTTTGAATGACGACCTTTGATTGCTTAGAGCCCACCCTTGATCTTCAAGGTTACCACGCCCTCGAAGCTTCTGCTGGAACAGGAAAAACCTTTGCCATTGAGCACCTTGTTACGCGCCTCATCCTTCAAGGTTTTGCTCTCCACGACATTCTCGTTGTCACCTTTACGCGAGCTGCCACACGAGAACTTCGTTCACGTATCCGCACTAATCTCGAAACCCTCTTCATCAAAAAGCCCCCCTATATTCAGCATCTATCAGAAGAAGAAAAAATTGGTGCCCAACTCAAAGCAGAAGAAGCTCTAGCCCTCTTTGATGAAGCCCAAATCTTCACCATTCATGCCTTTTGTCAACGGATGCTCATGGAGTTTGGATTTGAAGCCCAAGTTGGCCTTTCGCTACTCAGCCAGCAAGAAGAAAGCTACCGCGACCTCCTCATCCAAGAGATCACCGATTTTTTTCATACCGAGCTCTTCCCTGAAGCTTACTCAGCCAAGCAACTTGCCACCCTTCTAAAATCGTGCAATGACGATAAAGACAAACTCGTGAAAAAAGTTCTCCACTTTGTCGAGCAAGAAGGAGAGTTTCCCGATTTTCCCGATTACGAAACCACCCACTCCCAATTTCTTTCCCTCGACCTTCCCAAACCTTCCTTCGAAACACTACTTAAGCTTGCGCCCGCCTTTTTGAAAATTTGCAACAAACAAGGAGAGCTCAAAGAGGAGTACGAGGCTCAGTACCAAGCCCTTTTGCGAAACGACTTTGATGCCCTTCTCACTCACCCCTCACTCTTTTCCTTTTTCACTCCCGAAAACCGGACTAGAAAAGAGTTTTCCTCAGAGGAATTGCGTGCGCTTTACATTCTAAATGAAATGCTCACGCCTCTTATCGAAGCTGCAAGTCAACCTCAACATACCTTGATCCGCATTGCCCGCGACGCCAAACGAAAAGTGCGCCAAGCCCTCCTCGATAAAGAGCTTTTTTCGCCCGACGACCTCCTCCTCCAAATGCAACAAGCCTTGACCTACTCCTCTTTTTGCAATCGAGTTCACAAAAGATACCAAGCCGTCATCATTGACGAGTTTCAAGATACCGACACCCACCAATGGAACATTTTTAAAACCCTCTTCGTCGATCAACCCATCCAAGCCTTTTACATTGTTGGTGATCCCAAACAGTCGATCTATGGTTTTCGCAGTGCCGACTTAAACACCTACCTTCAAGCCAAAGAGGCCATGAATAATACCTCTCACCTCACCACGAATTACCGCTCAGAACCGCAACTCCTGAGCTGTCTAAATCTCCTCTTTTCCAAACAGATCCACTTTCCCTACACCCCCGTTTTAGCGCCCCCCCATGCAACCGACACCCCATTTTCCGATGGGAAAAGCGCTCTTCATTTTTTTTCAGCCATCGTTGAAAAAAAACGGGAAAAGAACTGGCCCTCTCCAGCCATTGAAACCGATTACTTTTTCCCTTTCATCGCCCAAGAAATCCAAACTCTCACCCAAAAAAAAGAAGCCACCTTTAGTGACTTTGCGATCCTTGTCAAAGACCGTTACCAAGCAGCCCGCTTAAAAAATACCCTCGAAGCGCTCAACATTCCAACTGCCGCCAAAGGAACAGAACCCTTAGCGCAAACCTCCATGGCCACTTTTTTTAAATCGCTTCTATCCGCACTTGACGACCCTAAGAAGACCCATCAACTTTTGGCCCATCCTATCTTTGATCTCACCCATCACGAACTCAAGACAAACACGCCCCTTCTCTCCCATGCCATTGCGTTTATGCACCAACACGCCCCAAACACCCTTCATAAAACCATCGATGCCGCTCTTCATCATCACTGGAAGCCCAATCAAACCCTCCTCGAACTCCTCGTCCAAGAAGGAAAGCTCGACACCTACAGCGACTTTATGCAATTAACCGAGCTTCTTCTTCAGCAGCCCAATCAAACCCCCTCACAACTGCTCGACTATCTCATCAAACTTCCCACCGATCAAATCAAAACCAGTCGCCGTCCACTCTCTGATCAAAATGCCGTCACTATCATGACCATCCATATGAGTAAAGGCCTCGAATTTCCCATCGTCTTTGCCCTCGGCCTAGTCAACCGATACACCTCGCGCCAAGACTTCATCCGGCACGAAAAAAAATGGCTCCTTTTCAACCCCGAGCACCTTGCATGTCAAAGCGCTTTACAAGACCAAGAAGCCGAAAAAATGCGTCAACTGTACGTTGCACTCACACGGGCCAAAAAACGTCTTTACATTCCCACACTTGAAGAAGCCAGTAACAAACCACCCATAGGGACCGCTTCACCTCTTGAACTTTTTCTCTCTGATCTGCCCCCGCTCGCAACCCTCATCTCTGAAATTGGAGCCACCCAAACCCTTCTCGAACCGACAACTCCATCGCCCCTACCTTCTAAAACACCCACACTCCATCCACCCTTACAAAAACCCTACAACTTTCCCTCACGCTACATCCATTCCTTCTCCAGCTTAACCGATCACACACCGCCGCCCGCACCTGAAACCCCTGAAAACACCCTTCCGAAAGGAACAGCAACCGGCCTCCTACTCCACGACCTACTCGAAAAAATTATCCGTGAAAAACTCACCCATCCCTACCAGAAAACCACAATCCACAACTTCATCGAAACCACCATTAAACACACACCCTTTTATCCCTACCTCTCAGAAATTACCAATCTCATCGATTGCGCCTTTCACCATCCCCTCGATCACTTTTGCCTAACTGACGTTCACCCAAGCAACCTCCATCCCGAGGTTGAGTTTCTCTACTCGCAAACCCACGAAACGTCGCTCAAAGGATTTGCCGACCTGATCTTTTTGCACGAAAATAGCTATTACATTTTAGATTGGAAAACGAATCTGCTCACAGACTATAGAACCGAAACACTTCAAAAGGCGATGGAACAAAATGAATACTTTTTGCAAGCAGAGATTTATTTAGAAGCGCTAAGGCGCTACCTCAATTTCAAAAAAGATCCTCGCCCCATTCAAGGAGCTTACTATCTCTTCTTAAGAGGACTCCCTGAAGGGGAAGGCCTCTACAGCATCCCATTTAACTCTTCGCAAAATCGAATATTGCCCTATGTAAAATAGAAGCATGAATATTGAGGAGGTTAGATGGTTACGGATTCTTTTGGGTCCAAGCAGAAACACCTCTCCAAGGTGGCAAAGTCCCTGGGATATACTTTGATTTTGCTACCATAGTTGTCATTTTACATCGAAAAATGACATTTGAGATGGCATTTTTCGCGTTTTTTGACTAAGTATCTAATTTTTAGTTGGATAAGAAGGTATAAAAAAGCCTTGTCCTTCCAAAAGTTCAGGGCTCTACAATCTCTCATTTAACGTTTCGCAAAATCGACTAAATAGAATTCGTTAAACGTCGAATACTGCCACTTGAAGTACTCGCCAAGTTCCTTTTTAAAAGTGGCCTCATCAGGATATTCGAGTAACCCGATGTTATCGTCCATCAAACGATAAATGTTCTTTGTCGGATCGAAATGGACATTCACAGCATGTCCTGCCCGAGGGTCTGTCGAATAAATAATAACAAGGAACGAAGGCTGACCACCCTTTGCATGAGCTACCATTTGATTCACCAAGTTTTGATGAATATTAGAGCTTGGGTTCACTAGAAGAGTTTCGTTAGTTTTCGTGATGCCAAATTCTTCAGCCTGCTCAAAAAGCTTTTCTCGAGCAACTGAGAAGGGGATTTTCCCCTTCTCTGCATCAACGTACCATCGTTTGATTCTGGCTTGATGCATTCGTGTTTTACTTGTACTTCCCATTGTAATTTCTGCAGTCGGTGCATCTGGGTTATCTGCGAGAATCGCAACACGATTCACAGAATTACTCATACAAACACCTTTGCCTAAATTCGTATCTTTTTCATCACCCTGATTGTAGGGAACTTTGATGAAGCGGATGTTATTAACGAGCCAATTGTGTTTATGCGCAAAAGATGATCTGTACCAACTTTCAAAGTACTCATTAGGACGCTTTCCAATTGCTTTAACGATCTGTTCCATGTAAGCTTCAAAGTCAATACCTGAAGCTGTATCCACCAATTGAAAGTTAATTTGGTTGATAAAAAGATCCTGTGACCACTCCAAAATATTAGGAAAAATCGTTTCAGGGTTGATATAGGAATAAGTTCCGCAGACTAACTTCGAAAAAAGGCCTCCAGACGTTCCATCGTACAGATTTTTGATCTCTTCCCATGTTTCGCTTGCCTCTTTAAGAGCCATTATTTCTGAGTAATTTGTAAGCATCCGAACAATTTGTGGAAAATGTGTGGCAAAATGCTGATTTAAGGGCGTTTTCAATGGATGCCTTCCGACAAATAGCTCAAACCTTTTTTGCATGGTTTTCTCTGAAATGCCATGCGTTGCATTTTTTGCAAGACCGTTTAAGTCTTCAAGGGTTTTTGGCCCCTTCTTCAATCCTGAAATCAATTCTACCTGAGCTTCCCGAATCGAACGAGCCTCAGTCTTCACCTTATAGCCATTGACATCAGAGCTTTCTACACCATGTTTTGCTGCAACATGCTTCATGAGCATCGTTTCTTCATTTGTGACAGCTAAAAACTCCTCTGGTTTTTGAAGAATGCGCATTGCCTTCTCAAGAAAAACAAAATCATTCGTCGTTTGAGTAGGATATTTCTTCTTAACGAATTCAATTTCTCTTATAATATCAGCAATATCTGATTTGAAGCTCAAAGAATCAGGATCGAGCCGAGCAATAAGCGTCTCAATTGTTCCAAATGCACGGATCTTTCGCTCTTCAAGGGTTTCAGTTTTTTGAATCTTTTCAGGGGTCGAAACAGTGTTTTCTGGAAGCTTTTCAACCGAAGAAAATTTTGCAAGAGCGCTCGAAAAGCTTGAAGAGACCTTTTTTTTCTCTTCGGTGGGAATAGCTAAAAGAGCCATAATCGGCTTCAATGCCTCAGCGTGATTCGCCGCAGCAAACTCCCGATACATCACTTTCATTCCACTAACAAACTGCTCTTTTAACTCTTTTGTGAAAAGGGGATGGTTTTCCACCTCTTTGACGTTTTTAGCAAGATTAGTAAGCATGCCCACAACTTTTTCTCGATAAGCCTGATGACTAAGATCTCCAACATTTTCAGGACTTAAAGCTAAAATGTTTATAAAGCCGGAATTCAAAATCACCTTTTTGACATCAATAATCCCATCAATGACCACCTTTTGACCTGCGAGTAGACCTTTCTCATCAACAGAGCCAAGAGCGTTAGCAAACTTATCGCAAAGAGAAATCAACGGCATTGCACTCTTCACTTGAGACAAAGAAGAGGCATTTGTCAAATAAGGAATGAGAACTTCGTGCTGAAAAAGATGTAAATTTTGAAGAATCTCCTTCTTATTTCCTCGAGTTGTTGCCGCCAGATCAATAGGATAAGAACTGCGCATCCCTTGAGGAATCTCAAAAGCCTCATTTAACTTCTCGATAATAGGGCTCACATCTTTCCCATGCCCGACCTTTTCAAATGAACCTTCAATTGCAACAAGTCCATTGTAAATTTTAACTTTCTCTTCATTCGACAAAACAGACGTCTTACATGCGGCGATAAAATCACCGACAAAACTCTTGAGACCGCTTACAACTTTGTTTCTTCTACTCTCTTGATCCAAGTTGGATAGCGTTCCATCCTCATATCCAAGAACGAAAGCATACAGCGCTCCATTTTTCATTAACTGAGCGTTGTAAACGCTGATCATCTCTCCATGACATGTTTTCAAAACACCTTTTTTATCAGCAGCCTTAATCTTCGTATAAAGAGCCATAGATTGATCAACAAACTGCTCCAATATGGCAACCTCTTCGGCGCTCGATGCATTTTTCAAAGCAGGAATCAAAACATCGTCCATAAAACGATAGAGCTTCCCAGCTACCGCAGGCTTATTTTCAACCGTCTCAGCCTCGCTCAGTCCCTTTAACTCCAATATAAATGGATCAGCAATCAAAGTGGCATAATTACTACCCAGCTTTTCTCTTAACCCTAGGAGCATCCGTATTCCCGAGAGATCCGTTGCAAATGGTGTTCCCAATTCAGCACTTTGAAATTGATCATCGATCAGTCCCACTTTTTCCACAAAAATCCCGATATCTTCCACAACATCATTCTTAACGTCCTGGAGATAGGAAATCACACCCTTGGCAACTTGAGAAATTCCTTTGAGGTTACTAGCTCGATTTTTTTCAGATGCATAATTTGTTTTTGACGGTTCAGCCTTATTAATAGCCATGAACCTATTTGAATCCAATATTGAAATACTCATTTTTTTCCCGCGCTCCTAATTAATATAAATATTATAACATAATAAAATATTTAATATCAATATATGGCAGGTAAAAATGAAAGATTGTTTACTATTTCACAATAAACTTAATATTAATTACTTAAGCCTTGGTGTTTGGCGAAAAGCCAGAGAAAAGGTCTCCAGGACGGCCTTTGACGACCGCGTCAACAACCTCTTGACTGACAGGCGTTTCTCGCTTTGTCTTGAAGATTTGATCAACTTGAGACTGGAGGTTTTCAGGATCGACCTTACGTCGGTTGTGGTCTTCTTCATAAGCAGTAAAAGGACACTTCGAACCATCCAAAGAAACTTTATGAGACATAGTAAAACCCCGTGTTAATTGCCCAAAATATACACAACAAAGTGAATAAAATCAACTCAATCAAAAATTTGCATATAATTTTTAAGAAAAAAAAGAATGATTTAAAATTTCATTTTCAGAATAGGGTTGTAGCCCATTTAAAAGCCCATGCATTTCTGAATAGACAAGATCGTAAAAATGCGAGTTCAAGATCAAATTTTCTCCCATTTCTGAAATAAGAATGCCAAAATTTTTCCAGTCATCTCTGACTCCTCCTTCCCAAATTTTACTCGAAAGAGTGAAGTCGATCACTTTTAGATCACAAGGGTCTTTCTCTATTCCAACATCTTTGACCAAGATGTTTTTCGCATGTAAATCCTGATGAACAAAACCTGATTCATGAAGAGAAAGAATAGCTTGAGCAAGTTTTCGTCCATAACCTTTCACTTCTTCAATGCTCATGCTTCGATGTTGCATATGGTCAAAGAGCGTTTCACCTTGAACTGCTTCAGAAATCGTTGCGATAAGAACGTGTCCGCGGTGGAAAATAGGATCAAATTTTTCAGCATAATGCACATGAATTCCATCATATGTAAAAATACCATATGCTTGGCCCAAGTAGCTGTTTTCAGGGAGTTTTATTGAAATCACCTCTCCATGATTTCCTCCCTTAATTAGATTCATTTCTGAAGGGCTTAACACCTTTAGTGCAACCTTTTGATGAGAAAACTTTTTCCCACCCGCTATTTGGAAAACAGAGCCAGCAGCACCTTGTCCAAGCCTCTTTTCAAAATGAACTAAACCCAACTGATTGAGTTGCTGAAATAACTTTTGTGAAATTTGATGATCCCCAACAATGTCTTGGATACATTCATAATAAGTGTCTGGCAAATCATAGTCACATAAACCCTCTGCAACAGCTTCAACCATTAAAACTCCAGCGAAAGTTGCAGAGAAAATCCCTGCATGTTCAAAGGTTTTTTCCAGTGAATTGTTTGATCCAGCTCTTCAGCCCAAAAATACATCGATTCGAACCCTCCGCAAATGCGGAGAATCTGAAGCTTATTTCCCAAAGGAATAGCCCCCTCAAGAAAGGAAAAAACTCTTCCACGAAAAGGGTGAAACCCCTTCGTTAAATTAACTTTCCCATCAATGATTCTTTGATAACTTCCATATAAAGAACCGTACGAGAGATCAAAATTTATAGATAAATAGGGGAAGAGCTTTCCTTTGAGCAGGACTCCTCCCATGGGCCCATAACAGTGATACGAGCTTAAGACATCTGTTTTGCTATTGATAACCGTTTTGTTTGCCCGCCACATCCATTCCATTCCCGCATAAGGTTTAATCGATAACTGCTTAAAAACAGCCAAAGGGAATCCCAAAGTAGCGTCAACATTTTGGAAATTGTAAGAATTATCAATCCTTTTAGTGGTATCCCAAACAGGAATTGTGAAGAGCTTTTCACTTTGACTCTCCCAAAAAGAATACGAAATGTCTAAGTCAAGCCTTTGTACAAAAGCCTTTCTTTCAATATCAATGCGGTATCCAGGGCGATAAGGTCCTTTCTTAGGTAAAAGGCCCACATTTTGAGAAAGCAAAAGAAGCTCTACAGATACCTTAACAGCCGAAGATTCCGAGTCTATCCGGTCATTTAATCCAATAGCATTGAGAGATGAAGCCAAGAAGAGACAAACGGAAAAAAGCCAAATTCTCATTAAATTAAACAAAACCGTATTTCATTGACAGATTAGTTTACCCGCTACAAAGATAAAATCAATCCAATTAAAAATTTGAAATATAATTAAATAATTTACTCACCCAAGTTGCTACCTAGATAAGCACACTTCTAAATTTCTTTAAATTGTTAATCATTAAATTTTTGCAAAAAAAAATCCCTCTTGGTTTAAATTCTTTTTTACCACAAAAAAAACAACCGCGAGGGAAACGATGCAAAATGCAATCATCTCTATTTTTTGTCACGTCGATGATTTTCTTAAAGCTATTTCTTGGAATGACGAGCCCCAGTCTCATATGACTTTAGCTGAAGTTATCACCGTTGGTCTTGTTTCTTGGCGCTTTTTTCAAGGTAATCTCGAGACCTCTAGGGTATTTTTATATGAACATGGATATATCACTAACATCTTGAGTAAGAGTAGACTTAATCGAAGATTACATGATGTTCCTTCATTTTTTTGGCATCTCATTGTTGCCCATCTTTCTTATCAAGTTGAGCCTTATTCAAAAGGCTTTTTAATTGATAGCTTCCCTGTTTCTGTATGCCATAATGTTCGTTCTAATAGGCGCGCTCTTTTCACAGACCAAAAATACATCGGTTATAACGCAAGTAAACAAGCTTGGTTTACAGGACTCAAAGTTCATGTTTTGACAACCTTCCAAGGGAAGCCTAGGGAGTTTTTATTGACATCAGCTTCGACTCACGATTTGACAGCCTTTAAAAAAATCTACCTTGGATCTCTTCTTAAAGGTTCTATCATCCTTGGAGATAAGGCTTATATTTCATCAGAGCATGAAAAAGCGCTCATTGAAAAGGATCTTCATCTCATCACAGAAAGAAGAAAAAATTCCCGCAAGGGACAAAGCTTTATTTATCACCGTTATGGCAGAAGGATACGGAAGAAAATAGAATCAACGTTTAGTAGAATCTCATCTTGGTTACCTAAGCATATTCATGCTGTAACTGATCGAGGATTTATCTTGAAACTGATGATGTTAATTGCTTCTTTTTCTATCACTTTTTGAGGTAGCAACTTGGGTTTACTCATCTCCAAGAGAGACAGGAATTGGGAATAAATACCGTTTGATTCGCATGCAAGCTAAGAAAGCAAAGAAATACAAAACTGCGCCCGCTGCCCCATATACAACAAGCGAAGTGATTTGATTTTCGTCTAAGGGTCTAAGAAAGTGAAATCCCATTGCACCGAGCTTTGTTGCAAAGACTAAAACCGCGTAAGAAGCAAAACAAGTTCTTACGAGCAAATACGAAAAAAAAATCGTCATTAAATCTAAAAAAATCCAAAGAAAATCAGCACTAGATCCCTCTAAATACCTAAGATCTCCAGTGTTGTTGAATAAATACACCTAAGTCCTTAACGCTCTGTAAACGCTTCCACAGATTATCAGTGACTTAAGTCGATTTATTCAACAACACCAAGATCTCCAAGTATTCCAACAATTGCAAAACCAAAAAGGACCATTAAATACACCCGTTTTGACCGAGCCTGATCTAACGCTTCTGGATAAGATGCCAATTTATTTAATCTTGTGCTGTTTTTTATTGCAAATTCAGTCGAGGAGTAAGTTTCAAATTTCAGACCTTTTGAAAATTGCTTCATAGCAAATTGAGCACCACGTTTCGCAACGTGTTTTCCTAATGCATAAACTCCTGTTGCAAGCATTCTCATCTCAATGCCTTTGTAAGTGCCTAATCTCGATTCTTGATAATAAAAATTATCTGAACCGCCCAAATGATTTTGCATGAGATTTTCATAGCTAGCTTGAAGGTTATGGCGCACAAAAAAATAGTCAGGTCACAAAGATTTTCCTTCAAATAAGAGACTTGTTGTTGCAAGAACCCCTAAATCCATAGCTAAGAATCCGAAATCGACAGCAGAATCAATCATTCCATGAGAGATGCCAATACTAGACTGCAAAACAGCCTCCCAAATGCGGGTACCAACATGTTCTCCGTAGAGATCGACTTTCTTGCCTTCCAGCAGGGTAAATCAACAAATGTAGGAGATATTCCTTTTAAAGAGTCAATGGGAGTTTATGTTCGAATTAGAGTATAGAAGAGGGTCTCCAAATGCTAATCCAGCTTGTTTTGCGCAATAAGTTTTTACTTCGCAAAAAATATAACATGCGATATATCATACTATATAATCTAAATTAATGTTTAAGGTGTAACTGTGCCTGCTTCTAATATTTTCAGCTACTCAGATGAAGGACTTGCCAACAAAATTAAAGAAATCCGACAAGAATTAGGATTGACTCAAGAGCAGTTTGCAGTAAGGCTTGGGGTAACATTTCCAACAGTGAATAGATGGGAAAACATTAAAACAAAGCCTTCTCCGCTTGCGCTTCAGAAGCTACGAAAGCTTATGGTTAGTCGACAAAAAAAGAAATCGTTAAGCAATGAATACTCTAAAAATAGTAAAGCCCTGAAGTAGGATTGATTATGAGTGTTGAACTTGACTTGTTTCCGATCAATTCTTCAGCTAAACCTTTTATTAAATGGGCAGGGGGAAAACAATCATTAGCTTTTACACTAATAGATTTTTTCCCAAAAACTTTTGAGCGTTATTATGAACCCTTTTTGGGTGGTGGCAGTGTCTTTTTTAGTCTGCATCCACTTAATGCTTGCTTATCTGATGAAAATAAATGGTTAATAGACACTTACACAGCGTTAAAAGAAAACTGGGAGCGTGTTGCAGATTATTTAGATAAAATGATTAATACGGAACAAGAGTTTCTTAGAATTCGATCGGTCAATCCTTGGAGTCTTAATCTATTCGAGAGGGCGAGTCAATTTATTTATCTTAATAAGACGTGTTTTAGAGGTTTATTTCGCGTTAACGGCAAGGGCACTTTCAATGTGCCTTACGGCGCTTATGATAGAAGATACCATGATCCTGACAATCTAAAAGCTGTTTCTAAAGCACTGGCGAACGTTGAACTTAAATGTTGTGATTTTGAATTTGGCCTGTACGGAATAAACCAACATGATTTTGTTTATTTCGATCCTCCTTATTATAAACTTGGAGGCTATTCGGATTTCAATAGATATACTGCTAAGCAATTCAGAGAGAAGGATCATTTCAGATTGGCTGCAATATGCCGCGAATTAGACAGTAAAAGAGTCAATTGGGCTATTAGTAATAGTAACACTGAATTTGTAAAGAAATTGTTTTCTGGATGAACCTATCCAACTAAATTTTTTATCCAAGTATAAACTACCCCCAATATTACCAATCCATTCCATATCACGAATAAACGCTCCCATCGCATCAATAGCCGACGACAACGTCTTTTTAACCAAGCAAAAGCTCGTTCTACCTTCCAGCGTTGTGGGCTCAATTTGAAGAAATGGGTAACTTCGTTAATTTCTGGCGCCCATCTTCCTTTGATTTTCCGATAGGGAATTAGAGGAAATATTCCCATGTTTAACAAAAACTGACGTAACCAGCCTGCATCATAACCTTTGTCTGCCTCAAGAACAACTACTCGCCCTTTGAGTGACTTTAATGGAAGCTGTGTAAGCAATCTGCTAACTTCCTGTTTTTCATCCCCCTTTGCATCGGTAGTTGTAATGGCTATTGCATTGCCGTTTTTATCGATAAGCAAGTGAAGCAGAACTCCCTTGCCTTTATAACCATAATCAACTTTTTCCCCTCCTCCTGGAGCGGGGGGAAAAAGAACCGTCCACAGCTACTTGAGAAAGATCAACTTTTCCTTCCATTATTGCTATCTGTAATAGCCCACTCATCACCTTATCAAAAACTCCTTCAACACTCCATTGCTTTAACCATTTGTGAGCTGTAGAACGAGGGATAAAAAGAGAGGAATCTGTCGGAAGATCCGCCCAACGACATCCTCTCGTTAAGATAAAGAGTATTGAATTCCAGGTTTTGCGTAGATCACTTCGAGGAGTTCCTCTCTCCAAAGGAAAAGTATGGTCCATAAGACCTTCAATGAGTTGCCATTGTTCATCTGATAAACACTTAAATCCTGCCATGTCATCTCCTAAATTTTTTTAAAAGAATATAGCATTTAACTTTTTAGTTGGATAGATTCATTTAATTTGTACGAAATTTCTGCTAGAAGAGAAATTAATTTAAATTCTCAAAATAGAACCGTAACTGAACTTCTCATAACAAATTATTAGGTAAAGTCAGAGTGAAAAAACAACTTTCACAAAATAATGAAAAGGATGTTTTTAGCTATCAAAACATAGGTTGGCAACATGAGCTATGGGATGTGGTACGATATTTTCGTTCAATTGGAAAAAATGAAAAACAACTTAGAGAATTTTGGCTTGCTTATCTCAAAGAAAAATCCTCTTTAGCTATACTTGTCAATGAAAAGAGTTCTAAAAAACTGGAAATTCATGGTTCGGTACCACTGAAACAAAATACAATCGATCTATTTTTTGAATACCTTGTTTTTTCTGAAAACCAATACGAAACGTATAAAAATCGCCTTAGAACGGAGCAAGAAGCTCTTTGTTTTTGCGAACAACTTGGCATAACAGCAGCCAAAACGGCTACAAAGAGCTTAGATCATCATCAATCTTCAAAATCCCTTGTGGCTGCTGTAACAGAAATTAGTTCAAAAATTGCTGCAAAATTTGGTTTTAATATTGATATTGATCCGCAGCACCGATGTGTTTGGTTTAAAGAAAAAGATTTATATGTCACTGCAAGAAATCTTGATGGAGCCATACCTTGCTTGGTCAACCCCTTTGTTGTTTGGGAAATTAAAGAATATTGGGGAAAGACGAAAGGGGGCAGTAAAATGAGTGATGCAGTTTATGAGTGCTTACTTGTTGGAAAGGAACTTAGAGAATATGAAGAAAAGCGTGATTCCCGAATTTATCATATTGTTTTTGTTGATGGGAAAGAACAATGGGAACACAGAATTTCAGATTTTATCCGCTTTATAGATCTCTATAATCAAGGAATTATAGATGATCTCGTTGTTGGTCGTGGTGTCGAAATACGTTGGAGTACAACTCTTGATACAATTCTTTTAAAACAGAAAACTTAATCCTCTACCCATACTTTGGAGATTTCTAATACTTCAGATAAATTGAAAAGACCACAGGCTCCTTGAAATATTCCATCTTTTACGAAACAGTGAAACCAATCTTTTTCAGAACGTTCAGTTATTATTTTTTGAAATTCTTTTTTTTCACATTCTGTTTCCTGTAAATTAATTTATATACCAACCAGGATTGTCTAAGTATAAGAAGGGATTATTGAGCAAGAACTGGTAGAGGTTAGGGCCATCAACAAGGCCCTTGGAGTCAGGTGAGAGAAAGCGGCCTGTGTCTGTCTTTATTGATGGTTACTCTGAGTATTCTAGTATGTTATCATGAGATAATGACATAAAGCATCGCCCTTTACCATCTTCGTGAACTATTTCTAGACATTCTTTTTTCTCGTCTAAAACTCGGATTTCGGAACAATCTTTCATATGAATATTAACGATAGCAACGTCTCGACTATTATGAATTAGAATACCTGCATAATTTTCATAAATGGAGAAAGAAAGTGTGATTACTAACCCATCATCTCTCTTTTTCTCAAACCAATAAACACCTAGCTCTTCGTTTGTAACGATTGGTATAGTTCTATCAAAGATAGTAAGTAATTGAATTGTATTGATCTTCATTTGCTCCTCGGCATGACAGTAATCACTTCTCCCAATTCATTTAATTTCACATTAGCTCCTGTGCTTCCGGGGTTAAGAATTTCAGCTTCAACAACTGAAGGAGGAATGCCTCTTGGACTTGGGCTGTTTTCATACCACCATTTATTAAACTGTTTTGTACTTAAATGAACCTATCCAACTAAATTTTTTATCCAAGTATAAACTACCCCCAATATTACCAATCCATTCTATATCACGAATAAACGCTCCCATCGCATCAATAGCCGACGACAACGTCTTTTTAACCAAGCAAAAGCTCGTTCTACCTTCCAGCGTTGTGGGCTCAATTTGAAGAAATGGGTAACTTCGTTAATTTCTGGCGCCCATCTTCCTTTGATTTTCCGATAGGGAATTAGAGGAAATATTCCCATGTTTAACAAAAACTGACGTAACCAGCCTGCATCATAACCTTTGTCTGCCTCAAGAACAACTACTCGCCCTTTGAGTGACTTTAATGGAAGCTGTGTAAGCAATCTGCTAACTTCCTGTTTTTCATCCCCCTTTGCATCGGTAGTTGTAATGGCTATTGCATTGCCGTTTTTATCGATAAGCAAGTGAAGCAGAACTCCCTTGCCTTTATAACCATAATCAACTTTTTCCCCTCCTCCTGGAGCGGGGGGAAAAAGAACCGTCCACAGCTACTTGAGAAAGATCAACTTTTCCTTCCATTATTGCTATCTGTAATAGCCCACTCATCACCTTATCAAAAACTCCTTCAACACTCCATTGCTTTAACCATTTGTGAGCTGTAGAACGAGGGATAAAAAGAGAGGAATCTGTCGGAAGATCCGCCCAACGACATCCTCTCGTTAAGATAAAGAGTATTGAATTCCAGGTTTTGCGTAGATCACTTCGAGGAGTTCCTCTCTCCAAAGGAAAAGTATGGTCCATAAGACCTTCAATGAGTTGCCATTGTTCATCTGATAAACACTTAAATCCTGCCATGTCATCTCCTAAATTTTTTTAAAAGAATATAGCATTTAACTTTTTAGTTGGATAGATTCATCAAACATCCGTTACACAAACCTCTTTCGACTGAAATATTAGAGGCAATCGTATGTAATACTTCATATGTTATTGTTTCTGCATATGACGGTGAGGGGTATATTATTTGGGAGAGAACATGAGCATTTTTAAATGGAATAGTGAATTTGTTGCTGAAGTAGACATGCCTCTACAGCGAGTTTGGGAATATTGTTTAGACTTTAACAATTGGGCAAAAGGAGATAAGCGCATCGAATATTTTTCGTGTGATACAAAACTTGATCTTGGAGCACAAGTAAAGGGAAAAATAAAGGGAAGACCTACCTTCGTTACAATTTTGGTTACTAACTTCCGGGAATACGAGAGACTAGATACTCTTACCAAGGCTCCGTTCTTTAAACAAGAAACTACATTCATTATAGAAGAGATGTCTTCTGAGAAAACAAAGCTAAAACAAAAAGTTCATGTGTCGAGTCCTTTTACTTTATTCATGAAAGGTTTCTATGAAAAACATGTAACGACTCATAAAGATTTGTTCTTAAAAGGGCTTAATTCTTAGTTTCAGATAGGATTCTCAGTGCTCATTCTTCCTCTAATAAGCAAACACCAATTTTATGATGATGAGTGGTAAAAGTATAAACGATTGCATTGGGCTTTTCTGAAGAAAAGACACCATACGAAACATGAGTTAAAAGTGGAGGTTTTTCTTCGGTAAATCCCGTCCCCATGGCTTTTAGAAGGGCTTCTTTTGCACACCAATAATCATAAAATGAATCTATAGGATCTTCTCCGCTTATAATTTGATTTTTTTCGATTTCATGTAACACAGGCGATTCTAAAACGACTCGATCTGGATTGATTGCTTCTATATCGACTCCAATAAGTCGATCAGGGCAAAACGCAAAAAGGGCGTAATGGTGGGAATAGGATAAGCTAAAATGAAGTAGGTGACCTTCAATATAAGGCTTCCCAAAGTCATCACGCAAAATCGTGACCTCACTAGGCTTGCAATTCAAAAGCTCACCTAGTTTTTGTCGCAAGATTGCCTGGGCAATGAGAAGCCTATTACGATCTCTCTCGAATGAAAATCTCTCGGCACGCGCTAAGGAAATATCATCTACAACTTTGCTAGCAGCATCGACCTCTTCTTGCTGTATGTTGGAGAGATTTACAAGAAAAAACTCACACTTTTCCTTAAGAGGAAGATGGAGCGGTTCAACCCTTTGCATCTACACGTTCCCAGACAACAATGCTTTCATTTTGTGCACTCGGATCTGTGCAAGACAACGTCAAAACATTTCCTGAAAGGTCGATCTTTCTTTTTTGAGGGACATTAATAAATGAGGGAAAACCGCAAGCTTCAGGAAAGTGTGTCACGACATCACCACTGACTTCGTAACGACCTACGTATCCTCCGAAATTTTCAGCTGCTTCAATTTTTTCTGCATCGGTACCAGAGCGAAATTGGTGTTGACTTGCATACATTCTGCTTGCTGACATCATGTGAACAGAAACAACATTATCTGGAGTATAAATAATATAACCAATGGCATCTTTCCCATAGGGATAAGTCACTCCATCAGAATTATTAATTGAACAAGACACAAGTTTCCAAGCGCCTAAAAGTTTAGATTTTGGCATCAGGCGATTCTTTTTTTTGAGATTGTAGAAAAGCATCAATAAGCTTAGCAACTTCATCAACATAAGGGGAAGTCATAATTCCTAAATGACTTGCTGCAATCACATGTGGTTCAATTTTGTTGCAGCCGAGATCTTTCCAAGTTGAAACAAGAGAAATGTCATGCAGAGATGAAAGCTTTTCTTCTGTTTCGAAAAAACAAATACGCTTTGTGTAGCACTTTGGTCGATATTTTTTTAGAGCTCCCCAATGAACTTTCATGCATTCAAAAATACGCTCTTGCTCAAGAAAAGGAAGGATTTCAAAGTTCATGCATTGCATGATTTGCCGAATTTTTTCTTCTCGAGAAAGTTCTTTTAATTCTTCGGGTGACAATTTTTTTCCTGAAAAAAGCTCAAGAAGAAGAGAAAACATGTCATCTTCAGTTTCTGCACCTTGCTTGAGATGTGTTGGGTTAATGATATCAATCATTGTCAATGAATCTACATCGAGTTGCTGTGCAATTTCATATGCGACAAGTCCTCCAAAAGAGGCTCCAATTATTCTATAGGGGCCTTTTGGTTGAACCATTTTGATCATTTTGACGTAATCACTTGCCATACGCTCAATAGTCAACGAAGAGTCAGAAGAAGAGTAAGGACTTTCAATTCCATAAATCTGTCCCTCATCTTGAAGGACATTTGCAAGCTGCTTATAAGAGAAAATATGCCCATCAATTTGATGAATCACAAAAAGAGAGCAAGTAGGATCGCCTTCTTTTAAAAGAACGGCTTCTCGATCTGCACTTGTTCCACGTTCCTTTTCGATAAATGTGGAAAGTTTTTCGATCGTTGGATATTGCAAAATAGTATTGACCTTCAGAGAGACCCCTAAAACTTCTTGAATCTCAGGAACCATTTGAATAGCCAAAAAAGAGTCGCCTCCAAGATCGAAAAAGTTGTCATTCACAGTAAGTTGGTCTAACCCTAAATATTCTTTCCAAATTCTCTTAAGAGTATCCTGGACATTATCTGAAGGAGTATTTGCTTCTTCTTTTGCATTGAACTCGAGCCAGTAGCGTTTTTTTTCGAAGGGGTAAGTAGGTAATGATATACGTCGACACCCATCGTTTTCATGAAGGTGTGTCCAGTCGATCGATTCTCCTCGCATCCAATCAAGCCCCATGCGCTCTAATTCGGTCTTTGCTTCACCAATCTCATCTCTGGTAGCTAACTGCTTCATCGCATCTTCTCGGTTTGTAGCAACAAATGCTTTTCGTTGAGGAAAGGCTGCCCGTCCTACCTGCAGTGTATAAGCTACATCTCCTAAATCTAAATCAGGATGTTTTTCCAAATAGCTCTTCAACCGATCTGACATGGCTTGCAATGCAGTTTTTGTTTTCGCTGATAAAACAAAAAGGTAATCTTGATGGCGCTCCTCTCTTTTCAGAACCTCAGGAGGTTCTTCTAATATTACATGCGCATTCGTTCCGCCAAACCCTAGAGAATTCACTAATGCACGTCTAGGTGTTTCTTCCCATGGCTTTGTTTCTCCCACTACATAAAAGGGGCTTGACTCAAAATCAATGTGAGGGTTGGGTTCTTTAAAATGTAGCGATGCAGGTAATGTCTTATGATGCACTGCTAAAGCAGCCTTAATTAACCCAGCAACACCTGCAGTTTCCATTAAGTGGCCAATGTTGCTCTTTACAGACCCAATCGCACATTGTTTTCTCTTACCAGTTCCAAACACCTCACTGAGAGCTTGAACTTCAATAGGGTCCCCCAGCAAAGTTGCTGTTCCATGAGCCTCTATGAGAGAAACAGTCTCGGGGGCGATCCCTGCCATTTTAAACGCTCTGCGCAGGGCACTTGCTTGACCCTCAATACTCGGGGCAGAGTAACCGATCTTTTCTGAACCATCATTGTTAAGACCGAAACCGCGAATAACAGCATAGATGTGGTCTCTATCTCGGATAGCCTCATCGAGCCGTTTTAATACCACGACTCCAACCCCGTTCCCAGGAACAGTTCCTCCCGACTTTGCATCAAAGGGGCGGCAGTGTCCATCTGAAGAAAAAATCATTCCTTCCTGATACTGATATCCCCGTTCTTGAGGAATCGAGATCGTTGCTCCACCCGCAAGTGCGATATCACACTGATGAGTTAATAACTGACTGCAGGCCATACATACCGTAACAAGGGAAGTTGAACAAGCCGTCTGAATAGCCATACTTGGCCCTTTTAAGTTCAACTTGTAGGAAACACGTGTCGTTAAATAATCCAACTCATTTCCCAAACGGAGCAGGTTCTTTTCAGATTCTTTGCAAGCATCAGAATGAGTCAGAATATTGTAATAATAGTTTGATTCAGAACTTGCTCCAGCATAGACCCCAATCGCTCCGTTATACTGTCCCGGAGCATATCCAGCATCTTCTAGTCCTTGATAGCAACACTCTAGAAATAGCCGATGCTGAGGGTCGGTCAGTTCTGCCTCTCTTCGGCTCATGCCGAAAAAGTCTGCGTCAAAATCTGTGATGTTTTCAATGGTTCCACGTGCTTTCACGTAGTTAGGTTTTTCCAAGTCTGATTTAGGAAGTTCTTCATCAGAGAATCGCATAATTGACTCAACACCCTGACACAAGTTATTCCAAAACATCTCAGTGTTTTGAGCTCCGGGGAAACGGCCTGACATTCCAATGATGGCAATTCCGTTTTGATCTGCTTTTTTCATTTCATAACCTATGACGATCTGGCTTTTCGTAAGTCCTGACTTTTGAGTGATTCAAGGTATTTCGCAAAACTATTGATGGTAGAATAGCGAAAGTACTCAATAATCGGGACGTTTACTTTCAAAACCTCTTTCACAGCAGTTTGAATATTTGCCAGTAAAAGAGAGTTTCCCCCAACGTCAAAGAAATTATCATCTGGACCAATATTATAAAGGTTGAGAGCTTTTTTCCAAATCTCCAAAAGAGTTTGTTTCACTCCTTTATGAGAGATGTTTTTATCATCTGCAACTTCAGCAACAGGAAAAATCGGAAGGGCCTTACGGTCAATTTTCCTATTATGGGTCCGAGGAAAGTATTCTAGCTGCATAAAATGAGAAGGAACAGCGAATTTGGGCAATAAAAGATCTAGAAATTTGCGCAGTTCTCCAACAGATAAAATTTTTCTGCCAATGGTAGTGAAATAAGCAACCAAACAATCTTGATGGTCTTTCATTTTTTGAACTTTAACAACAGCCTCATCGATTTCCTTATGTTGACAAAGAACAGCCTCAACTTCTCCCAATTCAACACGATGTCCCCGGATTTTAACCTGATAATCCATGCGCCCTAAGAACTCCAAGTTTCCGTCTGGAAGCCAGCGACCATAGTCTCCAGTGCGATATAACCGAGTCAACGCCTTGCCAGGTAAAGCAACTTTCACAAACTTCTCAGCAGTGAGATTGTTCCGATTGAGATACCCCATGGCTAGCCCCTTGCCACCTAAGCAGATTTCACCCCTCATCCCAATAGGTACAAGCTGTAAATTCGCGTCAAGGACATACACTTCAGTATTTGGCAAAGGTTTTCCAACGTGAATAGGGCTAATTTTTTCAGTTAGCGGGTCATAAATCTGTGCAAGGTTGCTTCCCAATGCTATTTCACAAGGCCCATATTCGTTAAAAAGTTTTACATGAGGAGCAAACTGAGCATGCAGCGGGGGAAGAGAGTTTGGAATCACTTCACCAACGAGGCTCATGATTTCAAGAGATTTGGGAAAAGGGACTTCTTTCTCAAGCATCATTGCATAGAATGAAGGAACGCACATGAAAAAATTCACCCGAAACTTTGCCATATGCTTAATTAAGGCTTCACCATCGACACGTTCACTTTGATCAGGAATGCACAATGTTCCACCTGTCATTAGAGAGTGAAAGATCGTTAAAATGCTCACATCGAAGCTAATTGACCCCGTCAGCATCGCAATGGTCTTATTGGGATAATATCTTTTTCTTTCTAGGCATAAATGCGGAAGGCTTTCATATGAAATCATGATTCCCTTAGGTTTCCCTGTAGAACCTGAGGTATAAATGATATATACGGGGTTTTCAGCTAACCCCTGCTCTGATACAGAACTAGAAGAAGATTTGGCAACCTTTTCCATATCAGTGTCTAAATTGACAATGGGATTTGAAAACCCTGAAAACTTCTCCGCAACTGATGAGCGAGTTACCAAAATCTCAGGCTTGGCATCTTGGATCATCATATTTAGGCGTGTATCGGGATAACTTGGATCTAAAGGCAAATATGTTGCTCCAAGTCGAATGATTGCAAAAATGGTCACAATGACGTCAGGATCGTGGTGGCAACTGACAGCTACGACAGATCCATGGCTAATGCCAAGGTTTTTAAGGTAATGAGCCATTTGATTAATTTTATTATTTAGCTCAGCATATGTCAAGGCTTCATCTTGAAAGTAAATGGCTATTTCATCAGGCGATAGACTTACCTGCTTCTCAAAAAAACAAATGATGTTGTCAGGATAATTTTCTTCAACTCCCTCAGCAAACTCATAATTGAGCAAACGTAATTCATCTTCAGCCAAGTACTCTAAGACATTAAGCTCACGATGTGGGTGATCTAAAGCACTTTCTAAGAGTGTGCAAAAATGACCGATCATACTTTCGACTGTTGCTAGTTGGAAAACCTTACGAGCTGCTGCTATGTGCACAGTATGAGAATCTTCTTGCTCGTCAACGAAAAAAACCAAGTCAACTAGGTTTTTATTCACTTCATTGAGGCCTTCTTCAGAAAAAGAAAACAGAACCTGATATTGCTCAGAGTTTTGCTGAAAAAATATATTTTGATTTTTTTTTGAGGACTCTAAGCGAGAAACGAGGCTTAAAAATGACTCTTTTTCATAGCAATGAAGATGAAAGGGCTCCACAATATTCTGACGCTTTACTCCGATCACAAAATCATTTTGACCTGAATAGCGGAAAAGCAGGGCTTGAAAAGCAGCGAACAGAATATTATTCGTTGATAATTCATGAGTTACGCTAAAGTCAGCTAGTTTTTTTTCTAATGATGAGGAAAAAGAATTTTGGAAACAAAGTTTTTGAGATCTAAAGGATTCAGAATCAGGTTTTTTAAAAGGCAAAATTAGTCTATAAATCTTTTGAAGATTTTGGGCTTTATGCTCCTCTTCAGGAGTTTGAAATCTTCCAGTGCCCATAAGCTTACCCCTTTTCACCTCTTAGATGGCTTGAAAACCAGTTCAAGATAAGAGGTTTATAGTAATAAAACATCTTAATTTTGATGCTATCATAAAAGATATATGCAAAAACTTCAACCGAAATAAGTAAATTATTTCTTTATAGTCTTAAGGTTAATAAGTTCATATTGATTTTTCCAAGTAATTTATAAAGACAAAATATCAGAAAAGATGTTTGAAGTTATTTAATGTTTACAGGCATTAATGAATAACGCTGTGTATGGTAGATGAATACCGCCATCTTCTTTTTGGATTTGATAATGTTTGGACTCAATTATGAGTTGATCAAGATATTCTTCATGTAAAATTGAAGGCAAAGGGATGAAGCTTGTTAACCATGCTCGGACAAACTCTTTCATTTCATTAGCATCTTGATAAGATATTGTGGATTTGAATGACTCATATTTTTTTAGATATAACCCATTTTCTAAAATTGCCTCTCTGAGTTCGGTTGCAGAAAACATTGATTTATGAGCAGCTTTATCTACATAGTTTGGATAATTTTCAGAGGCTTTTGCAAAAGGTTGATAATAGATGTTTTCCCTTGGATATGTAAGAAAAAGCAGCTCTCCTTTAGGGTTTAAAAAACTACATAAAAGGTTTAGAGTCTCTCTCCAACATCGAACCCATTGAAAGCAGTTGAAAGAAACGATCAAATCAAACTGTTTGGAAAATGAAAGGTTTTCTGCTCTATCGTACAGGAATTCAAGATTTGAAAATTTAGATTTTGGAAAATGGGCCCGAGCATATTCAATCATATTAAAAGAAGCATCAATTCCGATGACGTTTCCTTCAGAAGTCTTTTTAGAAATATCTGCAGTAATTCTCCCGTCTCCGCAGCCAATATCTAGGACGTTAGCCTTTTTTTTGAATTTATAATCGTCTAAAAGTTTGCTTGCTAAAGAAAGTTGAATCTTTGAATTTTTCGCATAGTACTTAGCGTCAAAATCTACTTCGCTTTTCATTTGATTATTCTCCGACAGCTATTGATTCTATTTGTTTTGGGCTCAATTATAGATTACGATAAGAAAAAATCAAATAGAAATTGTAGAATTTTTGTTGAGCTTTAAATTCACACTAAACCTTTTTTGCAAGATCAATTTCGACTTATGTGTCAGTAGTTTGAATTATTTTCGGTCTGTTCTTTTCGAAAATTTTATATGGAATCCAAGAAATGAGGGCAAAAATGAAAGAAATTAGCACCATATAATTAACGTTATAATTAAAACTTTTATGCGTTAGAATGGTTAAGAATGAAATTAGGAAAGCTAGTGTGTCAGTAGATTCAATTAACCCATAAATTTTTCCCATCTGATGATGTTCGGTTTGTTTTGCAAACATGGCAAAAAGAGTTGGGGCTATCATAGCATTTCCAAAAGCGTGAAAAAAATAACAACCAGTCAATAAGTGTAAGTTAACATGAGAGAAGTTAAAGAGGGAATGCATGATAAAAGGCATTAAGGAAAAACATTGAAATACATATGCAATGCGAATCATAACCTTGTTAGATAGAAGACCTGTAAATCTTAAAGTTATCACTCCAAATAAATAACCTATCATCATAGCTAGAGCTATATCAGCAAATCCAATGATTTTGAAATCTACATATAATAGCAGTACGCTATAGAGAGAAACCTCCCATAATAAAAAAGCTAAAAGCCCGTTTACTATACATTTGTTTTTGAGGTCTTTTATTAGAAGAATGACTTCGAATTTTATTATTGCAAAGAAGAAGTGAGAATGTTCTTTTGTAAGAAGCTCTCTTTTTTCCTTTTGTGAAGGATGGTCTTTATCTCTTCTATCTTTAAATTTAGTTATGCATAAGGCGAGGCTTAATAATAGAAATATTATTGCGAGAAAGTTTGCTTGGATTGTAGTAATTTTTAAGTTTGCAAAGATCATCAACATATAGCCGATTGCATATGCAGAAGTTATAACACCGAATGAAAAACGAAAGTTTTTATTTTGAGTATCAGCAACTGCAGCAAGTGAAATAGGAATGATATTTCCTAGTAGACCTTTTAAGAGTATTATGATGATTAACGAAGTTAAAAAGTGTGTTATATTGATATTGTAAAGAGCTACAATAATTAATGATATCAAGCAGAACATTATTGCGATACACAAGCTTTTTTTTCTGCAGTAGTAGTCAGAAAAAGCTGCCTGAATGGGAGCTATGCAAATCTGAAGAACGAACAGAGATAAAATCAATACATATTCTTCTACTTGAGGCCTTGTGTTGATTGCGATTGATATATAATTTTCGCTAATAACATCTGAAAACACGAAGAGTAGAATAAGAAAAAGATAGATTTTTGAGTGATTCGACGTTTTGACGCTAGTTTGCATAGAATTTGTTTATCCTTTATCCTGAAATTTTTATCACATCCTTTAGGAAAGATCGTTATTTAAATAATTAACATCTTCATATTTTTTCATATCTTATGAGCTTTTTTTT